>NZ_JBWKDV010000069.1:0-1011 GCF_056435825.1 Streptomyces sp. NPDC043876 | reverse complement strand
GTCCACCCCCGACGCCACCAGATCCCACAACCCCTCCGGCGACGACACGCCACCCGGCAACCGACACCCCATCCCCACGATCGCGATCGGCTCGTCGACCGGGATGTCGGCGTGGATGACAGCCTGTTCCCGAGGTTGGCCCAAGAGCTGATCGCGGAGGTAGTGAGCGGCGGCGAGGGGAGTCGGGCAGTCGTAGATCAGCGAGGTCGGGACGTGCAGTCCGGTCCGGGCACGGAGGTGGTTCTTCAGCTCGACACCGGTCAGCGATTCAACGCCCAGTTCCTTGAACGTCGCCTCCGCGCGCACTTCGGCGTGGGCGTCCAGTCCGAGGACGGTGACGACACCGTCGCGTACCTGGTCGAGCAACCGCTCGACCTGCTCGGTGGCGGTCAACGACACAATTTTCCGGCGGAGTTGTCCAGCGAGATCCGTCGTGTCCGACGGAACTGCGGCGGTTTCGTCCGGTCGGCTGTCCAGCGTGAGCGCTGCCGATGCGGAGCCATCGGGTGCCCAGTAGTGCCGGCGTTGGAAGGGGTAGGTGGGCAGGTCGACGGTACGGGCACCGGTGCCCTCGAACAGGGCCGGCCAGGACACCTCCACGCCCTGGACGAACGCCTCCGCCACCGAAGTCAGGAAACGACGCAAGCCCCCCTCGCCGCGGCGCAGCGAACCGACCGCGCACACCTGCCGGCCCATGGACTCCGCGGTCTCCTGCACCGCCCCGGTGAGCACCGGATGCGCGCCGCACTCCACAAACACCCGGAAACCGTCCGCGAGCAGCTGCTCGACCGTCTCCTGGAACCGCACCGGCCGACGCAGATTCCCGAACCAGTACTCCGCGTCCAACGACGCCGTGTCGATCGCCGCAGCCTCCACCGTCGAATAGAACGGGATCTCGCCGCTCACCGGACGGACGTCGGCCAGCGCCTCCAGCAACCGCCCACGCACCGGCTCCACGAACACCGAATGCGACGCATACCCGAACTCCAGCCGACGCGCCCGCACCCCCTC
>NZ_JBWKDV010000068.1:0-1053 GCF_056435825.1 Streptomyces sp. NPDC043876 | reverse complement strand
ATCCACGCCACACTCTCGGGTCGGGTACGTCTTGGGGCGATTATCTCAGATGTGGCTTCCGCTGCCGTGGGGCGCGTACAGGTCGAGGAGCCGGATCCGGGCGGAGACGAGCCGGTGGGCGAGCACCTGTCCCACCCACTGCCACATCGCGGAGGCGAGGGCGGGGTCGCTGTCCATCAGCTCGCGCACAGCGGCGGCGTCGAACTCGTCGGTACGCAGCGGCGTCATGGCCTCGGCGCCGAAGTGCCAGGTGTAGGGGAGGAACAGCCAGGACCAGCCGACGAGCTCGCCGGGGCCGACGGTCTCGACCACTGCGGCCTGCCGGCCGGGTACGTGCACGTCCATGCCGACGTTCCCTGACCGGATGACCCAGAAGTGGCTGGCGTGCCCGCCCTGGTTGAACAGGCGTGCGCCGGCGGGAAAGTCTGCCTCGTGGGCGAGTGTCAGCAGGCTGGCGCGGTGCTCTGGGGAGAAGGCGTGGTCGAAGCGGTTGGGGGAGGAGGTGAGCCGGTGAGGGGAAGAGGTGCTCATGGCGGTTCTCCGTTCGGGTCCGCCTCCACTCTCCGCTGGCGGCGGCCGATCCGGGAAGGGCCGTTCGGTACCCTCCCGGACCCGGGCGTTCCCCAGCCCGGGCGGGTGGTCAGTAGGGCCAGGACCAGTCGGTGACTTCGGGCAGGTCGGTGCCGTGGAGGCGGATCCAGGTGTGGTGGCGGTTCCGCTGGTCGGTCATGCTCTGGCGCAGGCCCTCGGCGTGGTCGGCGAGTCCGGGGACGCGGTCGATGACGTCCATGACGAGCCGGTACCGGTCGAGGTCGTTGCGCACGACCATGTCGAAGGGGGTGGTGGTCGTGCCGGACTCTTTGTATCCGCGCACGTGCAGGTTCGGGTGGCCGGTGCGGCGGTAGGCGAGGCGGTGGATCAGCCACGGATAGCCGTGGTAGGCGAAGATCACGGGCCGGTCGGTGGTGAAGAGGGCGTTGTACTCGGTGTCCGTCATGCCGTGCGGGTGCTCCTCGTGGGGCATCAGGCGGGCGATGTCGACCACGTTGACGA
>NZ_JBWKDV010000067.1:0-1206 GCF_056435825.1 Streptomyces sp. NPDC043876 | reverse complement strand
AGCCTCGAACAACTCCGGCAACAACCCCGCCGGAACCCCCACCGACGTATCGTTCCACCCCTCCACCACCAAACGCCGCTCCTCCACACCCAGGACCTGAACGTCCCTCAGCGGAAGATCGCGGCCCGCGTCCAGCGCCTGCTCCAGCGCGGCGACGAGGTTCTCGGCGGTAGTGCGGACGGCCGAGCCGACGTGGCGTGCATCGATCGGGGCGACCGCGTCCACGGCCAGCCCGATCTCGGTACCGCGGTCGTCGACGGCGACCGAAAGGGGGTAGTTGGTGCGCTCGCGCGAGAAGACCGTCCGGATCCCGCTCTGCTCCTCGCGCGGGTCCGGTTCGCTCCCGGCCGTCGGTGCGGCCGGCCGGGCCGCGTTGTGCCGGTAGTTGAAAATCGAGGTGAACAGCGGTGAGTCGCCGGCCACCCCGCTGGCCTGCTGAGCCACGGCCAGCGGTGCGTGCTCGCGTTCCAGCAACTCCGCCAGCTGACCTCGCATCGCTGCCACCGCTTGCAGGGCGCCGACCTCGTCGGTCCGTACGCGCACGGGCAGCGTGTTCATGAACGGCCCGGGTACCCGGTCGGCACCTGCACCCGCGTTCATGCGGCCGAACAGCACCGTTCCGAACACTACGTCCGTACGTCCGGACATCGCGGCGAGTGCGCGCGCCCAGGCCAGATGCAGAACCGTGGCAGGGCTGGCGCCCAGTCGGCGGGCGACATCCCGCAGCCGCTCGGTCAGCTCCGGCGCGAACGGCACCACGGCTCGGACGGCGTCCGCTCCGTCGCCGCGCGCGTCGACGACCCCGTACGGTGCGGTCGACTCGTCGACGTCACCCAGCAGCTCGGCGAAGTAACGCTCGTGCTCCCCGCTCTCCGAACCGGCGCGTGCCTGCGCGACGAAGGTACGGAACGGTAGCGCCGGCGCAAGCTCAGCGCCTCGCCCGGTCAGGAAGGCCTCGACCTCGTCGAGCAGCACCTCCATCGCGGTGTGGTCCTGCACCATGTGGTGCACCCGTACCAGGGCCAGCCACCGGTCCGTCTCCGGATCGACCGCAGCGACGTGCACGCTGATCAGCGGGGCTCGGTTCAGATCCATCGAGAGGCCGGCGTGTGCGAGGAGCTGCTCGGCCGGGTCGGTGCCGTGGGGGTCGAGCGTGACGTCCTCGACGGGCAGTACCGCGTTGCGCAGGACGACCTGGACCGGCTG
>NZ_JBWKDV010000066.1:0-1589 GCF_056435825.1 Streptomyces sp. NPDC043876 | reverse complement strand
CCCCAGCGCGCCATCACCTCCGGCGGACACGCCTCACCCGCCACCACCAACACCACATCCGCACCCACCGACGACTCATCCAACGTCGCCAAAACCGCGGGCGGCAACGTCACATGCGTCACCCCCCACTCCGCCAGGAACCGCGGCAACGCCTCACCCAGACGCCGCTCCGGCGGAATCACCACCAACGACGCCCCCGACAGCAACGCCATCAGCCATTCCCAGCCGAACGTATCGAAACTCGCCGAAGCGAACTGCCCCACACGAGCACCAGGACCCACACCCAAATACCGGACATGGCCCTCAACCAAACTCGCCACACCCGCATGCGAAACCAGCACACCCTTCGGCCGGCCCGTCGAACCCGACGTATAAATCACATACGCGGGATGTGCCGGCAACGCGGCCCGCCCACTCAGCAGCGCGCTCTCCAGATCGGCCAAGCGCGCCATGGTCTCCGGGTCGTCCAGCAGCACGCCCCCACTCGGCACAGCACCAGCCGTCGCCACCGAAGCCAGTACCACCACCGGCCCGGCGTCCTCAAGCATGTACGCGACACGCTCCGCCGGATACTCCGGATCCACCGGCATATACGCACCACCAGCCTTCAACACGGCCAGCAACGCCACCATCAGATCCACACCGCGCTCCATACACACGGCAACCACCGACTCCGGACCCACACCCAGACCCACCAGATGACGCGCCAGCCGGTTCGCCCGCACATCAAGCTCCCCGTACGTCACCTCCCCACACTCCGTCACCACAGCCACCGCACCCGGCACCCGCGCCACCTGCACCTCGAACAACTCCGCCACCGTGCCCACCGGCACCACAGCATCATCCGTGTCGTTCCACTCCACCAGCACCCGACGACGCCCCGCCTCATCAAGCACGTCCACCGCACTCAACCGCGTCCCCGGATCACCCGCCACCAACTCCAGCACCCGCACCAACTGACCCGCCAGCCGCGACACCGTCCCCGGCTCGAACAGATCCGCCGCACCCGTCACCCAGCCACGAATACCAGCCGGCACACCCAACCCGTCGAACTCCTCACCCACGATCACATCAAGATCGAACTTCGCCGACGCATCACCGGCCGATATCCGCTCCGCTTCCAACCCGTGGAGATCCAGAACCGCCGCTGCATTGTTCTGCAGGGTCAACATGACCTGGAACAGCGCGTGGCGGCCCATCGAACGACTGGGAGCCAGCTCCTCCACCAGACGCTCGAACGGAACATCCTGATGCGCGAACCCCGAAAGGCTCCGCTCCCGCACCCGCCCCAACACCTCACGGAACGTCGGATCACCCGACAGATCCGTACGCACCACCAACGTGTTGATGAAGAACCCGACCAGATCCTCCAACGCCTCATCCGTACGCCCCGCATTCGGCGAACCGATCGGGATATCCGTACCCGCACCCAGCCGCGACAACAGCACCGCAAGCGCGGCCTGCAACACCATGAACACCGTCACACCCTCGGCCCGCGCCACCCCCGCCAACCGCGCATGGACCTCAGCCGGAACCTCCACCGCCACACCATGCCCACGATGACCCGCCACCGCCGGCCGCACATGATC
>NZ_JBWKDV010000065.1:0-1647 GCF_056435825.1 Streptomyces sp. NPDC043876 | reverse complement strand
GTGGACGCAGTCCACGGTGTCGCCGTCCTCCTGACCGGCCGCCGGCGGCACGAACACCGCGTCCGGAAGAGGCTCGCCTCTCTCCAGCGCCGCAACCAGAGCCGCCACATCCGCATACTCGGCGACCTGAGCCCCCGTACCCGCCAGCCCCACCACATCAGGACCACCCAGCACCGCCCACCGAAGACCAGAGGCAGAAGCAGGAACCACCCGCGCCGGCACCCACTCCACCCGGAACAACGACTCCACATGCCCGGCACCAACCGCACCAACCGCACCCACCTGAGCGGCCGAAGCAGGACGCAACATCAACGACTCCACCGAGGCAACCGGACCACCGGTCTCATCAGCCACCAGCAGCGCCAAAGTATGCGGGTCCTGCGCCGAATGCGGCGTCAGACGCATCCGCAGCGCCGAGGCACCCACGGCGTACAACGACACCCCCGCCCACGAGAACGGCAGGAGCGCGCCCGGCGAGTCCTGCCCGGCCGGGTCGCCGTGCCCGATGGCGTGCAGACCGGCATCCAGCAGCGCCGGATGCAGCCCGAACCGCGCCGCATCCCGCTGACCAGCCTCCGGCAACACCACCTCGGTGAACAGCACACCATCCCGGCGCCAGGCCGACTTCAACCCCTGGAAGAGCGGCCCGTAGGCCATTCCGTCCCCTGCGAGTTCTCCGTACAGCCCGTCGATGTCGACAGGATCGGCACCCTGCGGCGGCCAGACGGCCAAGTCCGCGAAGTCCTGTGCCGCTTCGGGCTGGGCGCCGGTGGCGAGGACGCCCGTCGCGTGGCGGGTCCAGGGCTCATCCGCCGGCGCGTCCTGACGACGCGAGTACACACCGAACGGCCGACCACCCGCCTCCACAGCCCCCTCGACCACCAGCTGAAGCTGAACACCCCCACGCTCCGGCAACACCAACGGCGCCTCCAGCGTCAACTCCTCCACCACATCGCAACCCACCTCATCACCCGCACGCACCGCCAGATCCACAAAGGCAGTACCCGGCAGCAACACGCCACCCAGGATGGTGTGGTCGGCGATCCACGGATGGGTATCGAGCGACAGACGACCCGCGAACAGGACCCCTTCCGAGTCGGCCAGCGTCACAGCCGCACCCAACAGCGGGTGCGCCACCTCGCCCAGACCAATGGACTCCGGATCCCCGGCCGCGAACGCCGCCGCACTCAGCCAGAACCGCCGACGCTGGAACGCGTACGTCGGCAGGTCCACACGCCGGGCGCCGGTGCCCCGGTAGTAGGTGCTCCAGTCGACAGTGACGCCGTGGGCGAAGGCCTGGGCGAGCGCCGTCGTGACGGCCTCGGCCTCGGGGCGGCCCGTGCGCAGTGCGGGGACGAATACGGTGTCAGCGGTGTCGCCGGTGAGGCATTCCTGGGCCAGGGCGGAGAGGACACCGTCCGGACCGAGTTCGACGTACGTCGTCACACCCGCGGCCTCAAGCGTCCGCACACCATCGAGGAAGCGAACCGCCTCCCGGACGTGCCGCACCCAGAAGTCGGCCGAACCCATCTCGTCCGAGACCAGCGCACCCGTCAGATTGGAAACGATCGGGATCCGCGGAGCGGCGAACTCCAGCCCCGCCACCACCTCACGGAAGTCCTCCAGCATGCCGTCCATGTGCGGCGA
>NZ_JBWKDV010000064.1:0-1726 GCF_056435825.1 Streptomyces sp. NPDC043876 | reverse complement strand
CGGCTGCCCCGCATCGACGTCGCGTCGATCCCGGCCCGCTCGAAAGCCTCCCAAGAAGTCTCCAGCAGCAGACGCTGCTGCGGATCCATCGCAAGCGCCTCACGCGGCGAGATCCCGAAGAAGTCGGCATCGAACTCGGCCGCCTCGTGAAGGAACCCACCCTCACGCGTATACGACGTCCCCACATGATCCGGATCCGGGTGATACAACCCCTCGACATCCCAACCACGATCCGTCGGGAAAGCCGTGACCCCATCCGCACCGCTCGCAACGAGCTGCCACAAGTCCTCAGGCGTACGGACTCCACCCGGGAAGCGGCAACCCATCCCGACGATGACGATCGGGTCGTCCGCGACGCCCGTTGCCGACCGCGCGGCCGAGACCACCTTCCCGTGTACACCGCTCTGCTCGGCGGGCTCATCGCCGACGGCGAGTTCGGCCAGCAGGTGCCGCGCCAGCGACACCGGCGTCGGATAGTCGAACACCAGCGTCGGCGCCAGCCGCAGCCCCGTCTCCTCCTTCAGAACGTTCCGCAGCTCCACAGCCGTCAGCGAATCGAAGCCCAGATCACGGAACGCACGCTCCGCATCCACCGCCCCCGCACCACCATGACCCAGAACCGCAGCAACCCGACCACACACCACATCCAGCAGCACACCCTCACGCTCGGCCACCGGCACACCCAGCAACCGCGCCACCAACGGCGAACCACCATCACCCGCACCCCGCCGCTCCGCCGCACGCCGCGCCGGAACCCGCACCAAAGCCCGCAACAACGCCGGAGTCGAACCCGACGACACCGCCCGAGCCCGCAACACCGACACATCCAGATGCATCGGCACCAACACCGCCGCATCCACCCCCAACGCCCTGTCGAACAGCGCGAGGCCGTCCTCGGCGGTGAGTGCGGCGACCCCTTCGCGGGCCAGGCGGCGGAGGTTGGCATCGTCGAGCGTCGCGGCCATGCCCACTGCACCCTCGGCTCCGTTGCCGGACTGCGGAGCCCACAGGCCCCAGGCCAGCGACACCGCCAGCAGACCCTCCGCCCGCCGCTGCTCCGCCAACCCCTCCAGGAAAGCATTCGCCGCCGCATAGTTCGCCTGACCCGCCGCACCGAACGACGCCGCAGCACCCGAGAACAACACGAACGCCGACAACCCCAGACCCCGCGTCAACTCGTGCAAGTTCCACGCCGCATCCACCTTCGGACGCAACACCCCGGAAACCCGCTCCGCAGTCAACGCACCCAGCACACCGTCATCCAGCACACCAGCCGCATGCACCACACCCGTCAACGGAGACTCCGCAGGAATCCCCGCCAACAACCCCGCCAACGCCTCCCGGTCCGCCACATCACAAGCGACGACCTCCGCCTGGGCACCCAATGCATGGAGTTCTGCAACCAGTTCGGCAGCGCCCTCGGCCTCCGCACCGCGGCGGCTGGTCAGGAGCAGGCGCTCCACGCCATGGGCCGTCACCAAGTGGCGGGCGAAGAGCCTGCCCAGGCCACCCGTGGCACCGGTGACCAGGACCGTGCCGGAGGTACCGCCCAGGGCGGCGACCGCTTCGGCCGTGCTGTCCGAGGCAGGTACGCGGACCAGGCGCGGCACGCTCACCACACCATCACGGATCGCCAGCTCCGGCTCACCCACCGCCAGCGCCGCGGGAAGCGCCGCCACCGACGCCACAACCGCATCCCGACCGGACTCCAGATCCACCATCACCA
>NZ_JBWKDV010000063.1:0-1834 GCF_056435825.1 Streptomyces sp. NPDC043876 | reverse complement strand
TTGCCGGCCTGGTGGGCGTCGGCGAGGCGGGCGACCCACTGGGCGGCGGTGGCGAACGCGACGCGGTGCCCGGCCTGGCAGGCCCGGATCCCGAGACCGGTCGCGAGGTGGGTCTTGCCGGTCCCGGGCGGCCCCAGGAAGATCACGTTCTCCTTCCCGACGACGAAGTCGAGCGTCCCGAGGTGGGAGATCGACTCTCGTTTCACCGACCGCTGATGGTCGAAGTCGAAGTCCTCGAGCGACTTCCTGGAGGGAAACCGGGCCGCCCGGATACGGCTTTCGGCGCCGTGCGAGTCGCGGGCGGCGACTTCCCGCTGCAGGCAGGCGGCGAGGTATTCCTCGTGGGTCCATCCCTCCGAGCGGGCTCGCTCGGCGAGCCGGCCGACCGAGTCCCGCAGGGCCGGAGCCTTCAAGGCCCTGGTGAGATAGGCGATCTCCGAGGTGACGTCGCGGCCGTTCGCTGTGGTCTTCGTGTCGTTTGGGCTGGTCATCATGCCGCTCCTTCGCCTGTGGTCAGTCCGCCGTCGATGACACCGAAGACCCGGTCATAGGAATCCAGCGACCGTTCTTCGACGTCGGTGTTCTGCGCCGGCACGGGCTTCCTGCCGGCGGCCGCCTTTCGGGCTGCCGCCGCGGCCGCCGCATGGTCGGGGTCGGTGAGGGTTTGGTGGCGGGCCCAGCAGCGGGCATGGCGGGCGACTTCGACGCCGTCGCAGGTCACAAGGACCTGGTCCAAGTCCGCGGCGACCTCGACCCGGCGGCCGATGGCAAGCGGGTGGACCGAGTAGTCGCAGGTGTCGAGACGGACGTAGTGGTCCCGCGGCAGCCGCAGGGACGCCTTCCACCAGCCCGGCGGGGAGATCGGCGGCAGCTGGAGCATGCGGGAGCGGTCGGCTTCCAGCCGGTCCGACGGCCTCGCCTGCAATGTTCGGTGGATCCGCCGGTTGGCCTTGCTGAGCCAGTCGGCGAGCTGGATGTTGAAGTCCGCTGGACTCGCGAAGACCCGGCCGGGCAGGAACGAGGTCTCCAGGTAGCCGTTTGCCCTCTCGACCAGCCCCTTCGATTCCGGATCGCGGGGCTTGCAGAGGACGAATTTGATGCCCAGCAGGCCTGCGAACGCTGCGAAGTCATCTGTGAGCCGCGGTCCTCCCGCCCGCCACGAGCCCACCGCCCCCTCGTTGTCCCAGACCAGGGCCCTGGGAACGGCGCCGAGGTCGCTCAGCAGCCGCCAGTGCCCGGCGATCAGATCGGCTGCGTTCCTCGAGGGCAGCATCCGGGCCGTGATCCACCGCGAATAGCCGGCCACCATCACCAGCACCGGCGGATGACCGCTCTGCCCGAACCCGAGGGGGACCTCGGTGGCCGGGAACCATAGATCACACTGGGCCAGATCGCCCGGCTCATAGACCGTCCGCGACGCCGGATCGACGGGCCGGTAAGCCGGCCGCAGATCACGGACCCTGTCCTTGAGGACGGTCATGCCCCGCTGCCAGCCGATCCGCTCGGCAATCACGGTCGACGGGATGTCCGGCCACTGTTCGAGCAGTTCACGGATCTGCGGCTCGACCGCATCGACGACCGAGCCCTTCGCCGCCCGCTGGTACTTCGGAGGCTCGTCATCGGCCACCGCCCTGCGGACCGTGTTCCGCGAGATCCCCAACTTCCTCGCGATCGCCCGGATCGGCATCTCCTCGGCCCTATGCAGCCGCCGGATCTCCGCCCAGTCCTCCACGCTGATCACCCATCCTCCCGACCTGGCTCAACGAGTCAGGCCCTCGATGGGGGTCAACTTTCATCCGCCGCCAACGGTCCACTTTTCACCCGCCGCCGACAG
>NZ_JBWKDV010000062.1:0-1958 GCF_056435825.1 Streptomyces sp. NPDC043876 | reverse complement strand
CAGGCGGCGGTGGTCGCGCGTGCGGGGCAGGCGGGTGCGACCGCTCTGGTCGCGTACGTCGTCCCGGCCTCCGGTGCGGATCGGGCGGAACTACCCGGTCTCGTGCGGGAGTTCGTTGGTGGGAAGCTGCCGGCGTACATGGTGCCGGCAGCGGTGGTGGTGCTGGACGCGCTGCCGTTGACGGTGAACGGCAAACTCGACCGCAAGGCCCTGCCGGCCCCCGACTTCACCGTGGTGGCGGGCACCGGCCGGGAGCCGTCCACCCCACAGGAAGAACTCCTCTGCAAGGCGTTCGCCCAGGTGCTGGGTGTGGAGCGGGTCAGCGTCGATGACGACTTCTTCGCCCTCGGCGGCCACTCACTGCTAGCGATCCGCCTGATCAGCAGGATCAGGGCGCTCGCCGGCGTCGAGCTGGAGATTGCAGCGCTGTTCGACACGCCGACCGTGGCCGGCCTTGCACAGCACCTTGGAAATGAGAAGTCCACCAGGCCGACTTTGCGGCCGATGCGCACCCAGGAGGAGTCCTGATGATTCCCTTGTCCTTTGCCCAGCGTCGGTTGTGGTTCATCAGCCAGTTGGACGGCCCGAGCGCCACGTACAACATCCCCGTCGTCCTGCCCCTGCCGGGTCAGGTCGACACGGCGGCGCTGAACGCCGCCCTGCGGGATGTGCTCGGGCGGCACGAGGTGCTGCGTACCGTGTACGAGGTGGCGGAGGGCGAGCCGTACCAGCGCATCGTCAAGCTCGACGAACTGGAGTGGGAACTATCCGTCGTCCAGGTGGCGCCAGCCGACCTGACTGACGCCATCGCCGGGGCCGAGGGCTACCCCTTCGACCTCGCGACGGAAGTGCCGATCCGCGCCTGGCTGTTCCAGGCGGGACCGGACCAGCAGGTCCTCGTGGTGACGACCCATCACATAGCCAGCGACGGATGGTCGGCCGGCCCGCTGGCGCGGGACGTCTCCACGGCCTACGAGGCTCGGTCTCTCGGCCGGGCCCCCGAGTGGGAGCCGCTGCCGGTGCAGTACGCCGACTATGCGCTGTGGCAGCGTGAGCTGCTCGGTGACGAGACGGATCCCCATAGTGTGATCTCTCGGCAGATCGCCTACTGGAAGGAAACCCTGGCGCACGTACCGGAGGAACTGGAGCTCCCCTTCGACCGTTCGCGACCCGCAGTTGCGAGCTACCGCGGCCACAGCGTGCCGCTCGAGGTGCCGGCCGACCTGCATGCCAAGCTGGTCCAGGTCGCACGCGCCGAGGGTATGACCACCTTCATGGTGTTGCAGGCCGCCCTGGCGCTCCTGCTGTCCCGGCTCGGTGCGGGCCACGACATCCCGGTCGGTACGGCCGTCGCAGGACGTACCGATGAGGCACTGGACGACCTGGTCGGCTTCTTCGTCAACACCCTGGTTCTTCGGACCGATCTGACGGGAAACCCGACCATCCGCGAACTGCTCGCCCAGATACGGAAGTCGGGCCTGGCGGCGTTCAAGCACCAGGACGTGCCGTTCGAGCGGCTGGTCGAGGAGCTCGCCCCGGCGCGCTCCCTGGCCAGGCATCCGCTGTTCCAGGTGATGCTGACCGTTCAGAACACGGTGCGCTCCGTACCGGACCCGTCGCAGGCATCGGTTGCCGGAGCGCCGACGGGCGCCGCGGCCGGGCCGCGCGTCGCGAAGTTCGACCTGGAGGTCACCGCGTTCGAGGTATACGACGCCCAAGGGGCTCCGGCCGGTCTGCGCGGAGCGGTGACCGTGGCCGCCGACTTGTTCGACGTCGCGACGGCCGAACGGATCGCAGGCTGGCTGGTTCGGACCCTGGCGGCGCTGACCCGGGATCCGCAGGCACGCATCGACGCGGTGGATCTCCTGGGTGTGGAGGAGCGGCGTTTGGTGGTGGAGGGGTGGAACGATACGTCGGTGGGGGTTCCGGCGGGGTTGTTGCCGGAGTTGTTCGAGGCT
>NZ_JBWKDV010000061.1:0-1992 GCF_056435825.1 Streptomyces sp. NPDC043876 | reverse complement strand
TGTCGGCGGCGCTTGAATCGTGACCCACCCTGGCCGGTTGAGTTTTGACCCCCGGTCCGTCAGTTGATGTTGTTCATTCCCCGGTATTGGCGGGTGGAACCCGGCCGAGGTCGCGGCCGCGCATGCGGTAGCTGTCGCCCTTGAGGGAGATCACTTCGGCGTGGTGAACGAGGCGGTCGATCATTGCGGCGGCGACGGTGTCGTCGCCGAAGACCTCTCCCCAGCGTCCGAAGGGCTTGTTACTGGTGACGATCACGGAGGCGTGTTCGTAGCGGCCTGAGATGAACTGGAAGAACAGGTTCGCAGCCTCGGGTTCGAACGGGATGTAGCCGACCTCGTCCACCACGATCAGCGGGATCCGGCCGAGGCGGGTGAGTTCGTCGGCGAGTTTGCCGGCCTGGTGGGCGTCGGCGAGGCGGGCGACCCACTGGGCGGCGGTGGCGAACGCGACGCGGTGCCCGGCCTGGCAGGCCCGGATCCCGAGGCCGGTCGCGAGGTGCGTCTTGCCGGTTCCGGGCGGGCCCAGGAAGATCACGTTCTCTTTGCCGACGACGAAGTCGAGCGTCCCGAGGTGGGAGATCGACTCCCGTTTCACGGACCGCTGGTGGTCGAAGTCGAAGTCCTCGAGTGACTTCCTGGAGGGAAATCGGGCCGCCCGGATACGGCCTTCGGCGCCGTGGGAGTCGCGGGCGGCGACCTCCCGCTGCAGGCAGGCCGCGAGGTATTCCTCGTGGGTCCAGCCCTCCGAGCGGGCTCGCTCGGCGAGACGGCCGACGGAGTCCCGCAGGGCCGGTGCCTTCAAAGCCCTGGTCAGATAGGCGATCTCCGAGGTGACGTCGCGGCCGTTCGCCGTGGTCTTCGTGTCGTTTCCGCTGGTCATCACGCCGCTCCTTCGCCTGTGGTCAGTCCGCCTTCGATGACACCGAAGATCCGGTCATAGGAATCCAGCGACCGTTCTTCGACGTCGGTGTTCTGCGCCGGCACGGGCTTCCTGCCGGCGGCCGCCTTGCGGGCTGCCGCCGCGGCGGCCGCGTGGTCTGGATCGGTGAGTGTCTGGTGGCGGGCCCAGCAGCGGGCATGGCGGGCGACCTCGACGCCGTCGCAGGTCACAAGGACCTGGTCCAGGTCGGCGGCGACCTCGATCCGGCGGCCGATGGCCAGCGGATGGACCGAGTAGTCGCAGGTATCGAGGCGGACGTAGTGGTCCCGCGGCAACCGCAGCGATGCCTTCCACCAGCCCGGCGGCGAGATCGGCGGCAGCTGGAGCATGCGGGAGCGGTCGGCTTCCAGCCGGTCCGACGGCCTCGCCTGCAATGTGCGGTGGATCCGCCGGTTGGCCTTGCCGAGCCAGTCGGCGAGCTGGATGTTGAAGTCCGCCGGCGAGGCGAAGACCCGGCCGGGCAGGAACGAGGTCTCGAGATAGCCGTTGGCCCGCTCGACCAGGCCCTTCGCTTCAGGGTCACGGGGCTTGCAGAGGACGAACTTGATGCCCAGCAGGCCCGCGAACGCCGCGAAGTCATCTGTGAGCCGCGGTCCTCCCGGCCGCCACGAGCCCACCGCCCCCTCGTTGTCCCAGACCAGGGCCCTGGGGACGGCGCCGATTTCGGTCAGCAGCCGCCAGTGCCCGGCGATCAGATCGGCTGCGTTCCTCGAGGGCAGCATCCTGGCGGTGATCCACCGCGAATAGCCGGCCACCATCACCAGCACCGGCGGATGACCGGACTGCCCGAAGCCGAGCGGGACCTCGGTGGCCGGGAACCAGAGATCGCACTGGGCCAGATCGCCCGGCTCATAGACCGTCCGCGACGCCGGATCGACGGGCCGGTAGGCCGGCCGCAGTTCACGGACCCTGTCTTTGAGGACGGTCATGCCCCGCTGCCAGCCGATCCGCTCCGCGATCACGGTCGACGGGATGTCCGGCCACTGTTCGAGCAGTTCACGGATCTGCGGCTCGACCGCATCGACGACCGAGCCCTTCGCCGCCCGCTGGTA
>NZ_JBWKDV010000060.1:0-2045 GCF_056435825.1 Streptomyces sp. NPDC043876 | reverse complement strand
TCCGACAACCGCTCGACGAGCAGCACGCCCGCACCCTCAGCCGGTCCGAAGCCGTCGGCCGAGGCGGAGAACGCCTTGCAGCGGCCGTCGGCGGCGACTGCTCGCTGCCGGGAGAACTCCACGAGCACCTCCGGCGTCGACATCACGGTCGCGCCGCCCGCGAGGGCGAGGTCGCACTCGCCGTTGCGCAACGCTTGCACCGCCAGGTGCAGCGCGACCAGCGACGACGAACACGCCGTGTCCACCGTCAGCGCCGGCCCCTCCAGGCCGAGGGTGTACGAGATACGACCCGACATGACGCTGGCCGAGTTGCCGGTGCCGAGGTAACCGTCGAAGCTCTCGTTGCCGTTCTGCAGCAGCGGCATGTAGTGCTGGCCGTTGGTTCCCATGAACACGCCGGTACGGCTACCTCGCCGGCTGGCCGGGTCCAGGCCCGCATGTTCGAACGATTCCCAGGCGAGTTCCAGGATGATTCGCTGTTGTGGGTCCATCGCCAGGGCCTCACGCGGCGAGATGCCGAAGAACTCCGCATCGAACTCCCCCGCGTCGTGGAGGAACCCGCCCTCCTGGACGTAGGAACGCCCCGCCGCGTCCGGATCCGGGTCGTACAGCCCCGCCACGTCCCAGCCCCGGTTGACGGGCAGGTCCGTAATGGCGTCACGGCCGGTTTCCAGCAGCTCCCAGAGCTCGTCGGGTGTTCCGACGTCTCCGGGGAGGCGGCAGGCCATGCCGATGATGGCGATCGGCTCGTCCTGACCCACCGGAAGCGGACCGGTCGGGGCGTTCAGCTCGGAGCCGGTGCGTTCCGCATCGTCCTCGCCCAGTAGTTCCTCGCGCAGATGGTCGGCGAGTGCCCGGGGGTGGGGGTGGTCGAAGACGAGGGAGGCCGGAAGGGTCAGCCCGGTGGCCTCCTTGAGCCGGTTGCGCAGTTCCATCGCGGTCATGGAGGTGAAGCCGATGTCCTTGAACGCCCGGCTCTGGTCGATCGCGTCGAGAGCGCCCTCACCCAGTACGGCCGCCACATGGGCAGTGACCAGCTCCAGGAGGGCCTTTCGCTGGGCGTTCCGGGGCTTGTCGCGCAGGGAGCGCGCCAGCTCCGTGCCGCCGGGCGCGCCGATCCGGGCGGCCTTGTCCGCCATGGCCGCCGCCTCCGCCTCACGGAGACGGCGCACCTCGGGCAGCTCATCGAAGAGGACGCTGGGACGTACGGCGGTGAAGGACGCCAGGAACTGCTCCCAGTCGACGTCGGCCACCGCGGCGTGGCCCGCGCCGCTTCCCAGCGCCCGGTTCAGCTCCGCGAGCGCCGCCTGGGGCTCCAGCGGAGCGATGCCGTACTGCCGCAGCGACTCGGCGGCAGAGCCGTCCGCGGTGACGGAACCCGCCCAGGGCGTCCACGCGACGGAGACCGTCGGCAGACCCCGGGCCCGGCGGCGAGCGGCGAGGGCATCGAGGTGAGTGGCGCCGATGGCGTACGCACCCTGCCGTACACCACCCCAGATCCCCGCAACGGAGGAGATCAGCACCAGCTCCGGTACGCGTGGCCCGTCGAGCAATGCGTCGAAGTGTGCGGCGATCGCGGACTTGGCGGCGACGGCCGCCGCGAGATCGGCCGGGCTCGTGCTCTCAAGCGGAGCGAGCTCCACCGCGGGCGGGACGACAACCACCATGGCAGGGGCGTACTCGGTGACGAGGGTGGCGAGGACCGCACGGTCCGCGAGGTCGGGCGCCGCAGCGGTCGTCACGCGCTGAGCCACGTCCGACAGCGCGGCCGGGAGTTCGGTCAGGGAGGGATCGGCGAGTACGACGCGCTCCGCGCCGTCCGTGAGCAGCCATCGGGCCAGCGGCCCACCGACGGCATCGAGTTCCCCGGCCAGCAGCACCGTGCCCCGCGGGCGCCAGTCCTTCCGTCCCCGGCGTGCAGTGGCTCGTACGAGACGCCGGCCGTAGGCGCCCGAGGGCCGCACCGCGAGCTGATCCTCACCGGCCGCGATCCCGGTGGCCAGCGCCCGCACCGCCAGACCCACCGTACGCGCATCGGCGTCCGC
>NZ_JBWKDV010000059.1:0-2269 GCF_056435825.1 Streptomyces sp. NPDC043876 | reverse complement strand
TTCCTCCGGGCTTCGTTCTTCGTTTCCGACTCTATCAGACTCTCTCGTGTCCGATTCCCGGTCGAAGCGGGATCCTGCTTTTCGCTTTCCAGGTTCCCGCTTTCGCGTTTCCCTTTCCGGCGAGTCCGACTCTATCAGAAGTTTCGGACCGGTTCTCCCGGCGTTCACATCTGAAAAAGAGCGGAGCACACCCCTGATGGATTTCAATTCCATGGGAGGGGGGTGGTGAGACTCTAAACCATCGCTGTCGAACTTGTCCAGTTCGAGGCAACCGTTCGACTCTACCCAGCCGCCCCACCCGTGTCAACGCCCCCAGTGCGAGCGCCTCGCCCTCGTCCGCAGCCTGGCGCCCCGTACCGACCAACAGCACGTCCGCGTCGGAGAACGACGACGGGAACGCCTCGCCGGCGATCGCCTCCAGCAGCTCGCGCGACCGCGCGAGACCCCCCTCAGGCGGCCCCGCCACATCCGGGAGGTGCGCCACCAGGTCGAGGTGGTGCAGCGTCCACTCCAGGACGTACGCACGGAGGTAGTCCCCCGCGGTGAGCACCTGGTCCTTCGTGCCGACCCGCCCCGCCTGATCCGCGAGCCCGGCAGCACGCCCCGCGGCCGCCCCCAGGTCGTCCAGGTGGAACTTGAGCAGCCAAGGCTCCTCGTACGCCGCCGCCAGCCGCACCACGAGCGCAGCAAGCGGATCGTCCCCGGCCGGCTCCTCCACGACGTCCCAGTAACTCACCGCGTCCCGGGTCGGCTCGTCCTCCACAGGAGTGGCCAAGGTGATCAGCACGTCCTGGGCATCGATGACCAGATGACACACCAGATCCCGAACCAACCACCCGGCACACCCGGAAGGCCGCCCGAAGTCCTCATCCCCAAGCCCCGCAACCGCGCCCCGCAACGCCGCCCAAGACCGCAAGAACTCATCCATCCCGGCAACCTACCCCCGCCCCCTACCCCGAGCCGGAGCAAACCCGAACCGAGGAGTGCGGCCCCTCGGTCACCCAGCACGCTGCCGGCCGATGCCCATCAGAAGTACGGAAACGGGATCCGGCACCTGGTGCTCATGGAGTCGGGCACATCCGCCGGACCCGGAGCCCTGGCGGGCGCCGTGGAGGAGGTGGGAGGAGACCAACCCGGAGGAGGCGGCGGCCCACGGCACCTACGCTCCGGTCCACGCCCTGCCCAACAGCGCACCCGGCGCGACCGCGACGCCCATCCTGGCCGGGTCGGGTCTGTGCACCCCCGCCCCGGACGCCGACAGGATCCGTCCGCTCGCTGAGCAGGGCTGTGTGATCCGTCTGCCGGTCCGACGCTTCATCTGAGGGTGAGCGGACTGCCAGCGCAGGACGTTCCTCGGACCGTTCTCCCGGCTGGCAGCCCAACTGCGCTGCGGCGCCACCCGGATGACTTGTGACGGAGGCCCAAGGCATTGTCCGTGCGGGCCAGTGCAAGGAGGCCGCGCCGGCCTGAAGGATGTCCTAACACGCTGCCTTCGCACTCCACCTGGGCCCGCGGGCGACTCAAGGCCTCGGCCGGACCGAGATCATCACGCCGGAACGGCCGGAACGGTCAGCGGAACTCGTGGAGTACCTGGATCTCTCCGACGATATGGGCGTTGAAGTCGTCCAGCTCCTCAGCCGGAACCCAGAGCTCGAGAATCGTCTGGCCGCCGGCCTGCTGGACGGGATACCGGCTCAGGAAATCCGACTCGACCTCGAAACGGGTGACGAAGCCCGCGCCGTCGTGCTTCACGTTCCAGTCCCGGGCGATCCTGATCGCGTAGTCCTCGTTCAGAACCGGGTAGAAGATCGGCTGCTCGGGCAGCCTGGGCGGCCAGGCACGCCAGTTCAGCTCCCGAACCAGCTCCAGCTCCTTGGTGCCAACAGGGCGCCACAGGGTCGTCGTTGTCAGCTGGCTGGTCATGTGTATCGCTCTCCTTCAGTGGTAACGGCCGGGTGGACCCATGGGTGCGTCGAGGACGTCGAGGAGCTTGCGGACCTCGCGGGTCCCGCTCGACGACATCGCTCGCATCACGCTCTCGAGCAGGGCACGGCCTTCGAAGAGGAGAGGCGGTCGAAGGACGGCCTCGAGCGGTCGGGCTGCTGTCGTTCCGGTATGCCGGCCCGGACGTGTCCTGGCCGTCTACGCGGCATGGGCCTTTCGGGTGGTCGTCGGGTCCGGAACGCAGAAAAGCCCCGCACCATAAGGTGCGGGGCTTTCCCACAATAATTGTTCGGCGGCGTCCTACTCTCCCACAGGGTCCCCCCTG
>NZ_JBWKDV010000058.1:0-2545 GCF_056435825.1 Streptomyces sp. NPDC043876 | reverse complement strand
ATCCACGCCACACTCTCGGGTCGGGTACGTCTTGGGGCGATTATCTCAGATGTGGCTTCCGCTGCCGTGGGGCGCGTACAGGTCGAGGAGCCGGACCTGGGCGGAGACGAGCCGGTGGGCGAGCACCTGTCCCACCCACTGCCACATCGCGGAGGCGAGGGCGGGGTCGCTGTCCATCAGCGCCCGCACGGCGACGGCGTCGAACTCGTCGGTGCGCAGTGGCGTCGTCGCCTCGGCGCCGAAGTGCCATGTGTAGGGATGGAACAGCCAGGACCAGCCGACCAGCCCGCCGGGACCGACCGTCTCGACCACGGCCGCCTGCCGGCCGGGCACGTGCGCGTCCATGCCGACGTTGCCCGACCGGACGACCCAGAACCGGCTGGCGTGCATGCCCTGGTTGAACAGTCGGGTGCCGGCGGGGAAGTTCGCCTCGTGGGCCAGGCCCAGCAGGCTCTCCTGGTGCTCCGGGGACAGGGCGTGGGTGAAGTGGTGGGGGGAGGAGGTGAGCCGGTGGAGTGCAGAGGTGCTCATGGCGGTTCTCCGTTCGGGTCCTCTCATACGCTCCACCGGTGGCGGCCCGTCCGGGAAGGGCCGTTCGGTACCCTTCTCGGCCCGGACGGCCCCCGCGCCCACCCCGGGCGGGTGGTCAGTAGGGCCAGGACCAGTCGGTGACCTCGGGCAGGTCGGTGCCGTGGAGGCGGATCCAGGCGTGGTGGCGGTTCCGCTGGTCGGTCATGCTCTGGCGCAGGCCCTCGGTGCGGTCGGCGAGTCTGGGGACGCGGTCGATGACGTCCATGACGAGCCGGTACCGGTCGAGGTCGTTGCGCACGACCATGTCGAAGGGGGTGGTGGTCGTGCCGGACTCCTTGTATCCGCGGACGTGCAGGTTCGGGTGGCCGGTGCGGCGGTAGGCGAGGCGGTGGATCAGCCACGGATAGCCGTGGTAGGCGAAGATCACGGGCCTGTCGGTGGTGAAGAGGGCGTTGTACTCGGTGTCCGTCATGCCGTGCGGGTGCTCCTCGTGGGGCATCAGGCGGGCGATGTCGACCACGTTGACGACCCGGACGGCCAGCGTCGGGAGGTGTTCGCGGAGCAGGGACACGGCAGCGAGGACCTCCAGGGTGGGCACGTCCCCGGCGCAAGCGAGTACGACGTCCGGCGCGCGGGAGCCGTCGTCGGTCCCTGCCCACTCCCAGACGCCTGCGCCGCGCGCCACGTGCGCGCGGGCTTCGGCGAGGGGCAGCCAGTCGAAGCAGGGCTGTTTGCCGGCGACGATCACGTTCACCCGGTTCCGGCTGCGCAGTGCGTGCCCGGCCACCGCGAGGAGGGTGTTGGCGTCCGGCGGCAGGTAGACGCGGACGACGCCGGGGCTCTTGTTCAGGACGTGGTCGACGAACCCGGGGTCCTGGTGGGAGAAGCCGTTGCTGTCCTGGCGCCAGACGTGCGAGGTGAGCAGGTAGTTCAGGGAGGCGACGGGCGCGCGCCAGGTCACCTCGCGGGCGCTCGCCAGCCACTTGATGTGCTGGCCGACCATGGAGTCGACGATGTGGGCGAAGGCCTCGTAGGTGGAGAACAGGCCGTGCCGGCCGGTGAGGAGGTAGCCCTCCAGCCAGCCCTGGCACACGTGCTCGGACAGGATCTCCATGACCCGGCCGTCCCGCGACAGGTTGCGGTCGGTGGGTTCCCGCAGGGCCTGCCAGGCCTTGCCCGTCACGGCGTACAGGTCGTCGAGGTGGTTGCTCGCCGTCTCGTCCGGTCCTACGACCCGGAAGTCCCGCCGTCCGGCCGTGCTGCTCATGACCTGTGCGAGGTAGCGGCCCAGGACGCGGGTCGGCTCGTGCAGGGTGCTTCCGGGCTTCTCCACGGGGACGGCCCACGCGTCGAGGGCGGGCAGCGGGAGCGAGCGCAGCAGCCGGCCGCCGTTGGCGTACGGGCTCGCCCCCAGACGACGCTCACCCTCAGGGACGCAGGCTAGTACGGAGGAGACCGGACGGCCATCGGCGCGGAAGAGTTCCTCGGGCCGGTAGGAGCGCATCCAGCTTTCCAGCTGTCCCAGATGCTCGGGGTTCTCGCGGACCCCTGCGAGTGGAACCTGGTGCGCCCGCCAGGTGCCCTCGACCGGCTCGCCGTCGACGGTCGCGGGTCCCGTCCAGCCCTTGGGGGTGCGTAGGACGATCATCGGCCAGGGCGCGCGCCGGCCGCCCGGGTCCGTGCCTGCGGCCCGTGCTTCCCGCTGGATGGCGTGGATGCGGTCAAGGGCCTGGTCCATGGCTCTGGCCATGGCCCGGTGGACGAGGGCGGGGTCACTGCCGCAGACGTAGAGGGGCTCGTGTCCGTAGCCGCGCAGGAGCGCGTCGAGCTCCTGCTCCGGGATTCGCGACAGTACGGTCGGGTTGGCGATCTTGTATCCGTTGAGGTGCAGGACCGGCAGGACGGCGCCGTCGTGGACCGGGTCCAGGAACTTGTTGGAGTGCCAGGAGGCGGCCAGCGGCCCGGTCTCTGCCTCGCCGTCGCCGATGACGCAGGCCACCAGCAGGCCGGGATG
>NZ_JBWKDV010000057.1:0-3137 GCF_056435825.1 Streptomyces sp. NPDC043876 | reverse complement strand
GTCAGATTGGAAACGATCGGGATCCGCGGAGCGGCGAACTCCAGCCCCGCCACCACCTCACGGAAGTCCTCCAGCATGCCGTCCATGTGCGGCGAATGGAACGCATGACTGACGGCGAGCCGCTTGCTCTTGCGGTCGGCGAACACCTCCACCACCGCGAGCACGGCGTCCTCGTCACCGGCGACGACCACCGATTGCGGACCGTTGACCGCGGCGATGCTCACCCGCTCGGTCAGCAACGGCAGGACTTCGTCCTCCGACGCCTGCACCGCCACCATCACCCCACCGGACGGCAGCACCTGCATCAGACGACCGCGCGCAGCAACCAGCGCACAGGCATCCTCCAGCGAGAACACACCCGCCACATGCGCAGCCGCGATCTCACCGATCGAATGACCGGACAGGAAGTCCGGTCGCACACCCCACGACTCCAGCAGCCGGAACAACGCCACCTCAACCGCGAACAACGCCGGCTGCGCCCACTCCGTACGGTTCAGCAGCTCCGCATCCGCACCGAAGAGGACATCCCGCAAAGGCACATCCAGATCGAACCGCGCACACACCGCATCCAGCGCATCCGCGAACGCCGGGAAGGCGTCATACAACTCACGCCCCATCCCCAGCCTCTGGCTGCCCTGCCCCGTGAACAGGAAGGCCAGCCGACCGTCGCCAACGGCGCCCGCGGCGGTCTGCGCCGGCGTCTCCCGGGCCGCGAGGCCCGTCAGGGCGTCGCGCAGCTCCTGCACGCTCTCGGCCGCCAGGACCACTGCGGCCCGGTGGTCGAGGTGCGCGCGGTTCGTGGCCAGCGAGAAAGCCACGTCGGCAGCCGTCGCCTCATCGTCGAGGTGAGCGGCGAGTGCGGCCGCCTGCGCCCGGACGGCCTCCTGGGTCCTGCCGGAGAGAAGGTACGGCAGGACACGGACACCGGAGGGCCGTACGGTCGGCTGCGCCTCCTCGCCCTCGGGCGCCTGCTCGATGATCGTGTGGGCGTTGGTGCCGCTGATGCCGAAGGAGGAGATGCCCGCGCGGCGCGGACGCCCCGTCTCGGGCCATTCGCGCAGCTCCGTCAGCAGCTCGACCTCACCGGCCGACCAGTCGACGTGCGGAGTCGGCTCGTCCACGTGCAGGGTCTGCGGAAGCACCCCGTGCTGCATCGCCAGCACCATCTTGATCACACCGGCCACACCCGCGGCGGCCTGCGTGTGACCGATGTTCGACTTCACCGAACCCAGCAGCAGCGGACGGCCGTCCTCGCGCTCCTGACCGTACGTGGCCAGCAGTGCCTGCGCCTCGATCGGGTCGCCCAGCTTCGTACCGGTACCGTGCGCCTCGACGGCGTCCACGTCGGCGGCTGTCAGCCCCGCGCTGGCCAGCGCCTGGCGGATGACACGCTGCTGCGAAGGGCCGTTCGGGGCCGTCAGACCATTGCTGGCACCGTCCTGGTTGATCGCCGAGCCCCGCACCACCGCGAGGACCGGGTGACCGTTCCTACGGGCATCCGACAGCCGCTCCACGAGCAGCATGCCCACACCCTCACCCCAACCCGTACCATCCGCACCAGCCGCAAAAGCCTTGATCCGACCGTCCTCCGCCAACCCACGCTGACGGCTGAAATCGACGAAGTTCTCCGGCGTCGACATGACGGTGACACCGCCCGCCAGGGCCAGCGAGCACTCACCGTTGCGCAGTGCCTGTATCGCCCAGTGCAGCGCCACGAGGGACGACGAGCACGCCGTGTCGACGGTGACCGCCGGACCCTCCAGCCCGAAGACGTAGGAGACGCGGCCCGACATGACGCTGCCCGCGTTGCCCGTGCCGACGTGGCCTTCGAGGCCTTCCTGGTCGCGGGTGATGAGGGAGAGGTAGTCCTGGCCGTTGGTGCCGACGAAGACACCGGCACGGCTGCCGCGCAGCGACGTCGGGTCGATGCCGGCCCGCTCGAAGGCTTCCCAGGAGGTCTCCAGCAGCAGGCGCTGCTGCGGGTCCATGGCGAGGGCCTCGCGCGGGGAGATCCCGAAGAAGTCCGCGTCGAAGTCCGCCGCCCCCGCGACGAAGCCGCCCTCGCGGGTGTACGAAGTCCCCGGCTGGTCCGGGTCGGGGCTGTACAGGCGGTCCAGCTTCCAGCCGCGGTCGGCCGGGAAGGCGTCAACCGCGTCCGTACCCTGCGCAAGCAGCTCCCAGAGGTCCTCGGGGGTGCTGACCCCGCCGGGGAAACGGCAGCTCATGGCGACGATGGCGATCGGGTCGCCGTCGACGGCCGCGACGACGGGGAGCATGGCGCCGGAGACCGGGACGCTGCCGACGAGCTCCTCGCGGAGGTACTCGGCCAGCGCGGCGGACGTCGGGTAGTCGTAGACGAGGGTGACGGGCAGACGCAGCTCGGTGGCCGCGTTCAGGCGGTTGCGCAGCTCGACCGCGGTGAGGGAGTCGAAGCCGAGCTCCTTGAAGGCGCGTTCCGCACCGACCGCGTCCGCGCCCCCGTGTCCGAGGACGGCAGCGACGTGCGTACGGACCAGGCCGAGCAGCTCTCGTACCTGCTCGGCGGGGGCGAGCGCGGCGAGCCGCGCGCCGAGGTTGACGGCGCCTTCGGCCTGCGCGGACGCGGCCCGGTCGGTACGGTCCTCGGCGGCCGAGCGGGTCGTGCGGACCTCGCTGAGCTCGTCGAAGAGGGTGCTGCCTCGTACGGCGGTGTGGCCGGAGAGGTACTGCTCCCAGACGACGTCGGCCACGGTGAGGGAGGCCTCCGTACCGGCCGCGGCCTGGCCGAGCGCACGGATCGCCGCGTTCCCGTTCATGGGCGGTACGCCGTCCCGGCGCATCCGGGCTTCGAGAGCCTCGTCGGCGACCATGCCGCCCTCGGCCCACGGACCCCAGGCGATGGACGTCGCGGCCAGCCCGGCCGCCCGCCGCTGCTCGGCGAGCGCGTCCAGATAGGCATTCGCAGCGGCGTAGTTGGCCTGGCCCGCCGAGCCGATCGACCCGCTCATGGAGGAGAAGAGGACGAAGGCGTCGAGCTCGATCCCCAGCTCGACCGTCAGCTCATGCAGGTTGAGCGCGGAGGTGGCCTTGGCCCGCAGCACGCTCTCGAACCGCTCCGGCGTCAACGCATCCAGCACACCGTCATCCAGCACACCAGC
>NZ_JBWKDV010000056.1:0-3322 GCF_056435825.1 Streptomyces sp. NPDC043876 | reverse complement strand
GCTCAAGACACACCCCGACCACACACTCAGGACCCACACCCAGCGCAATCAGATGCCGGGCCAGACGATTCGCCCGCGCATCCAACTCCCCATACGAAACCTCAACACCCTCAAACACCACAGCAACCGCATCAGGAGTCTCCGCCACCCGAGCCTCAAACAACTCCGGCAATGTCAACGAAGCCACATCAACAGCCGTGTCATTCCACAGCTCGATCACCCGATGACGCTCCACGTCATCGAGCACGTCAACCCGGCCCAGCCGCAGCTGCGGTTCGGCGGCCAGTGCCCGCACCACCCGCTCCCACCGCACCACAACCCGCTCGACCGACTCGACATCGAAAAGATCCGCCGCCGCAATCAGCCACCCGCGCAACCCAGCCGGCGCCCCGGCCGCATCGAACTCCTCCTGAATATCCATCTCAAGGTCGAACTTCGCCGCAGACAGCCCGCTCGCCATGCCCGCCGTCTCCACGCCGGGCAAGCTCAACGACGCCTCCCCCGTGTTGTTCAGCGAAAGCATCACCTGAAACAGGGGATGCCGCGCCCTCGCACGGGCCGGCGCCAACTCCTCAACCAGACGCTCGAACGGCACATCCTGATGATCGAACGCCGACAGACCCGTCTCCCGAACCCGGCCCAGCACCTCACGGAACGTCGGGTCACCCGACAGGTCCGTACGCAGTACAAACGAATTCACAAAGAAACCGACCAGGTCGTCCAGCGCCTCATCCGTACGACCCGCATGCGCCGAACCGATCAGAATGTCCGTACCCGCCCCCAGCCGCGACAGCAGCACCGCCAACGCCGCCTGCAGCACCATGAACACCGTCACACCCTCAGCCCGCGCCAGCTCCACCACCCGCGCATGCACCTCGGACGGAATTACCAGCGGCAACCGGTGACCACGGTGACTCGCCAGCACCGGACGTGCCCGGTCGAAGGGCAGCGCCAACTCCTCCGGAGCCCCGGCCAACACCCCACGCCAATAAGCCAGCTGAGTCGCCAGCACACTCTCCGGATCATCCTCCTCACCCAGCATCTCCCGCTGCCACAACGCATAATCCGCGTACTGCACCGGAAGCGGCTCCCACTCCGGAGCACGGCCCGAACAACGCGCCGCATAAGCAACCGACACATCACGCCCCAACGGCCCCATCGACCACCCATCACCAGCAATATGATGAATAGTCAGAATCAGCGCGTGATCCTCCGGCCCAGCCGAAACCAGACAGGCCCGAATCGGCACCTCCACCGCGAGATCGAACACATACCGCGCCGCGTCGCCGGCCGCACCCTCCAAGTCACCCGACGAGCCCACCTCAGCCAGCGACAACTCCCACTCCAGCTCATCCAGAGTAAGGACGCGCTGAACAGGCTCGCCGTCCGTGAGCCCGTACACGGTGCGCAGCACTTCGTGACGCCCGATAACGTCCCTCAGCGCCGCGTTCAACGCTTCGGTATTCACCCGACCCGACAGACGCAGGGCCACGGGAAGGTTGTACGTGGCGCTCGGCCCCTCCAGCTGATCAACGAACCACAACCGACGCTGCGCAAAGGACAACGGAAACATCAGGACCCCTCCTGGTTACGTCCTGGCCGCAACGTCGGCCTAGTCTGACTTTTGATATTCAGGCTGCTGTGCAAGTGCATTTGGATGCAGAGCCTGCCGCCTACGGGCATGCGGTATCTCGCGCCCTCGGTAAGTAAATTCACGGCTTGCCTGCCTAGACCAGGAGGTCGGCGCGATTGGCCGAGTCGGCCGGGGTGCTGCCTAAGGAGCGGTCATTGGATTCGCACCCAGACGGAATGCCGTCCCCCGTCGTCGACCAGACCCAGGCAGTCGGAACCCGGATCGTCGAACGGATTCGGCACGACGCATTCCCTTCCATGAAGCCAACCAGTGGGGTGGTGTCATAGGTGACGGTGACGGCTGTTCCCGTTGAACATCCGCACCATCCGATGGAGGCTTATCGGCGATCCACCGCGGCTCAACGCGATCCACTATCTCCCAGGCCCACACGACGATCAATGATCACCGTCGGCTGGTGCCGGCGGCTCTGGCATCGCCGGTGCCCCGGCCGCAGAAGACACCAGGGCGGTCGTCGCCCCTCTTGGAGCCGTTCAAGGAGACGATCGACGAGTGGCTGCGTGGGGATCTGAGGAGCCGCAGAAGCAGCGCCATACCGTTCAGCGGATCGTGACAGCGCCTGCGGCTGGAATGCGGGGCGGATGTCGCCTACACGACCGGGTGGGACTACGTCTCCCGCCGGCGCCGGGAAATCGCCGAGGCGGTCGGCGCGGCGCCTACGGCCGGGTCCGTGGTTTGCCACAACCGTCCGGGCATGGACGCCGAGGCCGACTTCGGCGAGACATGGGTGGATCTGGCCGGTGAAAGTACGAAGCGCTTCGTGTTCGCCCTGCATCTGGCCTACTCGGGCAAGGCGGTCCATCGCATCACAACATCCTGCGGGCAGGAAGCGTACCTGGACGGCCACGTTCACGACTTCTCGAACCCTGGATGGTGTTCCTGGCAGCCAGATTAGATAGGACAGCCTCTCCCTCCAGCTGTGTCCCGGGTGATCCAAAAGAGCCGGTCACGGTAGGAACATCCCAGGTGGGAGGAGTTCAGGCGACCGACTACTTCCTGGAAGTGCTGCTGGCCAAACTCGGCGCGAGGGCCGGCTCCGAAGCCGTCGGCCAAGCCCGCCGCGAGGGAAGCTTCACCGCCGTTCACGAAGCGTTCTGGGCCGCGGCGAAGACAGCTGAAGGGGGCACCGATGGGCCCACACAACACGTGCTCGCCGGCATCCGATCGGCCCTGGCTGCTGGGCCCACACCGCCGACGTCGTGGCCATGGATACCCGAAAGGCTGCCCAGGGCCGACGGATGCTCTCCCGCCACGGCCCTCATCGGGCCCGCACCGGCTCTTCCCGGAGCGGCGATCGACACTGCCTGGCCGGGCCTGCGGCTGCCGATCATGCGGGACCATTCCCGGACCTCGTAGCCCGCCCCACGAGCGCGCCCCGCCGACAGGAATCTTCCTGTGCAAGTGCGGCCTAGCGGCACTTGAACAGGGGTTCGTCACGGCCTGAAGGGTCCGGAAGCACGTACGGCCGCCGCGCCCGACCGGGGTCGGATGCGGCGGCCGATCGGCCCTCGGTACCCCTTGACTGGCCGGGCCCGAGGGCTCGTCAGTCGGCGGTCATCATCGGTTCCGCCGGTCACGCATCGGACGCAGGGTCGGCCTGGTTGACTTTGTGTTCCCGATCTGCTGCGCGAACCCGGCTACGGTTGGCGCCTCGAACAGGGCCCGGATCTC
>NZ_JBWKDV010000055.1:0-3463 GCF_056435825.1 Streptomyces sp. NPDC043876 | reverse complement strand
GTGCGGATGCAGCTCGGCACGGTGCCTGAGACGGCTCCGGGGGTCGGGGTCGATGGTCTGGGTGTGGCGTATGTGATCTATACGTCGGGTTCGACGGGCCGGCCCAAGGGTGTCGCGGTCACGCACGGTGGTCTGGCCAATTATGTGGTCTCGGTCCCGGTGAGGGTCGGGTTCGGTGCGCCGGGCGGGAGGTATGCGCTGTTCCAGGCGCAGGTCACCGACCTGGGCAACACGGTGGTCTTCGCGAGTCTGGTCACGGGCGGCGAGCTCCACATCCTGGCCGAGGACGCGGTCACCGATCCGGGGGCGGTGGCGGAGTATCTGGCGGAGCACGGGATTGAGTTCCTGAAGGTGGTTCCTTCGCATCTGGCGGCGCTGGGTGCCGGCGGTCTGGAGAGGGTGTTGCCGTCGAGGGCGGTGGTGCTGGGTGGTGAGGCCGCGCCTTCGGGTCTGGTGGAGGAGCTGCTGGCGGTTGCTGGTGAGTGTGAGGTGTTCAACCATTACGGTCCGACGGAGACGACGATCGGTGTCGCGACGGCCCGTCTGGCGTGTGCCGGTGTGGTGCCTGTGGGGTCGCCGGTTGCGAACACCCGTTTCTACGTTCTTGATGACCGGCTGGCGCCGGTGGCGCCGGGTGTTGCGGGTGAGTTGTATGTGGCGGGCGTGCAGTTGGCGCGTGGGTATGTGCGCCGTGCGGGTCTGACGGGTGAGCGGTTCGTTGCCTGTCCCTTCGGTGGCCCGGGTGAGCGGATGTACCGGACGGGTGACCGGGCGCGGTGGACTGCTGGGGGTGAGGTGGTGTTCCTGGGTCGTGCGGATGAGCAGGTCAAGGTCCGCGGCTACCGGATCGAGCCTGCGGAGGTGCAGGCGGTGATCGCGGCGAGCCCGCTGGTCGAGCAGGCTGTTGTGGTCGCGCGGGAGGACGTGCCGGGTGATGTGCGTCTGGTGGCTTATGTGGTCGCGGATGACCCGGAGGACACCGAGGGTCTGGCCGCGGCGGTCCGTACGTTCGCCGGGCGGCGGCTGCCGGAGCACATGGTTCCCTCCGCGGTCGTGGTCATGGACGTACTGCCGTTGACGGGTAACGGGAAGCTGGACCGCAAGGCCCTGCCCGCTCCGGATTACGCGTCTGGTTCGGGACGGGGGCCGGCGAATGCCCGCGAGGAGGCTCTGTGCGCGGTATTCGCTGAGGTGTTGGGTCTGCCCGAGGTTGGGGTGGACGACAACTTCTTCGCTCTGGGCGGTCATTCGCTGCTGGCGATCCGGTTGGTGAGCCGGGTCCGGGCTGTGTGTGGTGTGGAGCTGGGGATCCGGGCGGTGTTCGACGCGCCGACGGTGGCGGGGCTGGCGGAACGGCTTGGTGGCGGTGGAGCAGTCCGTGCGGCACTGGCGGTGCGGGAGCGTCCGGGGCGGCTGCCGTTGTCGTATGCGCAGCGCCGGATGTGGTTCATCAGCCAACTCGAAGGAAGGCTGTCCACATACAACATTCCTGCGGTCCTGCACCTGACGGGCCCCGTGGACCGCGCAGCACTCAATGCCGCACTTTTTGACGCGATCGGTCGCCACGAGGCACTGCGCACGGTGTACGCGGTTGCTGATGGTGAGCCGTACCAGCGGGTCCTGGCACCCGAAGACGTGACGTGGGAACTACGCACACGCGATATTTCGGCAGCCGAACTGGATGAGTCGATCGCCGAAGCCCTTGAGTACTGCTTTGACCTCGCCACTGACATCCCGATCCGCGCGACTCTCTTCGAGATCAGTCCGGACGAGCAGGTCCTGGTAGTGATCATCCATCACATCGCGGGTGACGGATGGTCGATGGGGCCGTTGGGCCGGGATGCGTCATTTGCGTATGCGGCACGGCGCGAGGGTCGGCTCCCGGAGTGGGAGCCGCTGCCGGTGCAGTATGCCGACTATGCGCTGTGGCAGCGTGAGCTGCTCGGTGACGAGGGTGATGCGGAGAGTGTGCTCGCGGCCCAGGTCGCTTATTGGCGTGAGGCGTTGGCCGGTGTTCCCGAGGAGTTGGAGCTGCCGTTCGACCGGGCGCGTCCGGCGGTTGCCAGTCACGTGGGTCACCGTCTTCCGCTGGAGGTGCCGGCCGAGGTGCATGCCCGCCTGGTGGAGCTGGCGCGGGCCGAGGGCGTGACGGTGTTCATGGTGCTGCAGGCCGCGTTCGCGGTCCTGCTGTCGCGCCTGGGTTCGGGTACTGATATTCCGATCGGCCTGGCCACGGCGGGGCGTACGGATGTGGCGCTCGACGATCTGGTGGGATTCTTCATCAATACGCTGGTGCTGCGGACGGATCTGTCGGGCGATCCGACGTTCACGCAGGTGTTGTCGCGGGTGCGTGAGGCGAGCCTGTCCGCGTTCGCGCATCAGGATGTGCCGTTCGAGAAGCTGGTCGAGGAACTTTCCCCGGCCCGCTCGATGGCGCGTCATCCGTTGTTCCAGGTGATGCTGACCCTGCAGAACAACGCCGAACCGATGTTGAGCCTTCCAGACGTGCGAACGGAGGAGCTCTCCCAAGGCTCGACGATGGCGAAGTTCGATCTGGAGTTGAGCGTTCTGGAGACGTTCGACGCTCATGGTGCGCCGGCGGGGCTGCGGGGTCTGGTGTTCGCGGCGGCTGATCTGTTCGATGTGGAGTCGGTCGAGCTGTTGGTGGCGCGGTGGGCGCGGGTGCTGGATGCGGTGGGCGGTGACCCGCAGTTGCGTGTGGGTGAGGTTCAGGTTCTGGAGGAGGCCGAGTTGGATCGGCTTCTTGTGGAGTGGCAGGAGCCGGCTGCTGTCTCGGCTGGTGGGGTGTTGACGTTGCCTGAGTTGTTTGAGGCTCAGGTGGCGCGGACTCCTGATGCGGTTGCTGTGGTGTTTGAGGGTGTTGAGGTTTCGTATGCGGAGCTGGATGCGCGTGCGGAGCGGGTGGCCGGTTATTTGGTGGGCCGGGGTGTGGGTGCGGAGTCGGTGGTCGGGGTCGTGATGGACCGCGGCGTTGAGCTGATTGTTGCGCTGTTGGGTGTGTTGAAGGCTGGTGGTGCCTATCTGCCGGTGGATCCGGGGTATCCGGCGGAGCGGATCGCGTTCACTGTCGCGGACGCTGGTGCGTGTGTGGTGGTCACGACCGTGGGGCTTGCGGGTCGGGTGGCGGGTCTGGGTGTGCCGGTGGTGGCCTTGGATGATCCGGCGGTGGTGGATGGGCTTGCGGCTGTGCCGGGGGGTGTGTTCGGGCGTGGGGTGCTGTCGGCTGATCATCCGGCGTATGTGATTTATACGTCGGGTTCGACGGGGCGTCCCAAGGGTGTGGTGGTGACGCATCGGAATGTGGCGGGGCTGTTTGCTCAGACGCGGCCTCTGTTCGGGTTTGGTGTGGGGGATGTGTGGAGCTGGTTCCACTCGTATGCGTTTGATTTCTCGGTGTGGGAGTTGTGGGGCGCGCTGTTGCATGGCGGGCGGGTGGCGGTGG
>NZ_JBWKDV010000054.1:0-3832 GCF_056435825.1 Streptomyces sp. NPDC043876 | reverse complement strand
CGAACGACGCGCCGATCTCCACCAGGGCCTGCTCGAACTGGCCTGCAGCCTCATATGCCTCCGCCGACTCCGAACCTCATTCTGAAACGATCAGTTAGATGGCCCGCAGCGTGCGTGATCCCCAGGCTGGTTTCTCTGTCACTGGCTCCGCGTACGGTCTGCGCATGGTTGATCAGCAGTGGAGCGGGGTCCGTCAGCGCGTGGTCGCGTTGGGCGCCCAGCCATCGAGCGGCACGGTATTCGGCTCGCTCCGGCACGGGTGGGTCCTGGAAGACCCTCTGACGGATGACGGGCTTGCCGAACTCGAAGCGCAGGTAGGCGTGCGATTGCCGGATGACTACCGCGGCTTCCTCACCTGCGTGGGCGCCGGCGGCGCGGGTCCTGCATACGGCCTCTTCCCCGTTCGCCGTGTGCAAGGCCGCTGGCGTTGGGAAGGAGACGGTGCGGACCTGGCCGATCTGTCCATGCTCGCTCGGCCCTTCCCTGACCACGGACCGGATCCCGAAGACCTCGACGCACTTCTCGCTGTTCGTCCTGGAGAAGAGGACTTCGACGAGATCGAGGACTTCGACGACGCCATCGAAGCGTGGGACGAACGCTGGGAAGCCCTGATGTTCGCCCCCGAGCGCACCGCCGGCGCCATCGTGATCTCTCACCTCGGATGCGCACAAAGGGAGTGGCTGATCATCAGCGGCACCTACCGCGGCACAGTCTGGTCCGACTGTCGGGCCGACGACGCCGACCTTGTCCCGCTCCGTGACCAGACTGGAAAGCCGGTCACGTTCACACACTGGTACATCGACTGGCTGCAGAAGGCGGAACTCACTGCACACCAACCATCCACAAACGTATGACGCGGGTACCGGCGCGCACGGGGCTGCGACGGTCGGGAGGACGAGCTCTGTAGTTGGCGGAGCCGTGCAAAGCGGACCGAACCGGGGGCTCGGCCGGTAACGCGGGAGTCCTGGAAATGAAGGTGCTGCCCCGTGGCCTGCGCAGGCAGCATCTCCCCATGTCGACAGATGTCAGCGGAATGATCGAGTGCCGGCCGGGGGCCCGCCTGTGGGGCCCTGACGACGAGGACTCCGTATGGGAGGCCGGCATCGATCTCCTCCTCCTGAACGCGGGCAACGCCTACGACGGCCTGGCCTGTCTTTTCGGAATCCGGAACTACTTCGATTTCCAGCCCCTCGCGGAAGATCGCGGCTTTCCGGATGACGCCTCGGAGGGCCTGCGCCGTGAGTTCGCCGACTGCGGTGGCCCCCACGACGTGCACGGGACGACCTGGCTGACCTGGTCCGAGCTGGAGACCACGGACTGGCAGGGAACCGACGCCTCGGGCACGCGAACCCGCGCCTCAGCCGCAGGCATCGACACTCACTGGGGCCCAGTCTGGAAGGTCATGCACATCCTTAGCGAACTCCACGGCGCCGAGAACGTACGCCTCGTCGCCTGGTTCCACTGATTCGCGGCTGAGCGCCGTGGTTGGCCAGACTGGCCAACCACGACACTCAGTCACAGCCGGGCGAACGCCGTCAGCTGGAAGGACAGCTTGAGGGCGGCACCTCTGACGGGATCCGCGCGGGTGAACGAGAGCACTGGCAAAACGGTGGAGCTGGACGACATCGTCAAGGGCTACGACACCGGCAGCGGGTATGTCCTGGTCGAGCCGCAGGAACTGGACGAGATCGCCCCGGGCCGCTGACACCTGCGGAAGGTAACTTCCGCGCCCTCCCCATTGGCCTGTTCAGCCCGCGGCAGGGACGTTGCCCGACCCGAGCAACGGCACGTCGCCCACGGCCACGTCGGCCCGCAGCCGCAACCGCCGCACGGGATGCCGCCACCGGCCCGCGATATTCAGCGACACGTCCGCAGCCACCTCTGCCACCAGCACCGGCTCCACCAGCTCCACCCGCGGAGCCTCCCTGGTCCCCCATCCCGCCGAGAACGTCCACCCCGTCCACGGGTGCCCGGCCGACGCCGCGATCAACTGAGTGCCGAGCATCCGTCCTGCATCGCGGGACAGCACCGAGGTCCGCCCCACGTACTGCAAGGCACCATCCGCGTCCAATCGCCCCAGCAGGACCGTCGTCGGAGACGCGAGGGAGCTGCCGACCGCGCAGACCAGCGCTTCAGTCGATGCGCGTGACCGGTACTTCCTCCAGCCGCGGCCCGCGGCGTACCGCTGGTCCAGGCGCTTGAAGACCAGACCCTCTATCCCCACCGACGACCACTCCAGCCACCCGGCCGGTGTCGCCGGGTCGGTCGTCGACGGGCACAGCGCGAACTGAGGCCCGAGATCATGCTCCGCGAAGAGCCGCTCCCTAGCGGCGCGGCGCGCGACGTACGGCTGGGCGGTGAGGCAACGCCGCGGCGCAGGAGGTCGAACGCGGCGAAGTGCACCGGCCACTGCTCGGCGAGCCGCGCCGTGGCTGCGGACGGACGGTTGAGCCGCCCTGCAACCGTTCGAAGGCCAGCCTGTCGGCCTCCCACACGATCAGCTCGCCATCAAGAGCCTCGTCCGCCGGGAGCCTTGCGGCCACCGCAGTGATTTCGGGGAAAGCTGGGGTGAGGTCCTTGCCGCTGCGGGACTGCAGGAAGACTTCTCCCGCCGCGCGAAGACCAGCATCGGGTATCCGTCGTACTTCGGCTCGAACACCGTGCCCCCAGGCAGCGCAGTCTCTCCCGGCAGCCGGGGTACCGCCCGGGCCAGCATGGGCTCCACCGGAGGCACCAACACCATGAACCGCATATACCCGCCCCATCATGGACAAAAGCAGCAGGTGAAGGGGCAAAGGGAGAGGAGTGCGTGCGGTGGACCTCGACGATGTCACCGACCAGCTCTACGGGCTGCCGCCCCAGGACTTCACCGCGGCGCGCAACGAGCACGCCGCGGCCGCCCGAACGAACGGCAACCGCGATCTCGCCCAGCAGATCACCGCACTGCGCCGTCCCACCCTCTCCGCCTGGGCCAGCAACCTCCTCGTGAGAGAACAGCGCGACGGGGTACAGCCACTGATCATGCTCGGAGAGCAGCTCCGCCAGGCCCACCATGACCTGGACGGGGAGCAGCTGCGCCAGCTGTCCCGCCAGCAGCGGCAGCTGATCGGCGCCCTGACGCGCCAGGCCCGGCAGCTGGCCGCCGAGGCCGGCCACCGCCTCGGGGATGCTGCCCAGCACGAGATTGAAGAGACCCTGCACGCAGTCCTCGCCGACCCCGAGGCCGCCCGCGCGTGGGCCGCCGGCCGCCTGCCCAAGCCGCTGAGCGCCCCTGCGGGGATCCCTGGCGTGGCCCAGGGCGCGAAGGCCACACCCGCCCGGCCACCGGCTGCCGTCCCGCAAGCGGCGGCGCCTCGCGGAAAGACAGACGAGGCGCTCGAGCAGCGAAGGAAGCAGCTGGAGCGTGCACAGCAGGACGCGGACGAGGCCGAGCAGGCGGCTGAGCTTCTGATGGAGCAGATGTAGAGACACCCCGGCCCGCGTCTTCCAAACCCGGTTTTGAAGACGCGGGCAGCCGAGGCGCCCTGGCTGACCCCAGTGTCCTGTCTCACTGAGCTTCTTCAGCGTTGCCGCTCCAGGGTGAAGACAGCCTTGGCGATTGACGTCATGCGGTTCGGGCTGCATCGGGGCCTGCGGAAGATTCGCCAGGACTTCAGGCGGGCGACGCCGCGTTCGACGGGTGCCCGTGCCTCAGCCAGGGCCCGGTTGACGGTCTTCTCGGTGAGGGTGAGTTCCTGTGTCGGCGACGGGTGAAAAGTGGACCGTTGGCGGCGGATGAAAGTTGACCCCCATCGAGGGCCTGACTCGTTGAGCCAGGTCGGGAGGATGGGTG
>NZ_JBWKDV010000053.1:0-4214 GCF_056435825.1 Streptomyces sp. NPDC043876 | reverse complement strand
CGCGCCACCCCCGCCAACCGCGCATGGACCTCAGCCGGAACCTCCACCGCCACACCATGCCCACGATGACCCGCCACCGCCGGCCGCACATGATCAAAAGGCAGCCCCAACTCCTCGGGAGCGCCCTCCAGGACCCCACGCCAATACGCCGCCTGCCTGTTGATCAGAGACTGCTGGTCACGCTCGTCGCCCAGCACCTCACGCTGCCACAACGCGTAATCGGCGTACTGAACCGCCAACGGCTCCCATGCAGGACCACGCCCGGCGCACCGGGCCGCGTAGGCAGTCGACAGGTCCCGCGCCAGCGGCCCCGACGACCAGCCGTCGCTGGCGATGTGGTGCACCAGCACGACCAACACGTGCTCGCGGGAACCCTCAGAGAACAGCCACGCCCGGATCGGTATCTCCGAAGCGAGATCGAAGACATGACCTGCAGCGCCGGCCACCGCGCTGTCGAGATCCGTCCGGGAAGCCGGCTCTGCCACCGACAGCTGCCACTCGACCTCGTCCGCCGCGAGGATGTGCTGGTACGGCTCGCCATCGACCGTGGGGAAGACCGTGCGCAGCACCTCATGCCTGCCGATCACATCCCGCAGGGCCGCGTCGAGCGCTTGGGCGTCCACGCTGCCGGTCAGCCGCAGGACGACCGGGATGTTGTGTGTAGCGCTGGAGCCCTCCAGCTGGCTGATGAACCACAGCCGGCGCTGGGCGTAGGACAAAGGGATCCGCTCGGGCCGGTCCCACTTCGTAAGTTCCGTGCGGGCCGAATCGGCTCCCGCCAGCCTCTGACCGAGTGCCGCGACGGTCGGCGCCTCGAACAATTCCCGAAGGGGAACCTCCACACCCAGTACGGTGCGGATCCGGCTCACCAGCCTGATGGCGAGCAGGGAGTGACCACCTCGGGCAAAGAAGTCATCGTCGACACCGATGCTCTCGACGCCCAGAACCTCGGCGAAGACCGCGCAAAGGATCTCCTCCTGGACGTTGGCCGGACGTCGGCCCGCGCTGTTGCCGGCCATGGCAGGCATTTCCGGGGCGGGCAGGGCCTTGCGGTCCAGCTTCCCGTTCACCGACAGCGGCAGCGCCTCCAGCACCACCACAGCCGACGGAACCATATACGCCGGCAGCCGCCCGGCAACGAAGTCCCGAACCGAGGCAACCAACCCCGCAACGCCCGTGTCCGCGACGACGTACGCAACCAGACGCTTGTCCCCCGGCACGTCCTCACGCGCCACGACCACAGCCTGCGCAACGAGCGGATGCGCGGCCACCACGGACTGGACCTCACCCAGCTCGATCCGGAAACCACGCACCTTCACCTGCTCATCGACCCGGCCCAGATACTCCACCTGGCCTGCCGCACTCCACCGCACCAGATCACCCGTGCGATACAACCGCTCACCCGAACCGAACGGACTGGCAACGAACCGCTCCGCACTCAGACCAGGACGGTTCAAATACCCCCGCGCCAGCCCCGCACCCGCGATATACAACTCACCCGCCACACCCACCGGCACCGGCCGCAAGCCCGCATCCAGCACGAACATCCGCACATTCGAGATCGGCCGGCCAATCGGCACAACCCCCTCAACATCACCCTCCGCAAACCAGGCAGACGCATACACCGTCGCCTCAGTCGGACCATAAATATTGGCAACCCGCACACCCGCAACCGCCCGCCGGACAGCCGCCACCACATCCGCGGTCAACGCCTCACCCGCCAGGACCACCGTCCCCGGCCGCGCCCCCAGCCCACCCGACGCCAGAATCTGCGAAAACGCCGACGGAACACCACTGACCAGCGACACACCCCCCACACCACACCCGCCATCAGCAAGCGCCAGGAGATCGGGCACCATCTCCACACAACCACCCGACACCAGCGGACCGAACACCTCGAACACCGACACATCAAAATTCAGCGACGTCGAAGCCAGCACCCGCTCAAAACCACAACCACCGAACTCACCAGCAGCCCACGACAACAGACCCACCACCGAACGATGCTCAACCACCACACCCTTCGGACGGCCCGTCGAACCCGACGTATACATCACATACGCCGGATGCCCCGGCAACACCCCACCACGAGCCGCCACACCCCCATCCAGACCGGCCAGCAACTCCACCGTCTCCGCCGCATCCACCACCACCACCCGCACACCCGCCGGAACCACACCCACAGTCCCCACCGACGCCAAAACCACCACCGGCGCCGCATCCTGGACCATGAACGCAACCCGGTCCACCGGATAGCCCGGATCCACCGGCAGATACGCACCACCCGCCTTCAGCACACCCAACAGCGCGACCACCGCATCAACACCACGCTCAAGACACACCCCCACCACAGACTCAGCACCCACACCCAAGCCCATCAAATGCCGGGCAAGACGATTCGCCCGTACATCCAACCCCTCATACGAAACCTCAACACCAGCCGACACCACAGCAACCGCATCAGGCGTCCGCGCCACCTGCGCCTCGAACAAATCCGCCACCGTACCCGCAGGCACCACAGCAGACGTGTCATTCCACTCAACAACAACCCGACGACGCTCCACGTCATCCAGCACATCAACCGCGCTCAACGGAAGGTCCAAACCACCCTCCAACACGCCCTCAAGCCCCACCACCAAACGCTCCACCGCGTTGCACACCAGCACGCCCACGGCGCGGGCATCCACCGAGGCAGCAGCCTCCACGGCGAACGCCATACCACTGCCATCGTCGTCGACCGAGACCGAGAGCGGGTAATTGGTGCGCTCGCTGGCCAGGAGCACGCGGATGCCGGCCATCGCCTGACGCTCTCCGCCGTCGCCGTCCTGCGCGACGTTGTGCCGGTAGTTGAACAGAGCCGTGAACAGTGGCATATCACTCGCCACACCACTGGCCTGCTGGGCCAAAGCCAGCGGCGCGTGCTCGTGCTCGAGGAGTCCTGCGAGCTGATCGCGCATGGCCCGGACCGACTCCAGTGCGCCGAGCTCGTCCACTCGTGCCCGTACCGGCAGGGTGTTGATGAACGGTCCGGGCACCCGCTCCGAGCCGGCGCCGGCGTTCATCCGGCCGAACAGCACCGTCCCGAACACGACGTCCTCGCGCCCGCTGACCGTCGCAAGCACCCGCGCCCATGCCACGTGCAGAACAGTCGCCGCACTCACACCGAGTCGGCGCGCAACAGCTCTCAGCCGGCCGGCCACATCCTCTGTGAGTGCCACGACTCCATGCGTCGAGTCGCTACCGTCGCCATGAACGTCGACCAGTCCGAACGGCGCCGTCGGCTCGGTCACATCACCGAGCAGCTCGGCGAAGTATCGCTCATGCTCGGCACGCGTCACCCCGCCCCGGGCCTGCGCCACGAAGTTGCGGAACGGCAGCGGCGTGGGCAGCTCGACACCGCGCCCTGCGAGGCACAGCTCGACTTCACTCAGCAGCACTTCCAGTCCGGTGTGGTCCTGCACCATGTGGTGCACCCGCACCAGCCCGAGCCAGCGGTCGTTGCCGGCCTCTACCGGCGTGATGTGCAGGCTGATCAGCGGCGCCCGGCCCAGATCCATGGACGCCCCACCGGCGGCAACCAACGAGGCCACCGGATCCGCGTCCTGCGGGTCGAGCTCCACTTCGGTCACCGGCAGTTCCGCGTGGCGCCGGACGACCTGGACGGGCTCCCGCAGGCCCTGCCACACGATGGAGGTGCGGAGGATGTCGTGCCGGTCGATGACCTGCTGCAAGGCTGCGGTGAAGCTGTCGAGCCGCTCACGCGAGTCGAACTCCAGCACCGTCGGCAGGACGTAGGCGTCTTCGCCGCCATCGGCCAGGAGGTGGTGGAACAGCAGGCCTTCCTGGAGGGGGGCGAGCGGGTAGATGTCCGCGATGTTCGCCGCACCGCCCTCGACAGCCGTGGTGATCCGTTCGATGTGGTCCCCGGACAGCTCGACCAGCGGGAGCATGCCCGGCGTGATCTCCAGCGCGCCGGCAGGGATCAGGTTCGGCGGGACCTCCACCTGGACGCCCGCGGTCGCCGTCGCGAGGCCGGCCACCGTCGGGGTCTGGAACAGCGCCCGCACCGAGATCGAAACTCCGCGCTCGCGCAGCGCCTGCACCAAGTGAACCGCCATGAGCGAGTGGCCGCCGAGGGCGAAGAAGTCGTCATCGACACCCACACTGTCGAGACCGAGAACCTGCGCAAAGACAGCACACAACACCTCTTCGCG
>NZ_JBWKDV010000052.1:0-4489 GCF_056435825.1 Streptomyces sp. NPDC043876 | reverse complement strand
GACGGCGAGCCGTACCAGCGCATCGTCGGGCTGGACGAGCTGGACTGGGAGCTGTCGGCCGTCGAGGTGGCCCCCGCCGACCTCGACAACGCGGTTGCCGGGGCGATACGCCATGCGATCGACCTCTCCTGCGAACTGCCGATCCGTGCCTGGCTGTTCTCGACCGGTATGGGCGAGAGGGTGCTGGTCATGGTCGTCCACCACATCGCCGGTGACGGTTGGTCGACGGGGCCGCTGGCTCGCGATCTGTCCACCGCCTACGCGGCGCGTTGTGCGGGCGGGGCCCCGGAGTGGGAGCCGCTGCCGGTGCAGTATGCCGACTATGCGCTGTGGCAGCGTGAGCTGCTCGGTGACGAGGGTGATCCGCAGAGCGTGCTGGCGGCCCAGCTGGCCTTCTGGCGTGCGGCGTTGGCCGGTGTTCCCGAGGAGTTGGAGCTGCCGTTCGACCGGGCGCGTCCGGCGGTTGCCAGTCACGTGGGTCACCGTCTTCCGGTGGAGGTGCCGGCCGAGGTGCATGCCCGCCTGGTGGAGCTGGCGCGGGCCGAGGGTGTGACGGTGTTCATGGTGCTGCAGGCCGCGCTTGCGGTCCTGCTGTCCCGGCTGGGCGCCGGTACGGACATTCCGATCGGTTCGGCGAGCGCCGGCCGTACGGACGAGGCGCTGGACGACCTGGTCGGCTTCTTCGTCAACTCCCTGGTGCTGCGCACGGATCTATCGGGCGACCCCAGCTTCCGCGAGGTGCTGGGCCGGGTCCGGGAGACGGGGCTTTCGGCCTTCGCCCACCAGGAAGTGCCGTTCGAGCGCCTCGTCGAGGAACTCGCTCCCAGCCGCTCCATGGCCCGGCACCCGCTGTTCCAGGTGATGCTCACCGTGGACAACAACGCCGAAGCCGTCCTGGACCTGCCGGGCGTACGGGCCGGTGCCGTGGCTGCCGAGCTGACCACAGCCAAGTTCGACCTGGAACTCAGTGTTCTGGAGACCTTCGACGCCGACGGCACGCCGGCAGGACTGCACGGCGGGGTGATCGCGGCAGCGGACCTGTTCGATGCCGAATCGGCCGCGCGGATCATGGGCCGGTGGGCTCAGGTTCTGGCCGCGCTGGCCGAGGACCCGCAGGTGCGCCTGAGCCAGGTGGACGTGCTCGACGCCGAGGAGCGTCGGCGCGTACTCGAGGAGTGGAACGACACCGCCCTCGACGTCGAGCCGTCGACGCTGCCGGCCCTATTCGAAGCGCAGGTGGCGCGGACCCCGGATGCCGTCGCCCTGGAGTTCGAGGATGCCCGGCTCTCCTACGGCGAGCTGGACGCGCGGGCGAACCGCCTGGCCCGCCACCTTGCCGGTCAGGGAGTGGGCGCGGAGTCCGTGGTCGCCGTGGCCCTGGAGCGCGGCACGGACCTCGTAGTGGCGCTGCTCGCCGTCATGAAGGCCGGTGGTGCCTACCTGCCGGTCGACCCGGACTACCCGGCGGACCGGATCGCGTACACGCTGGACACTTCCGGCGCGGCCGCGGTGGTGACCACGTCCACACTGGCGCACCTGGTCCCGGCGGGTGTGCCGCGCGTACTGGTGGAGGACCCGGCCATAGCCGCCCTCGACAGCAACGCGCTCGACCGGGCGCCTTCTCCCGAGCACCCGGCCTACGTGATCTACACCTCCGGCTCCACGGGCCGCCCCAAGGGCGTGGTGATCGAGCACCGGTCACTGGTCAACTTCCTTGCCTCGATGCAGGAGCGCTTCGCCCTGGACGAGGACGACCGGCTGGTGGCGGTCACCACGGTCGGCTTCGACATCGCCGGCCTGGAGCTCTACCTGCCGCTGCTCAACGGTGCCCGCGTCGTGCTCGCCGCCCGCGAGGTCGTACGGGATCCGCGGGCCCTGCGTGCCCGGATCGTGGCGGCTGGGGCGACCGTCGTGCAGGCGACCCCGAGCCTGTGGCAGGCCCTGCTGGCCGAGTCCGAAGCCGCGGACGATTCGCGGTCCGAATGGCTCACCGGTATACGCGCGCTGGTCGGCGGCGAGGCGCTGCCGGGCGAGCTGGCCCGCACCCTGGTGGCCACGGCCGCCTCGGCGACCAACATGTACGGCCCGACCGAGACCACCATCTGGTCCACCGACCGGCGGCTGTCGCCCGAAGCCACCACCGACGGCGTCTCCTCCATCGGCGGCCCGATCGCGAATACGCGGGTCTACGTGCTCGACGGGTCGCTCGCCCCGGTCGCGCCCGGTGTCGCCGGCGAGCTGTACATCGCCGGCTCCGGCCTGGCCCGCGGCTACCTGAACCGCCCCGGCCTGACCGCCGAACGCTTCGTGGCCTGCCCGTTCGGCGGTGTGGCGGAGCGGATGTACCGGACCGGCGACATCGCGCGGTGGACCGTCGATGGTGATCTGGAGTTCGTCGGCCGCGCCGACGAACAGGTGAAGCTGCGTGGCTTCCGGATCGAGCCGGCGGAGATCGCGGCCGCGCTGATCGCGCACCCGCAGGTCACGCAGGCCTTGGCCGTCGTGCGTGAGGACGTCGCAGGGGACCGGCGGCTGGTCGCCTACGCCGTGGTTGCCGATGACGCGGGGACTGACCTGACGGGCTCCCTGCGGAAGTTCGCGGCCGCCGGGCTGCCCGAGTACATGGTGCCGTCGGCTGTCGTCCTGCTGGGCGCGCTGCCGCTGACGCCTAACGGGAAGCTGGACCGTAAGGCTCTGCCGGCCCCTGAGTACGCGGGTGGTGTCGGTCGTGGTCCGGTGTCGCTCCAGGAGGAGTTGTTGTGCGGGGCTTTCGCGCAGGTGCTGGGTGTGGAGAGCGTTGGGGTTGACGACGATTTCTTCGCGCTGGGTGGGCATTCGTTGTTGGCGACGCGTCTGGTGAGTCGGGTGCGTACGGTGTTGGGTGTCGAGGTTTCGCTGCGGATGCTGTTCGAGGCGCCGACGGTGGCCCGGCTTGCCGAGCGGCTGGCAGGGGCCGATAGGGCACGGGTGGCGCTGACGGCGGGGGCGCGTCCGGAGCGGGTTCCGCTGTCGTTCGCGCAGCGTCGTCTGTGGTTCATCGGCCAGCTGGAGGGCCCCAGCGCGACGTACAACGTTCCGGTGGCCCTGAGGCTGACGGGGGAGATCGACCGGGCTGCACTGGGTACGGCCCTGCGGGATGTGATCGGGCGGCACGAAGTGCTGCGCACGGTGTTCGCGCCGGCCGACGGCGAGCCGTATCAGCGGATCCTCGGCATGGACGACGTGAAGTGGCAGCTGGAGACCGCCGACATCGCGCCGGCTGGTCTGACCGACGCGGTCGCCGAGGCGACCGGGTACGTCTTTGATCTGTCGACCGAGGTGCCGATCCGTGCCTGGCTGTTCTCGCTTGGATCCGAAGAGCACGTCCTGTTGGTGTCGATCCACCACATCGCCGGAGACGGCTGGTCGATGGGTCCGTTGGCTCAGGATGTGTCGGCTGCTTATGCGGCGCGGTGTGCGGGTGGGGCTCCGGAGTGGGAGCCGCTGCCGGTGCAGTACGCGGATTACGCGCTGTGGCAGCGTGAGCTGCTGGGTGACGAGCAGGACCCGGAAAGTCTGATTTATCGCCAGGTGGCTTACTGGCGTGAGGAGTTGGCGGGTGCTCCGGAGGAGCTGGGGCTGCCGTTCGACCGGCAGCGTCCGGCGGTGGCTTCGCATCAGGGGCACAGTGTGCCCCTGGTGGTGCCGGCGGAGGTGCACGCCCGTCTGGTGGAGGTGGCGCGCGCTGAGGGTGTGACCACGTTCATGGTGTTCCAGGCGGCGCTGGCGCTGCTGCTGTCCCGGCTGGGGGCGGGGACGGACATCCCGATCGGCTCGGCCAACGCCGGACGCACCGACGAGGCGCTGGACGGTCTGATCGGTGGGTTCACCAATACGCTGGTGCTGCGTGCGGATCTGTCGGGTGACCCGACCTTCCGCGAGTTGCTGGCGCGGGTGCGTGAGAGGGGCCTGTCGGCTTACGCGCACCAGGACGTGCCCTTCGAGAAGCTGGTCGAGGAGCTGGCTCCGAGCCGCTCGATGGCGCGTCACCCCCTCTTCCAGGTGGTCCTGACGAAGCAGGACACCATCGAGGCAGTTGTGGACCTGCCGGGTCTGCAGGTGGGCGGAGCCTCGGCAGGAGACCGCAGGGCGGCGAAGTTCGATCTGGATGTGATGGTTTCCGAGGCGTTCGACGCGCAGGGTGTGGCGTTGGGTCTTCGGGGTTCGGTGACGGTGGCCGCGGATCTGTTCGACGAGGCGTGGGCTGGGCGGATCGCCGGGTACTGGTCGCGGGTCCTGGGCGAGGTTTCCGTGGATCCGGGCGTACGTCTGAGTCGTGTGGATGTGCTGGGTGCCGATGAGCGGTGTCGGGTGTTGTCCGGGTGGAATGACACTGCCGCTGAGGTGTCGGGTGTTTCGGTGGTGGGGTTGTTCGAGGCGCAGGTGGTGCGGTCGCCGGATGCGGTGGCGGTGGTGGCTGATGGTGTGGGGGTGTCGTTCGCGGAGCTGG
>NZ_JBWKDV010000051.1:0-4568 GCF_056435825.1 Streptomyces sp. NPDC043876 | reverse complement strand
TCACCGGCCGACCAGTCCACGTGCGGAGTCGGCTCGTCCACGTGCAGGGTCTGCGGAAGCACCCCGTGCTGCATCGCCAGCACCATCTTGATCACACCGGCCACACCCGCCGCGGCCTGCGTGTGACCGATGTTCGACTTCACCGAACCCAGCAGCAGCGGACGGCCGCCCTCGCGGTCCTGGCCGTACGTGGCCAGCAGCGCCTGCGCCTCGATCGGGTCACCGAGCCGCGTACCGGTACCGTGCGCTTCGACCGCATCGACCTCGGAAGCCGAGAGCCCGGAGGTCGCGAGGGCGGCACGGATGACGCGCTGCTGCGAAGGGCCGTTCGGGGCGGTGAGCCCGTTGCTGGCACCGTCCTGGTTGATCGCGGATCCGCGGACCACGGCGAGGACGGGGTGGCCGTTGCGGCGGGCGTCCGAGAGCCGCTCGACGAGGAGCATGCCGACGCCCTCACCCCAGCCCGTGCCATCGGCCGAGGCGGCGAAGGCCTTGATCCGACCGTCCTCGGCCAACCCACGCTGACGGCTGAAGTCGATGTAGGCGCCGGGCGACGACATCACGGTGACCCCGCCCGCGAGGGCGAGCGAGCACTCGCCGCTGCGCAGGGCCTGGACCGCCCAGTGCAGGGCGACGAGGGAGGCCGAGCAGGCGGTGTCGATGGTCACGGCCGGGCCTTCGAGGCCGAAGGCGTACGAGAGCCGACCCGAGACCACACTCGCCGCGTTGCCGGTGCCCAGGTACCCCTCGAGGCCGTCCGGGACGGACTGGAGCGTGGCCCCGTAGTCCTGGCCATTGGTTCCGACGAAGACACCGGCCTGGCTACCGCGCAGCATCGCCGGGTCGATCCCCGCACGCTCGAAGGCCTCCCACGTGGTCTCCAGCAGCAGGCGCTGCTGCGGATCCATCGCCAGAGCCTCGCGCGGGGAGATCCCGAAGAACTCCGCGTCGAAGTCCGCAACGTCGTAGAGGAAGCCGCCCCCACGGGCATAGAAGGTGCCCTGCTGTTCAGGGTCCGGGCTGTAGAGCCGCTCCAGGTCCCAACCGCGGTCGACCGGGAACTCACCGATCGCGTCACCACCGGCCGCCAGCAACTTCCACAGATCCTCGGGAGTGCGCACCCCGCCGGGGAAGCGGCAGCTCATCGCCACGATCGCGATCGGGTCATCGTCCGCCACCGTCACCACCGGAGCACTGACGGCCTCGACCTGGGCCCCCAGTAGCTCATCCCGCAGGAACGACATGAGGGCGGAAGCCGTCGGGTAATCGAAGATCAGCGTCGCCGGCAGGCTCACACCCGTCGCCGCCCCGAGCCGGTTGCGCAACTCCACAGCAGTCAGGGAATCGAACCCCAACTCCTTGAACGCCCGCTCCGCACCCACCGTCTCCGAACCCTCATGACCAAGCACCGCAGCCACATGCGTACGAACCAAGGCCAGCAGCTCACGCTCGAGTTCGGGCGCGCCCAGACCGGCGAACCGGTCGGCGGGCGAAGCGGTGGCTTCGGCAGCGGCAACGGGCCCGGTGGGGCGGGTCTCGACCAGCTCGGCGAAGAGGCTGCTGGGGCGGACCACGGAGAAGGCGGGCGCGAAACGCTCCCATGCCACATCGGCCACCAGCAAGGCGGCCGCGTCTCCTGCCGCACCCACGCTCTGCCGCAGAACAGCCATCGCCGTCTCCGGCGCCATCGGCGGAAGACCCTCACGTCGCATCCGGGCTTCGAGAGCCTCGTCGGCGGCCATCCCGCCTTCGGCCCACGGACCCCAGGCGATGGACGTCGCGGCCAGACCAGCCGCACGCCGCTGCTCGGCCAAAGCATCCAAATAGGCATTCGCAGCCGCGTAGTTGGCCTGACCTGCCGAGCCCGTCATGCCGCTCATGGAGGAGAAGAGGACGAAGGCGTCGAGCTCGATCCCCAGCTCGACGGTCAGCTCGTGCAGGTTGAGCGCGGAGGTGGCCTTGGCCCGCAGCACGCTCTCGAACCGCTCCGGCGTCAACGCATCCAGCACACCGTCATCCAGCACACCAGCCGTATGCACCACAGCCGTCAACGCGCCGCCCTCGGCAGCCAACAGCGCCCGCAACGCCACCCGATCAGAAACATCACAAGCAACCACAGACACATCAACACCCAGATCGGCCACCAGCTCAGCCACACCCGGAGCATCCGGACCACGACGACTGGTCAGCACCAGACGCTCAACACCCGCACCAGCCAGCCAACGAGCAACCCGGCCACCCAACGCACCCGTACCACCCGTCACCAGCACCGTCCCCAACGGCGACCACGAACCCCCAGCCCGCGCCGCACGCACCAGACGACGACCGAACACACCAGACGACCGGACCGCAACCTGATCCTCGACACCACCCAGGACCGCAACCAGCCGGCTCATGGCCCGCTCGTCCCACACCTCGGGAAGGTCGACCAGACCACCCCAACGCTCCGGAACCTCCAGAGCCGCCACCCGACCCAAACCCCACACCTGCGCCTGAACAGGCGAAACGAGCTTGTCGGAACGGCCCACACTCACCGCACCCCGCGTCAGGCACCACAACGGCGCCCCCACCCCGGCATCACCCAACGCCTGCACCAAAGCGGCGGTAGCAACAAGCCCACCCACCTCATCCAGCGCCAGCAACGACACCACACCAACCACCGAACCAGCACCAGCCAGCAGACCCGCAAGACCCCCACGGTCCATGCCCGGATCCACCACAACCCGACGCACCCCAGCACCACGCCCAGCCAGAGCCGCCACCACAGCCGCATCATCCACACCCGCAGCCGGCACCACGACCAGCCACTCACCCGACAGCACAGCACCGGCAGCACCGTCCGTCAGCGGCTTCCACGACACCCGGTACCGCCAGGAGTCGACCTCGGACTGGGTCCGCAGACCCCGGCGCCACGCCGACAGCGCGGGCAGTGCCGGCAGGACCGTTCCCAGAGTGTTCTCGTCGTCCATGTCCAGGGCGGCAGCGAGCGACTCCAGGTCCTCGCGCTCCACGGCGTCCCAGAAGCGGGAGTCCAGGTCATCCGCCGCACCCTTCCGAGTCGCGCCGGGCATCTCAAGCCAGTAGCGCTCGTGCTGGAAGGCGTACGTCGGCAGCTCCACCCGTCGGGCGCCCGTACCGGCGTAGAAGGCGGACCAGTCCACGGCCACACCCCGTACCTGTGCCTGAGCCAGAGCCGCAACCGCAGTCTCCGCCTCCGGCCGTCCGGACCGCAGCACCGGCATGAACCCAGCAGCAGCCGTCACGCACTCCTGGGCCAGCGCCGACAGCACGCCGTCCGGACCGAGTTCGACGTACGTCGTCACACCCGCGGCCTCCAGGGCCCGCACACCATCGAGGAAGCGAACCGCCTCCCGGACGTGTCGCACCCAGAAGTCGGCCGAACCCATCTCGTCCGAGACCAGCGCACCCGTCAGGTTGGAAACGACCGGAATCCTCGGAGCGGCGAACTCCAGCCCCGCCACCACCTCACGGAAGTCCTCCAACATCCCGTCCATGTGCGGCGAGTGGAAAGCGTGACTGACGGTGAGCCGCTTGCTCTTGCGGTCGGCGAACACCTTCACCACCGCGAGCACAGCGTCCTCGTCACCCGCGATCACGACCGACGCGGGCCCGTTGACGGCGGCGATGCTCACCCGGTCATTCAGCAGCGGCAGGACTTCGTCCTCCGACGCCTGGAGAGCGATCATCACCCCACCACCCGGCAGCGCCTGCATCAGGCGGCCCCGGGCGGCGACGAGCACACACGCGTCGTCGAGGGAGAAGACACCCGCGACATGCGCGGCCGCGACCTCACCGATCGAATGACCGGCGAGGAAGTCCGGCTTAACACCCCACGACTCGACGAGCCGGAACAGCGCCACCTCGACCGCGAACAACGCAGGCTGCGCCCATTCCGTACGATTCAGCAGCTCCGCATCCGCACCGAACAGCACGTCCCTCAGCGGTACTTCGAGCTCAAGCCGCTCACACACCGCATCCAGCGCATCCGCGAACACCGGGTAGGCGTTATACAACTCACGCCCCATCCCGAGGCGCTGGCTGCCCTGACCGGTGAACAGGAAGGCGGTCTTGCCACCCACCGGCGAGCCCTCGATCACACCCGTCGCGGAGCGGCCCTCCGCGAGCGCGGCCAGCCCGGCCAGCAGGCCCTCACGGTCCGCAGCCACCACAGCCGCCCGGTCCTCGAACACTGCCCGGCCGGAAGCCAGCGACCACGCCACATCCGCCACACGCAGCTCGGGCGTGCCCACCAGATACGAGTGGAGCTGACGAGCCTGCGCCCGCACAGCCTCCCCGCCCTTGGCCGACAACAGCCACGGCATCACAGCCGGAACGACCGACTCGCCCTGCTGAACCTGAACCACCGCGGCCGCGACCGGCGGCTGTTCGATGATCGTGTGCGCGTTCGTGCCGCTGATGCCGAACGAAGAGATACCCGCACGACGCGCCCGGCCGGTCTCCGGCCACGCCACCGCCTCCGTCAGCAGGCTGACATCGCCCGCCTCCCAGTCGATCTGCGCCGACGGCGCATCCACATGCAGCGTCTT
>NZ_JBWKDV010000050.1:0-4823 GCF_056435825.1 Streptomyces sp. NPDC043876 | reverse complement strand
TCAGGACCCACACCCAGCGCAATCAGATGCCGGGCCAGACGATTCGCCCGCGCATCCAACTCCCCATACAAAACCTCAACACCCTCAAACACCACGGCCACCGCATCAGGCGTCTCCGCCACCCGAGCCTCAAACAACTCCGGCAACGTCAACGACCCGACATCGACAGCCGTGTCATTCCACAGCTCGATCACCCGATGACGCTCCACGTCATCGAGCACGGTCACCGTGCTCAGCGGCAGGTCAGTGCCGCCGTCCAGCGCCCGTTCCAGTGCTGTCACGAGGCCGTTGGTGGCGGTGCAGACAAGCGCACCCACCGCTCGCGCGTCGAGCGAGGCCACTGCGTCGATGGAGAGCCCCAATGAGTCCCCGTAGTCGTCCACCGCAACCTGGAGCGGGTAGTTCGTGCGCTCGCGCTGGAAGAGCAGCCGGATCCCTCCGCCGTTCTCCTGTGCGTCAGCCTCCTCCGGCGCCGGAGCGTCGGCGGGGGCGGCGTTGTGCCGGTAGTTGAAGATCGAAGTGAACAGTGGCGTGTCGCCGGCCACCCCACTGGCCTGCTGTGCCAGTGCGAGCGGCGCGTGCTCGTGCTCCAACAGCTCCGCGAGCTGTCCACGCATCGCCGCGACCGCCTCCAGCACGCCGAGTTCGTTCACTCGCACACGTACCGGCAGGGTGTTGATGAACGGGCCCGGCACCCGGTCCGAGCCGACGCCGGCGTTCATCCGGCCGAACAGCACTGTGCCGAAGACGACATCGTCCCGGCCGCTGACCGTGGCCAGAACCCGAGCCCACGCGAGGTGCATGAGTGTGGCCTTGCTCGCGCCCAGTCGGCGCGACAGCTCGCCCACTCGTGCTGACAGTTCCGTCGGCAGCGCGATGCCCAGGCGGACCGCGTCCGCGCCGTCGCCGTGTACGTCCATGAGTCCGAACGGCGCGGTCGGTTCGGTCACGTCACCGAGCAGCTCGGTGAAGTACCGCTCATGCTCCGCACGCGCCACGCCACCGCGCGCCTGAGCGACGAAGGTGCGGAACGGCAGCGGCGACGCCAGCTCTGCGCCTCGTCCGGTCAGGAACGCGTCCACCTCGTCCAGCAGCACCTCCATCGCGGTGTGGTCCTGCACCATGTGGTGCACCCGCACCAGGGCCAGCCACCGCTCTGTGCCCGGCTCGGCCGCCGCGTGCATCCGGATGAGCGGGGCGCGGCCCAGGTCCATCGAAGAACCTCCGGCCGCTACCAGGTCGGCGGTCAGGTCATCGCTCCGCGCGTCCAGTCGGACCACCTCGACGGGGAGCGGCGCTCGACGCTGTACGACCTGGACCGCTTCGCGCAGGCCCTCCCAGACGATCGCGGTACGGAAGATGTCGTGCCGGTCGATGACCTGCTGAAGGGCCTCGGTAAAGCTGTCGAGCCGCTCACGCGAGTCGAACTCGACCACGGTCGGCATCACGTAGGCGTCCTTGCCACCGTCCGCCATCAGGTGGTGGAAGAGCAGACCTTCCTGGAGCGGCGCAAGGGGGTAGATGTCTGCGATGTTGGCCGCCCCGCCCTCGACGGTGGTGACGATCCGCCCGATCTCGTCCGCGTCCAGCTCCACCAGCGGCAGCATCTCCGGCGTGATCTCCACCGCGTCCGTGGGGATGAGGTTCTCCGGCACCTCCACCTCTTGGGCTCCGGCGACCGCCGCGAGCCCGGCGACCGTCGGACTTTCGAAGAGAACGCGTACGGACACCGATACGCCCTGGGTACGCAGCTGCTCCACCAGCCGGATCGCGAGCAGGGAGTGGCCGCCCAGTTCGAAGAAGTCGTCGTCCACGCCCACGCTGTCGAGTCCGAGGACCTGCCCGAATGCCGCGCACAGGATCTCTTCACGCACCGTGGCCGGGCCGCGTCCGGAGCCGACCCTGTTGTCGGGGGCGGGCAGGGCCTTGCGGTCCAGCTTCCCGTTGCCCGTCAACGGCAGCGCGTCCAGGACCACGACAGCCGAGGGCACCATGTACTCCGGCAGCCGGGAACCCGCGAACTCCCTCACCCCAGCAGGCAGCCCCGCACGATCCGCGCCCTCACCCGGCACCACATAAGCAACCAGCCGCACATCGCCCGGCACGTCCTCACGCGCGACCACCGCCGCCTGCGCCACGTACGCATGCCCCGCGACCACCGACTGGACCTCACCCGGCTCGATCCGGAAACCACGCACCTTCACCTGCTCATCCGCACGACCCACATACTCAAGCCGGCCATCCGCAGCCCACCGCGCCACATCACCACTGCGATACATCCGCGCACCCGGCTCGAACGGACACGCCACAAACCGCTCAGCCGTCAGACCCGCACGCCGCACATACCCACGCGCCAACTGCACACCCGCGATATACAACTCACCCGCCACACCCACCGGAACCGGCCGAAGACCCCCGTCCAGCACATACAGCCGCGTATTCGCAATCGGACGCCCGATCGCAACCGACTCACCGACCTCATCACCCGCACGAACCTCAAGAACACAGCACCCGACCACCGTCTCCGTCGGACCGTACTCATTGACCACCACCGAACCCGGCGCCCGCTCCAGCCACGCACGCACCGAAGCACCCGCCAACGCCTCACCACCGACCACCACCGTGCCGGCCATCCCCGCCACCTGCTCATCCGAAAGCAGCTCACCCAGCAGCGGAAGATGCGCAGGCACCAGCTTCGCCAGCCCGAACCCGCCGTGCGAGATGACAGCCTCAGCCAGACCCTCAGCCCCACCCTCACGACTGACCACCACAGGCGAACCCGACACCAAAGGCACCAGCACACTGGTCACCGTCAAGTCGAACGCCAGCGAAGAATGCAGCGGCGCACCACCCACAGCCCCATACGCACCCGCCGCCCAGCGCACATAGTTCGCCAGACCCTCATGAGAAACCGCGACACCCTTCGGCCGGCCCGTCGAACCCGACGTATACATCACATACGCCAGACCCGCTCCCGCCACCGACACCTCAGGCGCCACCGCAGAAACAGCCGCCAGCTGCATCACCGTCAACGCCTCATCGAGCGCCACCATCCGCACCCGACCAGCCGGCAGATCCTCCAGAATCTCCTCATCCGTCAACAGCAGAGCCGCACCACTGTCAGCCAGCGTGAACGCGATCCGCTCCGCCGGATACTCCGGATCCACCGGCAGATACCCGGCACCCGCCTTCCACACCGCCAGAATCGACACGACCATGTCCACCCCACGAGGCAGACACAAAGCCACCAACGACTCGACACCCACACCCTGCGCCACCAGGAAACACGCCAGCCGATTCGCCCGCGCGTCCAACTCCGCGAACGACAACACCTCATCACCACACACCACAGCCACCGCACCCGGCGACCGCACCACCTGCGCCGCAAACAACTCCGGCACCACACCAGACCCGAACTCCACCGCAGTGTCATTCCACTCCGACACCACCCGACGACGCTCCACACCACCCAACACCTCAACGGAAGCGATCCGGGTGTGCGGTTCCTCTGCGAGCGCTGTCACCAGGCTGTCCAATGCGGTGTGCAGCAGTCTGCACACGTGTCCCGCGTCGGCCGGGGCCACGGCCTGGACCGTCAGGACGAATCCGGTGCCCCGGTCGGTGACGGAGACGTTCAGCGGATAGTTCGAACGCTCCTGCATCGACATCGTGCGGATGCCGCCGAGGCCCGAGACGGTGTCCTCGCCGGTCTCCTGCCGGTACCGGTAATTGAAAACCGCCGTGAACAGGGGGCTGGAGGCCGGCACGCCGCTGGCGCGCTGGGCCACGGCGAGCGGAGCGTGCTCATGCTCCAGCAGGCCGGCCAGCTGCTGCCGCAGCCCGGAAAGCGCCTGTCCCACCTCGTCGGAGCCGACCCTCACACGAACGGGCAAGGTGTTGATGAAGGGGCCCGGCACCCGGTCGGCGCCGGCTCCTGAATTCATGCGGCCGAGCAGGACGGTGCCGAAGACGACATCGTCTCGGCCCGAGGCGGCCGCCAGAACACGGGCGAAAGCCAGGTGGAAGATGGTGGCCGCGCTCACGCGGAGCGTGCGGGCCGTTTCCCGCACCCGGTGGGAAAGCTCCTCGTCCACCAGGAGCTGCTCCCACTGTCCGTCACTGCCGTCACCGCGCGCGTCCAGCAGTCCGAACGGGGCGGTCGTCTCGTCCACGTCGCCCAGCAGTTCCGCGAAGTAGCGCTCGTGCTCCTCCTCGGCCACTCCTCGCCGGGTCTGCGCCACGAAGTTACGGAAGGGCATGGGTGCGGGCAGCGTGTCGGCCTGGCCGGACATGATCGCGTTCAGTTCGCCTAGTACCACGTCCAGGGCCGTCTGGTCCTGTGTGAGGTGGTGGATGCTCAGGGCTGCCAGCCACTGCCCGTTGTCGGACGACCGCGGCGACGCGGCGATCGCGACCCGCATCAGCGGGGCCCGGTTCAGGTCCACTCGTCCGGCCGCCAGCGCGAGGAGCTGCTCGGCCGGGTCGGTGCCGTGGGGGTCGAGCGTGACGTCCTCGACGGGCAGTACCGCGTTGCGCAGGACGACCTGGACCGGCTGGTGCAGGCCTTCCCACACGATCGCCGTGCGGTAGATGTCATGCCGGTCGATCACCTGCTGAAGCGCACCGAGAAACGCGTCGAGGCGCTCGCGCGAGTCGAACCCGACCAGGGTCGTGGACGCAAAGACGTCGACGTCGCTGTCGGCCTGGAGCAGGTAGTGAAAGAAGATCCCTTCCTGGAGGGGGGCGAGGGGGTAGATGTCGGCGATGTTGGCCGCGCCGCCCTCGACGGTCGCGGTGATCCGCCCGATCTCGCCCGCGTCCAG
>NZ_JBWKDV010000049.1:0-4832 GCF_056435825.1 Streptomyces sp. NPDC043876 | reverse complement strand
GACACCAGATAGTGAGCCAGCCGGTTCGCCCGCACATCCAGCTCCGCGAACGACACCCCCACACCATCAGCCACCACCGCCACCGCATCCGGCGAACGCACCACCTGCGCCTCGAACAACCCCACCACTGACACACCCGACACCTCAGTGGCGGTGTCATTCCACCCCGACAGAACCGTCCGCAACTCCTCCGAACCCAGCACGTCCACACCGGTCAACGGCACGTCGGAGCCGCTCTCCAGCACCGACTCCAGCAGAGCAACCACACTCTCCGTCGCCGTCTGAACCAAACCGGCCACCACATCCGGATCGATGGGCGCCAGCGCATCCACCGCCAGCCCGAAGCCGTCCCCGTCGTCATCAACAGCCACCGACAACGGGAAGTTCGTGTGAGCCCGCGCGTAGATCATCCGGAACCCCGCAGCCTCACCACCCAGCCCCTCATCAGAAGGGGCCGTGTTGTGCCGGTAGTTGAGGATCGATGTGAACAGCGGCCTGTCACCCGCCACCCCACTGGCCCGCTGTGCCAAAGCCAACGGCGCATGCTCATGCTCCAGCAACCCCGCGAGCTGATCACGCATCGCCGTGACCGACTCCAGCACACCCAGCTCATCGGTACGCATACGGACCGGAAGCGTGTTGATGAACGGACCCGGGATCCGGTCCGAGCCCGTGCCCGCGTTCATCCGGCCGAACAACACCGTCCCGAACACCACATCAGCACGACCGCTCACCGCCGCGACCACCCGCGACCATGCCACGTGCATCACCGTCGCCGGACTCGTGCCCAACCGCCGCGCAACCCCCCGCAGGCGACCGTTCAATCCGTCCGCCAATCGCACACGCCGCTGGACCGCACCCGCACCGTCACCCCGGACATCTACCAGTCCGAACGGTGCCGTCGGCTCGCTCACATCACCCAACAGCGCAGCGAAATGGTCCTCATGCTCAACACGCGCCACCCCACCCCGTGCCTGCGCCACAAAATTGCGGAACGGCAACGGCACCGCCAACTCATCGGTCCGCCCGCCGAGGATTTCCTGAACCTCATCCAGGAGCACCTCCAACGCCGTGTGATCAAGAACCATGTGGTGCATCCGCAGAAGCACCAGCCACCGATCCGATCCCGTCCCGGCAGCCACATGCGCATCGATCAGGGGCGCCCGCCCCAGATCCATGGACAAGCCACCGGCCGCTAGCAGCTGATCGGCCAAGTCACCGCCCCGAGGGTCCAGAGACATTTCCCGGACCGGGAGTTCTGCTCGCCGCCAGACGACCTGGACCGGTTCGCGCAGGCCTTCCCACACGATCGACGTACGCAGGATGTCGTGGCGGTCCACCACCTGCTGGAGCGCTCCCAGGAACCCGTCCAGCAACGCACGGGAGTCGAATTCCAGGACCGAGGGAATCACATAGGTGTCATCACCGCCCTCGGCCAGCAGGTGGTGGAAGAGCAGTCCCTCCTGCAGTGGAGCGAGCGGATAGATGTCGGCCACGTTCGCAGCGCGGCCATCCACCGACGCCACGATCCCATCGATCTCGTCAGCACTCAGCTCGACCAGTGGCAGCATCCGCTGCGTGATCTCCACCGCGTCCGCGGGAATCAGGTTCTCCGGAACGACCACCTGCTCCCCGCCCACTGCCGAGGCAGCAAGCCCCGCCGGCGTCGGCGACTGGAACAGTGCCCGCACAGACACCGAGACTCCACGCTCACGCAGCCCCTCCACCAGCCGGATCGCCAGCAGCGAATGACCGCCCAGAGCGAAGAAGTCGTCATCGACACCGACACCGTCCATACCCAGTACGTCGGCGAAGACCGCGCACAGGACCTCCTCGCGGGCATCGGCCGGCCCGCGGCCAGAACCCGACACATATTCCGGGGCCGGCAGTGCCTTGCGGTCCAGCTTCCCGTTCACCGAGAGCGGCAGCGCGTCCAGCACCACCACAGCCGACGGAACCATGTAGGCCGGCAGTCGCTCGCCGACGAAGTCCCGAACCGAGAGAGCGAGCTCACCCATACCGTCGGCCGCGACCACGTAGGCGATCAGACGCTTGTCCCCCGGCACGTCCTCACGCGCCACCACCGCGGCCTGCGCAACGCCGGGATGCGCCGCCACCACGGACTGGACCTCACCCAGCTCGATCCGGAAACCACGGACCTTCACCTGCTCATCGCTGCGTCCCGCGAAGACCAGCCGTCCATCCGCCGTCCAGCGGGCCTGGTCGCCGGTGCGGTAGAACCTCTCGCCCGGATCGCCGAAGGGGTTGGCAACGAACCGCTCCGCTGTGAGGCCCGGACGCCCCAGATACCCCCGCGCAAGCCCCGCACCCGCGACGTACAGTTCGCCTGCCACACCCACCGGCACCGGGCGGAGCCGCTCGTCCAGTACGAATACCCGCGTATTGACGACGGGCGTTCCGATCGCCACCTCGGCTGCCTGGGGGTCACACCGCCACACCGTCGCATCCACGGTCGTCTCCGCCGGACCGTAGGCGTTGAACATCGCCCGGTCCCGTGCCCAGTGCGCCATCACCTCGGGCGGGCAGGCCTCGCCCGCCACGACCAGCACCATGTCGGTACTGATCGATGACATGTCCATCCCCGGCAGCACCGCCGGCGGCAACGTCACATGCGTCACCCGCTGCTCGGTCAGGTATCCCGCCAGCGCGCTGCCGAGGCGTCGTTGCTGCGGGATCACCACCAGTGCGGCACCGGACAGCAGCGCCATGAACAGTTCCCAGCAGAAGGCATCGAAACTGAGCGAGGCGAACTGCCCCACACGACTGGACGGACCGACGCCGAGATTCCGGGCATGGCCCGCCACCATGCTGGCCACGCCCACATGCGACACGAGCACCCCCTTCGGGCGTCCGGTCGAACCCGAGGTGTAGATCACGTACGCCGGATGCTGCGGCATCGCCCCCGCGCGAGGGGGCACGCTCGCGTCCAGGGCAGCCAGCGCCGGGTCGTGCACCAGTAGCTGTGTGACATTCGCCGGAACCACACCCATGGTCCCGTGCGAGGCGAGCACCACCACCGGCGCCGCGTCCTCGACCATGTGGGCGATCCGGTCCGCCGGATATTCAGGGTCGAGGGGCAGGTACGCCCCACCGGCCTTCAGCACGCCGAGAACCGCGACCACCGCCTCGACGCCGCGCTCCAGGCACACGCCCACCAGAGACTCGGGCCCTACGCCGATGGCCATCAGATGCCGGGCCAGCTTGTTCGCCCGCTGGTCCAGTTCCTGGTACGACATCTCGATGCCGGGTGCGACAAGTGCGGTTGCCTTCGGCGCCTGCTCGACCTGGGCTTCGAACAGGTCCGCGACCGTGGTCGGCTCGATGTCGAGTGCTGTGTCGTTCCAGTCGGTGAGCATCCGTCGACGTTCGCCGTCGTCGAGTACGTCCACGGCAACCAGCGGCAGATCCGCGTCGCCGCTCAGCGCCTCTTCCAGAGCCACCACGAGGCTGGTGGTGGTGGCATGCATCAGACGGCCAATCGCCTGGGGATCGAGGGGGGACACTGCGTCGACTGCGAGGGCAAGCCCGTCACCGTTGTCATCAACCGACAGGGAGAGCGGGTAGTTGGTGCGCTCCTGCGCCAGGAGAATTCTGACGCCGGCCAGGTCCTCGCCCGGGCGAGGACCGGTGTTGTGCCGGTAGTTGAACAGTGCGGTGAACAGTGGGAGATCGCCCGTGACACCGCTGGCCTGCTGAGCCAGGGCCAGCGGCGCGTGCTCGTGCTCAAGAAGTTCCGCAAGCTGATCCCGCATGCCGGACACCGCCGCCAGCGCACCCACCTCACCCACACGGACCCGCACGGGCAATGTGTTCATGAACGGACCCAGCACCCGGTCCGAACCATCACCGGCATTCATCCGGCCGAACAGCACCGTCCCGAACACCACATCGTCACGGCCGCTGACCGCACCCAGGACCCGAGCCCAGGCCACATGCAGAACAGTCGCCGCGCTCACACCCAGCCGCCGCGATACCTCACGCAGACGCCCCGTCACCTCGGGAGCGAACCCCAACAGTGCCTGCGCCGCATTCGTACCGTCACCACGCACATCAACGAGACCGAACGGCGCCGTCGGCTCGGTCACATCACCCAGCAGCCCGGCGAAGTAACCCTCATGCTCCGCACGTGTCACCCCTCCACGCGCCTGCGCCACAGAATTGCGGAACGGCAGCGGTACCGGAAGCACCTCACCGCTGCCTGCCATGAAGGCGGCGATCTCCTCGAAGAGCACCTCCACCGCCGTGTGGTCCTGCACGATGTGGTGCACCCGCACCAGCCCGAGCCAGCGTTCACTGCCGGGCTCAGCCGGCGTGATGTGCAGGCTGATCAGCGGCGCCCGGCCCAGATCCATGGACGCCCCACCGGCGGCAACCAACGAGGCCACCGGGTCCGCGTCCTGCGGGTCCAGTGCCACTTCGGTCACCGGGAGGACCGCGTGGCGCCGCACCACCTGAACCGGCTCCCGCAGGCCCTGCCACACGATGGCCGTGCGGAGGACATCGTGCCGGTCGATGACCTGCTGCAACGCGCTGGTGAAACCATTCAACCGATCCCGGGAGTCGAACTCGGCCACCATCCGGAGCACGTACGCATCCGCACCACCATCAGCCATCAGATGATGAAGGAGCAGACCCTCCTGGAGGGGGGCGAGGGGGTAGATGTCGGCGATGTTCGCCGCACCGCCTTCGACAGTCGCGGTGATCCGTTCGATGTCTTCCCCGGACAGCTCGACCAGCGGGAGCATGCCCGGCGTGATCTCCAGCGCGCCGGCAGGGATCAGGTTCGGCGGGACCTCCACCTGGACGCCCGC
>NZ_JBWKDV010000048.1:0-4880 GCF_056435825.1 Streptomyces sp. NPDC043876 | reverse complement strand
CGCGCCACCCCCGCCAACCGCGCATGGACCTCAGCCGGAACCTCCACCGCCACACCATGCCCACGATGACCCGCCACCGCCGGCCGCACATGATCGAAAGGCAGCCCCAACTCCTCCGGTGAATCGGTCAGGACCCCACGCCAGTATTCGACCTGTTGGGCAACAAGGCTGTCCTGGTCCTGCTCGTCGCCGAGCAGGTCCCGCTGCCACAGGGCGTAGTCGGCGTACTGCACCGGCAGCGGCTCCCACTGGGGCGCCTGCCCCGCGCGCCGCGCCTCGTAAGCGGTGGACAGGTCTCTGGCCAGAGGTCCGGTCGACCAGCCGTCACTGGCGATGTGGTGGACCACGAGCACCAGCACATGGTCCTCGGCCCCCACGGAGAAGAGCCAGGCCCGGATCGGAATCTCCGACGCCAGGTCGAAGGCGTATCCGGCAGCCCCAGCCACCGCGTCATCCAGATCCGCCGGCGAGACCGGCTCGGCCACCGACAGCCCCCAGGCAAACTCGTCCGGCGCCAGGATGCGCTGATACGGCTCACCGTCGAGGGTCGGGAAGACCGTACGCAGCACCTCATGTCGGCCGATCACATCCCGCAAGGCGGAGTCCATGGCCGCGTGATCCACCTCACCGGACAGCCGCAGGGCGACCGGGACGTTGTGGGTCGCGCTGGGTCCTTCCAGCTGTCCGACGAACCAGAGACGACGCTGGGCGTAGGACAGCGGAACCCGCTCGGGGCGCTCCATCCTCGTCAGTGTCGACCGGGCGCTGCCCGCACCAGTCAGCCGGGCCGCGAGGGCTTCCGGAGTCGACGCCTCGAACAGTTCACGAAGCGGGACCTCCACACCCAGAACGGTCCGGATCCGGCTCACCAGCCTGATGGCGAGCAGTGAGTGACCACCTCTTGCGAAGAAGTCCTCCTCGACGCCCAGGCTCTCGACACCGAGCACCTGGGCGAACACGGTGCAAAGAATCTCCTCCTGGACCGTACCCGGACGCCTCCCCGCCGCGCTCACCGCGGAAGGGGCCTCAGGGGCGGGCAACGCCTTGCGGTCCAGCTTCCCGTTCACTGTCAGCGGGAGTGCGTCCAACACCACGACAGCCGACGGAACCATGTAGCGCGGCAGGCGTTGGCCGGCCAACTCGCATATGGAGACGGCCAATTCATCGGCCCCCGCGTCCGCGACGACGTATGCGACCAGGCGCTTGTCCCCCGGCACGTCTTCACGTGCCACTACCACGGCCTGCTCCACCAGCGGATGCTCGGCCACCACGGACCGGACCTCACCCAGCTCGATCCGGAAACCACGCATCTTCACCTGCTCGTCGGCGCGCCCGGCGAAAACCAGCCGGCCGTCAGCCGACCGGTGCACCAGGTCGCCGGTGCGGTACATCCGTGCGCCGCTCTCGAACGGACAGGCTACGAAACGCTCCGCCGTCAGGTCAGCGCGTCCCACGTACCCGCGCGCCAGCTGCGCGCCGGTGATGTACAGCTCGCCCACCACGCCGACCGGGACCGGCCGCAGCCTGGCGTCGAGGACGTACATCCGGGTGTTCGAGACCGGGCCACCGATCGGAACCGTGCCGTGGCCGCCGGGGTCCACTTGTTCGACGGCCGTGATGACGGCCGCCTCGGTGGGCCCGTAGGCGTGGAGCAGACGGCGACCGCGCGCCCAGGCACGGGCTAGTGCGGGCTCGATCGCCTCGGACCCGACGACGATCGGACCGACACCGGCCAGGTCGTCCAGCTCCAGCACCGTCAGCAAGGACGGCACGAGGCTGGCCGAGCGTACGCCGGCCGACCGCGCGAGCTCGCGCAGCAGAGCCGGTTCGGACCGCTCGACGGCGGTGGCCACCACCAGCGCACCACCGCACGCCAGCGTCACCGCCACATCCAGCACCGACGCATCAAAATTGAACGAGGCGAACTGCAGCACCGGAACACCAGGACCCACATCCATCAACGGACCGAACACCGACACCATGTTCGCCATCGCCGCATGCCCAACCGCCACACCCTTCGGGCGGCCCGTCGAACCCGACGTATAGATCACATATGCCAGCCCCTCCGGCCCCACCCGCACATCAGGCGCACCCGCCGCAGCCGCAGCCAGGGCCGGATCATCCACCCACACCAGCGACTCGGCCCCGACCCGCACGCCATCACGCCGGCCCACCACCACCCGGGCCCCACTGTCCGCCACCATGAACGCCAGCCGCTCCACCGGCAACTCAGGATCCAGCGGCACATACGCACCACCGGCCTTCCACACCGCCAGGATGGAAGCAACCATGTCCACCCCACGCGGCAGACACAAACCCACCACCGACTCCGCACCCACCCCCTGAGCAATCAGAAGATGAGCAACGCGGTTCGCCCGTGCGTCCAGCTCCCCGTAGGAAACCTCCACACCATCGAAGACCACCGCCACCGCATCCGGCGAAGCCGCCACATGCGCCGCGAACAACTCCGGCACCGTCACCGCAGCAACCTCAACCACCGTGTCGTTCCAGCCCGACACCACCAGCTCACGCTCAGCCGCATCCAGCACATCCACCGCACTCAGGGGTGCGTCCAAACCCTCCTCGAGCGAGCACAGGAGGTTTCCGACGGCCGTGCGCAGCAGTCGTCCCACGGCCTGTGGATCAATCGGTGTGACCGCCTCCACGGACAGATCGATGCTGTGCCCGTCGTCGTCAACCGAGACCCCGAGCGGGAAGTTGCTCCGCTCCTGGGCAAGCAACAGCCGGATTCCCTCCCTGCCGTGACTGCGCTGCTCGTCATCGTCTTGGCGGCTCGCGTTGTGCCGGTAGTTGAAGAATGAGGTGAACAGCGGTGTGTCGGCGGGAACTCCGCTGGCCTGCTGTGCGAGTGCCAGCGACGCATGTTCTTGCTCCAGCAGATCCGCCAGCTGACCGCGCATCGCGGATACCGCCGTCGTGACGCCCATGTCGTGGGTGCGCACCCGTACGGGAAGGGTGTTGATGAAGGGGCCCGGCACCCGATCCGAACCGGCACCCGCGTTCATCCGTCCGAACAGAACGGTGCCGAAGACGACGTCGTCGCGGCCGCTGACCACCGCTAGTACGCGCGCCCAGGCCACATGCAGCACGGTTGCAGTGCTTGCCCCGAGCCCTATCGACGCCTGGCGCAGTCGGGCGGTCAACTCTGCCCCCAACGGCACGACTTCGTGGACCGAGTTCGCGCCGGTACTGCGTACGTCGACGACGTCGAACGGCGCCGTCGGCTCGGTCACATCACCCAGCAGCCCGGCGAAGTACCGCTCGTGCTCGGCACGCGCCGCCCCGCCCCGGGCCTGCGCCACGAAGTCGCGGAACGGCAGCGGGTCCGGCAGCGTATCGCCGCGCCCGGAGAGGAAGGCCTCCACCTCTCCGAACACGATCTCCAGCGCCGTATGGTCCTGCACCATGTGGTGTACGCGGATCAGTGCGAGCCACTGGTCGCTCCCCGGCGCGGCCGCCGTCTGGACCCGGATGAGCGGTGCCTGCTTCAGGTCCATCGAAAGGCCGACGCGCTCCAGGAGCTGTTCAGCCGGCTCGCCGCCGTGCGGGTCCAGTGCCACTTCGGTCACCGGGAGGACCGCGTGGCGCCGCACCACCTGGACCGGCTCCCGCAGCCCCTCCCACACGATGGAGGTGCGGAAGATGTCGTGCCGGTCGATGACCTGCTGCAAGGCTGCGGTGAAGCCGTCGAGCCGCTCACGCGAGTCGAACTCCAGCACCGTGGGCATGACGTAGGCGTCCTCGCCGCCGTCGGCCAGCAGATGGTGGAACAGCAGACCCTCCTGGAGAGGAGCCAGGGGATAGACATCCGCGATGTTGGCTGCCCCGCCCTCGACGGTGGCAACGATCCGCTCGATCTCACCCGAGTCCAGATCCACCAGCGGGAGCATCCCCGGCGTGATCTCCACCGCATCCGCGGGGATCAGGTTCGGCGGGACCTCCACCCGTACCGGCCCCGCCGCCGTCGCGAGACCTGCCACCGTCGGGGTCTGGAACAGCGCCCGCACCGACACCGACACCCCACGCAGACGCAACTGCTCCACGAGCTGAATCGCCATCAGCGAGTGGCCGCCGAGGGCGAAGAAGTCGTCATCGACGCCCACACTGTCGAGACCGAGAACCTGCGCAAAGACAGCACACAACACCTCTTCGCGTGCATTGGCCGGCCCACGACCAGACCCGGCGGTGTACTCCGGGACGGGCAGCGCCTTGCGGTCGAGCTTGCCGTTCACCGTCACCGGCAGAACATCCAGCACCACGACAGCCGAAGGCACCATGTACTCCGGCAGCCGGGAACCCGCGAACGCCCGCACCGAAGCCGGCAGACCATCCGCCCCCACAGCCGGAACCACATAAGCCACCAGGCGCACATCACCCGGCACGTCCTCACGTGCGACCACCGCGGCCTGCGCGACCTGCGGATGCGCAGCCACCACCGCCTGGACCTCACCCGGCTCGATCCGCAAACCACGGATCTTCACCTGCTCATCCACACGCCCCAGATACTCCACCTGCCCACCCGCGGACCACCGGGCGATGTCACCCGTCCGGTACAACCGCTCACCACAACCGAACGGACTGGCAACAAACCGCTCACCCGTCAGCCCCGGACGCCCCACATACCCACGCGCCAACTGCACACCCGCCAGATACAGCTCACCGGCCACACCCACCGGAACCGGCCCAAGCGCCGCATCCAGCACGAACACCCGCGTATTCGCGACCGGAGCACCGATCGGCACCACACCCGTCCTCTGCTCCGGACGGCACTGCCACGACGTCACGTCAACCGACGCCTCCGTCGGCCCATACAAGTTGTGCAGCTCCACCCCCTCTCCGAACACCTCGAAGAAACGGGC
>NZ_JBWKDV010000047.1:0-5059 GCF_056435825.1 Streptomyces sp. NPDC043876 | reverse complement strand
GTCAACCCATTGCTCGCACCGTCCTGGTTCACCGCCGAACCACGCACCACCGCCAACACCCGACGCCCATGACGCACCGCATCCGACAACCGCTCCACCGCCAGCACGCCCACGCCCTCAGCCCAGCCCGTGCCATCGGCCGAGTCCGAGAACGCCTTGCACCGCCCATCGGCAGCCAGACCCCGCTGCCGCGAGAACTCCACGAACACACCCGGCTCCGCCATCACCGTCACCCCACCCGCAAGAGCCAGGTCGCATTCACCGCTGCGCAACGCTTGCACCGCCAGATGCAGCGCGACCAGCGACGACGAACACGCCGTATCCACCGTCACCGCCGGCCCCTCCAGACCCAGCACATACGAGATACGACCCGAAGCGACACTCCCGGACGTCCCTGTCAGCAGATGGCCTTCGAACTCCACGGGCGCCTCGTGCAGCCGGGCTGCGTACTCCTGGTGGAACATGCCCGCGTAGACGCCGGTCCGTGAGCCGCGCAGCGAATGCGGATCGATACCCGCCCGCTCCAACGCCTCCCACGACGTCTCCAGCAACAACCGCTGCTGCGGATCCATCGCCAACGCCTCACGCGGCGAAATACCGAAGAACCCCGCGTCGAACTCCCCCGCACCATGGAGGAACCCACCCTCACGCACATACGTACGCCCAGGCACACCAGGCTCCGGATCGAACAGACCCGCCACATCCCAACCCCGATCAGTAGGCATGGGGCCGATGACGTCCCGTTCGTCCATGAGCAACTTCCACAGTTCCTCGGGCGAGTGGGCCTCGCCCGGGTAATGGCAGGCCATACCGACGATCGCGATCGGCTCTTCGGGGGCGACGGCCGGCCGGGCCGTGTCGGCCGGGTCGCTCCCGGCAACGTGGTGCGCCGACAGGCCCAGTGCCTCGCCGTGCAAGAAGTCCGCCAGCGCGCCGGGGTTCGGGTGGTCGAAGACGACGGTGACGGGAAGGACGACACCGGTCGCGGTGCCCAGCCGGTTGCGGAGCTCCAGCGCGGTCAGCGAGTCGAACCCAGCGTCCTTGAAGGACCTACGCGGCGCCAGGAGTTCCGTCGTGTCGTGCCGCAGGACGGCAGCCGCCTCGGCTCGGACCAAGTCGACCAGGATCCGGCGCTGTTCGGGCTCCGACAGCAACGCGATGCGCTCGGCGAGCACGGCGCCGGGCTCGGCGGTCCCGGCATCCTCCTGTGCTGCCCCCTCCGATCCCAGCGCACGTCGCGCCTCGGGTAGATCCGCGAAGAGTCGTCCGCGCCGCAGCGCAGCCGTGCGCGGAGCGAACTGGGACCAGTCGACGTCGACGACGGTGCGGCAGGTCGCGTCCTGGTCGAGCGTCCGTTGCAGCGCCTCGATGCCGGTGGCGGGCTCAAGCGCGCGGATGCCACGACGGTTGAGGCTCACCTCTCCGTTGCCCTCGGCCATGCCGCCGCCACCCCAGAGGCCCCAACTTATGGAGGTCGCCGCGAGTCCGCCGGCACGGCGCTGCTCGGCGAGCGCGTCCAGAGCCGCGTTGGCCATGGCGTACGCGGCCTGGCCGCCGTTACCCCATACGCCGGTGACGGAGGCGAAGAGGACGAAAGCGTCAAGGTCCAGGTGTGCGGTGAGCTCGTGCAGGTGAACGGCGGCCGTCGCCTTGGGGCTCAGGACCCCGTCCAGACGTCCGGGGGTGAGCGTGTCGACCGTCCCGTCGTTCAGCACACCGGCGGTGTGGAAGACGGCGGTCGGCGGATGCGCGTCGAGCAGGGCGGCCAGCGCGGCACGATCGGACACATCGCAGGCCGCGAGCGTGACCTGAACGCCGGACGCCCGCAACTCTCCCGCCAGCTCGTCCGCCCCGGGTGTCCCGGCACCACGACGGCCGGTCAGCACCAGGTGCTCGGCTCCGTTCCGGGCCAGCCAGCGGGCCACCCGGGTTCCGATGGCGCCCATTCCCCCGGTGACGAGCACGGTGCCGCGCGGTCGCCATTCCGGCTTCGCGCCCGTGGGCTTCCGGTGGCCTCCCTGAACGACGCGCCGGCCGTAGGCACCCGAGGGCCGCACCGCGAGCTGATCCTCACCGGCCGCGATCCCGGTGGCCAGCGCCCGCACCGCCAGACCCACCGTACGCGCATCGGCGTCCGCCGGGAGATCGATCAGACCACCCCAGCGGTCGGGGATTTCAAGAGCGGCAACCCGGCCGAGCGCCCACAGTTGCGCACCCGCCGTCTCCGGCACCTCACCAGGCACGACGGACACCGCACCCCGCGTCACCGCCCACACCGGAACACCGAACCCGGCGTCGCCGACGGCCTGCACCAGTGCCAGTGAGGTGGCGATGGCAATCGGTACGGTCGGGCGGTCGGCCTGTGCACCCTCGGCCCACCCCAGGAGGGAAAGGATTCCCACGAGGGGTTCCTGCTCTTCGGCCGCGGTGGTGAGCCGCGCCGCCAGGTCGGCGCGGTCCGTCGCCGTCACGTCGACCGTGAGACAGGAGACGGTGGCGCCGTGGGTGGTGAGGGCGTGCTGAATGTCGTGTGCGACACGCATGGCGTTCGCGTCCAGCTCCTCGGGCACGACGAGCAGCCACCGGCCGTCCAGACGCGCCGACTCCGACAGCGACAGCGACAGACTCTTCCACGCCACCTCATACGAAAGACCGTCCTGCGGCCCCGACGGAACAACCGCCGCAGAAGGACGCGACTCAAGCCAGTAACGCCGGCGTTGGAAGGGGTAGGTGGGCAGGTCGATGATGCGGGCACCGGTGCCCTCGAACAGTGCCGGCCAGGACACCTCCACCCCCTGGACGAACGCCTCCGCCACCGAAGTCAGGAAACGCCGCAAGCCCCCCTCCTCGCGGCGCAGTGAACCCACCGCACACACCTGCCGGCCCACCGACTCCGCGGTCTCCTGCACCGCCCCGGTCAGCACCGGATGCGCACTGGCCTCCACGAACACCCGGAAACCGTCCGCGAGCAACTGCTCGACCGTCTCCTGGAACCGGACCGGCCGACGCAGATTCCCGAACCAGTACCCCGCGTCCAACGACGCCGTGTCGATCGCCGCAGCCTCCACCGTCGAATAGAACGGAACCTCACCGCTCCGCGGACGAATACCCTCCAAAACCCCCTCCAGCTCGGCTGCCAACGTCTCCACATGCGCCGAGTGCGAGGCATAGTCCACCGGCAGACGCCGCGCCCGTATCCCCTCCGCCTCGCATCCGGTCACGAACTCCGCCACCGCATCCGGCTCACCCGCCACCACCGTGGCAGACGGCCCATTGACCACCGCCACCCCCAGACGCCCCACCCACCGCGCCAGACGCTCCTCCACCACAGCCACCGGCAACGCCACCGACGCCATCCCACCACGCCCCGCCAGCACACGCCCGATCAACCGCGCACGCAACACCACCACCCGAGCACCGTCCTCCAACGACAGACCACCCGCCACCACCGCCGCAGCAATCTCCCCCTGCGAATGCCCCACCACCGCATCCGGCACCACACCCAACGACCGCCACAACGCCGCCAACGACACCATCACCGCAAACGAAACCGGCTGCACCACATCCACCCGCTCCAACGCAGCCCCATCACCCAGCACATCAGCCAGCCGCCAGTCCACCAACCCCTCAAACGCCGCCTCACACCGCACCATCGACTCCGCGAACACCCCCGACTCCGCCCACAACCGCGCAGCCATCCCCACCCACTGCGTCCCCTGACCAGGAAACACAAACACCGACCGGCCACCCTCACCCGACACCACACCAGACACCACACCAGACGACAGCACACCAGCGGCCAGAGCATCCAAACCCGCACCCAGCTCCCCGGCATCCTCGGCCAGCACCACAGACCGGTGCTCGAACACCGACCGCGACACCACCGACGACAACCCCACATCCACCAACCGACCAGACCCAGCCGTCTCCTTGACACGGGACGCCAGCTCACCCACCACACCCGCCGAACGACCCGACACCACCACCGGCACCACCGGAAGGAGCTCCGCAGCACCCGGCTCCACCGGCTCCCGCACATCCGGCGCCTCCGGAACCGGCCCCTCCTCCAACACCACATGCGCATTCGTCCCGCTCACACCGAACGAGGAGACACCAGCTCGCCGCACACGCTCGCTGCGCGGCCACGGCACCTGCTCCGTCAGCAGCGTGACGGTTCCCGCCGACCAGTCCACCTCCGCCGTCGGCTCGTCCACATGCAGCGTCTTCGGCAACACACCGTGCCGCATCGCCATAACCATCTTGATCACACCAGCCACACCAGCAGCAGCCTGCGTATGACCCACATTCGACTTCAACGAACCAAGCCACAAAGGACGCCCCGCATCCCGCTGCCCATACGTCGCCAACAACGCCTGCGCCTCGATCGGATCACCCAAACGCGTCCCCGTCCCATGCCCCTCCACCACATCCACATCACCCACACCCAACCGCGCATCCGCCAACGCCCGGCGAATCAAACGCGACTGGGCCCGCCCACTGGGCGCCGTCAGTCCGTTGCTCGCACCGTCCTGATTGACCGCCGAACCACGCACCACCGCCAACACCCGACGCCCATGACGCACCGCATCCGACAACCGCTCGACGAGCAACACGCCCGCACCCTCGGCCCAGCCCGTGCCGTCGGCCGAGTCCGAGAACGCCTTGCACCGCCCATCGGTGGCCAGACCCCGCTGCCGCGAGAACTCCACGAACATGCCCGGTTCGGCCATGACGGTCGCGCCGCCCGCGAGGGCGAGGTCGCACTCACCGCTGCGCAACGCTTGCACCGCCAGGTGCAGCGCGACCAGCGACGACGAACACGCCGTGTCCACCGTCACCGCCGGCCCCTCCAGACCCAGCACATACGAGATACGGCCCGAAGCGACACTGCTGGAGGATCCGGTCAGCAGATAGCCCTCGTATCCGTCAGCGCTTTCGTGGAGTCGGGGGCCGTACTCCTGGGCCATCACTCCGGCGTAGACGCCGGTCCGTGAGCCACGCAGCGAATGCGGATCGATACCCGCCCGCTCCAACGCCTCCCACGACGTCTCCAGCAACA
>NZ_JBWKDV010000046.1:3854-5067 GCF_056435825.1 Streptomyces sp. NPDC043876 | reverse complement strand
CTTCAGAACTAACACAGTGGACGCGAGCAACTGAGGACAAGCCCTCGGCCTATTAGTACCAGTCAGCTCCACCCGTTACCGGGCTTCCACATCTGGCCTATCAACCCAGTCGTCTACTGGGAGCCTTACCCTCTCAAGGAGGTGGGAATACTCATCTTGAAGCAGGCTTCCCGCTTAGATGCTTTCAGCGGTTATCCCTCCCGAACGTAGCCAACCAGCCATGCCCTTGGCAGGACAACTGGCACACCAGAGGTTCGTCCGTCCCGGTCCTCTCGTACTAGGGACAGCCCTTCTCAATATTCCTACGCGCACAGCGGATAGGGACCGAACTGTCTCACGACGTTCTAAACCCAGCTCGCGTACCGCTTTAATGGGCGAACAGCCCAACCCTTGGGACCGACTCCAGCCCCAGGATGCGACGAGCCGACATCGAGGTGCCAAACCATCCCGTCGATATGGACTCTTGGGGAAGATCAGCCTGTTATCCCCGGGGTACCTTTTATCCGTTGAGCGACAGCGCTTCCACAAGCCACTGCCGGATCACTAGTCCCGACTTTCGTCCCTGCTCGACCCGTCGGTCTCACAGTCAAGCTCCCTTGTGCACTTACACTCAACACCTGATTGCCAACCAGGCTGAGGGAACCTTTGGGCGCCTCCGTTACTCTTTAGGAGGCAACCGCCCCAGTTAAACTACCCATCAGACACTGTCCCTGATCCGGATCACGGACCGAGGTTAGACATCCAGCACGACCAGAGTGGTATTTCAACGGCGACTCCACAACCACTGGCGTGGCTGCTTCAAAGTCTCCCACCTATCCTACACAAGCCGAACCGAACACCAATATCAAACTATAGTAAAGGTCCCGGGGTCTTTCCGTCCTGCTGCGCGAAACGAGCATCTTTACTCGTAGTGCAATTTCACCGGGCCTATGGTTGAGACAGTCGAGAAGTCGTTACGCCATTCGTGCAGGTCGGAACTTACCCGACAAGGAATTTCGCTACCTTAGGATGGTTATAGTTACCACCGCCGTTTACTGGCGCTTAAGTTCTCAGCTTCGCCACACCGAAATGTGACTAACCGGTCCCCTTAACGTTCCAGCACCGGGCAGGCGTCAGTCCGTATACATCGCCTTACGGCTTCGCACGGACCTGTGTTTTTAGTAAACAGTCGCTTCTCGCTGGTCTCTGCGGCCACCCCCAGCTCACGGAGTAA
>NZ_JBWKDV010000046.1:2463-3763 GCF_056435825.1 Streptomyces sp. NPDC043876 | reverse complement strand
CGTAAGTCCGATCACCAGTGATGGCCCCCCTTCTCCCGAAGTTACGGGGGCATTTTGCCGAGTTCCTTAACCATAGTTCACCCGAACGCCTCGGTATTCTCTACCTGACTACCTGAGTCGGTTTAGGGTACGGGCCGCCATGAAACTCGCTAGAGGCTTTTCTCGACAGCATAGGATCATCCACTTCACCACAATCGGCTCGGCATCAGGTCTCAGCCTTAATGTGTGACGGATTTGCCTATCACACGGCCTACACCCTTACCCCGGGACTACCACCGCCCGGGCTGGACTACCTTCCTGCGTCACCCCATCGCTTACCTACTACAAGTCTGGGTCACCGGCTCCACCACTTTCCTTTCCCCGAAGGGTCCGGAACGGCTTCACGGGCTTAGCATCGCCTGATTCAGTATTGGGCGTTTCAAAGCGGGTACCGGAATATCAACCGGTTGTCCATCGACTACGCCTGTCGGCCTCGCCTTAGGTCCCGACTTACCCTGGGCAGATCAGCTTGACCCAGGAACCCTTAGTCAATCGGCGCACACGTTTCTCACGTGTGTATCGCTACTCATGCCTGCATTCTCACTCGTGAACCGTCCACAACTAGCTTCCGCTGCTGCTTCACCCGGCACACGACGCTCCCCTACCCATCACAGCGGGCGTTGGCCCTATTGCTGCAATGACACGACTTCGGCGGTACGCTTGAGCCCCGCTACATTGTCGGCGCGGAATCACTTGACCAGTGAGCTATTACGCACTCTTTCAAGGGTGGCTGCTTCTAAGCCAACCTCCTGGTTGTCTCTGCGACTCCACATCCTTTCCCACTTAGCGTACGCTTAGGGGCCTTAGTCGATGCTCTGGGCTGTTTCCCTCTCGACCATGGAGCTTATCCCCCACAGTCTCACTGCCACGCTCTCACTTACCGGCATTCGGAGTTTGGCTAAGGTCAGTAACCCGGTAGGGCCCATCGCCTATCCAGTGCTCTACCTCCGGCAAGAAACACGTGACGCTGCACCTAAATGCATTTCGGGGAGAACCAGCTATCACGGAGTTTGATTGGCCTTTCACCCCTAACCACAGGTCATCCCCCAGGTTTTCAACCCTGGTGGGTTCGGTCCTCCACGAAGTCTTACCTCCGCTTCAACCTGCCCATGGCTAGATCACTCCGCTTCGGGTCTAGAGCGTGCAACTCAATCGCCCTATTCGGACTCGCTTTCGCTACGGCTTCCCCACACGGGTTAACCTCGCTACACACCGCTAACTCGCAGGCTCATTCTTCAAAAGGCACGCAGTCACGACCGTT
>NZ_JBWKDV010000046.1:0-2369 GCF_056435825.1 Streptomyces sp. NPDC043876 | reverse complement strand
TTCGGACTCGCTTTCGCTACGGCTTCCCCACACGGGTTAACCTCGCTACACACCGCTAACTCGCAGGCTCATTCTTCAAAAGGCACGCAGTCACGACGCATTGAGTAAACTCAATGCGCGACGCTCCCACGGCTTGTAGGCACACGGTTTCAGGTACTATTTCACTCCGCTCCCGCGGTACTTTTCACCATTCCCTCACGGTACTATCCGCTATCGGTCACCAGGGAATATTTAGGCTTAGCGGGTGGTCCCGCCAGATTCACACGGGATTTCTCGGGCCCCGTGCTACTTGGGAGATTCTTAAGCAAGCCGCTGATGTTTCGTCTACGGGGGTCTTACCCTCTACGCCGGACCTTTCGCATGTCCTTCGACTACATCAACGGTTTCTGACTCGCCGACCGGCCGGCAGACCGATCAAAAGAATTCCCACAACCCCGCATGCGCAACCCCTGCCGGGTATCACACGCATACGGTTTGGCCTGATCCGGTTTCGCTCGCCACTACTCCCGGAATCACGGTTGTTTTCTCTTCCTGCGGGTACTGAGATGTTTCACTTCCCCGCGTTCCCTCCACACTGCCTATGTGTTCAGCAGTGGGTGACAGCCCATGACGACTGCCGGGTTTCCCCATTCGGACACCCCCGGATCAAAGCTCAGTTGGCAGCTCCCCGGGGCCTATCGCGGCCTCTCACGTCCTTCATCGGTTCCTGGTGCCAAGGCATCCACCGTGCGCCCTTAAAAACTTGGCCTACAGATGCTCGCGTCCACTGTGTAGTTCTCAAGCAACGACCAGCCACCCATCACCCCACCAGACAAGCTGGCGAGTTCACTGGGGCCGGCATCACGAAAGCACAACCTGACGGCCGTACCCTCAGATACTCAACAACGTGCCAGACACGATCCCCGCCACTCTCCCTGTTTTCCACGCCGAAGCAGTACTTACCAGGAGGCTTTGAGAACCGTGCCAAATAATCAACGTTCCACCCATGAGCAACCGTGCGAGTCATTCGCTCGCAGTCGGCTATATGCTCCTTAGAAAGGAGGTGATCCAGCCGCACCTTCCGGTACGGCTACCTTGTTACGACTTCGTCCCAATCGCCAGTCCCACCTTCGACAGCTCCCTCCCACAAGGGGTTGGGCCACCGGCTTCGGGTGTTACCGACTTTCGTGACGTGACGGGCGGTGTGTACAAGGCCCGGGAACGTATTCACCGCAGCAATGCTGATCTGCGATTACTAGCAACTCCGACTTCATGGGGTCGAGTTGCAGACCCCAATCCGAACTGAGACCGGCTTTTTGAGATTCGCTCCGCCTCGCGGCATCGCAGCTCATTGTACCGGCCATTGTAGCACGTGTGCAGCCCAAGACATAAGGGGCATGATGACTTGACGTCGTCCCCACCTTCCTCCGAGTTGACCCCGGCAGTCTCCTGTGAGTCCCCATCACCCCGAAGGGCATGCTGGCAACACAGAACAAGGGTTGCGCTCGTTGCGGGACTTAACCCAACATCTCACGACACGAGCTGACGACAGCCATGCACCACCTGTATACCGACCACAAGGGGGCGACCATCTCTGGCCGTTTCCGGTATATGTCAAGCCTTGGTAAGGTTCTTCGCGTTGCGTCGAATTAAGCCACATGCTCCGCTGCTTGTGCGGGCCCCCGTCAATTCCTTTGAGTTTTAGCCTTGCGGCCGTACTCCCCAGGCGGGGAACTTAATGCGTTAGCTGCGGCACCGACGACGTGGAATGTCGCCAACACCTAGTTCCCAACGTTTACGGCGTGGACTACCAGGGTATCTAATCCTGTTCGCTCCCCACGCTTTCGCTCCTCAGCGTCAGTAATGGCCCAGAGATCCGCCTTCGCCACCGGTGTTCCTCCTGATATCTGCGCATTTCACCGCTACACCAGGAATTCCGATCTCCCCTACCACACTCTAGCCTGCCCGTATCGAATGCAGACCCGGGGTTAAGCCCCGGGCTTTCACATCCGACGCGACAAGCCGCCTACGAGCTCTTTACGCCCAATAATTCCGGACAACGCTTGCGCCCTACGTATTACCGCGGCTGCTGGCACGTAGTTAGCCGGCGCTTCTTCTGCAGGTACCGTCACTTTCGCTTCTTCCCTGCTGAAAGAGGTTTACAACCCGAAGGCCGTCATCCCTCACGCGGCGTCGCTGCATCAGGCTTTCGCCCATTGTGCAATATTCCCCACTGCTGCCTCCCGTAGGAGTCTGGGCCGTGTCTCAGTCCCAGTGTGGCCGGTCGCCCTCTCAGGCCGGCTACCCGTCGTCGCCTTGGTAGGCCATTACCCCACCAACAAGCTGATAGGCCGCGGGCTCATCCTTCACCGCCGGAGCTTTTAACCCCC
>NZ_JBWKDV010000045.1:0-5100 GCF_056435825.1 Streptomyces sp. NPDC043876 | reverse complement strand
CACACCCCGCTCGGCGACCAGATGACGGGCGAACAACCCGCCCAGCGAACCACTCGCACCCGTCACCAGCACCGTACCCGCGCCACCCCACGCCAGGGACGCCCCAGCGGTAGCGGCCCGGGCCAGGCGCGGCACCGACACCGCACCGTCCCGCACCGCCACCTCGGACTCACCCGAAGCCAGTACGGCGGGCAGTGTGCGGTAGGAGGCGTCCGAGCCGTCCAGGTCGGCCAGGACGATCCTGCCCGGGTTCTCGGACTGCGCCGAACGCAACAGACCCCGCACGGCGGCATGCACCAGGTCGGGCACGCCTTCACCCGGTACCGCTTCCACCGCACCCCGCGTCAAGAACACCAGACGCGACTGCGCGAACCGCTCATCGGCCAGCCACACCTTCAGGAGCCCCAGCACCCGGGCGGTCGCTTCGTGCACGGCGGCGGCCACATCACCCTCGGGCAGCTCCGTCAGCGGGACGCAGACGAGTTCCGCGGCCGCGGCCGTCGCCAGTGTGGCGTGGGCCGTGTAGCGCACGCCCACGGTGTCCAGTCCGGCGTGGCCGTCGGCGAGCAGGGCCCAGGGGCGCTGTTCGGCCGCGGAGACCGGGGTCAGCGGCAGGGGCGTCCAGTCGATCTGGAACAGGGACTCCGGACGGCCGCCGCGTGACGCCGCGCCGATCTGCTCGGGCGAGACGGCCCGCAGGGCGAGTGCCTCGATCGAAGCGACCGGTGCGCCCGCCGGGTCGGCGAGTTCGAGGGAGACCGCGTCGTGCCCGGCCGGGGCCAGGCGGACCCGGAGCGCATCGGCTCCGGCCGTGTGCAGCCGGACGCCGCTCCAGGCGAACGGGAGCCGTCCCCGGCCGGTGTTCTCGACGAGTCCGCCGAGCCCGGCCGCGTGGAGGGTGGCGTCGAGCAGGGCCGGGTGGAGGCCGAACCAGTCGGCCGTCCGGGCGGTCTCCTCGTCCAGGGCGACCTCGGCGTACACCGCGTCGCCGTGCAGCCAGGCCGCGCGCAGGCCCTGGAAGGCGGGGCCGTAGTCGAACCCGGCCGCGGCGAGGCCCTCGTACAGGCCGTCGAGGTCGACCGCTTCGGCTCCGGCCGGAGGCCAGGCGGTGAGGTCGGCCGCGGGGGCCGGTGCGTCGGCGCCGGGGGCGAGGACACCCGCGGCGTGCCTGGTCCACGGCTCGTCGGCCGCACTGTCCTCGTCCCGGGTGTACAGCGACAGGGTGCGCCGACCGGTGTCGTCGGCTCCGGCGACGGAGAGCCGCAGCTGGACCGCTCCGCCATCGGGCAGGACGAGCGGGGCCTCCAGGGTCAGCTCCTCCAGGACGCCGCAGCCGACCTGGTCGCCGGCGCGGACCGCCAGTTCCACGAAGGCCGTGCCCGGCAGGAGGACCGAACCGAGGACGGTGTGGTCGGCGAGCCACGGGTGAGTGGCCGAGGAGAGGCGTCCGGTGAAGAGGAACCCGTCCGAGTCGGGGAGTTCGACGGCTGCCCCGAGCAGCGGGTGGTCCGTCGCGCCGAGGCCGAAGCCGGCGGCGTCGCCCGGGGTGTGCGAGGCGCCGGACGCCGAGTCGAGCCAGTACCAGTCCCGCTGGAAGGCGTAGGTCGGCAGCTCGGTCGGGCGGGCGCCGGTCGGGGCGAAGTACGCCTCCCAGTCCACCGGGGCACCGTGGGCGTGCGCGCCGGCGAGGGCGGTGAGGAGGGTGACGGGCTCGGGGCGGCCGGAGCGGAGGGCGGGCGCGAACCGGGCGCCGTCCTGGGCCAGGCAGTCCTGGGCCATGGCCGACAGCACGCCGTCGGGGCCGAGTTCGACGTACGTCGTCACGCCCGCGGCCTCCAGTGCCCGGACACCGTCCAGGAAGCGCACGGCCTCGCGGACGTGGCGGACCCAGAAGTCCGCGGAACCCATCTCGTCGGTGACGGGGGCTCCGGTCAGGTTCGACACGACGGGGATGCGCGGGGCGGCGTACGTCAGGGACTCGGCGACCTTGCGGAAGTCGGCCAGCATGCCGTCCATGTGCGGGGAGTGGAAGGCGTGGCTGACGGTGAGCCGCTTGCTCTTGCGGTCGGCGAACGCCGCCAGCACGGCGAGTGCCGCGTCCTCGTCGCCCGCGATCACGACCGAGGTCGGCCCGTTGATCGCGGCAACGCTCACGCGGTCCGTCAGCAGCGGCAGGACCTCGTCCTCGGATGCCTGGAGCGCGATCATCACACCACCCGACGGCAGCGCCTGCATCAAGCGGCCACGAGCGGCGACGAGTGCGCAGGCGTCGTCCAGCGAAAGCACCCCGGCGACGTGAGCGGCCGCCAGTTCGCCGATGGAGTGGCCGCAGAGGAAGTCCGGCCGCAGGCCCCAGCTCTCGACGAGCCGGTACAGGGCCACCTCGACCGCGAAGAGCGCGGGCTGGGTGAAGCCCGTCTGGTTCAGCAGGTCCGTATCCTCCCCGAACAGGACGCTCTTCAGCGGTAGTTCGAGTGCGAGGCGCTCACACACGGCGTCCAGCGCGGCCGCGAACGCCGGGAAGGCGTCGTACAGCTCACGCCCCATCCCGAGGCGCTGGCTGCCCTGTCCGGTGAACAGGAAGGCCAGCTTCCCGGCCCCGGCCGCACCCACCACGCCGCCCGTGACCCCGGCGGCCACCGGATCGCCGTCCGCCACCGCGGCCAGACCGCGCAGCAGTTCCTCGCGGTCCCCGGCCACGACCACCGCGCGGTGGCCGAAGGACGCGCGCCGCGTCGCCAGCGAGTAGGCCACGTCGGCGGCGGGCACGTCGGCCGCGTCCTCCAGATGGCCGCGCAGGCGGGCCGCCTGACCGCGCAGGGCGTCCGCCGACTTCGCGGACAGCACGTACGGCAGGGCCGGGGGCGGCCCGTCACCGGAACCGGTGGCCGCGGCCACCTCGTCCGGAGCCTGCTCGATGATCGTGTGCGCGTTGGTGCCGCTGATGCCGAAAGAGGACACACCGGCCCGGCGCGGACGGCCGGTCTCCGGCCACGGCACGGACTCCGTCAGCAGCGCGACGGCGCCGTCCTCCCAGTCCACGTGCGGGGTCGGCGCGTCGACGTGGAGGGTCTTCGGCAGGACGCCGTGCCGCATCGCCATGATCATCTTGATCACGCCGGCGACACCGGCGGCGGCCTGCGTGTGGCCCATGTTCGACTTGATCGAGCCCAGCCACAGCGGCTCGTCCACCGACCGCTCCCGGCCGTACGTGGCCAGCAGGGCCTGCGCCTCGATCGGGTCGCCCAGCGTCGTACCCGTGCCGTGTGCCTCGACCACGTCGATCTGGTCACTGGCCAGCCCGCCGGAGGCCAGAGCCTGGCGGATGACCCGCTGCTGGGACGGGCCGTTCGGGGCGGTCAGGCCGTTGGAGGCACCGTCCTGGTTGATCGCAGAGCCGCGGACCACCGCGAGGACCGGGTGGCCGTTGCGGCGGGCGTCGGAGAGCCGCTCCACCAGGAGCATGCCCGCGCCCTCGGCCCAGCTGGTGCCGTCGGCTGCCGCGGCGAAGGACTTGATGCGGCCGTCGGCGGCCAGACCGCGCTGGCGGCTGAACTCGGTGAAGGTGCCCGGCGTCGACATGACCGTGACACCACCGGCCAGCGCCATGTCGCACTCGCCGGCGCGCAGCGCCTGGATCGCCCAGTGCAGCGCGACGAGCGAGGAGGAGCAGGCCGTGTCGACGGTGACCGCGGGGCCTTCCAGACCGAACGCGTACGAGACCCGGCCGGAGGCGATGCTGCCGGAGTTGCCGGTGCCGAGGTAGCCCTCGACGCCGTCCGGGACGGAGGTGATCCGGGTCGCGTAGTCGTGGTACATGATGCCCGCGAAGACCCCGGTACGGCTGCCCCGCATGGTCGCCGGGTCGATGCCCGCCCGCTCGAAGGCCTCCCAGGAGGTCTCCAGCAGCAGCCGCTGCTGCGGGTCCATCGCCACGGCCTCGCGCGGGGAGATCCCGAAGAAGGCGGGGTCGAAGCGGCCCGCGTCGTGCAGGAAGCCACCGGAGCGGGTGTAACTGGTGCCCTTGCCGTCCGGGTCCGGGTCGTAGAGCGAGTCCAGATCCCAGCCGCGGCCCTGCGGGAACTCCGAGATGGCGTCGATGCCGCCGGCCACGAGGCGCCACAGGTCTTCGGGAGTCTCGATCCCGCCGGGGTAGCGGCAGCTCATCCCGACGATGACGATCGGGTCGTCGCCGTGGACGACGGTGGCGAGCGCGGAGCCGTGCCCGACCGCGTCGGCCGTGTCCTCCTCCAGCGAGAGGCCGAGGACCTCGGCCCGCAGGTACGCGGCGAGGGCGTTCGGGGTCGGGTAGTCGAAGACGAGGGTCGCGGGCAGCCGGACACCTGTGGCTCCGCCGAGCCGGTTGCGCAGCTCGACGGCGGTCAAGGAGTCGAAGCCCAGCTCCTTGAAGGCCCGGTCGGCCGGTACCTCGTCCGTGGAGGCGTGGCCCAGTACGGCGGCCACCTCGGCGCGGACCGCGTCCAGCAGGGCCGCCTCGCGCTCGCCGGTGGGGAGCGCCGAGAGCCGCGTGAGGAGCGCGGAGGTGTCCGCGGAACCACCGTGGCCCACCGCGCGCCGGACCGGGACACGGACCAGGCCGCGCAGCAGGTCGGGCACCATGCCGCTGCGGGCCTGGGCGCGCAGGGCGGCCAAGTCGAGCGGGAGGGGCAGGAGCAGGTGTTCGGCGGTGCGGCCGGCCGCGTCGAACAGGGCGAGCCCGGTCTCCGGGGTCAGCACGCGGATGCCTCCGCGGTTGATGCGGTCCCGGTCGGCCTCGGCGAGGTCACCGCCCATGCCGCCGACGCCGGTCCACAGGCCCCAGGCCAGCGAAGTCGCCACCAGACCCCGAGCCCTGCGGTGGGCCGCCAACGCATCCAGGAAGACATTGCCCGCCGCGTAATTCGCCTGACCAGCGCCACCGAAGACACCCGCCGCAGAAGAGAACAACACGAACGCGGAAAGGCCGAGACCCTCGGTCAGCTCATGCAGATTCCAGGCCGCATCCACCTTCGGCCGCAACACCGCCGACAACCGCTCGGCCGTCAACGAACCGATCACACCGTCATCCAGCACACCCGCCGTGTGCACCACCGCGGTCAA
>NZ_JBWKDV010000044.1:0-5532 GCF_056435825.1 Streptomyces sp. NPDC043876 | reverse complement strand
TGGGTGTCACGGGTGAGGTGTATGTCGTGGGTGATCAGCTGGCCCGTGGGTATCTGGGGCGGGCTGGGCTGACGGCTGAGCGTTTCGTTGCGTCGTGGTTCGGCGGGTCGGGTGCGCGGATGTATCGGACGGGGGACCGGGCGCGGTGGTCGGCTGGTGGCCGGCTGGTGTTCGCGGGGCGTGCGGATGAGCAGGTGAAGGTGCGTGGTTTCCGTATCGAGCCTGGTGAGATTTCGGCGGTGCTGGCTGGGCAGGAAGCGGTGGCTCAGGCGGCGGTGGTCGCGCGTGAGGACACGGTCGGTGATGTGCGGCTGGTCGCGTATGTGGTCCCGGCTGAGGGTGTGGATGCTGTCGGACTGGCCGCGTTGGTGCGTGAGTTCGCGGGGCAGCAGGTGCCGGGGCATTTGGTGCCCTCGGCTGTCGTGGTCCTGGACGCGCTGCCCCTGACCGTGAACGGGAAGCTGGACCGCAAGGCCCTGCCCGCCCCCGAGTACACAACGGGCCCAGGTCGTGGCCCGGTTGATGCGCGTGAAGAGATTCTCTGTGCTGCTTTTGCTGAAGTGCTGGGTCTCGAGAGTGTGGGGGTCGATGACGACTTCTTCAGGCTGGGGGGTCATTCACTGCTGGCGGTGCGGTTGGTGGAGTTGCTTCGTGAGCGTGGCGTGTCCATAGAGGTGCGGGCGATGTTCGAGACCCCGACTCCTGCCGGACTTGCGATGACGACCGGCACGGGACCGATAGAGGTGCCGGAGAACCTGATCCCTGCCCGTGTGCGGGAGATCACTCCCGAGTTGCTGCCGCTGGTCGATCTGGACGCGGATGAGATCAGCCGGATCGTGAGCTCGGTCCGGGGCGGTGCGGCGAATGTCGCTGACATCTACCCGCTGGCTCCGCTGCAGGACGGGCTGTTGTTCCACCACCTGCTGGCCGGCGGCGAGCAGGACACGTATGTCCTGCCCTCGGTGATGGAGTTCGACTCGGGTGAGCGGCTTGAGGCGTTCACCGTTGCGCTGCAGCAGGTGATCGACCGGCATGACATCCTGCGGACCTCGTTCGTGTGGGAGGGTCTGCGGGAGCCGGTGCAGGTCGTGTGGCGTGAGGCGACCCTGCCGGTAACGCGGGTGGTGCTGGGAGAGTCGGCTGCTGATCCGGTCCAGGAGTTGCTGGACGTGGTGGGCATGTCGATGGACCTGGGCCGCGCACCGCTGATCAGCGTGCACACCGCGGCCCTGCCGGACGGGGAGCGCTGGCTCGCCCTGGTGCGTGTGCACCACATCGTGCAGGACCACACCGCTCTGGAAGTGCTGCTCGGTGAGGTCAACGCCGTTCTGGCCGGCCGTGCCGACATGCTTCCCGAGCCTCTTCCGTTCCGCGACTTCGTCGCGCAGGCGCGGGCCGGGCTTGCTACTGGTGAATACGAGCGGTACTTCACCGGGCTCCTTGGGGACGTCACCGAGCCCACCGCCCCGTACGGGCTGTCCGACGTCCGGGGCGACGGTGCGGATGCGCGGGACTTGAGGTTGCCGTTGCCTCCTGAGTCGGTGGTGCGGTTGCGTGAGGTTTCGCGTCGTCTGGGGACAAGTGTGGCGACGGTGTTGCACGTGGCGTGGGCGCGGGTGCTGGCGGCGGTGAGCGGTCGTGATGATGTGGTCTTCGGGACGGTGTTGTTCGGCCGGATGAACGCGGGTGCCGGCTCGGACCGGGTTCCGGGTCCGTTCATCAACACCCTCCCGGTCCGTCTGCGGACGGGCGAACTCGGAGTACTGGAATCGGTGACGACGATGCGCGGCCAGCTCGGCGAGTTGCTGGGGCACGAACACGCGCCACTGGCTCTTGCCCAGCGTTCCAGCGGTGTCGAAGGTGACACACCTCTGTTCACCTCACTGTTCAACTACCGCCACGGCAACGGAGGGTCGTCGGCGGGTGAGGAGTCTGCCGGAGGTATCGCCGGGACGAAGCTGCGGTATTCGCGGGAGCGTGACAACTTCCCGTTGTCGTTGTCGGTCGACGATGACGGTGATGGTCTGACCCTTGCCGTGGACGCGGTCGCGCCGGTCGAACCGCGTGCTGTGGGCGCCCTGGTGACCACCGCCGTGGAGAACATGGTGGCCGCCGTGGAACGGACCCTGGATGGAGGAGCGGATCTTCCACTGAGTTCCGTCCAAGTCTTGGGCTCGGGTCAGCGGGACCAGCTGCTGGCCGGGTGGAAAGATCCGGAAACCGGATCGGCTGTGGTGCCGGTGATGGGCTTGTTCGATGCTCAGGTAGCGGCTGCAGGGGATGCGGTGGCGGTGGTCGCCGGGGACGTGGAGGTGACCTATGCCGAGCTTGATGCGCGGGCGGACCGTCTGGCGCGGTATCTGGTCCAGCGTGGTGTGGGCGCGGAGTCGCTGGTCGGTGTGTGTCTGGAACGCGGCGTCGATCTGATGGTGGCGTTGCTGGCTGTGCTGAAGGCCGGCGGCGCGTATCTGCCGCTTGACCCGGCGTATCCGGCGGAGCGCATTGCGTACATGCTTGAGGACGCGGCGCCGGTGGCGGTGCTGGCCTCCTCGGTCACGGCGGGTGGTCTGACCTGGTCGCGGGAGCGGCTGCTGGTGGTGGACTCGCCCGAGGTGAAGGGGGCGCTGGCGGGTACCGGTCGGGTGGGTGAGTGGCCGGCGGTGGCGGCGCAGGGCCTGGCGTATGTCATTTACACCTCGGGATCGACGGGTCGTCCCAAGGGTGTGGCTGTGACGCGGGGCGGGTTTGCCAACACGGTTGCGGCCCTGACGCGTTTCGGGGCGGGTCCCGGCTCGCGTGTGGCGCAGTTCGCGTCGATGAGTTTCGACAACTTCTGCCTGGAGTGGGCGCTGGCGTTGGCGTATGGGGCGGCGCTGGTGGTTGTTCCCGCCGGTCGGCGTGTGGGAGATGAGCTGGCGGTCTTCCTGCGGGAGCAGGGGGTGACGCATGTGTCGTTGCCGCCGGCGGTGCTGGCGGGTCTGGAGGACGGCGCGATCGATGCGGGCGTCGTTCTCGAGGTGGGTGGTGAGGCGTCCTCGCCGGAGCTGGTGGGCCGCTGGTCGGCGGGCCGGGTGATGTTCAACACCTACGGTCCGACGGAGACGACTGTTGATGCCACGGTGTGGCGCTGCCGTCCGGGGGTGCGGGAGGTCCCCATCGGGGTGCCGATCGGTAATACCGGGGCGTATGTCCTGGACCGGCGCCTGGCGCCGGTGCCGGTGGGTGTTCCGGGTGAGCTGTATATCGCGGGTGCCGGTCTCGCGCGTGGTTATCTGGGGCGTTCCGGGCTGACGGCGGAGCGGTTCGTGGCCTCTCCCCTGGGTGGTGGCGAGCGTATGTACCGCACGGGTGATCTGGTGCGCTGGAACGTGAACGGTGAGCTTGAGTATCTGGGGCGTACGGACGAGCAGGTGCAGGTCCGTGGTTTCCGGATCGAGCTGGGTGAGGTTCAGGACGTCGTCTGCACGCACCCGGGGGTTTCCCAGGCCGTCGTGATCGCGCGTGAAGACATCCCGGGGGAGAAGCACCTGGTGGCATACCTGGTCCCGACCACAACCGGAACCACTGCTGACGAAGAACTTCCGGAACAGGTCAGAGGGTTCGCCGCCGAACGGCTTCCTGGCTACATGGTCCCGTCTGCCGTGATGGTGCTCGACTCCCTGCCGCTGACCGCCAACGGAAAGCTGAACCGCAAGGCGTTGCCCGCCCCGGACTTCCGGGCACGGGGCGGGGCCGGCCGGGCGCCCGCCAACGAGCGGGAACGGGTCCTGTGCGAGGCGTTCGCCCAGGTGCTGGGGTTGGACAGCGTGGGAGTGGACGACGACTTCTTCGCGCTCGGCGGGCATTCGCTGCTCGCGGTTCGGCTGATCAGCCGGATCAAGACGGTGCTGGGTGTCCAGATGGAAGTTCGGGCGCTGTTCGACGCTCCGACGGTGGCCGGGCTCGCCAAGAAGCTCGGGAACAAGAAGTCAACCAGGCTGGCCCTGAGGCCGATGCGTAACCAGGAGGGGTCCTGATGTTTCCGTTGTCCTTTGCGCAGCGTCGGTTGTGGTTCGTTGATCAGTTGGAGGGGCCGAGTGCGACGTACAACCTTCCCGTGGCTGTGCGTTTGTCGGGTCGGGTGGATGCTGGGGCTTTGAATGCGGCGCTGAGGGACGTTGTCGGGCGTCACGAGGTGCTGCGCACCGTGTATGGGCTTATGGATGGTGAGCCTTTTCAGCGCGTCCTTGCTTTGGAGGAGTTGGGCTGGGAGCTGTCGCTGGCTGAGGTGGGCTCGTCGGGTGACCTGGAGGGTGCGGCCGGCGACGCGGCGCGGTATGTGTTCGATCTCGCGGTGGAAGTGCCGATTCGGGCCTGTCTGGTTTCGGCTGGGCCGGAGGATCACGTTCTGATTCTGACTATTCATCATATTGCTGGTGATGGGTGGTCGATGGGGCCGTTGGGGCGTGATGTGTCGGTTGCTTATGCGGCGCGTTGTTCGGGCCGTGCTCCGGAGTGGGAGCCGCTTCCGGTGCAGTACGCCGATTATGCGTTGTGGCAGCGGGAGATGCTGGGTGAGGAGGATGATCCGGAGAGTGTGCTGGCGACTCAGCTGGCTTATTGGCGTGGGGTGTTGGCCGGGGCTCCGGAGGAGTTGGCGCTGCCCTTCGACCGGGCACGTCCGGTGCTGGCGAGTCACCGTGGTCACCGGTTGCCGCTGGTAATTCCGTCCGAGGTGCATGCGCGAGTGGTGGAGCTGGCGCGGGCTGAGGGTGTGACGGTGTTCATGGTGCTGCAGGCGGCGTTGGCGGTGCTGCTGTCGCGGCTGGGGGCGGGTACGGACATCCTGATCGGTTCGGCGCATGCGGGTCGTACGGATGAGGCGCTGGACGACCTGGTCGGTTTCTTTGTGAATTCGTTTGTACTGCGTACGGACTTGTCGGGTGACCCGACGTTCCGTGAGGTGCTGGGCCGGGTTCGGGAGACGGGTCTGTCGGCGTTCGATCATCAGGATGTGCCGTTCGAGCGTCTGGTTGAGGAGTTGGCGCCGGCCCGTGCGAGGGCGCGGCATCCCCTGTTTCAGGTGATGCTGTCGCTGAACAACACGGGGGAGGCGTCGTTGAGCCTGCCCGGCGTGGAGACGGCGGGCATGGCGAGCGGGCTTTCTGCGGCGAAGTTCGACCTTGAGATGGACATCCAGGAGGAGTTCGATGCGGCCGGGGCGCCGGCTGGGTTGCGCGGGTGGCTGATTGCGGCGGCGGATCTGTTCGATGTCGAGTCGGTCGAGCGGGTTGTGGTGCGGTGGGAGCGGGTGGTGCGGGCACTGGCCGCCGAACCGCAGCTGAATGTGAGCCGGGTTGACGTGCTCGATGACGTGGAGCGTCATCGGGTGATCGAGCTGTGGAATGACACGGTTGTCGATGTCGGGTCGTTGACGTTGCCGGAGTTGTTTGAGGCTCGGGTGGCGGAGACGCCTGATGCGGTTGCTGTGGTGTTTGAGGGTGTTGAGGTTTTGTATGGGGAGTTGGATGCGCGGGCGAATCGTCTGGCCCG
>NZ_JBWKDV010000043.1:0-5920 GCF_056435825.1 Streptomyces sp. NPDC043876 | reverse complement strand
ACACCCAACCGCGCATCCGCCAACGCCCGGCGAATCAAACGCGACTGGGCCCGCCCACTGGGCGCCGTCAGTCCGTTGCTCGCACCGTCCTGATTCACCGCCGAACCACGCACCACCGCCAACACCCGACGCCCATGACGCACCGCATCCGACAACCGCTCGACGAGCAGCACGCCCGCACCCTCAGCCGGTCCGAAGCCGTCGGCCGAGGCGGAGAACGCCTTGCAGCGGCCGTCGGCGGCCACTCCGCGCTGGCGTGAGAAGCGCACGAACACGTCGGGCGTCGACATCACGGTCGCGCCGCCCGCGAGGGCGAGGTCGCACTCACCGCTGCGCAACGCTTGCACCGCCAGATGCAGCGCGACCAGCGACGACGAACACGCCGTATCCACCGTCACCGCCGGCCCCTCCAGACCCAGGAGGTAGGACACGCGGCCGGAGGTGAAGCTCACCACGCCGCCGGTGAGGAGCTGGGCCTCCAGTTCCGCCGAGGGCTGCGGAATCCCGTCGGCGTATCCGCCGTTCCAGGCACCCATGTAGACGCCGGTCCGCGTGCCGCGCAGCGAGTGCGGGTCGATGCCCGCCCGCTCCAACGCCTCCCACGACGTCTCCAGCAACAACCGCTGCTGCGGATCCATCGCCAACGCCTCACGCGGCGAGATACCGAAGAACCCCGCGTCGAACTCCCCCGCCCCATGGAGGAACCCACCCTCGCGGACGTAGGCACGCCCCGCCGCGTCCGGATCCGGGTCGTACAGCCCCGCCACGTCCCACCCCCGGTCCACCGGGAAGGGAGTGACCGCGTCCACCTCCGCCGCCACCAGGTCCCACAACTCCTCCGGCGACGACGCCCCGCCCGGGAACCGGCATCCCATCCCCACGATCGCAATCGGCTCGTGAGCGCGTTGTTCCAGGTCCTTCAGCCGTTCCGTGGCCTTGTGGAGTTCGGTGGTGGCCCGCTTGAGGTAGTCGCGGAGCTTCTGCTCGTGTTCGGTCGCCATCTCTCATCACCAGTCTGCTGAGTCGTCGGTCCGTACGAAGGTGCCTGCGGTCAGGAGTCGCCGAAGCTCTCATCGAGGAAGGCGAAGATCTCCTCGTCGTCGGCGGAGTCGATGTCCTCGACGATCGAGTCACCGGGCTTGTGCGTCCCGCCGCTGCCACTGCCATGAAGCCCGTCCCACAGAGAACCGAGGGCGGCGAGACGTACGGCGATCTCGTCGCGGGCGATGTCGTCGGGTACGAGCGAGTCGAGATCGGCGTCGGTCAACTCCTGGATCGCCGCTTCGAGTCGGTCGAGCTCGGCGAGGAGCGGCGGTACGTTCGACTCCTCGGGAACCAGCCGCGAGCGGAGGTGCTCGGCGAGGTCCGCCGGAGCGGGGTGGTCGAAGACCAGCGTCGCGGCGAGGTGCAGTCCTGTGGCGGCGACGAGCCGGTTGCGCATCTCGACGGCCGTCAGCGAGTCGAAGCCCAGGTCCTTGAACGCCCGGTCGGCCTGAATGCCGTCAGCGCCGGTGTGGCCAAGGACGAGGGCCGCGTGCGTGCGTACGGTGTCGAGGAGCAGCGCCCGCTGTTCGTCCTCGGTCAGTCCGGACAGCCGGTCGGCCAGATTCGCCGGGTCGCCTCCGACGGGAGCACCCGAGGCCGAGGGCCCGGCGTTCCTGCTGCGGGCCGGGGCATTCCCTGCCCCGCCCCGGATCAGTCCGCGGAAGATCGGCGGGACGTTCCCGTCGGTGCTCAGGGCGGCGGTGTGGAATCGCACCGGCACCTGGAGCGCCTCGTCGAAGCCCTGGGCCGCGTCGAACAGTGCCATGCTCTCCGCCGGGGACAGCGGCAGGACACCACCCCTGGCCATGCGCCGGAGCAGAGCTTGGGTGTCCAGGTGGGACGTCATCCGTCCGTTCCCGGCCAGCCCCCAGCCAAGCGAGAGCGCGGGCAGTGAGCGGCCACGCCGGTGCTGGGCGAGTCCGTCCAGGAAGCCGTTGGCGGCGGCGTAGCTGCCCTGGCCCGCGCCGCCGAGCAGGGCCGCGACGGAGGAGAACAGGACGAACACCGACAGGTCGAGGCCGAGCTCGGGATCGAGGGCGGCTTCGTGGAGGTTGAGTGCGGCATCCACCTTGGGTCGCAGGACGCCGTCGATCCTGTCCGGGGTCAATGAGGTGACCACGCCGTCGTCGAGTACGCCCGCCGCGTGGACGACGCCGGTGAGCCGACGCTCCGGCGGTACGCTGCCCAGGAGCTCCCGGAGCGCCGCACGGTCGGCGACATCGCAGGATGCGACGGTCACGGAGGCGCCCAGATCGTTCAGGTCCCGCACGAGTTCAGCGGCGCCCTCGGCCTCGGCTCCCCGCCGCCCGGCCAGGAGCAGGTGGCGCACTCCGTGTTCGGTCACGAGATGCCGGGCGAGCGTTCCGCCCAGGTTTCCGGTGCCGCCGGTGATCAGTACCGTGCCGTGCGGATCGAAGGCCGGCGGCATCGTCAGTACCAGCTTGCCCACGTGTCCAGCCTGGCTGAGCGTACGGAAGGCATCGAGTGCCCGCCGGACGTCGTACGGTGTGACGGGCAGCAGGCGCAGCGCCCCGGACTCGAACAGTTCCAGCAGTTCGGTGAGCATGCGGCCGATCAGCTCAGGTCCGGCCTCCATCAGCTCGAAGGCCCGGTAGACGGTTCCCGGACGGTCGGCGGCCACCTGCGCGGCATCGCGCACATCCGCCTTGCCCAGTTCCACGAACTGCCCTCCGCGCGGCAGCAGTCGCAGGGAGGCGTCGACGAAGTCGCCCGCGAGCGAGTTCAGGACGACGTCCACCCCGCGCCCGCCGGTCGCGTCGAGGAACCGGGCTGCGAAGTCCAACGTCCGAGAACTGGCGATGTGCCGGTCGTCCAGGCCCTGCGCCCGTAGTACGTCCCACTTGGCCGGGCTGGCCGTACCGAAGACCTCGGCTCCGAAATGCCGGGCCAGTTGGACGGCGGCCATGCCCACGCCACCCGCCGCCGCATGCACCAGCACCGACTGGCCGGCACGCAGACCGGCCAGGTGCTTGAGTCCGTAGTAGGCGCTGAGGAAGACGGCGGGTACCGAGGCGGCCTCAGTGTAGGACCAGTCGCGCGGCATCGGGGCCACCATGCGGTGGTCGGCCACGGCGTACGGCCCGAACCCGTCGGTCCACATGCCCAGTACCCGGTTCCCGACGGCGAGGCCCACCACGGCCGGGCCGACCTCGGTGATCACGCCAGCGCCCTCGGCGCCCATCACGCCCTCCCCCGGATACATGCCGAGCGCGATGAGCGTGTCCCGGAAGTTGAGGCCGGCCGCCCGCACCGCGATCCGCACCTGCCCCGGTGCGAGCGGAACGGTGTCGGCCTGCGCCGGCACAAGCGCGAGGTCCGAAAGGGTTCCGGTACTGGCGCTGGCCAGATGCCAGGCCCGAGTGCCGGCGGGCGGCAGCAGCATCTGCGAGTCCCGCGCGGACAGGGCCGCCAGCCTGGGCACGTGCACGTTCCCGTCGCGCAGCGCGAGTTGCGGTTCGCCGGATGCGATCGCGGCTGACAGGGCCGCCCCGTCAACGGCACCCTCGTCGAGGTCCACGAGTACGAAGTGGTCCGGCTGCTCCGACTGCGCGGACCTCAACAGACCCCAGACGGCCGAAGCCACCGGGTCCCGCAACGGGTCCGCGTCACCCGTGGACACTGCGCCGCTCGTGATCAGCACCAAGCGCCCGTCCGGTCCCGCGTCCCCGCTCCCGCCCTCTCCTGCCGCCTCGTCCGCGGACAGCCAGCCCTGTACCAGCTCCAGGGCCTGGTGGACGGCGTGGCGCACCGCGACGGCGTCCATGGTGGGCGACTGCGAGAGGGGGACGGCTATGAGGGAGGTCGTGTCGGTGGCAGCAGGGGGCCCTGCCGTGTCCGCCGGGGTCCACATGGCCGTCATTGCGTCGGCCAGGTTCCGGTGACGCTCGGTCCATAGACCGGCGCGGGACAGCCCTTCCGCAATTCCGAGGCCGTCGTCCTCGTCCCCGACCACGATCCAGCGGAAGGCGGTCGTAGCCGTGGTGCTGCCGACCGGCGAGGGCAGCACGGGCCACTCGACCCGGTGCAGCATGTCCTGGGTCGCGTCCTGTCCGGCAGTCCGCAACTGGTCCGGGGAGACCGGGCTCACGACGAGGGCGTCGATCTCGCAGACGAGCCGCCCCTGCTCATCGGCGCACTCCACGCGTACGGCATCGTCCCCGACCGGCGAGACACGGACCCGCAGGCGCTCGGCCCCAGGGGCGTACAGGCGTATCCCACGGAAGGTGTACGGCACGCGCACCTGTCCGTCGTCGGGGAAGAAGGATCCCAGACGCATCGTCTGGAACGCCGCGTCGAGCAGCGCGGGGTGCAGGCCGAAGCGCTCGCCGGGCGGGGGGGCACCCCGGTCCAGCGCGACGTCGGCGTAGACGTCGCTCCCGTCCTGCCGGCCTGATCGTACGCCCTGGAACAGCGGGCCGTAGCCGTAACCACGAGCGGCGAAGGACGCGTAGAAGTCCTCGGTCAGGAAGGTGTCCGACTCCGTCGAGGCCATGCTCCATTCCGCCGCGGGGAGAACGAGGTTCCCGTCCGCGCCCGCACCGGAAGCCGGGGTGGCAGGGGCGGGAGCGACCGTCGCCTGGGCGTGCTTCGTCCAGTCGGCCGTGCCCCTGCGGGTCTCCGCCTCCGAGTCCGTCTCGTGCGATGCCGCAGGTGCGCGCGTGGTGCCCGGGTGCGCGTCCGGGCGCGAGTGGATGGTGATCGTACGACGCCCCTCGGCGTCCGTCGTACCCACGACCAGCCGCAGTTGGACGGCAGCGCTGTCGGACAACAGCAGCGGCGAGGTCAGCGTCAGTTCTTCGACCAGCTCGCATCCGAACTCCCCGCCGGCCCACAGGACGAGGTCGACGAAGGCCGCACCTGGCAGCAACGGCGTACCCAGCAGGGTGTGTTCCAGCAGCCAGGGATGCGAGTCAGCGGTGAGCTGGGCGGTGTAGAGGTGCTCGCCTCCTTCCGGAAGTTCCGTACCGGCGTCGAGCAACGGGTGACCGGCCTCCGCCATACCGAAGGAGGACACGTCTCCCTTGCGGCGAGCAGGGTCGTTGTACCAGTAGTGCTGGCGTTGGAAGGGGTAGGTGGGCAGGTCGATGATGCGGGCCCCGGTGCCGTCGAACAGTGCCGGCCAGGACACCTCCACCCCCTGGACGAACGCCTCCGCCACCGAAGTCAGGAAACGCCGCAAGCCCCCCTCCTCGCGGCGCAGTGAACCCACCGCACACACCTGCCGGCCCACCGACTCCGCGGTCTCCTGCACCGCCCCGGTCAGCACCGGATGCGCACTGGCCTCCACGAACACCCGGAAACCGTCCGCGAGCAACTGCTCGACCGTCTCCTGGAACCGCACCGGCCGACGCAGATTCCCGAACCAGTACCCCGCGTCCAACGACGCCGTGTCGATCGCCGCAGCCTCCACCGTCGAATAGAACGGAACCTCACCGCTCCGCGGACGAATACCCGCCAGAACCTCCTCCAGCTCGGCCGCCAGCGTCTCCACATGCGCCGAGTGCGAGGCATAGTCCACCGGCAGACGCCGCGCCCGTATCCCCTCCGCCTCGCATCCGGTCACAAACTCCGCCACCGCATCCGGCTCACCCGCCACCACCGTGGCAGACGGCCCGTTGACCACCGCCACCCCCAGACGCCCCGCCCACCGCGCCAGACGCTCCTCCACCACAGCCACCGGCAACGCCACCGACGCCATCCCACCACGCCCCGCCAGCTCACGCCCGATCAACCGCGCACGCAACACCACCACACGAGCGCCGTCCTCCAACGACAGACCACCCGCCACCACCGCCGCAGCAATCTCCCCCTGCGAATGCCCCACCACCGCATCCGGCACCACACCCAACGACCG
>NZ_JBWKDV010000042.1:0-6017 GCF_056435825.1 Streptomyces sp. NPDC043876 | reverse complement strand
ATCCGCAGGTGGCGCAGGCGGCGGTGGTCGCGCGTGCGGGGCAGGCGGGTGCGACCGCTCTGGTCGCGTACGTCGTCCCGGCCTCCGGTGCGGATGCGGACGAAGTACAACTGCCTTCCGTCCTACGAGGGTTCCTTGGTGGGAAGCTGCCGGCGTACATGGTGCCGGCGGCGGTGGTGGTGCTGGACGCGCTGCCGTTGACGGTGAACGGCAAACTCGACCGCAAGGCCCTGCCGGCCCCCGACTTCACGGTCGCGGCCGGCACCGGCCGGGAGCCGTCCACCCGCCAGGAAGAACTCCTCTGCGAGATCTTCGCGAGGGTGCTGGGTGTGGAGCGGGTCAGTGTCGATGACGACTTCTTCGCCCTCGGCGGGCACTCACTGCTGGCCGCCGAGCTGGTCAGCCGGGTTCGGGCGGAGATGGGGGTAGAGGCCGAGATCCGGGCCCTGTTCGAGGCGCCAACCGTAGCCGGGTTCGCGCAGCAGATCGGGAACACAAAGTCAACCAGGCCGACCCTGCGTCCGATGCGCGACCGGCGGAACCGATGATGACCGCCGACTGACGAGCCCCCGGGCCCGGCCAGTCAAGGGGTACCGAGGGCCGATCGGCCGCCGCATCCGACCCCGGTCGGGCGCGGCGGCCGTACGTGCTTCCCGACCCTTCAGGCCATGACGAACCCCTGTTCAAGTGCCGCTAGGCCGCACTTGCACAGGAAGATTTCCGGTGGCGGCCGCGCTCGTCGGCAACGTCCGGTGGACGGCTGTTGATCATTGATCGTCGCGGGGGCCTGGGAGATAGTGGGTCGCGTTGAGTCGTGGTGGAGAGCCGATAAACCTCCATCGGACGGTGTGGATGTTCAAGGGGAATCCGGCATCCATGCCATCACCCCACTGATTTGCTTCATGGAAGGGAATGCGTCGTGGCGAATCCGTTCGACGATTCGGGCTCCGGTTACCTGGGTCTGATCGACGACGAGGGAAGCAGTTCCCTCTGGCCGGCCTTCGCCGCCGCGCCCGACGGCTGGACCTTTTCGCGTCGATGGAAGTGAAATAGTCGGCGGCGGTGTCGCATGCCGTGGCCAGGGCCTCGGCAGGCTTCCCGGTAGGCCTTTGCATGGCGAGGCGCGGACATACACGGGGTATGTCGAGTGCGGGGAACCCAATGACCGTTCATAAGGGTCGCACCCCGGCCGACTCGGTCAATCGCGCCGACCTCCTGGGCTAGGCAAGTCATGAATTGCTTACCGAGGGCGCGAGATTCCGCATGCCCGGAAACGGCAGGATTTGCATGCAAACGTGCATGCAAAGAAGCCTAGACATAGACAGTCAGCCTAGGCCGACGTTGCGGCCAGGACGTAACCAGGAGGAGTCCTGATGATTCCGTTGTCATTTGCGCAGCGTCGGTTGTGGTTCATCGAGCAGCTTGAGGGTCCGAGTGCGACCTACAACATTCCGATCGTGCTGCGCCTGTCGGGCGAGGTCGACCGGGAGGCGCTCGCGTCCGCGCTGCGCGATGTCCTGGAGCGCCATGAGGTCCTGCGCACCACTTTTGCCGTAGCCGACGGTGAGCCCTACCAGAGCATCCTGGACGTCGAGGAAGTCGACTGGGCGCTCGAGTGCGTGGAAGTCGCGGCGGCACCCGATCTGGCGGGCGCCGTGAACGAGGTGACCGGCAGGCACGTCTTCGATCTCTCGCGTGAACTCCCCATCCGCGCCTGGCTGTTCTCTGCCGGGCCCGACCAGCACGCCCTCGCGGTCGTCGTGCACCACATTGCCGGCGACGGCTACTCCATGGGTCCCCTGGCCCGGGACGTCTCCCTGGCGTACACCGCCCGTTCGCACGGTGGCGCGCCGGAGTGGGAGCCGCTGCCCGTCCAGTACGCGGACTACACGCTCTGGCAGCGCGAGCTGCTCGGTAACGAGCAGGACGCCGACAGTGTGATCGCCCGCCAGCTCGCTTACTGGCGCCAGGCCCTGGACGGAATTCCCGAAGGGCTGGAGCTGCCTTTCGACAGGTCCCGCCCGCTGACTGCCTCCCACCGCGGACACAGCGTCACGTTCGAGGTTCCTGCGGACGTGCACGCGCGGCTGGCAGAGCTGGCGCGCGCCGAGGGCGTCACCACCTTCATGATCGTGCAGGCGGCGCTGGCGGTGCTGCTCTCGAGGCTGGGCGCGGGCACGGACATCCCGATCGGTGCGGCGGTGGCCGGCCGGTCCGACGTTGCGCTCGCCGACCTGGTCGGCTTCTTCGTCAATACCCTGGTGATGCGCACAGACCTGTCGGGTGACCCGACCTTCAGTGAGCTGCTGCTCCAGGTGCGCGAGACCGGTCTGTCCGCGTTCGCGAACCAGGACGTGCCCTTCGAGAAACTGGTCGAGGAACTCGCGCCGACGCGCTCGCTCGCCCGTCACCCCCTCTTCCAGGTCCTGCTGACCGTCCAGAACACCGCCGAGGCGGTCGTCGACCTGCCCGGCGCGCGGGCCGTGCGGATGACGGCAGAGCTCTCGGCCGAGGTGGCCGCCAAGTTCGACCTCGATCTGTCCGTCGCCGAGGTGACCGACCGCGACGGTGCCCCGGCAGGCCTGCGTGGCGAGATAGTCGCTGCGTCCGACCTCTTCGACGTGGCCTCGGCCGAGCTGATCGGGCAGCGGCTCGTGCGTGTCATGGCAGCGATGGCCGCCGATCCGCAGACCCGCGTGAGCGAGGTCGACGTACTCGACCCCGACGAGCGCTGCCGCGTCCTGACCGAGTGGAACGACACCGCGGCCGAGGTCGCCCCGGCGATGGTGCCGGAGCTGTTCGCGGCGCACGCGGCCGGTATGCCGGACGCGGTCGCCGTGGTCTTCGAGGGTGAGCAGGTCTCGTACGGCGAGCTGGAAGCCCGCGCCAACCGTCTCGCCCACCACCTGATCGCCCAGGGTGTCGGCCCCGAGTCCGTGGTGGGCCTGTGCCTGCCGCGCGGCGTCGACATGGTCGCCTCCATCCTCGCCGTATGGAAGGCCGGTGGCGCGTACGTGCCCCTGGACCCGGAGCACCCGGCGGAGCGCATCGCGTTCATGCTGGCCAACAGCGGCGCCGGGGTGGTCATCGGGCGCCGTGACACAGCGGTGGCCGAAGCTGCGAACACCGTATGGCTTGACGACGCGCGGGTCGCGGCCGCAATCGCTCAGCTCCCGGCCCGGGCACCGCAGGTGTCCGTCGCGCCGGACGGCCTCGCCTACGTCATCTACACCTCGGGCTCGACCGGCCGCCCGAAGGGCGTGGCTGTCGCGCACGCTGCGATGGCGAACATGGTGTCGGTGTTCGGCCCGCAGATGGACGTCGCCCCCGGCGTCGCCGTACTGCAGTTCGCGTCGTTCAACTTCGACGCCTCGGTCCTGGACGTCGCCGTGACGCTCGCTTCCGGTGGCGCCCTCGTGGTCGCCAGCGCCGCCGAGCGGGCCGAGCCGGCTCTGCTGCGCGAGCTCGCGCGGTCGGCCGGCGTGCGCTCGGCCAGCCTTGTGCCGTCCCTGCTGGCGGTGCTGGACCTGGACGACCTGGCCGGCGTCGGCCCGATCGTCGTCGGGTCCGAGGCGATCGAGCCCGCACTCGCCCGCGCCTGGGCCCGCGGCCGCCGCCTCCTCAACACCTACGGTCCCACCGAGGCCACCGTCATCACAGCCCTGGGCCAGGTCGATCCCCACGGCGAGGGCGCGGTCCCCCTGGGCACACCCGTGGCCAACACCCGGATGTACGTCCTCGACGGACACCTGCGGCCTGTCGCGCCGGGCGTGGCGGGCGAGCTGTACATCACCGGCGCGCAGCTGGCGCGCGGCTACATCGGCCGCACTGGCCTGACGGCGGAACGCTTCGTGGCCTGCCCCTTCGAGCCCGGCGTACGGATGTACCGCACCGGCGACCTGGCCCGTTGGACGGCGCAGGGCCGGCTCGTCTTCGCCGGCCGCTCCGACGACCAGGTCAAGGTCCGCGGCTTCCGGATCGAGCCCGGCGAGGTCCAGTCCGCGGTGGCCCGGCACCCGCAGGTCGCGCAGGCCGCGGTGATCGCCCGCCAGGACACCCCCGGCGACACCCGCCTCGTCGCCTACGTCGTAGCGGACGGAGCAGCGCGCACCGAAGCCGATACGGCATCTGAACTGCCGCTGACCGTACGTAGGTTCGTGGCCGAGCGGCTGCCGGAGTACATGGTGCCGAGCGCGGTGGTGGTGCTGGACGCGCTGCCGCTGACGGTGAACGGCAAGCTCGACCGCGCTGCCCTGCCCGCCCCGGAGTACAGCACCGCGGCGGGCCGCGGTCCGGCCAACCCGCGGGAGGAGATCTTCTGCGCCGCGTTCGCCGAGGTCCTCGGCCTCGAGCAGGTCGGCGCGGAAGACGATTTCTTCACCCTGGGCGGGCACTCGCTCATGGCGATCCGACTGGTGGAGCGGCTGCGCGAGCGCGGCGTTTCGGTGCCGGTCCGAGCCCTGTTCCAGACGCCGACCCCGGCCGGTCTCGCGCTTGCGACCGGCACGGACACCGTCGCCGTACCCGAGAACCTCATCCCCGCCGACGCGCGGGAGATCACCCCTGAGATGCTCCCGCTGGTCGAGCTGACCACGGACGACGTGCAGCGCATCGTTGACACGGTCGAGGGCGGCGCGGCGAACATCGCCGACATCTACCCCCTCGCCCCCCTCCAGGAGGGTCTCCTCTTCCACCATCTGCTCGGGGAGCGCGGCGAGGACGCCTACCTGATCCCCACTGTCATCGGCTTCGACTCGCGCGAACTGCTCGGCTCATTCCTCGACGCGCTCCAGCAGGTGATCGACCGCCACGACATCCTCCGCACCGGCATCGTGTGGGAGGGCCTGCGCGAACCGGTCCAGGTCGTCTGGCGGCGCGCCGTACTGCCCGTCACCGATGTGACGCTCGACCCCCGGGGCCCCGAGCCCATCGCACAGCTGCTGACCGCCGTCCAGGCGATGGACCTGGCCCACGCTCCGCTGCTCGACGTCCACACGTCCGCCGAACCCGGCACCGGCCGATGGCTGGCCCTGCTGCGGATGCACCACATGGTGCAGGACCACACGGCCAGGGAGGTGCTGCTCCGCGAGATACAGGCCATCCTCGCCGGGCGCGGCGACGAGCTGCCCGAGCCGCTGCCCTTCCGGAACTTCGTGGCCCAGGCGCGTGGCGCGGTCGAGCGGTCGGAGCACGAGAGGTACTTCGCCGAGCTGCTGGGCGACGTGGCCGAGCCGACCGCCCCTTACGGGCAGGTCGATGTACGGGGTGACGGCGCCGGAGTCGTCCGAGCGGACCTGGAGCTCTCCCCGGAGCTCGCCGGACGGGTGCGGGACATCGCCCATCGGCTCGGGGCCAGCGCAGCGACGGTCATGCACCTCGCGTGGGCCCGCGTGCTCGCGGTGGTGTCCGGCCGCGACGACGTGGTCTTCGGCACGGTCCTCTTCGGCCGCATGAACGGCGGCGCGGGCGCGGACAGGGTCGCCGGCCCCTACATGAACACCCTCCCGGTTCGTACGCTGATCGACGACCTCGGCGTACGCGCGGCTCTCGACGCCATGCGCGACCAGCTGGCCGAACTGCTGGAGCACGAGCACGCTCCGCTGGCCCTGGCCCAGCGCGCCAGTGGCGTGGCCGGCGATGCGCCGCTGTTCACCTCGATCTTCAACTACCGCCACAACGCCCCGCACGGCTCGGACAACGGGCTCGGCATGGCCGGAATCACCACCCTGTTCACGCATGACCGCACCAACTACCCCTTGTCGGTCGCCGTCGACGACCACGGCCACGGCCTCGGCCTGGCAGTGGACGCGGTCGCCCCCATCGACGCCGAGGCCGTGGGCACCCTCGTCATCACCGCGACCGATAACCTCGTCTCCGCCCTGGAGACGGTCTTGGACGGCGGAGAAGAACTCCCGCTGCGGGCCGTTGAGGTGTTGGGTGGTGTGGAGCGTCGTCGGGTGGTGTCGGAGTGGAATGACACTGCGGTGGAGTTCGGGTCTGGTGTGGTGCCGGAGTTG
>NZ_JBWKDV010000041.1:0-6158 GCF_056435825.1 Streptomyces sp. NPDC043876 | reverse complement strand
CAGCTACCTCGCCGGACTTCACCTCCGCGCCGCCATGATCTGGATCGACGACCTCCTCAAAGCCGCCGACTGATCACGACATCACACAGGCCCTAAGCAGCGGCTCGATCGCGGGCAATCGCGGATCCTTCGGTGCCCTCGTCCCCGGTGAGCGTGTTCTCTACGATCTGTCCGTGACCTCTGAGTTGGACGTCGCGTTCAATTCGTTGGACGGCACTGCGCTAAAGGGGACGCTGACGGTGCCCGAGCGCACGGCGGTGGGGGCGGCCGTCCTGGTGCACGGTGCCGGGGTGACCCGGCAAGAGGGCGGGTTCTTCACCCGGCTCGCCGCCGGGCTCGCCCGCGAGGGCGTGCAATGCCCTCGGTTCGACCTGCGTGCGCATGGCGCGAGCGGTGGCGGGGCCGAGGAGGTGGCGATCGCGGGAGTCGCCAACGACATCCGGGCCGCGAGTGATCATCTGCGGGCCGAGGCGGGCGTGGACCGACCGGTGCACGTGATCGCGGCCTCGTTCTCCGGCGGGGCCGCCGCCCTGCACGCGGCCCACCGGCCACAGCAGGGTGACGGCTGGCTGCGCAGGTCAGATCTGGTGCGTATGCCGGTGGTCGTTGGCAGCAGCCGATGCCTGGACGGTGTCGGAATGTCGGCGAGAAGTAGCAGCGGCCCGCACCTGTCTCAGGGGCGAACCGCGCGGACGTGGCTGGCTGAGAGATGAAGTTCGTACGGCAGGCAGCAGTCGGAGCAGAGGGTCGCAACGAGGGTTCCGCAGGCGCACAGCTGGTTCATTCCGCCGTCTGGGGTCGCTCCGCAGCAGGCGGGGGATGCGTGCCGCAGCTCCAGGGCTCGGGAGTCGTCAGGGTTGATGACGATGTTGCCTCGCGGGCCCTGCGACACCAACGGCTTTCCATCCGCGTTCCAGTGCTCTCCGTGACGCGGCATCACCGGCCCGGGCTCCTGGGCGACGACCAAGGGCGCACCGTAGGGCTGCGTCTCGATCGCATAGCAACCCGAGGGTACGGTTGCCGGTGACGGACCCGGCTCATCGGCGTCCCACCATGCGTAGTACGGAGCCTCGGGAACTTCGGGCAGCCGTGTGAGTGGGCCCGTCAGCGGGATGCCACATGTCGCGCACACAAACATCACCGCTTCAGCCTCAGTGTCCGCGTCGTTGATGTCGGCATGCAGGGCGTCCTGCCTGTGCTCCGGCTTGCCACTGCCCTGATCCTTCTCTCGCCGCTCGTGCATCCGCTGACCGTACGCGGCGCACTGCCAGGTCGGCGGTCCACTCCCGGGCTGGACCAACACAGCACACCGTTGCGGTCAAGCAATCAGGTGCTGCTGGCCCTTGACCCGCGCAGCCAGCTCCGCGAGGTCAGCCGCCCGCACCGCCGGGCTGGGGAGAGGCGCTGATTGCCCGCGACCGGTCCCCGTCCGGCCCTGGGGTGGCCTCATGATTCCTGATTTTGTGTCAGATCTGCGGAATGCCGTCGGTCCGGATTTCCCGTTGTGGTTGCCCGGGGTCGTCGGAGTCGTCGTCGACGAGGACCAGCAGGTGTTGCTGCAGCGTCGGTCTGCCGCGGGGCCGTGAACGCCGTTGAGCGGGATTTTGGAGCCTGGCGAAGCGCCGGCCGCCGCGGTGGTGCGGGAAGTGGCGGAAGAGACCGGGGTGCGGGTGGTGGTGGAGCGCCTGGTGGCGGTGACGTCTTCCCCCCAGGTGCGACACAGCAACGGTCACGTGGCGCAATACTTCGAGGTCGTGTTCGCCTGCTCCCCGGCCGCGGCGGGTCAGGTGCCGCGGGTCTGTGACGATGAGTCCTACGAGGTCGGCTGGTTCCCGCTGGACGCCCTGCCGCCGATGACCGAGCGGATGCGGGAACTCATCGAACTGGCCGGCAAGAAGGAGCCTCAGGCCTGGTTCGCTCCGGCTCCGTGACCGCCTATCGAAGCTCCACGTCAGCGGGACGGAGCAGGGCCGGTCAGGCGGGATTGGGCCCCGGTGCGGATGGCGAAGTCGCGCAGGCTCTGGACGCGTGCCGGGCCGTAGAGGAGGCTCGAGGTCAGCGCCCGTACTGCTGGCCGGCGTACTTCCTGGGCGGCTTCTTCCTCGATGTGGCGCAGGGCGGTGAAGGCGTGCTGGCCGTGGCCGAGGGCGTGCCACATGCGGGCGGTGTCGGTCCAGGCACGGGCGCGGCGTTCCGGGCTTGGCATGAGGCTGATGTCCAGGGTGCGTGCGATGGGGACGGCTTCGTCGGGGGTGCCGAGGGTGGTGTGGACGCCGATGCGGTAGACGGCGGCCTGAGCCTGGGTGGCCTCGACGGTGAAGAGCCCGCCGGGGGCCTGCTGGCCGTGCTCGACGCTCTCGTCGGCCTCGTCGAGCAGAGCCAGAGCGGTGGACCGTTGGCCCCCGGAGGCGGCGGAGTACGCGGCGGTGAGCAGCAGCGTGGTCCGTACGGCTCCCGTACGTTCCTCAGCGGGGTCGAGTGCGTCTGCTTCAGTGGTGAGGTAGCGGACCGCGGCGGTGCACCTGCCGGAGCGGCGCAGGGTGATGGCGAGCACGCGGGCGGCCTCTTCGACGGGGACGGGCGTGCCGCTGGCTCGTGCGGCGGCCAGAGCGCGGTCGGCTGCGACCCGCGCGGCGTCGGAGTGCTGTTTCGCGGCGAGTTCGGAGGCCAGGACGTAGGCGCGGCGAGGATCGCACTGGCCTGCCGGCGGGCTTGGCCGGTGGGCGCGTTCCTGGTCGCTTCGGCGGTGGCCGCCCTCCTCCTCAAGGGGGAGGGGACTACGCGCGGACGGGCCGGGCCGTCCGCGAAGTGACGCGAATGCGGGGGTCTTAGGGATGATTCTCGGCCAGGTGTCTTGATTTCAGGTGGTACGTGCGGGGGACGGAAGGTCGGCTCTTGGGAGGGATCCGGTCTCAGTAGCCCATCCAACACAGTGGAGGTGCACGCGAAATCACCTGACGAAGAAACGGCACCACACGCATGAAACGTCTCGCACCGCTGCTCGCCACCGCTGGGCTCCTGGCCACCGCTCTGCCCCAACTGGTGGCGTCCCCCGCATCCGCTGCCCAGACTCCCGAGTACCTGCGCCAGAAGCCGGCGTGGCACCGCTGCAGCCCCGATCGGCCGGCGACGTACGAGTGCGCGACCCTCAAGGTGCCGCTCGACTACCAGCGTCCCGAAGGGCGCACCCTCGACATCGCGATATCCCGCATCAAGAGCGAGAACCCGGCCAAGCGGCGCGGCGTCCTCCTCATCAATCCCGGCGGTCCCGGCACCTCCGGCCTCTTCCGGCCGATCCGGGTGAACGACGAGATGCCCAAGGACGTCCGCGACCGCTACGACCTCGTCGGCTTCGACCCGCGCGGCGTGAACGAGAGCAGCCCGATCAGCTGTGGCGATCTGAGCGAAAAGGAGGTGGGCGCCGGCGGGGCCTACCGGCCCGAGACCTTCGCCTCGGACGTCGCCTGGGCGCGCGGGATCGCCGACAAGTGCCGTGAGAAGTCGGGCGATGTGATCCCGTACATCACCACCCGCAACACGGCGCGCGACATGGACGTCATCCGTGCCGCACTGGGGGAACGGACGCTCTCGTACCTGGGCTACTCGTACGGGACCTACCTGGGCGCGGTGTACTCGCAGATGTTCCCGGAGCGCACCGACCGGTTCGTCCTGGACAGCGGCGTGGACCCGGGGCGCACCTGGCGCGGCATGATCCAGGTGCAGGGGACCGGAGCCGAGCCCGCCTTCGAGCGGTGGACGCGGTGGGCGGCGGAGCGCTCGGACACCTACGGTCTCGGCACGACGCCCGAGGCGGTCTCCGCCACCTTCTGGGCACTGGTGGCGCGGGCCGACCGGGACCCGATCATGCACTACGGACAGAAGATGACGGGTGACGACATCAGGTCCGACCCGTCGCTCTACTTCGACCCCCGAGCCGCCTCGGTCGTCATCAAGTCCATCAAGGCATCCGCCGACAAGGCGCCCCAGGCGCCGGTGAACCCGGCTCCGGGCGGCGCCGCTCCGGGCGCGAGCGGGAAGGACGCCGGCCAGAGGGGACCCGGCGCGCGGTCGCCGCTCGGCGGTGTCCGGGCCGCCGGCGCGGGTGTCGACGCGGCAGGGGTTTCGGAGGCGCCGGACCCCACTCCCGCCGGCAACGCCACCGCCGCGTACTGGGCCGTGGTGTGCGGGGACGCGGACAACTGGCCCCGCGATCCGGACCAGTACGCGCGGGAAGCGGCGCAGGACAAGATCAAGCACCCGCTGTACGGGGACTTCGCCTCGAACATCAAACCGTGCGCCTTCTGGCAGCGGCCGCTGGAGCCCGCCACGCCCATGAAGGCCCGCGCCGATGTCCTGACCGTGCAGAACGAGTGGGATCCGATGACCCCGCTCAGCAGCGGCCAGGGGATGCACCAGGCACTCAAGGGATCGCGGATGGTGCTCGCGCTGGGCGGCGAGGGGCACGGGGTGTATCTCTCCACCCCTACGACCTGCGCCAACATACCCGTCAGCGCCTACCTGTCGACGGGACGGCTGCCGGCCAAGGACGTCACTTGCCAGAACCCGCCGCCCGCCCCTGACCCGGAGGGCGCCGGAGCCCGCTGACCACAGGGCCCGCGTTGCTCGCCGTCAAGATCGACCGCGTCACAGTTCCGTCCCAGGGACCGGGTGGCCGAGAACGCGTGCGGAGCCCGGCGGGAACCGTCATCTCCACTGGTCGGCGGCGTGGGCCGACCTGCGGATTCGGCCGCCCGGGCGCGCGTCGTCCGACGATGCGTGTAACAGGAAGGTATGAGGGCAGGGGAAGACGGAACGGATCGGCGGTCGGACGGGTCCTCTGGATCAGAAGTGCCCGCTCCCATTGGCCCGTTCGGGCCCAAGCCACCCCGGCTGCCGACCGATTCCGAGGAAACAACGATGCGCGCTCACAAGATCACCTTCGCCGCCCTGGCCGTCGCCGCCGGTCTCTCGCTGACGGCGTGCCAGAACGGCGAGGACGCCGCGGCGCCGGGTGGCGGCCCCTCGTCAGCGTCCACCGCGTCCTCTTCCCCGTCCGCATCCGCGCCTGCGACCACGGTCGGCACCGACCAGATCGGTGGCAAGGGCTCCCCGGCGGTCGCCGGCGGCAAGGGCGCGGCGGCCGGGACCGGCTCCGACAGGGGCGGTGCGTCCGGCTCCGACAAGTGCCGCACCGGCGACCTGGAGATCACCGCGAGCGACAGCACCATCGGCGGCGACACCGACGGTACGGTCGCGGTGCAGTTCAAGAACCGCGGCAGCCGGGATTGCACGCTCTCCGAGTACGCAGGCGTCGATCTGAAGACCAACGCGGGGTCGATCTCCGCGCAGCGCACCGGCCAGCACCCCGGCCCGGCCACCCTCAAGAAGGGTGCGGCGGTCTCCTTCGGCGTCACCTACCCGCTGAACACGTCGGGCGGTTCCGGCGTGCGCGTCACCGGCCTGGTCGTCACCCCGCCGGACGAGACGAAGTCGGTCAGCCTCGCCTGGCCGGGCGCCGCCACGCTGCCCGTCACGGACGGCAGCGGCTCCCCGGTCAAGGTCGGCCCGATCGGCAGCGCCGGCCAGGGCGGCTGACCCACCGCGAAGCGGCGTACCGCTCGCGCTCCGGGCCGACGGCTCAGGCCGCGCGCAGGCGGACGGCGAGGGCGGCGATGTCGTCGTCGAGGCGCCCCCTGCTGTAGTGCAGGAGATCGCGGTGGAGGGCGGTGTCACCGCATCCACGTCGCCAGCGGGAAGAACTCGCCGTCGCGGGCGCGCGCCTCCGCGATCCCGTCGGTGTACCGGAGCAGCAGGTCGTCGGGGGCGAAATCGAAGGTGCCGACGGTGTAGTGGTCGCCGATCAGCTCCGCGAGTGGCTTTGTCAGCGAGTTACGGGTTCTGGCACAGATCTTGGGGAGCGGTCGCAGAGGGTAACAGCGGTATTCGGTTGCGAGGCGCGGGCTGGTATGGGCCCGAGCACATCCTGCCGCCGCAGCGCGCCGCGGGTGGGTGACGAACAAGGTCAGCGAGGTCGCGTCCGTCGATCCTGGCGGGTTGGTGCTGCACCGCCCGCTGGCGGATGCGTGGGCATTGCGATTCGCGAGCGCCGCGCCGCCTCGGAAATCCGCTCGGCAACACGCAGCAGCCCAAGGCACAGT
>NZ_JBWKDV010000040.1:0-6958 GCF_056435825.1 Streptomyces sp. NPDC043876 | reverse complement strand
TTCCTGTCCGAGAAGACGGTCAAGAACCACATCTCACGGCTGCTCGCCAAGCTCGGCGTCGAACGCCGCGTCCAGGCAGCCGTGATCGCCGCCGAGGTCCGCGAGCACGACGAAACCGGCCGCTGACGCGCGTACTCACATGGGAGGAGCGAGCGGGATCCGCCAGTCCAACCGGGTTCCGTCACCGTCCGGGCGCGAGGAGAGGGACAGTCCGCCCCCGTGGGCCTCGGCGCGCTCCGCGAGGTTGCGAAGCCCGCTCAAACGGCCGCCCTCCGCGACGCCCACGCCGTCATCACTCACCGTCACGGCCAGCACGCCTTCGGCCATGACGATTCCGACCTCCACACGAGCCGCCCGCGCGTGCCGGGCCACATTGGTCAGGGCCTCGACGAGGACGGCGACCACTTCGTCGGCGACCGGGGCCGGCACGTCGGTGTCGATGAGCCCCTCCATGCGCAGGGCGGGCGCGAACCCGAGCAGCGCTGACGCCTCGCCCACGGCCCGCACCGCGCGGACCCGGAGTCTCGGCGTGCTGTCCGCCGCCTGGTGGTCACGGAGTCCGAAAATGGTCGTACGGATGATCTTGATCGTCTCGTCGAGGTCGTCGATCGACCGGCCCAGCCGCTCGGACGCCTCGGGGTGCTCCACGAAGCGCTGGGCGCTCTGCAGGGTCATCCCCGTCGCGAAGAGCCGCTGGATCGCGAGATCGTGCAGGTCACGAGCGATCCGGTCGCGGTCTCCGAGCAGGCTCACGTGCTCACCGTCCCGGCGCCGGTCGGCCAGCTCCAAGGCCAGGGCGGCCTGACCCGCGAAGCCGGGCAGGGGCGCCACCTCGGTCGCGGCGAACGCCCGTCGGCCGGTACGCCGCGCCAGCATCAGTACACCCCGTAGCTTCGCCCGGGTGCCCACCGTGACGGCCACGGCCGGCCCGAAGCCCGTCCAGACGTCCGGCTGCGCCGCCACCCGGGTGTCGGTGGCCACATCCGCCAAAGTGACGAGTCCGTCCCGCGCCATGCCGGGCCCGGCGAGAATCCCCTCGCCACCGGGCAAGACGATCCCGCGATGCGCTTCGGCGCCTTCCCCCAGGGCCAGCGAGCCGCGCAGCTCGCCGCTGGGCCCCACCTGGTAGAAGACGCACATCTCGGCCGAGATGATGTCCCGGGCCCGCTCCAGCATGCCTTCCAGTACTTCGATCTCCGAGGAGCCGGACAGCAGCGCGCTCGTGAAGTCGGAGCTGGCCGACTGCCAGCGCTCCCGAAGACGGACCTCCTCGTACAGACGGGCGTTGTCGATGGCCACTCCCGCGGCGACCGCGAGGGTCGACAGGACTCCTTCATCCTCGGCGTCGAAGTCCGTGCCGCCCCGCTTCTCCGTCAGGTAGAGATTGCCGAACACCTCGTCCCGAACCCGGATCGGTACACCCAGGAAGGAACTCATCGGCGGATGGTGCTCCGGAAAACCAGCGGAAGCCGCATGCTCCGAGAGGTCTCCCAGACGCAGTGGCCGCGGGTGCCTGATCAGCTCGCCCAGCAGTCCGTGGCCGGCGGGGAGGGTACCGATCCGCGCCCGGAGTTGGTCGCTGATGCCCACCGGGAGGAACTCGGCGAGTTTCTCGTCGTCCCCCACGACGCCCAGCGCGCCGTACTCCGCGTCCACGAGAACGACAGCGGCCTCCACGATTCCGCGCAACACCTGGGCCAGGTCCAGCTCCTGCCCCAGCGACATGACCGCCTCCAGCAGGCTCGTGAGCCGGTCACGGGTACCCTGCGCGTCGGTGATCTGTGCCTGGAGGGCGTCCAGTCTCGGCTGCGGAATCCGGCCCGCCGACGCATCTCGATCGTCCCCGACCATGGACACCTCCGTCGGCATCGAGGGGCTCTGCACACCAGCCCGGCCTTCAGCCTAGTCCCCCGCCCGCAGGCCGGTCATGGCCGAAGCCTCGGGCAACGGGCGTAAGGGGTCGATCCGTGGCGAAATCCGGTCAGGCTGTTGTCCACGGGCGAGGGCTCGATGCCCGTTCACCCGCTCGGGACGGTGATGACAGGGCAGTGCGCACGGTGCAGCAGCCCGTGGACGACCGATCCGAGCCGGATGCCTGTGTAGCCGCCTCTGCCCCGTCGGCCCACGACCAGCGCCAGGGCGTGGTCAGCCGCCTCGGCAAGGCTCTCCACCGGATGCCCGGTCAGCACCTCGTGGGTCAGCTTCACGTCCGGGTACTCCTGCACCCAGCCTGCGGCTGTTTCAGTCAGCATGCGGCGCTGGGCCCCGACGGCCGCCGTCTCGTTCTGGAAGGAGAAGACGGGTGGCTGCCACACCGAAATCGCGTGCAGCTCACAGCACCGCAGGCTGGCCTCCTGGAAGGCCAAGGCCAAGGCCGTCTTCGACGACTCGCTGCCGTCGACTCCGACGACGAGATGGGGCGCGCCCTCGGCGATGCCCTCGGAGCCTCCCACCACGACAACCGGGCAGTGAGCCTGTGCGGTGACGGGCAGCACGACGGAGCAGCCGCTGAAGATCTCCTCGGGCCGGGTCAGGTGCCGCGAGCCGAGGACGACCATGCGGGCATGTCTGGACGTCCCGCAGAGCACGGGTGCCGGGTAGCCGTCGCGCAGGGTGGTGGCCAGTTCCGTCTCGGGGTGGCGCTCGCGTGCCCAGACCGCGGCTTCTTCGAGAGCCTCCGAGCTGGCTTGGCGTACGGCATTGTGCTGCGCGGTGTCGTCGATCATGTGCTCGGTGTCGTGGGGCGAGGGCACGGCCAGGACGAGCCGGAGGCGTACTTTGCGGCGGTGTGCCTCGTCGGCAGCCCAGGCGAGGGGCAGGAGCCATCTTCCGGTGGGGTCGATCCCCACTGCGATGTCCCGTCCTTCCGCGATGTCCGTCATGACGCGTCGCTCCCCTGCTCCTCATCGTGCCGCGGAATGAGCTCCACGGGGCAGTGCGAGTGGTGCAGGAGACTGTGCGTGATACGTCCCAGGGTGGGCCCGAAGTACCCGGGCGATCGCCGTCCTCCCATGACGAGCAGGTCCGCGTGGCGCGATGCCTCGACCAGGACCGAAGCCACGGACACGCTCTTCTCGGCGTCGGTGTTCACCGTCAACGCGGGAAACTCCTCGCGTACGCGTCCCGCGACCGACTTCAGACTCCGGACATGACGGCCAGCGAACTCGTCGACGTCATCGAGCATGGTGACGGCGGTTCCGGCGTACTGGAATGTGTTCCACACGGTCAGCAGCCGCAGCGCTGCCTTGCGTAGCTCCGCTTCGCGGGCGGCGTGGCGCGCGCATTCGAGGTCGTACTCGTCCCGCACCGCCGCCAGCACCACGCCGCTATCGGCAAGGTCCTCGCCGCCGCGCACCACGATGACGGGGGTCGTGGCGGCTGCCACGACCCCGAAACCGACCGAACCGAGCCGCAGGGCCTCGAACCCACCCAGACCGCGGTGACCGACCACGGTGGTGCCGTACTTCGCCCCCACTCGGTGCAGACCGAAGACGGGGCCCCGGCGGCTGTACTCCGTGGTGACGTGGAGGGTCGGGAACCGCTCCGAGACCGCGGCGGCCGTCACCTCCAACAGATCTCTGCCTTCCGCGTGGACGCGTTCGATGATCTCCGCCGAGAGGTAGAAGGCACGGTCGGCGGTGTCGCCCGCGTAGAAGATGTGAAGCGTGCTGTCGCGTCGGAACGCCTCGGCGGCGGCCCACAATGCCGCTGTCAGCGCGGTGCTCGATCCGTCGACACCGACGACGACCGTGCCGAGGTCCGGACGGTGTTGGGCGGAGCCTCCCATGGCTTCCTCCTCTGTCGAACAGCGTCGGGGGGTGCCTTCACACTGCCACCCGGGCCCGCGCGAGGAATGGGCCGCAAGGGGCGGGCAAGGGACCGAAGGTCCCTTGCCCGCTATGCACCGCCCCACCTGCCGTGCACCGCAGGGGACCGGTCAGGCCTGACAGAGGACCGTTCGGCCCCTCGCACCGCGGGCGTGCGGGGCGGATGGTGGCTGGTGAGGGCGCTCCGCAAGATGCTCTCGCTCGACCGAAGCCGACAGGAGAGCCGCTCATGAAGCACGCCAAAGTCGGCTTCCTGATGACCGACGAGGTCGTCTCGGTCACCGGGCGGACCCCGTCCACCGACGTCGCCACGCTGCTCGTCGAGCACGACATCAGCGGCGTGCCGGTCGTGGACGCGGACGAGCGCGTCCTCGGAGTCGTTTCGCGGACTGATCTGCTCGTCCAAGACCGGCTCACCGCTCAGGACTTGATGACCGCGCCGGCCGTCACGATCCATGCCGAACAGACGGTCACCGAGGCCGCCCGCCTCATCACCCGACGCGGCGTGACGCGGCTGCCGGTGATCGACGACGAGGACCGTCTGGTCGGCATCGTGACCCGCCGGGATCTGCTGCGCGTGTTCCTCCGGCCGGACCACGAGATACGCCGCGTACTGGTCCAGGACGTGCTGGCGGACACGATGGGCATCGGCGCCGACGCCGTGAGCGTGCACGTCGTGGACGGGGTCGTCACCCTGGCCGGCCAGCTGCCCAAGAGCAGTCTGATCCCCGTCGCGCTCCGGCTCGCCGGACAGTTGGACGGCGTGGTCGCGGTCATCGACCGGCTCACGGCGCACTCCGACGACACCATCACCCGCGCCGCTCCACTGGACCGTAGTACCGAGGACGCACCCCGCTGATACAGAGTGTGGACCGTTCGGCCCCTGTCCGCCTCACGCACACCCGCGCGAGCATGGAGGGAGGCAGGCTCGCCGCCCCCGATCGAAGAGTTGCCGAGTCCTGCGGACGGACCCGGGTCATTCCCTCGCGCCGCCACCGCACTTCGTGAGGAGCACCTTCATGGAAGTCCTGATCTTCCCGCTGATCGCTCTGGCTATCGTTGCCCTGATAACGCTGCCGATGGCCCTGAAGATCGTCAAGCAATACGAGCAAGGCGTGCTGTTCCGGTTCGGCCGGCTCACCGGGACCCGTGCACCGGGCCTGCGGGTCATCGTTCCGTTCGCGGACGTCCTGCACCGGGTGTCCTTGCGGATCGTCACGATGCCCATCCAGTCCCAGGGCATCATCACCCGGGACAACGTCAGCGTCGATGTCTCCGCGGTCGCCTACTTCCGTGTTGTCGACGCCACGAAGTCGGTCATCGCCATCGAGAGCGTGGGCCCGGCCATCAACCAGATCGCCCAGACCACCCTGCGCAAGGTCGTCGGCCAGCACACCCTCGACGAAACCCTGTCGGAGACCGACCGCATCAACCTCGACATCCGCGAGATCCTCGACGTCACCACCGCCGAATGGGGCGTCGAGGTCACCCTGGTCGAACTGAAGGACATCCAGCTCCCCGACAGCATGAAGCGCGCGATGGCCCGCCAGGCCGAAGCCGAGCGCGAGAAGAGGGCGAAGATCATCAACGCTGAGGGCGAGTCCATGGCCGCCGCCGCACTCGGCGACGCCTCCGACACCATGATGGCCCACCCCCTGGCCCTGCAACTGCGCAACCTGCAGAGCCTCGTGGAGATCGGCGTCGACAAGAACACCACCGTGGTCTTCCCCGCACCGCTGATGAGCACCATCGGCGAACTCGGATCCTTCCTCGCCCGCGAGGCTTCGGCCGCCGGTGCGGCCGCTCCGGTCCAGGCACCGCCCGCGATGGAACTCGCCGCGAAAATCCCCGCCCCGCCCCTGCCCAACGGAGCGGCCAAGACCGTGTAACCGACAGTTGGCACCGCCGTGCGGAGGGCATTTCCTCCGCACGGCGGTGCCAACTGCGGTCCGCCGCGTTTCACAGGGCCATGCGAGCCAGCGCCGGTCCACCGGGCCCAGGTCCGGATTCACTCGGCGTCACGGAGGTCTCCGGACCAGCCGTGGCGCTCCAGGATCCGGGCGAGGGTGCCGGGGGTTGTGGCGTGATGCTGCCGCTGTACGTGACGTGTTCGCACGTGCCGAGGCGCTCCATCGCCCGGTCCGGGCAGCCGCGGGGGTGCCGACCAGCCCCCGCGTCAGCACCGGCGACGCGGCACACCCGGGGCCGTCAGGCCTTCCGGACGCGCGACGGGTTCGACACGCCCAGGTCGTCGTGGCGCGGGCCGCCCAGCACGGTCTTCAGCGTGCCCGTCTCACCGGCGCGGGCGAACACCTCGTACGCCTCCTCCATCTGCCCCAGTTCGAAACGATGCGTGGTCAGCGACGAGGTCGGCAGCCGACCGGCCGCCAGCATGCGCAGCAGCATCGGCGTGGAGCTGGTGTCCACGAGCCCGGTGGTGATGGTGATGTCCTTGATCCACAGGTCTTCGAAGTGCAGGGTCGCGGGCTTGCCGTGGACGCCGATGTTCGCGACCCGGCCGCCGGGGCGGACCGCGCGGGTGCACATCTCGAAGATCTCGAGCACGCCGACGGCCTCCATGACGACATTCGCGCCGAGACCGTCGGTCAGGGCGCTCACGAGCGCTTCCGGTTCCTCGACAGCGCTCACGACCGCGTCCGCTCGCAGCTCGCGCGCCGCCGCCAGCCGGGACGGCGCGCGATCGACAGCGATGACGCGAACCGGCGAGTACAACCGGGCCGTGGCAATGACCGCCAGTCCCACGGGGCCCGCACCGACCACGACGACGGTGTCCCCGGGCCGCACCTTGCCGTTCAACATCGTCGCGGCGGCTTCGTCATAGGCGGCGAGAGCGTAGAGGTTGGAGCGGCCGTCGCCGAGGTGCGCGGCGACGGCGGTGACCGGCTCCTTCGTCGCGTCGCGTCGGTGCAGGGCGACGGCGAGCACGTCGCCCTCGACGACAGGCAGGCGGCCGCCGTTGTCGTGCGCCGAGTAGATGTCGGTGGCGCGCAGAGCTGTGTCAGCGGGACGGCCCTCCTAGGGCTTGTGTGCTGTCGTGATCAGCTGTTGGGTTTTGCCCTCTTGGAGGGGTGGGATCCGGTAGGACTGTGATGGTGACGCGCAGGCAACTC
>NZ_JBWKDV010000039.1:0-7204 GCF_056435825.1 Streptomyces sp. NPDC043876 | reverse complement strand
ACCGAACCCAGCAGCAGCGGACGGCCGTCCTCGCGCTCCTGACCGTACGTGGCCAGCAGTGCCTGCGCCTCGATCGGGTCGCCCAGCTTCGTACCAGTACCGTGCGCCTCGACCGCGTCCACGTCGGCGCCCGTCAGCCCCGCACTCGCCAGCGCCTGGCGGATGACACGCTGCTGCGAAGGCCCGTTCGGGGCCGTCAGACCATTGCTGGCACCGTCCTGGTTGATCGCCGAACCCCGCACCACCGCGAGGACCGGGTGACCGTTCCTACGGGCATCCGACAGCCGCTCCACGAGCAGCATGCCCACACCCTCACCCCAACCGGTCCCGTCCGCACCAGCCGCAAAAGCCTTGATCCGACCGTCCTCCGCCAACCCACGCTGACGGCTGAAATCGATGTAGGCGCCGGGCGACGACATGACCGTCACGCCACCGGCCAGTGCCATGGAGCACTCGCCGCTGCGCAGGGCCTGAACAGCCAGGTGCAGGGCGACGAGGGAGGCCGAGCAGGCGGTGTCGATGGTCACGGCCGGGCCTTCGAGGCCGAAGGCGTACGAGAGCCGACCCGAGACCACACTCGCCGCGTTGCCGGTGCCCAGGTACCCCTCGAGGCCGTCCGGGACGGACTGGAGCGTGGCCCCGTAGTCCTGGCCATTGGTTCCGACGAAGACACCGGCCTGGCTACCGCGCAGCATCGCCGGGTCGATCCCCGCACGCTCGAAGGCCTCCCACGTGGTCTCCAGCAGCAGGCGCTGCTGCGGGTCCATCGCAAGGGCCTCGCGCGGGGAGATCCCGAAGAACTCCGCGTCGAAGTCCGCAACGTCGTAGAGGAAGCCGCCCCCACGGGCATAGAAGGTGCCCTGCTGTTCAGGGTCCGGGCTGTAGAGCCGCTCCAGGTCCCAACCGCGGTCGACCGGGAACTCACCGATCGCGTCACCACCGGCCGCCAGCAACTTCCACAGATCCTCGGGAGTGCGCACCCCGCCAGGGAAACGGCAGCTCATCGCCACGATCGCGATCGGGTCATCGTCCGCCACCGTCACCACCGGACCAGTGACGGCCTCGACCTGGGCCCCCAGCAGCTCATCCCGCAGGAACGACATGAGGGCGGAAGCCGTCGGGTAGTCGAAGATCAGCGTCGCCGGCAGGCTCACACCCGTCGCCGCCCCCAGCCGGTTGCGCAACTCCACAGCCGTCAGGGAATCGAACCCCAACTCCTTGAACGCCCGCTCCGCACCCACCGTCTCCGAACCCTCATGACCAAGCACCGCAGCCACATGCGTACGAACCAAGGCCAGCAGCTCACGCTCCAGCTCCGCAGCACCGAGTCCGGCCAGTCGGCCTACGGGAGCGCCGGCCTCGTCGCCGGGGTGGTCGGCGGTGGCTGTCGCGGCCAGGACCTCCGGCAGGTCGGCGAAGAGGCTGCTGGGGCGGACCACGGAGAAGGCGGGCGCGAAACGCTCCCACGCCACATCGGCCACCAGCAAAGCAGCAGCGTCACCTACCGCACCCACGCTCTGCCGCAGAACAGCCATCGCCGTCTCCGGCGCCATCGGCGGAAGACCCTCACGCCGCATCCGGGCCTCGAGAGCCTCGTCGGCGGCCATACCGCCCTCGGCCCACGGACCCCACGCCAGCGAGGTCGCAGCCAGACCGGCCGCCCGCCGCTGCTCGGCGAGCGCGTCCAAGTAGGCGTTGGCGGCAGCATAGTTGCCCTGTCCAGGGCCACCAACCATGCCGCTCATGGAGGAGAAGAGGACGAAGGCGTCGAGTTCGATCCCCAGCTCAACGGTCAGCTCATGGAGGTTGAGCGCGGAGGTGGCCTTGGCCCGCAGCACGCTCTCGAACCGCTCCGGCGTCAACGCATCCAGCACACCGTCATCCAGCACACCAGCCGTATGCACCACAGCCGTCAACGCGCCGCCCTCAGCAGCCAACAGCCCCCGCAACGCCTCCCGATCAGAAACATCACAAGCGACAACGGACACCTCGACACCCAGGCCGGCCACCAGCTCAGCCACACCCGGAGCATCCGGACCACGGCGACTGGTCAGCACCAGACGCTCAACACCCGCACCAGCCAGCCAACGAGCAACCCGGCCACCCAACGCACCCGTACCACCCGTCACCAACACCGTCCCCGACGGCGACCACGAACCCCCAGCCCGCGCCGCACGCACCAGACGACGACCGAACACACCAGACGACCGGACCGCCACCTGGTCCTCAACACCACCCAGGACCGCAACCAGCCGGCCCATCGCCCGCTCGTCCCACACCTCAGGCAGATCGACCAGACCACCCCAACGCTCCGGAACCTCCAGAGCCGCCACCCGACCCAAACCCCACACCTGAGCCTGAACAGCAGACACCAACCGGTCCGAACGGCCCACACTCACCGCACCACGCGTCAGACACCACAACGGCGCCCCCACCCCGGCATCACCCAACGCCTGCACCAAAGCGGCGGTAGCAACAAGCCCACCCACCTCATCCAGCGCCAGCAACGACACCACACCAGCCACAGACCCCACACCAGCCAGCAGTTCAACCAGCCCAGCACGGTCCGTACCCGGATCCACCACAACCCGACGCACCCCAGCACCACGCCCAGCCAGAGCCGCCACCACAGCCGCATCATCCACACCCGCAGCCGGCACCACAACCAGCCACTCACCCGACAGCACAGCACCGACAGCACCGTCCGTCAGCGGCTTCCACGACACCCGGTAACGCCAGGAGTCGACCTCCGACTGGGTCCGCAGACCCCGGCGCCACGCCGACAACGCAGGAAGGACCGAGTCCCAGGCGCCGTCGTCCTCGACCTCCAGCGTGCCGACGAGCGACGCGAGGTCTTCGCGCTCCACGGCGTCCCAGAAACGGGAGTCCGCGTCATAGCCCGCGAGGCTGCGCCCAGCGCCCGTCAGCTGGAGCCAGTAGCGCTGGTACTGGAAGGCGTACGTCGGCAGCTCCACCCGTCGGGCGCCGGTACCGGCGAGGAACGCAGCCCAGTCGACGGCCACACCCCGCACGTGCGCCTGAGCCAGGGCCGAGACCACGGACTCCGCGTCGGGGCGGCCGTTCCGCAGGGTGGGCACGAAGGCCGTGTCTTCACCCGTCACGCACTCCTGGCCCATCGCTGAGAGAACGCCACCCGGACCCAGCTCTAGGTAGGTCGTGACCCCGGCCTCGTCCAGGGCCCGCACACCATTGAGGAAGCGGACGGCCTCGCGGACGTGTCGCACCCAGAAGTCGGCCGAACCCATCTCGTCCGAGACCAGCGCACCCGTCAGGTGGGAGACAACCGGGATCCGCGGAGCGGCGAACTCCAGCCCCGCCACCACCTCACGGAAATCCTCCAACATCCCGTCCATGTGAGGCGAGTGAAAGGCGTGACTGACCGTCAGCCGCTTGGTCTTGCGGTCGGCGAACACCCCCACCACCGCGAGCACGGCGTCCTCGTCACCGGCAACGACCACCGACTGCGGACCGTTGACCGCAGCGATGCTCACCCGCTCGGACAACAGCGGCAGGACTTCGTCCTCCGACGCCTGGAGAGCGATCATCACACCACCACCCGGCAGCGCCTGCATCAGACGCCCCCGCGCAGCCACCAACGAGCACGCGTCCTCCAGCGAGAACACACCCGCCACATGCGCAGCCGCGATCTCACCCACGGAATGACCGGCGAGGAAGTCAGGCCACACACCCCACGACTCCAGCAGCCGGAACAACGCCACCTCGACCGCGAACAACGCAGGCTGCGCCCATTCCGTGCGGTTCAGCAGCTCCGCATCCGCACCGAAGAGGACATCCCGCAAAGGCACATCCAGATCGAACCGCTCACATACCGCATCCAGCGCATCCGCGAACACCGGGTAGGCGTCATACAACTCACGCCCCATCCCCAGCCGCTGGCTGCCCTGACCGGTGAACAGGAAGGCGGTCTTCCCACCCACCGGCGAGCCCTCGATCACACCCGTCGCGGAGCGGCCCTCCGCGAGCGCGGCCAGTCCAGCCAGCAGGCCCTCACGGTCCGCAGCCACCACAGCCGCCCGGTCCTCGAACACAGCCCGCCCGGAAGCCAGCGACCACGCCACATCCACCACACGCAGCTCGGGCGTGCCCACCAGATACGAGTGGAGCTGACGAGCCTGCGCCCGCACAGCCTCCCCGCCCTTGCCCGACAACAGCCACGGCATCACAGCCGGAACGACCGACTCGCCCTGCTGAACCTGAACCACCGCAGTCGCGACCGGCGGCTGCTCAATGATCGTGTGCGCGTTCGTGCCGCTGATGCCGAACGAAGAGATACCCGCACGACGCGCCCGCCCGGTCTCCGGCCACGCCACCGCCTCCGTCAGCAGGCTGACATCGCCCGCCTCCCAGTCGATCTGCGCCGACGGCGCATCCACATGCAGCGTCTTGGGCAGCACCCCGTGCCGCATCGCCATGATCATCTTGATCACACCCGCCACACCGGCCGCAGCCTGCGTGTGACCGATGTTCGACTTGATCGACCCCAACAACAACGGCTGGCCATCCAGCCGCTCCTGCCCATACGTCGCCAACAACGCCTGCGCCTCGATCGGGTCACCCAGCCGCGTGCCCGTGCCATGCGCCTCCACCGCATCCACATCCGCAGCCGACAACCCGGCCCCGGCCAAAGCCTCACGGATCACCCGCTGCTGCGAAGGACCATTCGGCGCCGTCAAACCATTACTCGCACCGTCCTGATTGATCGCCGAGCCACGCACCACGGCAAGGACCGGATGACCCAGGCGCACGGCGTCCGACTGACGCTCGACGAGAAGCATGCCCGCACCCTCGGCCCAGCCGGTGCCATCCGCACCGTCCGCGAAGGACTTGCACCGGCCATCGGCCGCCAGACCGCGCTGACGGCTGAAATCGACGAACGTCTCCGGCGTCGCCATGATCGCCACACCGCCGGCCAGGGCCATGTCGCATTCGCCATTGCGCAGCGCCTGGATCGCCCAGTGCAACGCGACCAGCGACGACGAACACGCCGTGTCAACCGTGACCGCCGGACCCTCCAGACCAAAGGTGTAAGCGATCCGACCCGAAGCGATGCTGCCGGAAATCCCGGTACCGAGATACCCCTCCACACCCTCGGGCAACTCCTCACCGTTGCCATAACCGCTCGCGTAATCGTGGTACATCACGCCGGCGAAAACACCGGTACGGCTGCCCCGCATCGACGTCGCGTCGATCCCGGCCCGCTCGAAAGCCTCCCAAGAAGTCTCCAGCAGCAGACGCTGCTGCGGATCCATCGCAAGGGCCTCACGCGGCGAGATCCCGAAGAAGTCGGCATCGAACTCGGCTGCTTCGTGCAGGAACCCACCCTCACGCGTATACGACGTCCCAGCATGATCCGGATCCGGGTGATACAACCCCTCGACATCCCAACCACGATCCGTCGGGAACGTGGTGATGCCGTCGGCGCCCGAGGCGACCAGCTGCCACAGGTCCTCGGGGGACCGCACCCCGCCGGGGAAGCGGCAGCCCATTCCCACGATGACGATCGGGTCGTCCGCGACACCGGCCGCCCTACGGACCGGTGCACGCAGGTCCCGCGCCGCGTCCTGTGCGTTGGGCTCGTCGGTGACGGCGAGTTCGGCCAGAAGGTGCCGCGCCAGCGACACCGGCGTCGGATAGTCGAACACCAGCGTCGGCGCCAGCCGCAGCCCCGTCTCCTCCTTCAGAACGTTCCGCAGCTCCACAGCGGTCAGCGAATCGAAGCCCAGATCACGGAACGCACGCTCCGCATCCACCGCCCCCGCACCACCATGACCCAGAACCGCAGCAACCCGACCACACACCACATCCAGCAGCACACCCTCACGCTCGGCCACCGGCACACCCAGCAACCGCGCCACCAACGGCGAACCACCATCACCACCCGCACCCCGACGCTCCACCGCACGCCGCGCCGGAACCCGCACCAAAGCCCGCAACAACGCCGGAGTCGAACCCGACGACACCGCCCGAGCCCGCAACACCGCCACATCCAGATGCATCGGCACCAACACCGCCGCATCCACCCCCAACGCCCTGTCGAACAGCGCGAGGCCCTCGTGGCCTGCCAGGGCTCCGACGCCGTCCCGTGCGATGCGCCGCAGGTCGACCTCGTCGAGCTGACCGGCCATCCCACCGCTGCCACCCGCCTGTGGGGCCCACAGGCCCCAGGCCAGCGACACCGCCGGCAGACCCTCCGCCCGCCGCTGCTCCGCCAACCCCTCCAAGAAAGCATTCGCCGCCGCATAGTTCGCCTGACCCGCCGCACCGAACGAAGCCGCAGCACCCGAGAACAACACGAACGCCGACAACCCCAGACCCCGCGTCAACTCGTGCAAGTTCCACGCCGCATCCACCTTCGGACGCAACACCCCGGAAACCCGCTCCGCAGTCAACGCACCCAGCACACCGTCATCCAGCACACCAGCCGCATGCACCACACCCGTCAACGGATGCTCCGCAGGAATCCGCGCCAACAACCCCGCCAACGCCTCCCGGTCCGCCACATCACAAGCGACGACCTCCGCCCGGGCGCCGAGTTCAGCCAGCTCGGCGACCAGCGCTTCCGCGCCCTCGGCAGCGGCACCGCGACGGCTGACCAGGAGCAGGTTCCGCACCCCGTGCTCGGTGACGAAGTGGCGGGCGAAGAGCCGGCCCAGGCCACCCGTGGCACCGGTGACCAGGACCGTGCCGGACGGGTCACCGAAGCCGGTCGGCAGCTGCGTGTCCTCAGCAGCCGCCGAGGCAGGTACGCGGACCAGGCGCGGCACGCTCACCACACCATCACGGACCGCCAGCTCCGGCTCACCCACCGCCAGCGCCGCGGGAAGCGCCGCCACCGACGCCACAACCGCATCCCGACCGGACTCCAGATCCACCATCACCAACTGGCCCGGGTTCTCCGACTGCGCCGAACGCAACAGACCCCGCACCGCACTGCCCGGCAGATCCCCCACACCCACACCAGCACCGACCGCCACCGCACCAGCCGACACCCACACCAACCGCAACCCGGCCAACCGCTCCTCAGCCAACCACTCCTGAAGCAGCGCCAGCGCCGAGTTCACCTCCATGTGGACGCAGTCCACGGTGTCGCCGTCCTCCTGACCGGCCGCCGGCGGCACGAACACCGCGTCCGGAAGAGGCTCGCCTCTCTCCAGCGCCGCAA
>NZ_JBWKDV010000038.1:0-8200 GCF_056435825.1 Streptomyces sp. NPDC043876 | reverse complement strand
ACCAACGACCAGTCGACAAAAGGCTCCAGCGCCTTCGCACACTCATCCACCCGAGCAGCGAACACCGGCGAGGAACCCAGCAAGGCCTCGGCCATACCCACCCACTGCGACCCCTGCCCGGGGAACACGAAAGCGGTCTTCCCGGTGCCCACGGACCCGCGGGCCAGGCCGGCAGCCGCCGCCTCGGTCTCCAGTGCGTTGAGGACGCGCAGGAGCTCCTCGCGGTCCTCGGCCACGACCACCGCGCGGTGGTCGAAGGCCGCGCGGGTGGTGACGAGGGAGTACGCCACGTCGACGGTGGCCGTATCGGGCACCTCCTCCAGGTGGGCACGCAGCCCGGCTGCCTGGTCGCGCAACGCGTCCGCGGACTTCGCCGACAGTACGTACGGCAGGGCCGGCATCGCCGGCGGTCCGGCGGGGGCGACAGGCCGGGGCTCCTCATCGGGAGCCTGCTCGATGATCGTGTGCGCGTTGGTGCCGCCGATGCCGAAGGACGATACCGCGGCGCGGCGCGGACGGCCGGTCTCGGGCCAGGGGGTGGCCGATTCGAGGAGGGAAACGGCGCCCTCGGACCAGTCGACGTGCGGGGTCGGCTCGTCGACGTGCAGGGTCTTGGGCAGGACTCCGTGGCGGATCGACTGCACCATCTTGATGATGCCCGCGACACCGGCAGCGGCCTGCGTGTGACCCACATTGGACTTGATGGAACCGAGCCATAGCGGCTGGTCCTTCGTGTGCTCCCGTCCGTAGGTGGCCAGCAGCGCCTGCGCCTCGATCGGGTCGCCCAGCGTCGTGCCCGTACCGTGTGCCTCGACGGCATCGACGTCCGCGGCGCTCAGACCGGCGTTGGCCAGGGCCTGACGGATGACCCGCTGTTGGGAAGGCCCGTTCGGGGCGGTCAGACCGTTCGAGGCGCCGTCCTGATTGACGGCCGAACCCCGGACCACCGCGAGGACCGGGTGGCCGTTGCGGCGGGCGTCCGAGAGCCGCTCCACGAGCAGCATGCCCACGCCCTCACCCCACGCGGTGCCGTCCGCGGCGGCCGCGAAGGGCTTGCAGCGGCCGTCGGTCGCGAGACCACGCTGCACGCTGAAGGCGATGAACGTGCCCGGGGTGGCCATCACGGTCACGCCGCCCGCGAGGGCGAGGTCGCACTCACCGCTGCGCAGGGCCTGGACGGCGAGGTGCAGGGTGACGAGCGAGGAGGAGCAGGCCGTGTCGACGGTGACCGCGGGGCCTTCGAGACCGAAGGTGTACGACACGCGGCCCGAGGCGACACTGCCGGAACTGGCCGTGCCCATGTAGCCCTCCAGGCCCTCGGGGGCGCGGTGGAGGAGGGTGCCGTAGTCGTTGTACATGACGCCCGCGAAGACACCGGTCCGGCTGCCCCGCAGGGCGGCCGGGTCGATACCGGCCCGCTCGAAGGCCTCCCAGCTGGTCTCCAGGAGGAGACGCTGCTGGGGGTCGGTGGCGAGGGCCTCGCGGGGCGAGATTCCGAAGAACGTCGGGTCGAAGTGGTGGGCGTCGTGGAGGAAGCCACCGGCGGTGGCGTAGCTGCTGCCCGGCCGGGCGGGGTCGGTGAGGTTCTCGACGTCCCAGCCGCGGTCCTCGGGCATGGCGGAGATGGCGTCCCGGCCGTCCCGCACCAGGCCCCAGAGGTCTTCGGGCGAGCGGACACCGCCGGGAAAGCGGCAGGCCATGGCGACGATCGCGATCGGTTCGTCGTCGTGGACCGTGGTGGCGGCGGCTCCCGCTGCGGTCTCCTGACTGCCGAGCAGCTCGGCGAGCAGGTACTCCGCCAGCACCGCGGGGGTCGGGTAGTCGAAGACGAGGGTGGCGGGCAGCCGGACGCCCGTGGCTCCGCCGAGCCGGTTGCGCAGCTCGACGGCGGTCAGCGAGTCGAAGCCGACCTCACTGAACGATTTCGCCGGATCCACCGCTTCGACACCGGCGAAGCCGAGCACCGCCGCGACCTGACCTCGTACGAGCTCCAGCACGGCCGCGGCACGCTCGCCTTCGACCAGCGCGGCGATCTGCCGGGCGAACGCACCGCCCGCGGCGGCACCGCTACGGGCCCGGCGGGCGGGCGTACGGACCAGACCCGTCAGCAGTGGCGGAACCATGCCGCTGCCGGCCTGGGCTCGCAGAGCGGCCAGGTCCAGCTTCACCGGCACCAGCAGCGGCTCCTCGGCGGCCGTCGCGGCATCGAACAACGCCAGACCCTCAGCGGCCGTCAACGCCCCGACACCACCGCGACCCAGCCGGGAGACCTCGTCGGCGTCCAACGTGCCGCCCATACCGCCCACTTCGGACCACAGGCCCCAGGCCAGCGAAGTCGCCGCCAGACCCCGGGCCCTGCGGTGGGCCGCCAACGCATCCAGGAAGACATTGCCCGCCGCGTAATTCGCCTGACCAGCGCCACCGAAGACACCCGCCGCAGAGGAAAACAACACGAACGCGGACAGATCGAGACCCTCGGTCAGCTCATGCAGATTCCACGCCGCATCGACCTTCGGCCGCAACACCGCCGACAACCGCTCGGCCGTCAACGAACCGATCACACCGTCATCCAGCACACCCGCCGTGTGCACCACCGCGGTCAACGGATGCTCCGCCGGAATCTGGGCCAGCACACCAGCCAGAGCCGCACGATCGGCCACATCACAAGCCGCCCAGACGACCTCCGCACCCAGCGCCGCCAACTCCGCCGAAAGCGACGGGACTTCACCACGACGGCTCACCAGCAACAGACGACGCACACCCCGCTCGGCGACCAGATGACGGGCGAACAACCCGCCCAGCGAACCACTCGCACCCGTCACCAGCACCGTACCCGCGCCACCCCACGCCAAAGACCCCCCACCAGCAGCCGCCCGAGCCAGCCGCGGCACCAGCAAGGCACCCCCACGCACCGCCACCTCGGACTCACCCGAAGCCAGGACCGCCGAGACACCCCCGGACACATCCCCGTCCACATCGACATCGACATCGACATCGACATCGACCAGAACGATCCGGCCCGGATTCTCCGACTGCGCCGAACGCACCAAACCCCGCACCGCCGCACGCACCAGGTCGGACACACCCTCACCCGGCACCGCTTCCACCGCACCCCGCGTCAAGAACACCAGACGCGAATCCACGAACCGCTCATCGGCCAGCCACACCTTCAACAGCTCCAGCACACGAGCCGTCTCCACGTGGACCGCATCCGCCACACCACCCTCGGGCAGCCCCACGCACGGCACCACCAGCGCCGCCGGAATCTCACCACCCTCCGCCACGGCCACACCCAACCCGGCCAGGTCCGCGAACACCTGCGCACCCTCACCCAGCACCAGCCAGTCGTCGAACGACCCGACCGCAGCCACCGACGTCCACTCCACCCGGAACAGCGAGTCGTACGCGCCCGTGCGCTGCCCGAGCCGGTCGGGCGAGAAGGCACGCAGGGTCAGCCTGTCCACCGAGGCGACCGGCGCACCGTCCGCGTCGGCGATGTCCAGCCGCACCGCGTCCCGGCCGGCCCGGGAGAGCCGTACGCGCAGGGCGTCCGCACCCGTGGAGCGGACGGACACGCCGGACCAGGAGAACGGCAGCCGCCCCTGACCGGTGTCCTCCACCAGCGAGCCGAGGTTGATGGCGTGCAGCGCAGAGTCCAGCAGGGCCGGGTGGATCGTGAAGTAGGCGGCCTCCGGGGCGGTTTCAGGGGCCAGGGCGACCTCGGCGAAGACCTCCTCGCCGCGGCGCCAGGCGGCTTGCAGGCCCTGGAACACGGGACCGTAGCCGAAGCCGGAGTCCCCGAGCACGTCGTAGAGGCCGTCCACCGGGACGGGCTCCGCTCCGGCCGGCGGCCAGGCCGCGAGGTCGAACACCCGCGGCTCGGTTTCATCCTCGGCCAGGACCGCGGTGGCGTTCCGCACCCAGGGTTCGTCGGCCGCCGCGCGGTCGTCACGGGAGTGGAAGACCACGGAGCGGCGGCCCGACTCGTCGGGGGCCGCGACCGTGACCTGGAGCTCGACGCCGCCGTCCTCGGGGAGGACCAGCGGTGCGGCCAGCGTCAGGTCGTCGACGAGCCCGCAGCCGACCTGCTCACCGGCCCGCAGCGCCAGCTCGACGAAGGCCGTACCGGGCAGGAGGACGGAACCCATGACCGTGTGGTCCGCGAGCCAGGGGTGGGTGGCCGCCGACAGCCGACCGGTGAGGAGGAGGCCATCGGCGTCGGCCAGGGTCACCGAGGCGCCGAGCAGCGGGTGGTCTGCGGAGCGGAGACCCACGGTGGTGACGTCCGCACCGAGGGTGCCGGTGTCGAGCCAGTAGTGCTCGCGTTGGAAGGCGTACGTGGGCAGGTCTACGCTCTCGGCTCCGGTACCGGCGTGGTAAGCGGTCCAGTCGACGGCGAGGCCGCGGACGTGTACGAGGGCGAGGGCCTCGGTGACGGCTCCGGCCTCGGTACGGTCCTTGCGGAGGGCGGGCGCGAAGGCGGCGCCTTCTCCGGAGACGCAGTCCTGGGCGAGGGCCGACAGGACGCCGTCAGGCCCGAGTTCGACGTAGGTGGTGACCCCTGCCGCCTCCAGCGTCCGGACACCGTCGAGGAACCGGACGCCTTCACGGACGTGCCGCACCCAGAACTCCGCCGAACCCATCTCGTCCGAGACCAACGCACCCGTCAGGTTGGAGACGACCGGGATCCGCGGAGCGGCGAAGGACAGGCCCGCCACCACCCTGCGGAACTCCTCCAGCATCCCGTCCATGTGCGGGGAGTGGAACGCATGGCTGACCGTGAGCCGCTTGCTCTTCCGGTCGGCGAACACCTCCACCACCGCGAGCACAGCGTCCTCGTCACCGGCAACGACCACCGACTGCGGACCATTGACCGCAGCGATGCTCACCCGCCCGGTCAGCAACGGCAGGACCTCGTCCTCCGACGCCTGCACCGCCACCATCACACCACCCGACGGCAACGCCTGCATCAGCCGCCCGCGAGCGGCGACCAACAAGCACGCGTCCTCCAACGAGAACACACCCGCCACATGCGCGGCCGCGATCTCACCGATCGAATGGCCGGACAGGAAGTCAGGCTTGACACCCCACGACTCCAGCAGCCGGAACAACGCCACCTCGACCGCGAACAACGCCGGCTGCGCATACTCCGTACGATCCAGCACCACCGCATCCCCGCCGAACAACACCTCCTCCAGAGGCAGTTCGAGGTTCATCGCCGCACACACCGCGTCCAGCGCCTCCGCGAACACCGGGAAGGCGTCATACAACTCACGCCCCATCCCGAGCCGCTGACTTCCCTGCCCGGTGAACAGGAAGGCCAGCTTGCCCCGGGTTCCGGCCTCGCCCCGGACGATCCGCGTCGAAGCGGGGTCGCCCGACGCCAGTGCCGCGAGGTCGGCCAGGGCCTCGCTGCGGTCGCCGGCCAGGACGACGGCGCGGTGTTCGAGGGCGGCGCGGCCGGTGGCCAGGGTGCGGCTGACGTCCTCGGCACGCTGGTCGGGGTGGGCCCTCAGGTGTGTGAGCAGGCGCTCCGCCTGGGCCCGCACGGCATCCGCCGTGCGGGCCGAGACAGGCCAGGCCAGGACGGGGGGTACGACGACGCGGCGCGGCGCGGCGGTCTCACCGGCCCCGGCCTCCCCGGGCTCGACGGACTCGACGGGCTCGACGGAGTCGGCCGGCTCGGCCGGCTCAGCGGCGGGGGGCTGCTCGATGATGGTGTGCGCGTTGGTGCCGCTGATGCCGAAGGACGACACGGCGGCGCGGCGGGGACGACCGGTGTCCGGCCAGTCCACCGTCTCGCGCAGCAGCGACACCGCGCCCGCGGACCAGTCGACCTTGGTCGACGGCTGGTCGACGTGCAGGGTCTTCGGGATCCGCCCGTGCCGGATCGCCATCACCATCTTGATGACGCCGGCGACGCCGGCGGCGGCCTGCGTGTGCCCGATGTTCGACTTGATGGAGCCGAGCCAGAGCGGCTGGTCCTCCGTGTGCTCCCGGCCGTACGTGGCCAGCAGGGCCTGGGCTTCGATCGGGTCGCCCAGCGTGGTGCCGGTGCCGTGGGCCTCGACCACGTCGATGTCGGCGGCGGTGAGCCGGGCGTCGGCCAGGGCCTGGCGGATGACGCGTTGCTGCGAGGGCCCGTTCGGGGCGGTCAGGCCGTTGGAGGCGCCGTCCTGGTTGACGGCCGAGCCGCGGACCACGGCCAGCACCCGGTGGCCGTTGCGGCGGGCGTCGGAGAGCCGCTCCACGAGGAGCATGCCCGCGCCCTCGCCCCAGCCGGTGCCGTCGGCGGCGTCCGCGAAGGACTTGCAGCGCCCGTCGAAGGACAGGCCGCGCTGGCGGCTGAACTCGGTGAAGGTGCCGGGGGTCGGCATGACCGTCACGCCGCCGGCCAGTGCGAGCGAGCACTCGCCCTTGCGCAGGGCCTGCATGGCGAGGTGCAGCGTGACGAGGGAGGAGGAGCAGGCGGTGTCGACGGTGAGCGCCGGGCCCTCCAGGCCGAAGGTGTACGAGACACGGCCGGAGGCGATGCTGCTGGAGGCACCGGTGCCGAGGTAGCCCTCGACCTCCGGCGGCACGGCCCGCAGCCGGGACGCGTAGTCGTGGTACATGACGCCCGTGAAGACACCGGTCCGGCTGCCGCGCATCGAGGTCGGGTCGATGCCCGCCCGCTCGAAGGCCTCCCAAGAGGTTTCTAGCAGGAGCCGCTGCTGCGGGTCCATCGCCAGGGCCTCACGGGGCGAGATCCCGAAGAATTCGGGCTCGAACCGGTTGGCGGAGTGCAGGAAGCCGCCCTCCTGCACGTAGCTCGTGCCCCGCCCGTCGGGGTCCTCGTCGAAGAGGCGCCCCGTGTCCCAGCCCCGGTCGGTCGGGAAGGGGGAGACGGCGTCGGTCTCGCCGGAGACCAGCCGCCACAGGTCCTCGGGGGACTCGACGTCACCCGGGTAACGGCAGCTCATCCCGATGATCGCGATCGGCTCCTGCTCCTCCGACTCGACCTCCTGGAGGCGGCGGCGCGTCTCGTGGAGATCGGCCGTCACCCGCTTCAGGAAGTACCGGAGCTTTTCCTCGTTCATGCGTGCATCCCTCGGGCAGAAACCGGACAGTCGGAGTGGTGAGAAGGGGCGGGGCGGAGCTGCCGGGTCATGAGATGCCGAACTCCTTGCCGATGAAGTCGAAGAGGTCGTCGTCGGTCGCGCTCTCCAGGGCCTCGGCCACGTCGGCTCCGCCGGAGCCGGCGGCCAGGGCACCGGCCTCGCTCCATGCGGTCAACAGGGCCTGGAGGCGTTCGGTGATGCGGTCGCGGCCGGCGTCGTCGGGCGACGACGTGACGAGGGTCTTCTCCAGCCGGTCCAGCTCGGCGAGGAGCGGGGGTACTGCTGCCGCGCCGTCCTGCCAGAGCTCGTCCCGCAGGTATTCCACGAGCGCGGTCGGGGTCGGGTAGTCGAAGACGAGGGTGGCGGGGAGGCGGACGCCGGTGGCGCCGCCGAGCCGGTTGCGCAGTTCGACGGCGGTCAGCGAGTCGAAGCCGACCTCGTTGAACGACCGTACGGGGTCGACCGCTTCAGGTCCGGCGAAGCCGAGGACTCCGGCGACGTACGAGCAGACCAGCTCCAGGAGCGCTTCGTCCCGCGCTGCAGGGGCGAGGCCGGTGAGGCGCTCGCGCAGTTCCGCGCCACCGTCCGGGCCCGTGGCGGCACCGCTACGGGCCCGGCGGGCGGGCGTACGGACCAGACCCGTCAGCAGTGGCGGAATCATGCCGCTGCCGGCCTGGGCGCGCAGAGCGGCCAGGTCCAGCTTCACCGGCACCAGCAGCGGCTCCTCGGCGGCCGTCGCGGCATCGAACAACGCCAGACCCTCAGCGGCCGTCAACGCCCCGACACCACCGCGACCCAGCCGGGAGACCTCGTCGGCGTCCAACGTGCCGCCCATACCGCCCACTTCGGACCACAGGCCCCAGGCCAGCGAAGTCGCCGCCAGACCCTGAGCCCTGCGGTGGGCCGCCAGCGCATCCAAAAAGACATTGCCCGCTGCGTAGTTGGCCTGGCCCGCGCCACCGAAGACACCAGCGGCTGAAGAGAAGAGCACGAACGCCGACAGGTCGAGACCCTCGGTCAGCTCATGCAGATTCCAGGCCGCATCCACCTTCGGCCGCAACACCGCCGACAACCGCTCGGCCGTCAACGAACCGATCACA
>NZ_JBWKDV010000037.1:0-9489 GCF_056435825.1 Streptomyces sp. NPDC043876 | reverse complement strand
GTCCACCCCCGACGCCACCAGATCCCACAACCCCTCCGGCGACGACACGCCACCCGGCAACCGACACCCCATCCCCACGATCGCGATCGGCTCGTGCCTGGCCGACTCGGTCCGGCGGATCTGCTCGCGCGCCTCGTGCAGGTCGGTCATGGCGCGGCGGAGGTAGTCGCGGAGCTTCTCTTCGTTGGTGGCGGGCGATGCGGAAGACATGGTGCTGTTTCTCCAGGGGTGTGGGGTGGGCGGCGGGGGCGGGAGGGAAGTGGCGGCCCTGGGCTACGTCGATCGGAAGTCGCTGTCGAAGAGGTCGAAGAGTTCGTCGTCGCTGCTGGCGGCGAGGCGTTCGCCGAGCGACGGCTCATCGGGGCCCTGCCGGTCGTGCTCGCCCGGTCCGCTGGCCGGGCGGATGTCGGCCACTGGTGAGGTGAGGGTGCCGAGCAGTCCCTGAAGACGTTCCGCGATGTGGTCGCGGCTGCTGTCGTCGGTGACGGCGGTGGCGAGTCCGTCCCGGATCCGGTCGAGCGCGTCCAGAACGGCCGGGAGGTCCGCCGGGATCTCCTGTGCTCCCTTCGGCAGTTCCTGTTCCAGGTGGTCGACGAGTGCCGCGGGTGTCGGATGGTCGAAGACCAGGGTGGCGGGGAGCTTCGTTCCGGTGGCCGCGGTGAGCCGGTTGCGGAGTTCGACGGCGGTGAGCGAGTCGAAGCCGGATTCTTTGAAGGAGAACTGCAGTTGGACCCGTTCGGCGTCCGGGTGCGCGAGCACCGAGGCGATCTCGGTGCGTACCAGTTCGGTGAGGGCGGCGAGCCGTTCGCCGCGCGGCTTCCCGGCGAGCCGTTCGGCCAGGGTGCCGGACGCCGCGGCCGTGGGCGGGGGCTCCTGGCCGGCCGCAGGATCCGGCGCGTCGGCACCGACCGAGGGTCCGGCAGTGGCGGCCGGGGGCACCAGGGTGTGCAGCACTTCGGGCACCACGCTCGCGTGTATGGTGCCGCGGGCGGAACGCGCGCACAGGCCGGCCAGGTCGAGGCGGATCGGCAGCAGTACGGCCTCGGTCCTGGCGGGGTCACAGGCCTCATCGAACAGTTCCAGTGCCTCGGCGGGGTCGAGGGGCAGGATTCCGGAACGGCGCAGCCGTGCCAGGTCGGCGGCGGCCAGGCTCACTCCCATGCCGTCGGCCCCCGCGCCACCGCCGTCACCCCACAGGCCCCAGGCCAGGGATACGGCGGGCAGGCCCTGCGCGCGCCGCCAGGCGGCGAACGAGTCGAGGAAGCTGTTGGCGGCCGCGTAGCCGGACTGGCCGGGGCTGCCGAGGGTTCCCGCGGCCGACGAGAAGAGGACGAAGGCGGACAGGTCCAGTTCGCGGGTCAGTTCGTGCAGGTGTGTGACCGCGTCCGCCTTGGCCCGCAGGACTGCCGAGATCCGTTGGAAGGTCTGCGCCGTGACGATGCCGTCGTCCAGCACACCGGCGGTGTGCACGACAGCGGTGAGCGGGTGCGCGGCGGGGACGGCGGCCAGGACGCTTTCGAGCGCCGAGCGGTCGGCGGCGTCGCAGCGGACGATGTTCACGACGGCGCCCAAGTCGGTGAGTTCGGTGGCCAGCCCGGCCGCGCCCGGGGCGTCCGCTCCGCGCCGGCCGGCGAGTATCAGGTGCCGGACGCCGTGCTTGGTCACGAGATGCCGGGCCACGGCCTTGCCGAGCGTTCCGGTTCCGCCCGTGACGAGCACGGTGCCGTCCGCGCGCCAGGGGCCGGAAAGGTTCCCCGACGGGGCGGCCCTCAGGGCTGCGCCCGCTTCCGGCTCGGTGGCGTCGCCGAGGCGACCGGCGGCAGCGCCCTGCCCGTTCGCACCGTGGGTGAGTCGGGGTACGAGGATCTCGTCGCCGCGCAGGGCAAGTTGGGACGCCCCCGAGGTGACGGCCCGCGACAGGGAGCGGTAGGAGGCGGCCCGGTCAGACGGGTCCGCGTCGACCAGTACGAAACGGCCCGGATGCTCGGACTGTGCGCTGCGCAGCAGCCCCCAGACGACGGCCGCGGCCGGGCGGACCGCGCTGGTGCCGGCCGCCACCGCCCCGTGCGTCAGCACGACCAGTCGTGCGTCGGTGAAGCGGGCGTGGGCCAGCCAGCCCTGCACCACGGCCAACGCACGTTCGGCCAGGTCGTGGGCGCCTGCGGCAAGATCATCCCCGTCGTGGCCCAACTCCACCAGGACGTGGTCGGGCAGGGGCGTGTCGGAGGCCGCGAGCGCGGCCAGATCGTCGTAGGTCCGTACGGGTGGCTGCACTCCGTCGCGTACGCCCTCAAGGAGGGCCTGGCCGGGATGGCCCAGGACGCCCCACTCCGCTGCCGTCGGCCTGGGACGGGAGTGCCCGGTCACCGGAGCGGAGGCCGACGTCCACTCCAGTCGGTACAACGGTGTGCTCCCCGTCTGCGGACTCTGGAACTGGTTCGCCGGGAGAGGGCGCAGCGTGAGCGAGCGGGCGGTGAGAACCGGGCGGCCCGTCGGGTCGGCCGCCGCGACGGTCACGGCGTCGGGTCCCGCCGGGGCGATCCGTACGCGCAGGGAGTCGGTGCCGCGGACGTGTATCCGGACGTCGCTCCATGAGAACGGCAGCAGGCCGTGGGCCTCGGTAAACTGCTCACCGAACCCGGTGGCGTGCGCCAGGGCATCCAGCAGGGCCGGGTGTATGCCGTACCGCGAGGCGTCGGCGGCCGCCTGGCCGGGGAGTCGGACCTCAGCGAAGACCTCTTCGCCACGCCGCCAGACGGCATGCAGTCCCCGGAACACGGGGCCGTACGTCACGCCCGCTTCCGCGAGACGCCGGTACTCGGCCGCGACGGCGTCCGCATCGAGGGCCACCGGGGTCGCGTCGGCCGGGGGCCAGGCGCCGAGCAGTTCCGCCGACGCGTGGGCACCGTCACCAGCCTCCTCGGTTCCGGGGGCGAGGGTGCCGGATGCGTGCCGGGTCCAGTCGGAGGGGGCGTCGGCCGCCCGAGCGGCGCCGGCGGGCTGGGAGTCGATGCGTATCGTACGGATGCCTTCTGCGTCGGGGCCGCTCAGCGTCACGCGCAGTCGGACTCCTTCTCCGCTCTCGGGCAGGACGAGGGGCGTGGCGAAGGTCAGCTCGGCGACCCGGGGGCAGCCCGCTTCGGTGCCCGCCCAGGCAGCGATGTCCAGGAGGGCCGCTCCGGGTACCACGGTGCGGTCCTGGACGCGGTGGTCGGCGATCCACGGGTGGGTGCGGACGGAGAGCAGCCCGGTCCGTACGGTACCTTCCCCGTCGGGCAGGTCGATGGCGGCCGCGAGCAGGGGCTGGTCCGCCGGCTCCAGACCGGTGGCGGTGAGGCCGGCGGCGGGGGCCGGGACGTCCAGCCAGTAGCGCGTGCGCTGGAAGGCGTAGGTGGGGAGGTCGACGGCGGATCCGTCGGCGTCACCGTGCACGGCCGCGAGGTCGACGGGGACGCCGTGGGTGTGGATGGTGGCCAGGGCCCCGAGACAGGTGGTCGTCTCGTCGCGGTCCCGGCGCAGCAGCGGCACCGTCAGCACGGGACGCTCCTGCCCGTCGGCGGGGGAGCCGGCCGTGTCGCGGTCCGTCGGGCCGTCCTGGTGCGGGGCGCCTTGTTCCTCTTCGCGCAGGCAGTCGCGGCCCAGGGCGGACAGCACGCCGTCCGGTCCCAGTTCGACGAAGGTGTCGACCCCCTGATCGCGCAGGGTGCGGAAGCCGTCGCTGAAGCGCACGGGCTCGCGCGCGTGGCGCACCCAGTACTCCGGGGTGCACAGGAGCTCGGCCGACGCGACCTCGCCGGTCAGGTTGGAGACCACCGGGATGCGCGGCTCGGCGTAGGAGACGTCGCGCGCGATCCGGGCGAACGGTTCCAGTACGGCGTCCATGTGCGGCGAGTGGAAGGCGTGGCTGACGGGCAGCGCCTTGGTGCGGCGGCCCCGCTCCCGCCACAGTGCGGCGAGCTCGGCGACCGCGTCCTCGTCGCCCGAGATCACGGTGGCGTCGGGCCCGTTGAGTGCGGCGACGGCGACCCGCGCCGGCCTGCGGGCCGTGAGTGCCGTGATCGTCTCCTCGATCTCGGCGCCGCCGGCCTGGATCGCCGCCATCGCGCCACCAGCCGGCAGCTCGCCCATCAGTCGGCCCCGCGCCGTCACCAGGCGGGCGGCGTCGGGCAGGGTGAACACTCCAGCGGCGTGGGCGGCGGCCAGCTCGCCAACCGAGTGTCCCAGGAGTGCGTCGGGGCGCGGACCCCATGCACTCACCAGTGTGAAGAGGGCGACTTCCAGGGCGAACAGCGCGGGCTGGGTGTACTCGGTGCGGTCGAGGAGGCCGGCCGCCGCGCTGCCCGGTTCCGCGAACATCACCTCGCGCAGCGGGCGGTCCAGGTGCCGGTCGAGTTCCGCGACCGCCTCGTCCAGGGCGCGGGCGAACACCTCGTACCGCTCGTAGAGCCGGCGTCCGGCGCCCGGCCGCTGGCTGCCCTGTCCTGTGAAGAGCAGTGCGGTACGGCGTCCGCGTGCGGCCCGGCCGGTGATCACTCCGGGTCCGTGTGCCGCGCCGGACGCCAGCTCCTTGAGGCCGCTCAGGAGTGCGGCGGTGTCCTGTCCGAGGACGACGGCCCGGTGCTCGAACGGTGTACGGGAGCGGACCAGTGTCCGCCCGACCGCGGCGGGGGACACGTGGGGGCGGGCAGCGAGGTGGTCGTGGAGTCTCTGGGCCTGGGCTCGCAGCGCCGCTTCGGTCCGGCCCGAAAGCGGCCAGGCGCCGCCGCCGGTGGCCGGTTCGGGCTCCGCCGCCGTGTCGTCCCCGTCCGGGACGCCCTCCAGGATCAGGTGTGCGTTGGTGCCGCTGGCGCCGAAGGAGGACACGCCGGCACGGCGCGGGGCGTTCCCCTGGCCGGGCCAGTCCTGTGTCTCCGTGAGCAGTTCCACCGCGCCCGCCGACCAGTGCACCCGGCTGGAGGGGCGAGTGACGTGCAGGGTGCGGGGCAGCCGTCCGTGGCGCATCGCAAGCACCGTCTTGATTATTCCGGCCACCCCGGCGGCGGCCTGGGTGTGGCCGATGTTGGACTTCAGCGAGCCGAGCCACAGGGGCCGTTCGGGGCTGCGGCTCGTGCCGTACGTGTGCAGCAGGGCCTGTGCCTCGATGGGGTCGCCGAGCCGGGTTCCGGTGCCGTGCGCCTCCACCGCGTCGATCTGGTCGGGGTCCAGGTCCGCGTTGGCGAGCGCCTCACGGATCACGCGTTGCTGGGCGAGGCCGTTGGGGGCCGTCAGGCCGTTGCTGGCACCGTCCTGGTTGACGGCGGAGCCACGGATGACCGCCAGGACGGTGTGGCCCTTGTCCACCGCGTCCGACAGGCGCATCAGGAGCAGCATGCCGACGCCCTCGGCGAAGCTGGTGCCGTCGGCCGCGTCGGAGAACGCCTTGCAGCGCCCGTCGGAGGCCAGGCCGCCCAATCGCGCGAAGTCGATGAACAGGTCGGGGGTGGACAGGACGGTCGCGCCGCCCGCGAGCGCCATGTCGCACTCCCGCTGCCGCAGTGCCTGCGCCGCCAGGTGCACGGCGACCAGTGACGAGGAGCAGGCCGTGTCGACGGTAACGGCGGGGCCCTCCAGGCCGAGGGTGTAGGCCACCCGGCCCGAGGCGATGCTGCCCGCGCTGCCGTTGACCAGGTAGCCCTCGAGGCCCGGCGGGATCTCGTTCAGCCGGGCGCCGTAGTCGTGGTACATGACGCCCGCGTACACCCCCGTGCGCGAGCCGCGGGCGGAGACCGGGTCGATGCCGGCCCGCTCGAACACCTCCCAGGAGGTCTCCAGCAGGAGCCGCTGCTGCGGGTCCATGGCCAGGGCCTCTCGCGGGCTGATGCCGAAGAACTCCGCGTCGAAGTCGGCGCTGTCGTGGAGGAAACCGCCCTCGCGGGAGTGGACGGCTCCCGACTCCGGGTGGTGGAGCGCGTCCAGGTCCCAACCCCGGTCATCGGGGAACGGCGAGGCGGCGTCGGTACCGGAGTCGACCAGTCTCCACAGGCTCTCGGGGGTGGTCACCCCGCCGGGCAGCCGGCAGCTCATCCCCACGATGGCGATGGGCTCGCGGGCGTCGTCCTCCAGGGCGTTCAGCCGTCGGCGCGTGCTGTGCAGCTCGGCGACGACCCGCTTCAGGTAGTCGCGGATCTTGTCATCGTTGGCCGTCATCGACCGGACCCTCCTGGCTTACGTGCTCGTGTCGGTGCGAGTGCGCCTGCTGCGGCGCTTCGGTGTGGGTGTGGGACGCGCACGGCGTCCCGCTCACAACTGGTCTTCGATGAACGCGAACAGATCGTCGTCGGAGGCGGAGTCCAGTCGCCCCAGCAGGTTGGGGTCCGCTTGCGCGCCGCGGCTTCCCGCGTCGGCGGCCGTTCGTGTGGCGCGGTCGCCGTCCCGTGGGACGTCGCCGACCACCGCCAGCAGTTCTGCGAGGCGTCGGCGGACGGCGTCACGCCGCGTGTCGTCGGCCGCCATCTCCCGGACCGCCCGGTCCAGGACGTCGATGCCCGACAGCGCCGTGGCGCCCGCGTCGTCCCGGCCCTCCGCCGCGAGGAGCTCCGCCAAGTGGGCCGCGAGCGCGTCGAGGTTGGGGTGGTCGAAGACCAGCGCCGGCGGCAGCCGCAGTCCGGTGACGACACCAAGCCTGTTACGCAGCTCGACGGCGGTCAGCGAGTCCAGACCGATCTCGCGGAAGGAGCGGACGGGGTCGACCGCGGTCTTGTCTGCGAAGCCCAGCACATCAGCCAACTGCGCCTGGGCCACGGCCAGGAGTTCGTCCCGCCTTTCCGCCGCGTCCAGGCCGGCCAGTCGCTCGCGCAGGGCTTGCGCCCGGCTCGGTGCGTCCGTGACCGCGGACGCCGCCTGTCCGCCACGACCCGTTCGCGCCGCGCCGCGCCGTACGGCGGGCGTCGCCAGCGCACGCAGCAGTAGGGGCACCGAGGCGGTCCCGTGCTCGGCGGCCTGCCTACGCAGCGCCGCCGTGTCCAGCCTCATCACGCAGATCTGCGGCACGTCCGCGGCGGCACCGAGCGCCCGGTCGAACAGTTCGAGGCCCTGCTCGTTCGTGAGCGGCGCGATGCCGGACCGCTCCATGCGCCGCAGGTCCACCTCGCCGAGACGGCCGGTGAACGTGCTGGCGGCGCTCCACAGTCCCCATGCCAGGGACGCTGCGGGCAGACCCTGCGCGTGCCGGTGCTGGGCCAGGCCGTCCAGGAACGCGTTGGCTGCCGCGTAGTTGGCCTGTCCGGCCCCGCCCAGCAGGCCGACCGACCCGGAGTACAGGACGAACGCCTTCAGCGGCATTCCCTCGGTCAGTTCGTGCAGGTTCAGCGCCGCGTCCGCCTTGGGGCGCAGCACGCGGTCCAGCCGTTCGGGGGTCAGCGCCTCGATGACGCCGTCGTCCAGGACGCCGGCCGTGTGGATCACCGCGGTCAGCGGGTGTGCGGCGGGGACGGTGGCGAGGGCCTCCTTCAGCGCCGCCCGGTCCGCCGCATCACAGGAGAGAATCTGGAACTGCGCTCCGAGACTGACGAGTTCACGCTCCAGTTCCGCGGCCCCGTCGGCGTCGCGCCCGCTGCGGCTGAGCAGCAGCAGATGCCGTACGCCGTGTGCGGTGACCAGGTGCCGGGCCAGCAGGCCGCCGAGGGTACCGGTGGCTCCGGTGACGAGCACGGTGCCCTCGGGATCGAACCCCGCGCCCTTCGCGATGCCCCCGTCTCCCGGAGTCGGCAGGACTGCCAGCCCGGGGGTCAGCATCTCCCCTGCTCGAACGGCCAGTTGGGGGATTTCGCTGTCGAGCGCGGTGGGCAGCGTCCGGTACGAGGAGTCCTGCCCGTCGTGTTCGACGAGGACGAAGCGGTCGGGGTGCTCGGTCTGCGCCGAACGCATCAGCCCCCACAGTGCCGATCCCGCGAGGTCCGTCCGGCGCGTGTCCGCCTCGGTGGCGACGGCGTGCTCGGTGAGCACGGCGAGACGTGCGGCGGCGAAGCGCTCGTCGGACAGCCAGCCCTGTACGAGGGCGAGCCCCCGCCGGACCGTGTCCCGTGCGCTGTCGGCCAGATCCGTCCCGTGCGGCGCGGCGGTGCCGGGACGGGCCCCGAAGTCGGCGAGGACGATGTCGGGGCGGTCCGCTCCGGAGTCCAGCGCCGTACGCAGTGCGTCCAGGTCGGGGAAGACCCCGACGCACCCCGTGCCGGGGTCCGCCGTCGCGTACCGTGCGGCGGCACCGCCCTGCCCGACGACCGCCCACCGGCGCGTGGCACCGGACGGGAAGGAGCCGAAGAGCCCCGTGGCAGACGGCGCCGTGCTCGCGATCGGGCTCCGCTGCCAGTCCACACGGTACAACGGCGCGGACGTCGTGCCGCCGACCAGTTCCACCAGCCGGTCCTGCGCGAGCGGACGCAGCACCAGCGCGTCCATCGACAGCACCGGGGCACCGGCGAGGTCGACGGCTTCGAGCGACATGGCCCCTTCTCCGGCCGGGCCCAGGCGGACCCGCAGCGCGTCGGCACCGATCGCGTGCAGCGTGATGCCGCGCCACGCGAACGGCAGCAGCACGGATCCGTCGTCGGGCCGCGACAGGAAGTCGCCCAGCAGCCAAGGTTGCAGAGCCGCGTCGAGGAGGCCGGGGTGCACCCCGAACCGCTCGGCGTCCGGCGCCGCGCCCGCGGGCAGGCGGACCTCGGCGAACACCTCGCCCTCGCGCAGCCAGACGGCCTCGACGCCGGCGAACACCTCGCCGTACTCGTATCCCAGCGCGGAGAACCGGTCGTAGAGCTCCGCCGCCTCCGCGCGGACGGAACCGCTCGGCGGCCAGGCCTCGCGGCTCCACTGCGGCCGGCCCGGGTCGGGGGCGGCGGCAGGGGTCAGTACGCCGGTGGCGTGTCGGGTCCACCGGCCGGTGTCCCCGTCTTCCGCCTCCGGCCGCGCGAACACGCTCACGCGGCGCCGGTCGGAGGAGTCGGGCTCGTCGATCACCACCTGGAGCCGGATGCCGCCGTGCACCGGCAGCGGGGCCTCGATGCTCAGCTCCTCCACGCCCGCGCAGCCCACGACCGCGGCGGCATGCAGTGCCATGTCGACGAAGGCCGTCCCGGGCAGCAGGGCGGTCCCGGCCATGGTGTGGTCGGCGATCCAGGAATGGGAGGTCGGGGAGATTCGCCCGACGAACAGCAGCTCACCGGACTCCGCGAGCTGCAGCGCGCCGCTGAGGAGCGGATGCTCCTCCCAGGTCATACCGAAGCGGGCCGCAGCTGAACTGCCGGTGCTGACGGGCGAGGACTGTGCCCAGTAGTGCTGGCGTTGGAAGGGGTAGGTGGGCAGGTCGACGGTACGGGCACCGGTGCCCTCGAACAGTACCGGCCAGGACACCTCCACGCCCTGGACGAACGCCTCCGCCACCGAAGTCAGGAAACGCCGCAAGCCCCCCTCCTCGCGGCGCAGTGAACCCACCGCACACACCTGCCGGCCCAC
>NZ_JBWKDV010000036.1:0-10591 GCF_056435825.1 Streptomyces sp. NPDC043876 | reverse complement strand
CATCCAGCGCGGCCGCGAACACCGGGTAGGTGTCGTACAGTTCGCGGCCCATGCCGAGCCGCTGACTGCCCTGCCCCGTGAAGAGGAACGCGAGCCCGCGGCCGGCGGCCGTGCCGCGGGCGAGCCCCGGCGCGTCCTCTCCCGCGGCGATGGCTTCGAGAGAGCGGAGCAGACCTGCGCGGTCGGTGGCGGTGAACGCCGCGCGGTGTTCGAGGCCCGCCCGACCGGTGGCCAGGGAGCGGGCCAGGTCCACGAGGCCGGAGCCGTCCTCGGTGACCGCGGCGGCGGCCGCGGGCAGCAGCCGGGCGGCCTGGTCGCGCAGTGCCCGCGGGGTCCGGGCGGACAGGACGCAGGGCACGGGGCCGGTGGCGGCCGCCCTGGGATGCGGCCGGTCCGTGGTGCCGGGGGCCTGTTCGATGATGGTGTGGGCGTTGGTGCCGCTGATGCCGAAGGAGGACACCGCGGCCCGGCGCGGCCGGTCACCGGCGGGCCAGGCCGTGGCCTCGGTCAGGAGCCGGATGTCGCCCGCCGTCCAGTCGACGTGCGGGGTGGGCTCGTCGACGTGGAGGGTCTGCGGGAGCACTCCGTGCCGCATGGCCATGACCATCTTGATGACGCCCGCGACACCGGCTGCGGCCTGCGTGTGACCGATGTTCGACTTGACCGACCCCAGCAGCAGCGGGCGGCCCTCCGCGCGGTCCCGGCCGTAGGTCGCCAGCAGGGCCTGCGCCTCGATCGGGTCGCCGAGCCGGGTGCCCGTACCGTGTGCCTCTACCGCGTCGACCTCGGCGGCCGACAGACCGGCGCTCGCGAGCGCGGCGCGGATCACGCGCTGCTGTGCGGGGCCGTTGGGTGCGGTCAGGCCGTTGGAGGCACCATCCTGGTTGATCGCCGAGCCGCGGACCACGGCGAGGACGGGGTGGCCGTTGCGGCGGGCGTCCGAGAGCCGCTCGACGAGGAGCATGCCGACGCCCTCACCCCAGCCCGTACCGTCCGCCGCGGCCGCGAAGGCCTTGCAGCGGCCGTCGGGGGCGAGGCCGCCCTGGTGGCTGAACTCACTGAAGGTGCCGGGGGTGGACATCACGGTGACGCCGCCCGCCAGCGCGAGGGTGCACTCTCCGCGCCGCAGGGCCTGGACGGCCCAGTGCAGGGCGACCAGTGAGGACGAACAGGCGGTGTCGACGGTGACGGCGGGCCCTTCCAGGCCCAGGGTGTAGGAGACCCGGCCGGACATGACGCTGCCCGCGTTGCCGGTCATCACGTGGCCGAGGACGCCCGCCGCGTCGGCGGACCGCTCCAGCAGGGCGTCGTAGCCGGTGTAGGAGGCGCCGACGAAGACGCCGGCGGCGCTGCCGCGCAGGGACGTCGGGTCGATGCCCGCGCGCTCGACGGCCTCCCAGGAGGTCTCCAGCAACAGGCGCTGCTGCGGGTCCATCGCGAGCGCCTCACGCGGCGAGATCCCGAAGAAATCGGCGTCGAAGGAGTCGGCCTCGTGGACGAACCCGCCAGCGAAGTCCCGGCCGTGGCCGTCCGCCGCCGCGGACAGTTCGGCGACGTCCCAGCCACGGTTGCCGGGGAGTCCGGCGATGGCGTCGCCGCCGGACTCGACGAGCGTCCACAGCTCCTCGGGGCTCCGGACGCCGCCGGGGTAACGGCAGCTCATGGCGACGATGGCGATGGGCTCGTCGTCACCGATGGCGGTGGCGGCGAGCGCCTGGGCAACGGGCGCGGCACCGAGGAGTTCGCCGTGCAGCTGCCGGGCGAGCGCCGTGGGCGTGGGGTGGTCGAAGACGAGCGTGCTGGCCAGGCGCAGCCCGGTGGCCGCGCCGAGGCGGTTGCGCAGGTCGACAGCGGTCAGCGAGTCGAAGCCCAGGTCCTTGAACGCCTTGGCGGGCTCGACCTGTTCGGCCGAGGCGTGCCCCAGTACGGCGGCGACCTGGGCCCGGACCAGGTCGAGCAGGTACCGGTCCTGTTCGGCCCGGGTGAGTGCGGTGAGGCGCTCGGCGAGCGGGATGCCCCCGTCGGTACGGGTGCCTGCGGACCGGCGGCCTGCCGGTCCGAGGAGCTCCCGGAAGACGGGGGCGACCGGACCGGGCGCCGCGGCGTCGCGCAGCGCGGCCGGGTTCAGGCGCGCGGGGACGAGCGCAGGGCGGCCGCAGACGAGCGCGGCGTCGAGGAGGGCCATGCCGTCGGCGGCGGTGAGGGCGCCCATGCCGAGCTGTTCCATGCGGCGCAGCTGGGTCTCGTCGAGGCCCCCGGTCATGGCGCTGGCGTCGGCCCACAGGCCCCAGGCGAGGGAGGTGGCGGGCAGGCCCTGGTGGTGGCGGTGCTGGGCCAGGGCGTCCAGGAGGGCGTTGGCGCAGGCGTAGTTGGCCTGGCCCGCGCTGCCGAGGACGCCGGCGAGGGCGGAGTAGAGGACGAAGGCGGTGACCGGCAGGTCACGGGTCAGCTCGTGCAGGTGGAGCGCGGCGAGGGCCTTGGGCCGCAGCACGGTGTCGAGGCGGTCGGGGGTGAGGGAGGCGAGGATCCCGTCGTCGAGGACGCCCGCCGTGTGGACCACGGTGGTCAGGGGGTGCTCGGCGGGGACCGTCGCGAGGGCGGCGGCCAGGGCGTCGCGGTCGGCGGCGTCGCAGGCGGCCCAGGTGACCTCGGCGCCCAGCGCGCGCAGTTCCGCGGCGCGTTCGGCGGCGCCGGGCGCGTCGGCGCCGCGGCGGCTGAGGAGCAGCAGGTGGCGGACGCCGTGGGTGGTGACCAAGTGGCGGGCGGCGATGCCGGCGAGGGTGCCGGAGCCGCCGGTGATCAGCGCGGTGCCCCGCGGGTCGACGGCGACGCCGGCGCCGGCCGTGGCCGGGCGGTCCGCGCGGGTCCGGCGCAGCCGGGCCACGTGGACGACTCCCTGGCGCAGCAGAAGCTCCGGCTCCTCGGAGGCGGTGGCGAGGGCGGTGGCGAGGACGGCCGCGTCGGCGCCGGTCAGGTCGTCGCTGTCGGCCAGGACGAACCGGCCGGGGTTCTCGGTCTCGGCGCTGCGCACCAGGCCGCGGACGGCGGCGTGCGGCAGGTCGGCGGGGTCCTCGGCGGGCCCGGCGACGGCGCCGCTGGTCAGGACGACCAGGCGGGAGGCGGCGAACCGCTCGTCGGCGAGCCAGGCGTGCACCAGGCCGAGGGCCCGGTGCGCGGCTTCGGTCAGGGTCTGCGCGGTGGTTCCGGTCGCCTGTCGCGGGAAGGGGGCCAGGACGTACGCGGGGACGGGCGTCCCGGCTTCGGCCGCTGCGGCCAGGGCCGCCAGGTCGGCGTGACGGGTGGCGGCTCCGTACCCGGCGTCGCCCAGCACGGCCCAGTCCCCGGCGGGCGCGGTCGCGCCGACGGTGCCGACGGTGGTGTCCGCCCGGGCCGGTAGCGGCACCCAGTCGAGCTGGAACAGTGCTTCGCGCACCGAGGCCGGCAGTGGCGCCGGTCGCGCGACGGCGTGGTTCCCGGCGGCGAACGGTCGGGACGCCAGCCGGCCGACGGTCGCCACGGGGTCGCCGAGGTCGTCGGCGAGGTCCAAGGCGACGGTGCCGTCGGCGGCGGGCCGGATGCGGACGCGCAGGGCTCCGGCGCCGACGGCGTGCAGGGCCACGTCCGACCAGACGCTGCCGGGGGCGGTGCCCGCCGCCGGGGTACCGGCGTCCGGGCCGGTCAGGAGGTCCGCGGCGTACGCGGCGGCGTCCAGCAGCACCGGGTGCAGGCCGAAGGCGTCCCCCTGCGGGGCGCCCTCGGGGAGGCGCACCTGGGCGTAGTAGGTGCCGGCGTGGTGCCAGGCGGCCTCCACGGCCCGGAAGAGCGGGCCGCGCTGCGGCCCGGGAGCCCGGCCGGCCGCGTCTCCGGTCTCGTCCCCGGCGTAGAGGTGGCCGAGGTCGACGGTTTCGGCCCCGGCGGGCGGCCACTGGGCCAGGTCGGCGGGGGCTGTCTGCGGGGCGGGGGCGCCGGGGCGCAGGACACCGCGGGCGTGGCCGGTCCACGTACCGTCCTCGGCGGCGTCGTCGTCGGGGCGGGCGGAGACGGTGAAGGCGCGGCGGCCCCCCGCGTCCGGCTCCTCCACCAGAACCTGGATCCGTACGCCACCGTCGGCGGGCAGCGTGAGCGGGGCGTCGAGCGTCAGTTCCTCGATGTCCCCGCAGCCGGCCCGGTCGCCCGCACGGACGGCGAGCTCCACGAAGGCGGCGCCGGCCAGGACGGCCGTACCGGTCAGGGTGTGCTCGGCCAGCCAGGGCTGGGTGCGCACCGAGAGCCGGCCGGTGCACAGGACGTGGCCGGACCCGGCGAGGGTGACCGCGGCGCCGAGCAACGGGTGGCCCGCGGGGTCGAGTCCGGCGACGCCGAGGCCACCGGCCGCGGCGCCGGGCTCCAGCCAGTAGCGCTCATGCTGGAAGGCGTAGGTGGGCAGGTCGACGCGGCGGGCGCCGGTGCCCGCGTAGTACGCGCTCCAGTCCACGGCTGCGCCGCGGGCGTGGGCCCGGGCGAGGGCGGCGAGGGCCGTCTCAGGCTCGGGGCGCGCGTCGCGCAGGGCGGGGACGAAGGCGGCGCCGTCGGTGGTGACGCAGTCCTGGGCGAGGGCCGACAGGACGGCGCCGGGCCCGAGTTCGAGGTACGTCGTCACGCCCGCGGCCTCCAGCGCGCGGATGCCGTCGGCGAAGCGGACGGTCTCACGGACGTGGCGGACCCAGAAGTCGGCCGAGCCCATCTCGTCGGTGACGCGCGCGCCGGACAGGTTCGACACCACCGGGATCCGCGGAGCCCCGTACGTCAGGGACTCCGCCACCTCACGGAAGGCGTCGAGGATGCCGTCCATGTGCGCCGAGTGAAAGGCGTGGCTGACCGTCAGCCGCTTCGTCTTGCGGCCGGCGAACGAAGCCACCACCGCCAGCACGGCATCCTCGTCACCCGCGATCACGACCGACGTGGGACCGTTGACGGCGGCGATGCTCACCCGCCCGTTCAGCAGCGGCAAGACCTCGTCCTCCGACGCCTGCACCGCCACCATCACACCACCCGACGGCAACGCCTGCATCAGCCGACCACGCGCGGACACCAGCGCACACGCGTCCTCCAGCGAGAACACCCCCGCCACATGCGCGGCCGCGATCTCACCAACCGAGTGACCCGCGACGAAGTCCGGCGTCAGCCCCCAGCCTTCCATGAGGCGGTACAGCGCCACCTCGACCGCGAACAGCGCGGGCTGCGCGTACTCCGTACGGTCCAGGACGGCCGCATCGTCGCCGAACAGCACGTCTTTCAGGGGCAGTTCGAGCTTCATCCGCTCGCACACCGCGTCGAAGGCGGCCGCGAATGCCGGGAAGGCGGCGTACAGCTCACGCCCCGCCCCGAGCCGCTGACTGCCCTGACCGGAGAAGAGGAACGCCGTCCGGCCCTCGGCCACGGTGTCCGTGACCAGGCCCGCGGCCTCCTCCCCCGCCGCCAGCGCCGCGAGCGCGCCGTCGAGGTCGGCGTCGGTACGGCCGATGAGGACGGCCCTGTGCTCCAGAGCGGCCCGGGTGGTGGTGAGGGAGTGGCCGAGGTCCAGGGCGGAGGATCCGGCGGCCGCCCCGCTGCGGGCGGCGATCAGCCGTGCGGCCTGGTCCCGGAGGGCGGCGGCGCTGCGGCCGGACAGCGTCCAGGGCAGCAGGGCGGGCCGGACCGGGGCCGGGGCGGCCTCCTCGCCCTCGGAGACCTCCTCCGTCGGTGCCTGCTCGATGATCGTGTGAGCGTTGGTGCCGCTGACGCCGAAGGCGGAGACGGCCGCGCGGCGCGGTGCACCGGTCCGGGGCCAGGCCATGGGCTCGGTGAGCAGCGAGACGGCTCCGGCGGACCAGTCGACGTCGGGGGTGGGCTCGTCGACGTGGAGGGTCTTGGGCAGGACCCCGTGCTGCATCGCCATGACCATCTTGATGATGCCGGCGACGCCCGCGGCGGCCTGGGTGTGGCCGAGGTTGGACTTCAGCGATCCCAGGAGCAGCGGCCGGCCCTCCGGGCGCTCCTGCCCGTACGTGGCCAGCAGCGCCTGGGCCTCGATGGGGTCGCCGAGACGGGTACCGGTGCCGTGGGCCTCCACGACGTCGATCTCCGCGGCCGAGAGCCGGGCGCTCTCCAGGGCCTCGCGGATGACGCGCTGCTGGGCGGGGCCGTTGGGGGCGGTCAGGCCGTTGCTCGCACCGTCCTGGTTGACGGCCGAACCGCGGACCACCGCGAGCACCGGGTGGCCGTTGCGGCGGGCGTCGGAGAGCCGCTCCACGAGCAGGACGCCGACCCCCTCGGACCAGCCCGTGCCGTCGGCCGCGGCCGCGAAGGACTTGCAGCGGCCGTCGGCGGACAGGCCTCGCTGGCGGCTGAATTCGACGAAGACGTCCGGTGTGGGCATCACGCAGACGCCGCCGACCAGGGCGAGCGAGCATTCGCGCTGCCGCAGGGACTGCCCGGCGAGGTGCAGGGCGACCAGGGAGGAGGAGCAGGCCGTGTCGATGGTGGCGGCCGGGCCCTCCAGGCCGAGGACGTAGGAAACGCGGCCGGACAGCACGCTGGTCGCGCCACCGGTCAGCAGCAGCCCTTCGAGTCCTTCGGGGACCTCCCGCAGGTCAGCCCCGTAGCCCATGGCTCCGGCACCGATGTAGACGCCGGTACGGCTGCCGCGCACGGACGCGGGGTCGATTCCGGCGCGCTCGAAGACCTCCCAGGAGGTTTCGAGGATCTGGCGCTGCTGGGGGTCCATCGCCAGGGCCTCGCGCGGCGATATGCCGAAGAATCCCGGGTCGAAAGCGGTGGCGTCGGCGAGGAATCCGCCGCCCGAGTTGTAGAAGGTGCCCTTGCGGTCGGGGTCGGGGTCGGCGAGGGAGCCGATGTCCCAACCGCGGTCCTCGGGGAAGCCCGTGATGGCGTCACCGGCGCCGTCGACCAGTCGCCACAGGTCCTCGGGGGATCGCACACCGCCGGGGAAACGGCAGCTCATCGCGACGATCGCGAGGGGTTCATGGGCGTCCTGCTCGACCTCTTGGAGACGGCGGCGGGTCCGCCGCAGCTCCGTGGTCATCCACTTCAGGTTTTCGAGAAGCTTTTCTTCGTTCGTGCCGGCCACTGGAACGTCACCTCCTGGAGAAATGCGGCTTGCTTGCGGTCATCTGATCGGGCATCAAGATCAGGCTTTTCCGAATTCGTTGTTGATGATGTCGAAGAGGTCTTCGGCTGAAGCCGATTCGATGGCGGATTCCTCGTCCTGCGCGGCCTGGGCGGCCGGGTCCGTCCTGGCCCACTTCGCCAGGAGCGTTTCGAGCCGTTCCGTGACACGGGCGCGCTCGGCGGCCGCGTCCTCGGGGACCGACGAGAGGAGGATCTCCAGCTTGTCGATCTCCGTGATCGCCGGGAGCGCGGGCACGGCGTCCTCGCCGAGGAGTTCGGTACGGACGTGGGCGGCCAGGGCGGCGGGGGTGGGGTGGTCGAAGACGAGGCTCGCGGGCAGGCGCAATCCGGTGGCGGAACCGAGCCGGGTGCGCAGGTCGACCGCGGCGAGCGAGTCGAAGCCGAGCTCCTTGAAGGCGCGACCCGCGGCGATCGTGGCAGCCCCGTCGTGGCCGAGGACCGCGGCGACGTGCTCGCGGACCAGGCCGAGCAGGGTCCGTTCCGCCTCGTCGGGGGTCATGCCCCGCACATCGGCGAGCAGCCGCTCCGGTCCGGCTCCGGTACCGGCGTCGCCGCCCGTCACGGTGCCGTGCTCCGGCTGCCCGGCGGCCAGTGCGCGCCGTACCTCGGGGAGGTCGGCGATCAGCGGGCGCGGACGGGCCGCGGTGAACGCCGGGGCGAACAGGTCCCAGCTGACGTCGGCGACGGTCACTGTCGTGTCCCCGGTGTCGAGGGCCCGCTGGAGGGCGACGATCGACCGCGCGGGGTCCATCACCGGGAGGCCGCGCCGGCGCAGTTGCTCCGCTGCCTCCTCGTCGGCTACGAGCCCGCCCTCGCCCCACGGGCCCCAGGCCACGGCCGTGGCCTTGAGCCCGCGGTCGCGGCGCTGCTGGGCCAGGGCGTCGAGGTGGGCGTTGGCCGCCGCATAGGCGGACTGACCGCCGCTGCCCCAGACGCCCGCGATGGAGGAGAACAGGACGAAGGCGTCCAACTCCGTTTCACCGAGCAGTTCGTCGAGGTGCTCTGCTCCGGTGACCTTCGCGGCGAGGACCGCCGCGAGGTCGCCGGGGCCGCTCTCGGCCAGCGGGGCGTACTGGCCGACGCCCGCCGTGTGGAACACGGCGGTCAGGGCCGGGCCGGAGCCGTCCTCGCCCAGAGAGGCGAGGAGCGTACGGAGGGATTCCCGGTCGGTGACGTCGCAGGCGACGGCCGTGGCCCGGGCCCCGAGCGCGGCGAGCTCGGCGATCAGCGCGTCGACGCCCTCGGCCCGCGGCCCGCGGCGGCCCGCCAGGACGAGGTGCTCGGCGCCGTGCGCGGCGAGCCAGCGGGCCACGTGTGCGCCGAGCGCACCCGTGCCGCCGGTGATCAGGACGGTTCCGCTGGGCCGCCAGGGGGCACGGTCCTCGGCCGCCGGGGCGGCGTGGCCGATCCGGCGGGCGAGGAGCCCGGCCGACCGCACGGCGACCTGGTCCTCGTAACCGGACGCGGGCCCGGACGCGGTGTCCGTCGCGCCGAGCACGGCGAGCAGCCGCTCCATCGCCCGGCCGTCCGCGCCGACGGGCAGGTCCACGAGACCGCCCCAGCGCTCCGGGTGCTCCAGGGCGACGACCCGGCCGAATCCCCACATCTGTGCCTGTACCGCGCTGCGTACCCGGTCGGCAGGTCCGGTCGCGACGGCCCCGGCGGTGACGCACCACAGCGGCGCGTCGACCCCGGCGTCCCCGAGAGCCGGGACGAGCGCCCCGGTCAGGAGCAGCCCGGCCGGTGCGGCCGGGTGCACCGGGTGCGGACCCTCGGCGAAGGCCAGCAGCGACACCACGCCGTCGGCCCGGTCGCCTGCGAGCGCGGCGCCCAGCAGGTCGGCCACGATGGCACGGTCGGCCGTGGCCGCCTCCAGGACGACCTCTCGTACGTCGACGCCCTGCGCCCGGAGGGCGTCCGCGACCCCGGGCAGTGCGGAACCGGGCCCGGCGGGCACGGTGGTGACGACGAGCCAGGTGCCCGAGGGGCGCGCGGCCGGCTGCGGGTCGCCGAGCGGCTTCCAGGTGACGGCGTAGCGCCAGCCGTCGACGACCGAGCGCTCCGCGCTGCGGCGCCGCCAGGCGGACAGTGCCGGGAGCAGGTCGCTCAGCGGGCGGTCGGCGTCGATCTCCAGGGTGGCGCTGAGGGCGGTGAGGTCCTCGTTGTCGACGGCGGCCCAGAAGGCGGCGTCGACCGCACCGCCGGCCTCGGCAGCGACCTCGGCGGACACCGGGTGGACGGCTTCCTCCAGCCAGTAGCGCGTCCGCTGGAAGGCGTAGGTCGGCAGGCCGACGCGGCGGGCGCCGGTACCGGCGTAGTACGCGCTCCAGTCGACGGTGACGCCGTGGGCGTGGGCCAGCGCCAAAGCGGTGTTCAGGGCCTCCGCCTCGGGACGGCCCTTGCGCAGTGCGGGTACGAAGACGGTGTCAGTGGTGTCGCCGGTGAGGCATTCCTGGGCGAGCGCGGAGAGGACACCGTCCGGCCCGAGTTCGATGTAGGCGGTCACGCCCGCGGCCTCAAGCGCGCGCACCCCGTCAAGGAAGCGGACGGCTTCGCGGACGTGCCGGACCCAGAAGTCGGCCGAGCCCATCTCGTCGGTGACCGGCGCACCGGTCAGATTGGAGACGACCGGGATGCGGGGCGCCGCGAAGGCGAGCCCCTCGACGACCTTGCGGAAGTCGCCCAGCATGCCGTCCATGTGCGGGGAGTGGAAGGCGTGACTGACGGTGAGGCGCTTGGTCTTGCGGCCCCGCGCCTCGAAGACCGCGGCGATCGAGGTGGCCTCGTCCTCGTCACCGGCGATGACCACCGACTCCGGGCCGTTGACCGCGGCGATGCCGACGCGGCCGGCTCCGGCGAGGAGCGGCAGGACCTCGTCCTCCGCGGCCTGGATCGCGATCATCGCACCACCGGACGGCAACGCCTGCATCAGGCGGCCCCGGGCGGCGACGAGCACACACGCGTCATCGAGGGAGAAGACACCCGCGACGTGCGCGGCGGCGATCTCACCGATGGAGTGACCGGACAGGAAGTCCGGTCGCAGCCCCCGGCTCTCGACGAGCCGGTAGAGGGCCACCTCGACCGCGAACAGCGCCGGTTGCGTGTACTCCGTACGGTCCAGCAGCTCGGCATCCGATCCGAACAGCACGTCCTTCAACGGGAGGTCCAGGTCGAACCGTGCACATACCGCATCCAGCGCGTCCGCGAACACCGGGAAGGCGTCGTACAGTTCACGCCCCATGCCGAGCCGCTGACTGCCCTGGCCGGTGAACAGGAAGGCCAGCCCGCCCTCGGAGGCGGTACCGCGGGTCAGGCCTGCGGCCGGCTCGCCGGCTGCGAGGGCCTGGAGCGCGGCCAGGAACTCGGTCCGCTCCCCCGCGACCAGCACGGCCCGATGTTCGAGGGCTGACCGGGAGGTCGC
>NZ_JBWKDV010000035.1:0-11025 GCF_056435825.1 Streptomyces sp. NPDC043876 | reverse complement strand
CGGGATCGGCGCTCTGGAGGCCGCGGGCGTGACGACGTACGTCGAACTCGGCCCCGACGGTGTCCTGTCCGCCCTCGGGCAGGACTGCACCACCGATGCCGCCTCGGCCTTCCTGCCCGCCCTGCGCGCCGGGCGCCCGGCCGCCGAAACCCTGGCGACGGCGCTCGCCCAGATCTTCACCCGCGGTGTCCCGCTCGACTGGCAGGCGTACAGCGCCGCCGCCACCACCGGCGCCGCCCAGTGGCTCGACCTGCCCACCTACGCCTTCCAGTCCGTACGTCACTGGCCGGAGCCCGCCACCCGGGGTGACGCCGCCCCCACCCGGGAAACCTCCGCCGACGCCCGGTTCTGGGAAGCCGTCGAACGCGGTGACCTCAGCGCCCTCGCCGGGGAATTCGAGACCGGCGCGGACCGGCCGCTGAGCGCGGTCCTGCCCGAGCTTTCCGCCTGGCGGCGCGAGCAGCGGGCGCAGGAGCAGGCCGACGCCCTCCTCTACCGCGTGGTCTGGCAGCCCCTGCCCCGCACGGGCCAGGGCGCCGTCACCGCCACGGCCGGGACCTGGCTGGTGCCCGTCCCCGCCGCCGAGGCGGACGATCCCTGGGTGCGGGCGCTGACCGACCGGCTCACCGCCGGCGGAGCCCGCCTGCTGACCCTGCCCCTCGACACGGCCGACACCGATCCGGAGGTCCTGCGGGCGCGTCTGACCGAGCGGCTCGGGCACGGCGCCGCGACCGCCGCCGCACCGGTACGCGGCGTCCTGTCACTCCTCGCGCTGGACGAGCGGCCCCACCCCGATCACCCCGCGGTGCCCGTCGGCCTCGCCCTGACCGCCGCCCTCGCCGAGGCGCTCACCGGCCCGGAGGCCGAGCGGACCGGCTGCGGCGACGCCCCCCTGTGGTGCGTCACCCGCGACGCCGTCGGTGCCGCTCCCGGGGACCCGCTCGACGGCGCCGCCCAGTCCCGGGTATGGGGTCTGGGCCGGGTCGTCGCCCTGGAGCACCCCGACCGCTGGGGCGGCCTGGTCGACCTGCCCGGCACGTGCGACGAGCGCACCCTGGCAGGACTGGCCGCCGCACTCACCGGCAGCGGCGACGAGGACCAGCTCGCGCTCCGTCCCGCCGGTACCTTCGTACGGCGCCTCGTCCACGCCCACGTGGCCGGCGACCCCATCCCCCGGTGGACCCCGCGCGGCACCGTGCTCATCACCGGCGGTACCGGCGCCCTGGGCCGCCACGTCGCCCGGCGCCTGGCCGAGCGGGGCGCGCAGCACCTCGTGCTCGTCAGCCGCAGCGGCGCCGACGCCCCCGACGCGGACCGGGTCCGCGCGGAACTCGAAGCACTCGGTGCGGCCGTGACCCTCGCCGCCTGCGACGTCACCGACCGGGAGGCCCTGGCCGCCCTCGTCGCGGGCCTGGCGGCCGACGGCACCCCCGTCCGCGCCGTCGTGCACGCCGCAGGCGTCTCCCAACCGCCCGGCACCGGCACCGACCTGCCCGGCTTCGCCCGGGTCGTCACCGCCAAGACCGCCGGGGCCGTCCACTTGGACGCCCTGTTCGACACGCCGGACTCCCTCGACGCGTTCGTCCTCTTCTCCTCCATCGCCGGAGTCTGGGGCGGCGGCGGACAAGGCGCCTACGCGGCGGCCAACACCTTCCTCGACGCGCTCGCCGAGCGCCGCGCGGCCCGCGGACTCGCGGCCACCGCCGTCGCCTGGGGACCGTGGGCCGACGGCGGCATGGCCACCGAGGGCGATGCCGAGGAGCAGCTCAGCCGGCGCGGGCTGCCGCCCGTCGCCCCGGAGACCAACCTGCTCGCCCTCGAACGCGCCCTCACGAGCAGGAGCGCCGCAGTCACCGTCGCCCGCGTCGACTGGGACCGCTTCGCGCCGGTCTTCGCCGCCGCCCGGCCCCGCCCGCTCATCGGCGACCTCCCCGAGGTCCGCGCGACCCTGCTCGCACAGGCGCCCACGGGCGGCACCGCCGGAGCCGTGGCCGCTGATCCGTCCGAGGCCGTCCTGGAGCGGCTGGCCGGACTCTCCGGCGACGACCGGGACACGGCCCTGCTGGACCTCGTACGCGACCACGCCGCGGCCGCGCTGGGACACCCCTCCGCGGACGCCGTCGCCGCCGACCGGGCCTTCAAGGACCTGGGCTTCGACTCGCTGACCGCGGTCGACCTGCGCAACCGCCTCGGCGCCGCCTGCGGCTTGCGGCTGCCGTCCAGCCTGGTGTTCGACTATCCCAACCCGCAGGCCCTCACCCGGCACCTGCTGCGCACGCTCTTCCCCGAGGGCGGCGCCGGAGCCGGGGCGGCGGGCGCGGACCTCGACACCGACCCGCAGGACGCGGAGCTGCGGCGGACCCTGGCCACCATCCCCCTCGGCCGGATCCGCGAGGCCGGGCTCATCGAGGAGCTCCTGCGACTCGCCGACCCCGGCACCCCGGACGGAGGGTCCGGCCACGGAGCCGGCGAGGGGGACGCGGCGGGGGACTCCCTCGGCTCCCTCGACTCCATCGACGAGATGGACCTCCAGGACCTCCTCGATCTCGCGCTGGACGGCGGATCCGGTCCTGACGACAACACCCCTCCCGGCAACACCACCAGCAACAGCAACGTCTGACGTGCCCGAAGTGCGGAGTAAGTGATGAGCACCCCTAACGAAAAAGTCGTTGAAGCGCTGCGGGCCTCCCTCAAGGAAGCCGAGCGGCTGCGCCGCCGGAACCAGGAGCTCACCGACGCCTCCCGCGAGCCCATCGCGATCGTCGGCATGAGCTGCCGCTTCCCCGGAGGAATCAGCTCGCCGGAGGAGCTGTGGAAGCTCGTCGAGAGCGGCGGCGACGCGATCTCGGGCTTCCCCTCCGACCGGGGCTGGGACGTCGAGTCGCTGTACGATCCGGACCCCGACCACCCCGGCACCACCTACGCCCGCGACGGCGGATTCCTCTACGAGGCCCCCGACTTCGACCCCGCGTTCTTCGGGATCTCACCGCGCGAGGCCCTCGCGATGGACCCCCAGCAGCGCCTGCTGCTGGAGACCTCCTGGGAGGCCTTCGAACGGGCCGGCATCGACCCGGCGACCCTGCGCGGCAGCCGAACCGGTGTCTTCGTCGGCGCGTCCGCTAACGCCTACGGCGCCGGCTCGGGCGAACTGCCCGAGGGAGTCGAGGGACACCTCCTCACCGGCACCGCCTCCAGCGTCGTCTCCGGCCGCCTCGCCTACGTCTTCGGCCTGGAAGGCCCCGCCGCCACCATCGACACCGCCTGCTCGTCCTCCTCCGTCGCCCTGCACATGGCCGTCCAGGCCCTGCGGCAGGGGGAGTGCTCGCTGGCCCTGGCCGCGGGCGTCACCGTCCTCGCCGGACCGGAGGTCTTCGTCGAGTTCAGCCGTCAGCGCGGCCTGTCACCCGACGGCCGTTGCAAGTCCTTCGCCGAGGCGGCGGACGGCACGGGCTGGTCCGAGGGCGTCGGTGTCCTCCTCGTGCAACGCCTCTCCGACGCCCGCCGCAGCGGACACCGGATCCTGGCCCTCGTCCGCGGCTCCGCCGTCAACCAGGACGGCGCCTCCAACGGGCTGACCGCACCCAACGGCCCCGCCCAGCAGCGCGTCATCCGCCAGGCCCTCGAATCCGCCCGCCTGACCGCGGCCGACGTCGACGCCGTCGAGGCCCACGGCACCGGCACGACCCTGGGCGACCCGATCGAAGCCCAGGCGCTGCTGGCCACGTACGGGCAGGACCGCCCGGAGGGCCGGCCGCTGTGGCTCGGCTCCCTGAAGTCCAACCTCGGCCACACCCAGAACGCCGCGGGCGTCGCCGGCATCATCAAGACGGTCATGGCGATGCAGCACGGAGTGCTGCCCAGGACCCTGCACGTCGACGAGCCGACCTCCCACGTCGACTGGACCGCCGGAGCCGTCTCGCTGCTCACCGAGCAGCAGCCGTGGCCGCAGACCGGGCGCCCGTACAGGGTCGGCGTGTCCGCCTTCGGCGTCAGCGGCACCAACGTCCACACCATCATCGAGCAGGCCCCGGAGTCCGACCGGAGCGAGGAGCCGGCGTCGCCGTCCGCGGCCGCGCCGGTCGTTCCGTGGCTGCTCTCGGCCAAGGGCGGGGACGCCCTCCGCGCGCAGGCCGAGCGCCTCCTCGGTCACGCGGCCGAGCACACCGGGGAGCGTCCGGTGGACGTCGCCCGGGCGCTGGCCGTGGGCCGGGCCTCCTTCGAGGACCGGGCGGCCGTGGTCGCCACGGATCGAGAGGGCCTGCTGGCCGGACTCGCCGCACTGGCGGAGGGCGGCACTGCCGCAGGGGTGGTGAAGGGCGCGCCGAGGCTCGGGAAGACCGCGTTCCTGTTCACCGGGCAGGGCAGCCAGCGGCTCGGGATGGGGCGTGAGTTGTACGACGCCTACCCGGTGTTCGCGGACGCGCTGGACGCGGTGTGCGCGCGCATGGACGGCTCGCTCGAACTTCCGTTGAAGGAGGTGTTGTTCGGCGGGGATGCGGTGGTGCTGGATCGTACGGAGTATGCGCAGCCGGCGTTGTTCGCGGTCGAGGTGGCGTTGTTCCGGCTGCTGGAGTCGTGGGGTGTGAAGCCGGACTTCCTCGCCGGTCACTCCGTGGGTGAGATCGCGGCCGCGCATGTGGCGGGTGTGTTCTCCCTGGAGGACGCGTGTGCGCTGGTCGCCGCGCGCGGGCGTCTGATGCAGGCGCTGCCGGGTGGCGGGGTGATGATCGCGATCCAGGCCGCGGAGGACGAGGTCCTGCCGCTGTTGTCCGAGCGGGTGAGCATCGCTGCGGTCAACGGTCCGCAGTCGGTGGTCGTGGCCGGTGACGAGGACGCCGTGCTCGCGGTGGTGGGGGTGTTCGCCGACCGGAAGAGCAAGCGGCTCACCGTCAGCCATGCGTTCCACTCGCCGCACATGGACGGGATGTTGGAGGACTTCCGTGAGGTGGTGGCGGGGCTGGAGTTCGCCGCTCCGCGGATCCCGGTCGTCTCCCACCTGACGGGTGCGCTGGTCTCGAATGAGATGGGTTCGGCGGAGTTCTGGGTGCGGCACGTCCGTGAAGGCGTTCGCTTCCTCGACGGTGTCCGGACGCTGGAGGCGGCAGGGGTCACCACGTACGTCGAACTCGGTCCTGACGGTGTGCTGTCGGCTCTGGCCCAGGACTGCACCACCGTCGAGGGCGCCGTCTTCGTGCCCGTCCTGCGCAAGGGCCGTCCCGAGGCGGAGACCCTCGTCACTGCGCTCGCCCGGGCCCACGTCCACGGCGTCCGGGTGGAATGGACCGCTTTCTACGCGGGCACCGGCGCCCGTCGCGTCGACCTGCCGACCTACGCCTTCCAACGCCAGCGCTACTGGATCGAGCCCGGCACCCGCGCGGGGGACGTCACCGCGGCGGGCCTGGAGGAGGCCGCGCACCCGCTCCTCGGCGCGGCCGTCGCCCTCGCCGAATCCGACGGCTTCCTCTTCACCGGTCTGCTGTCCGCCGCCGCCCACCCCTGGTTGGCCGACCACAAGGTCATGGGCAGCATCCTGCTGCCCGGCACCGCTTTCGTCGACCTCGCGATCCGCGCCGCCGACCAGTTCGGCTGTGGCCTCGTCGAGGAGCTGACCCTCGAAGCCCCGCTCGTCCTGCCCGAACGGGGCGGCGTACAGATCCAGATGCACGTGAGCGCCCCCGACGCAGACGGAAGCGGCAGACGCGCCTTCACCGTCTCCTCCCGCGCGAAGGACGGCTCCTCCGACGAATCGTGGACCCGCCACGCCGGCGGCGTACTGGCCCCCACGGCCGCCCCCGCCCCGGCATCCCCCCTGGCGGGGGAGTGGCCCCCGACGGGCGCCGAACCCCTCGCCACGGACGGCCTGTACGCCGACCTGGCCGAGGTCGGCATGGGCTACGGTCCGGCCTTCCGCGGTCTCACCGCCGCCTGGCGCCACGGCGACAGCGTCTACGCCGAGGTCGCCCTGCCCGAGCAGAACGCCGCGGCGGCACGCGACTTCGGCCTCCACCCGGCCCTGCTGGACGCCGCCCTGCACACCCTCGGTCTCGGCGTCCTGGGCGGCGCCGAAGGCGAGGGCCGCCTCCCCTTCGCCTGGAGCGGAGTCACCCTCCACGCCGGTGGCGCCGACGCCCTGCGCGTACGCCTCACCCCCATGGGAGAGGACGGCGTACGCCTGGAGATCGCGGACGCCACGGGCGCGCCCGTCGCGAGCGTCGACTCCCTCGTCCTGCGGGCCGTGTCGGCCGAGCAGGTGCGGGCGGCCCGCACCGCCCACCACGAGTCGGTGTTCCGCACCGTTTGGACGGAGCTCGCGCGGCCCGCCAACACGGACATGGCGCACGAGGGCCGTTGGGCGGCCGTGGGCACCGAGGTCCCGGCGGCCCTCCATGCCGAAGGGATCGACCACTACGCGGACCTCGCCCAGCTGGCGGCCGCCGTCGGCGCCGGAGCGCCCGTACCGGACGCCGTGTTCGTCGGCTACGGACAGGCCGGCTCGGCCTCGGAGGACCCCGCCGCCCCGGAGCTCTCCGTCGAGTCCCTGCACCGGGCCGCGCACCACGCCCTCGTCCTCGCCCAGACCTGGCTCGGCGACGACGCCTTCACCGGCGACCGGTTCGCCACCAGCCGCCTGGTCGTCCTGACCCGCGGCGCGGTCGCCGCCATCGACGACCCCGAGGCCGCCGACGTGCTCACCGACCCGGTGCACGCCGCCGTCCTCGGCCTGCTGCGCTCCGCCCAGGCCGAAGCCCCCGACCGGCTGTTGCTCGTCGACACCGACGGCACCGCCGCCTCCGCCCGCGCGCTGCCCGCCGCCCTCGCCTCGGGAGAGCCACACCTCGCCGTGCGGGCGGGCACCCTGCACGCCCGGCGCCTCACCCGCGTCGCCCGGGACACCGCCGACGAACCGACGACCGGCCCGGGCCGCCCCGCGTACGCACCCGGGGCGACCGTACTGATCACCGGCGCGGGCGGACTCCTCGGTGGCCTCGTCGCCCGCCGCCTCGTGGCCGAGTACGGCGTGCGCCACCTGCTCCTCGTCGGCCGCCGCGGCGGCACCACCCCCGAGGCGCAGCGGCTCGCGGCCGAACTCACCGACGCGGGAGCCGCGGTGACGTGGGCCGCATGCGACGTCGCCGACCGCGAAGCGCTGGCCGCGCTCCTGGCCTCCGTACCGGCCGAGCACCCGCTCGGCGCGGTCGTCCACACCGCGGGTGTCCTCGACGACGGCGTGATCGGCTCCCTCACCCCCGAGCGCCTCTCGGCCGTCCTGCGCCCCAAGGCCGACGCCGCCTGGCACCTGCACGAACTGACCCGGGACCTCGACCTCTCCGCCTTCCTGCTGTTCTCCTCCATCGGCGGTGTCTTCGGCGGCGCCGGCCAGGGCAACTACGCTGCCGCCAACGTCTTCCTCGACGGCCTCGCCCAACACCGCCGCTCCCTGGGCCTCCCGGCCACCTCCCTGGCCTGGGCCCTGTGGGCCGACGGCAGCGGCATGGCCGGCAGCCTCACCGACGCCGACATCAGCCGCATGACCCGCGCCGGTCTGCCCCCGCTCACCACGGCGCAGGGCCTCGACCTCTTCGACCTCGCCCACCGGATCGACGAGCCCGCACCCGTCCTGATGCGCATCGACCCCGCAGGCCTCCGCGGTCAGGCCCAGGCCGGAACCCTGCCGCCGCTGCTCCGCGGCTTCGTACGGGTCCCCGCGCGCCGGTCGGTGGGCGGCGCGTCCGCCGCCGCCTCCGGACTGCGCCAACACCTGGCCGGACTCCCGGCCGCCGAACAGGACCGGGCCGTCCTCGACCTCGTACGCAAGCAGGTCGCCGCGGCCCTCGGACATCCGAGCGCCGCCTCCGTCGAGCCGGGCCGCTCCTTCAAGGAACTCGGCTTCGACTCCCTCACCGCCGTCGAGCTGCGCAACCTGCTCGGCGAGGCCACCGGCCGCCGCCTGCCCGCCACCCTCGTCTTCGACTACCCGACGGCGACAGCTCTCGCCCAGTACCTGCGCGAGGAGCTGATCGGCGACCTGGCCGACGGCGCGGGCACGGGGACCGGTGCTCTCGGCTCCGGACAGCCGGCTCTCGGCCCGGGCGCCGCCGGCGCCGACGACGACCCGGTCGTCATCGTCTCGATGGGCTGCCGCTTCCCCGGCGGCGTCCGCGGCCCCGAGGACTTGTGGCAGCTGCTCGTCGAGAGCCGCGACGGCATCACCGCCTTCCCCGCCGACCGCGGCTGGGACCTCGACTCCCTCTACAGCGACGACCCCGACCGCGAGGGCACCAGCTACGTTCGTGAGGGCGGCTTCCTCCACGAGGCGGCCGACTTCGACGCCGCGTTCTTCGGCATATCGCCCCGCGAGGCCCTCGCCATGGACCCGCAGCAGCGTCTGCTGCTGGAGACTTCCTGGGAGACCTTCGAACGGGCCGGCATCGACCCGACCGCCCTGCAGGGCAGCCGAACCGGCGTGTTCGTCGGCTCCAACGCCCAGGACTACCTTCAGCTGTGGCTGAACGACGGCGACGGCCTGGAGGGCCACCTCGGCACCGGCAACGCCGCCAGCGTCGTCTCCGGCCGCATTTCGTACACCTTCGGTCTGGAAGGGCCCGCGGTCACCCTCGACACGGCCTGCTCCTCGTCGCTCGTCACCCTGCACCTCGCTGCCCAGGCCCTGCGCCGCGGCGAATGCTCGATGGCCCTCGCGGGCGCCGTGACGATCATGTCCACCCCCGGAGCGTTCACCGAGTTCAGCCGCCAGCGCGGCCTCGCCCAGAACGGCCGGATCAAGGCCTTCGCCGCGGCCGCCGACGGCACGGTCTGGGCCGAGGGAGTCGGCCTGCTCCTCCTGGAGCGGCTCTCGGACGCCCGCCGCAACGGGCACCCCGTCCTCGCCGTCGTCCGCGGCACCGCGATCAACCAGGACGGCGCGAGCAACGGCCTCACCGCCCCCAACGGCCCCGCCCAGCAGCGCGTCATCCGCGAGGCCCTCGCCGACGCGGGTCTGACCGCCGGGGACGTCGACGCGGTCGAGGCCCACGGCACGGGCACCAAGCTCGGCGACCCGATCGAAGCGCAGGCGCTGCTGGCCACGTACGGCCAGAACCGCCCCGCCGAGCGACCGTTGCTGCTCGGCTCGGTCAAGTCCAACATCGGGCACACCCAGGCCGTCGCCGGTGTCGCCGGTGTCGTCAAGATGGTCATGGCCATGCAGCACGGGGTGCTCCCGCAGACCCTGCACGTCGACGAGCCGACACCGTTCGTGGATTGGTCCGCCGGTGACATCGAGCTGCTGACCGAGCAGCGGGCCTGGCCGGAGACCGGCCGGCCGCGCCGCTCCGGCATCTCCTCCTTCGGCTACAGCGGCACCAACGCCCACGCCGTCCTCGAACAGGCACCGCGCGAGGCCGACGAGGAGACCCGGCCCGAGCCGGGCCCCGCGGGGGACCCGGCACCGGCCGTCATCCCGTGGCTCGTCTCCGGCCGCACCGCGGCCGCACTGCGCGCCCAAGCCGACCGTCTGCGCACGACCGCCGCCGACCTGGTCACCACCGCGGGAACCCGCGGCGCCCTCGACCTCGGCCACACCCTGGCCGTGCACCGGGCCGCCCTGGAACACCGCGCGGTCCTCCTCGGCGAACCCGCAGCCCCCGAGACGCTGCTCGGCTGGCTGGAAGCCTTGGCCGCAGGCGAGCAGGTCCCGGGCCTGGTGCGGGGCTCGGTGGCGGGGGGCGCGCTGGCGTTCCTGTTCAGCGGGCAGGGCAGCCAGCGCCTCGGGATGGGGCGCGAACTGTATGCCGCCTTCCCGGCGTTCGCTGTCGCCCTGGATGCGGTGTGCGAGCAGTTCGAGCCCGAGGTGCCGCTGAAGGGCGTCCTGTTCGGAGACGACGAGGCCGTCCTGGATCGTACGGAGCATGCGCAGCCCGCGTTGTTCGCGGTCGAGGTGGCGTTGTTCCGGCTGCTGGAGTCGTGGGGTGTGCGGCCTGACTTCCTCGCCGGTCACTCCGTGGGTGAGATCGCGGCTGCGCATGTGGCGGGTGTGTTCTCGTTGGAGGACGCGTGTGTGCTGGTGGCTGCGCGGGGGCGTCTGATGCAGGCGTTGCCTTCGGGTGGTGTGATGGTGGCGGTGCAGGCGTCGGAGGACGAGGTCCTGCCGCTGCTGTCCGGGCGGGTGAGCATCGCCGCCGTCAACGGTCCCACGTCGGTCGTGATCGCGGGTGACGAGGATGCCGTGCTGGCGGTGGTGGCTTCGTTCGCCGGCCGCAAGACCAAGCGGCTGACGGTCAGTCATGCCTTCCACTCCCCGCACATGGACGGAATGTTGGATGAGTTCCGTCAGGTCGTGGCGGGCCTGTCGTTCGACAAACCCCGGATTCCGGTTGTCTCCAACCTGACGGGTGCGCTGGTCTCGGACGAGATGGGTTCGGCCGACTTCTGGGTGCGACACGTCCGGGAGGCGGTTCGCTTCCTCGATGGTGTGCGGGCCCTGGAGGCCGCGGGTGTGACGACGTACGTCGAACTCGGTCCGGACGGTGTGCTGTCGGCGCTGGCCCAGGAGTGCGTGACGGCTGCTGCCGGGTTCGTGCCGGTACTGCGGTCCGGGCGACCGGAGGCGGAGACCGCGGTCACCGCTCTGGCCAAGGTCCACGTGCGCGGTGTGGCCGTGGACTGGTCCGCCTTCTACGCCGGTACGGGCGCCCGACGGGTGGAGCTGCCGACGTACGCCTTCCAGCGGCAGCGCTACTGGCCGGAGAACGTCCTCTCCCACGACGCGAACGCCCCCGCCTTCGCGGTGAACGCGGTCGACGCCCGGTTCTGGGACGCGGTGGAGCGCGGCGACCTCGCCGCCCTGATGTCCGAACTGGAGGTGGGCGACGACGCCGGCTTCAGCGAACTCGTCCCGGCCCTGTCGGCGTGGCGCCGTCAGGCGGAGCAGCAGTCGGAGGTCGACGGCTGGCGGTACCGGGTGTCGTGGAAGCCGCTGGCGGCTGTGTCTGCTGGTGGGCTGGATGGTGAGTGGTTGGTCGTGGT
>NZ_JBWKDV010000034.1:0-12160 GCF_056435825.1 Streptomyces sp. NPDC043876 | reverse complement strand
GACACCAGATAGTGAGCCAGCCGGTTCGCCCGCACATCCAGCTCCGCGAACGACACCCCCACACCATCAGCCACCACCGCCACCGCATCCGGCGACCGCACCACCTGCGCCTCGAACAACCCCACCACCGAAGCGTCCGCAACCTCGGCGGCAGTGTCATTCCAACCGGACAACACCGTCGCCAGCTCATCCGGACCCAGCACATTCACCCGGCTCAGGCGCACACCCGGATCGTCAGAGACCACGTCCAGGACCCGCGACCAGTACCCGGCGATCCGCCCAGCCCATGCCTCGTCGAACAGATCCGCGGCCACCGTCACCGAACCCCGAAGACCCAACGCCACACCCTGCGCGTCGAAAGCCTCCGACACCATCACATCCACATCGAACTTCGCCGTGGTCTTGCCCGCAGTCAGCTCTGCCGATACCCCTCCGGCCTGCACCCCTGGCAGGTCGAGTACCGCGTCGATGGTGTCCTGCTTGGTCAGAACCACCTGGAAGAGGGGGTGACGGGCCATCGAACGGCTGGGAGCCAGCTCCTCGACCAGCTTCTCGAAGGGCACGTCCTGGTGCGCATGCGCCGACAGGCCCCGCTCACGCGCCCGCGCCAGCAGCTCACGGAAGGTCGGGTCACCCGACAGATCGGCACGCAGCACCAGGGTATTGACGAAGCAGCCCACGAGGTTGTCCAGCGCTTCATCGGTGCGTCCGGCATTGGCCGAGCCGATCGGGATGTCAGTCCCCGCCCCCAGCCGGGACAGCAGCAGCGCCAGCGCCGCCTGGAACACCATGAACGTGGTCACACCCTCAGCGCGCGCCACCTCCACCAGACGGGCGTGCACCTCCGCCGGCACCACCAGCGGCACACTGTGCCCCTGATGCGAAGCCACCGCCGGACGCTGCTGGTCGAACGGCAGCCCCAGCTCCTCCGGAGCACCCGCCAACTCCTCACGCCAGTAAGCCACCTGGCGAGAAATCAGACTTTCCGGGTCCTGCTCGTCACCCAGCAGCTCACGCTGCCACAGCGCGTAATCCGCGTACTGCACCGGCAGCGGCTCCCACTCCGGAGCCCCACCCGCACACCGCGCCGCATAAGCAGCCGACACATCCTGAGCCAACGGACCCATCGACCAACCGTCGGTCGCGATGTGGTGGGTGGTCAACACGACGAGGTGCTCGTCCTGCGCGACGGAGAAAAGCCAGGCACGGATGGGCACTTCAGTGGCGAGGTCGAACGCGTACCGCTCCGCGTCGGCGACCGCTCCGGCGAGCCGGGACGGGGGGACCTCGACGGTCTCCAGTTGCCAGGCCAGTTCGGCCAGGTCGACGATCTGCTGGTACGGCTGACCGTCCTCAGCCACGGAGAACACCGTGCGCAGGACTTCGTGCCGTTCCAGGACGTCCCTGAACGCCGCGCCCAGTGCCACCTGGTCCACCGCACCCGTCAGACGCAGGGTGACGGACATGTTGTAGGTCTCGCTGGGGCCCTCCAGCTGGCCGATGAACCACAGACGACGCTGCGCGAACGACAGCGGAACCCGCTCCGGACGCGCCCCCGCCGTCAGCGCCACCCGTGCCCTATCGGCCCCTGCCAGCCGCTCGGCAAGCCGGGCCACCGTCGGCGCCTCGAACAGCATCCGCAGCGAAACCTCGACACCCAGCACCGTACGCACCCGACTCACCAGACGCGTCGCCAACAACGAATGCCCACCCAGCGCGAAGAAATCGTCGTCAACCCCAACGCTCTCCACACCCAGCACCTGCGCGAAAGCCCCGCACAACAACTCCTCCTGGAGCGACACCGGACCACGACCGACACCACCCGCGTACTCAGGGGCCGGCAGAGCCTTACGGTCCAGCTTCCCGTTCACGGTGAACGGCAGCGCGTCCAGGACCACGACGTCCGAGGGCACCATGTGCTTCGGCAGCCGGGCGGCCGCGAACGCCTTCACCTCGGCAGGAAGACCCTCGGCGCCCTGAATCGGCACCACGTAGGCGACCAGCCGCACATCGCCCGGCACGTCCTCACGCGCGATCACCGCCGCCTGCGCCACGTACGCATGCCCCGCGACCACCGACTGGACCTCACCCGGCTCGATCCGGAAACCACGGACCTTCACCTGCTCATCCGCACGACCCACATACTCAAGCCGGCCATCCGCAGCCCACCGCGCCACATCACCACTGCGATACATCCGCGCACCCGGCTCGAACGGACACGCGACGAACCGCTCAGCCGTCACGCCCGCCCGACCCACATAACCACGCGCAACACCCGCACCCGCGATGTACAGCTCACCCGCCACACCCACCGGAACCGGCCGAAGACCCCCGTCCAGCACATACAGCCGCGTATTCGCGACCGGACGCCCGATCGCAACCGACTCACCGACCTCATCACCCGCACGAACCTCAAGAACACAGCACCCGACCACCGTCTCCGTCGGACCGTACTCATTGACCACCACCGAACCCGGCGCCCGCTCCAGCCACGCACGCACCGAAGCACCCGCCAACGCCTCACCACCGACCACCACCGTGCCGGCCATCCCCGCCACCTGCTCATCCGAAAGCAGCTCACCCAGCAGCGGAAGATGACCCGGTACGACCTTCACCAGGCCGAACCCGGCAGACTGACGCACCACCTCCGCCAGCCCCTCGGCACCGCCTGCACGACTGACCACCACAGGCGAGCCCGACACCAGCGGCACCAGCACACTGGTCACCGTCAGGTCGAACGCCAGCGAAGAGTGCAGCGGCGCACCACCCTCGGTCCCATACGCACCCGCCGCCCAGCGCACGTAATTCGCGAGACCGCCATGGGTCACCACCACACCCTTCGGCCGGCCCGTCGAACCCGACGTGAACATCACATACGCCGCGGACTCCGCCAGCACCACCCGATCCGGGACCACCCCGCCCAGAGCCGCGAGCGCAGCCGCCGTCCCCGGCTCGTCCAGCACCACCCGCCTCACACCTTCAGGCAGCACACCCTCCACCGCAGACGCGGCAACCACAGCCACCGCACCAGCGTCACCGAGCATGAACGCCACCCGCTCCGCCGGATACTCCGGATCCACCGGCAGATATGCACCACCGGCACGCCACACCGCGAGGATCGACACGACCATGTCGACGCCACGCGGCAGGCACAGACCCACCACCGACTCCACACCCACACCCACACCCACCAGGTGCTCAGCCAGTCGGCTCACCCGCGCGTCCAACTCCGCGAACGACACCTCCACACCATCGGCAACCACCGCCACCGCACCCGGCGACCGCACCACCTGCTCCTCGAACAACCCCGGCACCAACACCCCGCCGAGATCAACCGCAGTGTTGTTCCACTCCACCAGCAGCCGACGACGCTCCACGTCATCCACCACCTCAACCGTGCTCAGCGGAAGGTCAGCACCACCGTCGAGCGCGGTCTCCCAGGCATCTGCGAGTTTGGTGACGGCAGTGCGGAGCAACATGCCCACAGCCCGCGGGTCGATCGGAGCCACCGCGTCCACGGCGAGCCCGAGACGACTACCGTTGTCGTCCACCGAGACGGTCAACGGGTAGTTGTTGGCCTCCCGCGAGTAGACCGTACGGATGCCCAGGACGTCAGCCGGTCCGTCCGGCGCTGCCGGCAGCCCCGCGTTGTGGCGGTAGTTGAAGAGGGAGGTGAACAGCGGGGTGTCAGCCGGCACACCACTCGCCTGTTGAGCCAGGACCAGCGGCGCCTGCTCGTGTCCCAGCAGACCGGCGAGCTGACCTCGCATCGCATGCAGCGACTCCAGTGCACCGAGGCCGTTGGTACGCACCCGTACCGGGAGCGTGTTGATGAACGGACCCGGGACCCGCTCGGAACCCGCTCCTGAGTTCATCCGGCCGAACAGAACGGTGCCGAAGACCACGTCGTCACGGCCGCTGAGGACGCCGAGCACCCGCGCCCACGCCACGTGCATCAGGGTCGCCGGACTGGTGGCCGCTCGGCGCGCGACCTCCCGGAGCCTTTCGCCCAGCCCCTCTTCCAGGACGATCAGTTCCCGGACCGAATCGGCCCCGTCACCGCGCACGTCGACCTGTCCGTAAGGGGCCGTCGGCTCGGTCACGTCTCCGAGCAGGTCGGCGAAGTACCGCTCGTGCTCCGAGCGTTGCGACCCGTTCCGGGAATGAGCCACGAAGGTCCGGAACGGCAGCGGATCCGGCAGTTCGTCGCCACGGCCGGTGAGGAAGGCGTCGACCTCGCCGAGCAGCACTTCCAGCGCCGTGTGGTCCTGCGCCATGTGGTGCACGGTCACCAGCGCGAGCCAGCGGTTCGCGTCGGGCTCCGCGGCGGCGATGTGAATGTTGATCAGGGGTGCCCGCCCCAGGTCCACGGTGAGACCGCCGGCGGCCAGCAACTGGTCGACGGGCGCCGGTCCCTCCGGGTCGATGGACAGCTCGGCCACCGGGAGTTCCGCGCGTCGCCAGACGACCTGAACCGGTTCGCGCAGGCCTTCCCACACGATCGACGTGCGCAGGATGTCGTGGCGGTCCACCACCTGCTGGAGCGCGCCCAAAAAGGCGTCCAGCAGAGGGCGGGTGTCGAATTCCAGGACGGTCGGCAGGACGTAGGCGTCCTCACCGCCGTCGGCCAGCAGGTGGTGGTAGAGCAGACCTTCCTGGAGCGGGGCCAGGGGATAGACGTCCGCGACGTTAGCTGCGCCGCCCTCGACCGTCGCGACGAGACGGCCAATCTCCTCCGCGGTCAGTTCGACCAGCGGCAGCATCGCCGGGGTGATCTCGGCCGCGTTCACGGGGATCAGGTTGTCCGGAATGACCACCTGCTCCCCGCCGACCGCGGCGGCGGCGAGCCCGGCCGGAGTCGGCGACTGGAACAGAGCCCTCACCGACACCGACACGCCACGCTCACGCAGCCGCTCCACCAGCCGTATCGCCAGCAGCGAATGCCCGCCCAGCGCAAAGAAGTCGTCGTCCACGCCGACACCGTCCAGGCCCAGGACGTCGGCGAAGACCGCGCAGAGCACCTCTTCGCGGGCATTGGCCGGCCCACGTCCGGAACCCGACACATACTCCGGGGCGGGCAGGGCCTTGCGGTCCAGCTTCCCGTTCACCGACAGCGGCAGCGCCTCCAGCACCACCACAGCCGACGGAACCATATACGCCGGCAGCCGCCCGGCAACGAAGTCCCGAACCGAGGCAACCAACCCCGCAACGCCCGTGTCCGCGACGACGTACGCAACCAGACGCTTGTCCCCCGGCACGTCCTCACGCGCCACGACCACAGCCTGCGCAACGAGCGGATGCGCGGCCACCACGGACTGGACCTCACCCAGCTCGATCCGGAAACCACGCACCTTCACCTGCTCATCGACCCGGCCCAGATACTCCACCTGGCCTGCCGCACTCCACCGCACCAGGTCACCCGTGCGATACAACCGCTCACCCGAACCGAACGGACTGGCAACGAACCGCTCCGCACTCAGACCAGGACGGTTCAAATACCCCCGCGCCAGCCCCGCACCCGCGATATACAACTCACCCGCCACACCCACCGGCACCGGCCGCAAGCCCGCATCCAGCACGAACATCCGCACATTCGAGATCGGCCGGCCAATCGGCACAACCCCCTCAACATCACCCTCCGCAAACCAGGCAGACGCATACACCGTCGCTTCAGTCGGACCATAAATATTGGCAACCCGCACACCCGCAACCGCCCGCCGGACAGCCGCCACCACATCCGCGGTCAACGCCTCACCCGCCAGGACCACCGTCCCCGGCCGCGCCCCCAGCCCACCCGACGCCAGAATCTGCGAAAACGCCGACGGAACACCACTGACCAGCGACACACCCCCCACACCACGCCCGCCATCAGCAAGCGCCAGGAGATCGGGCACCATCTCCACACAACCACCCGACACCAGCGGACCGAACACCTCGAACACCGACACATCAAAATTCAGCGACGTCGAAGCCAGCACCCGCTCAAAACCACAACCACCGAACTCACCGGCAGCCCACGACAACAGACCCACCACCGAACGATGCTCAACCACCACACCCTTCGGACGGCCCGTCGAACCCGACGTATACATCACATACGCCGGATGCCCGGGCAACACCCCACCACGAGCCGCCACACCCCCATCCAGACCGGCCAGCAACTCCACCGTCTCCGCCGCATCCACCACCACCACACGCACACCTGCCGGAACCACACCCACAGTCCCCACCGACGCCAAAACCACCACCGGCGCCGCATCCTGGACCATGAACGCAACCCGGTCCACCGGATAGCCCGGATCCACCGGCAGATACGCACCACCCGCCTTCAGCACACCCAACAGCGCGACCACCGCATCAACACCACGCTCAAGACACACCCCGACCACAGACTCAGGGCCCACACCCAAGCCCATCAAATGCCGGGCAAGACGATTCGCCCGTACATCCAACCCCTCATACGAAACCTCAACACCAGCCGACACCACAGCAACCGCATCAGGCGTCCGCGCCACCTGCGCCTCGAACAAATCCGCCACCGTACCCGCAGGCACCACAGCAGACGTGTCATTCCACTCAACAACAACCCGACGACGCTCCACGTCATCCAGCACATCAACCGCACCAAGCCGGAGCTCGGGGTCGGCGACGAGCTGTTCCATCAGCCGAGTCCAGCGAGTCACCAGTCGCTCGGCCGACTCCAGGTCGAACAGATCGACGGCCGTGATCACCGAGCCGTGCAGGCCGGCCGGCGCACCCGTGGCGTCGAAGAGCTCGCTCGCGCTCACCTCGAGGTCGACCTTGGCAGCAGCCGGGGCCGGCACGCCGGGAGCGTCGACACCGGTCGGCCCGCTCCCCGGTGCCGCCCCCTCCTCCATGGTGAGCATCACCTGGAAGAGCGGGTGGCGGGCCAGCGAACGAGTCGGCGCCAGCTCCTCGACCAGCTTCTCGAACGGTACGTCCTGGTGGGCGAACGCCTCCCAGCCGGTCTCCCGGACCCGTCCGAGTACCTCGCGGAACGTCGGGTCTCCCGACAGGTCCGTACGCAGAACCAGCGTGTTGACGAAGAAGCCGACGAGGTCGTCCAGTGCCACGTCGGTACGTCCGGCCACGGCCACACCGACCGGAATGTCGGTGCCGGCGCCGAGGCGGGAGAGCAGCACCGCCAGCGTGGCCTGGAGGACCATGAAGACGGTGGCGCCCTCGGCCTGTGCGAGTTCCACCATCCGGGCGTGCACGTCGGCCGGGACCGCCAGCGGCAGACTGCGGCCCTGGTGGCTCGCCACGGCCGGGCGGCCGTGGTCAAAGGGCAGTTCCAGCTCTTCCGGGATGTCGGCCAGCGCCTGCCGCCAGTAGGCGATCTGGCCGGCGGCCACGCTCTGCGGGTCGGCCGTGTCGCCGAGCAGCTCGCGCTGCCAGAGCGCGTAGTCGGCGTACTGCACCGGCAGCGGCTCCCACTCGGGAGCGTGGCCTGCGGAACGGGCCTCGTACGCCACGCGCACGTCCCGCGACAGCGGGCCCACGGACCAGCCGTCACTGGCAATGTGGTGGACCACCACGACGAGGACGTGCTCCTCGTGGCCGGTGGAGAGCAGCGAAGCGCGTATCGGTGCTTCGGCGGACAGGTCGAAGGCGTATCCCTTGGCCGTGGCGATCGCGACGTCCAGGTCGGCGGGCGCCACCTCCTCCGTCGTGAGTTCCCACTGGAGCTCGTCGAGCTCGAGGATCTGCTGGTAGGGCTCGCCGTCTTCGACTCCGAAGACGGTGCGCAGCACCTCGTGGCGTCCGATGACGTCCCGCAGGGCCGCGTTCAGGGCAGCCCGGTCGAGGGAGCTCGACAGCCTCAGCACCATCGGGATGTTGTAGGTCGCGCCGGGGCCTTCGAGCTGGTCGATGAACCACAGACGACGCTGGGCGAATGACAAGGGAATCATCAGGACTCCTTCTGGTTGCGCATCGGCCGCAGCGCCGGCCTAGCTGACTCTTGTGTTCCAAGTTGCTTTGCAAGTCCTGCCACCGTCGGCGCCGCCAACAGCACCCTCAGTGGTACCTCCACACCCATCACTGCCCGGATCTGACTGATCAGCCGGACCGCCAGCAGTGAGTGCCCGCCCAACGCGAAGAAGTCGTCGTCCACGCCGACCGTCGGGAGTCCGAGTACTCGGGCGAACACGTCGCAGAGGGACTTTTCCTGACGGTTCGAAGGCTTGCGCCCGGCGCTCGCCATGGCTGCGAAGTCCGGCGCCGGGAGGGCCTTGCGGTCGAGCTTCCCGTTCACCGAGAGCGGGAACGCCTCAAGCACCACGACCGCTGCCGGAACCATGTAGCCGGGCAGGTGCGTTCCGACGAATTCGCGGATCCGGCCGGGAAGTTCCGCGCCTCCGTCGGCCACGACGTACGCCACGAGGCGCTTGTCTCCCGGGCGGTCCTCTCGGGCGAGTACCGCAGCCTGGGACACCTGCGGGTGGGCGGCCACCACCGTTTCGACCTCGCCGAGCTCGATGCGGAAACCGCGGATCTTCACCTGGTCGTCCGCCCGGCCCAGGTACTCCAGCCGTCCTTCCTGGTCCCAGCGCACCAGGTCACCCGTGCGGTACATCCGGTCGGCGGACTCGAAGGGACAGGCGACGAAACGCTCTGCCGTCAGCGCCGACCGTCCCAGATAGCCGCGTGCCAGGCTGGCGCCCGCAAGATACAGCTCGCCGACGATCCCCGCACCGACCGGACGGAGCGCACCGTCCAGCACGAAAGCGCGCGTGTTCGCGAGCGGCCGGCCCACCAGCGGCACCACGGTTTCCGCCGCGTCGACCCACAGCGTGTCCACGCTGGCCTCGGTCGGGCCGTACAGGTTGACGCACCGGGTGCCTTCGGCGGCCCGCGCCCGCTCCCACAGTGCCGTACCCGCGGCCTCGCCACCGAGCAGCAGCACCTTGGGACGGTGCACCGGGTCCTCCAGCAGGCCTTCCTCGACCAGCTGCTCGGCGTAGCTGGGGGTGACATCCAGGACCTCGATGCCGTTCTCCGCGATGTGCCGCACCAGCAGGGACGCGTCACGGCGCAGGTCGTCCGGGATCACGTGGAGCTCGTGACCGGCCGCCATCCACAGCAGCCCTTCCCACGAGGTGTCGAAGGACAGCGACGCCGTCAGCGCCACCCGCATACGCCGCCCGGCACGGGCGATCACACCCGCACGGTGGAATCCCGACAGGTTGCTCAGGCCCTCGTGCGGGATGACCACGCCCTTCGGACGGCCCGTCGAACCGGAGGTGTAGATCACGTATGCCGGGTGCCCGGGCAGGGGCGCCGCCCACTCGCCCTCACCGCGCGGGTCCACCGGCAGGGCGGCAAGCGCCTGCTCGACTTCGGGTGCGTCCAGGGGCACCAGCCGGGCATCGCAGGACGACACCAGCTCCACCGTCGTCCCCTCACACAGGACCGCCACCGGCCGGGCGTCCTCCAGCATGTACGCGACACGGTCCGCCGGATACTCCGGATCCACCGGCATGTACGCCCCGCCGGCCTTCAGCACGGCCAGCAGCGCGACCACCACGCCGACCCCGCGCTCCATCGCTACGGCCACCACCGACTCCGGACCCACGCCCAGAGCCACCAGATGCCGGGCGAGCCGGTTCGCCCGCCCCTCCAGCTCCACGAACGACAGCTCCCCGTCCGCGGCCACAACAGCCCTCGCATCCGGAGTCAGTACCGCCTGGGCCGCGAACTGATCCGCGTACGTCGCAGTCCCGAAATCCGCCGCCGTGTCGTTCCACGCGGCCAGAACACGATGCCGCTCGTCCGCGTCCAACACGTCCACGGCGCCCAGCGGCACGTCCTCGCAGCCGTCCAGCGCCCGTTCCAACGCCGCCACCAGATTCCCGGTCGCGGTACTGAGCAGCAGACCCACAGCCCGCGGATCGATCGGCGCGACCGCGTCCACGGCCAGCCCCAGGTCCGTGCCGTCGTCGTCGACCGAGACCGACAACGGGAAGTTGTCGCGCTCCTGGCCGAACAGTGGCCTGATGCCGCCCGGCTCGGCGCCCGCGGCCCGCTCCGCGCCCGGCTCGGCGGTTCGGGCAAGGTTGTGCCGGTAGTTGAGCATCGAGGTGAACAGAGGTGTGCTGCCGGCCACTCCGCTGGCCTGCTGCGCCACCGCGAGCGGGGCGTGCTCGTGCTCCAACAGGTCGGCCAGCTGGTCACGCATGGCAGAAATCGCCTCCCGCGCACCGAGCACCCCGGTACGCACACGTACCGGCAGGGTGTTGATGAAGGGGCCCGGTACCCGGTGCGACCCTGCGCCGGCGTTCATCCGGCCGAACAGCACCGTGCCGAACACGACATCATCCCGGCCGCTCACGGCGGCCAGCAGCCGCGACCACGCCACATGCATCACAGTGGCCGGACTGGCTCCCAGCCGCCGTGCCACATCGCGCAGCCTCCCACTCACCTCGGCGGAGATCGGCGTGAAGACCCGACGCGAGTCTGCGCCGTTACCCCGCACATCGACCAGCCCGAACGGCGCCGTCGGCTCGGTCACATCACCCAGCAGCCCGGCGAAGTACCGCTCGTGCTCGGCACGCGCCGCCCCGCCCCGGGCCTGCGCCACGAAGTCGCGGAACGGCAGCGGGTCCGGCAGCGTATCGCCGCGCCCGGAGAGGAAGGCGTCGACCTCCTCGAAGACGATTTCCAGTGCGGTGTGGTCCTGCACCATGTGGTGCACCATCACCAGGGCCAGCCACTGATCACCCTCGGGGGCCGGCGCCGCCAGCATCCGGATCAGCGGGGCCTGCACGATGTCCATCGACAGGCCGCCGGCTGCGACCAGTTGCCGGACCGGGTCCGCGTCCTGTGGGTCCAGTGCCACTTCGGTCACCGGGAGGACCGCGTGGCGCCGCACCACCTGGACCGGCTCCCGCAGCCCCTCCCACACGATGGAGGTGCGGAAGATGTCGTGCCGGTCGATGACCTGCTGCAAGGCTGCGGTGAAGCCGTCGAGCCGCTCACGCGAGTCGAACTCCAGCACCGTGGGCATGACGTAGGCGTCCTCGCCGCCGTCGGCCAACAGATGGTGGAACAGCAGACCCTCCTGGAGAGGAGCCAGGGGATAGACATCCGCGATGTTGGCTGCCCCGCCCTCGACGGTGGCAACGATCCGCTCGATCTCACCCGAGTCCAGATCCACCAGCGGGAGCATCCCCGGCGTGATCTCCACCGCATCCGCGGGGATCAGGTTCGGCGGGACCTCCACCCGTACCGGCCCCGCCGCCGTCGCGAGACCTGCCACCGTCGGGGTCTGGAACAGCGCCCGCACCGACACCGACACCCCACGCAGACGCAACTGCTCCACGAGCTGAATCGCCATCAGCGAGTGGCCGCCGAGGGCGAAGAAGTCGTCATCGACACCCACACTGTCGAGACCGAGAACCTGCGCAAAGACAGCACACAACACCTCTTCGCGTGCATTGGCCGGCCCACGACCAGACCCGGCGGTGTACTCCGGGACGGGCAGCGCCTTACGGTCGAGCTTGCCGTTCACCGTCACCGGCAGAACATCCAGCACCACAACAGCCGAAGGCACCATGTACTCCGGCAGCCGGGAACCCGCGAACGCCCGCACCGAAGCCGGCAGACCATCCACCCCCACAGCCGGAACCACATAAGCCACCAGACGCACATCACCCGGCACGTCCTCACGTGCGACCACCGCGGCCTGCGCGACCTGCGGATGCGCGGCCACCACCGTCTGGACCTCACCCGGCTCGATCCGCAAACCACGGATCTTCACCTGCTCATCCACACGCCCCAAATACTCCACCTGCCCACCCGCGGACCACCGGGCGACATCCCCCGTCCGGTACAACCGCTCACCACAACCGAACGGACTGGCGACAAACCGCTCCGCCGTCAGCCCCGGACGCCCCACATAGCCACGCGCCAGCTGGACCCCTGCGAGGTAGAGCTCACCGGCCACACCCACCGGAACCGGCCCAAGCGCCGCGTCCAGCACGAACACCCGCGTATTCGCGACCGGAGCACCGATCGGCACCACACCCGTCCTCTGCTCCGAGCGGCACTGCCACGACGTCACGTCAACCGACGCCTCCGTCGGCCCATACAAGTTGTGCAGCTCCACCCCCTCTCCGAACACCTCGAAGAAACGGGC
>NZ_JBWKDV010000033.1:0-12410 GCF_056435825.1 Streptomyces sp. NPDC043876 | reverse complement strand
GATGCGTTGACGCCGGAGCGGTTCGAGAGCGTGCTGCGGGCCAAGGCCACCTCCGCGCTCAACCTCCATGAGCTGACCGTTGAGCTGGGGATCGAGCTCGACGCCTTCGTGCTGTTCTCCTCCATGAGTGGGTCGATCGGTGCTGCTGGTCAGGCCAACTACGCGGCTGCGAATGCCTACTTGGACGCGCTCGCAGAGCAGCGGCAGGCGGCTGGTCTGGCAGCCACCTCGCTGGCCTGGGGTCCGTGGGCCGAGGGCGGCATGGCCGCCGACGAGGCTCTCGAAGCCCGGATGCGGCGCGGTGGCGTACCGCCGATGGACGCCGATCTCGCGATCATCGCGTTCCGCGAGGCCGTCGGCAGCGACGAAGCGGCCCTGACGATAGGCGACTTCGACTGGGCGGCCTTCGCGCCCGGCTTCACTGCTGTGCGCGAGAGCCGACTGCTCGCCGATCTGCCCGACGTCGAGGCCCTCGACGAGGGCGCGCAGACCGCGGGCAACCGTACCGAGCGTTCGGCTCCTGAGCTCGTCGCGCGGCTCCGGAAGATGGCTGAGGGCGACCGGGAGCCGTTCCTCCTCGACCTCGTGCGTACGCAGGTCTCCCAGGTCCTGGGACACTCCGGTGTCGAGGACGTGGAGGCCGGACGGGCCTTCCGCGAGATCGGCTTCGACTCGCTCACCGCGGTCGAGCTGCGCAACCGCCTCGGTGCCGCCACCGAGCTGCGCTTCCCGGCCACGCTCGTCTACGACTACCCGACGCCGGCAGCTCTCACTGCCCATCTGCGCTCCGAACTGCTGGGTGCCGAGGCCGAGGAGACTGCTGCCGTGGTCAGCGCCGTGGACGACGACCCGATCGCCATCGTCGCCATGAGCTGCCGCTTCCCGGGCGGTGTACACACCCCGGAAGACCTGTGGCAGCTGCTGGCCTCCGGCACCGACGCGATCTCGGACCTCCCCCTGGACCGCGGCTGGGACCTCGACGCCCTGTTCGACGCCGACCCCGGCGCGCGGGGCACCTCGTACTCCCGTGCAGGCGGCTTCGTCTACGACGCCGCGGACTTCGACGCCGACTTCTTCGGGATCTCGCCGCGTGAGGCGCTCGCGATGGACCCGCAGCAGCGACTGTTGCTGGAGACCTCCTGGGAGGCCTTCGAGCGGGCCGGCATCGACCCCGGCACGCTGCGGGGCAGCAATGCCGGTGTCTTCGTCGGCACCAACGGCCAGGACTACCTCTCCGTCCTCCTTGAGGAACCAGCAGGTCTTGAGGGCCACTTGGGCACGGGCAACGCCGCCAGTGTGGTGTCCGGCCGCCTGTCGTACGTGTTCGGTTTGGAAGGCCCGGCGGTCACCGTCGACACGGCTTGCTCGTCCTCGCTGGTAGCCCTGCACTGGGCGATCCAGGCCCTGCGCAACGGCGAGTGCTCGATCGCGCTGGCCGGTGGTGTCACCGTGATGTCCACCCCGGGTACGTTCATCGAGTTCGCCCGGCAGGGTGGTCTGGCTGCTGATGGCCGGATCAAGGCTTTCGCGGCTGGTGCGGATGGGACGGGTTGGGGTGAGGGTGTGGGCATGCTGCTCGTGGAGCGGCTGTCGGATGCCCGTAGGAACGGTCACCCGGTCCTCGCGGTGGTGCGGGGTTCGGCCGTCAATCAGGATGGTGCGAGCAATGGGCTGACGGCGCCGAACGGTCCCTCGCAGCAGCGGGTGATCCGGGCGGCCCTGGCGAGTGCCGGGTTGTCGGCTTCCGAGGTCGATGCGGTCGAGGCGCACGGTACCGGTACGAAGCTGGGCGACCCGATCGAGGCGCAGGCGCTGCTGGCCACGTACGGCCAGGACCGCGAGGACGGCCGGCCGTTGCTCCTGGGCTCGGTGAAGTCGAACATCGGTCACACGCAGGCCGCCGCCGGCGTCGCGGGCGTGATCAAGATGGTGCTGGCCATGCAGCACGGCGTCCTGCCCGAAAGCCTCCACATCGACTCGCCCTCCCCGCAGGTCGAATGGACGGCGGGAGACATCGAGCTGCTGACCGAGCGGCGGGCCTGGCCGGAGACCGGCCGCCCGCGCCGCGCCGGTGTCTCCTCCTTCGGCTTCAGCGGTACCAACGCCCACACCATCATCGAGCAGGCGCCGCACGTGGCGGTGGAGCCGATCGCCGAGGGCCCGGCGTTGCTGCCCGTGGTCATCTCGGCGAAGACGGAGGAGGGTCTGCGGGCCCAGGCCGACGGGCTGCGCACTTGGCTCCTCACCGACCCCGAGCAGCGGCTGACGGACGTCGCCAGGACCCTGGCGACGGGCCGATCGGCGTTCGAGGAGCGCGCGGCGGTCGTCGCCGCGGACCGGAAGGGTCTGCTTGCCGGTCTCACGGCCTTGGCCGAGGGCGCATCGGCGGCCGGGCTGGTGAAGGGCTCGCCGGTCGGCGGGAAGGCTGCCTTCTTGTTCACGGGTCAGGGCAGCCAGCGTCTCGGCATGGGGCGTGAGTTGTATGCCGCCTTCCCGGTGTTCGCGGATGCGCTGGATGCGGTGTGTGAGCGGTTTGAGCTCGAAGTGCCGTTGAGGGACGTGTTGTTCGGCGAGGATGCGGAGCTGCTGGATCGTACGGAGTGGGCGCAGCCGGCGTTGTTCGCGGTCGAGGTGGCGTTGTTCCGTCTCGTCGAGTCGTGGGGTGTCCGGCCGGACTTCGTGTCGGGTCATTCGATCGGTGAGATCGCGGCCGCGCATGTCGCGGGTGTGTTCTCGCTGGAGGACGCGTGCACGTTGGTGGCTGCGCGGGGGCGTCTGATGCAGGCGCTGCCGGGTGGTGGGGCGATGATTGCTCTCCAGGCGTCGGAGGACGAAGTCCTGCCGTTGCTGACCGAGCGGGTGAGTATCGCTGCGGTCAACGGGCCTGCGTCGGTCGTGGTGGCCGGTGACGAGGACGCCGTGCTCGCGGTGGTGGAGGCCTTCGCCGACCGCAAGAGCAAGCGGCTCGCCGTCAGTCATGCGTTCCACTCGCCGCACATGGACGGCATGCTGGACGACTTCCGTGAGGTAGTGGCGGGGCTGGAGTTCGCCGCTCCGAGGATTCCGGTCGTTTCCAACCTGACGGGTGCGCTGGTATCGGACGAGATGGGTTCGGCCGACTTCTGGGTGCGACACGTCCGCGAGGCCGTCCGCTTCCTGGACGGCATCCGGGCCCTGGCGGCCGCCGGGGTCACGACGTACCTCGAACTCGGCGCCGACGGCGTGCTGTCCGCTCTGGGCGCGGAGTGCCTCGGCGAGGACGGGGCGGCGTTCGTGCCCCTCGCCCGCAAGGGCCGCCCCGAGCCGGAGACCGTCATGACCGCCCTGGCCCGGAGCCACGTACGAGGCCTCGCCGTTGACTGGCCTGCGGTACTCGGGACCGGTGCGGTACGGGTCGAACTGCCGACGTACGCCTTCCAGCGCCAGCGGTACTGGCCGGAGGCGGTGCCGGCACGCCGCAATGAGGTGGGCAACCGGTCGGACGTGGACTCCTGGCGTTACCGGGTGTCGTGGAAGCCGCTGACGGACGGTGCTGCCGGTGCTGTGCTGTCGGGCGAGTGGCTGGTCGTGGTGCCGGCTGGTGGTGTGGATGACACTGCGGTGGTCGCCGCGCTGGGTGCTGGGGTGCGTCGGGTTGTGGTGGATCCGGGCATGGACCGTGGGGGTCTTGCGGGTCTGCTGGCTGGTGCTGGTTCGGTGGTTGGTGTGGTGTCGTTGCTGGCGCTTGATGAGGTGGGTGGGCTTGTTGCTACCGCCGCTTTGGTGCAGGCGTTGGGTGATGCCGGGGTGGGGGCGCCGTTGTGGTGCCTGACGCGTGGTGCGGTGAGTGTGGGCCGTTCGGACAAGCTTGTGTCTGCTGTTCAGGCGCAGGTGTGGGGTTTGGGTCGGGTGGCGGCTCTGGAGGTTCCGGAGCGTTGGGGTGGTCTGGTCGATCTGCCTGAGGTGTGGGACGAGCGGGCGATGGGCCGGCTGGTTGCGGTCCTGGGTGGTGTCGAGGACCAGGTGGCGGTCCGGTCGTCTGGTGTGTTCGGTCGTCGTCTGGTGCGTGCGGCGCGGGCTGGGGGTTCGTGGTCGCCGTCGGGGACGGTGCTGGTGACGGGTGGTACGGGTGCGTTGGGTGGCCGGGTTGCTCGTTGGCTGGCTGGTGCGGGTGTTGAGCGTCTGGTGCTGACCAGTCGCCGTGGTCCGGATGCTCCGGGTGTGGCTGAGCTGGTGGCCGATCTGGGTGTTGATGTGTCCGTGGTTGCGTGTGATGTTTCTGATCGGGAGGCGTTGCGGGAGCTGCTGGTCGCTGAGGGTGGCGCGTTGACGGCTGTGGTGCATACGGCTGGTGTGCTGGATGACGGTGTGCTGGATGCGTTGACGCCGGAGCGGTTCGAGAGCGTGCTGCGGGCCAAGGCCACCTCCGCGCTCAACCTCCATGAGCTGACGGTTGAGCTGGGGATCGAGCTGGACGCCTTCGTCCTCTTCTCCTCCGTCACCGGAACCTGGGGCACGGCCGGACAGGCGAACTACGCCGCTGCCAACGCCTACTTGGATGCCCTGGCAGAGCAGCGGCGGGAGGCCGGGCTGGCCGCGACGTCCATCGCCTGGGGTCCGTGGGCCGAAGGCGGCATGGCCGCCGACGGGGTGCTGGACGCGCGGATGCGGCGGGGCGGTGTACCGCCCATGAACGCCGAATCTGCCGTCAGCGCCATGGAGCGGGCCCTTGCGGCCGACGACACCGTGGTCTGCGTCGTGGACGTGGACTGGGACCGCTTCGCTCCCGGGTTCACATCGGTGCGCCCCGGGAAGCTCCTCGCCGAACTCCCGGAAGCACGCGCTGTGTTCACCGCCCCCAAGGTCGAGCAGAGCGGGCACGCGCTGGCACAGCAGCTGGCGGGCCTCTCCGCGGTCGAGAAGGACCGGCTCCTGCTGGACCTCGTCCGCAGGGAGGTCGCGGCGGTCCTTGGCCACAACGGTGTGGAAAACATCGGTGCGGGGCGGGCGTTCAAGGAGCTCGGCTTCGACTCGCTCACCGCGGTCGAGCTGCGCAACCGCCTCGGCGCCGCCACCGATCTGCGGCTCGCGGCCACGTTGATCTACGACTACCCGACCTCCGCGGACCTTGCGAAGTACCTGCGGGGTGAACTGCTCGGCATCGAGGCCGCGGTGGCCACCTCGACTCCTGCACTCGCGGCCTCCGACGACGATCCGATCGCGATCGTCGCGATGAGCTGCCGCTTTCCCGGCGGTGTCCGTACCCCTGAAGACCTGTGGCGGCTCCTGGCCACCGGCAGTGACGCCATCGGGGAGTTTCCGGCCGACCGCGGCTGGGACGCCGAAGAGCTGTTCGGGCCGCGGCTCGAACAGGAGGATTCGTACGCCCGCGAAGGGGGATTCCTCTACGACGTGGCCCAGTTCGACCCCGCCTTCTTCGGGATCTCGCCGCGCGAGGCGCTCGCGATGGACCCGCAGCAGCGACTGTTGCTGGAGACCTCCTGGGAGGCCTTCGAGCGGGCCGGCATCGACCCGTCGTCGATGCGCGGCACCCAGGCCGGTGTCTTCGTCGGGACGAACGGCCAGGACTATCTGTCGCTCGTGCTGAACTCCGCCGACGGCGGCGACGGCTTCATGAGCACCGGCAACTCCGCCAGTGTCGTCTCGGGCCGCCTTTCCTACGTGTTCGGTCTGGAAGGCCCGGCGGTCACCGTCGACACCGCCTGCTCCGCCTCGCTCGTCGCCCTGCACCTCGCGGTGCAGGCCCTGCGCAACGGCGAGTGCTCGATCGCCCTGGCCGGTGGCGTGACCGTGATGTCCACCCCGGGTGCGTTCGTGGAGTTCGCCCGGCAGGGTGGTCTGGCTGCTGATGGCCGGATCAAGGCCTTCGCGGCTGGTGCGGATGGGACGGGTTGGGGTGAGGGTGTTGGCATGCTGCTCGTGGAGCGGCTGTCGGATGCCCGTAGGAACGGTCACCCGGTGCTCGCGGTGGTGCGGGGCTCGGCGATCAACCAGGACGGTGCCAGCAATGGTCTGACGGCCCCGAACGGCCCTTCGCAGCAGCGTGTCATCCGCCAGGCGCTGGCGAGTGCGGGGCTGACGGGCGCCGACGTGGACGCGGTCGAGGCGCACGGTACAGGTACGAAGCTGGGCGACCCGATCGAGGCGCAGGCGCTGCTGGCCACGTACGGCCAGGACCGCGAGGACGGCCGGCCGTTGCTCCTGGGCTCGGTGAAGTCGAACATCGGTCACACGCAGGCCGCCGCCGGCGTCGCGGGCGTGATCAAGATGGTGCTGGCGATGCAGCACGGGGTGCTTCCGCAGACCCTGCACGTGGACGAGCCGACTCCGCACGTGGACTGGTCGGCCGGTGAGGTCGAGCTGCTGACGGAGCTGCGCGAATGGCCCGAGACGGGGCGTCCGCGCCGCGCGGGCATCTCTTCCTTCGGCGTGAGCGGCACCAACGCGCACACCATCCTGGAGCAGGCCCCCGAGGCTGCCCGGGCCGAGGAGCCGCAGGACGTCCCCGGCACGTGGCCGTGGGTCCTGTCCGGCCGGACCGAGGCCGCCCTGCGCGCGCAGGCGTCCCGGCTGCTGGCCCACCTCTCCACGGGCGACAACGCCCTGCGTCCGCAGGACGTCGGCAACACGCTGGCCACCGGCCGGGCGCTGCTCGACCACCGCGCAGTGATCGTCCCGGGTGCGCGGGACGAGTACGGAGAGGCACTCACCGCCCTCGTGGCCGGCGAGTCCGCGCCGGCAGTCACGCAGGGCGTGGCGAGCGGAGACCGGCAGATGGCCTTCCTCTTCACGGGGCAGGGAAGTCAGCGGCTCGGCATGGGGCGTGAGTTGTACGACACCTACCCGGTGTTCGCGGCCGCGTTGGATGCGGTGTGTGCCCGGATGGATCTCGAACTGCCGTTGAAGGATGTTGTTTTCGGGGCGGACGCGGAGTTGCTGGACCGTACGGAGTACGCGCAGCCGGCGTTGTTCGCGGTGGAGGTGGCGTTGTACCGGCTGGTCGAGAGCTGGGGTGTGCGGCCGGACTTCGTCGCCGGTCATTCGATCGGTGAGATCGCGGCCGCGCACGTGGCCGGGGTGCTGTCGCTGGGTGACGCGTGTGTGCTGGTCGCTGCTCGCGGGCGGCTGATGCAGGCGCTGCCGTCCGGTGGTGTGATGGTTGCGATCGAGGCGTCGGAGGACGAGGTCCTGCCGCTGCTGACCGAGCGGGTCGCCGTTGCCGCCGTCAACGGGCCGCGGTCGGTGGTCGTCTCGGGTGACGAGGACGCCGCCCGTGCTGTCGCCGAGGCCTTCGCGGCCCGGGGTCGCAAGACCAAGCGCCTCACCGTCAGCCACGCCTTCCACTCCCCGCACATGGACGGGATGCTGGGTGACTTCCGCAAGGTGGCCGAGGATCTCACCTACGACACCCCCCGCATCCCGGTCGTCTCCAACCTGACCGGTGCCCTCGTCTCGGACGAGATGGGTTCGGCCGACTTCTGGGTGCGGCACGTCCGGGAGGCCGTGCGCTTCGCCGACGGGATCGGCGCTCTGGAGGCCGCGGGCGTGACGACGTACGTCGAACTCGGCCCCGACGGTGTCCTGTCCGCCCTCGGGCAGGACTGCACCACCGCCGAGGACACTGTTTTCGTCCCCGCCCTGCGCGCGGGCCGCCCCGAGGCGCAGGCGTTGCTCGCCGCCCTCGGCCGGGTCCACGTCCGGGGTGTCACCGTCGACTGGGCTGCCCCCTACGCGGAGACCGGCGCCCAGCGCGTCGACCTGCCCACGTACGCGTTCCAGCGCGAGCGCTACTGGGTCGATGCCTTCGCCCCGCTGGAGGACGCCGCCTCCCTCGGTATCGAGCCGGCCGGGCACCCGATGCTCGGAGCGGCGGTCGAACTGCCGGACACGGGCGGGTTCCTGTTCACCGGCCGGCTGTCCCGCCGTACGCACCCGTGGCTGGCCGAGCACGTCGTGGCCGACTCCGTGGTCGTGCCCGGCGGGGCCCTCGTCGAACTCGCCCTGCGGGCCGCGGAGGCGGCCGGCTGCGACCGGATCGCCGAGCTGATGGCCGAGGTGCCCCTGGTGCTCCCCGAGACCGGGGCCGTCCAACTGCGGGTCACCGTCGGCGGGGCGGACGGCGAAGGCCGCCGCACGGTGCAGGTGCACAGCCGCTCGGAGCAGCCCGGCACGGATGCCCCGGACGCGGGCGCCTGGTCCCGGCACGCCACCGGATTCCTGGTCGACGGCGAGCACGACGCAACGGGCGGGACCACCGACTCTGCCGATTTCGATGGCTTCGCCGACAGCGGCACCACATGGCCGCCCGTCGGGGCCGAGGAGGTCGCCACCGAGGAGGTGTACGACCGGCTCATGGCCGCCGGGCTCTACCACGGCCCGGCGCTCAAGGTCCTGGACGGGGTCTGGGTGCGCGGCGACGAGGTCTTCGCGCAGGCCCGCCTCGCGGACGAACTCGGCGCCGCGGCGCACGGGTTCGCCCTGCACCCCGCGCTCCTCGACGCCGTCGGACAGGCGCTGGGCGCCACCGGCACGGTCGGCCGGGAGCCGGCCGCCTGGCGCGGGATCCGGCTGCACGCGACCGGAGCGGACGCGCTGCGCCTGCGGATCACGACCGCCGGTGCGGACACGGTGTCCGTCGCCCTGGCCGACGGGCAGGGCGCGCCCCTCGCCTCCATCGGAGCCCTCGTGACGCGGGAGCTGGACATCGAGCGGTTCGCCGCGGTCCGCGCGGCCGACGGCGTCCACGACTCGCTGTTCCGCCTGGACTGGGTGCGCACGCCGGTCCCCGCCCGCTCCGCGGCCGCGGACCTGGTGGTCGTCGGCGACACCACCGGCAGCATCACCACCGCCCTCACCGCCGGTGCTCCCCTCACCGCGTACGACGACCTCGCCGCCCTGGACGCGGCCGTCGGCGCCGGCCGGCAGCCACTGCCCGACACCGTGGTCGTACCGCTCCTGACAGCCACCGGGGGCGGGGAGACCACCGCCGACCTCGCCCGTGCGGTGGGGGACATGACGCACCGTGCGCTCGCGCTGGTGCAGGGCTGGCTGGACAACGGCCGCTTCGCCGGTGCGCGGCTCGCCGTCGTCACCCGCGGTGCGGTGGCCGCCCACGCGGATCCCGAACCGGGGGACCTGGCAAGCACCCCGGTGTGGGGGCTGCTGCGCTCCGCGCAGACCGAGCACCCCGACCGGTTCGTGCTCGTCGACCTCGACGACGCCGACCCCTCCGGCCGGGTCCTGGCGGGCGCCCTCAGCTGCGATGAGCCCGAACTGGCCGTGCGCGGCGGTGTGCTGTACGCGCCGCGCCTCGCCCGGATGGAGGCCGACCCGGCCCCGGCCGGAGCGGCCCGGCTCGACACCGACGGCACCGTACTGATCACCGGAGCCGGTGGCGGCCTGGCGGGTCTCCTGGCCCGGCACCTGGTCGCCGAACACGGGGTGCGGCACCTCCTGCTCACCGGCCGTGCGGGCGGCGGCACCGAGTCCGCGGCCGAACTCACGGCGCAGCTGGTGCAGTCGGGGGCAGAGGTCACCTGGGCGGCGTGCGACGTGGCCGACCGGAACGCGCTGGCCGCGGTCCTGGCGTCCGTACCGGCCGAGCGCCCGCTGACGGCGGTCGTCCACACGGCAGCGGTCCTCGACGACGGCGTCGTGGACCTGCTCACCCCGGAGCGCGTTGACCGGGTCCTGCGGCCGAAGGTCGACGGCGCCCTCCACCTGCACGAACTGACCAGGGACCTCGACCTGTCGGCGTTCGTCATGTTCTCCGCGGCCGCCGGCACCCTCGGCGGCGCGGGTCAGGCCAACTACGGCGCGGCGAACGTCTTCCTCGACGCCCTCGCGCAGCACCGGCGGGCCCGCGGTCTCACCGCGCTCTCCCTGGCCTGGGGCATGTGGGCAGAGGAACGCGGCATGGCGGGCCGCCTCACCGGCGCGGAGCGCGGACGGGCCGCCCGCGGCGGCGTCGCACCACTGTCGGCGCAGGACGGCCTGGCGCTGTTCGACCTGGCCCTCTCGGTCCGGGACGAGCCGGTCCTGCTGCCGGTCGCGGTCGACCTCCCGACCCTGCGGGCGCGGGCGGCGGACGGAGGGATCCTCCCCGTCTTCCGCGGCCTGGTCCGCACCCCGGCGCGGCCGCGCCGGGCGGCCGGCCAGGCCGGGGCTCCGGGCACCACGGCGGCGGAGACGGCGGCGCCCGGCTCCACCGCGGCGGCGGGGGAGACCCTGGCCCAGCGGTTGGCCGAGCTGTCGGCCGCCGAGCAGGAGCGGACCGTACGGGACCTCGTCCGCGGCCAGGTGGCCGGTGTCCTCGGATACCGGTCGGTGGAACACGTCGGAGAGGAGCAGGCCTTCAAGGACCTGGGCTTCGACTCGCTCACCGCGGTCGAGCTGCGCAACCGGCTCGGCGCGGCGGCCGGGCTCCGGCTGCCCGCGACGCTGATCTACGACCACCCGACCACGGCCGCCCTCGCCCGGCACCTGCTGAGCGAGGTCGCACCGGACGGCTCCGCAGGACGGGCCGTGTCCGTACTGGAGGAGATCGACCGGCTGGAGAGCGTGTTCTCCTCGCTGGACCCGGCGGAACTGGCCGCCGCGGCCGACGACGACGCGGCCCACGCACGCGTCGCGGTACGCCTCCAGACCCTGCTCGCCCAGTGGAACGACGCCCGCTCGACGGACGAGAACACGGCCGGTGAGATCGAGGACGCGAGCGACGACGAACTCTTCGCGCTCATCGACAAGAAGTTCGGACAGAGCTGAACCCCAGCCGCCCCCAGGCCGTACCGCCGGAACCCCTGTTCCGGCGGTACGGCCTCCGGCTCGCCGGAATTCCTCAAATATCCTCGGGCTCCCCTGATCCGTCCCGAATGACCCGCACCGCATGCTCCGCCCCGAACTCCTTGAATTCCCTTGAGTCCCTCCACGGTCTCGACCACGCGAATAGGTGAAGCGCCAGTGGCGAACGAAGCAAAGCTCCGCGAATACCTCAAGAAGGTCACGACGGATCTCGACGAGGCGTACGGACGTCTGCGCGACATCGAGAGCCAGTCCCACGAGCCGATTGCCATCACGGCCATGAGCTGCCGCTTTCCAGGAGGTGTCGGCACCCCCGAGGAACTCTGGGAGCTTCTGTCCTGCGGCGGCGACGCCCTCACCGCGTTCCCCACGGACCGGGGCTGGGACCTGGACCACCTCTTCTCCGACGACCCGGACGAGCAGGGCACCTCGTACACGCGCGAGGGCGGCTTCCTGACGGGCGCCTCCGCCTTCGACGCCGACTTCTTCGGGATCTCTCCGCGCGAGGCCATGGCCATGGACCCGCAGCAGCGCCTGTTGCTGGAGACCACGTGGGAAGCCTTCGAGCGTGCCGGGATCGACCCGCACGGCCTGCGCGGCAGCCAGTCCGGCGTCTTCGTCGGCATGAACGGCTCCGACTACCTCACCCCGCTGCTGGAGGCGCCCGAGGACTACGCCGGCCACCTCGGCACCGGCAACGCTTCCAGCGTCCTGTCCGGTCGCATCTCGTACACCTTCGGCCTGGAGGGTCCGGCGGTCACCGTCGACACCGCCTGCTCCGCCTCCCTCGTCGCCCTGCACCTCGCCGTGCAGGCACTGCGCGCCGGGGAGTGTTCGCTCGCCGTCGCGGGCGGTGTGCACGTGATGTCCACCCCCGGGCTCTTCGTGGAGTTCACCAAGCAGCGCGGACTGTCCCGGGACGGCCGTTGCAAGGCCTTCGCGGCGGGAGCCGACGGATTCGGCCCGGCCGAGGGGGTCGGCATCCTGCTGCTGGAGCGGCTCTCCGACGCCCGCCGCAACGGGCACCCGGTCCTGGCCGTCGTCCGGGGCTCGGCCGTCAACCAGGACGGCGCGAGCAACGGCCTCACCGCCCCGAACGGACCTGCCCAGCAGCGCGTCATCCGCCAGGCCCTGGCCAACGCCAGGCTCTCCGCGGACCAGGTCGACGTGGTGGAGGCGCACGGTACGGGTACGTCGCTGGGTGACCCGATCGAGGCGCAGGCGCTGCTGGCAACCTACGGCCAGGACCGCCCGGAGGACCGGCCGCTGCTGCTCGGCTCGGTCAAGTCGAACATCGGGCACACCCAGGCCGCGGCCGGTGTGGCCGGTGTGATCAAGATGGTGCTTGCCATGCAGCGGGGCGTGGTCCCGCAGACCCTGCACGTGGACGACCCGTCGCCCCATGTGGACTGGGAGTCGGGCGCGGTGGCACTGCTCACGGAGCGGACCGCCTGGCCCGAGACGAACCGTCCTCGGCGTGCGGGTGTGTCGTCGTTCGGTTTCAGTGGGACGAATGCGCATGTGATCGTGGAGCAGGCTCCGGTCGTCGACGCCGAGGCCGGGGCCGAGGGTGTGGCGGGGGAGGGTGGGGGTTCGGTTCTGCCGGTTCT
>NZ_JBWKDV010000032.1:0-13633 GCF_056435825.1 Streptomyces sp. NPDC043876 | reverse complement strand
ACCCATCCTCCCGACCTGGCTCAACGAGTCAGGCCCTCGATGGGGGTCAACTTTCATCCGCCGCCAACGGTCCACTTTTCACCCGCCGCCGACAGACATACTCCGGCCGAATCAACGCCAGCCGTTTACGCAGCGGCGGCATCGAGTACGGCCAGCCGATCCGCTCCGCGATCACCGGCGCCGGCATCCGCGGCCACTCGTTCAACAACGCCCGCATCTGCGGCTCGAACGCGTCCGCGACCTGCCCGCGGGACACTCGCTCGTACTTCGGCGGTCGGTCCGAGGACAACGCGGCCCGCACCGTATTCCGGGCCACCCCCAACCGCCGTGAGATCTCCTTGATGGGCACGCCCTCGGCTCGATGCAGCCGACGTATCTCCGCCCAGTCCTCCACCTTTAGCACCCTCCAAGAGTGATCAGGGGGTCAAGGTTGCGAGAGCAGTACGGGGTCAGTTTTCAGGAAGCATCAACAGGAGGACCGGTGCGGGACCGTCCCCGCCCGTACGGGGTGCACACAGGACCGGTGCGGCCTGCATCCAGATCGAGGGGACCGTCCCCGCGCGTACGGGGTGCACAGGACATCGCCCGGCTTGTGCAGGACGAGCCAGGGACCGTCCCCGCGCGTACGGGGTGCACGCCCCTGTCAATTCGTCAGATCGGGCGACGGCGGGACCGTCCCCGCGCGTACGGGGTGCACAAGACACCGGGCGTGGTCAACTCCATCAGACAGGGACCGTCCCCGCGCGTACGGGGTGCACCCTCCCTGACCTGCAGGGCTATGCGGGAGTCCCCGCGCCTCCAACCACTTGTCGGGAGTCGGGCATTGGTCGCATTTGTACGCACTATGGATGTGTGGGGACGGCTGGGAGGTTGCCCTCCCAGGGTGACCCGTTGCCGGGTCTTCCCGCTTCATCCTGCTCGCCCCGCCGACCCTTACGGGCGGTCGGGGTCTTACGTGCAGTCCACGGGCGTTACAGCCCCTGTTCCAGGGGACTGGCCCAGCCGCTACGGCTGGACAGGTGTGAGCTGGTCATGATCATACCGGTGGCGCTCCTCGCGCGTACAGAGTGCAAGCGCGAGTCAGGGGTGGTCTCCCGAAGATGAGGACCTCCCACAGCTCGGGTCCACCTTGGGGCCGTCCCAGCGCGTACAGAGTGCGCTGGTCTGTGGACGACGTACGACGTCGACATGGGACCGCCCCTCGCGTACGGAGTGCACCAGGCCCCGAGTGGGGCGACTTCCACGCACTCGGAACCGTCCCCGCGCGTATGGGCCACGACCCGCATGGCGACTACTGAGCCACTTCCAGGGACCGTCCCCGCGCGTACGGGGTGCACGGATCACATAGCCGAAAAGGGGGTCTGACCAGGGGGACCGTCCCCGCGCGTACGGGGTGCACGCCGCCTGAAGCAGCCCCACTCCTCCAGACTCGGGACCGTCCCCGCGCGTACGGGGTGCACTTCCCGGCAGGGGTGAAGAAATCCCGAACCCTGGGACCGTCCCCGCGCGTACGGGGTGCACCCTCGCTGACCTGCAGGGCTATGCGGGAGCCCCGGCGCTTCCAACCACTTGTCGGGGGTCGGGCATTGGTCGCATTTGTACGCACTATGGATGTGTGGGGACGGCTGGGAGGTTGCCCTCTCAGGGTGACCCGTTGCCGGGTCTTCCCGCTTCATCCTGCTCGCCCCGCCGACCCTTACGGGCGGTCGGGGTCTTACGTGCAGTCCACGGGCGTTACAGCCCCTGTTCCAGGGGACTGGCCCAGCCGCTACGGCTGGACAGGTGTGGCGTGGATCTTGATGTTCTGGGCCGCGTTGGCGTCCCTGTCCATGATCATATCGCAGGCCTGGCAGCGGAAGACCCGGTCGGCGAGAGTCTGGCTGCTGTTGACCCATCCGCACTGATGGCAGCTCTTGGAGGAGGGGAACCGGGTGGGGACGCGGGCGATGGTGACGGCGTGCCAGCGGGCCTTGTACTCGATCTGGCGGTTGATCTCGGCGAATCCGACGTCGAGGATCGCCCGGTTGAGGCCGGCTTTCTGACGGACGTTCTTGCCGGGCTTGGCCACGTTCCCCTTCGCCGAACGCGTCATGTTCTTGGTGGTGAGGGTTTCCAGGGCTATCTCGGCGTACTGCTCGACAAGGCGCTTGGTGATCAGGTGCTGGGCGGTGGCGCGCCGGGCGGCGAGCTGGGCGTGGAGTTTGGCGACTTTGGCCTTTGCCTCGAGGTAGCCGGCGGACTGCTGCTTGGCGCCCTTGACGTAGCGGCGGGACATGACGCGCTGGGCGCGGGCGAGTTTGCGGGCGGTGTTCTCCAGCAGGCGGGGGTTGTCCACGGTGAGGGTGGGGGCGGCGCCCTGGTGGAGGGTGAGGGGGTCGGACAGTACGAGGGCGGTTTTGACGCCGAGGTCTATGCCGATGCGGCCGGCGGCGCGCTGGCGGCGGGTCGGCTGTTCCGGTATGCCCGCTTCGACGCGGGCGAGGACGGAGGCGTGCCAGCGGTGTCCTTCGCGCGCCACGGTCAGGCTGGTGATGACGGCGCGGCCGTCACCAACGAGCTGGGTGAGAGCGCGCGGTGACTGGTGCAGGCGCACGGTGAAGGCCGGCTGTCCGCCGCCGCCCGGTATGCGCAGGCGCCGGGGGCCGTCGAAGCGGATGTCGGGGTTCTTGAGACTGTGGACGATGCGAAAGGACTCGCGGGCCTGGCCGCGGCGCTTGAACTTCGGGAAGCCCATCGGGGGCCGCCGCCCGGCGAGGGAGTCCAGCCAGTTCTTCCACGCGGTGTCCGCGTCCTCGAAGGCGGTGTAGTAGGCCCGGTTGTTGACCCCGTCCCACCAGGGATACGGGGTTCTTGGTTCCTGGTCTTCGGGGAGTGGGCCGATGAAGGCCTGCCCGCGAGTCTCGCGCCACCAGGCCTGGGTCCGGTTGCGGTTCGGGACCCGGATTTTGGGCGCCTTCTTGGTGGCTTCGGCCTTGTCCATCCCGGCGGCGACGAGCTCGTCTCGCCCGCGGCGCCACTGGTCGTAGACGGCAATTTTCATGCCCAGGGCGAAGTTGAAGCCGCAGCGGCTGGCGGTCGCGTAGCGGTGCAGGATCTCCACCTGGGCGGGTGTGGGGTCCAGGGCGTAGCGGAAGGCCTTGATGATTTCAGTCATCAGGTGATCATCACCGCTGCCACTGACAACGCTGGATCCGGCCGCCACTGCGCGTAAGCCTGTGTGTCGCCGGGCCTGTACGTGGTGGCCGGGGTGACCCTGGCAAGAGGTGACGGGTGAGGAGACCTGGGTGACGTTGGGACCGCCGGTGGAGCCGATGCTGGCGCAGGCCGCGGAGCGGCTGCCGGCCGCGGCCGGGTTCGGCCCGCTGGCGTTTGAACAGAAGTTCGATGGGTTCCGGGCGCTGCTGTTCACTGCGGCTGGCCCTGATGGGAGGGCGCTGCTGCAGAGTAGGCGCGGTGCTCTGATTCAGGACCGGTTCCCCGACCTGGTTGCGGCGGCCGACGCGCAGCTGCCCGCCGGCCTGGTCCTCGATGGCGAACTCCTGGTCTGGGACCCGGAGGAGGGCCGGTTGTCGTTCGAGGCGTTGCAGCGCCGGGCCGCTGCCCGCGGCCGCGGTGCGCCCGCGCTGGCCGCTCGCTGGCCGGCCTACTACGTGGCCTTCGACGTGCTCCAGCTGGACGGGGCGGAGCAGGTGAACCGTCCCTACGCCGAGCGGCGCGCCCTGCTGGAGGAGTTGTTCACCGAGCGCGAACTAACGGCACCGTGGACGCTCTGCCCCATGACGACAGACCCCGCGACAGCGCGGGAGTGGCTGGAGTCCTGGACCGACGTCTCCGGCGTCGAGGGCCTGGTCTGCAAGGGCATGTCGCAGAAATACCTGCCCGGGTACCGCGGGTGGACCAAGGTCAGAAGACGGGACACCACGGAGGCCGTCATCGGGGCCATCACGGGCACCCTCGCGCGCCCGCAGCTCCTCGTCCTGGGCCGCTACGACGATACGGGCCGGCTGCGCACGATCGGCCGGACCGTACCGCTGCGCCCGGAGCAGGCCCGCCAAGTCGCCGAGCACCTGACGGCCGCTGGCCCCGACCACCCCTGGACGGGGGTGCGGTTCGCCTCCGCGTGGGGGTCCCGCGACGTCCTGGACGCGGTCCTGGTCGGGCCCGGGCTGGTGGCGGAGGTCAGTGCCGACCGGGCCGTGGACCGCGGCGGCGTCTTCCGCCACCCGCTCCGCTTCCAGCGGCTGCGCCTGGATGTGGCGGTGGAGGACGTGCCGCGGTTCGGGGCGGGGCCGGCCGCAGCCGCCGGATAAATGGCCAGCGCCGGGGGTTGCGGCGCTAAGGGGCTGATGGTGTATCCGCGTGCAATCCGGCTCTGACCTCGGTTTTTGTGAGGAGTGGCGGGGCTAACCCTCTGCTGTCGCAGAGTGCGGTCACCGCCCGGGGCCTGCCCCGATTTCTGGCGGTTCCTGCCTATGCCTCAGGGGGGCTTCGCCATGTCCGAACCGATCGAGCGCCAGCAACCCCAACCGATCCTGAACGAGCAGCCCGAGCCGATGGTGGACCAGCGGCAACCCGAGCCCGTCCGCCACCTCTGGCCGACCCGCTTACTCGTGGCCGTCGCCATCGTCAGCCCGTTGCCCGCCACGGTGCTGGCGCGTCTGGCGCCGGAGTGGGGTGAGGCCGTCCAGGCCGGGTTCACTCCCGGCCCGATGCTGCTCGCCCTTGCCTTCGCCGACTGGGCCCGCCTGCGGCGGTAACCCCATCCCCGCCCGCCCGCGCAGGGGCCGTCACCGCCCGGTGACGGCCCCTGCTGTGTGTCCCCCGGCGGGGTGAATTTCCCCCTCGCGTACACGCAGGGGGATCTGACGGTGTGCTCCCAACTCGACCTGAAGCAGGGGCTATTGACAATAAACGGGATTTTTCGGCATCTTTCGGGCGCGGTCCGACGGTCGGGCCGCCTGATGTGCGTTTGGAGTGCGTTTCGTGATGAGCAGGGTGCGTGAGGTGTACGACGAGCGGCAGGCAGCGGGCCGGCTGCGGGTCCCGCTGGCCGCGTGGCGGTGGGCGGCCGCGACCGGCATGGTCGCGGCGCCGGACGCGGGGGAGGGGTTGTGGTCGAGGGCGGTGGTCGAGGCCGCTGACGCCGAGCAGGTCCGCGCGGCGCTGCGCGGCCCAGTCGGTGCCGGGTGGACGGCGGACCGGCTGACCCAGGCCCTTGGTGTCCCGCTCCCGCTGCGCCGCCCGCGGGTGACCGCATCGGCCGCCGGTCACCTCGTCCAAGCCGGCCTGCTGGTCCGCCTCGGCGGTGACGCCGAGTTCCCCGACGTCCACCCGGACCAGGTGGAACTCCTGGCCCGCCGCCGGGATCTGCCCGCCCTCCTCGACCGGCACGTACCGCTGGGCCCGGAGCAGGCCGCGGTGCGCCTGGGCGTGCGGCGAACGGATTTCGACCTGCTGGCGCGGCGGCTCGGGTGGCTGTCGCCGGTGGGCCAGGTGACCGTCGACTACAAGGCGCACGGCGGCCTGACCTCGGTGGACCTCTATTCCGCCGAGGAGATCGCCCTGCTGCCTGTGGCGCGGCCCGAGGTGGACTGGCGGGCGCTGCGCACCGTCGCGGCGGGCCGCCGCTCGCCGCTCGCCGCCCTCGCGCCGGTGGCGCCGGATGAGGACACGGTGGGGCTGGTGGAGGTAGCGCGGATGGCGGGGGTGAGTCCGCGGGCGGTGGCGGTGTGGCGCCGCCGCCTGCCCGCCTTCCCCGCCCCGGTGGGCGCCAGCGGGGAGCGCCCGGTCTTCGACCGGCGGGCAGTGGTGGCCTGGTTGCTGGCCCACGGCAAGATCCAGATCCCTACCCGGCCGTCCGTCGCGACGCTGCTCGTATCCGGATCCCGCGGCGGGACGCGCACGGTCCGCATCCATGACCCGCTGCTGCGCCAGGCGGACGGCGTGGAGGGAACGGACCGCCTGTCCGGGTGGGCGGGGGAGATGGATGCCGATGCACTGGCCAGGATGGGGGAGGCGCCGGTCGGAATGATGGTGCGCCGGCTCGTGGTGCCCGGGCAGGAGCCGCTGGCGGTGATGAGCGATGCCCGGCTGTCCGAGCGGATCCAGCCGGGCGCGGGCGGGCTCTTCATCGAGCTGTCCTGGCCGTCCCGCATGCGCGGCGCGGCCGTCCCCACACGCGGAGTGGTCCGGCACGGCCTCGCGTACACCGGGCCGGGGGAGGAGTGCGTGTGCGCGCGGCATGACTGCCGCGGCGTCGTCCCTGTCAACTGGTGCCCCGAGCACGGGAACCAGGCGACGCAGGTGATGGAGTGGCATCCCGGCGGCGGCATCCGCTGCACGGAACTGGGCCGCCGCCGGCGCACCAGCGCCACCACGGCCACCGCACCGCGAGCCTGACCTCGCACGGCCTGTCCGGGGAGGACGAACGACCGGCGAAGTCCTCCCCGGACACCGCGGCGGCCACTACCGTGTTGGCGAGACCGCCAGGAGGAGACCGTGACCGCCCAGCCCGAACACACACACCCGCCCCCTCATACGCACCCGCACCCGGCGCCCCGGCCGAACTCCTCGCCAAACTGCGCGCCGACCAGCGCGCCGCACAGTGGGTCCCGGCCTTCGAGAGGGAGTGGGCGGCCGCCCTGGAGGCGTCGCGCCGCACCTTTTCCCTGGCCGGGCTCTACACGATCGTCCAGGACTGGCAGGGCCGCCTCGCCCACGCTCCGGCGGTCGACGCTTTCGTCGCCTCCGGCTACGACGACAGCGAGGCCATCGACATGGCGGAACTGCGGGGCCGGCGCCGGTGACCGAACAGCCGTACGCGGTCCGCTTCTCCGCCCCCGCTGCGAAGATCCTCGACACCCTGCCCGAACACGCCGAAGCCATCGTGTGGGACGTCCTGGACGCCGCCGCGGCCGACCCGTGGGGCTTCCGGCCCTGGCACGAGGACGACGTCGAGGGTGAGGACGTGCGCTACGCGTCCGTCGGCCCGCTGTCCCTCACCTACTGGGTGAACCGGCCCCTGCACCGGCTGACCGTCCTGAGCGTCATCTGGCTCGGATAACAGCCCGCAGTCGACCCGGTCCTGCCCACAGCAGCGCAACCACCAGGGGCGGACCCCGGTGAGCGGTCGTCACAGCAAGAGCTGACCGCACCGCACAGGGGAAGGGTGTTCCCGGCGCCAGGACCCGCTGCGCGGAACTGGTCCGCCGGCGTAGCGGCGACGGCGGCCGCCGTAAAGGCCTTCCGCTACCTCAAGCGGAGCGCGCCGGACCGTGACATGTACTCCAGGGAGACCGCACGTGAGCACAGAGCGTGGGCACTATGTCAGATCGCACTTCGCCAGCCCGGTGATCATCATCCTGGGCTTCATGGTGGTTCTCACCTTCCTCACGGGAGGGAAGAAGACGCCCCCCCGCTACAACGCCGACACCGTGGTGGGTCTGGACCCTCGGGGCCACCGCGCTGCTCCTAATCGCCACAGTCGGCTCCTACTACCTCTGGACCCGGATCAAGCGGGAACGCACCGAGCTCCAAGCCGTGCAAGCAGCCACTGAACGCCAGCGGATAGAACACGAGCAGAGACTCGCCGACCTCAAAACCGTCACGCCGCTGGCCACACTGCTGGAACTCAACCAGAGCCAGATCGACGAGTACCACCGCATCGCCACCGACCAAGCCGACCGGTCCTTCCGCTCCTCCCAACGAGCGATGGCCATCGGCCTGATGATCATCATTGGCTGCAGCGCCGCAGGTCTCTACTTCCAGAACGCCCAGGTCAAAATCTTCGTCGGCTCGATCGCCGCCGTAGCCGCCGGCCTCTCAGCCTTTCTGAACCGCACCTACCTCCAGATGTACGGCCAGACTCTGAGCCAGCTCAACCGCTACTTCGAACAACCCGTTCTGACCGGGTACTACCTCACCGCCGAACGCCTCGCCCAAGGCCTCAAGGACGACCCGGAGAGCGAGATGCGCCGCCGCATCATCGACCAAGTCCTCCAGGCGAGCGCCAAAATGAACGGCACCACGGAGACCAGGGAACCCCAACCGGAGCAACCGCCGATCATCCCCCGAAGTATGAGAAGGCGCAGGAAGTAGACCTCGCCCCCGTAGCGCCCGCAGCGCGCGCAGCATCCCGAAGGGTGAGCACCCCCCCCAGGGGGCTGGGGGCAGTCAGGGAGGGCTCGCGGCACAGGTGCAGGGCCCGGTCCAGTGAGCGCAGCAGCTCCGGCTCTCATCCGGCGCGCGGGTCGTCGACGGCCAGGACTGCGCCCGCTGTTAGACCCGGTAACCCCTGACAGGATCAACCACAGGGCAGCTGGTGCCCTCGAAGCCGGAGCCCGCGCCGCTGCGCACGGCGCTGGCTTTGCGTTCTCGGCGGGGGTACCGAATCCCCGCCTCACCCCGGCCTCGCGTACTCACGTGCGGCTGATCAGAAGAGCTGGAGTTCCTCGTCGGCGGCTGGTTCGACGTCCTCGAACATCGGCAGCAGCAGATCTGAGCCCGCCGGGATGAGGCGACCTGAGGCGATGCAGGAAATCGGTGGAAGGCCGTGGCTGCGGTTCTGGGGCCCCGGCGGGTCGTGCCGGGCCAGGTGACGGGTGTCCGGGCTGACTGCGACGGAGCGACGGCAGGCAGGGCAGGCGATACGCGTCCAAGAGGGCATGGCGAAGTTCCCTTCGTCGAAGGCAATTGAAGAGGTACGTCCCCGAGAACCGGGGTGTGTTTGGAGAGTAGGAGCGTCAGACGGGTCTGGCGATGGCCTGGTACAAAAGCCGCCACAGGTGCGTTGTCGCAGGTGGGAGGTGGTTCCAGGCGCTGCAGGGTAGAGCAGGTCGAGATAGGTCGAGAACGCTCTAGAAAGCTCTAAGCCGCCGGAGCCGAGGATGACCGGATCGAGACGTCGGACGGTCGCTGCCACTCACGGAGAAGGTTTCGGGCATGACGAAGGTCCTTTCCGTGGCGGACTGGTGGGGGATCAGCCGGATTCGGCCTGTTGAGTGGAGAGTAGAACCTGGCGCGGAACGGGGTCGACCAGCGCCTCCGGAACCCGCCTTAGCGCTGTTTACGCTGATGGGTTCCCTTGTGGAGCCGTTCTGTTCTGGTGAGATGGCGAACTGTGGTTAACAGCGGGCAACCCGGACTAACTACGTCGGCCGACCCCACGGAGGGATTGGCTCGTTCTGTCTGTCTGACGGGAGTGTGGCAGAACGGCCACGCCCGGCGAAGCGGCTCGGACCTGTCCCAGCCAGGCATTCGGTGCGGCCTCCAGCAGGCTTCCGCAAGGTTTCGCGCGTGTCCGCGTCGATCCGCAAACATCCGCGTGGATCCGCGTGGATCCGCGTCACGGCGGGTGTCGGGAATATGTCCGGTTAGCGCCGCCTGGCAATGGGGGCGGGCCGCCTCGTCACATGTAGCCGGTGCCGTCAGCAACGTCACCGCCCGGCGCCGAGCTTGAAAGCGACGACGACTTGGAGGGTGGATGTCCGGCGCTGTGGAGAAGCCAGCTGAGTGCGCTCGTCTGGGTCGGCGGGGTGGTCTTGGGCATGGCGGAGATCTCCTCGGCATGGCTGTGATTGAGTACGGGCCAGATCCGGCCTGATACAGCGAGAGTAGAGCTCGGCCACTGAGGGCGTAGGGCACAGCCATCGGAAGTCGCCACCAGTGCTACATGGCCCCTGACCAGGGGATGAGGGCTCAAGAATGTAGTCAGGGCGTAGCCAGAGTGTAGTGAGAATGCGCGCCGAATTGGCTGGTTCGCGGCCCTGTGGGCTGAGTTCCGCTCAGCAGCCGATTGCAGGCTCCCGACGTCCCCCTTCAGCGGATATCGGAATGATCGGAGCTGCCGGATCTGGCCCGGCATCTGGAGAGTGGGGCCAGTGAGCCGGCGGCCAAAGGACGCGTGACGACGCCCCGAAGGGCGGGTTCGGCGGGGAAGGGCGCACGAGGTGGCGGGGGTCCGGTGCGCGCTACGCGGGGCCGAGGCACCCGCCGTGCGGCGTGTGTTCGACGTGTCCGACGGGTGCCTGCCTTGGGCGCGGAGCCGGAGGCCTCGGTACGCGCTTGCCACGGGGTGGCGGCTCCTTGGCGTCGGTGGCCCTGCGCATCGCGTCGACGAGGACGGCGACGGTCGCACCGAGCGCGACCCGGGTCTCTTCATCCTTCGCCGAGGAGCCGGCGTCCAGGAGAAGCACAACCGCGGCCTGGAGGTGGGCGACGGGAAGACTGGCAATACTCGTGGAGGCGAGCGCGGCCTGAGCCTGCTCCGCTGGCGACATGGTGACCTGCATGCTGCAGACCCTGGCCTCGTCCCCGGCCGGGGCGATCCCGACTCACCGGTCAGCGCCTGAACGTCACCGGGTTCACGTAGGGGTCCAGCCAGGGTGAGCCCAAAAAAGGGGGGGCAGTGAGGTGATCTGAAGGCGTGAGCCGCGTTCCGGGCTGTCTGACCGTCCATGCGAAACGGCCCCCGGATCGGGGGCCGTTTCGCATGGACGGTCAGACGCTGCGGAGGTGGGACTTCGACGCCTTGCGCGGGGCCGCTTTCTTCCGCGCGGCCTTCTCCCGGTTGTACAGGTCGAGGCGTCGCTCGTATTCCTCTTCGAAGTGGCCGACGTCCAGGCGGTCCTCCGGGGCGAGAGCGGCGAGGGCCGCGTGGCGGTCCTGGGGGGTGAGGTAGGCCGCGAGCATCTCGTGGAGCTGGAGGCGGCCGCGGCCCAGGACGCGGACCAGGCGGGCGGCCACCAGGTTGGGCATCGCCCGGCTGATGACACCGCGGTCCAGGGCCAGCGCCTCGGCGAGTTCGTCGTGGGTGGCCCTGACGAGGCCGCCGGGCTGCTGACGGGTCAGCAGGTGCAGGAGGATCGCATACGACGTGGGAGGCAGCCTGGGGACGTAGGCCAGGCCCTCCACGGAGATCTGCTGGTAGTGGGGCCACGACGAGGCAGCGGCGGTCACGGTCATTTCACTTCCCCTTCCGTTTGGGCCGGGGGCCATCCGGCAGTGTCGCCTCGGCTTCGGCCATCGCCCTGAAAGCCTGCGGTGCGTGCGGGTCCTGGAGGATGTCCCGCAGGAGGTCCAGCTGCTCCACGCGTTCCCGCGGGGTCCCCGGGAGTCTACGTTGCCCCTCCCGCGGCGGCTTCATGCCCCCACGCAGCACCGCGGACGGCACGAGCTGGTAGACACCGCGCCGCACCCGGCGCAGCACGCCGTCCTCCTGGAGGATCCCCAGCGCCCAGGAGACGTGGGTCCGGCTGTAGCCGCCGATTTCCTGGCCGATCTCTTCCTGGGTGCGCTCGATGTGCCCGCCCACTTCCTGCAAGCCGATCAGGGCCAGCAGGACGATGCCCACGAAGCGGTGTTCCGGGTCGGAGTAGCGGCGTGCGGCCCAGAGCATGAAGGCCACGCTGTCCATGCTGAAGGCATCACCGATGAAGCCCTTCGCCGTGGCCAGGGGGTAGACGTGCGCGGCATGCCCCGGAGGCAGCTCGACCCGCTCCCCGCGCGGAGCCCGGGGCGCGGGTGTTGTGGGTGGCAGGGGACGGCGGCGCCTGGGCCGTGGTGTCGGGATCGGAACTACGGCGTCATCTGGCATGTGCAGGGGCCCCTCGTCGTCCGCTTGCAGTGAGCAGGGTAGTGGACCGTTGCAGTACTGCCACGCTCACCGTGCCGGTAGTGCAACGATCCAGCGAGATACGCCGGTACAGCAGTGGCGTATCTCCTCCCCCAGCAAACGGCCGCCACCTCACCACAGATGTCACCGCAGCCACCCGGTTACCGTCCCGGATTGATCACGGTCCGTCTCACCGCTCACCCACCAGCTCACCGGTGACCGCCATTCACCGGCCCGCACCAGGGATCTCACCCTCGGGCGGAGGCGGACCGGACGAACGATCCGTGCAGCAGCCCGCCGGCCCAGGACGCGTCACCACCGTGGCAATCACCGCGACCCACGCCCAGCTGCCGAGGCCATCGAGCGCCCTTCACTCCCGAAAGCGCCGGAGGAAGGTCCCCCGCCAACACCGCGAGCGGGGCCCGGGGGCGGGGCGCGACGCTGCTCGTCTACTCGTTCGGGGATTGTGCCGCGCTGTCAGCTCCGGCTGCGGCATCGTCATAGCCGGCGCACGCGCCGGGCGCCCCGGGACCGAGCACTGTAGGAGGGCTGTCATGGGCGAAGGTGAGCGGGAGACGTGGACGACGGACGAGTTCGGCCGGTCCCACCAAGGCGCGGTGGGTGTCCTCCAGGAAGACGGCACGGTGCCCGGTCCCGTGTACTTCGATGCGGGCTCCGGCGCGGGTGGCTCCACGGTGTCGCAGTGGAACGTCTACGACGGCCGCTCCCCGCGGGTACCGCGCGCAGCCGCGCTGCGCGCGGTGTGCTCCTGCGGCTGGACGGGCCCGGAACACCGGCTGGACTGGGAGAGCATCGGCCGCAAAGACCTGGCGGAGGCCGGCGCCGGCCAGGCGGACGCCTGCCTGCGGGACTGGGACGGGCACACCTCCCAGGTCGAGGCGTCGGCGATCCCCCTGCCCGAGGCGGTCACCACGCTGCTCGCGCGGCTGGAAGAGGAGATCGACAAGCTGACGAAGACCTCCCCGGTCGCCGCGGTCCGCGCCGCACGCCGCCTTGAGGTCACGGCGGAACGGGTGGGCTACTGGGCCGCTCACGGCACCCGGACGGACCTGACACCCGAGCAGGCCGCCGCGGCGTTCGGGCTGGACGAGTCCGCGACGCGCCGCCTGCTGGCCCGCTTTGGCCGCTGGGACTTCTACCAGTGACCGACAGCGGGACAGCGCACCTGCGCCGCGCTCCGTGCTGGCCGGAGTGGTCACAGCGCGGCTGAGCGAGGGTCTTCGGGAGGGCCACTCCGTGTACTGCCCGGGCATCTTGTCAAGGTCCGGCTCCGCGAGGTCAGCCGCCCGCACCGCCAGCCTGGGGAGAGGCACTGAATGCCCGCGGCCGGTCCTCGTCCGGCCCTAGGGTGGGCTCATGATTCCTGATTTTGTGTCAGATCTGCGGGATGCCGTCGGTCCGGATTTCCCGTTGTGGCTGCCCGGGGTCGTCGGGGTTGTCGTCGATGCGGACCAGCAGGTGCTGCTGCAGCGTCGGTCTGCCGCGGGGCTGTGGACGCCGTTGAGCGGAATTCTGGAGCCTGGCGAAGCGCCGGCGGTCGCGGTGGTGCGGGAAGTGGCGGAAGAGACCGGGGTGCGGGTGGTGGTGGAGCGCCTGGTGGCGGTGACGTCTTCCCCGCAGGTGCGGCACAGCAACGGTCACGTGGCGCAGTACTTCGAGGTCGTGTTCGCCTGCTCCCCGGCCGAGGCGGGTCAGGTGCCGCGGGTGGGTGATGATGAGTCCTACGAGGTCGGCTGGTTCCCGCTGGGCTCCCTGCCGCCGATGACCGAGCGGATGAGGGAAATCATCGGGTTCGTGGAGAAGGGCGAGCCGCAGGCTTGGTTCGCTCCGGCCCCCTAAGACGCCATTTCGTTTGGTGTGATCTTGCGGCAGTCTGGTGTGGTGACGACTGGGCTTGTGCAGCGGGTGGTGCCGGACGGCTTGTGGGAGTTGTTCGAACGCGTGGTGCCGTCGGCGCCGGAACGCCCTCAGGGCGGTGGCCGGCGTCGGCATGGGGATCGG
>NZ_JBWKDV010000031.1:0-13778 GCF_056435825.1 Streptomyces sp. NPDC043876 | reverse complement strand
ACCCGCCAATACCGGGGAATGAACAACATCAACTGACGGACCGGGGGTCAATCTTCAACCGGCCAGGGTGGGTCACGATTCACCCGCCGCCGACAATCGCCGCCCACGCCTGGCAAGGAGAGTGGTTCCAGGCCGGAGCCTCGGTTTACCTGTTCCTGCTTCAGTGCCTTGAACCCCGCAGACGCTGCGTCAGCAGTGGGGTAGGAACGGAGTTCGATCCGGACCTGATCGACCTGGTAAGAGGGCTTGTACTCTGCCACCGCGCTGATTGTTGTGCCCTCGCAACCGGCGCTTTCCGGCGGGCACTGCATCGTCCCCGGGAAACCGTCCTTCACGCTCCATCCGGTGGGCAGACTTCCGAGCCCCGGGAGCACGGGCAGGACTTGAGCCCTCTCACGCAGCACCACATGTTTGGCTGCCGGCGCGTCGCCCGAGCCCGGCGAATCATCCCTGGTGACCAGCTGCACACCGCCATACAGTGCAAGGACGAGGGTAAGCAGGGCCAGGATGGCGATTGCGAACCATGAGCCCTTGGAATTTTTTACGTTGCTGATCGTCAGCGGGCCCAGTGACAGTTGGCTGCCGCGCAGTTTGCTGGTCGCGACGACGATGCTGCCGCTCGGATAGTGCGGCGGGTGGCTCGGCATAGGGGGGCCGAAAGCGTTCCTCAGCTGTCCGGTGAACTCGGGGTCGGCGGCGATTTCGTCCTGGAGGGTGCTGCGCAGAGCGTCTGCTACAGCTGTGTCCTGCGGGTTCTGATCCAGCCCGTTCAACGCTGTTCGACCCGATGCTGTTCCGGCGAGCCGTGTCCGCACCAGCTCGCCCACAGCCTGTCCCACTGCTGTTCCCGCCCCATTTGCGGCCGCCGTCATCACCTGTACGACCGCTAACGCCAGACTTTCAGAACTTTCCATGGCCCCCGCCGTTCCGGAAGAAAGATGTCGACAGCATGCCTCGTGCATGTGTCGGCAGGAAGACCGCGGCCCGGCGCGTCCGGCGGGTGAAGAGGACTTCGCCGCCGATCGTGCCGCCCGCCTCCCGGGTGATGGCAGCGGCGGCTGCGATGTCCTGCTCCTCCAGCCAATTCAGCAGGCCGAGCTTGATGTACAGGTGGTCGGCTCTGGAGACTCCGGACGGCTGACTCCACGCGTACGTCGCACGGGTCCCACCGCCCCAATCTCGTGAGAAGTAGCCACATCTCTCGCTCCGGCTTCCCAGCAGGCATATGGGCCGGGCGGGCGGTGGCCTGCCGGGACGAAGGAGAAGGTATGGCGGATACGATCGAGCACCGGGTCGACTACGTGGTGGTGGGCATGGTCCAGAGGCAGGGAACGGAACCGCCGGCGCGGACGGCCACGACGTTCAGCGCCGCGGAAGCAAAGTGTGCGCCGCGGTAGTCGACGGGGCCGCACATCACCCGGCAGTCGTCCGGTACTCCTCGATAGCGCCGACGGTGATGACCCACACCGGAATGACCCCGCAGCTGCTCCGCTGGCCCTGGCCGCCGCCTTGGTCACCGCCGTCAAGGAAGACGGCGACCGCTACCTCCCGCCCAGGCCACTGTCCTCTGACAGGTGATCTTGGCCGTTTGCCAGATGGATTTGGCCGGCGGCCGGGCTACACGCCGAGGTTCAACCGGTGGGCGTCTGCCCACTGGTCCTCGAACTCGCGCCGGCTGATCTCCTGGCCCGCCAGCGCGGGATCGAAGAGGTCAACGACGGGCGGGTTGAACGGCCAGTCGTCAGGGCCACTGCGCAGGGCAGTTCCATCCTCGGCAAGCTCCACCTGCCGAACTCGGCGCCCGTCAGGCCCGATTTCCATCAAGTAGACGACCGGCTCGTCATCCTCCTCGTCCCACGGCCGCCGCAAGTAAACGATGTCTCGGCCCGCGAGCGCACCGAAACCCTCACGTCCGCGCTGCGCGTCGCGCTCGGCGCGCAGGCTGTCGAGTCCAGGCAGTATCAGGGGAGCGTCGATGTCGACTTCTTCAAGCTCGTCCCCTTCGAACCGTGCCACCACCTCCGGGTCGGTGACGACCTCGACCCAGGCGAAGGATTCGAGGACTTCCTGCGCAGACCGCGCATGGACCCACCACCACGAGCCACCCATTCCGTAGTCGTGCAGTACGAGGAAGCGGTGCCTGCGGGCGCTATCGGTGCCGGTCATGGGAACTGAGCTTAGCGAGGAAAGGCGGGGCTGCCTGACTGGTCAAACTCATCTGGCAAACGGTCAAGATCCCCGGACAGAGGTCAGCCATGACACGGATCGGCTTGCCCCGGGCCGACGGGGATCACGTTCTTTGACGTACGGGTCATCTGCTGCGCGACGGATCACCCCGCGCGGTGACAAGGTCGCACACCGGGGCCCGGTACTCCTAGGGGCGGGCGGGCGCACGTCCTTTTGTGCCAGCGGTCGCACCGTTCGGGGTGTAGGCAGGGCTCACTCGTCAGGCAGGATTCGTGCGGCCCGGGGCCGCAGCTTCGCGACTGCCGTAGGAGGGGCGGGGAGGTCACCGGTCGCGGTCTTGCGAACTCCAGCGTTCTCGGCAGTCGTGGTGACCAGGTCAGCCGGTGTGCTTCACCCCTTCCGCCCGGGCTGGCTCTCCAGCGCGGCGGCGGTGGTGCCGTCCAGGCACCGGCGCAGAGTGCGCGTGCGGAAGTCTGGGGCCCACGCAGGTGTAGTTCGCGGGTTGGCGCCCTCGGCCTGGTTCTCAACGCGCTCGTACTGTTCAAGTCCCGGTACATGGACGCCGCCCTCACCCGCCCCCGCCGCGGCAGTCGGGGCGGGGATTACTCTCCCTCGGCGCGCGAGCCCCTCGCCGCGGCCAAGTGGGCGCGGGCGGCGAGACCGCTCTGCGCGGTCCGGCTGCCCGGGCCCTCCGCACCGGCGGACGGCACCTGCGAGGCCGCGGCCAGGGCTGCTCCCCTTGCTCACAGTGCTGCTGGTCGTGCCATCAGCGGGATGTCCAACGGCAGCGAGACCGTCGTGCGTGATGTGCCCGTGCGGCAGAAACGCGGGTTCAGCTCAGTTCCAGCACGCCCACAGTTTGGTCTCCGCTGGTCTCAGGTCTTCCATCTGCTCGCTGAGGCATGTCGTCCGCTCCGGAAGGCGAAGCGCCACACCGATGCGTTGCGTCCGGCTCCTGATGGACCTGTCTCGCGGGTGGTGAGCCGGTCGCAGTCGCCATGGCTCTCTGGTCACGCGTCTCAGTCGACCTCGGCCACCTGCCGATACGTCTCGTTCTTCCTCCCCAACCCTGAGCGGCCGGGCGCACCGGCATCACCCCGAGGATCAGGTTCTCCATGGCTTCGGGCATGCGCCCGAAGCCGGCCAGCCAGCTGCTCACGACGTACAGCTCGCCCTGTTCGTCCAGTCCGAGGAACGCGTGCCCGTGGTCAAGCTCGCCCAGCGGGAAGAGGCAGCGGCCGATCTCCTCGCCCCACTCGCCGAAGCGATCGTCCTCACCCAGCGCGAGCAGCGGGTCGAGTTCGAACGCCTCCCGCGCGGGTGATCCCAGGCCCACCGGCGGCAACCGTCAGCCCGCCGAACTCGCGCAAGAAGTCGTCGGCAGCGGCGTGGATGCGGAAGCCATCCGCTTCCAGCCGCTCTCGCCACACTGTCGTGGCAATGCTGCGCCCGGGATACCAACCCGCACCACGCAGCACCGCGTCCACCTCAGCCACCCATGCATGCGGCTCCCGAGCCTGAGCTACCCGCTGGTCACGGATCAAACGGGCCGCGAACGCCACCGCCACGGCCGGGTCGGCCGTCTCGAAGTCCACCCGGTCTCCCCACTCCCAGCGGCTCACCACCACATACACATCCGGACGGGCGAACATCGCCGGCAGCGGCTCATGGCGCCACTTCTCCCAGCTGTCCGACGTCGACACACTGAGCTGGCCCATGGACATCCACGGATACATCCCGCTCAGCAACGGCTCACGACTGGCTGCCTGAAGCAATGACCACAGGGACGACGAGGACTGCTCGCCCTCAGCCGACCGAGGACGATTCACCTCCAGGAGCTCCGCCCAAGTCTGTGCGCGGGTGCGCTTCGCGCCTACAGATACCATCCCCAGACGATGTGGCTCCCTCACCGCCGCGTCAACAAAGAAGGCGCCGGGCCACGGCTTAGCTGCTGGCGTCATCCGCGCCGCCGTGTCATCCGTGCTCCGGCTCAACGGGAAGCCACAGCTCGGCGTCGGCGCTGGCGCCGGGATTGTCCCCCGACATTCGGATGCGCAGTAGCTCAGGGCCGGTATGACTCCGGTACGGGTTCGACGGGAACCACTCGGTGAAGACGTCCCGCCACAGCTCCTGGATGGCCTGCGGCGCCGGTCCGGAGGCGGAGAAGACCGCCCAGGTGCCGGCCGGGACGGCCAGCGTGGTCACTCCCTCGGGCAAAGCCGGGGGAGCGGAGGTGATGACGCCCTGGTAGTAGTCGAGTTCGGTGCCCTCGGCGCGGCTGGGGTCCAGGTCGTCGCAGACCGCGACGATGCCGTGAGGCTCTTGATCCGACAGTTTGCAGCCTGTTCGTACGGTGCCGTGCGGCGGCGCGAGCACGGGGGGCGGTGCTCGGTGCCAGGCCCATCGGTTCTCACCCGCGCGTCGGCGGGGAGCCCCGCGACCCTCTGCGACAGCCGGCCTCTATGCGGAAGGGGGGATCACCCTCGCGTAGGCGGGAAGCACGCACTGCCCTGACGGATCCTCGTCATTGACGAAGGTTCACCCCCACGGCGCCAGCGGGAACGCCGTGCCGGGGCAGCGGAGTGATCACGATCGACCCACCGCCCCGAAATCCTCCGGAACCAGCCAGGCCGGAGCGTTCGCGGGGTCGATCCACCGCGACGGCACGGGCGGGAACCCCTGGAGCGCCTCCGCGAGCCCCGGTACCGGCAGTGGGGAGCACGCGCCACTGGGGCGAATCACGAACTCGAACGCGGAATCCCTCCGCGGCGGCGGAGACCACGCTCGGGGGGCACGTACTTCCAGGATGGATCACCCCCGCGGTGGCAGGGAGCATCGGCGATTTTCTTCGCGACGCCGTCCAGCGACGGATAACCCCCGTGGCGGGGAGCACATCACCCCCGCATCGGCGGGAAGACGCGCCGCGCCACTGCTCGATTGCGTCAGCCCGCGGATCACCCCCGCGTCAGCGGGGAAGACAACCATCGGATGACCTCCGACTCGTCTTGGATCGGACCACCCCCGCGTCGGCGGGGAGCACTTGCTCCGCACCCTGCGGTGTCCGCCCCGCCCTCCGCACTCCAAAGGTGGCACATCCCCGTGCGGAGGTCCTCTCGCGCGAGAGCCGGCGCAAGGTGCCCCTCCCTTGGGGTGTGCCCTCCGAAGCACGGCAGGTAGCCCGGCGGGCGTCCCCGGGAGGGACAGATGGGCGGCTGCATATACCACTCGGACGGTGCCACGACTTGGCACCCTAGGCCCCTGGGTCCTGCATGCGGGAGGGCGTGCGACGAGCGCGCGGCCGTCGCCGGGCGCTCAATTCGCGCCCCGTCCCTCTTGGCCGAGAGTGGCGCGTCACGGCCACCCGGGAAACAGGCAGCTGTCGGACGTCATGCCGCTGAGTCCGGACGGCAGGGGTGGTCGCCGATCAGGTGAGTAAGACACCGGTGCCAGCGGATGTGCATGGCGAATCGCTTGAGATTTGGGGCTGGGAGGGGCCTACGCTGCTATCACAGCGACAGACAGGGGGCCAAGCAGTGCGCGCTCTAGAAGACGTGAAGAACCAGGTGAGGTCAGCAACCTCGCGGCGGTACGTCGAGGAAGCGATCGCCGCGTACGGAGCGTCGGCCTACCGCTCGGCACTGATCGCGACGTGGATCGCCGTGGCCGCCGACGTCATCGAGAAGATCCGCATCATGGCCGACGAAGGGGAGTCCGAGGCCATCAGCCTGCGCGACGACCTCGACAAGGCCATCGCCCACAACAACATCGCCGCCCTGCAGGACTTCGAGCGCAAGCTGGTGGGCAGGGCGCACACGCAGCTACAGCTGATCGAAAAGCGGGAACACGATGAGCTGGAGCGCATCTACCTCGACCGTCACCTTTGCGCCCATCCCGCATTCGTCGCGGCCGGCGAGGAACTGTTCAACCCCACCGCTGAGCTCGTACGTGCACACCTGGCTGTTGCAGTCGACGCTCTCCTGTCCCACCCGCCAGTCACCGGACGCAGAGCCCTGGAGCGCTTTGGCCGCGAAGTCGCGTCCGACTCCTGGCCCCGGGACGATGAACGCCTGGCCGAGCACCTGCGCGCAAGCTACATGGACCACGGGACACGGGCACTGCGCGCGAACCTGATCAAGGTGGTCTGTAAGGACACTCTCAAAATCGAACTCACCCTGAATGACCGCTGGAGGCGGACGCGGACCGCGCGAGAGCTGCGGAAGATCGCCCCCGCCGAGTTCGAGGAACAACTCCGCAGCGTCCTGGACCGGCACCAGAACCAACTGAACGAACACGGCCTGGTGGCTCTCATAACCGGGCTCTGCTACGTCCCGGGCACATGGGACCTGCTGCACGGGGGAACCCAGGGCCGGATCGAGACACTGATGGAACAGATCCCAGCAAGGGAGCTCTTCTCCGTCCATCTGCTGTTCCACGGGCCGCTCCCGCAGGCACCAATTGACCAGATGCTGCTCAAACGGCTGGGAAGCGTCACCGAACTCAGCTCCAGGCGGCTTCCGCGCCCACTGGCGTACTACTTCGGCGACGAGCCCGACAGCCGGCTGATTCCGGAGCTGATTCGCCTGGCCGCGGATGCAGGTTCGTTCCCGGAAGGGGGCAATGTGCTCCGGATGGTGAATGCCCTGGCGCCGTTCCTGACGGAAGACCATTTGGATCGGCTTCTTGAGTCGTGCGCGGGCAATCCTCAAATCACCGGCGGGCACCTGGGAGGAAAGCAGCTCCTCCATCTGCGGTACTACGGCCCACAGACAGACCGGGCACTCGCTGCGTGGACGCGATTCGATGAACGTGAGCCGTCGCCGTAGCCGAGGTCGTTGACCAGCAGCGACAGGTACGGTCCCGTTCTCCCTGCAGGTCTGGCTGATCGTCCTGTCTTTGTCCCTCGGTCAGTAATCGATATCGCCGGTGACGGCCGCGACAATGACGCTCCGGTGCATGCCGAGCCGCACCCACGTCTCGCGCATGTCGCGGTCCCCGTCGTAGCCGAGGATGCCGGTCTCCGTCAGGTGCTCGCCGCCAGGCTTCATGAGCGGGCGCAGGGCGGTCACGTACGGCTGCAGGTCGCGGGCGTACGCGAGGTAGACGTCGATGAGGACCAGCATCGGGGAGGTGTTGTCCAGCCACGGCCGCCAGACAGGGAGGATCTCTTCCTCGATGCGGGAGACCATGACCATCTCCAGGCTGAGGGACTCCGCGGTAGTGCTGGGAGACACCGGCATCTCTTCGAGGTGACGGAGACGGCGCAGTCCGTCCAAGGCCTCGATACCGAGCTGCCGCTCGTCCTTGGTGGGCTGCCACTCCCTGCGGACCAGCATCTTCTCGACCTCGCGGGCCCGGTCAGCGGCAGTAGTCGTCACACACCGTACGTACCCACACGGGTGAACCGCCCACCGCCTTCGGTGGACTCCGATACGTTCGGCTCCTGGGGGAAGGGCGAGGCGTTCGCCCGCCTGCCGAGCCCCGACCGAGTCCCGCTGTGCCAGGTCGACGCCCAGGTCGGGCTCGGCCCTGACCGGGTACTCCGGGTGACTGCGACGCGGTACTCCCTGGGCTACCCCGGCTGGGAGGCCGAGCAGCACCTGTACCTGCACCACCTCGCCTATATGCCGCCCTCCGCCACGCGCGGCGAGCACGGCATCGCCGACGTCGTGATCACCGACGCGGCCTATGAACCGCCGCTCCTCGTCGTCGACCGCGTCCGCGCGCAGGGATACGGCACCATCGGTGTGGTGACCGGTGACCGGTGACCGTACCGCGCTGGTCTACCGAGACAGCACGCGCTGGGGACAGCCGCCGACCGGCATGACGGTGACGGTGGGCACCGACGAGCCGGACTCCGCCATCGACCTCGCCGCCTCGGTGATCTACGGCTGAGAGACCTGGCAGCTCGAGCAGCTCGAATCCTCTCAGCGCCTGGGCCGCCACCGTTGGACAGTGGAACGAACCGTGGCCTGGCTCGCTGGATGCCGCCGTCTGCACCGCCGCTACGAGCGCAAGGCCGAACACTTCCTCGCGTTCGCCGGCATCGCCGCCACCCTCATCTGCTACCGGCGACTGGATGGGTGAGCCGGTTCATCCGACTCCGAGGAAGCCCGGGTCGGCGCCATCGAACTGAAGGCACGAGTCGCGGCTCACACCAAGGAGTTCCGCCATCGGCACCGCGCGACGGCTTGTCGCCAACAGATCCTGGCGGGCTTCAGGCGACCACAACGGCGGGAAGAACGACAGTCCCTGCCGACCGTCCAGCACTGAGACCTCACTGCGCCAGCCGTCCCACCGCAGGCCTTCATAGAACTCCTGGAGCCCTCCGGAGAAGATCCAAGACAGCCACGCCGAGTGGCCAGCGCCCAGGGCCTCCCAGCCGAGCGCATCAGGGGCGAAGTAGATGATCTCGCCTGGCTCGCCGGGCCGACCGGCCTCACGGGGGTTACCCCCGTTGAGGGCAAAGACCCCGCCCAGCACATCGTGCGCAACCACGAGACCAGCACCAGGCCGCCATGAGGGATCGAATGTCGAAGGCATCGCGTTGACCTCGGCCAGGCCAGGCAGTCCGGCGTCACTCGGGCTTCCAAAGATCCGAAGCCATCCACCGTCCACGAGCAGACCGCCACAGTTCAGTACGATGCCGCCCAAATTCGACCGGGCGGAGACCTGTAGTTGCAGCAGGGAGGCTCGGCCTGCCACGGGATCGCCTGACAGCACTTCAACTGGTACGTCGGTGCCGCACAGCTCCTGAAGAAGGAGCGGTCATGCAGGGTCATCGACGTTGATCAGTTCATTGTGGTCGCGCATCTCCGCATCGTCGCACCAGTGCCCAGAGGCGCAGTCCACCGGGTCACCCGGACTTCGATCCACCAATCGAGACGACCTCTTAGGCTCTTGGCGCTCTCGCCGGGCTCCACCACCAGGTGGCGGCCGGGGACGAGAACCGGGCGCAGCTGGTGCTCCCATGTCGTGTAAGGCCGCCCGCACGGGGTGGCCAAAACTCATCCGGCTGAAATATGGTGCTGGATTTGAGTGGGGGAAGGCAGCTGGCGTTTCAGGCCTTATCTCGCAGCGAAGGGCCAACCGTATTCTCTCCGCCTCGAAGGAAACGGCTGGTGAACGATGGTGCGCCAGGCGGTGAAGGAATTCCCGCAGGTCGATATCTTGGCTGAAAGATATCCTGTGATCTGCCTCATGAACCTAAAGCTTTGGGCAAGATCAGACCGGTGCGTTACGTTCATGAGCGACGCAACGGGTTGGCCTGACCAGTCAACCGGAGGCGTCTACAAGGCCATTCGCACGGGGGGCGGAGCCAGGCACGGTTCATGGGCCGAAAGTGTCCAAGCCGACGGCTCCACGAACAGACACCTGAATCCGCACCCCTTTGTGCATCACACAAAGGAAGAATACGTGAACCGCAACACGATACGCATCGGGGGCGTCGCAGTTCTCGCGGCACTCGCTCTGGGGATCGGCGGCACCACCGCCCAGGCAGCCACGACCGCGCCTGCCACACCATCCATCACCGCAACGACCACGGAGCAGCGCCAGGCCATCCAGTCGCTGGCCACCGGCCTCCTGAACTCGCCCATCGAGTACACCGCGGCCGAGCGTGCCGAGCTGCAGTCGATCGCCAACGGCGAGGCGGCCGCCGCCGGCAAATTCGACGGGCTCATCAAGCTGCTCAAGAAGGTGCCGGGCTTCGCCAAGGCCGTCGCCGGGCCGTTCGTCACCTTCGCCAACTGGTACAACAACCTGGCCTGGTACTGGAAAGCCCCCCTGCAGGCCGCCAACGTGGGCGCCAACCTGTACGGCATCTGGGAGCTGTTCCAGTGACGTCCGAACTGATCACTGACTGACCAGAGGGGGTGTGCCGCAGCCACGGTTGCGGCACACCCCCTCTCGCCGTGTCCACAGCAAATCCGAGAGGACGTGCGTTGAATACATCGTCAGCCTCATCGCAGACAACCAAGGGTGAGAAGCCAGGATGGTTCCTTACCGCGGCGCTGTTCGGTGCGCTGGCCGCGGTGCTCCGCCTCACCGACGTCTGGTCCTGGTGGGCGGCCCTCTGGGCACCCCTTTTCGTACTCGCCCTGGGATTCGCAGGGTACGAATGGCGGTTGACGGTCCGTAGCCAGTGGCGGATCGGCCCCGTGGAGTGGGTGCTCCTCGCCGTCGCCCACCTATCCCTGCTCGCATCCCTGGCGATGGTCTCGGGTCTTCTGCCCCGATAGCAGATCGTTTTCCAACCCCTCATCCTGTGCAAACTCGCGCGCGGGGTAAGCAACGCTGTTCGGGCTGCGGGCGCCGGGTTGAATCCAGCAGCACCGGCGTCGGACTCACTCAGTCCGACGCCTACCTCGGCGAGTCCGGTCTTGTCGATGGGCAGGGTGCGTCGTCCCACGAGTAGCGGGCCGGAGTAGGCGGGCGCTGGCAGTCGGCGCCCTCTACCCCTCCCGGTCAGCTCCTTCGCCCGGCCGCACAGCGCACCGACGCCCTCGGGCACGCGGGGGCTTCGTGCCCGAAGAGGGGCCAGCGAGCGGGCGTCGTCGGCCGGTCCGGCCCTCTCGCCAGCGCACTCGGCGCCGGAATCACAATCCGCTACGAGGCACGCACCGCCGCCGACGACCTCTCCGTCTCCGACGAAGCACTCAAGGGCACCGTCGACCAGCTCAACGTCGGCCACCACAAGGAAATTGGCCACATTCCCACCCCAGCGCCCACCTCGCCAAGCAGCTCGAAGACCTCGCCTCCCACTGTCCAGGCCCCACCCGACTGATCCGTCCGGCGCCACACGCCAGGCATATCGGTCATCTGTTGATCTCCCGGACAGGGCCAGGGGCGGCTCTGCTGCGCCGGGACACAGCGGTCCGACTCGCCCAGCGCGGGCGGCACTCCGGCGGCGATCGGGGACGCCTCGCTGGCGAGGACGGCGCCTTCGCGGCAACCGCAGGCATGAGCGGCACCTCCGCAGGAGGCAGCGGGGGGCCTGGCCGTAGCGGGCTGCGAGCCGGCACATCAAGGACCAGGTCGTCTCTCCACTCAGCGGACCCACGCGGCAGATCTCTGCTGGCGATCGGTCAGAGTCAGGCATGGGCTGTCCAGGCGATCATGCCCATTGGCTGCCCGCGAGTCTCTCCGACAACCCCCTCGCTCCCTCCACTGAACCAGCGGCCTTCAGGCAAGTCACCCTGCCGCCTCTGTTGTGCCTGCCTCGCACCACCGTGGACAGCCATCGGTTCAGGTCTTTCGCGCGATTGCCTGGGGCGTGTGACGTGATTTCCATGTCCGTCGCAAGAGACGCCGCCATGCGGTAGATACGGATGAAACCGCCGTGTCACGCCCAACCGGGCCCCGTTGCTGTCCGCAAATCGGGGGCTCACTGTCGGTGCCCCTCCGTACCCTTGCGTTGAGGCATCTGAGCTGGGAGGGCACCGTGGCCGGGAACGGATTCAATCAGCGCGAGCTCGACAAATGGGCGAAGGGCTTGGTCAAGGGCATGAACAGGAGCCTGGAGCGGGCTGCCCGGCAGAACCCCTCTCGCGTGCCGGTCGCGTTCGCAGCCCCGACCGTTGCCGGAGCCATCCCTGGCGGCGAAGCGATCGTGAGCAGCGCTTACCTCGCTCAACTCCTGATGTGGCTGGACACCCTCGCCCAGCAGCACCCAGGGGCAATCGTCGATGTCACCCGGTTCGTAGAAGAACTCCAGCTGGAAGACGAGGACCCCAAGGTCCTCGCGCTCCAGCTGGAGCAGCAAGGCCTGGTCAACATCTCGCGCAGTCTCGCGGACACCCCCGACGTGTACCTCACCGACGAGGGCCGCATCGCCGTACGCCAGCTGAAAGACCTGCAGAAGGACCGTGCCGCTCGCCTGCGCCACACGATCGACTCGTTCCTGCGTTGGCTGTATGACACCGCCGGAGACCAGACCCCCGTTGTACCGGCTCTGTTCCTCGCCACGCCCGGGTCGTACTTTGTCGGAGCCGAAATCTCCGGAACCGAACTGCACCAAGCTCTTGCCCACCTGGCAGAGCACAACCTCATCGAACACATCGAAACCGACCCCGCCACGGTCGCCATCACACCCCAGGGCGTCACCTGCACCCTGGCAGGAGGAAGCGTGCAAGACCACACCAACCAGCAGCGCCCCGGCGACAACATCACTTTCCATATCGGTGAGAACACCGGCAACATCGCGGCGAACAGTCGCGACTTCACTATGAACGCCACGACCAATAAGGACGGGATCGACCCCGCCGCGGTCGTCATGCTCGCCCGCGCCCTGCGCCAAGCCGCGCCGGTCCTGGACCTGCCGGAGGACGACGCGATCGAGTTCACCCAGCTCGCCACACGCCTTGAGGACGAAGCCGCAGGCGGATCTCCTGACCCCGGCAGGCTCCAGCGCTGGGGAAGCTCCGTCCTCGGCATTCTCAACTCCCCTGTCGTAAGCGGAGCTCTGGGCAGCGTGCTCGCCGCCTACACCGGGACGGTGCTCCCCGGGCTTCCCCGTGCCTGACACGCTGACTCAATTCCAGGGCCGCGGGTAGATCCCCTGCTCGGTGCCCTGCTACTGAAGGGGATCGGGGCGTTTGACGAGCGGATCACCGCCCCAATAGATCGATCCGACCCGGCAGGACCGGACTCGGAGGAGCACTGCCAAGGAGGCTGCCGTCCGCCACCAGCAGGCTGGCGAGTGCGCAGGTTGGTTGAGTGCTGCGCAGTTTCACTGATCCGTGACACCGGCTCTCGCGACGTAGACCCTGCATGGGATGATTTTTCCAGAGTCTAACTCTAGTTAAGATTGAAGCATTCTGGGTTGGATGACTGTTCTGACGGATCCTGTGCAGGGGCTTGACGATCATGTTTTTATCCTTTGGCGTCTGGGGAGGATGGCGTGCAACCGGGCGTGGTCCATGCGTTCTGAGGGCATCTTTTAGGGGTGGGTATGGCTCAGGGCACCGTGAAGTGGTTCAACGGCGAGAAGGGCTTCGGGTTCATCTCGCCTGATGGTGGGGGCCCTGATGTCTTCGTCCATTTCAGCGCGATCGTGGGTACGGGCTTCAGGAACCTGGAGGAAAACCAACGGGTCGAGTTCGAGGTCGCCCAGGGGCAGCGTGGGCCGCAGGCCGCCGACGTCCGAGGGGTCTGAACCCGCTGGGCTGACCCAGCGTGAGCGGAGTCAGCCCGGGCCCAGACCTCATTGCCCTCTCCTCGCACAGCCGACAGTCCAACCAGGCCGCCTACTGCTGCCAGCTGGGCCCGCGGAGCGGGCCTTTGCCTGAAGGCGGAGCCGGAAGGCCAGGGTGGGGGAGCGCAGCGGACCCACCCAACGGGCCGAAGGACCGGACCCCGTGAAACGGGGTCATCTCCCGAGCGAAGCGAGGAGAGCCGCCAGGCCGGCGAAGCCGGCCCGCTCTGGTGGAGCGCAGCGGAACCAGAGCAGTCCGAAGCGAAGCGCAGGACCCCGGCCCGAAGGGCCGGCCATGGCCCGGAGCGAAGCGCAGAGCCCGGGCCCGAAGGGCCCCCGGCCGAGCGCAGCGAGGCCGTTCAGTCCTGAGCGCGCAGCGCTCAGGTACCCGCTCCGCGGG
>NZ_JBWKDV010000030.1:0-17501 GCF_056435825.1 Streptomyces sp. NPDC043876 | reverse complement strand
CCGGGGACACCGCAGCCGCTGTGCTGCGTACCCTCGCCGACCGCGGCGCGCAGGTCCGTACCCTCACCGTCGCCGCCGATGCCACCGACCGCGAGGCCCTGAAGGCCGCCCTCGACGAGACGCAGGACCCCGCCGGGGTCCTCTCGCTCCTCGCCCTCGCCGGGGACGGCACCGCACCGCTGCGCGCGCACACCGGGCTCCTGGCCACCGCCGCCCTCGTCCAGGCCCTCGGTGACGCCGCCGTGAGCGCGCCCCTGTGGTGCCTCACCCGGGGCGCCGTCTCCGTAACCCGGTCCGAGCGGCTCCAGGACCCGGGGCAGGCCCTCGTGTGGGGCTTCGGACGGACCGTCGCGCTGGAGTTCCCCGAGCGCTGGGGCGGCCTCGTCGACCTGCCCGGACAGGCCGACGACCGGGCCCTCGCCCGGCTCGCCGGGGTGCTTGCCGGCGCCGGCGTCGAGGACCAGGTCGCGGTACGTGCCTCCGGGCTGTACGGCCGACGCCTGGCCCACGCCCCGCTCGCCGACGCCCCCACCCCGCCCGCTTGGAAGCCGGCGGGAACGACCCTCGTCACCGGCGGCACCGGCGCCCTGGGCGCGCATGTCGCCCGCTGGCTGGCGGAGAACGGCGCCGAGCACCTGGTCCTGACCAGCCGCCGCGGCTCCGAGGCCCTCGGTGCGGCAGAACTGCGCGAGGAACTGACCGCGCTCGGCGCCGAGGTCACGCTCGCGGCCTGCGACATGGCCGACCGGGACGCCGTCACCGCGCTGCTCGCCGGTATCCCCGCCGACCGGCCGCTGACCGCCGTCGTGCACACCGCCGGTGTCCTCGACGACGGCGTCATCGACGGGCTGACCCCGGAGCGGTTCGCGACCGTACTCGCCCCCAAGGCGGACGGGGCGCTCACGTTGCACGAGCTGACCCGCGACCTCGGACTCTCCGCCTTCGTGCTGTTCTCCGGAGTCGCCGGCACCCTCGGTGACGCCGGGCAGGGCAACTACGCGGCCGCCAACTCCTACCTCGACGCCCTCGCCGAGCAGCGCCACGCCGACGGCCTGGCCGCGACCTCCGTGGCCTGGGGCCGCTGGGGCGACAGCGGTCTGGCCGCCGACGGCGCCATCGGAGAGCGGCTCGACCGCGGCGGCGTGCCCGCCATGGCGCCGCGGGCCGCGATCCGGGCCCTCCAGCAAGCCCTGGACCACGCCGAAGCGGCCGTCGCCGTCGCCGACATCCAGTGGGAACGCTTCACCCCCGGCTACACGGCCGTCCGGCCCAGCCCGTTCCTCGGCGACCTGCCCGAGGTACGGCGCCTCGCGCAGAGCGCGGCGGCCGCGACGGACACGGGCGCGGAAGGTTCCCCGGCCGAGGCGCTGCGCCGCCGGCTGTCGGCGATGCCGCAGGCCGAACAGGCCGTCGTCGTCCTGGAACTGGTCCGCTCCCACGCGGCGACCGCGCTCGGCCATCCCACCACCGACGAGGTGGGCGCGGGCCGCGCCTTCAAGGAGCTCGGCTTCGACTCCCTGATCGCGCTGGAACTGCGCAACCGCCTGAACGCGGCCACCGGACTCAAGCTCCCGGCGACGCTGGTCTTCGACCACCCGACGCCGGGGGTCCTCGCGGACTTCCTGCGAGCCGAAATCGTCCAGGACGGCTCCACCGGAGCCGCACCCGGCATCGCCGAGCTCGAAAAGCTCGAATCCGCGCTGTCCGTCCTCGATCCGGACGGCGAAACGCGCGCCGACATCGCCTCGCGCCTCCAGGCCCTCCTGGCGAAGTGGGGTGAACCGCAGGCCCATTCGAGCGATGGGGCCGTGGCCGAGAAGCTCCAGGAAGCCACGCCCGACGAGCTCTTCGACTTCATCGAGAACGAGCTCGGGATCTAGCACAGCGGACAGCAGGCAGTAGCAGCACAAGGGTTTGTGACGAACATGGGTGAGGTTCCAATGGCGGGTCAGGCGTCGGATCAGGAAAAGATCCTCGGCTACTTGAAGCGGGTGACTGCCGATCTGCATCACACGCGGCAGCGGCTGCGCGAGGTCGAGTCGCAGGAGCCGGAGCCCATCGCGATCGTCGGCATGGCCTGCAGGTTCCCCGGCGGCATCCAGTCGCCGGAGGACCTGTGGGAGCTGGTCGCCGGCAGCAGGGACGCGATCACCGATTTCCCCACCGATCGCGGCTGGGACATCGAGTCCCTGTACGACGCCGACCCCGAGCGGCGGGGCACGTCGTACACCCGTGAAGGCGGATTCCTCGACGGCGTCGGCGAGTTCGACGCCGCCTTCTTCGGGATCAGCCCGCGCGAGACCCTCGGCATGGACCCGCAGCAGCGCCTGCTGCTGGAGACGTCCTGGGAGACCTTCGAGCGCGCCGGGATCGACCCGGCGACGCTGCGCGGCAGCAAGGCCGGCGTGTTCATCGGCACCAACGGTCAGGACTACCCCGACCTGCTGCGCGACGGCGTCCCCCAGGGCGTCGAGCAGTACCTCCTCACCGGGAACGCGGCCAGCGTCGTCTCCGGTCGCCTCTCCTACACCTTCGGCCTCGAAGGTCCCGCCGTCACCATCGACACGGCCTGCTCCTCCTCCCTCGTCGCCCTGCACCTCGCCGTGCAGGCACTGCGGGGCGGCGAGTGCTCTCTGGCCCTTGCAGGCGGCGTCACGGTCATGTCCAGCCCGCGCGCGTTCGTGCAGTTCAGCCGACAGCGCGGACTCGCCCCCGACGGCCGGTGCAAGCCGTTCGCCGACGGTGCCGACGGCACCGGCTGGGGCGAGGGCGTCGGCATGCTCCTCGTCGAGAAGCTCTCCGACGCCCGCCGCAACGGCCACCCCGTCCTGGCCATAGTCCGGGGCTCCGCCGTCAACCAGGACGGCGCGAGCAACGGTCTGACCGCCCCCAACGGGCCCTCCCAGCAGCGCGTCATCCGCCAGGCCCTCACCAACGCCGGACTCACCCCGGCCCAGGTCGACGCCGTCGAGGCGCACGGCACCGGCACGACGCTCGGCGACCCCATCGAAGCGCAGGCCATCCTGGCCACCTACGGCCAGAACCGGCCCGACGGGCGACCGCTGTGGCTGGGCTCGATCAAGTCCAACATCGGCCACACCCAGGCCGCCGCCGGTGTCGCGGGCATCATCAAGATGGTCCTCGCCATGCAGAACGGCGTCCTGCCGGAATCCCTGCACGTCGACCAGCCGTCCACCGCCGTCGACTGGAGCACCGGCTCCGTCGAACTCCTCGCCCGGCCCGTGCCGTGGCCCGAGACCGGCCAGCCGCGCCGCGCCGGCATCTCCTCCTTCGGTGTCAGTGGCACCAACGCCCACACCGTCATCGAGCAGGCACCGCCCGTCGAGCCGGCACACCCGCAGGACGCGGACGGGCCCACGCCGCAGGAGGCTGACGGGAGCGTCCCCCAGGGCGCCACCGGCCCGGTCCCGCTGCTCGTCTCCGGCCACGGCGACGAGGGCCTTCGCGCCCAGGCCGCCCGCCTCGCCGCCCACCTGCGGGCCGAGCCCGCGCTCGCGGCGGACCCCGCGGCCCTGACCGATCTCGGCTACTCCCTCGCCACCAGCCGCTCCTCGCTGGACCGCCGGGCCGTCCTCTTCGCCACCGGCCCCGAGGAACTCCTCACCGGCCTCGACGCCCTCGCCGCCGGGGAACGGCCCGCGACCGGCGTCGTCGGCGCCGTCGCCGAAGGGACCACCGCCTTCCTCTTCACCGGCCAGGGCAGCCAGCGCCCCGGCATGGGCCGCGAGCTGTACGCCACCCACCCCGGCTTCGCCCGCGCTCTCGACGCCGTTCGGGACGAACTCGACCGGCACCTCGAACGCCCCCTGTACGACGTCCTGTTCGCCGCCGAAGGCAGCCCCGAGGCGGCCCTCCTCGACGAGACCGCCCACACCCAGGCCGCCCTCTTCGCCATCGAGGTCGCCCTCTGCCGCCAGCTCGAACAGTGGGGCGTCACACCCGACTTCCTCATCGGGCACTCCATCGGCGAGCTCGCCGCCGCCCACGTCTCCGGCGTCCTCACCCTCGCAGACGCGGCCGCCCTCGTCGCCGCCCGCGGCCGCCTCATGCAGGCCCTGCCCGCCGGCGGCGCGATGATCGCCGTCGAGGCCACCGAGGACGAGGTCACCCCGCTCCTGACCGACCGCGTCTCGATCGCGGCCGTCAACGGCCCCCGCTCCGTGGTGGTCTCCGGCGACGAGGACGCCGCCACCGCCCTCGCCGAGACCCTGCGCGCCCGCGGCCGCCGCACCAAGCGGCTCACCGTCAGCCACGCCTTCCACTCGCCGCTCATGGACGACATGCTCGGCGCGTTCCGCGAGGCCGCCGAAGCCGTCACCTACGCGCCGCCCGTCATCCCGATCGTCTCCAACCTCACCGGGGCCTCCGTCACCGCCGAGGAGATCTGCACCCCCGAGTACTGGGTCCGGCACGTCCGCGAGGCCGTCCGCTTCCACGACGGCGTCGCCGCCCTCGCCGCTCTCGGCGTCACCACCTTCGTCGAGGTCGGCCCCGGCGGCGTCCTCACCGCCCTCGCACAGGACTGCCTCGCCGGCCGCGACGGCACCGTCTTCGTCCCCGCGCTGCGCACCGACCGCCCCGAACCGGCCGCCTTCGCCGCCGCCGTGGCCGGGGCCCACGCGCACGGCGTCCGCGTCGACTGGTCAGCCGTCTTCGCCGGACGCTCCACCACCCGCGTCGACCTGCCGACGTACGCCTTCCAACGCGGCCTGTACTGGCCCGAGCCGCCGACCACCTGGACCGGCGACGTCACCGCGGCCGGCATCGGCTCCGCCGATCACCCACTGCTCGGCGCCGCCATCGCCCTCGCCGACGGCGACGGCCACCTCTTCACCGGGCGGCTCTCCCTCGCCACCCACCCGTGGCTCGCCGACCACACGGTCATGGACACCGTCCTGCTGCCCGGCACCGCCTTCGTCGAACTCGCGCTGCGGGCCGGCGAGCACAGCGGCTGCCCGCTGCTCGACGAACTCACCCTCCAGGCCCCCCTGGTCCTGCCGCCGCACGGCGGCGTCCAGATCCAGCTCGCCGTCGGCGCCCCCGACACCGACGGACGGCGCCCCCTGACCCTGCACTCCCGGCCCGAGGACGCCGCCGACGACACCTGGGGCGAAGGCGCCTGGACCCGGCACGCCACCGGCTTCCTCGCCCCCGCCGTCGCCGCCGCCGACCGGGGCACCGGCAGCGACCTCGCCGTCTGGCCGCCGCAGGGCGCCACCGCCCTGCCCGTCGAGGGCCTGTACGAATACCTCACCGGCACCGGCTTCGCCTACGGCCCCGTCTTCCAAGGCCTGACCGGCGCCTGGCAGCGGGGCGAAGAGGTCTTCGCCGAGGTCCGCCTGCCCGAGCAGGCACACGCCGAAGCCGCCCTGTTCGGCCTGCACCCCGCCCTGCTGGACGCCGCCCTGCACGCCGTCGGCATGGGCTCCCTGCTGGAGGACACCGACCACGGCCGCCTGCCGTTCTCCTGGAGCGGCGTCACCCTGCGCGCCGTCGGCGCCCGGGCCCTGCGCGTCCGGCTCGCCCCCGCCGGGCAGGACACCGTCCGCGTGGACCTGGCCGACGAGAGCGGCGCGCCCGTCGCCACCGTCGATGCCCTGCTGCTCCGCCCCGTCACCCCCGACCAGGTACGAGCGGCCCGCACCACCTTCCACGACGCGCTGTTCCGCGTCGAGTGGAGCCCGCTCGCCCTGCCCGCGGCCACCACCGTCGTCCCCGGCCAGTGGGCCGTGCTCGGCGCGGCCGCCGACGAGGGCGTCGGCTCCGGCGCGGGCGTCACCTCCCCGTTCGGCGCCGTCCTGCCGACCGCCGCGGCCCACCCGGACCTCGCCACCCTCGCCGCGGCCGTCGAGGCGGGCGCCCCCGTCCCGCGGGCCGTCCTCGTGCCCGTCCCCGGCGAGCCGCCGGCCGGGCCGACGCCCGTCGACGCGGAGCTGCCCGCCGCCGTCGCCGCCGCCCTGCACGAGGCCCTCGGCCTGGCCCAGGCCTGGCTCGCCGACGACCGGTTCGCCTCCTCCCGGCTCGTGTTCGTCACCCGCGGCGCCGTCGCCACCACCGCCGCGTCCGACGTGGCCGACCTCGCGCACGCCCCGCTGTGGGGCCTGCTGCGCGCCGCCCAGTCCGAGCACCCCGACCGCTTCGTCCTCCTCGACCTGGACGACCGCGAGGAGTCCCTGCGCGCCCTCCCGGCCGCCCTCGCCACCGACGAGGCGCAGCTCGCGCTGCGCGAGGGCCGCGCCGTCGTCCCCCGGCTCGCCCGCGTCCCCGCCGTCCCCGCCGCCGAGGGCCGCGAGGCCCGCCCGCTCGACACCGACGGCACCGCCCTCGTCACCGGAGCCACCGGCACCCTCGGCGGGCTCGTCGCCCGCCACCTGGTCACCGCCCACGGCGTCCGCCGCCTGCTGCTGACCAGCCGCCGCGGCGAGGCCGCCGCCGGAGCCCCCGAACTCCTCACCGAGCTACGGGCGATGGGCGCCGAGGTCACCCTCGCCGCCTGTGACGCCGCCGATCGCGGCGCGCTCGCGGCCGTCCTGGCCTCCGTACCGGCCGAGCACCCGCTGACTGCCGTCGTGCACACCGCGGGCGTCCTCGACGACGGCATTTTCGAAGCGCTCAGCCCCGAACGGATCGACCACGTCCTGCCCGCCAAGGTCGACGCCGCCGTCAACCTGCACGAGCTCACCCGCGGACTCGACCTCGCCGCGTTCGTCCTCTTCTCCGCCGCCGCCGGTACCCTCGGCGCCGCCGGACAGGCCAACTACGCCGCCGCCAACACCTTCCTCGACGCCCTCGCCCAGCGCCGCCGCGCCGAGGGCCTGCCCGCCACCGCGCTCGCCTGGGGGCTGTGGGCCGAGCGCAGCGGCATGACCGGCGAACTCGCCGCCACCGACCTGGAGCGGATCTCCCGCGCCGGAGTCGCCGCGCTGTCCTCCACCGAGGGCCTCGCCCTCATGGACACCGCCCGCGAGAGCGGCGAGGCCACCGCCGTCCCCATGCACCTGGACCTGGCCGGGCTGCGCCAGGCCGACGTGCGCATGGTCCCGCCGCTGCTGCGCGGCCTGGTCCGGCCCGCCGCCCGCCGCCCCGCCGCGGCCCAAGGCGCCGCGCCCGCCGACGGGCTCGCCGAGCGGCTGCTGCCGCTGACCGCACCCGAACGCGACCGGCTGCTGCTGGCCACCGTCCGCGTCCAGGTCGCCGCCGTCCTCGGTTTCCCCGGCCCCGACGCCGTCGACGCCGGCCGGGCCTTCAAGGAACTCGGCTTCGACTCGCTGACCGCGGTCGAACTGCGCAACCGCCTCGGCTCCGTCACCGGCGTCCGGCTGCCCGCCACCCTCGTCTTCGACTACCCCACGCCGAACGCCCTCGCCGCCTTCCTGCGAACCGAACTCCTCGGCGACCTGGCCGCCCCCGCGGGCCCGGCCACCGTCCACGTCCCGGCCGTCGCCGACGAGCCCATCGCGATCGTCGCCATGGCCTGCCGCTACCCCGGCGGGGTCACCACCCCCGAGGAGCTGTGGCGCCTCGTCGCCGACTCCGTCGACGCCGTCTCGCCCTTCCCGACGGACCGCGGCTGGAACCTGGACGCGCTGTACGACTCCGACCCCGGCCGCGCCGGGACCTCGTACACCCGCGAGGGCGGATTCCTGCACGACGCCGCCGACTTCGACCCCGACGTCTTCGGCATCAACCCCCGCGAGGCCCTGGCCATGGACCCGCACCAGCGGCTCCTGCTGGAGACCTCCTGGGAGGCCTTCGAGCGGGCCGGCATGGACCCGGCCTCGCTGCGCGGCAGCCGCACCGGCGTCTTCGCCGGCGTCATGTACCACGACTACCTGACCCGGCTTCCCGCCGTCCCCGAGGGCCTGGAGGGCTACCTCGGCACCGGCACCGCGGGCAGCGTCGCCTCCGGCCGCATCTCCTACACCTTCGGCCTGGAGGGTCCGGCCGTCACCATCGACACGGCCTGCTCCTCCTCCCTCGTCGCCCTGCACCTGGCCGCGCAGGCCCTGCGCAGCGGCGAGTGCGACATGGCGCTGGCGGGCGGCGTCACCATCATGTCCACCCCGGACACCTTCATCGACTTCAGCCGCCAGCGGGGCCTGTCCACCGACGGCCGCTGCAAGTCCTTCTCCGCCGACGCCGACGGCACCGGCTGGGCCGAGGGCGCGGGCATGCTCCTCGTCGAGCGGCTCTCCGACGCCCGCCGCAACGGCCACCCCGTCCTCGCCGTGGTCCGCGGCACGGCCGTCAACCAGGACGGCGCCTCCAACGGCCTGACCGCCCCCAACGGGCCCTCCCAGCAGCGCGTGATCCGCGAGGCACTCGCCCAGGCCGGGCTGAGCCCCGCCGATGTCGACGCCGTCGAGGCCCACGGCACCGGCACCACCCTCGGCGACCCCATCGAGGCCCAGGCCCTGCTCGCCACCTACGGCCAGGGGCGCCCCGAGGACCGGCCGCTGCTCCTGGGCTCCATCAAGTCCAACATCGGCCACACCCAGGCCGCCGCGGGCGCCGCCGGCATCATCAAGATGGTCCAGGCGATGCGGTACGGCGTCCTGCCCGCCTCCCTGCACATCGGCGAGCCGTCCCCGCACATCGACTGGACCGCCGGCGCCGTCTCCCTCCTGACCGAGCGGGCGCAGTGGCCCGAGACCGGCCGGCCGCGCCGCGCGGGCGTCTCCTCCTTCGGTGTCAGCGGCACCAACGCGCACGTCATCATCGAGCAGCCGCCCGCCGACGAGGCCGGAGCCGACACGGGCCCGGCCGTCACGGACCCCGCCGTCGCCGCCCCGGCCGTCGCCGGCACCGGCGCCGTACTGCCGTTCGTCCTTTCCGGCCGTACTCCCGACGCGCTGCGCGCCCAGGCCGCACGCCTCGCCGCCCACCTCGCGGACCGCCCCGCGGCGGCCCCCGCCGACGTGGCGTTCTCCCTGGCCACCACCCGTACCGCCCTGGACCGGCGCGCCGCGGTCGTCGCCGCCGACCGCGAGCAGCTCCTTACCGGCCTCACCGCCCTCGCCGAGGACCGCGACGCGGCCGGGCTCCTCCGGCACGACACCGCCGACGGCCGCCTCGCGGTCCTCTTCACCGGCCAGGGCAGCCAGCGCCCCGGCATGGGCCGCGACCTGTACGCCGCCCACCCGGTCTTCGCCGCCGCCCTCGACGAGGCGTGCGCCGCCCTGGACCCGCACCTCGAACACCCCCTCAAGGAAGCCCTGTTCGCCGCGGACGGGAGGCTCCTGGACCGGACCGGCATCACCCAGCCCGCCCTGTTCGCCCTGGAGAGCGCCCTCTACCGGCTCGTCGAGTCCTGGGGAGTGCGCCCCGACTTCGTGGCCGGGCACTCCGTAGGCGAGATCACCGCCGCGCACGTCGCGGGCGTCCTCACCCTGACCGACGCGGCCGCCCTCGTCGCCGCCCGCGGCCGCCTGATGGAGGCACTCCCCGAAGGCGGCGCGATGATCGCGCTCACCGCCACCGAGGACGAGGTCCGGCCGCTGCTGGCCGGCCGTGAGGACCGGATCGCCGTCGCCGCCGTCAACTCCGCCTCCTCGGTGGTCGTCTCCGGCGACGAGGCCGTCGCACTGGAGATCGCCGCCGCGTTCGAGCAGCGCGGCCGCCGCACCAAGCGGCTCACCGTCAGCCACGCCTTCCACTCCCCGCTGATGGACGGCATGCTCGACGCCTTCCGCGACGTCGCCGCCTCCCTCACCTACCACCCGCCCGTCATCCCCGTCGTCACCCACCTCACCGGCGAGATCGCGGGGGACGCCCTGCGCACCCCCGAGCACTGGGTCGCCCACGTCCGCGAAGCCGTCCGATTCCTCGACGGCGTCCGCACCCTCGACGCCGAGCACGTCACCACCTACCTCGAACTCGGCCCGCAGGGCGTGCTGTCGGGCCTAGGCCGCGACTGCCTCACCGAGTCCGGCTCCGACACCAACACCGACGTCGGCACCTACACCGCCACCACGCCCGACGCCGTCTTCGTCCCGGCCCTGCGCCGCGACCGCGACGAGAACGAGGCCCTCGCCGCCGCGGTCGCGGCCGTCCACACCCGGGGCGTCCCGGTCGACTGGACCGCGTACTTCGCCACTACCGGCGCCCGCCGCACCGAGCTGCCCACCTACGCCTTCCAGCGCCGCCGGTTCTGGCTGGAGGCCCCCGCCGGGTTCATCGGCGACGTCGAATCGGCCGGCTTGGGCGCCGCCCACCACCCGCTGCTCGGCGCCGCCGTCCCGCTCGCCGACGGCGAGGGCTTCCTGTTCACCGGACGGCTCTCCCTCGACACCCACCCCTGGCTCGCCGACCACGCCGTCATGGGCACCGTGCTCCTCCCCGGCACCGCCTTCGTCGAACTCGCCGTCCGTGCGGGCGACCAGGCCGGCTGCGACCTGCTGGAAGAGCTGACCCTCGAAACCCCGCTCGTCCTGGCCCCGCACGCCGCGGTCCGCATCCAGATCGTGGTCGGCGCCGCCGACCGGGACGGCCGCCGCACCCTCGACCTGTACTCCGGCGACCCCGACGCCGCCGACGACGAACCCTGGACCCGGCACGCCACCGGCATCCTCGCCACCGGCGCGCCCCGGCCCTCCTTCGACCTCACCGCCTGGCCCCCGGCCGGCGCCGAGCCCGTTTCCGTCGACGGCCTGTACGAGCACCTCGCCCAGGGCGGCTTCGCCTACGGCCCCGTCTTCCAGGGCCTGCGCGCCGCCTGGACCCTCGGCGACGACGTCTACGCCGAGGTCGCCCTCCCCGAGGACAACCGCGCCGAGGCCACCCGGTTCGCCCTGCACCCGGCCCTCCTCGACGCCGCCCTGCACGCCACCTTCGTCCGGCCCGCCGACACCGACCGCCAGGCCGGGCTGCCGTTCTCCTGGGGCGGGGTGTCCCTGCACGCCATCGGCGCCGCCGCGCTCCGCGTCCGCCTGACCCTCGACGGCGACGACCTCCTCGCACTCGAACTCGCCGACACCACCGGCGCACCCGTCGCCGCCGTCGAGCGGCTCCGGGTCCGGCCCGTCTCCGCCGACCGCCTCGCAGGCCCCGCACGCACCGCGCACCACGAGTCGCTGTTCCGCATCGAGTGGGCGACCCTCCCGCTGCCCGCCACCACCCAGGACACCACCCCCGGCGACCGCTGGGCCGTCCTCGGCACCTGCGACGGCCTGCCGGGCCGCGCGTACGCCGATCTCGCGGAGCTCGCCACCGCCCTCGACGCGGGCGCGCCCCTGCCCCCGTACGTCCTCGCCCCCTGCCCGCCCGCCCCCGACTCCGCGGCCGCGTTGACCCCCGACGCGGTCCGCGCCGCCGCCCACCGGGCCCTCGCCCTCGTGCAGGGCTGGCTCGCCGATGACCGCTTCGCCGCCTCCCGTCTGGTGCTCGTCACCCGGGGCGCCGTCGCCACCCAGGGCGACTGGGACCTCACCGACCCGGTCCACGCCCCCGTCTGGGGCCTGGTCCGCTCCGCGCAGTCGGAGAACCCCGACCGGTTCGTCCTCGCCGACCTCGACGGCCCCACCGCCGACGGCACGCTCCTGGCCGCGGCCCTCGCCACCGGCGAACCCCAGTTCGCCGTCCGCCGCGGCACGGTCCACGCCCCCCGCCTCGTCCGGATCCCGGCCACCACGCCGCTGACCCCGCCCGTCGACGGCTCCGCCTGGCGCATGGACATCGAGGACAAGGGCACCCTCGACCACCTCACCTTGCTGCCCAGCCCCGAATCCGAGGCCCCGCTGCGGCCCGGACAGGTCCGCGTCGCCGTCCGCGCCGCCGGCCTCAACTTCCGCGACGTCCTCAACGCCCTCGGCATGTACCCCGGCGACCCCGGCCTCATGGGCTCCGAAGGCGCCGGCATCGTCCTGGAGACCGGGCCCGGCGTCACCGACCTCGCAGCCGGCGACCACGTCATGGGCATGCTGCCCGGCGCGTTCGGCCCGCTCGCCGTCGTCGACCGCCGCATGATCGCCCCGATGCCCCGGGGTTGGACCTTCACCGACGCGGCGGCCGTACCGATCGTCTTCATGACGGCCTACTACGCCCTGCACGACCTCGCCGGCCTGCAGAGCGGCGAAACCCTCCTCGTGCACGCCGCCGCCGGCGGCGTCGGCATGGCCGCCGTCCAGCTGGCCCGCCACTGGGGCGCCGACGTCTACGCCACCGCCGGCCCCGCCAAGTGGGACACCCTGCGCGGACTCGGCCTGAGCGACGACCGGATCGCCTCATCCCGCACCCTCGAATTCGAGGACACCTTCCGCACCGCCACCGGCGGCCGGGGCGTCGACGTCGTCCTGGACTCCCTGGCCCGCGAGTTCGTCGACGCCTCGCTGCGGCTGCTGCCGCGCGGCGGACGCTTCGTCGAGATGGGCAAGACCGACGTCCGCGACCCGCGGGACGTCGCAGCCGCCCATCCCGGCGTCACCTACCAGGCCTTCGACCTCACCGAGGCCGGTCTCGACCGCATCCAGGAGATGCTCACCACCCTCCTCGGCCTCTTCGAATCCGGCGCCCTGCGCCCCATCCCGGTCTCCTCCTGGGACCTGCGCCAGGCCCCCGAGGCCTTCCGCTACCTCAGCCAGGCCCGCCACACCGGCAAGATCGTCCTCACCGTGCCCTCCGAGTGGAACACCGAGGGCACCGTCCTCATCACCGGCGGCACCGGCACCCTCGGCGCCCTCGTCGCCCGCCACGCCGTCACCGTCCGCGGTGCCCGACGCCTGATCCTGACCAGCCGCCGCGGCGAATCCGCCGCCGGAGCCGCCGAACTCGCCGCCGAACTGCGCGCGCTGGGCGCCGACGTGGTCGTCGCCGCCTGCGACGCCGCCGACCGCGACGCGCTCGCCGCCCTCCTCGCGGGCATCCCCGCCGAGCACCCGCTGACCGCCGTCGTCCACACCGCCGGTGTCCTCGACGACGGCGTCATCACGGCCCTCACCCCCGAGCGGCTCGACACCGTCCTGCGGCCCAAGGTCGACGCCGCGCTCCACCTCCACGAGCTGACCCGCCACCTCGACCTGGCCGACTTCGTCCTCTTCTCCTCCGCCGCGGGCACCTTCGGCGGCGCCGGCCAGGCCAACTACGCCGCCGCGAACGTCTTCCTCGACGCCCTCGCCCGCCACCGCCACGCCCACGGCCTCCCCGGCACCTCCCTCGGCTGGGGCCTGTGGGCCGACGCCAGCGGCATGACCGGCGAACTGGACGCCGCCGACAAGGACCGCATGACGCGCTCCGGCGTCCTCGGCCTGTCCTCCGAGGAGGGACTGGCCCTCCTCGACACCGCCCACCGCACCGGCGACGCCCACCTCGTCCCCATGCAGCTCGACCTCGTCCCGCTGCGCCAGGCCGACGCGAGCATGGTCCCCGCACTGCTGCGCGGCCTCGTGCGCACCACGGCCCGCCGGGCCGTCGAGGCCACCGCCACCGGCACCGGAACCCCGCTCGTCGAGCAGCTCGTACGGCTTCCCGGGAACGAGCGGGACGCCCTCCTCCTGGACCTCGTACGCGACCAGGTCGCCGCTGTCCTCGGCCACGCCACCCCCGACGCCGTCGAACCCGGCCGCGCCTTCAAGGACCTCGGCTTCGACTCCCTGACCGCCGTCGAATTCCGCAACCGGCTCGGCGCCACCGCAGGTGTCCGGCTGCCTGCCACCGTCGTCTTCGACTACCCCAACCCCACCGTCCTCGCCGCCTACCTCAGGGACGAACTCCTCGGCTCCGAGGCCGCGGCCGCCGCCCTCCCGCGGCACCCCGCCGGACCCGGCGTCGACGCAGCCGACGACCCCATAGCCATCGTCGCCATGAGCTGCCGCTTCCCCGGCGACGTCCGCAGCCCCGAGGACCTGTGGGACCTGCTCGCCGAAGGCCGTGACGGAATCGCCCACCTCCCCGCCGACCGCGGCTGGGACACCGAGGCGCTGTACGACCCCGACCCCGACAATCCGGGCACGTCGTACGCCCGCGAAGGCGGCTTCTTCTACGACGCCCACCACTTCGACCCCACGTTCTTCGGGATCAACCCCCGCGAGGCCCTGGCCATGGACCCGCAGCAGCGGCTGCTGCTGGAGACCTCCTGGGAGGCCTTCGAACGTGCCGGGATCGACCCGGCGACTCTGCGCGGACAGCAGGTCGGCGTCTTCGTCGGCCAGATGCACAACGACTACGTCTCGCGCCTGAACACCGTCCCCGAGGGCGTCGAGGGCTACCTCGGCACCGGCGGCTCCAGCAGCATCGCCTCCGGCCGCGTCTCCTACACCTTCGGCTTCGAGGGCCCGGCCGTCACCGTCGACACCGCCTGCTCGTCCTCACTGGTCGCCCTGCACCTCGCCGCACAGGCCCTGCGCGCCGGGGAGTGCACCCTCGCCCTCGCGGGCGGAGTCACGATCATCACCACCCCTGACGTCTTCACCGAGTTCAGCCGCCAGCGCGGCCTCGCCGCCGACGGCCGCTGCAAGCCCTTCGCGGCCGCCGCCGACGGCACCGCATGGGGCGAGGGCGTCGGCATGCTCCTCGTCGAACGCCTCTCCGACGCGCGCCGCAACGGCCACCAGGTCCTGGCCGTCGTCCGCGGCACCGCCGTCAACCAGGACGGCGCCTCGAACGGCCTGACCGCGCCGAACGGCCCCGCCCAGCAGCGGGTCATCCGGCAGGCCCTGGCCAACGCCGGCCTGAGCACCGCCGACGTCGACGCGGTGGAGGCCCACGGCACCGGCACGCGGCTCGGTGACCCGATCGAAGCCCAGGCCCTGCTCGCGACGTACGGCCAGGACCGCCCCGCGGACTCCCCGCTGTGGCTCGGATCCATCAAGTCGAACTTCGGCCACACCCAGGCCGCCGCAGGTGTCGCGGGCATCATCAAGATGGTCGAGGCCATGCGCCGCGGTGTCCTGCCCCGGACCCTGCACGTCGACGCGCCGTCCCCGCACGTGGACTGGTCGGCGGGGGCGGTCTCGCTGCTCACGGAGCCGATGGCCTGGCCGGAGACCGGTCGGCCGCGCCGCGCGGGCGTCTCGTCCTTCGGCATGAGCGGCACCAACGCCCACGCCATCATCGAGCTCCCGCAATCCGGCAGCACCCGGGCCACCACCGGCGCCGGTGGCGACGCGGCCGCCCCGGCCCTCGCGGGCCCGGCGGCGCTGCCCTGGCAGCTGTCCGCCCGTACGCCCGAGGCCCTGCGCGCCCAGGGCGAGCGGCTCCTGGCCCATCTGGAGGCCCACCCGGAGGCGAAGCCCGCCGACATCGGCCACGCGCTCGTCACCACCCGCGCCGTCTTCGAGCAGCGCGCGACCGTGGTCGCCGCTGACGTCGACGGCTTCCGAACGGGCCTGGCGGCCCTCGCGGAGGGCCGTCAGGCGGCCGGCCTGGTCCGCGGGACGCAGCCGGCGGCGGGGGAGAAGCTGGCCTTCCTGTTCACCGGGCAGGGCAGTCAGCGGCTCGGGATGGGGCGTGAGTTGTATGACGCCTTCCCGGTGTTCGCGGAGGCGCTGGACGCGGTGTGTGTGGCAATGAACCTCGCACTGCCGCTGGAGGAGGTGTTGTTCGGCGGGGATGCGGTGGTGCTGGATCGTACGGAGTATGCGCAGCCGGCGTTGTTCGCGGTTGAGGTGGCGTTGTTCCGGTTGCTGGAGTCGTGGGGTGTGAAGCCTGACTTCCTGTCCGGTCACTCCGTGGGTGAGATCGCGGCCGCGCATGTGGCGGGTGTGTTCTCGTTGGAGGACGCCTGTGTGCTGGTGTCCGCTCGTGGGCGTCTGATGCAGGTGTTGCCTTCGGGTGGTGTGATGGTGGCGGTGCAGGCGTCGGAGGACGAGGTCCTGCCGCTGTTGTCCGAGCGGGTGAGCATCGCCGCCGTCAACGGGCCTGCGTCGGTCGTGATCGCGGGTGACGAGGATGCCGTGCTGGCGGTGGTGGCTTCGTTCGCCGGCCGCAAGACGAAGCGGCTGACGGTCAGTCACGCCTTCCACTCCCCGCACATGGACGGGATGTTGGATGAGTTCCGTCAGGTCGTGGCGGGGCTGTCGTTCGACACACCGCGGATTCCGGTCGTCTCCAATCTGACGGGTGCGCTGGTCTCGGACGAGATGGGTTCGGCGGAGTTCTGGGTGCGGCACGTCCGTGAAGGCGTCCGCTTCCTCGACGGTGTCCGGGCGCTGGAGGCGGCAGGGGTCACCACGTACCTCGAACTCGGGCCCGACGGCGTCCTGTCGGCCCTCGCCCAGGACTGCATCTCCGGAGAAGGCGCCGCCTTCGCGCCCGCCCTCCGCGAGGACCGCGCCGAGGCCGAGACCCTGCTCACCGCACTCGCCACCGCCTACGTCCGTGGCGCTTCCGTCGACTGGCAGGCCTACTACGCCCCGCTGGGCGCCACCCGAGTGGATCTGCCGACGTACGCCTTCCAGCGCGCCGTCTACTGGCTCGACGCCGGCCGCACCGACGGCGACGTCACCGCTGCCGGTCTCGGCGCCGCCCACCACCCGCTGCTCGGCGCCGCCGTCCAGCTCCCCGACTCCGACGGTCACCTGTTCACCGGCCGCCTCTCCCTGTCCGCCCACCCCTGGCTCGGTGACCACCGGGTCATGGGCGCGGCCCTCCTGCCCGGCACGGCCTTCGTCGAGCTGGCCCTCCAGGCCGGGCAGCACGTCGGCTGCGACCTCGTCGACGAACTCACCCTGGAAGCACCGCTGGTGCTCCCGGAGCACGGCGCCGTGCAGCTGCGGCTCTCCATCGGCGCGCCCGACCCGTCGGGCCGCCGCAGCCTCGCCCTGCACTCCCGCCCCGAGGACGCGGAACAGGAAACCCCGTGGACGCGGCACGCCGTCGGCGCGCTCGCGACCGGGGCCGACCCCGCCCCGCAGCGCCTGACCGACTGGCCGCCGACCGGAGCGGAGCCCGTCCCGGTGGACGGTCTGTACGAGGGCCTCGCGGAGTCCGGCTTCGGCTACGGCCCGGTGTTCCAGGGCCTGACCGCGGCCTGGTTGCTGGACGGCACCTACTACGCCGAAGTGGCCCTCCCCGAGGGCGCCGCGGACGACGCCGCCCGCTTCGGCCTCCACCCGGCCCTGCTCGACGCCGCCCTGCACGCCCTCGGACTGGGCGCATCCGCGGACACTGCGGGTGCGGAAGGACGGCTCCCCTTCTCCTGGACCGGCGTTGCGCTGCACGCCGTGGGAGCTTCCGCGCTCCGTGTACGCCTGACCGTCGCCCGCAACGGCGAGGTCGCGCTCACCCTGGCCGACGCGTCCGGAGAACCGGTCGCCTCGGTCGCCGGACTGGCCCTGCGGGCCGTGAGCCGGGACCAGCTCGTCACGGCGCCGGACCTGACCCGGGACTCGCTGTTCCGGGTGGAGTGGACGTCGGTGGCTGCGGTCGGGTCGTTCGACGACTGGCTGTTGTTGGGTGAGGGTGCGCAGGTGTTCGCGGACCTGGCCGGGTTGGGTGTGGCCGTGGCGGAGGGTGGTGAGATTCCGGCGGCGCTGGTGGTGCCGTGC
>NZ_JBWKDV010000029.1:0-17925 GCF_056435825.1 Streptomyces sp. NPDC043876 | reverse complement strand
CTCCCACAAGCCGTCCGGCACCATCCGCTGCACAAGCCCAGTCGTCACCACACCAGACTGCTGCAAGATCACACCAAACGAAATGGCGTCTAAGCTCCGCCGTCAGCCAGAGTTCGGCGGCTGGGGGTCATCGTTGGCGAGTCTCGCGGCGATCACCGTCGTGAAGCGTTCGAGTACGTCGAACGGCAGCTGCTGGGTACCGTCGAAGTGGACGTAGGGCGGCTTCTCCACTTCGGGGTCATGGGCGATGACAGTGACGGCCGCAAGGCCTGGCAGGAAGCCGTCGTGACCTGGGCCGGCCGTCCGGACGGCCGGGGCGCAGCGGGCCTCGCTCAACTCGAAGTACCACGCCTGGTCACCCCTCACGTAGGTCGACTGCAGGCAGAAGCGGTCACCGTCGTGTTCCCAGGTCTCCAAGGTCATGTGGGAAGACTGGCACGAGGGTTGATTATCAGCGGCGCGTCGGCTTGCTGCCTGGCTTGTGAGGGCTGGCCGGTCAGGCGGGAACGGCCCCCGTGCGGACGGCGAACTCGCGCAGGCCCTGGACGCGTGCCGGGCCGTAGAGGAGGCTCGAGGTCAGCGCCCGTACTGCTGGCCGGCGTACTTCCTGGGCCGCTTCTTCCTCGACGTGGCGCAGAGCGGTGAACGCGTGCTGGCCGTGGCCGAGGGCGTGCCACATGCGGGCGGTGTCGGTCCACGCGCGGGCGCGGCGCTCCGGGCTCGGCATGAGGCTGATGTCCAAAGTGCGTGCGATGGGGACGGCTTCGTCGGGGGTGCCGAGGGTGGTGTGGACGCCGATGCGGTAGACGGCGGCCTGGGCCTGGGTGGCCTCGACCGTGAAGAGCCCGCCGGGAGCCTGCTGGCCGTGCTCGACACTCTCGTCGGCCTCGTCGAGCAGAGCCAGAGCGGTCGAGCGTTCGCCGCCGGAGGCGGCCGAGTACGCCGCGGTGAGCAGCAGCGTGGTTCGTACGGCTGCGGTGCGCGGGGCGGTGGGGTCGAGGGCGGCGGCTTCGGTGGTGAGGAAGCGGACCGCTGAGGTGCATCTGCCGGAGCGGCGCATGGTGATGGCCAGAACGCGGGCGGCTTCCCCGACGGGGACGGGCATGCCGCTGGCTCGTGCGGCGGCCAGAGCGCGGTCGGCTGCGACCCACGCGGCGTCGGAGTGCTGTTTCGCGGCGAGTTCGGAGGCCAGGACGTAGGCGCGGGCGAGGATCGTACTGGCCTGCCGGCGGGCTTGGCCGGTGGTGGCGTTCCTGGTCGCTTCGGCGGTGGCCAGCAGGCCGGGCAGATGGGCGCCCAGGTCGTTGTAGCGGGCGCTGGTGAACTCCTCGCGCGCCGAGGCGGTCTGGGCGGCCAGGACCTGCAGTGATGCGGGGGCGGCGTCCGGAAGCCGGAACAGCACATCGTCAAGGTCCGGCACCGAGGCAGGCGAGGCCTGCGCGGTGCCCCCGGTGGCGATGACGGCCGACGCCCCGGCGGCGAGGGCCCCCAGCATGCTCCTGCGACGCATCGCGTCCTCCTCGTCCGACACCGGTACGGCCCCCACGCTAGCGATCACCGGGCCCCCGGGAACAGGGAACCCGCTGACCTGCTCCGCCGGGATGTGAAGCACCCGGGCCAGGAGCAGGCGTGTTTCGAGGTCTACCCGCATCCGGTTGCTCTCGATCCGAGAGATCGCCGACGCCGAGTAGCCCACGGCCCGGGCGACATCCGCCTGCTTCAGCCGTAACGCGTGGCGGGCACTGCGGAACACCGCACCCAGGTCAGCCGCGTTCGCGCCCATGACCACCTCCATCGCACCGTCGGTGCCGGACGAGCGTAGTGCCCGCCACCCCACACGGACAGGGCGCACGGACGCACGCCGCGCTGGGACGCACACGCTGTGCGGGCTGCGCACGCCGTGTGCGAGCAGGACACGAACAGCTCCCGCACAGCCGCGGCGGGCGGGACGGTGACGGCAGCAGACAGACGGCAAGCACAGTCCGCCTCGCTGCTCCCACCTCCGCGGAGGCACCCTTGAAGGTCCTGATCACCGGCGGCGCCGGCTTCCTTGGCCTGGCACTCACCCAGGCCCTACGCACCGCCGGCCACATGGTCACCCCGCTGGACAACCTGTCGGTCACCTCCCGGCGACCGAGCCCGCACGGCCTCCAGGTCCGCGACGTCCGCTCGCTGGCCGCGGGGGACCTGGACGGCGTGGATACGGTCGTGCACCTGGCCGCGCTGAAGTCCGTCCCCGCTTCGTTCGAGGTCGGAGGGTTCGAGCACAACGTCGCCGTCGACCGCCACCTCCTCCACACCTTCACCCGCTCCACGGCCCGCCGGCTGCTGCTGGCCTCCTCGTGCGAGGTCTACGGCCAGCAGAACGGCCCGCTCACCGAGAACGCGCCGTACGCCCCGCGGTCCCCATACGCGGCGGGCAAGGTGGCCACCGAGCAGCTCGCCCAGATCTACCGGCCCGTCCTGGGGGAGGGCCGCCAGGTCGGCGTGGTCCGGTTCTTCAACACATTCGGCCCCAACGAGGGCGCCGACGCCGTCGTCCCCGCCTTCCTCGACGCCATCGCCGACCACCGTCCGCTGACGATCGAAGGCGACGGCGCGCAGGCGCGGGACCTGACGTACATCGACGACGCCATCACCATGCTCACCCGCATCCTGACCGCCCCCGAGCTGCTGCCCGTCGTCAACTGCGGCTCCGGCCACGCGGTGACCATCCGCGACCTCGCCCACGCGGTCATCCACGCCGCCGGCCACGGCACAATCACCCACACCGACCCGCGCATCAACGAGATCGCCTCGTTCACCGCCGACCAGACGCTGTTCACCCGCACCTACGGGCCCATCAACCGCACGCCCCTGCACGAAGCCCTGTCCCTCACCCTCGACAGCCGGACGCGCACCCAGCCCGCGGGCGCAGGCATTCGATAGGCACCGCCCACCAGTCCGTACTGCACACGGTCCCGGCCCGCCCGCCCGCTGGCCCGGGACTGCGAGCCGCCAGCCCCACCTCTACGGAAAGGGAACCCGTGAACGATCAGAGCGTCATGCCGCCCGCGCCCCGCACCGACACCCGCGCCATCCGCATCACCGGCGGCCACCGCCTGGACGGCACCGTCACGGTTCAGGGCAGCAAGAACATCGCCCTCCACCTGTACGCAGCCAGCCAGCTCGCGGACAAACCGCTGGCCTTGACCGGGATCCCGCACATCCTGGACACCCGCGTCTGCGCGGAGATCCTCACCCGCACCGGCACCAGGGCCCAGATCGTCGGCGACCGTTTCGAGGTCGTTCCGGCCGCTGCCTGGCAGCCCGTCATCCCGGACCATCTCGGCGGGCGCATCCGCACGACCGCCGTCATGGCCGCCGGTCTCCTGGCCCGAGCCAGCCGGGTCCGCTTCCCCCTGCCGGGCGGTGACGCCTTCTGCCCGCGCCTGATCGACCGGCACCTGGCCGCCATGGAAGCCGCCGGCGCCACCCTCAACGTCACCAGCACCCACGTAGAGGCCCGCCTGCCCGGGTGGGGCCCGCAGCCGTTCACCACCGATGCGATGACGCAGAAGTGGGGGCCGAGCCTGGGAGCCACGGTCACCGCGATGCTGCTGGCCGCCCGCGCCCGCGGCACCTCCACCATCCTCAACCCCAACACCGAACCCGAGGTTCAGGCAACCGCCGCGCTCCTCGCGGCGGGCGGGGTCACCCTCACGTGGGAGGGAACCAGCGCCCTGCACATCACCGGATGCGACCGCATCACCGGCGGAACCTTCCCGGTCCCGCCGGACCGGCTGGAGGCCGCCACGCTCGCACTGGCCGCCGCCATCACCGGCGGATCGGTCCACCTCGACAACATCCCCGCCACCACGTTCCCCACCGCCCTGACGTCCATGCTCGCTGGCGCAGGAATCGAGCTTGCCCCAGCGGCCGACGGCACCCTCGCCCGCTGCCCCGCCGGCCCCCAGCCCCTGCGGACGACGACCGCCTCCGCCACCTGCACCGACGTCCAGCCCCAGCTGACCGCATTCCTCACCCAGGCACCGGGCACCTCCCACATCGAGGAGAAGATCTACACCTCACGGGCCACCCACATCGCCCCCCTGCGCGCCCTCGGCGCGAACGTCAGCATCGACGGCCCGACCATCACCGTCCACGGACCGTCACCCCTCACCGCGGCTCACGTCAACGGCCCAGACATCCGGGCCGCCGCCGCCCTCGTGATCGCCGCCCTCGCGGCCGAGGGCACCTCGACCATCACCGGGATCTACCACCTGGACCGCGGATACCACGACCTGCTGCCCAAACTCGCCGCGCTCGGCGCCACGGTGGAGGTCGTCCACGACGGTGGGCCGCCAGGCCCGACACGCTCCCACGAGACCTCGCCCCCTTCCGAGGGCTAACATCCCACCCGGCTCACCCGCGACGCGTCGCCCGCTGGTCCGCCCCGGCCAGTGGGACTTCTACCAGTGGCGCCCGAGCGGAAGCGGGACATGCGGCTGCGTGGCGGGTTCCTGCGACGGCGTGCTGCGCCAGTGCGCGCCGGTTGAGCGCGGCCGCCGACTGGCGGCCGCCGTCCTTGCCCTGGGAACTGTCAGGACATGGTCGCACCCTCCGTTTCAGTCTCGGCATGTTCACGGACCATGTCCTGCACGATGCTCGACCACGATCCGGCGATCTGCGCGCGGTGCCCGCGAGCCAGATCCACCGATCCGTCCGTGAACACGAAGCTGACACCGCCGAACACGTTCTCGGGGCGGTGGCCGGCCGAACCGTGGTGGTAGGACAGGACGGCAGCGCCCACCCATTCGCGCTCCGCATGCAGATGCTCGACCTCGTAGAGCACGAAGTTGAGCGCCCAGTGCGGGAGCAGAAGGGTCTCCTCAACCAGTTGACTGTGCAGCGCATCGAGAGCCGCATGCCGCTGGTCGAGGCGCTCGACCCGGCCTCGGACCAGGCGGTCGACGCCGGCAGCGCCACCCTGGGAAGCCGCCGCGCGCAGGTCGTTCAACCGCAGCCGGCCGTCGCGCAGACCCGCCACCCGATCGGTGTACGCGGCTACTTCCTCCCGCCGGTCGGCAGGCACCCGGTCATAGGGGTGCTCCGTCCAGGCCGCGGGGAAGAAGTCCAGGTGCCAGGCACTCGTACCCTTCCACGGCCGCAGCCGGGTCTCCACATCCCCGCCGCCCACGGTGTGGACCTCTGCCCCTACCTGCGCCCACTCCGTCCCCGAGAAGGCCTCGCCGACATACTCGATGAGGTCCTCGCCGGGCGAGTGCTGGGCGCGCATGAACTCCTGGGACGCCGAGAGGACCGGCATGCCCTGGACGCTGATCTCCAGGCTGGAGATGTCAACAACTGTGGGCCAGTCGTCCATGTTCCGCTCTCGGTTTCCTGATCGGTCATCCATCACGTTCACGCTGCGCTCTCGTAGACGACGGTGGTGTCCGGGCAGTCCTCGGCGAGCCCGAGGAGGGCCTGGCGCTCGTTCTCGTCGACAGCCAGGTCCCACCGCAGCTTGGTTCCTACCCACGTCGCGGCGTACCGGCAGTGATACGAGCCGTCCGAGGGCAGCCACTCGGCCGGATCCTTGTCCGCCTTGCTCCTGTTCGAAGCCGCGGAGACCGCGATCAGCGTGTCCGGCGAGGCCTGGTCGTTCGCGTACGCCTCCCGCCGCGCAGCGCTCCAGGGCGCACGTTCAGAATCGAACACCTCGGCGAGCGGAACGAAGTGGTCTACATCCAGGCGAGCCGCGTCCCTCACCACGAGGTTGTCGTAGGCGCTGCGCCAGGATCCGCCGGTCAGCTTGCAGCCCGCCGCGACTGCGGGCGCCTCGACGGCTTCGGCGAGGATGACTTCGCGCCGGGTGTCGCATCCATCCGACACATTCAGTCCGCGGTTCCAGTGCTTGTACAGGTCCCGCTTGTAGCCCTCGCGGTGCTCGACTGCCACCGGGAGCCGGTCGATCGCCTCGAACAACGGCAACGGTGCCTGCGCCCCGGCCGCCGCCACGGCTGCCTCCGCGGAGGCGGTGCGCGGTGTGGAGGCGGAGTGCGCGGAGTGCGCGGTGGGCGCGGAGGTAATGAGGGGGAGGGCGCAGAGGGCGAGCGCGGACAGACCACGACGCATCAAGTTCTTGATCACATAGGCGGGTGTAGCCGTCCGAAGACCAGCTGCGACAGCTCCCGAGCAGTCACCTCACCCGCACGGGTGGCCGGATTCACCGCAGAAACGCCCCTGCGCCCTGCTTCTTCTGGGCCGAGGTAGCCGTCTTCTCCAGAACCACGCCGACGCGGAAAAGCTCCCGACGCCCAGCCAGCCATCAGGCCCGTGGTGGAGAAGCTGCGAGCGAAGCTCGCCGCTCCGGGGCTCTCACCCGAGGAGCGGGTCCTGGAGGAACAGGCTGTGTCGTCCCTCGAGGAGATGCTCAAAGATCGACCTGATTCTTTGACCAGCTCGTAGACACTCTGGGGCATCTCGTCGCGTAGTGGGGGCGGAAGTGAACCGTCCGCCCCCACCTATGCCCGAGGAGCACGGCGGTAATGGGGCCTGTCAGCGGCTGGGACGGCCGCTCGTCGCAGGAACGATTCTTCAGGGCTGCCTTACCGGAGCACACCCAACTGTTGAGGGGTGGTGCGGTCGCCGGGGCGCGTGGTGGGTGTAACGGCGGAGGGTGGCCGCATCCTGTACGCATCCCGTACGGGATGCGCCACCCTCGTCATGGGCTCCGCGGTGGAAGACGCGGTGCCCTGCCCCCTGTTCCGTGGTGCAGCCACAGCGCCAGGGAGGCCCCGGAGCATGTCCGGAACCGGCGCTCTTTGAGGGTGGCATCGAGAGCGCCGCCTCGGCAACGCCGACCTGGCCACAATTGAATCAATGTGTCAGGCGGTCAGGGCTTGATCTGCGGTTTTTGATCCGGTTCCGCTTCTACCGGCCATGAGTTCGCCCCCGTAGGGGTGTCCCGGCCAGTTCGGTTACGAATCAACCCGCTCCCCGGGAGGGGAACAGATTGTGATCGCGGGATCACTGGTGAGAAGATCCCATCGGTTCAGCCATCAGGGTGTGGAAGCCCGGCCGGACCCGTTTGGTGCAGCCCATCAGCCGCGCGTCCTTTCGCGGAGGCGCGGCTGGTGAAAGAACAACGACCCAGGGAAGTCCTATGTCCAGCATCCCCCCGGCCAGCGTCCCCGGCCCTCTCGGCCGCCCGCTCACCGGCATCGAAATCCTCGTTGTGGTCATCATCATGATCCTGGCCACCGCCCTGACCCTGGCCGGACTACCCATGTTCGGCATCGCCGAGGTCCTCGGCGGGACCGCCGCCGTCATCCTGCGCCTGCTGCGCACCGGTGACCCGGGTTGCGTCAAGCCGGTCTAACAGAGGCGACGGAACGGTTATGGGACGGCGTGAGAAGGCCGTTGCCGCCGACACCCGCCAGATGGAAGCGCTGGCGCTGTGGCTCCGAGCCCAGCGCCGGCGCGCGGGACTGACCTACGCGGCAATGGCCCACCGCATTAACTACGACTTCACCGCCTCCATGCTCTCCCGCGCCGCCAGCGGGAAAAGCGTGCCCACATGGCAGGCAGTCGAGGCGTTCGCCCGCGCCTGCCAGGCCGACTCGGGCGAAGCACGACGCTTGTGGAAGGCGGCCCGCGCCGCCGAACACACCCGGCGCAGTAGGGCGGGAGAGTTCGAGGACCTCGCCGACAAACTCGTCCAGGTCTACTCCCACCCCAAGGTCATCGAGACCGTGGGGGAGCTGCGCCGGGCGATGGTCCACCTGCGCGCCCGTGACGGCCAGCCCTCCCTCGCCGAACTGCAACGCCGCGCCGGCCAGGGACCGGACGGAAGAGACCGGCTGCCCAAGAGCAGCCTCGGCGCGGTCCTGCGCGGCGACGCCGTCCCCACCCGCTGCCACGTCGTCGCCTTCGCCCAGGCCCTGGGGATGTCACCGCGCAAGGTGGGGGAGTGGGGGAAGGCCTGGGACCGGGTCGTCGGCGAGGCGGGGACCCAACCGGCCTCCGCCCTGCCGCACCAGCACCCCCACCGCCACCCACGCACCGGCACGAACGTGCCCGGCGCCCTACCACCAGGCCCCCGCGCGCACACCCCACGCTCCGGGCCGCAGGACCCTTCCGACTTCATCCACTTCTACGTCACCGCGATGATCGAAGAGGCCGAGCACGTACCCCTCTATCGCACCTACGCCCCCCACCACCGCAGCCGCCTGCCACGCTTCCTGCGCGGCCCCCTCCCACCCCTGCCACCGGCCGGCCGAACCGGCCGCGGGCTGCCCATCCGCGCCCCCCGCCGCTACACCCCGCCAGCCCCCGCACTCCGCGGCTTCCTCACACCCTGACCACCAGCCCTGGCACGACAACCGTCTTCACCGGCGCGCACCACTGCCGGGGAGTGCCGCCCGCGCCCGACTCCCGGGCCGTCTTTACGGTGCGGGGGAACCGATTCTGTGCAGGGGTGTCGTCTGGGGGCGGGCCGCTGCGGCGCAGCGGGGTGGCGGCCGTCGGGTGATCACCCCAGGTCTGGCGTGACGGCGTTGAGGTGCGTACGGGCCACGGCGACGAAGCCGACGATGGCGTCGTGCAGCTTCTCGCTCGTGTCGATGAGCATTTCATCGACGGTGCGTTTCATGGTGCTGGCCTCCCTGAGGAGGAGTCCCACCTGGGTTTCGGTAAGGGCCCCTCCGGCAACGAAGGCCTCCATCAGGGAGTGGGCGTGCTGGTACTCCGTGCTCAGGCGCCTGCCCAGCTCCCCTAGCAGGGCTGCGGTCGCAGGCACGTCTACGGCGGTGCTGAGGAGGCGGCGGTCCCGTTCGGGTAGTTGGCGACCGGTGGCCTGGAGAGTCTCCAGGGCCCCCATCGCCGGGTGGTTGCGCAGAGTACCGGACCGGTAGTGGGCGTAGAAGGTGTTCCAGGCGCGGTACGCGGCGCCACGGTGGGTCAAAACTGTCTCGATCACGTACGCCGACTGATACATCAGACGTGCCCGCTCAAGTACCCCCTCGGGCCCTTCCAGCTCCACGGCGGCGAATGCCACTTCGAGGTGCATCAGAGGTTCACGCATGTCTTGAGCGCTTTCGTCGCTCGCCCCTGCGCGGTCGGTGACGTACTCGACGCGCCGCTGAAAGTCACGTGCAGAGGCCAGGAGCCCAACGTACGCGGTCCGTTGGGCTGCGCGGTTCTGCTGCACGAGCGTGGCCGCGTACTGCGTCACAGCAGTCGTCGTGGCTGCTTGCTGCGTCGCCTCGGCCTGGGCGTGGCTTCCCTTCGCCTGCATGCGGGCGCCGAAGAGGGCGCCCACGATGCCTAACGCGACGCCGACAAGACCGGCTCCTGACGAGATCACTCCGATAAGCAGCTCTGTAGACATCCCGCCATCATCGCGGTGGAAACAGTGCGATACGCGGGAGTTCAGCCGATCTTGATCCCGCCAGCATTGCGCTCCCCGTTTACGAGGCGGTAAGGGCAGCCTGTGCTCAGAGGGCGATGATCTGCGCGCTCTCGCCGGCCGGGACCCATACCACCAGCCCGGTTCCCTCGGCCACGGCTTGGTGGGCGTATTGGGCGGCGAGCTGGGACTTACCGACCCCGCCCATCCCCGACAGCACCCCCGCTGACGCCCGCCTGGCCTGCGTCAGCACCACTGCCCCCCTGGCACGGGCAGCATCGATGCGCGTGCGGAGGCCCTCACGCGGCTGGAACGCCGATGCCGCCAACGGCGGCGCCCCCACCAGCAGACCCTGCGGCTCTCTCGCCCGGCCCCACTTCTCGCCGACTGACCGGCCGCCACGGGCGACACGACCGGCGCCGCTGGGCCGCCCGACAAGGCGTCCGTAGCCTGCTTCCGGAGGCCTTGCAGCATGTCCCCGTCGAGCCGCAACGCCCGGGCCATGCTGGCCACGGTCCGTGCGCTCAGAACGGAGGGCTTGTTCAGGGCGTTGCTCACGCTCGTACGCCCCAGCCCGGACCGCCCCGCCAGCCAGGTCACCGTCTGCCCCGTCGAGGCCAACGCGTTCCCCAGCAGCGTCTGCAATCGGGACAGCGCCTCGCTGGACCCTCCGACTGGTTCCGGCATCTCGTCCGTGACGCTCATGATTTCCCCCGGCCCCTGTGCACACCGTTGTTCAGCGGTGTTCATCTTCGCCCGGCCGAACCCTGTCGCACACCCGAGTCGAGACGGTCGGTCCATCAACCGATGGCTCTCCTCAAGGAGCTCGACATGTCCGTTCTGACCGTGGTGCTGTTTACGATCTGTCTGGTCCTGATCGGGGCCTTCGCCGTCGCGGCGGTGGCCGGGAAACTCGCCCGCCTGGACGGCGCGACCTACCCGGCCGCCGGCCTGCGCGCCGCTGCCGCGTTCGCCGCGTTCCTGACTCTGGCCGCTGCCGTCACCGACGCTCTGGCCGCGGTCCTGACATGACGGCAGTGGTCAAGGTCCGGGTTTCCGGGGGGCCAAGCATGGCCATGATCCGCGGCGACTACGTGGGCTTGCGCTGGCGGTCGGCATCCAGCTGGCACTCCTTGCCCGCGGCCCGCTGTCGCCCAGCCGCGGGCAAGGAGATGAACGACGCCGCCCCGTACGCCGACCCGGGCGGGGCTTGCCTGCGCGTGGTTCACTCTTTTGCGTCAGGGCTGGGGCGGGGGAAAGGGCAGGCTGGCGGTATGAGCGGGATGAGGGTGTACAGCGGGGACGATGAGGCGTGGGCTGATCCGGTACCGGGGCGGGTGTATGTGGATCTCCTCGGTGGTCCGCTGGACGGCCTGGTCCTGGACGTGACCGGCTGGAGTGAGGCGGAGCGGGTCGAGGGCGCGCTCCTGGCCACGGGCCGGGGGCTTTACGGTCCGGGTGGGCGGGCGCTGTACGGGCCTGCCGAGGCCGATCCGGGCGGCGCGTTCCTGTGGGACGGCGACACACCCTGATCAAGGGCGGGGCGTGGTGCGCACCTTGTGCGTGCGGCCGGGGCGGCTGCAGGCCGGAACGGGGTGGGTGGTTGGGGGTGTGTGGCCGGCGCCCACTTCCGCTGGGCGGGTGGCAAGGGCGCCGGCCGACCGAAGAACACTCCGCAGGAGATCCCGGGCGCGTCATCACCCCCGAGCATAGTCGTCCCGGCGGGCGTCCTGCGGACGCCGGCTGGGAGGCGTCTTGAGTGCGATACATTTTTCTTGAGGGCCGTCGCCCGGCTGGCTGTCCGGTCTGCCTGAGTCGGTGGGGTGCCTCGTTCCAGCTGGAGGTCGAGATCGTGATCCGTGCCGGGCGCAGTGCCCTGGGGCGCAAGGAGTTGGCGCAGGCTCTGGGCATGCCGTGGTCGACGTTCAGCAAGTCGCTGCCTTACACCGCCGACGGGTTCCCTCCTCCGGTCAGTTCCGAGGGCGCGCTCGTGCTTCTGTGGGACGCGGAGCAGGTGGACGCGCACCGCCAGGGCGCGCCGCGGCCGGCCATCCCCGCGGTGGACGATGATGCGGACCTCCTGGACCGCCGCGAGGCGGCGGCCCTCCTCGGCGTGAAGCCCCGCAGCATCGACACCTACAAGAACGACGACCGCCTCGCCGCCCACGTCGTGGTGGTGTGCGGGGTCGATCACTGGCCGCGCGCGGCCCTGCAGGCCTACGCCGACAGCCGCGGCACAGCGAGCGCGCCGCGGGGCCGGCCGACGGGGTCCGGTGACATGGTTCCCCGGGACCTGCTCCCGGGCCGGATCGCCGAACTCCTGGACGCCGACCCGGCGGTGAGCGCCGCGCACGCGGTCGACGTCCTCGGGGTCTCTGTGCCGACCGCGCAGAAGCACCTGGTGAAGGAGCGTGCCGCGCGGATCGCCGCGCTGATGCGGGCGCATCCCGGGCTCGGCGCGGCCGGGGCCGCGGAGCGCCTCGGCTTCCCGGCGTCTGTGCGCCGCGCCGCGGTGAAGGCCGCCGAGGAACTGCACAGCGGCCTCTGAACCCCGGCCCCCGTCAGGGGGCCCGCCGTGACCGTGACGGCAGCAACAAAGACGCCAACGGATGAGACGGGCCCTTCTACGAGACCGCTGGCGGCGCGGATCGCGTCCTACGCATCGTCGCTGTCCGGCTTAGCCGGGCGCCGACGGCGCCATGTCCGCAAAGCGGCGGTGCCAGCAGCTGCAACGGCTGCGGTAACGAGCTGTGCGGGCAGCTCAGTGAGAAGGCCCCGGGCAAGCAGATCCATGAAGTGGTTGAGCTGATCAAGCATCAGTGGGACTCCAGTGCAGATGGGCGCCAGCCTTGGCTAGCCGTGGACGTCGGATCGCTCGCTTTCAGCAGCGGGCTCAGTCCTCACACTTCATCTGCTGTGATAGACGGGTCCAGTTGTCCGGGTGGGGGACCGTACAAATCTGAACAACGGCTGGTTGTCCGCTTCCATGTCAGGAGAAGAGTTGCCAAAGGAAGGACAGCGCCGAACACGCCCGTGGGGTGCGCTGAAGGGTGGGACTGAAGAAGCTGACGCTCTGGCACAGCTGCTGCGAGGATGGCTCGATGAGACCAACATGCGAGTCGACGATGTTCTGGCAGAGCTGAAGCCAGAACACTTCACCAGCGGCAAAGTGCCGAGCCGCACCACTGTGTCGGACCGGCTGGCCGGGATCGCGCTGAAGCCAGATTTCGTCGAAGCGATCGCAGACATCTGCTCAAGGGACGTCGCCGGCCGGGAACGCCTGCTGAGCCAGGTCCGCTCTCTGCAGCAGAAGATGACTACCACCGGCCTGCCGAAGGACACATCAGAGAACCGAGGCCACGGGGGGCAGCACGATGGGACCGAGCTCGCCGGGGAACTGGTCATGGTCCAGAAGAGGTCTCTGGAGGTCTCTGACAAGCTGATGCGTGCGCTGGAGCGCGCCCAGGAGCTTGAGAGGGAACGAAACAGCGCCAACCACATGGTGCTGCTGCTGCTGACCATGGTCGACAAGCTCCAGCGTGACATCACCGCTCTGGCGCGTGAACGAGACCGGTTCCGGACCTCCCCAGCCGCAGGTCAGACTTCGCTGGACCAGGTACGCGCCCGGCTCACCAAGAGCGAGCAGCAACGGACGACCGCGGAGGCCGAACTCGAACGCGCACGCGGAGAACGCCACAAGGCTGATCGACTCGCCGAAGAAGCCGCAGAACAGGTTCGTGTCCTCACGGAGGAGCTGGACCGTCTCCGCGCTCAGGTTCCGGCTTTCAGCGCTGACACGATGCCGGTCTCTGCTTCACACCCGACACCACACGAGGCGCTGTATACCGATGCGAGCGGCATCGACCAAGCGCTCGCAAAGGCTGCTCGTCACCTGGACGACAGGGCCGAACGACTCGACCGTCTCGCTGACGAACTGCATCTGGACAACCCGCCGGATAACTTCGTGGCCAGGGAGGAAGACCTGGATAACTCTCCGTCTGGTCCGCGGCCGGATGAGCCGGACAACTCACGGATGTCCCCGGCCGATGTGCTCAACGCCCTCCAGGGCCCGCATCCCAACGATGGCAGCTGGTCCGACGCGTTGAGGGAAGCGCCGCTGTCCCAGTCCTGTGGTGAGGCGTTGGAGACGGTGTCGCTGTTACGCGCGGAGGGATACGACGAGCTTGCGGATGGCTTCCTTGCCCATGCAGGTGAGTCTCGGCCTCCTGGTGACATTCCCACGCTAATTGATGCTCTCCGTGCAGATGAGCGTTCCACGGATGCCTATCAGCTGCTGAACGCAGTTGGCTGCCGAAAATCTCCGGATGAAGTGGTGCAGGCCGTATCTCTCCTGCGCATGGGGCACCACGATGCCGACGCATATCAGGTTCTATCTGCCGTGGGTCGCATCAGGCCAGCAAGGGGTGTCGTTGAAATTCTGGACCTGGTGAGCGCAAAAGACGAGAGTTGGATTCTCAACGCGGCTCGGCGAGACCGTCAACTCGAGGATTTCCCTTCCTTGATTCAGGCCCTGGAAAAGGCTAATCGACGCAGCGCGGCCAAGGTGATGACTTCCGCATACGGTGTTAAATCGGGTGTCAGCAAGGTGTCGCAAACGGCCGATGGGCTGGCCCCTGTCTCCCTCGTTGATAGTGATGACGATGATGAGACGGAGGAGGATTTCGGTTTCCGCTCGTACCAGACGCTTTTGAGTAAAGGCGGTGTGGAAGAGGAGTTGGAGGCGGAAGAAGCGGTCCCCTTGGTCCGCCCTTATGCGATGCGGGAGAATAAGTCGTTTTCTCTTCCCATTGATAAGGTGGTCGTTTCCAAGGTAGATGAATCAGTGCTGAAGCGCTTGCTTCCTGAGCAGCGGAGAATAAGTAGACTGTGCCGTCGGCCAATCAGTGTTGAAGATATATCGCGAGAGCTGAACCTCCCTCTCGGAATCGCCATTATTCTTGTGGGAGATTTGCTGGACTCTGGAATCCTCGCTCAGGTTCCTACGGTTGAAGAGAACAGGACTGCAACTGATGTCGGGGAGTGACCTCGGATCCCTCCGGGGCCGGGATATGGACCCGAAGGTGAGCGTCGCGCACGCGGTCGACGTCCTCGGGGTCTCTGTGCCGACCGCGCAGAAGCATCTGGTGAAGGAGCGTGCGGCGCGGATCGCCGCGCTGGTTCGGGAGCATCCCGGGCTGGGCGCGGCCGGGGCCGCGGAGCGCCTCGGCTTCCCGGCGTCTGTGCGCCGCGCCGCGGTGAAGGCCGCCGAGGAGCTGCACAGCACTTCCTGATCCCGGATTCTCTGGAGGGGGCCTCAGTCGTCGGGCTGGGGTCCCTTTCGGCATTTTTTGCCGGGTGGGGGCGGGCGTTGCGGGTCCGGTGCCGGCCAGGGTGGGGGCGGCTCCGCTGCGCTGCGCCGCCCCCACCCCGCGTGCCGGGCTCCGCTGCGCTGCGCCCGGACCGAGCGCTGCGCGCTCTCACGCGCTGCGGGATATGGCCGCGCTGCGCGCCGCCATATCCCTTGCCCTCGCCGCGCCGCGGCGAGGGTGCTGGCCGTCCCCGGCCCCGCAATGCCCGCCCCCACCCGGCAAAAAACCGGCTTTGACCTGCGAATACATCACTCCTTTGGGTGTGCGCGGAGGACCGTTTCCACCCCCATGGGTAGCGAGATTGCGATAGAATTTTCTTGTCGGTAGGGGTCCTGTGGCAAGGCCCCCCGACGGCCAAGAACACCCCCTCCAACCAAGGGAGAACCATGTCGGTACGTCCGGAACATCTGGCCGTGGAGGTGTCGCCCGCAGGCGGCTTCCATGTCCTGGGCTGGTCCCCCGAGATGAGCGCGCACCGCGCCCTGGGCGCGGACTCCGTCGCCCGTCAGGGCCTGACGGACTCGCTCACTCTGTGGACTGACGATTACGCCACGCAGTGCGGCCAGCCCCGTAACCGGCCCGTGGAGAGCCTGCTGGCCCTCTACCGGCACCCGCGCACGGTTGAGGGTCGCGCGCTCTTCACAGGGCCCGTCACGGCCTCCGGCGTGCGCGGACTGTCCTTCGACCAGGTCTTGACGCTGCTGGACCGCCTGTTGGCCCACGCCAACCCGCAGACTCTCGACCGCCAGGTGCTGGCCGCCTCCTGACCCGCCCGTCCCGCCGGGTGCGGACCAGACCGCACCCGGCCACGCCAAGGAGCGTAGAACCGATGACCAACGAGCTGCTGCTCATCACGATCAAGCGCACGTCGGCACTGCTGCGGGCCCTTGCCCACGCGGCCGGGACGGGGACACACCGGCTGGCCGTCGTGCACTTCTCCAGCGACGGGTGCGATAGCGCCGCGTGCGACCTCGACGGCCCCGTGCTGAACGAGGCCGACCCGTCCGAAGACCTGCTCTTTGTCGCTGGACTGCTGGCCGAGTCCGCGATGGGGGACGGCGGCGCGGTAATGATCCTGCGGTCCCCGCTGGCAGACGACAGGACGGCCCTGCGGTCCTGGCGCGTGCGCGACCTGATGGCCTACCCCGTGACGGCTGGCGAGTCCTTCGATGCCTACTGCATCGGCCCGGACGGCGAGCTGACGGGCCCTGAGCCCGGCACGGAGTACTACGACGCTCCCAGCCTCACGGGGCCGTGCGTCCCGAGGCAGCGCGAGGGCCACTGACCTCGCACACCCGGGCCGCCCCGCTCAGGGGCGGCCCCCCGGGCCGGGGGAGTGGCACCCCCGGCCCTCCGAACGAACAACTCACGCACAAGGAGAGTCATGGCCCACGAGATCGAGCAGTTCAGTGACGGCACCGCCGCATTCGTCAGCGCCCGCAAGAGCGCGTGGCACAACCTGGGCACCGTCACGTCTGACGCGATGACCGCCGAAGACGCCATGCGTCTGGCCGCCCTGGACGGCTGGAACGTCCGTCTGGTCCCCCTGCACGCCACCGAGCTGACGGACGACGGCGCGACCCTGCTGGACGTACCGGCCCACCGCGCCAGCGTCCGCACCCACCCGAAGACCCGCCGCCCGGAAACCCTCGGCGTGGTCGGCCCCGACTACACCCCGGTACAGAACGAAGAGCACGCCGAGTTCCTGAACTACCTCGTCGACGAGTCCGGCGCCCACTTCGAGACGGCCGGATCACTCAAGGGCGGCCGCCAGGTCTTCCTGACCATGAAGCTGCCCCAGACCCTCACCATCGGCGGACACGACGCGGTCGACCTGTACATCGCCGCGTTCAACTCGCACGATGGCAGCAGCGCATTCCGCATCGTGACCACCCCCGTGCGTGTCGTCTGCGCGAATACGATGCGCGCCGCTCTGAGCAACGCCCGCAGTAGCTACACGGTCCGCCACACCTCTGGGGCACGCGGGCGCATTGCCCAGGCTCGCCAGGCCCTTGGGCTGACGTTCAAGTACGCCGAGGAGTTCGACAAGGCCGCTCAGCGGATGCTGGACGCGGAGATGACCACGCAGAGGCTTCGTTCGGTGGTCGAGGAGCTGTGGCCCGTCACCAGCGCCGACAGCGCCCGGAAGAAGACGAACCACAACACCCGCTGGGCCAGCATCCGCCATCTCTTTGAGCAGGCGGACACGCAGGCCGGTATCAGGGGCACGGCGTGGGCGGGATACAACGCGATCACCGAGTACGCCAACCACATCGCTCCGGCACGCGGCACCAGCCCGGACCTCAAGAGGGCCTCCCGAGCCGAGCGTGTAATCACCGGCACCGCCGATGACCTCATGGAAAGGGCCTTCCGCCTCACCGCCGTCTGACTGGGCACCAGCTCACCAGTGAGCTGGTGGGTAACCCCGCCAAGGCCGTTCGTTGCACTATCGCAACGAACGGCCTTGGTTGTGCAGAGCTTTGACCCCCCGTTCGTTGCGATAGTGCAACGAACAACGGGAGATACGTCAGTAACTGCCGACGTATCGCAGGGAGATACGTCAGTGCTGCACTGACGTATCTCCCGTCACAAATTGCGCTGACCAGCAAAAACGGCTGCCCTTCCCTCTAAGAACCCTCCGCCTCGTGAATCTCGGCCCCTAGCCGGGCAGTTCGAGGTCGGTTGGTGGTACCGCGACCATCGTGTGACCCATGTCTGTCCTCCTGACAGAGCCGGTTCGTTGAATCTATATAGATACTCTAGTCTCCAGCGACAGACCGAAAGTGACACACTGTCAGTTCACCCGTTGCAAACCTTGACAACTGCCAGCACGTCTCCCCACCCTGACTATCTGTTATCACCCCGGCCACCATCGCAAGATCACCACCCCGGCCAGCCACCACCCACCCAGCCAGCTACCCGCGAAGCGGGTCAAGGCCAGGAAGCGAAGCGCACTGGCCCAACCCACAACAAAACCAACCCAGTTAAGCCGCGAAGCGGCCCACCCCAGGTCTGGAGCGAAGCGGAAGACCCCACAGCTGGAGCCCGCGAAGCGGGCCCAGCCGGCCCCGCGCGAAGCGCGGGGCCCCTCACACTCCGTCACCGGGCGCGAAGCGCCCGGCTTCCCTTCCCCACCGCGCAGCGGTGGGGGTCCCGCTCCGCGGG
>NZ_JBWKDV010000028.1:0-18049 GCF_056435825.1 Streptomyces sp. NPDC043876 | reverse complement strand
CACCCATCCTCCCGACCTGGCTCAACGAGTCAGGCCCTCGATGGGGGTCAACTTTCATCCGCCGCCAACGGTCCACTTTTCACCCGTCGCCGACAGCTGTCGTCGAGGCTGCCTGTACGGGAGCGCTCCTGGCAGGGCTGGAGATAGGAGCCGAGGTCGTGCTCGGCGCGTCCGTTCTCGCGGTAGTACTGCGTGACCACCCGGGTGATCTGCGACAGGGTGTCGATGACATCGCCCAAACGGTAGATGACCATTCGTGGGACGTTAAAGGGACTGCCGTTTTGGGCGTACTCCAAGGCATCGGTCAGGTCTCGGACGGCTTCATAAACGCTCGCGTTGAGTCCCGCGACCAAGCCCACCGGCATGGTCGTTTCATCCCTGCCGGAATGTCCGCTCGTGTTCCTGGAGACAGCCTCCAGTCGCTGAGCCGTCGTGTACCGCACGCTGGCCGTCTTTTGCACCGCACGCGCGGCCGCCTTGCGCTTCTTGTCCTGCGTCATGGTCTTCCTCACGCCGCATGCCCACGCCCATGCCGCAGTAAGGCCGGCAATGGCTTGAACGACTGAACGCGAGTCCGGGACCCTTGTCCGTGTCCGGGGCGTGGGAGCTGATCCGGGCGGAATTCTGGCAGGCGTGGTCTGCCGCCCCAGCAGACTAGCGGATCAGCTTGCCCGGCTGCACCTGCTCATGCCCGAGGACGAGGTCCGCGACTTCGGCCGGGTCTACCGTGAGGAGACGGCCGCGCGCAGCACGTCCGCGGTGCTTCCGCCGGCCGCACGGCAGGCACAGTACGGGGGCTGAGCGGTGTCCGAACTCCCGCCTGACCTGCCGCGCCTGCGCACCGTCGTCACTTCAGTGGCGACCTCGGGCAGCTCCCGCTGAGACGCCGAGCACATCCTGGAGCTGGGCGTCAGCCCGTCGTGGTCGGCCCATCTTCGTAGGCGAAGACGGCCTCGGATACGGGTGAGCACCCCGGATCCCAGTCTGGGGTGCTCACCTGCGTGGCACCCGGATCGAGGTATCCACCTTCTCCGGGGTCCCGGTGAACATCCGCGTAGACGAGAACCTGTACGTCCTGCTCGCCGGGGGTTCGCCGGAGTCGGCAGGGGCCGCTGGACAGGAACAGGTCGGAGATGAGGCGGGAGGCTTCGAGTGCAGCCTTCTCGCGGACCCGGATCTCGATCGTGATGAGGCCTTCGTCATTGCTCATGCCTGCCTAACCCGGTGAGAGACGAAGCAGTTTAGTTTCGGACGGCAGAGGCTTCCGTGCTGGTCAAGGGGCTGCGCGGCGAGCGGCAGAGCCTTGAAGGACGGCGACCCCGCGAGGTTTCCTGCGGTCCGCGCGAGCGGGCATGGCCCCATGGGGGTGTTGCCGGGCAGTCCGGCACCGGCATCCGAAGGGAACTTGAACGTGAACAACCAGCCCACGCCGCCCGGAAGCGGTATTCCGCCCGTCCCCGTGCTGCTCTTGGTGACCGCCGCCGCCGTCGCGGCCGTGCAGAACGAGGCATTGGCGAATGCGCTGGGAACTGCGCTCACCCTGTACTCCGTCCTCGTCACCAGCAACCAGGACCGGAGGAACTGACCATGGCCCGCACCAGCCCGTCCCTCATGCACGTCGCCCTGGTCCAACTCATCGAGGGACTCGGGGGCACAGCCACCACGACGCAGGTAGAACGCTGGCAACAACACGGCTGGCTCCCGCCGACCGCCGACTGGCGTCAGCCCGACGGCCGACTCCGGCCCGAAATCCTCCGCCGGGGCCTGTGGCTGGCGAACACCGCGCGCGCCGGCCGCAGCATCGGCTGGCTCGGCTGGGTCTTCTGGGCCATCGACGACACTCCGGACACCGCCAAGCGGCTACGGACAGCGCTGGTCGACACCATCAACCGACCACTGGCCCGAGCCGGAATCGACCACATCCCCACCGGGAACTCCAACAAGGCCTACCAGGCCCGACAAGACGCCGCCGCCAAGATGCTGAAGAACCGCCGCTCCCCCCGGCGCGACCTGGACGAAACCCTGCGCGCCCACGCCGCCGAGGCCGGACTCGAACTGCCCCGATCCTCGGCGCCCGCCCTCCCGAACATCTTCCACCCCGCCCTGCTCGACCCCGGCGCCCGACTGCTGCTCGGTGGCGCGGCCGACGTCGGTGCCCAGGAACTGCTAGAAGCCTTGGAACAGGCCATGCCGGACAACACCGAGGCCATCGAGCACCTCCGCGAAGCCCTCCTGCAGACCGAGCTATCTGGAACCGACCTCCTGGCGCAGTCCCCGTTGGCACAGGGCATCACCGGCATGGTGCGCACCATCGAGACAGCCGACGACCAGGCCCTTTGCCACGCCGTGCGCACCTGCGCGGAGGCGAGCGGCGTCGTCGCGGTGCTCATGCGACGCGCGCCGGAGCAGCCGGAGATCCTCGCCCTGCTCATGGAACACGTGATGTGGGAGCAGTGGGCCCGCGTCGGGGGCATCCTGCCGGAAAGCCCCGCAGCAGTTGCGGCGGCTGCCGTCGCCATCAACACGTTCCAGTACCTCACCATGCCAGACTGGGCCGCGGACCTCGACCGCTACCTGTCCTTCATGAAGGCCCTGCGCGAAGCCACGCAGTCCACGGAAGAAGCGGAGGGGAACTCGCCCGTCTGACCCAGAGGGTGGCCGAACCCGCCCGCTGCGCCGCACGCATCGACGTTCACGTGTTCTACGGGGTGTCGTAGACCTGCAGCATAGGGATCTCGCGGATGCGCTGGTCGCTCGGGGGCCTCAGCGTCTGGGTGCTGATGACCTGTGTGCCGGTGGCGTGGGCGGCTTCGGCCAGTTCTGTGAGCGCTTGGTGCACCACGCTGGCAGCGATGCCTTGTTGGTAGGGGTTGTCGAGCAGAAGCAGGCCGGGGGAGGCAGATTCCTCGTCGAGGTACGAGTCGAGGAAGAGGATGGCGTAGCTGTAGGCCAGGAAGAAGAGAACCTTCGCCTCTGCTCCCAGCCCTTGATCCCACGGCTTTGAGCCGACGTAGAAGGTGAGGTCGGTGTCCCTGATCGAGACTTGTCCGGCCACCCACAGCGTGTCCCTGTAGCGGGCGAGGAAAACGTTCATGCGTTCGGCGAAGATGGAGCAGCGTTCCATGGGGCTGAGGCCGGATGCCGTTGAGTTTGCCTGTTCCTTCTCGATCCGGTCGACCATAAGCTGCGCGGAGAGCACGCTGCGATGCGCATCGGTACGCCGTTGGAAGATCTCTTCCATCGCGGGGAAAGCCGTCAGCTTGTGTTCCAGCTGCGCGATCTGCGCGGCGAGACCTTCCAGCGTGGCCATGAAGGGAGCGAGTTCCGCCGCGCGGCGCTGGTTGAGTTCTTGGGCCAGCTGAGCCTGCTGCACCTGCAGGTGCAGCTGATGGGTTCGCGCGGAATCCAGGTCGGCTCGGGAGCGCGCGATGACGTCATCGAGATCGTCCAGCTCTGACTTCAGCGACCTGATCTCCACCTGCGCTCTGCGTTGACGCTTGTCGTCGTCCACGGGTTGGAAGCAGAGATAGCAGGCATCCTCGTCGTGGTCGCGGTGCGGGTCGACGTTCTGCTCGCAGGCTGGGCACAGCCGGACCGGGAGTGTGTCGAACACCTCGATGGAGGTCGCCAGGCGCTCCATGCGGCTTACCTCCGCGGTGACCGTTCGAGCCGAGCGCTGGTGCTCCTCAAGAAGCTGCCCGAGATTGGTCACCTCATCGGTGGCTCGACGCAGGCGGGTGGTGATGTCGCTGTACGTGTCCGTCAGCGAGGGGTCGTACCCGGCGGGGGAGCCCGCCGGAGGGCTCCCGTTGGTGAGGCCCTGAATCTCGTCCGTCAACAGCCGACGGCGCTCGTACACGGCATCGAGATCGTGACGGAGTTGCCCCCGGGCACCCACGACCTCTTCAGCGGAGCGGACGAGGGGGAGGCCCAGGTTCTGGGAGATCGCTGTTACCGCCTGGAGCGTGCTCTCGCGAACCTCCCTGTCGACGGCTTCGGCTTCGTTCAGACGCCGTTTCGCTTGGGCGAGTGCGAAGTCCCTGTTCGCTTGAGCAGTCCGTGATCGGGCGAAGCCCAGGAGCTGGCTGACGACGGCCCGCCGCGTAAACTCCTGCTCCTTGTCGGCGAAGCTCGTCCAGGAGTCCTCGTTGCGATAGAAGTGCCGCAGGGTGTTGCGGAAGGACAGAGGGGTCTGCTCGGTGGCTGAGGTCGAGTGGAGACCTTTGGGGATGAGCAGGTTGGGCCAGCCCAGTTCGTTCAGGATCCAGTTGGAGAAGTCGGCGGCTGAGATCTCGTCGCCGTTGATTCCGATCTTGCCCATCCGCCCATGAGTGAAGTACCTCGTGAGTTTGTACGGCCGACCATCAATTCGCAGATCCGTACTGACCTCGACGTGCTCACTGGCGACGGCGGCCTTGAGGGCATCCGCTGGGCTCCCCCGGTCGCCCAGGCAGTAATCGATCACGTTGAGGGTCGTGGTCTTCGAGCTGTTCCGGACACCGGTGAGGATGTTGAGTTTGCCCGACTCGAAGGCGTACTCGTCCAGCTCGCCGCTGTGATGGACCAAGGAGACCTTCTCGATCCGCAGGCCGCGCTCGGATGTACGGAGCTCACTCATGGTCGGATCTCCTGATGGAACGTCGCGTTGCCGACCTCATCCGGGAACAGGTCGTAGATGAGGTCCTTCAGATCGGTGCCCGACATCGCCGCCAGGTTGCCCTGCATAGCCTCACAGCGGCGTACCAGGGGCTCGAATTGGTCCATCGCCGCGAAGCGCGCTGCCGCGGCCTTGCCGGCCGGGGTGAGTTTCACGCGCTCGGGGGTGTAGGACACGGTGATGAAGACCAGAGCGCGCGCGGAGAGGAAGGACAGGAACTGGCGGTACCGGTGATCCCAGGGACCGTATCGGTAGCGCACCATCGGCGCCTCGATCTCAGCAGCGTCCGAAGCGACGTACCTGCCCTGCCGGTCATTCATCGCTGGCAGGGCGGCGTGGGCTCGCTCAAGGAACCCCGGGTACCGCAGAAAGAAGTCAAGCTTCGCGAACTTCGTCCGCCCCGCGATGTACGGACCGGGGCTCTCTCCGCACAGATGGATAAGAAGCAGCAGTCGCGAGGCGTGGAAGTCGACCGAGTCGTCGGGATCCCAGGCCCTGTGAGCGGGCGGCACAGCCTGCCTGCCGATCTTATGAGGCATCTTCGTACCTGTTCTGGCAACGCGCGGTGATGTCACTCAGCACCGCCATGGCCTGGCTGAAGTCCACTTCCCCGGACTGCACCTCGGGAAGCTGGAAGATCGCCTCCAGAATGGCTGCATACGCCAACGGACCAGTTGCGATGGAGCCGCCACGCCTCCGCGCCGAGGTCAGCTGACAGATCGCGTAGACCTTGTCCGCGAAGGCGGCAAGGCGCTGACGGCCAAGTCCTACGGTGCTGCGCTGGACCTGGCGGAAGGCGAGCATCGACTCGTGCTGCCGCTCGGCTTCGGCCTCCGGCACGCCGGCAGGCCGAAGCTTCTGTCGGAGGGTCATCAGGCGCTCGGTGGAGCCGTCACTGCGCAAGCCGGTGACCTTGCGGATACAGCCGTCCAGGATGGCTCGGAAGTCCTCAGCGGTGTGACTCCGCGGGCGTAGCTCGGCCGCGCTTCGCGCGATGTACTGGGCCAGCCCGCTCAACACCTCGTCGACCTCAGTCACCAAGGGTTCTTGCCCGAGGTAGTCCTTAACCAGCGGGACCAAGCGCCGGTGAGCCTCGCTCTCGACATGCTCCGTGGTGCGGGCTGTGATCAGGACATCCAGGCGATCGACGCACCATCCGACATCCCGGCCATCGCCCAGGCTCAGCCCCGCGAGCCTTCCGACCACATTGGTGTGGGTCGCGGTGCTTACCGGCTCACGCTTGCCGCCGCGCTCGCAGGCGAATGGGTACAGGTCCGCGAGGGGTGTCTCGTTCACGATGAGGGTGAACCGTGTGCCCTCGGGGAGCGGCTTTCCCATGAAGAGCTTGCCGAGATAACTCGACTCCGCCGTTCTGTTGGACTCCTTCTTGGACATGTCGGCACGGCAGACATCGGCGATGCTGTGGCGCTTTCCGGGCCCCTCTACGGTCTTCACCTGACGGTAGACAGGCACGTCTCCCCGAAGACAGAGGATGTCCTCCAAATCCTCCCAGGAGACTTCCGTCCAGTGGCCATCCAGCATGTCGAGACAGTCCAGCAGCGTGACCGCGTCCTGATAGAGGAAGCCGCGCCGACTCCGGCGCCCCCCGTCAGCAGGCGCGAGTGTCACCGGCGCTCCTGCCGCGTCGTCGGCCAGCCGTGACCACAGCAGCGATACAGATTCCTATTCGCACGGTGCCCCCCCCAACGACATGTGGAGAGTGCAGTAGATCACCCAACGGATACGGATCGCAACGGTCCGTTCGGAAAGATCCGGAAGGTGCGAAGTGCCCATGGTTGCCGCGCCGGACGAGAGGCATCCCGCAGGTTGTGACGCGAGAGGGCTGCCGCCCTCCCGCGCTCTCCCGCACCGTCCCGCCGCGGTCGTGATGATGCGCCACGCCGCCGTCGTACCGCGGCGTGAAAGAAGGTCGGTGGCGGAGGTTCTGGCGGGGTGGTCGTCGCTTCTTTGTGGTTGTGGGGTGTTGGTGGTGGGTGGGGGTGGTGGTGTGGGGGTGTGGCGCGGCGTGGTGGTGGCGCGGCGTGTGGTGGTGGTGTTGGGGTGGGGTGTGGGGTGTGGGGTGTGGGGTGTGGGGTTGTTGGTGGGGGTGGGGGTCGGGTGTTGGCGTGTCTGGTTTCCCGGCTCGCGGGCGCATGGTCCTGCACCATTTTTCAGGCATTAGAAATTGGCAGCCAGTTAGTACGTACTGGAACAGTACGGGCTGACTGACCCCGGAGGGCCCGGCATATTCGACGGGCCGTCGGGCGTTATCCGGGAGCGTCATCAATGGGTATTGAGGGGCCTTTGGGCGGGGGCCGGCGGCGTGAGCGGCTGACGTCCGCGCCGCGTGGTCGGCGGGTGAATCTGTCGTTCAACGACGCGGAGCTGGAGGTCGTGCGGCTGGCCGCGGGGCGGGAGGGGATGTCGCCCGCGTCGTGGGCGGGGCGTCAGGTGATGGCGGTCGCGCAGCACGTGCTGGTGCCGGTCTCCCGGGACGCCGAGGACGTGCTGCGGGAGCTGGTCCAGGCCCGGGTGCACCTGCGGGAGACTGTCGCGGCGCTCCGCTTGCTGACGGCCGCCGACCCACCGGTGGTCGGCGTCCAGGAGACGGCTGCCGCCGTGGTGGAAGCGGCGTTGGCGGCGGTGGTCCGGGTGGATGCGGCGACGGTCGCGGTGATGCGGGAGAGGCGCCCGCGGTCGTGATGCCGAAGAAGGCGGAGTCGGGTTCGACGACGATCGACCTCCTGGACTACCTCTTCGGTCCGGGCGAGCGCGACGAGCACGTCGACCCTCACCTCGTCGCCGGTTGGGACCCGGATCTGCCGTGCCCGGCCCGCGCCCCCGCACGCATGTCGCTCGCCGATCTGGCGCTGCTCCTAGACGCTCCCGTGGAAGCGCTGCGCGGACCGGAGCCGGCCGAGCATGTGTGGCACGTCTCGGTCCGCAACGCCCCCGGCGACCGGCTGCTGTCGGACGCGGAATGGAGCGAGGTCGCCGCCGTCATGGTGCACGCCGCGGGCATCGCCGCCCGCGGCGACGAACAGGCCTGCCGGTGGATCGCGGTGCGGCACGCGGACGACCACATCCACCTCCTCGCGACCCTCGCCCGCCAGGACGGCCGGCACCCCCGCGTACGCGGCGACATCCTCAACATGCACACCGCCGCCCGCGCCTTCGAAGCCCGCTGGGACCTCACCCCGATGTCCCCTTTGGACCGGACCGCGCGACGCCGCCCCGTCACCGGCGAGGCCGAGAAAGCCGCCCGCCGCGGCCTCGCCGAGACCGCCCGGGAGTCCCTGCAGCGCACCGTCCGCCATGCCGCCGCTCTCGCCCACGGCGACACCGACTTCCTCGACCGCCTCCGCGACGCCGGGGTGCGCGTGCGTGAACGCCGGGCGGATGACGGCGCCCTGGTGGGGTACTCGGTGGCGCTGCCGGGGGACCGCGCCGACGGCGGTACCCGCCCGGTCTGGTTCGCCGGGTCGACGCTCGCCTACGACCTGTCGCTGCCCCGGGTCCGCGAGCGCTTCACCCCGCTCGTCACTCCGGCGGACTGGGCGCTGGCCGAGCACCGGATCCGCGAAGCGTCCGCCCTCCTGGGCCGCGCCGGACAGGCCCAAGGCGCTGGCGACATCGCCGCCCTCGGCGACCTCCTGGCCGTCGCCGCCGCGCACTCCCCGGCCCTGGTCCGCGACCGCGTCCAGGCGGCGGCCGACGCCTTCGAGCAAGCCGCCCGCGCCCCCGGCGCCCGCTCCCTCGAAGGCCAAGCGCGTGCCGGATGGCGCGCCTCGACCCGCGCGTTGGAGCGGGCCCCGCGCGCCGCACGCGGCGGCGGCGCCGCGGTCGTCCTCACCCTGCTGATCGCGCTCGTGGAAGCGGTGGAGGCCGCCGCCGACTGGCACCGCGCGCAGGCCTTCCGCGCGCAGGCGAAAGCCGCTGCCGAAGCCGCCGTCCTGCTGCGCGAAGCAGCCGGCCTGACTGGCGCCCCGCCCCCAGCCACGAAGCCGCGCACCGCGCGCACCGCGCGGACGCCGGGCCGTGGCCTGCCGACCGCCACACCAGTTACCGGTGTACCGGTCCGGCCGCGCCCGGATCCCGGACGGCCGGGCCCGTCCCGTACGCGCTGACCTTGACCGAGGGAGCCCTCGCCGATGACGTACCCGCCCCAGCCCGAGCCGTTCTCCGAAGCCCTCGGGGAGGCCGCGCAGACCGCGGCGATGGCCTACCGGCTGATGATGACCATCACCGACGCCGTACGCCGCGCCACCCAAAAACGGATCACGGGCAAGGAGGAGGAACTCGGCGAGGACGCGGCCAAGATGGCGCCGGGCTGGTCGGCCGACCAGTTGCGCGGCGTTCTCGGCGACGACATCCTCGGTGAGCTGATGGCGGGCGCGGACTGGCCGGTGATGGCCCGCCAGCTCGTCGGCCTCCAGCAGGCCGGAGTCGACCTCGCCACGTTCCTGCCGCAGATGGGCCGCATGACCGCCGCGGTCCACCAGGCCGTCGTGGCGAACGCGGCCCGGACGAAGGCGGAGGGCACCGACCGGTGGGCCGACCTCCTCAAGGCGACGATGCCGCAGGGCCTGGTGCGTGATGCGATCCTCGCCTCCCCGGCCTGGCCGGACATCGCGGCCGCGATGGGCCACCTCGACGCCCGCGGCATCGACGTCGCCCGGATCCTCCTCGACGCGCACGCCGCCGAAGCGGGCCTCGACCAGGCCGTCGCCGCCGTCACCACCGCGGCCGCCGCCCCGGCCCCCGCCCCCGCCCCGGCCCCCGCCCCGGCGCCCACCGCCGTCCCGGCCCTTGCTGCTCCCGGTGCTGTCGCGCCGCCGGCCCGGGACGAGCTGGCCTCGCGCAGGGGCAGCAGCTCCGGCGACCCGTGGGGCGCGCCCGCGGCGGGACGCGTACCCGCACCCGCCCCGGCTCCGGGCAACGCGCCCACCCCCGCCCCTGTTGCTGCGCCGGTGCGGGCGGCCGCCGACCCGTGGGCGCCACCCGCCAGCGTGGACGCGAAGCGCTCCTGGGGGCCGCTGACCGAGGGCCTGGCCGTGCCGCGGGACCTGGACCTGGGCGACCGGGCGAAGGCGCTGGAGCAGCTCGGCGTGAACCGGCTCGCGCACGCGGCGATCGTCGGGGTCGTCAAGGACGTGCTGCCCGATTCTGTGGCGGGCCTGTTGGTCGGCTCACGCCAGTGGCCCCTGCTGGCCGCCCGTATGGACCAGATCCGCGACCAGGGCGGTACCGGTCTCGTCGTCGCGCACATGGCCCGCCTCGGTGAGGACACCTCTTGGAAGGAGGGGCCGCCCTCTTCTGCGGTGGGCCGGCTTGTGGACGCGACGTTGCACGCCCTGACGACGCCGCCCTCCGCGTCGACCGTGCCCGTGTCCCGGATGAGGGTCTCTCCGGCGGCGGCCCGTTCCCGCTCCACGACCACGCCTGCGGCCGCGGTCCCCGGACAACCGGCTTCGACGGAGGCCGCCGTGCCCGCCCACCGGCAGCAGGCCACACGGGTCAAGGGCACGGGACGCGCACGCTGACGGCGGCAGCGACACTCGCGAGCCGGCCGGCCGGGCGTGGTGTCCGCGCGCGGACGGACCGCGACCGCGTTGGAGGGGGGGGTGGCATGGGGCGGGCCCCGGACTGGTGGTCCGGGGCCCGGGTGGTGCGGGGGCGAGAGGGTCAGCTGTGGTTGAGGTCGAGTTGATGGGCGAGGTGGTTTCTGGCGTGACGGCGGTGCGAGCGGACGGACTCGGCGGTGATGTTGAGGGTGGAGGCGATGTCCTTGTCGTCGTAGCCGTCGATGGCGAGCGCGAGGACCTGGGCCTGGCGCGGGGCAAGGGCCTTCTTGATCGACTGCCACAGCGAGCGGACCTCGGCGTCTGACTCCGGGCCGGGCATGGTGACGGCGTGGGGGTAGTGCGAGGTGGTGATCTCGCCGACGGCCAGCTCGGCGGTGCGCTGGATCAGGGCCCTCCTGGCGTGGTTGGCGGCGACGACGTAGATGTACTTGTGGGGTGCGGTGAGCCGGCCGACCCGCTCCCAGTTCTTGAGGATGGTCTCCCAGACCTGCTGGGCGATGTCGTCGGCGCCGCCGCCGTTGAGGTGCTGGTGCCCGAGGGTGCGGCGGATGACGCCCGCGACGAAGGGGGCGGTGCTCTTGTACACCTCGGCGAAGTCGCGGAGCTCGATGGAGGAGGGGTCCTGGAGCTGGCCGTCGATCAGGAGCCGGGCGTTAGAGGGCATGGTCGCCTCCGCTCTCGATGGTGGCCATCTCCATGGCCGCCGACATCGGCGAGGGGATGATGGCCAGCTTCGTGGTCGACGTCGTGGTCGACGTCGTGGTGGTCGACGTCGAGGTGGCGGTCTTCGTGGTGGTCTTCGTGGTGGAGGTCGACACGACGGCCGCCCTCGTAGTGGCGGCCGGGATGACGGGCGCCTCCGCGCCGGGCGCCGGGATGACGGGCGCCTCCGCGCCGGGCGCCGGGATGAGGGTCGCCTCCGCGGCGGGCGCCGTGCCGGCCATCCCCGTGTCGGTGGTCGCGGTGGTCGCGGTGACCGCCTGCGCGGCCGCCTGGCGGGCGGCTCGGCGGCGGCGGAACCTGCCGAGGACGAGGAGGATCACGCTCATCCCGATCCACAGGATGTTGGCGAACGGCTGGTAGACCTTGGCCAGCTCAAGGACGGTCTCGCCCCACAGGCGCAGCGCGGCGCCGGCGCCGGCGAGGAAGAGGGTGAGCGTGAGGGTGATGGCGAGGACGTTGTGGTCCTGCATCCATACGTCGGTGGTGGTCGCCGCGCGGCGCAGGGACTGCGGCATCCGCTTGATCCGGGCGATGACGCGGTGGGTGCGGGAGGGCGGGGTGCCCTGGAGGTCCGAGGGACTCATCTGAGTCCTCCTTCGGTGTCGTGACCATCTCGACACCGGTGTTGCCGGGCTACACGAGCAGCCCGGCAACACCGGTTGGGAGAGACCGGACCTCGTGGCTCTCGCCAAAGTTTCACGAAGGTCCAGTCCTGCATGGTCTGTTGTTTTTCCGGACATTGAAGCAGACCCCGACGCTCCGTTACATCCCCCCGGGACGCCTGACGGTCCCCGTGGGGTGCCGCCGCCGGTCCGGGATCTTCCGGGAGTGGGCGGCGGGAGCTCGCGCATTGCGGTGGTGCCGTGCGATATGTGCAGGTGAGCGGAGTGTGCCGGAGGAGGGCGGGGGTGAGCTTCGAACGCTCAACGTCGCCTGCGTGCCCCGGGTTCCCGCTGGGCCATGATCTTTTCCAGGGCGCAGGATCACACAGTGGTACGGACCAGGATCCCGAACGCTCGTACGCAGTACGGATGTTCGGGAATCTGTCGGCGGGGGTGATCGACTTCGCGGAGGTCGCGATGCTCGGCGTGCTCTCGTCGACCGGACCGCGGACATGAGGGCCGGCGCCGCCTGAGGGACGGTGAGCCCGCGGCAGTCCGGTGGACCGAGAGCCGCGCGGATCCGGAATCGCATCGTCCGCCGGGGCCTCGGCGCACGGACCTGTAGTCGGGAGATGAACTCCGGCGCTTCCGCGTGCATCGGGTTACCAGGTGCCGGGAGCCCTTCGCCGGGTGATCCGCGGCTGCTCAGGTCGATGAATCTGAGGCTCGACGCGAACCGACCGGCGGGTCCCTCATCCAACTCCGGCGGCCCGAGTCGGCGCCGTATCGAAATGGCTTTACCTGATTAGGGCCAGCTCGATGGAAGTGAGATTGGACGCGAGTTAATCGGATGCTGCCCATTCATGGGGATCAGGCCAGTCTCGACCGAATGAAACTCGATTCAGGGCGGCAAGGTGTGATTGTGAAATGATCACTAAGTCTGATTCGGGTCCAAGTCCGGCTAATTTCGATGCGCGCCCTCGACCTCTAATTGCACGCGGTCGACCGAGGTCTTCGGGATTCGAGCTCAGCGGGGTTTTCTTGGTGTACGAGTCCAGCCCGGGTCGCATCGGCCGGACTCGGTTCCAGTCGGTGTGAGCCCCAATGGAGTCGGTGTGAGCAGAGGGTCGTCGGGCGAACTGTATGAGGACTCGCGCCCGAGTCGCTTCTGCTTGAGCGACGGACGATGGGTGGCGCCGGTCCGCCGTCGATGCCCACTCTGGTCACAGACTCGCGGCCCGCCGGCTGCGCTGATCGTTGGGGCTGTCTCAGGATCAGCGCAGCGACCGAGCGGAGTGTGATGCACGTCACAGTCGCTCGGCTGCACGGAATCCCGCTTCAGGCGCCTTTACTAGGCATAAGCAGTTGGGATCCTCTTGAGGGAGACAGCTATGACCCGAAGCAAGTGGTGTGTGGTGCTCTCGAAGCCACATCGCTGCCTCTGAACCAGCCCTCTTCCAAGCGGTACCCTTGCCCAAAGTCGGGTGCGTTCCTGTCGTGAGACCGGTGGCGCACCCCCAGCCCGGAGCCTAGCTACCGAGTTGGGAGACAGTCCGGACCATCCCTGCTCTCGCCAAAGATCTCGGGATGCCGGATTGCTGCATGCATGATGATGAAGTCCCGGCATCACTCACGTGATGTTCGGGGCTTTGTCATGCCCGGAAGCAAGAGCGGCGAGCCGCCACCGCGCTCTGCCCCTGCCCGTCGCCCCAGGTCAGCGTGGTGACAGGGGCATTCAGGGACAGAGTCCCGGGATCACCGCGCCCAGGTGATGCCGAGTTCGGCGAGGGCGGCGAGCTGTTCGGGGTGCAGCTTGTCTCTCCTGGCTCGGGTGTTCGAAATCCATACGCCGAGCCGTACGGCTACCGGCTCGTCCTCGCCTTCAATGATGGTCGGTTCGGTGTGGCCGCGGGGTACTGGCCGGGCGCCTCGGCGCTCGGTCCACTGCGCGAGCGCGGTCAGCCCGCGCTGGAACGCCTGCTCGGCCTTGGAGACCCCCGTGGCCGCGCGCGCGACCGGGGTGGGGGATGGCGTCGGGTGGGGTTGGATGCCGAGTTTGGTCAGCCGTTCCTGCTGCTCGGGCAGCAGTTGGGCCCAGGTGTGGGGCTGTTTCTGTTGTTGGAGCCAGCGGCCGAGGTCGTCGCCGTCGTGGAGGACGCCGGGGGCGATATCGGGCAGGGCACCGCCCGCCTCGGTGTCGGCGAGATCCGCGAGGGCGCGGTAGTGGCGTTGCCAGTCGAGTGGCCAGGGGCAGTTCCAGTCTTTGTCGATCCCGGTCAGCTGGGCCGCGCGTTCCGCGGCCCGGTCCGGGTTCTTACCCAAACCGTTCTTGGTGCCCTTGCGGCGGAGGTTGGCGATGAACTGTCCGATGGCGAGCTGTGCGTCGTCGCTGTCTCCTTCGCCCCAGACGGCGTCTTGGTGGGGTGCGAGGTGCCCGGTCGCCCGGCGGTAGGAGCGCAGCGCGGCGAGCTTGTTCTCCCAGGCTTCGTCACCCGGTTTCCACACCATTCCGGCCTCGGGGGCGTCGAGCAGTTTCTTGCGCCGCTTGGCCAGCTCGTCCGTCCGTAGGGCTTTGCGCTGTTGGTGGACCCACCGGCCGAGGGGGAAGTCCTTGGTGATGCCGACGGTGGTTTCGGTGTCGTACGGGACGGCGTACAGGCCAGTGATCCCATTCTCGGCCCGCCACCGTAGGAGCGCCTGGTAGCCCTCCAGCCACACCAGCGACTCGGGCCGGTAGACGCGGGTGCGCAGGAACGCAGCGATGGTGGCCGCGTCGCGCGGAGTGGAGAAGTGGAGCAGTGGGGACTCGATGGCGGTGTCGGCGCTGTCGTCCTGGTCTTGGCCGCCGTCGTCGCCCTCACTGCCCTCGCCGCCGACGCGGCCGGCTCCTATGATCCGGCCGTTCTCGTCACGCTGGAGTTGGACGTGGCGCTGCCCGTGGGTGAGCGCACGGGAGGCGAGCTGCTCAACGAGTCGTTCCGAGTGTGAGCGCAGGCCCTGGAGAACGGCGACCAGGGGCTTATAGCTGGCGGAGGCGACCATGTCCTTCGGGTTCTCCCCGGGCTCCAGGAACACCGGCACGATGATCCGCGCGACCTTCGTGGTCCCGTCGCGGTGAGGGCGGAGCGCCCGCCCGATGTTCTGGACGATCTCGACTTGGGAGCCGCGGGCGTCGGCGAAGCAGATCGCCTCCACACCGCGCTCGCCGGTGATGTCGACGCCCTCGCCGAGGACGCGTACGGAGGCGAGGAACGCCCGGTGGACGCGTCGGTTGTTGGCGTCGATGCCGTTGGCGAACTGGCGCAGGGCCTCGCGCCGCTCGGTGACGAGGTGGTCGCCGCACAGCCACTGCGCCCAGACGCGGTCCGGGGGGACGTGGCGGCCGGCCTCCAGCTCGTAGAACTCGGCGGCGATCGGCGACGCGGGCAGTCTCGCAGCTTTGGCGAGGTCGCCGTCGGTGGTGTCGTTGGCGTACAGCTCGGCCGCTGTCTGCGGCAGCTTCTCGGCGAACGCGGCTGCCTCTTCCACTCGGTGGTGGAAGGTCATGACGGTCTTGAGGTTGTGCCGCGCCGCGTGCTCGAGGAGCGCGGTCTGGAGCAGCGCGAGCCGCCGGCCACGCAGGGATTCCTCGGAGAGAACGAGCGGCAACTGCTCGGGATGACGGATTTCCAGGACGTCGATCTCGAAGCCCGCGAGGATCTCGCGTTCGATCGCTTCGCTGAGCCCCAGCTCCGCGATCCACTCCCCGTAGGGCCCGTCGGGGTCGCTGATCATGGACGCGATCTCCACCTCCTGGCCGTCCGCGTCCTTCTGTGGCCGGGCCGCGGCCAGGATCCGCGGCGTCGCGGTGAGGTAGAGGCGGTAGTCGGCGGGGATACGGGTGTCGTCGTGGATCGCCGCCCACGGCCGACCAAGATCACCAGCGGTACCGTGCGCTTCGTCCACTACCGCGAGGTCAAACGGTGCCATGCGCTGCCCGTAGAGCCGCTCCCCACCCGCCAGAGCGGCCTCCAGGGGTCCGCGGACTCGGTTCTGGTCCTCGGGTGCGTCGGGGTCTTGGCGGTCGACGAGGGAGGCGTACGTGGCGAGGACGACGACCGGCCCCGCCCCCGCCCACAGGGCGAGTTGGACCGGGTTCGTCGTGGTGCGCACCCCCAGCGACTCGAGCACGGGATCGTTCTCCATCGAACACACCGCGACCATCGGCGCACGGTGACCAACCAGGCGCCAGGCCTGCGCGGTCTGTGCGAGCAGGTCCAGAGTCGGGACGGTGACCAGGATCCGGCCGCCAGGGAACGACTCGAGCGCGCAGGCGGCGGCGGTGATGGTCTTCCCGGATCCGGTCGCGGACACGATCGTGGCCCGGGCTCCCCGCGCGGGCACCGTTTTCGGTGTGGGGAATCCTACCCATTTCCGGAAACTCGATTTCTGGTCTACCTGGTGTTCCCTGAGCTGAACCGCAGACATTTCCACGCCTCTCCGATACCTGATTCCAGCGGTTTTTCAGATGGCGGTGTGGGGAGTGGCGGCGGCGCCGGAGTCGTTCCAGATCGAGGCGTCGGCCTGGTGCCAGCCGCCCGGCTCTCCGTTCGTGAACGGCGGCCGGTCGTCCGGGTCGTAGTGCCCGGCCTCCCGGGTGCACTGCACGAAGTGGTCGTCGGAGAGGGTCCAGGCGGTGCACAGGCCGCCGGCCTCACCCAGCGCCTCCAGGACCCTGCGCCGGGCCATGGTGTTCGGGCGGGTCCGCGGGAGCACCGTCTGCCGGACGAAGGTGTCCAGGCGGAGCAGCTCCTGGCGCTCGCGCCGCCTGACGCCCGCCAGATGTGAGGCCAGCTCAGCCGCCTGGCCACTGCGCCGGGACCAGTTCCGCTCAGCGATACCGGTCAAGGCCTCACTCACCGCGAGTACGCCCTCATCCCAGCCGTCGGCGAACGTCGTGCCGCGGGAAGCCGGGGCCATGCCGTCCAGCCCGGCGATCTCGGACTGCGCACCTGCCACTGCGCCGGCCTCCACCGCGGCCAGCAGGTCGTCCGCCTCATCAGCTGGCGCACCCCGGGCAGCCAGGATCGTGAACAGCTTCAACCGGGCATCGGCGCCCGCAGCCTCATACTGGCTCACTTCGCGCACAGAAGCGCCGCTCAGGACGTGACCCGTTCCAGCAGAATCACAAGCACCGGCCATTAGAGCTGTTCCTCTCGAACGAAGCGACATTTTCAGAGCCAAACCCTGGCTACCTCTTCCACCAAAGGTACATGTGGGTCCAACTGATGCACCGGCTACTGAAGAATGACACGGATGAGTGCATGACCGCACTGCGGCCAGCCGGCTCCGCGAAGTGGAGCCCAGGGGGCTGTAGGCGGAGCCCACTGGATGCCGTTTAAGGGCGGACCGTCTGTTTCGATGGGGTTTTGAGCCGTGCCAGTGATGATTTCAGGCCGGGTGAGGGTTCGGTTTGAGCCCGACCGCTGTCCCCGGGGGATGATGACTCGGCAGGGGCGTCTGTGTCAGGTCAGCGTTCAGGGGGATAGGGCATGAGGGCGAGCGGGAAGGCGCTGGAGACGGAAGAGCGGCTGAGGGAGATCGGCGCGGAATACCTCCAGGACTTGGCTGCCCGTCGCGCACGGGAAGCCGAAGAACAGGAACCCCCGAACCATCCCCATGAGCAGCAGCCCCGCTCACTGCCCGGATAGCAGGCTGCCCAGAACCCCCGCGGGTGAGGGAGCGAAGCGGACTCGCCCCGAAAACCCGAATCTCAGACCCCGTGAAACGGGGTCACTTCCCCATGGGAAGCACACTGTTCGGGGTGAGGCGCAGCGAAACCTGGGCAGTTGAGGGGTATGACTTCACTCGTAGTGGTTGCCTCGGAGTTGGCGCAGGGGGACAGGCCGGAGGGGCCTCCGTGGCTCAAGTGGGCGTTCCTGGCGGTGTGGGCTGCCCTTGCCCCTTGGGTGGTCTACAAACTGCACCGGCATGGCTATTTCAGAAGACGACGCTGACGTATGGGGAGCCGGGGCGGGAGGGGGTGTTCGGGTATGGAGTTGGCTGGGACGACGTGGCCTGACGGGCCGGCGGGGAAAGTGCTTGCGCTGGTGTTGTTCGTGGCTTTGGTGTGCATGTTCTCCTGGGGCTTGTTCCGGAAGAAACGCTGACGTTGAGCGGACTCGGCCCCGGGTCCCAAAGGCGAAGCCGATAGGACCCGGGGGAGCGAAGCGGGCACCCCAACGGGCCGTAGGCCCGTACTCCGTGAAACGGAGTCACCCCCGCGCGGAGCGCGGGGGTCCTTGGGAGCCGCGAAGCGGCCCCCAAGGGGGTGGAGCGAAGCGGAGCCCCCGGGCAGTCCGGAGCGCAGCGCAGGACTCCGGCCCGAAGGGCCGGCCATAGCTCGGAGCGAAGCGGAGAGCCAGGCGCCGAAGGCGCCCCGGCCGAGCGCAGCGAGGCCGTTCGGTCCTGAGCGCGCAGCGCTCAGGTACCCGCTCCGCGGG
>NZ_JBWKDV010000027.1:0-26056 GCF_056435825.1 Streptomyces sp. NPDC043876 | reverse complement strand
ACCCGCCAATACCGGGGAATGAACAACATCAACTGACGGACCGGGGGTCAATCTTCAACCGGCCAGGGTGGGTCACGATTCACCCGCCGCCGACATATGTCGGCATCGACCCGGTCGACCGGGTGACTTACGAGCCTGGCCAGATCGCCCAGTGTGACCTGTGGTTTCCCGAGACGAAGGTGCGGGTCGCGCCAGGACAGGAGCGAGTGCTGCCGGTGCTGGTGATGACGCTTGGCTTCTCCCGGTTCATGGCGGCCACGATGATCCCGACCCGGCAGGGTGGCGACATCCTGTCGGGCATGTGGTCGCTGATTCACGGCATCGGCCGCGTCACGCGGACCCTGGTCTGGGACCGGGAGGCGGCCATCGGTGGAACCGGTCGGGTGACCGCACCGGCCGCGGCCTTTGCGGGGACGCTGGGCACCAAGATCAAGCTGGCCCCACCCCGCGACCCGGAATACAAAGGACTGGTCGAACGCAACAACCAGTATCTGGAGACCTCGTTCCTGCCAGGCCGCCAGTTCGCATCCCCAGCCGACTTCAACGACCAGCTGGGCCAGTGGCTGCTGCGGGCCAACGCCCGCACCGTCCGCTCGATCCAGGGCCGACCGGTGGACCTGCTGGAGACCGACTACCTGTCGATGCTCCCGCTGCCGCCGGTCACCCCGCCGATCGGTCTGAACCACCGCATCCGGCTGGGCCGCGACTACTACATCCGCGTCGACACCGTCGACTACTCAGTGGACCCGCAGGTCATCGGCCGGTTCGTCGACATCACCGCATCGCCCGAGACGGTGACCGCGTTCTGCGATGGACAGGTCGTCGCCCGTCACGTGAGGTCCTGGGCCAAGCACGGGGTTGTCACTGACCCGATCCACGCCGCCACCGCCGCACGGATGCGCGAGGCCTTGGCGCTGGACCGCCAGAAACGTGCAGCTGCCACTCGCCACCATCCCGACGGGCACGCGGTCGCCCTGCGGGCCCTACCGGACTACGACGCCTTGTTCGGCGTCGACTTCAACCCACCCTCCACGAAGGCGAAGTGATCCATGACCACCTCCACCCAGGCCAAGCCGGACACTGCGGGATCCTTCCCGAAGGACGGCATGCCATCGATGATCGCCTACCTGACCCGGGTCCTGAAGATGCCCACCGTCGGCGCCTTCTGGGAGGAGCTCGCCGACCAGGCCCGCGACCAGAACTGGTCCCACGAGGAGTACCTGGCCGCCCTGTTGCAGCGCCAGGTCGCCGACCGGGAGTCCAAGGGCACCACGATGCGGATCCGCACCGCGCACTTCCCGCAGGTCAAAACCCTTGAGGACTTCAACCTGGATCACCTGCCCTCACTGCGTCGCGACGTCCTTGCCCACCTGGCGACGGGCACCTTCGTCGCGAAGGCGGAGAACGTGATCCTGCTGGGCCCGCCCGGCCTCGGCAAGACTCACCTGGCGATCGGCCTGGGCGTCAAGGCCACGCAGGCCGGCCACTCGGTCCTCTTCGACACCGCGAGCAACTGGATCGCCCGCCTGGCCGCAGCCCACCAGGCCGGCCGGCTGGACGCCGAACTGAAGAAGATCCGACGCTACAAGTTGATCATCATCGACGAGGTCGGCTACATCCCCTTCGACCAGGACGCGGCGAACCTGTTCTTCCAGCTCATCGCCTCACGCTACGAACAAGGCTCCGTGATGGTCACCTCAAACCTGCCCTTCGGACGGTGGGGAGAGACCTTCTCCGACGACGTTGTCGCGGCCGCGATGATCGACCGACTTGTCCACCACGCCGAGGTCCTCACCCTGACCGGTGACTCCTACCGCACCCGCCAACGACGCGAACTGCTGGCAAAGGGAGACCGGACGCACCAGGACTGATCGAATTCTTCCCGCCCAGGCAATGATGAGGGCGTGACGGACGAACGAAGCGAACCCACAGCCCTGATTGCGCAGAGGATGCGCAGGGCACTCTCAGAAGCTCTCTGGGATCCCACCGGCGATCCTGCGGCGGCCGTCGAGGTGCTAGCAGCCATGGTCGAGGGAGTCTGCGGGAGAGCCACTACCGCCGACGAGGACCTGCAAGTCTTGTTCGAGTCGGAGCCGCTTTCCTCGGCCTACCTGTTCTGCGCATCGCTTCAAAAGTCACTGAGCCTGGACTACCTGCGGCAGCACCCTGACTTTCGCGAGACCTCGCCAGCCGAGCATCTGGACCACATCCGCCCCAACCTCCCCCAGTTCCACCAGCGGCAGCAGGAGGTCCTACAGCTGATCGACGCAGAGTTCCCACAGCAAATTTGATCTTGACAGATCTCAACGACGAGCAACCGGGGGTCAAGTTCCGGGAGCGCGTGGGGGTCAAGATTCACAGAGCGTTGACACCTCCAGTACGTGGTCCAGGGGGAGTGCACCCCGTACGCGCGGGGACGGTCTCTGGTGGGAGCGTGACATCAACGGCCGGGTGGCGTGCACCCCGTACGCGCGGGGACGGTCCCGAGGACTGCAACCACGGCGACCGGTACGAGGAGTGCACCCCGTACGCGCGGGGACGGTCCCAAGGTGTGGAACCTGCACGCCGACGGCATCGGGTGCGCCCCGTACGCGTGGGGACGGTCCTAGGGGAGGGGTCTGCGCCTCCTGCGCGGCGGCGTGCACCCCTGTACGCCGCGGACGGTCCCTACGTGGCCGGCCGGTGGGACCGAGCCGCGGGAGGGCGCGGCCCCTATGCGTGCGAGGAGCACCGCCGGTATGATCATGACCAGCTCACACCTGTCCAGTCGTAGCGGCTGGGCCAGTCCCCTGGAGCAGGGGCTGTAACGCCCGTGGACTGCACGTAAGACCCCGACTGCCCGCAAGGGCGGGCGAGGCACGCAGGAGGAAGCGGGAAGACCCGGCAACGGGTCACCCTGGGAGGGCAACCTTCCAGCCGTCCCCATACATCCATAGTGCGTACAAATGCCACCAATGCCCGACTCCCGACAAGTGGTTGGAAGCGGCGGGGCTCCCGCAGAGCCCTGCAGGTCAGGGAGGGTGCACCCCGTACGCGCGGGGACGGTCCCGACACCGCGTCGTAGGTCGCGCGCACCCCGCCCGTGCACCCCGTACGCGCGGGGACGGTCCCGGGCGCTTCATCACGTGGGAGCACATCGCTGAGTGCACCCCGTACGCGCGGGGACGGTCCCGATCAGTAGGCCGTGTCCTCCGCGTTGGTTCTGTGCACCCCGTACGCACGGGGACGGTCCCATGTCGCCGAGGGACTCGTACTCGGGGCCGGCGTGCACCCCGTACGTGCGGGGACGGTCCGGGCCGGTGAGAGTGAGCCGCAGGATGGCACGCCCCCTGCACGCGCGAAGAACACCGCCCGTATGATCATGACCAGCTCACACCTGTCCGGCCGTAGCGGCTGGGCCAGTCCCCTGGAGCAGGGGCTGTAACGCCCGTGGACTGCACGTAAGACCTCGACCGCCCGTTAGGGCTGGCGGGGCGAGCAGGATGAAGCGGGAAGACCCGGCAACGGGTCACCCTGGGAGGGCAACCCCCCAGCCGTCCCCACACATCCATAGTGCGTACAAATGCCACCAATGCCCGACTCTCAGCAAGTGGTTAGAAGCGCCGGGGCTCCCGCATAGCCCTGCAGGTCAGGGAGGGTGCACCCCGTACGCGCGGGGACGGTCCCTGATCCAGAGCGGTGAGAACCCCAGTCCTACCGTGCACCCCGTACGCGCGGGGACGGTCCCTCATCAGGCAGGCCAGGACCGTTGGCATGTTCGTGCACCCCGTACGCGCGGGGACGGTCCCGGCGCAGCCGACTCCACCGCTGCGGCGCTCGGGTGCACCCCGTACGCGCGAGGACGGTCCCTTCGAGCGACGGTGCGGGCTTGGGGATGACGGGTGCACCCCGTACGCGGGGACGGTCCCTTCTTGCCGATGGTGAAGGCCCCGGGCGGCATGTGCACCCCGTACGCGCGGGGGCGGTCCCTCCACAGTGATCGCGCGGGACTGACGCGAGAGGTGCACCCCGTACGCGCGGGGACGGTCCCTCCACAGTGATCGCGCGGGACTGACGCGAGAGGTGCACCCCGTACGCGCGGGGACGGTTCCGAGTGCGTGGAAGTCGCCCCACTCGGGGCCTGGTGCACTCCGTACGCGAGGGGCGGTCCCATGTCGACGTCGTACGTCGTCCACAGACCAGTGCACCCTGTACGCGCTGGGATGGCCCCAAGGCGGATCCGAGCTGTGGGAGGTCCTCGCTTTCGGGAGACCACCCCTGACTCGCGCTTGCGCTCTGTACGCGCGAGGAGCGCCGCCGGTATGATCATGACCAGCTCATACCGTCCAGCCGTAGCGGCTGGGCCAGTCCCCTGGAACAGGGGCTGTAACGCCCGTGAACTGCACGTAACTGCCGGTTTCTGATCCCGGGCCGTCGGCCTCTCGCTACCCTTGGGAACAGGGCCCTCCAGGCCGCGTTCGCGGTCGTCAACGCCACCCCGCGGTGAATTAGACCAGGGTGAAGTTGACCGTGGTCACTCCAACCTCCGGCGGCCCCAGGAGTCCCGTTCGCGGAACCGTCACCGTGACCTTTCTGCGAACGGCCGGACCCCACCTGTACTTCCACTTTTCGCCGCTGACCTGCGCGGACGGGCATCAGAAACAGGCAGTTAGTCACCTACAGCGTCAGGCTCTTGGTCCTGGCTCTGGCCCCGCATCGATCACCACCCGCGGAATGGGTATCAGGGGCCGCGACGGCATCGGCGCCATTCTCTGCGCTCGAAGTAGCGCGTTCCGGCCACCAGCGGAGGTCTGCCTGCTAGCAAGGCCCGAGCGGCGTTAACATCCGCGAGCCGAAGACCTGGGGGGAAGGCCGAAACGGATGCCGAGCTTACTCAACACACACTGGCTGCCCCCTGTGCTGCATCTGGTACGGCTCTTTGCGGCACCGAGCCGAGACGATATCTACGAGAAGTGCATTGAGGCGGCACTCGACGACCCTCCGCGCGCACGCAAGCTCGGAATGAGGCCGGGAACCTCCCGGCACGATGTCCTACGCGAGATGTACACCCACATGTACAGCACCGCGGCTCACGCCCAGGCCGGCGGCGCTGAGAAGACCGCGTACGACCATGCGCTGGACGGCCTGGAAAGGGCCCGGGACAGACGGCAGGCGGCAGCCGACGAGTCGGAGTGGAAATGGCAGATCGTCTGCACTCTGCTGCCAGCGGTCAGTCTCACCGTGCTCATCACCAGCGGCTTCCTGGCCTTGCTGATCGTTCTCATCACCGGGACACTGCTGACTTTCGCTCTCGCCTGGGCCGGCACCACCGCCTGGCTCAACCTTCGCTACTGCCTCCTCGCCGGAGCACTCGGCATTTCCTGTGCCGTGGCCCGGGTCGAACTCGGATTCCGAGCCGTGGCCTGGGGAGTGACCCTCCACGACAACGGCGTCGTCCCCGTAATGGACGGCATGATCCGCCACCTCATGGGAGAGGACCCCGACTCCCTCTTCGTCCCAAACGGCACCTCAAAAGGCCTGCGCGCGCCCAGAGCACCCGGCTTCGTCGTCCCCACCGAGGCGATGGAACAGCTGCAGCGCAAGCTCAGCCACCTGGACGAAGGCACCATCGCCGTTTGCGGCCCCCGCGGCGTAGGAAAGTCCACGCTGCTGGAGCACGCCGTCGATCAGGCCGACTTCGGTTTTGTGGCCCAGGCTCCGGCCACCTACGCTCCGCAAGACTTCTTGATCTCCCTATCGGTTCGCCTGTGCCAGGACTACATACGGTTCGAGGGCTACACGGCACCGGAATTCGCCCGGCTCTCACCATTCCACCGGACGCTGAAGAGCGCAGGCCGCCGGATCAGGGCCCTGAGCCGATGGTCTTCGTTCGCCCTTCCCGCTGCGGCCCTACTGGTTCTCGGTGTCTCACAATCGGGCCGCTCGCTCTACGGCCAGTACAAAGACGCCGTCTCCGACTTCGCGGGCACTGTTGCCGATGCCACCAAGGACTGGGTTCTCAACGTCTGGAGCGGTCACTCTGTCGTCACCAGCGTCGTGGTCATCGTCGTGGGCATGGCGTGGTGGCGCTCCCGCCATGATCCCTGGATCCCCCGCACCTTCGGGAGGATATGGGACAGATTCAGCCCCCTGTTCGGAGCGTTGATCGCCTTCGCAAGCCTGTGCAGTGTTGTCATCGACCCCCAGATCCGCGAGCTGGCGCTCCAGGTCCCCGGCACCACTCTTCTCACCGCGGCAATCCTGACCATGGCGTGGTTCTACTCGCTCGCCGCATGCCACTCAGAACGGCTAGCCGACCTTCACCTCGACTTCGGCCATCGCACGGTCTATGCCCGCGACGTCTGCCGACTCCTCGCCACCTGTTTGGGCATCAACCTCCTGTACTACCTGGTCACCACCCGCTCGACCCACGCCATCCTCGCGGACGCGCAGAACCCGCTGCGGCTCGCCGGACTGGTCATCGGCACCCTGCTCGCCCGAGCGGCAGGATGGCGGCCCCAGCCAGCCAAACCCCACCTCGTCACCCGCTGCGAAAACCACCTCTACCGCCTGCAGACCAACCAGACCACGACCAACACCCTCTCCAACAGCACCGCTCAGATCGGCAGCTCGCACGCCACGTCCATCTCCACGATGCCGCCCAACTTCCCCGCCTTGGTCGAAGAATTCCGAGGGCTCCTCACCGACATCGCCGACACTCTGGCTCGCCGGAAGAAACGCGTCCTCATCGCAATCGACGAAGTCGACCGGCTCGGCTCCGACGCCCAAGCCCTTGCCTTCCTCGCAGAGATCAAAGCCATCCTTGGCATTCGCCACGTCTACTACCTGATCTCTGTCGCCGAAGACGTCGGCGCTGCATTCGTCCGCCGCGGCCTACCCCACCGGGACGTCACCGACAGCTCCCTCGATGACATCATCCACGTCGAAGCCTGCACCCTCGCAGAAGCCAAGACCATCCTCGACGAACGCTCCGACAGCCACACCCCCCACACCGCGCTCCTGGCCCACAGCCTCTCCGGCGGCCTCTTACGAGACCTGCTGCGCTACGGGCTCCAGATCGAAGAGATCGAAGCCAAAACCCGCACCCATGAACTTGCCTACATCGCGCGCGAACTCATCCTCGAAGAACTCTCCGAAACCCTCGCCGGCTTCCGCACCCTGCTCGGCAAACAGCAATGGACCCAGGACAGCAGCGGCATCCTCAGCGATTTCCGTACACTCTGCGGCCACCTCAAGACCGCACCGTGCGGCTGCTCCGACGGACCGCTGCTCCAAGCCCTCGCAGAGTTCGCCCACCGGCCCACGAACGCCCGCCCCATCCACGACGGCATCACTGACAACGCGCGCCAGCTCGTCGACGAAGCCGCCGCCTACAGCTACTTCTCTCTCACCCTCCTTGAAATCCTTGCTGCCCCCAGCCTCGACCGCCGCAGCGAAGACGCCATCGCCCAAGGACCCTACGGAGCCCACGAACGGCTCGCCGAAGCCCGCCTCGAACTGACCATCTCCCCCTACAGCGCACGCACCCTCATCACCCACATACGTAAAGCGTGGTCCCTCAACGACAGCCCTCACACCGACATCATGGACAGCCTTCTACGCCGACACTCCTGCGTCCTGCACGCATCAGACTCCTCCCGCCGCAGAAACTCAGGCGGCACCCCCGGCACCCCCGGCACCCCCAGCCCGCCGAGCACAGGCTGACAGCGCACAGCCTCGTCAGAAGCTGACCTCTTTCGTTGTGCCGTGGATATCGGCAGTGACCAGCTTCGACGTCGACATCGTCCTGTAGATGTTCTGGGATGCGACGGTAGAGCCGAGCAGGATGGCACGTTGCCGTATCAGCCGAAGACGGCTCGATCCGCATATGTCTTTCCTGTGCCGGCCGCACCGTGGATGACGCCGGCGGCGTCGTTCTTCACGAGGTCAGCGACGATGCGTTGCGATGCGCGAGCTGGAGCCGAACGCACTCAGAACGGCGCGTGCGGGGCGAAGAAGGTCATCTCGTTGTCGAGGAGATTGCGCAGTAGGAGGGCGGCCTCCCACAGTTCCTGCGACGCGGAATCGTGCCTGTAGTAATCCCAGACTCTGAGGTGGTGAATCTTGTTCTGTTCGGGGACGCGAGACGGCTTGTCCACGGCAGTGAACACGACGCCGATCCGTGACGTCGATCGCAGCGCGTCGTACAGCGCGTCCGCGTACTCATCGCCGCGGCCAGGACCTACCCAGCTGGTCGGGATGTGTATGAACAGGCACCCGACCTTGTCCTTGGGTAGTTGCTTAGCCGCACCCTTCACTGTGTTGAGGATGGTGGACGGGGCAAAGGGCGTGTTGTCCTGCTTGTACTTCACTTCGACGGGGATGTCACCGATCTTCGGCAGGTGAAGAAGTATGTCGAAGTCCTGCCCCTTGATCTTGGACTCCATCACTCTGGTGACGCCGGCGGGCATGCACATCAGGGTGTGCAGGACGTCCGCCTCGAAGAGTGCCGAGGCGGCTTCGTTCGTCCTGGTGTACTTGAGGAAGTCGGAGAACCAGGGTTCGCTCTGGAACTCGTAGACCCTTCTGGCTAGCTCTTGGCGCTGGCGCGCCTGCCGCTGCCAAGGGTCGAAAGCCTCCTGCTGATCTGCAAGGGGGAACTTCCTCTTCACCCACGCGGCGTCGGAGACGGATTCGAGGAAGGTGGTCGCAGCGGTCACAGCGACCTGGCTGTCGTCTTCCGCCGTTCCCGGCTGGAGCATGGCCGCTTCCACGCTCCGGTGCTGCTGGTCGTTGTAGACCGCCCACGCGGTCTCCTCATTCGGAAAGTTGCGGACGGGGTGAGCCTTCAACCACGTCGCGAACGTTGGTATTTGGATCATTCCCGGACTATAGGGGCACCCGTTGTGTCTCTGCTGGGCTTTCCCTAAACCACCGATTCAGTTCGCGCTTGATGTGGGGCACCCCCCCCCCACGCCCGCAGCCCGACCGGGTCAACCCACGACGCCGACGTCCGGTAACTCCGGGGGGCCGGGCCCGCGCCGCTGCGCCGCAGATCGGCGTACAGCCGGGCGGGCACCCCGGGTTTTGCCCGGCACGCGCCGGACGCTTGGAGTGCTGCTCATCTGGTGGAGCCCGATCGTCGAACACACCTGGTTCGCCCCACCGGCGGGAACCGGGCGACACCCCCACCCGCCTCGGGAATGAGTGATCTCGTGACTGGTCCTGACGCCTGACACCGACACCACCGCGCGCGGTGCTCGCAGGTCCGGGCGGAGACAGAGCTGTCACTGCCTGTTTCTGATGCCCGTCCGCGCAGGTCAGCGGCGAAAAGTGGAAGTACAGGTGGGGTCCGGCCGTTCGCAGAACGGTCACGGTGACGGTTCCGCGAACGGGACTCCTGGGGCCGCCGGAGGTCGGAGTGACCACGGTCAACTTCACCCTGGTGAAAATCACCGTGGGGTGGCGTTGACGACCGCGAACGCGGCCTGGAGGGCCCTGTTCCCAAGGGTAGCCAGAGGCCGACGGCCCGGGATCAGAAACAGGCAGTTCACCGGCGAGGGCGCGTCTGCTCAGGAACTGGGGCGCAGCGAGCGCAGTCGGTCGGCGACGTCGTAGACGTTCAGGCGGAGGGCGCGGATGTCGTTGATGAGGTCGCGCCAGGGTTCGAAGGTGTCGTCCACGGTCTTGCCGGAGGCCTTGATGTAGGCGACGGCGACGCCGTATGCGAAGTATTCGTTGCGGGCCGGCAGCGGGCGCAGGAGCACGATCTGTTCCAGGAGGGCGGCGGCCCGCCAGTAGGCGTCGGGTTCGTCGGTGGCCAGGGCGGGGGTGTTCACGCGGTGGCGGGCAACCGCGGCGACCAGGCCCGAGTAGTCCTGAACTCCCAGGTCTTTGCCGAGGAGTTCTTCCTGCCGGTCCAGGAGCCACCGGATGTCGATGTGCAGTTCCAAGGGTCAGGCCGCCCGGCGCGAGTTCGCGGACGTCGGGAGGCCGCCGTACTCGGTGTCGAAGGCGTCGGCGATGCCCGGCTTGCTGACGGCTTCGCGGAAGGCGGCGGTGGCCCGGCCGAGGGCGAGCTGGTTCTCCTCTTCGATGGCGAGTTCGGCGAGGTAGGCGCGGACGCTCTTGCCGTGAGCGGCCGCGAGGGCGGCGAGACGGTCTCGGGTCTCGGAGTCGATCTTCACGGTCGTATCTGCCATGTTCCCGAGTATGCACCTTTGAATACCTTTATGAATACCTTTTCGAGGCAACGAGCCCGAGGCCGTTCACCGCCGGGCCGAGGCCAGCGCCTTCACGAGGTCGTCGCGCGTCATCTGCGAGCGTCCGGGGACGTTGGCGGCGGCGGCCTTCTTGTAAAGGTCTACCTTCGTGAGGCCAGCCAGGTCCTGCTCGGGCACGGAGCTGATTCGCTTCTTGGCGGTGGGCTTCTTGGGGGCCGCCGTCGTGCCGGATGCGGTGGCCTTGCCGACGGCCGGTTTGGGGGTGCCTGCCCGTTCGACGCTGGCGCGAAGAGCCTCCATAAGGTCGACGACGCCGGTCGGCTCGGCGGCGGGTTCGGCCTTCTCGACGGTCTCGCCTGCCTGCTTGGCGTCGATCATGGCAACGACCTTCTCCTGGAAGGTGTCGTGGAACTCGCCGGGGTCCCACTTCATGCTCAAGGTCTCGATGAGCTGCTCGGCCATCTTCAGCTCCTTGTCCGAGGCCTTGGCCCTGCCAGGAAGGTTGTCGAGCTCCTTCTTCGGGTCCCGGATCTCGTCGGCCCAGTGGAGCGTGTGGAGGGTCAGGAGGCCGTTCTCGGCCTTGAGAGCGACGAGGTACTCGTGCTGGCGCATCACGAACATCGCGATGCCCGCCTTGCCGGCCTTCGCGAGGGCCTGCTCCAGCAGGCTGTAGACCTTCCCGTACTCCTTGCCTCGCGGCCCGAGGTAGTAGGTCTTGTCGAAGAAGATCGGGTCCACCTCGGCGAGGTCGACGAAGCCGCTGATCTCCAGGGAGCGGGAGCGGCCTGGTGCGATCTCGTCGAGTTCCTCTGGTTCGACCAGGACGTATTCGCCGCCGGTGTCGTAGCCCTTGACGATGTCGTGGAGTTCGACCTCCTTGCCGGTGCGTTCGTTCACCCGGCGGTTGCGTATCCGGTCGGAGGTGCCGCGCTGGAGCTGGTGGAAGTGGATGGTGTGGCTGTCGGTGGCTGTGTAGAGGCCCACGGGCAGGCTGACCAGGCCGAATGACAGGTTTCCGGCCCATACGGGACGAGCCATGATCGCCACCTCCTCCGCGACACCGTGGTCCTTCCAGCTGACGCCGTCGACCCGGTGATCGCATCCCTACTTCGGAGTAGTCGATTCGCGCTGTTCGATTTTAGTTCGATACCGTGGAAGGAGAAGTTCCAGCCATATCGGCTGAATTTGTTCGTCTGTGGGAGGTGGGCATTATCGGCGTTCACCTCCACGTGGCGAGCGGCTACTCGGCCCGCTACGGCGCCTCCCACCCCCACGACCTGGTGCGACGCGCCGCTGAACGGGGCATCGGCGTGCTGGCGCTGACCGACCGGGACACCGTGACCGGCGCGGTGCGCTTCGCGAAGGCGGCCACCGCCGCCGGGATCCGGCCCGTCTTCGGCGTCGACGTCGCCGTCGCCGCCTGCGCCCCGTCCCGTCCCGGTTCCACGGCCCGCACCCGTACGCCGGCACGGGGCGGCGCCCACGTGGTGGAGCCGCCGCTGCGGGTCACGCTGCTCGCGCGGAACGCCGCGGGGTGGTCGCGGCTGTGCCGTCTGGTGTCGGCCGCGCACGCGGGCGCGGGGGCCGGACCGTCGGTGGTGTCCTGGGAGACGCTCGCGCGGTACACGGACAACGAGCTGCTGGTCCTGCTGGGGCCGGTCTCGGAGCCGGTGCGCGCCCTGTCGGCCGGGCGGCCGGACCTCGCCGAGGATCTGATCGCCCCGTGGCGGGAGCTGGCCGGTGCGAACCTGCGGTTGGAGACGGTGTGCTGGGGTGTGCCGGGCACGGGGCCGGGCTCGCTGCGGCTGGCCGCGCGCACGCTCGGTCTCGCCGATCAGCTCGGTGTCCCCGCGGTGCTGACGAACGCGGTCCGGTACGCCGACCCCGGCCAGCACCGGATCGCGGACGTGCTGGACGCGGGCCGACTGCTGCGACCCATCGACCGCCGGATGCTGGACTGCGGCGAGCGCTGGCTGAAGGACTCCGCCACGATGCAGGCCGACGCGGAGTGGATCGCGCAGGCGTCCGGCGCCGGACAGGGACGCGCGGCCGCGCTGCTGGCCGAGACGGTGCGGGCCGGGGAGGAGTGCGTCCTGGATCCGGTGGCCGATCTGGGTCTGGGGCGGCCGCATTTTCCCGAGCCCGAGGTCGTCGGTGCCGAGGTGGGGTCGGGCGGGGCGATGCGGCTGCTGCGCCAGCGGTGCGAGGCGGGCATGTTCGCGCGCGGTCTGGACCGGGACCGGCGTGCGGTGGAGCAACTGGAGTACGAGCTCGGGGTGATCGGGACGCTGGAGTACGAGGCGTATTTTTTGGCGGTCGCCCAGGTCGTCGCGGATGTCCGCGCGATGGGTATCCGGGTCGCGGCCCGCGGGTCGGGTGCCGGGTCGATGGTCAATCACAGCCTGTTCGTGGCGACGGCGAACCCGCTCGACCACGACCTGCTCTTCGAACGCTTCCTGTCGGTACGGCGCCGGTCTCTGCCGGACATCGACGTCGACGTGGAGTCCGCACGCCGGCTGGAGGTCTACGACCGGATCATCGAACGCTTCGGCACCGCCAGGGTCGCCGTGACGGGCATGCCCGAGACTTACCGGGCCCGGCACGCCCTGCGCGACACCGGCCTCGCGCTGGGCATCGCACCGCAGGTGATCGACCGGATCGCGAAGTCGTTCCCGCACATCCGGGCCTGTGACATCCGCAGCGCGCTCGCCGAGCTGCCCGAGCTGAAGCAGCTCGCGGCGGAGGCCGGCTCGTTCGGGCCGTTGTGGGAGCTGGCCGAAGGGCTGGACGCGCTGCCGCGGGGGATCGCGATGCACCCGTGCGGGGTGATCCTGTCCAGCGCGACGCTGCTGGACCGGCTGCCGGTGCAGCCGACGCCGGGCGGGTACCCGATGGTCCAAGCGGATAAGGAGGACGTCGAGGACCTCGGCCTCCTCAAGCTCGACGTCCTCGGCGTACGGATGCAGTCCGCGATGGCCCACGCCGTCAAGGAGGTCCGGCGCACGACCGGACGGCAGATCGACCTCGACAACCCCGACCACGTCCCCCTCGGCGACCCGCGCGCCTTCGACCTCATCAGGGCCTCCGACACGGTGGGAATGTTCCAGCTGGAGTCCCCCGGACAGCAGGACCTCGTCGGCCGGCTCCAGCCGCGCGACGTCCAGGACGTCATCGCTGACATCAGCCTCTTCCGGCCCGGGCCGGTCAAAGGCGGCATGCCCGCGCTCTACATAGCTGCCCGTCACGGCGCCGCCCCCCAATACCCGCACCCCGACCTGATCCCGGTTCTGGCCTCGACGTACGGAGTGACGATCTGGCACGAGCAGATCATCGACATGTTCGCCGTCCTGACCGGATGCGACCGGGCGCTGGCCGAGGTCGCCCGCCGTGCACTCGCAGACAAGGAGCGTCTGCCGCAGGTGGAGGCCTGGTTCAAGGGCGAGGCCGGCGGCTGCGGCTACTCCCCCGCAGTCCTGGACGAGGTGTGGGAGATCATCAGGGGGTTCGGAGCGTACGGCTTCTGCCGCGCGCACGCGGTCGCCTTCGCCGTCCCCGCCCTGCAGTCCGCCTGGCTCAAGGCCCACCACCCGGCTGCCTTGTACGCCGGGCTGCTGGAGCACGACCCGGGCATGTGGCCGGCGCGGGTCATCGTCTCCGACGCCCGCCGCCACCACGTGCCCGTCCTGAACGTCGACGTGAACCGTTCCGCCGCCGACTACCGGATCGAGCAGACCGAGGGCGGGACGTGGGGGGTGCGGCTGTCGCTGTCGTCGGTGAAGGGGATCAGCGAGGACCAGGTCACCCGGATCGCGGCCGGACAGCCCTACAACAGCCTCCAGGACTTCTGGCAGCGGGCCCGGCCCGCCCTGCCGATCGCCGAGCGCCTCATCCAGATCGGTGCGCTCGACGCGCTGCGCGGCCCGCTCACCCGCCGCGATCTCCTCCTGCAGGCCGCTGAACTCCACGCGCACACCCGCGCCCGTCCCGCCGACGGCCAGCTCCCCCTCGGCGGGGAACTCGTCACCGCCGACCCCTCGGGCCTGCCGGAGATGACCAGCCGCGAAGCGCTGAATGCCGAGATCAGCGTGCTGTCCATCGACGTGTCCCAGCACCTGATGACCCACCACCACCGGCTGCTCCGAGAGGTCGGCGCCACCGACGCCGCCCACCTCAAGGCGATGTACCCCGGGCAGCAGGTCCTGGTCGCAGGTGTGCGCGCCTCCACGCAGACCCCGCCGATCCCGTCGGGCAAACGCGTCATCTTCGTGACCCTGGAAGACGGGGCCGGACTCGTCGACATCGCGTTCTTCGAGGACAGCCACGATGCCGTCGCCCACACGGTCTTCCACTCCGCGCTGCTGCTCGTCCGGGGCACCGTCGAAGCCCGCGGCCCGCGCCGCACCATCGTCGGGCAGATGGTATGGGACCTGGAAGAACTCGCCGCAGCGCGCCGCGACCACGGCCCCCAAGCCGTCCTCGCCCTTCTCGGCCACAGCCGGCTCGCCCCCACCCCCGCGCAGAGCGGCGCCGCCACCCGGACCCTGGCGAACGGCACCACCGGCGCCCGCCTGCACCCGTACGCCGACCTCCAACCTGCCGGCAGCCGGGCCGCCGACCTCAAGTCCCTCGGCTACACCAGCCCCGGAAGCCCCGGGTGAACACCATGAACCAGCGCCTCATCCTCCACGCCCACTTCCACCTCCCCCACCCCGGCGACACCGACTTGTACGCACAGCTCCTGGCCCTCACCGAGGGCATCACCCCACGCGTCCAGGCGCTCGCACCCGACGCCGCACACCTCGACATCACCGGAGCGCTGCGCTACTGGAACCGCGACCCCGCAGAGGTCGCCGCGCTCCTTCGGCTGCGGACACTGGCTCTGCACGGCGTGCAGACGACATGCGCGATCGCCCCGAACCGGATGCTCGCCACGATGGCGGCCGCGGCCACCCCGCCCGGCATGACCACCGTCATCGGTGCGGGCGACGTCCAGCGGTGGCTGCGGCCCCGCCCGGTGGCATCGCTCTACGGGGTCGGCCCGGCGACTGCGGGCAAACTGCGCACCTACGGCCTGCACACCATCGGCGACATCGCCGACACCCCCGTGCCCACCCTCGTACGGCTCTTCGGCGCCGCCGCCGGCCGGGCCTTGCACGCCCACGCCCGCGGCCAGGACCTGCGCACCGTCCAGACTCAGCCGATCGCAAAGTCGCTGGGCGCGGAGCGGGTTTTCGAGCGCGACGTCCTGGACCCGGCCGAGCACCGCCGAGCCCTCCTCTCCCTGGCCGAGGAAGTCGCGGCCGGCCTGCGCGACGGGCGGCAGGCCGCCGGCGGCCTGGCCCTGTCAGTGCGCTACGCCGACCGCAGCTCCAGCACCCGCAGCCGCACCCTCACCGAAGCGAGCGCCCACACCCGGACGATCGCCACCTCCGCATACGAGCTGTACGACCTTCTCGCCCTCCAGCGCGCCCGCGTCCGCGGCATCAGCCTGCGCGCACAGGACCTCCGCCCGGCCAGCGAGGCCACCCAGCAACTCACCCTCGGCCGCAACGACGACCGCGCCCTGGCCATCGAAGCGGTCACCGACCGCGCCCGCGCCCGCTACGGCCCAGGCGCCCTCCGCCCCGCCGCCCTCGCCATCAGCACCAAACGCGCCAGCAAGGGAATACCCCGAGCCAAAACGCTCTTGCCAGCGCTGCCGCCGTCCGAAGGGAACCGGCCATAACCATCCCCCAGACCTCAACCAGAGCGCCCGCCCTCAGCTGCGCCCCGGCCCAGATCGGCCCCTGCGCGAAGTGACCTGTTGACTGCACTATCCAGGCGGCGCGGCCGACAACTTCTTCGTCCGTGCCAGGCGGCGACGAGCGATCACCCATTTTCTCGTCTCTGAGTCACTCACGCCGCATGCCCTTAGGAACGCGCACAGCAGGGAAACCGAGGGCAGGTGCGTCCCCCGTGCCCGCAATGCAAGCGACACTCCGGTACGCGGCAGAGTGGGTCTGCCATGGTGATCCCTGCCGCCGCGGGCTTCGAGTTGGCGAAGCGTCGGAGCACCGGCTCGGGCATGAATGCGTCGCAACTCGGCAGCGAGCTGCCCTCTTGTACGGACAGCCCTCGGGCTGCGCCCCCTGGAGCCATGCAGGGCCCAAAGAGCTCGGTCCTTTCGTGCTTCAGACCAATACTTCCGTGCCTCTTCTGAGGACCCACCGCAGACTTCGGCGAAGGCGACCGCTGTGCGCTCGGACATCCAGCCCACGCCTGCCCCGGCGCGACGGAATGTGCTGGTGCTGATGTACATTCCCCGCTTGCGGCTCGCGCGAGACATCTGCTCGTAGCTGAGTCCCGCTGCGGACCTGAGTCTGCCCAGCCAGTAGACGAGATGGGTGTCACCGGGGGACATAGGGGCGGCATCCGGCTCAGCTTGCTCACCGAACCAAATCAAGCTCATCAGGGGGTGATCGGCCTGGTCCCGAATGGCTTGGATGATGTCGTAACGGTCAGGGCGGTGGTCCGTCACCTCTGCGACCCCGATCCGGAGCGCGCGGCCAGACAGATACCCCTCAGCGGAGCCAGCATGGTCGCAGCCCCGGCGCACAGCGCGGTCAGGACAGCCGGGATGGGCCGGCCGGACCATGTCAGCAGAGTGACGGACAAGATCAAGCTAATGAACACTGCCGCCTCAGCCGGTGCCAGCGCGCAGGGCGCGGACACCGCGGGCTCGTCAACCGCTGGCGCACTCGGCACGTCAGGCGTGAGCACAGGAAAGCCTCCAGAGAGCGTGGTTAGGATGGCGCACTGCAGCGCCTGCGCCCCGCAGACCCAGTTCCGATGGGACTGCTGCGGCTGGCCAAACCGATGTTGGCAGCCTTCCAGCCAGCCCTCCAGCCAGCCTGAAGCAACCGTGCAAGGAAGGGCTCGGGGCTCGTGATGACGTGCCTGTTCAGAAGGGGTCCGGAGGGCGACCGCCCCCGAATGCGGGTCATCTCTGTCCCGTTTGGGAACACGCAGCTGTGCACACCGGGAAAAACCGAGGAGCGCACGCGCAGACCATCGCTGCGGTCGTTCCCGTAACGCAGCGGGAAACTGGGATCACCCGCCCATTGAAGGCGCTTCCTGAAATCGGCCACCCGGTACTCAGGGCGGCTCCAGACCTGCTCACCGAGTCTCCCCAGCAACGCGCGAGCTGACCTGCGGTCGCGCGGCACAGCGGAGGGGCCGGCCGATAGCCAGCCAGGTCCAGGGGCGGGCTGAGCTGTCCAGGGTGGGCGAAGCCCAGCGCGAAGCGCCGCCGAAGGCGCCCTTGACCGCTCGGCACGGCCCGCACACTGCACGGTCGGTCGGCCCCGACTCCACCACCTGGACTGCGCTCCCGATCACTCCCCACTCAGAGAGGGAGCAAGTGGGGCGAGGAGTAGGGGTGGTCGTTTCCAAGAATCGCCATCACCATCGGCTTCTACTCCTCAAACCGGCGTAGTGCAGAGAGGCCGACAGCCCTGTTGCCGCTGCGGCGTCGGAACGAACTCGCTCTGCGTCCCGTGCCTTACCGCATTCCAGCAGGCCCAGCAGAAGCCCTAGCCGGGGCTTGCCCTTCCAGGCCCCGTCTTTTGGGAGTACGTCGACGACGGCGAGAAGTGGAGGACAACGCCACCGAAGGCATCGGATTTTGATCAAGCCCCGCCAGCCTCGGTGCGCTCCCGCCATATGGCCTCGCAGTTCTCCGCGCTCACAGGCCATATGGCGTCGACCAGCCAGGGGCGCACCGTCCCTTCCAGTTCCTCCGAGAAGCGGTCCCCTCCCCCTACGGCCAAGTGCGCAGCCCACTGCCGTACTGCGCCGGCAGCCCAATCCGCGAGTTGTAGCTGCGGGTGGTCTCTGCTGTCGGCGAACTCGATCTGGGTGGCGGGGAAGGGCTTCATGAACTGCCCGGGCCGGGCCAGGTCGAGATGAGTCATGCGCAGGATCGCTGCGTTCCGGTCTATGACCTTTGAGGTGTCGTGAACAAGTCGAAACGGGCCGATGGCTTCCCCGAAGGTGAGGCCCAGGCAGTACAGCGATGGCACCGCCGGGTCGAGCAGATCGCGCTCTCGACCAGCCGCGATGTCGGCGGCGGTCTCGGCGGCGATGCTCCGCGAAAAGGTCAATAGATCAACCAAGTCGCCGAAATCGGCATGCTGCGATGGCACCGACCGCCTGTATGCGGCCAAGGCCGCGAACAGATCGCCCGTCGCGTTCAGCTGTCGGACCCAGTCCACGAAGGCCTGAAGTAGCTGCTGATAGGCAACGGCGTCCCCGAGGACCGGCCCGCCCATGTGCAGCATGTCCGCCAGGGCCAGAGCCTTCTTGCCCTCATACAGATTGGTGTCGGCTGCGCCCGTCAGCGGTTCGATCAACACGTCGACCATCTTTGTCATCACCATGAACCGCTTGTCCACCACGTAGCTGCGGGTGCTCCCCTCCGGAAGCTGTTCGAAGGCCCGCATCAGTGCCTTTCGGCCTCGTGCAGACCGCGCGAGGGAGCTGTACTTGGGCTCTCCTTGGGCGGGCGGGAGCTGTGCTCGAACTTCGTCCACGAGGGCGCCCGCGACCTCATCGGGGAGGTGGATCCCCGCAACAGTGAACACCGGCTGGTTTGGGTCGAGCAGGTTTGGGCCCGAGTTCGACGACTCGTCCGCGTAGACGACGGGGGACGGTATCTGCGGCTCGTTCATCTGCTGAGCATGCCTGCCTGGAGCGGTAGACGACATAGCCGCCCCCCTGGTGTGGACGGTCACGTAACACCGTGGCATGGGTGTCGTTGGCGCCCGGCTGTCGGGGCCGCTCCCCCCTTGTCGGCGCCGGTCCGGCTACGGGCCACCGAGGCGGCCGACCTGCCAGCGCCCCCGCCCCGAGACGTCCGCGAACATCGGGTGTGCGGTCAGTACACCCCGGACGGCCGCCATCTGCTCGGCGTGACTCGTACCAGGGGCGTGCTCGCCCAGGCGATCCACTATCGCCGTGCGGGTTAGGGGATCCGGGGAACCGACCAGCGTCCGGGCGACCCGGTGCAGCAACGTGTCCCCAGGCATGCCCCGCTCCGCCTGACGCCACCGGTCCTCACCTTGGGTGTGCTTCACCTCAAGTGCCTCCAGGCCCTTCCAGGCATGCTTCAACACCACGTGCAACGTCCGCTGCTGCTGCACGGGGACGCGCGGACGTGGGTGCCTCCGATCGTGCCAGACCAACGCCCCGACCGCCGTGCCCGCCAAGGCCACAGCTGCCACCGTCTGCCGAACGCTGAGATGCTCGGTCGCCTGATTCACCACGGCCTTGACCAGGCGACCGGTCACATTCGTCAGGACACCGGCCTGCCGTTCCAGGTCGGCCATCCGGCCCTCTGTCACCCCCACCTTCCCCAAGGCCGCGCGCAAGGCGACGTAGTCGGCATCAGCGAGCCCGCTGGCGACCAGGTCCTTGTCGGTCCCGATGGTGACCACCGGGGCGATCACCCCGGCCAGCAACAGCATCGGCACGTCCGAGGCATCCCGCCCCGCGAGCACCTCAGCCTCCCGGGTCATGGGCAGGTCGGCGGCGTCCACGACCCACAGGACGGGCAGGTACTGGGAGTGCCACAGCGCCAGCGCCCGCCCCAGGTCGAACCGCCCGCCCTCGCGGTGCCGGTCGCCCAGCACCCGCGGCACCTCCTCCCACACGTGGACCGGGATTAGGCACCGCACCGTCCCCGCCTGCGCCCCGGCCACGATCGACGACGGGTCCCGCCGCCGGGTGGCCGCGATGACGTCCGAGGTCAATACGGAGGTGTCCAGCAGTGCGCGGCGCAGCGGCCCGCGCTGATACAGGGTGCGCCGTCTGGACGGCACCAGCTCGCTCATCCGCGCATCGTAGTGCGGGCGTTGACCGGCTGGCTTAGGATTCCGGCCCCCCTGAAAGGCGCCGTTCAGGCTGGAAGTGCGGCGGCCTGTCGGAGATGACCGCTACCGTTGCTGGCACGACCCGGCCAGCCGCGTACTGCCGGTCGCCGCTCAGCCCGCGCCCACGCCGCGGGCATCCCCGAGACGGGGGTGGCCAAGGTCTCCCGGGGCCCGCGTAGATGATCATCAGGGCACCCCTGTGCCCTGCACTTCCTTCTATGGCCCCTGACGTACGGCCGGAGGAGCGTGGGCCTGACCGGCTGGGAGACGTCATGCCGAAGAAGCAGCCCACCGCGGCGAAGCGCTGACGGACGGGCGTCCGGTCCTGGTCGTCGCGGCCGAGTGGGAGGAGGCCGGGCCGCCCGTCGCCTACCTCGTCCAGGAGCTGGTGCCGGGCAGCCACGGCAATGTCGGGCGCCTGGTCCCGAGGCTGGCCGGCGGCCGGAAGCTGGTCCCCGCCGCCGGGTGCCTGCCGTACGCGTCGGCCCGACCGACCTCACCGGGCGGTAGCGGTCCCGGCATGCATTCCATGCCCCACTTGGACGACCACCGCACCGATCCGGCGCCGGTGGAGAGCCCCCTGAGCCCGGATCAGGTGCGAGTGTGCCTGGCCCACCACGAGGCCGCGCTGCGCCGGGCGCCGCGCGTTGAGAAGCACATCGTTCATGTCCATCGGGACACCAGGAGGGGCTGCAGGGTTCCGGTTGACCCGTCCCACCCGAGGACGGATGTCAGGATGTGGGAGGCGCGTAGGTGATACCGACGTCCCCAGCGCATGTCGCGGCGAGAGCCACCACCTGCCAGATCACTTCGGGGACGCCCTTCCGGGGCCCGTCACAGGCGTCGTTGAGGAGGTCTACGACCAGCGCCACGGATGCGTCGTCCGGCCCGTGAGCCACGAACTTGACCTCCTGCGCCGACCAGGGCTGCTCTCGGGGCGCCGCGAACTCCACCAGGGCGTGGTAGGCCACGAAGTCTCTGCCGTCCTGGGTGAGGACGAGCGTGCCCGACTGGAGGTCGAGGCCGACCCTCACTTGGGGGTCCTCCTTCGTCACGACGGGGTTGCCCGTGGCGCTCAGCTCCATGCTTCTTCTCCAAGGGGGAGGCGGGACGGGATCGTGACCGAGCATCGCATCCGGCTGTCTCCCATGGGCGCCGGTTGCCCAGAAGGCCAGTAAGCAGACGTACTGGGACGCTAGTGATCCATTCAAGGCAGGAGGCGGAAACGGTCCTCCGCGTCGAGTGCAACCGCTGGCCGTGCAGCCATGTCTTCTCTGGCATGAGGCTCACCCGGCGACCACGAGCAGCCGCGGACAATCGAGAGCTGCGGCTGTCGAGGGTCGGAATAGCGTTGTCCCTGGCCTTCGTGGCTGCGGTCCTGGTCTCCGGCAGCGTCTTCTTCGGGCTGGTGCATCTGCTGGACTTCCAGGAAATCGACAAGACCGCGAGGCTAGACGCTCTTCGACCTGGTGAAGCTCTCCTTCGGCGTCGTGGCCGGGGCTGGCGCACTCGTCGCCCTAGTTGTCGCCTACCGCCGCCAGCGCGTCGACGAGGCGGGCGCCCACCGCGAGGCCACCCGCCTCCACACCGAACGCTTTTCACAAGCCGTCGACAAACTCGGATCCGACTCACCCGCCGTCCGACTCGGCGGTGTTCATGCCTTGGCCGGCCTCGCCGACGACGCCCCCACCCAAGACCTGCGCCAGACATGCATCGACGTTCTGTGCGCCTACCTGCAGCTCCCGTTCACCCCCGACCCTGGCGAAGACCCGACCCATCAGGAGGAACACCACCGCTACCTGGCCTTCCGCAAGGTCCGGCACACCATCTTGCGCCTCATCGGCGACCACTACCGACGCCCCCAGGGGGCCCACCGCTCCTGGCAGGGCTGCGATCTCGACCTCACCGGGGTCACCGTCGACTGTGATATGGACTTCGGCGGCGCGACGTTCTCCGGCAGCGCCGTGTCCTTCCGCTACGCGACGTTCTCTGGCAGCAACGTGTCCTTCCGCTACGCGACGTTCTCCGGCAGCAACGTGTCCTTCCGCTACGCGACGTTCTCCGGCAGCAACGTGTCCTTCCGCTACGCGACGTTCTCCGGCAGCAACGTGTCCTTCTTCCGCGCGACGCTCTCCGGCGGCGCCGTGGACTTCACCGGCGCCACGTTCTCTGATGGCACCGTGTCCTTCAGCGACGCGACGTTCTCCGACGATGGCAGCATGTACTTCGGCAACGCCACGTTCTCTCTACCGGCTCCGCGCCGCCCAGGGGATCCTCGGGCTGAAGAAGAAGTACGGCGACGCGAGGCTGGAGGCCGCCTGCGCGAGGGCCATCACGGCCGGAGACCCGTCCTACCGCACCATCAAGGGCATCCTGATCGCCGGCACCGAGACCGATCCGGAGCCCGAATCGAGCGGAGACGCGGGAGCCGCGGCCTTCCTCCACGGGCCCCAGCGACTTTTCGCCTCCGTCGCCCCGTCCGAGACGGCGGATGAACTCCACGACAACCAGGTCCACGGCGAAGCTGAGGGAAGCATCTGATGAGCGTGATGGACTCTGCCCTGCGTGAGTCGCTGAAGTCGCTGCGGCTCTCGGGCATGCTGGAAACCCTCGATGCCCGCCTGGCCCAGGCCCACGGCGGCGAACTCGGGCACCTCGACTTCCTCCAGGTCCTCTGCCAAGACGAAATCACCCGCCGCGAAACCGTTGCCTTCCAACGGCGCCTGACACGGGCGAAGTTCGAGCAACAGGTCACCCTGGAGGAGTTCGACTTCACCGCCTCCTCGAAGCTCCCGGCCGCCCAGATCCGCGACCTCGGAGCCCTGCGCTGGCTCCACTCCGGCGAGTCGGTCATCCTCTTCGGCCCGGTCGGGGTCGGCAAGACACACGTCGCCCAGGCCCTCGGCCACCTCGCCGTCCGCCAGGGCGCGAACGTCCGCTTCGCCAAGACCAGCCGGATCCTCGCGGACCTCGCCGGTGGCCACGCGGACCGCACCTGGGACAAGCGGATCCGTGAACTGGTACGGCCCGACGTGCTCATCCTCGACGACTTTGCCATGCGCCAGCTCGGCGCGGCCCAGGCCGATGACCTCTACGAACTGGTCAGCGAACGGCAGGGCCGGTCCCTGATCATCACCAGCAACCGGGCGCCCAGCGACTGGTATCCGCTCTTCCCCAACCCTGTCGTCGCCGAGTCGCTCCTGGACCGGCTGATCAACACCAGCCACCAGGTCATCATGAACGGCCCCAGCTACCGCCCGAACAAGCGACCCAAGAACCCCACCGACAAGCCCGTCAAGCCACTCACCTGACGACCCGGCCGGTCAGAATTCGGCGTCGGCAGGCCGCTGATGCCCGCACGGCGCCGGATTGCCGATCTTGTCGAAGACCTCGGCGTCACTTCCCGAATTCACCCACACCGTGATGCCCTGATCATGAACGACGACATTGAACGGCGACTCCTCGGGCTCCGTCTCGATCACGACGGTGAACTCCTCACCCGGACGCATCCAGTGATCAGTTCCCCACGGCTCCACCCAGAGGCAGAGCAGGCTGCCCGTCTCGTTGCTCACGCTCGTCTTCGACACGCAGGCACTCTAACGAGCAGCATCGTCGGCCCGAGACGCCTGGGCCACGATCGGGAGCCTGGGGAATTACGTGAACTTCTGCCTGGGGAATTACGTGAGCGTCCACACAAGGGAACGATCTCCTCCCAGAGCTTCCAGGCGTTGGTGCAGCCCTCGTCCCAACGTTCGTCCAGGTAGGCCTTGTACTCGTCGAGGACGGAGGTCCTGTTGTGCTGCCACTGGCCGCGAAAGAGGTCTTCCGGCTTCGCAGCGTCGGCGAGGCTCTTGACGGTGCGGTGGGTCATCTGGAGCTGACGCCCGATGGAACGGCGGCTGTGGCCGGCTTCCAGCAGCGCGTGGACCGTGGCGTGCCTGGCTCGAACACGGTTGGCGAACCGCTCGCTCCGCCATGGAGAGTCCGCCTTCTCCTCGGGCGGCGCCGGTGGTTCGGCCTTCGCCTCGCGATCGGGGACCAGGACGCGAAGGCACTGGCGGTGTCGGGCGACAGCCCGCTCGGCGGCTTCCCCGAGGTTGTGCCACAAGTGCCAACGGTCGGCGACCTGCGTCGCCTGGGGTGCCCCGGCAGTAGCGCCTTCTGCGAAGAACGGCGCGCGGTCCCGGCAGACGACCTCGATCCCTGGCCGCCGGGCGAGCCAGGCGGTCAGGCTCGATGCTTCTCGATCAGGCAGGAGATCAATCGGACGGCGGGTCTCGACGTCCACCAGGACAGTGCCGTAGCGGCGGCCCTTGCGGGTGGCGTACTCGTCGACGCCGACCACCCGAGGCGTCGGCACCTCCGGCTCGGGCAGCGCCTCGACCAGGCGCAAGACCGTACTCCGGCTGATGGACATGCCGAGCACGGCAGCCAGGCGGGCGCCGGCTCGACCTGCCAGGGCGAGGCCGACGGCGGTCAGGACGGAGCGCAGTCGCTCGGTGCGCTGGCCATGCCTGCGGGTGAGGCCGGATATCTGCTCCACGAACGTCTGACGTGGGCGCTTGGTGTTCCCGCACCGGAACCGCCGGACCCGCAGCTGAAGTCCGACGCTTCGTCCGGCGCTCGGGACATCAGCGAGAAACCGCAGGTAGGTGCTGTGCACCCGGGTCGAGCAGACTCCGCATCCGGGACAGGCGGCGCCGACCGTGGTGCACTGTGCGTCAAGGCGCACCTTCTCGATATCCACGTCCACCGACAGCACCGCGATGTCCGCGACCGCCGGGAACAACAGCTCCTTCAGCCGGAGTGCAACGTCTTCCACGGCCCGGACTGTCAGCCCACCGGCACTGACCACCGTCCATTTTCGGGCGACTTCGCATACCGTCCGGAGACGCTCAGCCGTCACTCACCGTGGCCACTGCACGAAAGCTGAGCCAGAACCCTTCGACGTGTACAAAGCCACCCGAGGTGGTCGATGATCCGGTCTGCGGCCGATTTCGAGATGCCGAACAGCGGGGCGATCTGGCGCATGGTCAAGTTCGTGCGCCAGTAGGCCGTGACAAGCAGAATGCGATCCTCAAGTGGGAGCCCCCCGGGCCGCCCACGCTGAAGTCGGGCAGCGGTCTCGCGCCGCACGGTGGTCACCAGCCTGCGGAAGCAGCGCGGGCTCAGCCCGGTGAAGGGACCTATCCAGGACGGCACCGACGCCGTGATCACTGCACTCACGCCGAGATCGTTTCACCTGGAGTCGACCGGGACGGGCGTGGGTCAAGTACGGAGCCCGAGGTGCCGGTCCAGCTGACCGCGCAGACGCGCAGAAGCCCCACGGAGAGTCCCGAGTTCTCGCACTTCTGCCGCCGCGAGTTCCTTCCGCCCAGCCAGCGCGAGCACGGCGGCATAGGGCCGTTCACCTTCGGCGAGCTTCGCCGCCACGGCATTACGGACGCCTCGCAGCACCGCGTGGTCCGCACTCGGATGCTCCGCCAGCAGCCGAAGGAGCCTGTTGTCGTTCCAGGCACTGTCTTGCGCCGTGCTCAGTTCCAGCAGAGTGCCAGGCGCCGTGGCGGGATTGGCGGCCAGCGCCTGCCATACGAAGGGGTACGGACATCGCGCGAGTCGATGCAGTACGGCGCTGTCGCTCTCGGTATGAGCCAGTTCGAGGTAGTCAGCAGGCGTGTGCACGGACATGGCCCCCAGAATCGTCGGGGCAATCATCCTGCCATCAGGGCCCAGTCGCCCGCGCGCGAGGCACTGCCGCAACCGGTCGAAGATCGCTTACGGGACAACCCTTAGACGACGTCTCCGTCGAACAGCCGCGTCGTGGGCGGCACGCCAGCCCGGCGGACCTCTTACTGATCGTTTCAGAATGAGGTTCGGAGTCGGCGGAGGCATATGAGGCTGCAGGCCAGTTCGAGCAGGCCCTGGTGGAGATCGGCGCGTCGTTCG
>NZ_JBWKDV010000026.1:0-27004 GCF_056435825.1 Streptomyces sp. NPDC043876 | reverse complement strand
ACCCGCCAATACCGGGGAATGAACAACATCAACTGACGGACCGGGGGTCAATCTTCAACCGGCCAGGGTGGGTCACGATTCACCCGCCGCCGACAGCTGACCACCGTGTTGGCTCCGAAGGGCCGCGTCGCTGGCGCGTAGCCGGGACCCCGCCACCGTCGCGGTCCGGTCACCGGATGCCTCCGGCATCCGCTGGGGCATGTACCACCTGTGGAACACAAGCCACTCCGCGCCGGCGCCTGTCAGTGCCACTTGTCGCCGTCGTCCAGGGTGAGTTCGGCGACCGCCCCGTCCTGGACGTCCTCGATGTCACGGATGTACGGGGCGGTGTTCGGATCGTGAGTGCAGAAGGTCACCGTCGCTGTCAGAAGCTCGTCGTCGGCACCGCCCGTGGAGAGAATGACGTAGGCCAGCACTTCGCGGTCCCCGAACCGCTGTTCCGCTTTCATGAGACATGCGAACGCGTAGGCGAAGCACCTCCGGAGGAGCGGGACTGCCCGCTCGGCCCCCGCCGTCGGCAGGTCGTAGTCAGTCATCCCGCGCCCGTTGACCGATGTCTCCTCCTGAAGCACGTCGTAATAGGAGCCGGTGGCGTCCGGAACCAAGCCGGTCAGCACACGTGCGCCATTGGGGGTGCACGACCATCCCTCCTCCTTAACCTCGCGGAACATGGGCGGGATGTCCTCGTCGGTCAGGTCGGCGAGGGAGTGCTCCGCCAGAAGTGCGGCCATCTTCGAATTCTTCTTCATGCCCTATCTCTCGCTTCCTCACCGTGGCCCCTTCTCGACAGGAGACTGCTCCCCGCACCCGCGGGGATGAACCCGCGGGCGCGCTGCCGGACACCGACCATGAGGGCTACTCCCCGCACCCGCAGGGATGAACCCGTCTCCTGCAGCACCTGATCACTCTGGTCGTCCTGCTCCCCGTACCCGACGGGATGGCCCTTACGGCACCCTCAGCACCGGCCTCGCCAACGCTGCAGCGCCCCGCGGTCAGGGGAGCAAACAGGCCGGACGCAGCCTCGACGTCCCGGGGGCCCCGCGGCCGATCGGGAGGGGGGTTACGCAGATGTTGGCGCCTCCGTCGCGCGGGCCCGTACATCGTTCAACTGGGCCCTCATCTCGGTCGTCGCGCGGGCGAACCAGTCGGCGATGACGGCGATCTCGTCCGGTGAGTACTCGGCGAACACCGCGCCGAGGCGGGCGTAGAAGGGCTCGTACACGGCCACCACCCGCGCGGCGGCTGCGGCGTCGGGCACTACCCGGACCCGGCGGCGGTCGGTCGGGTCGGGCTGGCGGTGTGCGTACCCGGCCCGTTCCAGACGGTTCAGGACACCAGTGACCGCACCGGTGGTGAGGTTCGTCAGTTCCGCGAGGTCGCCGGCGGAGAGCGGGTTCTCCGTGGCGCCCAGGATGTGCCCCAGGCAGGTCAGGTCCGTGACGTTCAGCCCGAGGAGCTGTGCCATCTCCTGCTGGCCGACGATGCCGAGGGCCATGTACTGATCCATGCGCGAAAGCGCTTCGCCGGCCGTGGCCGGAGGCCGGGTCTTGCCCTGCACGCCGATACTCCTTAGCATCTAAGAGAAATTCACTTAGTTCGTGAGATACTTAGCTCGTGAGATGAGTCATCTTCTCCCGAGCCTATCTCCGCCCCCTTTGAGGAGGACCGTGAGCGCGCACGGCGATGTTGACCTCGGCCACACCGTGGCCGGCTGGACCGGGACGGCACTTGCCCTGGCGGGGTGCACTGCTGCGGGGATCGCCGTCTGCGCTGCCTGGTGGCCCGGAGTCTGGCTTGGTCTGGGACTGGTCATGGTGGGCGGGGTCACCACCTGGCTCCTCCATCTCGCCGGCTGGGGCAAACCCAGCGGGCCCCGCCCGGCGGCCGACTGGGATTGGCGAGTACGGGACACCGCCGCCCGGGGAGGACACCCGCACTGTCTGGGGTGCCGGGTCGTCAGGCCGGGGCGAACTCCTGCGACGGCCTCTCGGCCTCGATCCGCCGCAGGCTTGTCGCCCGCTCGGGACGGAAGTGCGTGAACACTCGGGCAGCGCTCGTCCCACGTATCGATCACGAGCGGTGCTGACGCTGGATTTGTCTTGAGCATGGCAAAGTCCCCCGGGTGTGGTGGGGCTGGTTCGCGCGGAGCACGGGAGCCGCTTCATCCTTTCAGCGGTGGGTTCCCGGGCGGCGGCCGAGGACCAGGGCGGTCGGGACGTGGGCGCGGGGCAGGCGCTGCGGCGGGGCTTGAACCGGGTTCGCGGTGATCCACTGCTGTTCGTGGGCGATCGTCCGGTGGGCGGCCGCGTCCAGCATGGCTCGTGGAACGGCCGTACCCCCGAGGTGCGCTGCGGTGAGGAGGGCGGCCGCGCTTTTCTGCTCGGCGCTCATCACCGCCCCGTAGGCCGCGGTCAGTGACTCGACCTGGCGGCGGTGGGGGTAGAAGCGTCGGCCCTGGCCGACGCGCGGGGTCCGGTACTCATCGGAGTTGGTCACCAAACCGGCCTCCACCCGCCGGGCTGCCCACGGGCGGCGGCGGCCATCTGCCAGCCGGATGCGGAGAGACGGTATGCCGTGGCTGCCAGGGCACCCGCTCCCCCGGCGTCCGCGCTGACGTCGGCGGCCGGACGGGCCGCTCCCAGCGGCTGCTCGGTCGTCCACGGGGGTGGGGCCAACGCGACTTAGCGTTGGCCTGCGGTCCGTCCGCATGGATTTACGGCTAGGCCGAGGCCTCGGCCCCGAGTGTGCCGGCATCGACGGCGCCCCGCAGTACGTGAGCGATCCCCTCGGGCTTGAGATCGATGGCATCGAGCCCCGCCACGGTCAGCGGGATCTCCTCCAGTGCATATGCGCCACGTCCCTCCGCGCTGAACTCGGGGCCGGACCGGTCCTCGAAGGACCACGTCGCGATGCGGGCGAGGTAGAAGAGCTGAAGCTCGCCGTCGGACTCCACCGTGTGCAGGAGCCGGACGATTTCAGCCTTCCCCGCGATCTCCTCGTGGATCTCTCGATGGAGAGCGGCCTCCCGGGATTCGTCGCTCTCCTCGACCCCTCCCCCGGGTAGCACCCAGTACACGGGGATTCCGGGTTTAGTGCGGCGGATGACCAGCATCGTGTCATCCGCGGTGACGAGGACGGCTCGGACTCGTTCGATCATTTCTTCTGTCTCCTTGCTTGTTGACGGTCTCAGTGCAGCAGCCAGCCGCCGTCGGCGTGGACGGATTGCCCAGTGATGAACGAAGCGGACGGGCCGACAAAGAACGCCACCAGGGCTGCCACGTCCTCCGGGCGACCCGCGTCGCGGCACGCACTGGCGGTTGATCTGATACTCCGGGCGGGCGCGATGCTGGGCGGGGATCACGGCCTCGGCCTCGACCTGGATGGCGCCGGGCAGGCCGTATTGCCGCAGATGCCATACGGGCCCAGCGCACGAGCGAGGGAACGGGTCAGGCCCAAGAGCTCGGCCTTCGCGGTGCTGTAGGCGCGATTGGGGCCGTACCAAGGCACTCCTCCAGATTGCGCTCGGGCACGGTCAGCTTCCGCCTTCTGCGGTGGAGGCGGGTGTGTAGGCCCGCGGGCCGAGGCCCTTTCTCACCTGATCGAGGACCTTGTCGACGCCGTCCGTCAAGGCGACCCGTTCGTCCGGGCCGATGGATGCCAGCGGAACCGCCGCTGCCTCCCGGAGCCGAGTCACGGCGACGTCGAAGAACTCGCCCAACGTGGCCACGTCACCGCTCCCGTACGCGGGCCAGCGCTACGGACGCACCGGATGCCAGGTCCGCGGCCTCGTGCAGTGACTGGGCTGCCCCCTCTCCGACGGTCTCCGCCGTGGTGAGGAGTCTGGTCAGGGCGTCCCGCGCATGCTCCAACAGCCGCACGTACGGGTCGAGGCCGGCGGCCCCGGGCCCCGGCGGCGGAGCCGTCACCGGCCTGCCGGCGTCCGGCAGCGGAAGGAGATTCCGGCCGACCGAGCACTTCTGCGCGGCGACCATGGCCTGCAACTCGTCACTGCCGTCTTCGAAGGTGATGCGATGACTCAGCTCAGCCGTCATGCCGAAGACGTCCCACACCGCCGCCAGCACCACGGCCGTGTCCTCGGAGTCGAGCTGCGGGTCGAACTCCATCAAGGGGGACGCGGACATCTACATCCCCTCCTTCGTGTCGGAATGGGTTGATCGTCCCACCTGGGAGGCGTGCTTGGCCGCGCTTGTGGACAGAGGACCCCGGGCAGGCTGCCTCGGCCTGGCCGCCATGGGTCACGGTTTCGTGCCGGGACGGCTGACGGCGGCGGAAGTGGTTCGAAGCAGTGCTCCTGCCGAATAGCGTTGCAGGTCACCCAGCCTGCTCCCCGCACCCGCGGGGGTGCCCCCACCTGCTGCTGGCCTACTGCTGCGGCCTTGCCGGGCTGGTGCCCCGCCCCCTTCGGAAGCACCGGACCGGCCCAACCGAACTTCTGCCCCGCGACCCACTCGCGCTGGCGGTCACTCCGCCCGCCGTTCTGGGCGGAACCGCGCCGGGCTTTGTCCGGCGCACACCCAAGGAGGGCAACCGGCCCGCCTCACCGAGTGGGACGAAGCTGCTGCGGGCCTGGGGTGGTCGGCTGCTTCGCTTGGCCTGTTGCGCTCAGCCGCTCCGTGGCGGACGCCCCGCCGGCTGCCAGCCGCTGTGTGATCCGGTTGAACAAGTCCGTCAGCGGCGCACCGACGTCCTGGCCGAACTCGGTCAGCCCGTAGGTGACTTGGGGTGGCGTCGTCGGTTCGACCTTCCGCCAGACCAGGTCGTCCTGGACCAGTGCGCGCAGTGTCTGAGCGAGCATCTTCTCGCTGATGCCCTGGATGCTGTCGCGCAACTCGTAAAACCGAAGGTCGGTGCTCCGCAAGGAGATCAACACCCAGATACCCCACCTGCTGGTCACGTGGTCGACCACATCGCGCGCAGGGCAGTCGGTGTGAAACACCTCATACCGATTGCCCGCCTCGGCCTGCGTCACCTGCGCACCTTCTCTCATGTCCGGAGCTTACCTCTGGGTACGTCCTTACGAAAAGTAAGCCCTCCTCCTAGCGTCAATTGCAGCAGTGCACAACGGATTAGGAGCTGAACATGATCGTGGTGACCGGGGCTACAGGGAATGTGGGCCGGCCTCTGACACAGGCCCTGGCCAAGGCGGGCGAGCAGGTGACGGCGGTGTCGCGGCACGCGGCGGCAATGCCGGACGGGGTCCGGCACGTGTCGGCCGACTTGGCCGAGCCACAGGGCCTCGCCCGCGCTTTGGACGGGGCGAAGGCGCTATTCCTCCTGCTGTCCGGTGACCTGCACGCCCCCGAAGCCAGGCCGACCGACATTATCGACCTGGCCGCTGCCAGCGGGGTACGCCGAGTCGTTCTGCTGTCTTCGCAAGGCGTGGCGACCAGGCCGCTCGGCTCGTCGCGGATCGCGGTGCGCGCGGTGGAGGACGCGTTGAGAGAGTCCGGCCTGGACTGGGCCGTGCTACGACCGGGCGGCTTCGCCTCCAACGCCTTGGCGTGGGCGGAGTCCGTCCGCACGCAAGGGACGGTCGCCGCACCCTTCGGCGATGTCGGAGTTCCCATCGTCGACCCGGCGGACATCGCCGAGGTCGCGGCGGCCTGCCTGCTGGACGACCGGCACACCGGCGGAATCTTCGAGCTGACCGGGCCCGAGGTGATCACGCCCCGTCAGCAGGCGGAGGCCATCGCCGCCGCGCTCGGCTCGCCGGTGCGGTTCCACGAACTCACCCGTGAGGAGGCCAAGGCCGCGATGACCCGGTTCGTGCCGCCGGAGCTCGCCGACGACACCCTGGACATCATCTCCGCCCCGAGCCCCGCCGAACTGCGGATCAGCTCGGACGTGGAACGAGTCCTCGGTCGCGCTCCGCGCCGATTCAACGATTGGGTCGCCCGTAACATCGTCGCTTTTCGCTGAGGCACAACTCAGCTGAAGGGCCCGGGCAGCCCCGTGCGACTACGGCCGCACGGGACTGCCCCATAGCGTCACCGCCCACCACCATCCGTCGCATGCTCCAACAGCCGAACGTACGGGTCGAGATCGTCCCACTCGCGAGGCGGGCTGGGGCCGCGCCTGTGGACACAGGCCGCAGTGTGGATAACCCAGGCGGGACGGGCCGCCGGGCAGGCCATGTACGCAGGGACTATGGGCGGGGCAGGCTGCCTCAGTCTGGCCGCCGTAGGCCACGGTTTTGTGCCGGGGACGGTTGACGGCCTTCTGGATTGAAATCGATAATCCGCTTTGCCGGAATCGGCGGAAGTGGTTCAAAACGGCGCTCTTGCCGAGTAGCGTTGCAGGTCACCGAGCCTGCTCCCCGCACACGCGGGGATGAACCCCGGACGGCGCCGCGCGAGCCGGCTAGCGGATGCTGATCCCCGCACGAGCGGGGATGAACCCTCCTAAGTCTCGGCGATCGCGATCGCCTCAGCCGACGGCTACTCCCTGCAGCTGGTGGGATGGACTGACGGACTCCCCCGTGGCAGCCGGCCGCCCCGTTCCGTCCGGCGCGCGCCCCCGTCAAGGTAAGCGGGTGGGGCCCGTTGCGGTGGCGGGGGTGGCGGCCGGCTGCTGGAGGTGGCGTAGGTGTTCCCGCATGCGGCGGGCTGCCTCCTGGCCTGTGGTCCGGAGTTCGGTGAAGGCCTTGGTCAGGGTGTCGGCCAGACGGAGAGCGTCCTCGGGCGGCAGGGACTTCCACATACGGTCCAATCGTGACGGTCGACGACGTCACGCGCGCCGGGGAGACCACGGCCGTTCGGGGCCGAGTAAGCGGTATGGAGTGCAGGCATACGGGTGGCGCGGGTTCCCTCTGGCCGGTGGGAGCCCGCGCCGTCCGTACGATCGATGCGTTCGGGGCGCGTGCCGCCTATCGGCGGCCTTGGACGCTTTTACCGGCGGCGTGCACGGCTGCGGCGCACCAGCACGAGCGCAAGCAGCGCGGCACCGGCGACGAGGAGCGGGGTGCGGTTGACGCGCGCGGCCGTCGCGGCCTGACCGGCCTTCTCCAGTACGGAGTCGGGGGTCTTCTCCGCCGCGTACTGGCCGGCGCGGGTCGCGCTGTCCCACACCTGCGCGGCGGCCTGGGAGGTCTTGTCCCGCACGGGGTCGGGGGTGTTGTCCCGCACCAGTTGGGCGGCCTGTCCCGCCTTCTCGCGGATCTGATCGGCGATCAGGGAGGCCTTCTCGGCGGTCTGCTGCTTCACGGCTGCGTCTCCTGGGGTGTGGGTCTTGGTGTCGGTCTTGGCGGCCAGGCACTCGGTGTGGCCGAAGTCGTCCCGGGTCCTGGCCGTTTTACTCTGCGCTGGCCGTGGTGTCCTGAATGGGGGCTTCGGCGTTGCGTTTGACGGAGTCGATGCCGTTCAGGCAGGAGCGGTGCGTCTCGTAGTGCTGGCTGGTGGCGATCACCTGGCCGTTGGTGGCGATCAGGACGAAGTGATAGCCCTTCGCGGGCTGGTGACGGACTTCGAAGCGAGCAGCCATGACGGAACCTCCTCATTGAAATGCGCATGTCGGGTCCTCGCGCGTCTACCCCGCCAGAACCTGAACACCCGCCCAGCGAAAGAGCGGCCTGTTCGCCGGCGACACCGCCTCGCCCCGCAGACAGGGGCCGTCACTGACATCGTGCTGTGCACCCTGCCGGTCCGCGCCGAGGGTCTTGTCCGTTGCTTCGTACTGGGACGGACGCTCCAACGTCGCGGACGTGCTGGTGGGCCAACCCGGTACCGCGAGGGTGCCGGGCGCCTTCCGTGACCCCGGTCGGCCCAAAATCGTTGGTGGGCCATGAACAACACCAAGCGGGCACTCGCAGCGTTCGCCCTCGTCGGGGCGGCCCTGGCCATCACCGCACCGGCACACGCCGGAATCGCAGACGGCAGCGGCAACAACCTCGACCTCATCGACCACATCTCAGCCCTGAGCACGAACATCAACAGCGACCCGATCCTCAGCGAGGTCAGGAACGCCAACACCCGCGCAGACGGAAAGGAGAACAACAGCGCCTTCGAGTAGAAGCACATCCGCACCAGCACGACCGGAGCCCGTGACGGCCCAAGCCAGCGGCCCGTACCGGCACCGCCTGACCCGGGCAGCAGCCCGAGGACCAGGCCCTCGGGCTGCTGCCCGGCTGCCGCGACAAGGCGGGGGATCGCCTTGGTCACCCACGACACCCGCACGGATCCGCTGTTGACCCCTGATGTTGCGGGAGGGCCCTGTGCCTGCTGTCCGTCCCACGTTTGGCTGCGTCAGTGACAACTGACTCCAGCGATAGGTCAGTTCTGACTCCGTGCGAAAGCCTCAGGGCCAAGATCTGAATGTGAGAAGTGACCCCACCTTGGACGCGTGAGCGACCAACATCTCGGCTGTTCTGGACATCGATCACCGACTGAAGCGAGGCCACACAGGCGTACAGTCCCCCTTCGGCCACGAGACCTACAAGGAACGCAAAGCGGACGAGTTTGCGATCACCTATCAGGCCGCACGCCACTTCACTGCCACCCTCGTCTGGACACGTTCTCTGACAGTGGGCTGTTCACGAGTGGCTCTGAGCAGTGCTGACAGAGACCGCCCGCAGATCGCTTCCCGTTTGCCGTGTGATCGTTGCGCGGTCCTGGGTGAATGTCGTCGACCGCCTGTCCTACTGTGATCATCGTGCTTGGGAATCCGTGGTTCGAGATAGATGACCTTGACGATGACTTCGGCTTCGATGAGGTCGAGCTCGCCTTCGCGACAGCTCTCCGCGAGCAGGCCAAGTCATGGGATGTCCCTTATGCCCACAACTGGGTCGGTCGCCCCGAGGACGATTCATCACTCTTGGCCTTCGTGGGGCTGAGCGATAAGCACCGCAGGGTGTCGCTGATCGATATCGGTGTGCACCTGTTTGGTTCCAGCGTCCGCGGTGATCGCCTCCACAATCAGCTCTACTTCCTCCCGGACCAGCCGACCAGCCTGGCGATGGAGGCGGTCGGGTCACCGCAGGAACTCGCTGAGCGCACTGCCACATGGTTCGAGAGCCTCTTGCGGAAACCGATTGTGCGCCACGAATGGGAGCACAGCGGCCAGGTCTACGCGAGCAGCTACTTGTTCGCGGACACCGGGGAGGGGCTGGGCCAGAGCTATAACCAGACGCTGGCTCCGTCGGGGCAAGCAGAGGCCCTGATCAATGCTGGCCACGTACAGGGCCGGGGTTGGATCCAAACCAGCGGGCTCGGCCGGCCCGACCGTATCGTCAACATCAGAGGTGAGGCCACTGCCTAAGCGTGCAGGCCAGACAGTGAAGAGAAAGCGATTCAGTCGTAGAAGAAGAGCTCAAGGTCCTCGATGGACCCCGGCCCGGTGAGGAAGCCCTCGGCCTTCGCGATCTCCTCTTCAGGTGGCAGTTCGCCCTTCAAGAGCTGCTGCATCCAGATCTCTCCTTGCTCGCCGACTGTGTAGATGCCAGACAACAGCTCGGCCATGCCTGCGGGGTGCGGTGGGTGGACTCCGGCGACCGGTTGGAGTATCCACCCGCCTGACCGGGCAGCGAGCCGCAGCACCCCGGCCCAGTTCGCAATCCTCCCGATGCGTACGTGCCACGAGTCCTCGGTGAACGGGGCCACCCGCCCACCACGGAGAGGGTTTGTGGCGGCCCCGATGTCCTTGATCACTTGCCGTTCTACGGCGTCACGGACCCAGCGCCCTTCCTGCGCTTCTTCGATGGCGGCCTCCCACCACTTCCACCCACCGTCGAGTCGGTTCGCGAACGTATCCATGCGGCCAGGATTCCATGCGCTATGCCGCAAGCCTTCAGGGGGCGCCGATCAATTGATCAGCTCATCGAAGATAGAGGCTCTAGCCCTGTGGCCTGGACAGACGTCAGCTTGTGACAGCCGCAGCCGCTTCGGCGCGGGCCCGCGTGACGGCCAGACGGTAGGAGTCTGTCCCGGTCTCGATGAGCTGTGTGTCCAGGTCGTAGAAACGATAGGGTCCGCTCGATAGTTCGAAGCCTTCCGGTCTACCGGAAGGCTTCTCGCGTTCTCAAGGGAGGATCAGATGGCAGACTTCGCTGTCCGTAGAGCGGGCGCCGAGGACGGCGACGTCCTGGAACGACTCTGGCCGCTTTTTCTGCACGACCCGTCGGAGTTCTGGGGCGTCCTGCCGAACCCGGACGGAACATACCGCCGCGAGTGGCTAGAGTCGGCGATCGGCGATCCCACCTGGTCGGCTTACCTCATATGGTCTGGTGACCGGCCGGTCGGCTTTGCGTTCGTACGCGCGCTGGACAGCTATGCGCGCGTGCTGAACAGCTTCTTCGTGGTGCGTGGGGCACGCCGATCGGGCGTCGGGTTGCGAGCAGTGCAGGCCGTCCTGGCCGCGCACCCTGGCCGATGGGAGATCGCATTTCAGGAGGAGAACGCGGGCGCGGCACGATTCTGGCGTCACGTCGCTTCCGAAGTCGCGGGCGAGGCCTGGACCGAGGAGCGGCGACCGGTGCCTGGGAAGCCCGAGCTGCTGGGGAACACATGGGTTGCATTCGATGCGCGGTAGTCCTCCCGCGTTAGTTAGTGAAGGGGCGTTCGTCAGGCCGGCTGGTCATCGAGGTAGAGGTAGCAGGCACAGTCCATGCAATCTTGGGAGCTGCCGACAGGTGGGCCGGCGGGCAGGAGGTTGTCCTCGTACTTGCCTCGACTGGCGAGGTAGAGGGCGAAGCCCCAGGTGTGCGGGACGCTGGTGAAGCGCAGCGGCAGACCTGATCGCCCACGGCGAGACCGTCGTCGAGGACGCCGAAGACCAGTCGACCCCGGCGTGGATGGACTGGTTCAGCCCGGTCAGTCTGGCCGCGTTCAAGGGAAACGTGCAACTGACCGCTGGGCACCTGCCTCAAGCCCGCGAGACGCTGCTCCACGTGCTGGACGGGCTCCCGGCGGACGCCGACAAGCAGCGCACGGTCATTCTGGGAGACCTCGGTGCGGTCGAGGCCGCCGCCGGGCGCCCCCAGGAGGCGGCCCGGTACGCCCTCCGAGCGGTGGAGTTGCTGGAAGCGCACTGGTACGCAACCGGCCTGGAGCGGGTCCGCGAGGTGCGGCGCGCACTCGGCCCATCTGGCGAGTCTGCGGTAGCGGATGAGGGTGCAGGCGATGCTGGTGAAGGCCAGGAAGTGGTCGGCTTCGCGCAGGCGCCAGGCGGGGCCTCAGCCGGTCACCGCCTGCTCCCCGAGCCGTGACGCGCCGCTCAGAGGCGCATACCGAGGCCGGCGTCGCGCGCGAAGGTGATGAGAGCCTTGCGGTCAACGGCTCCCAGCTTGATCCTGGCGTCCAGGATCCTGTTGGCTACGGTCTGTTTCGCGATTCCGAGCACGTCGGCGATCTCCTGGTTGGACGGTGTTTCCGGGGTGGCCGCGAGATGGACGACCTCGCGTTCCGCAGGGGTGAGATCGGGTAGGGCCGACCGGCGATCGGTGGAGTGGGCAGCGTCGAACAGTCGGCGCATGCGGTCGGTGCCGACGTTGAAGACCGACGCGCCGGAGGCGACGATGAGGATGATCAGCGCCAGTTGGTCCTCGTCCCTGTCGGCCTTCCGCAGGTACCCGCACGCGCCGGCCCGCATGGCGGCCGACACGAGGGGGTCCTCGTCCCAGTCGGAGTGCACGAGCACCTTGGTCGTCGGGTGCATCCGGGCGATCTCCCTGGTCGCCGAGATTCCCGCGTCGTCGGCGACCGGCTGCCCGTCGGCTTCGGGCATGCGCACATCCATGACCACCACGTCGGGACGGAGTTCCGCCACCTGTCGCATGGCCTCCTGGCGGTTGCTTGCGACACCGACCACCTGGATGCGCGGGTGCGTTTCCAGGAGCATGCGCAGGGCGAGGCGTGCGAGCGGCTGATCGTCGGCGACCACGACGCGTACTTTCCGCGGAGTGCCTGGGCCGGGTTCGTCATCGTGGTGGTCCACTGCTGTTCCCTTCGGCATTCACTCTTTCGGCCTTCGCTGGAGCATTCACCGTCCCGGTCATGCCGGCAGTGTTCGTGGGAGGCGGACGACCACCTCGGTTCCGCCCTCCTGCCGTGACCGGACCTCGCAGGTGCCGCCGATCTCGGCGGCGCGCTCGCGCATGGAACCGAGACCGACCCCTGGCCGCAAGGGTTCCGGCAGGCCACGACCGTTGTCGATGACCGTCACCGTCAGGGCATCGCCTCCCACTTCCAGGCGCACGAGACAGCGGCTTGCCCGCGCGTGGCGCAGCGCGTTGGTGAGGGCCTCCACCACAATCCAGTAGGCGGCCTCCTCCACTGCCGCCGGCAGTTCAGGGAAGTCGTCCGGCAGATCCGCGTCCGTCGGCAGCGGGAAGCGTTCCAAGTAGGCCCGGACCGCGTCCGGCAGTCCGATCGCGTCGACCGGGGATCGGAGCCCTGCCGAGACGCGCCGGACCCCATCGACGCCCTCGTGGGCGCGCAGGAGGGCGGCGGTCAGCAGTTCTGCCGTCTTCGCGGGATCGGTGTGCAGCCACTTGCGGGCGGCTTGCAGGCCCCAGACCACCTCGCTCAGGGCCGAGTTGACGCCGTCGTGGAGTTCGCGTCCGAGGCGGCGTCGCTCCTGCGCACGCGTCGCGATCAACTGCTGCCTTGAGTGCAGTAGCGCCAGCGTCAGCCGTACGCCGACCGCGGCCTGCGCGGTGTGCCGGGCCACGTCCGCCAGCAGCCGCAGATCTCCTGCTGAGAACGGCTCTCCGGGAGCCCGGGCCCCCAGCACCAGAACACCGACCTCCTCGCCCTGATGAACGAGCACGATCCGCAGAACGTCGCGCACTTCGGTTCCGTAGCGAGCTGTCGGCAGCGCGGGACCGTCCGCCCCGGTGCTGCGCAGCTCCACCGCCGCATACGGAAGGCGGAGCGCCTCGGCTACCGTCGCCGCGGCCTGTGGCAGTACATGTTCCGGCCCGGTTGTCGCCTCCAGCCGCTGCCCCAGTTCGGCCAGTACGGCGTAGGGATCATCGCGCAGCCCGTAGATCATGCGGCTGACGATGCGCTGGAGGAGCCCCTGCAAAGGTTGCAGGGCAGCGGCCACGGCGGCAGTGGCCAACAGGGCAACGGTTCCGGTGAACGAATTCTGCAGCGTGAGTTCGAGGAGGCTCACGACCCCTGCGTAGACCCCCGCCAGACAGGCGGTCAGCACCGCGTAGAGCAGCGACCGGCTCAGCACCCGGTCGATGTCGAACAGCCCGTATCGCACGATTGCCACGCCGATGGCCGCGCTCAGCAGCACACTTGCCAGGTCGACCGAGATCGTTCCCAGTGCCCCGCTGTGGAAAGGCGCGGTGAGGAGCACCATGACGACGCTCACCAGCATGGCGAAGGCCACCCACTTGATCTGCTGGCGTGCCACTGCGTCGCTGATGGCCACCCGTCGGAGCAGCGAGGCAGTCGCCAGCACGAACGGACACGCGACGAGAACGAGCGACACCATCCCTTCGTTCTGACCCGCGAACGCCATCAGTGGGCTACCGACGGGATTGGGCACCGTGGGGAAGTAGTCACGGTCGATCGGGCCCGGTGACAAGGCTGCGCACGGCACTACGAGTACTGCGGAGGCACCGGTGAACCAGGCGGTGAACCGCCACCGCGGGGTGGGCAGCCGACCGTCCGGGAAGAGGAGCAGCAGGAAGAAGACCGGGAAGATGTACACGGCGAAAGCCCAGTTCGACACCCACGCAGCAAGCACTCCCCCCACCAGGCCCCGAGGGATTGCGTACAGGCCGTAGGCATGCGCCAGACCATCGAGAGTCGCCCCGAACCCGGACAGCAGCAACAGCCACCCCGCGGGGTTACGTGGTCGGCGTGCGGCCACGACCGCGCCCGGTAGGGCGAACGCGATGAACGACACCTGTTCCGCCAGTGCGATCACCCACGGATGCCAGTCTGGCCGCGCTTCCGACCGCGTGAGTGCCACCAGCGCGATCGACAGGCCCGCCAATGCCGTGATGAGCACCCACGCCCCCCAGGCGAGCCGTGCGTACCGCCGCCTCCGCCTGTTTCCGTTGTCCGACTGTCCGCGCATGACCGGCCCCCAGATGTCGATTACGCTCTGCGCAGCAACCATTGACGATCTGTAATACCGGAAACAAGGGAAAGTGCTCCCGGAAAGGGCCGGGAGCGGGCAGGTGCCCGGTCCCGGGTTGGAGTGGTTGACCGCGGCAGCGGGCCCCGCGCCGCGACGGGGCTACGTATCCCCTCGTAGACGTCGGGCAATCTCGATGTCGTCCTGTAGCGCGCTCAGGCGGGGATACGGCCTACGGGTGGGATCCAGAACGCAGACGTGCAGCCTGTCGCCCGCCTGGGGCGGGGCCACGCTCTCGTCCCACCACGATGGATGCTTCACCAGATCGATGACCGCGAAGACGCCGCGCCGTCCGTCCACTTCGACCTTCGAGCCGACGGGGGCGACAGCGACGATGGTCACGTCCAATTGCTGGTTTTCACGGAACACGAAATCGGGCCTCAAAAGGGTCGGCTCCCAGCCGACACGGTGTCAGGGGCCAGCCCTCGCAGTGCCTGCGGTCCACCAGTACCCCCAGTCCCCCCGGGTCCCCGCAGTGGCTCAGAGACCATGATCGCGGTCGTCGTGGTGGCTGTCGCCGTCGCCGTCGCGGTAGTGGTCGTGGAGGCGCTGGTCCAGGTCGCTCACCCAGCCCTGGGCCCAGGCGCGCAGCTCGGCTGTCTCGTGCTCGGTCAGGCCGTACGCCGCGAACTCCTCGTCGTCCGCCCAGTCCGCCCCGGCGAGGCGGTCGCGGAGGTCCTGGAGGCGGAACTCGTCGCGGCCGTGCCGCTCGCCGAGGCGTTCGAGGTCGCTGAGGGTGCGGTGGCGGGAGGCCGCGTGGACGTCGATGAAGTCGCGGACGGCCCCGCGGTCCGCCAGGGCGCGGACCTTCGTACCGATGACGGAGTCGAAGGCGAGGACGGGTCCGTACTCGGTCAGGGCCGGAGGGTTCCAGAAGTGCTCTTTGAGGACGTCGACCTCGCACTCCTCGCCGTTCTCGGGATCCACCACCATGAGCCGGGCGGACAAGGGGTCGACGGCGATCACGCGCACCTGCCAGCCGCGTGCCGTCAGGCCCTGGTGGAGACCGGCGGTGATCTCCGTCATCGGGGCCGGGTTCTCGGTCGCCACGTCGAGGTCCTGGCTCAGGCGCTCGACGAGGCCGTGGGCCTGGACGGCGTATCCACCGGTGATCACCAGGGGGTACGGCGCACCGATGTCGATCACCGCGGCCAGAAGGCGGCGGTGCAGGTCGCTCAGGTTCATGCGGCGGTGGTCCGCGCCGCGGCGAGTTCGGGGAACGCGTCTTCCCAGACCTCCCGCAGGCGCCTGCTGACCAGCGTGCGCAGGACGGGCCACTGCGCGAGGAGGAGCTCGCGGTTCAGCAGGGCCTTGAGGTCCTCGCGCTGGCCCTCGGCCAGCACGGTGCGGTAGAGGCCCATGCGCAGGCGGGGGCGGTCCAGGTCGTAGGAGCGCAGCCCGGACCAGGCGACGTGCAGCGGCAGCTGGACGATGCCGTGGCGGGGGCCTGCGAGTTCCTCCAGCGAGGCCGGCAGTCGGTCCGCGTACCGGGCGTGGAGCACCTCGGCCGCCGAGGGCGCCGTGCTGCTGGAGGAGGACATGACCATGAACCCGATTATCCCGCGTCCCGCGCGTCTCCGGTACCGCAGACGCGCACAGCGCCCTGCGGATTGCACTGACGTCCCGCCTGTGGTCCACCGCGTGTACGACGATCGGCGGCGGCTCGGTACGTACGGTGCGGTGCCGGGGCGGGGCGGCGGGCGGGTTGTGCCGGTCGTGCCGTGGTGGGAATGAGTGGTGCTGCTGGTCACTGTGCGGCCGGGCTGCGGGGGCTGCTGAGCCGCGTGATTACGAGGTCAGGGGCCGGGAGGTGTGTGTGGGGCTTGGCCTGAGTGATGCTCGATCTCGGCCATTGTCCGTGATCCGAGTGCGGGCCTCTGTACGGGCCTGCTGCGCCCTGCGCTTCGCTCCGGTACTCGCCTCGTGGGGCGGGCCCGGGTGGGGCGGGTCACGGGTGGAATGCGGCCGCTGCTGGAGACAAGCGGCACGGTGGCTGATGTGGTGGGTGGTGCGGAGTAGCTCCCGTGCGTCGGATACCGCGTGCGGCGAGGGACTGGGCGCGCCTTCTGTGGATGCTGTGGGTGTGCCGGGAGATGGGGGGTTCTCGGGTGGGAAGCGGAGGTGGCAGCGCCACATGATCTTGCCCTGCCGTATAAATTTCCCGATTTCCCGGTTTCAGCGATAGTGGTTCAGAACTGGCTGCTGCCGATCTAAAGTGGCTGCCCAGCAAGACTGCTCCCCGCACACGCGGGGATGACCCCGCCCGTGCGCGCTGAACCGTCCGGCACGTCACCTGCTCCCCGCACACGCGGGGATGGACCCGACAACATCCGCCCCGTGAAGCCGGATCGGTACTGCTTCCCGCACCTGCGGGGGCGACTCCCAGAATTCTCAGTGCCGGGCCACCTCACGGTGGGCCGCAGCGCTCCTGGCCCGCCCCGCAGGCCAGGCCCAGTGCCGAGGTGGGCCACGTTCAGGTCAACGACCCGGGCCTTGTTCGTTCCTGACGGCCGGCGCCGACGCCCGGGCGGACGCCGACGGCCCGGCCGCGCACGCCACCCGTAGGTGGCGCTGCTGCCGGGCCGTCAGTCACTCACGTGGTCTCACTTGCCGTGCAGACCCCTGCGGCGGCGTCCGCGCAGCACCAGTGCGACTCCGGCGGCGATGACCAGCAGGCCACCGACGGCGCTGTACGTGACGGCGTTGCTGGTCCCGGTGACAGCCAGGCCGCCGGGCGTGTTGCTCGGGGTCGGCTGGCCGACGCGGGCGCCGGTCTGCCCCTGCGCGCGGGTGCCGGTCGTACCGGAGGCAACCGGCGTGGTGGCGGTCGGCGTGGGGACGGGCGTCGGCTTGTTGGCGCCGGCGGTTCCCGGTGCGGGCTTCAGCTGGAGGGTCGTGATCGAGTACGGCGGCAGCGTCTGTGCGGCTGCCGTGCCCCGCTCCGCCGTTGTGAGGGCGGTGGCTCCCGTGGCGTACGAGACGGTCGTGACCGCCCCGGCGGCCGGGGTGAATCCGGCGTACGAGAGCGACACCTGCGCCGCGTTCTGCGGGTTCTTGTTGATCAGCATGACGTTCAGAGCGCCGTTGGCGGCGCGCACCGCGTGCACGGCGACCGACGGGTCGCCCGAGGACGACTTGACCATGGTGTCGCCGGGCTGCGCCAGTGCGGTCAGCGAGCGGATGCCCCAGTAGGTGGGGAAGGGGGTGTCGCGCGGCGGCTGGCACGTGCCTCCGGCGCAGGTTCCGGCGGAGAGCACGCCTCCGTCCTGGTAGTCGGTCTGGCCGTAGACGGTGGTGGGGGCCTGGTCCGTCCCGTTGTGCAGGTTCCACCAGTCCACGTGGGTGGCGCCGTGTTCGAACCAGCTCATGTAGGTGTCGGGGGCGAACAGGGCGGCGGCCTGGCTGGTCAGGGCGGGCGAGCCGACGCCGTCGGTCTCGGTGACCGCGATCTCCACCGAGGCGGCGCGCGAGCCCGCGTACGTGGTGATCAGCGAGCGCAGGGAGGAGGTGACGCCGGCGATCCGGGAGGGCGTGTTCAGCAGGTCGCCCGTGGTCGTGCCGCCCGGATACCAGTGGACGATGACGAAGTCGATCGAGCCCGCCGCGATGGAGAGCACCGTGTTGTTCCAGTCGGCGCTGTCACCGGGGGCCTTCTCCTTGTCCGGCCAGTAGCCGGGGGTGGTGAGCACCGCTCCGATCTTCACCTTCGGGTCCACGGCCTTCATCGCCTTCGCGTAGGCGACCAGGTTCTTCGCGTACGCGGTGGGGCTCTTGTCGGCGTGCGTGTCGGTTTCCCAGCCCTTGCCGTTGCCGTAGTGCCCGTTGCCGTAGACCTCGTTGCCGATCTCCCAGTACTTCACGCCGTAGCCTTTGTCGACGTTGGCGTACTTGACCCAGTCGGCGGCTTCCTGGGGGGTGCCGGAGCCGTAGTTCGCGGTCAGGATCGGCTGGGCGCCGACCGTCTTCGCGGTGGCCATGAAGTGGTCGAAGTCGGTGTTGGAGGGGATCCAGCCCTTGCCGTCGCCGGAGGTGTGGGTCTTCCAGTGGTACTCGTCCGCGCCGGAGCCGCCGGGATAGCGCAGTTGCCGGACTCCCGCGCCCTTCATCAGCGAGGTGACCTTGGCGTCCCCCATGTGCTCGTCGCCGAAGCCCGTGTTGAGGCCGACGCCGCTGCTGGGCACCGTGCCCAGGGACGCGCCGGCGTTCACACTGATGTCGACGGTCGGCGCGGCGCCCGCGCTGGGCGCCAGGGTGCCGAGGCCGACCGAGGCGGCGAGCACCGCCACCGCCCCCGCGACGAAGCGCCGGCCCATCCGGCTACGGCGAGGGGTGCGACCGCAGGGCATCGGCTGCTCGGCGGATCTCGGGTCGTCTGGTGACACGTGGGGCTCCGTTCGGGTGCTGGCGCGGAGGGCGTGGCGCCGCTGATCACGGCTCGCCCTCGTCGGTACATCCCTCAGTGGCCACTCGGAGTGGAAAGGTTGCCGTCTCAATTACTTTTCGCCGAGAGCCGGTCGGACCCTCTTGCCGGACCCGGCGACCCGGGGACCCGGCGAGCCAGTGACGCGCTGTCGCCTGCGGTTCCCGGCCCCGGGAAGGTGCGGCTCACTGTGGCCTTACCAACTCCCTTGCAGGGAACTACCTTTGAGCCATGGCACTCGGCATCCCGACCCGCTGGCGGACGTGGTGTTACCCGTGACCGCCGGATGGCGGCTGATGTTCGTGCCCAACCGGGCCCGCGCGCTGGCCGGCGCGCTCGGCGGGGGCATCGTGGTCCCGCCAGTGGTCGCATCCCCCATCCTGCTGCCCGTTCTATTGGCCGCCGTGGGCTCGGGGAGCTCATTCCTCTGGGGCAGCTTCTGGTTCCTCCTGGCGCTCACGGTCCTCGCAATGATCCCGGCCGCGGTGGCCCTGATGCACCTCACGCTCTCCACGACGGTGCGGTGGGTCGAGCTGCGCCCCCTGGGAACTACGCCGCAGGTCGTGATCGCCCGTTTTCTGCGTTCGTCGACCATGGCGATGGCCGATCTGCAGCGGGTCGTCGTCTTCGAGCGACTCAGTCTGGGGAAGCGAACGTCGCTCAAGGTAGTGCTGCATACCCGCGGCGAGAAGGTGGAGTGCGAACCGGCGACATCCGCACCGATGGCTCGAGTCGACGCACAGGCGCTGACCCGCTGGCTGACCGAGCAACTCGGCCAGGGCCAGGTGGCGGTGGAGCATCAGACGGAGGTCAAGCGAGACTTCGTGCGTCCGGACGGGTGGTGGACCCCGGCCCGCACCGCCAAGGTGTGGGGGGTACCCGTCAGCGAGGTCGACCGCATAGCGACCCAGCGTGGCGTCGAAACCTACGGGTACACGCCCCGGTCAGCCGCGATGTACAGCCCCGGCACTTCGGTCACCGTCTACGACCCGGCCCGGGCCTACGAGGTCGCCGAAGAACTGACTGCAATCCACGTGCGTGCCCGTGCCCCATGCTCGCCCCGTGTCAGCGAGCTGCGATCTTCCGTCGGGCCGCATCCCAGACCTCCTCGAATTCTTGGGAGGTCAGCTGATCGGCTTCGTAACCCTCCCACTGAGACACCGGGACTTCGGCGGTGGCCCCGAACCTCCTCTCGTACTCACTCAGACCGCCTGCCTGCTCGGCGCGTTGCCACTCATCCACGGAGGCAGCCACGCGTGGTGTCGACTCAGGACCGTGGAGTTCAACTTGCCGGGTCACCCAGCCGTCGGCGTCGACCTCGAAGTAGAACCACGTGGCTTCCTCATCCCAGTAGCAGCGCATCCACGTCGTCACCGGTCAGCATGCCTCTGTGATAGGGAAATGCGACGGTGCACGAGGTCGACATCCATGATCTTCACCTTGAGAGCGGCGCCGACCTCGACAGCACCCCCGGGTGGTTCCTCGAGCTCGCTGGTACGCACGAGCCCTTGGAAGCCGTCCTCCCGGTCTTCGATGCGGACCAGGACACCGAACGGCATGATTTTGATGACCGGTCCGGTAACCACCTCGCCGATCCGCTGCGCCACCTGCGGCCACGGGTCCTCCTGTACCGCTCGGAGCGACAGCGGTACCCGTTCCCAGACCATGTCGACGTCGAGGACTTCGGCGGTGATCTCCTGGCCGATGCTGACGACATCGGACGGATGGTTGAAGGGACGCCAGGACAGCTCCGGGACGTTGATCATCGCGGTGAAGCCACCGATGTCCACGAAGGTGACGCCGAAGCTGGCGATGGTCTTCACCGTGCCCGTGACGACCTGGCCGCGGCGCAGGGTCTTCAGGAACGCCCAGTCCCGGTCGCTGGGCGTCGGCTCGGTCTGCCAGCGAGCGCGCAGGACACCGTCGCTGTCCGGCAGTACAGCTGTGAACAGGGGGCGGTCTTCACCGGCATACATGGAGACAACGCCGGCAGCACGCGCGGCGGCGAGCTGGGAGGTCACTACCCCGAACTGCGTCTCGTCCGCGACCGCGCTCTTGATCTGTCCTTCCTTGTCCTCCCAGACGACCTCCACCAAGCCTTCGTCGGGCAGAGCGGCCACGGCCGTGTAGACGTCGGTGAGCAGGTCCGGCCAGACCGCCAGCTGGGAGCGTGGGGCCAACTGCGAGCGCACGCTCTCGATGGTGTCGAAGGTCAGGCGGTGCCACCGGGAGGCACTGACGGCGAAACCCTCCTCCAGGAACACGGCACGGTGAGCGCTGACGGTCCAGCGCAGGCGGTCCCAGAATTCATCGTCGGCCGGACGCTGTACGTACGCAGGATCGTCGGGGGCGAAGTCGTACGGCGAGCTCTCCAGGCGTTCCGGGAACAGCCCGAGCGCTCGGATGCGGGTCAGCGCCGCTTCGCAGGGCCGACTGCTGCCGAGGTAGAGGTACTGGTCCCAGCCCACGTGCACGGTGAATGCTCCCTCCACCTCCAGACGGCACCAGGCGCCGTTGTCGCGGAGCATGGCCCGGACCAGTTCCAGGCCGACACCGATCGGCACCAGCACGCCGTCGTGAAACCCGGCGGGGCCAGCGGGAAAGAGGCTGGCCAGGCCGTAACCGTCGGCCGGTGGTTCCAGGCCGAAGTGGCCGAAGCCGCCGAGCTGCGGCTCGCGAATCGTCAGCTGGTCGATACCGGCACCCTCGGCGAAGGCGGCCACGGCCTGCAAGTATGCGGCTTCGACCGGCCCGTGGTCGCTGGTCGCGGGCTCAGTGCCGGTGTAGCGCCGGTAACCGTCGCGGTCGGCCGGGTCGTACTTCGTGACCTGATAGACGTATGGCAGCACGTCACTTCCTGCTGGAGGTCGAAGGCGCGGATGTGCTCGGGCGGCGTTCGGGCACGCGGTAGACGATGACGCGACTGACGGAGAGGGCTGCTCCCCCTGGAGACGGCTCTTGATCCACGCCACATCCACCACCGCGCGCCGTCAGCCCTTGCGCATCCGCCACCCCGTCCACAGCCGCTCCCCACCGCATGTCTGCCGACCAAGCACTCTCGCGCACTTTATCGCGCACGCTGGCGAAACAGGGCGGGATGCTTGCCGACTGCAGTCGGCCGCCGCCCGCACGTTCCGCTCCCCGCACCCACGCGCCGTACGGGCCGGCGCCCGCAGCAGCGGTGGCCGATGTTGCTTGGATCGTTCTGCCGCGCCCGATGACCTCTCTGACGGCGCCGACACCCGTTCCGGCCAAGCTCGGACCACAACGGCCATTGATCGCCGCCGGGTTCTCAACCGTCTCCTCCCGCCCTACCCTGCGGGCATGGGCATGGGCATGGGCATGGATGCCGGTCCGCCGTCGCGCGACGCCGTCGCGGAGTTCGTCGGGCGTGGCTGGGTCGCCGGCGCCGTGCGGCGGTGGGTCTCGACCGAGTCGGGTTATCTGTTCATCACCGGGGATCCAGGCGCCGGCAAGTCCGCCGTCGTGCAGCACCTGTGGGGCGACGCGCCGGTCGCGGGCACAGCGGTAGCGGTGTACCGGTGCCGCGCGGCCAGCCGGAGCAGCTGCGACCCGGTGCGCTTCGCCGAGTCCCTCGCCGAGCAGTTCAGCGCGACCGTGCCCGGGTTCGCCGAAGCGCTGGAACGGGTGGCGCGGGAGCGGTCCGGGCATGCCGGGGAATTGCGCATCGAAGGCACGGCCAGCGCCGGTACGGTCCATCCGGACGCGAGCGTGATCGGGGTGCGGGTCACCTTCTCCCACGTCACCGCGGACGAGGCCTTCGAACAGCTGGTGTGCCGACCGCTGGAGCTCCTCGCCCCGGCGCAGCGGCCGGTGGCCGTCGTTGACGCCCTGGACGAAGCGCTCACCTACCGGGGCCACCGTACGATCGCCGAGCTCGTCCTCGGCGGCACCGACCGGATCCCGCTGCGGTTCGTGCTCACCTCCCGCCACGACCCGCGTGTCACGGACGCCCTGCACACCCTGCCCGACGCCGTCGTGGTCGACCTCGTGGACGACGCACCGGACCCCGATGCCGACCTCCTGGCCTACGCCCGTGCGCGGCTCAGCGGTACGGGGCTTCCCGGACCCAAGCAGGAGACGCTGGCCCGAGCCCTGGCCTTGCGCGGAGCGGGCAATTATCTCTACGTGGGCTTCGTCACCGAGGAGCTGATATCCGACATCCGGCAGGGCTTCGAACCGGACGACGCCTGGACGCTCCCGCGCGGGCTCGACGATGCCTTCCGGCAGTCACTGCGCCGTGAGATCCGTCCGGTCGGCAGCGTGAAAGCCGAGGAACGCTGGCGCACCGTATTCCGCCCTGTCTTCGCCCTGCTCGTCGCCGCCCGCGAGGACGGGTTCGCCGCCGGCCGACTGGCGGACCTGCTCGACCGTACGGAGCAGGAGGTGCTCGACGCCGTCCGCGTCCTCGGTCAGTACCTTCAGGGCGGCGGTCCGCGCGGTCCGTGGACGCTCTTTCACCGGGCGTTCGCGGAGTTCCTGCTCGCGGGGAACGATCCTTACGTCGACGCGGGCGAGGGCCATCGGCGCATCGCCGACCACGCCTTCGACACGTGGGAGGACGACTGGCGCGGCTGCGACGACCCGTACCTGCTGCGGCACCTCCCGGACCACCTGAAGACCGCCCTCGAATCCGCAGCGGGCGGCCCGACCCGAAGCCGCCGAACGCTCCAGGACCGCCTCTACGCGCTGGCCACGTCCCCTGGTTACCTCGCCGCGCAGCGCGCCGATGCGCCCGACCGCGAGCCGCACCTGGACACGCTCGCCCTCGCGCTGGAGGCCTCCCTGGCCGCCCATGCCCACGCCCGGGCCGCCGGGCTGGCCCTCGACCTGGTGTGGGGCCGCCGGGAGGCCGACGTCATGACCCCCGTCCAGGCCGCCCTGCGGTTCGGCGCGGCGGCCGGGATCGCCAAGGCCCGTACCTATCCGCAGGACACCGCGCTGCTGTGGCTGCTGATGATCTTGGCCGCCCTGGGGTCCCGCTCCCCCGGCGAGGTCCCGGCCGCCCTGCACGAGGTCGCCTCCGGCGGGTTCGGTGAGACGGGCGCCGACTGGTCCGCGGCCGCCGCCGCGCTGCTGGCCCCGGTGGTCCCCCGGTTCACCAGGGAGGAGTTCGCCCCCGTCCTGGACGTCGCGGGCGACGTGCTGCTGGGCCACCTCGCGGCGTTCCTCTTGGAGGAAGCCGGACCGGAACCGGCTGTGGAACCCGCCCTGCGCATCCGCGAACCCGTCGCGCGGGCCCGTACGGTCACCGAAATCCTCACCCGGGCGGCGCTGGCGACGTTCACGGCATCGGCATCGCCGTCAGAACGGGCGAACCCGGGCCTGCTCGACCGGCTGGGAAACGCGATGGCGGCAGCCCACGTCCCGGCCGACGGCAGTTCCTTGAGCTCACTGACGGTCGAGCCGGACGTCGACGAATCCGTTCTGCTGGTGCATGCCGCTCGGGGCGACCTGGAAACGTACATGCCCCCACGCGCCGACCGGCCGGGGCGCGGCGGGAGCGCGCCGGCCCCCGGTGCCGTCCTGCTGGCCCGGACCGTGCAGGCCGCGCGGCGCGGCCCGGACGGCGTCGCCCTGGCGCGCGCGGCGGGAGAAGCGGCCTTGGCCGAGCACCCCGGGGACCTTCAGGTCCTGCTGCACCACACCACCGTCATGGCCCACATCGGTGATCCCCAGGCCCCGGCGCTGCTCGATGCCCTCGTGGAGGCCTCCCACACCGTGGACGACGACCTGTACGCCGGGCACGTCGACGCCTTCCACGGCCTGTGCAACGTCGGCCTGCGGCTCGCCGTCGTACGCGTCCTGGCCGCGGCCGGGCAGAGACACCGCGCGCGGCAGGAAGCCGACCGGCTGCGCGCGCACCACCGCGCCGAACACGTACGGGCCCTGGCGTGGTTGTCCCGAGCCGAGACCCGGCCCGGCCACCGCAAGGCCCTGGCCGACGCCGCCCGCGAGCGAGCCGACCGGATCCCGAACGACCTGTGCGCTCAAGCCGCCCTGGTCCTCGCCGACACGGACCGCGAACGCCTGGCGGCAGCCGTGGCCCGTACGGTGGTCCGCGGCCCGCGCGGGACCGAGGCGGTCGGGCCGGCACGGGCGGCGCTGGCCTGGGCGGCGCACGTACGCGGCGACCAGGAGCGCGCGAAGGTCCTCGGTGCGGAAGCCGTCGATTGGTTCAGGAGACTGCCTCAGGAGAAGCGGCGGCGGCAGGACGCCGACCGGCTCGTGAAGAACCTGCTGCGCGCCCGGCTGCCCGACCAGGCCGTCGCGGTGACTCGCACGCCGACCGGGCGCGACGAAGCCAGCGGCTTGATGTATCTGGGCGACGTACGCCACGTGCTGGCGGCCCACGGCGAGTTCGCGGAGCTGGCGCTGTTGCGGGAGGCAGAGGTACGGGCCCCCGCTCCCGGTGGGAGGACGCGCGGGGCATCCCCGTACGAGCAGGCCCTTGCGACGAGCGTCCTGCGAGCCGGCGACGACCGGCGGGCGTTCGAGGACGCCTGCGCGGTGCTGCGCGACACCGTGAAGGGGATCCTCGGGCGACTCGCGCAGTGGCCTGAGGACACGTGGCTCCACCTCGGCAAGGACGAGGAAGGGGCGGTCTGGTGCCTGCTCCAGGCCACCCGGCTCGCATGGCCCGGAGCCGCCAGGGCAGCGTCCGTAGAACTCCAGAAGGCCCACACCCGGGCAGTGTTCGACGGCAACCCCTTCCTCTTCACCGGCCGACACCCGCGCGAGGTGGAGAACCGTGACGAGTTCGACGTCATGCTGCGCCGCAGGATCCAGACCGCGGCCGGACTGGCCGAGGCCTTCCACGAGATCGGCGATGACGGGCAGGCCGGGTCCGCGCTGGTCCGCGCCATAGACAGCGCCGGAGAGATCGAAGGATCCGAACAGCGGACCCGGGCGTTCACCGAACTGGCCGCTACGGCGGCGCGCCTGGGCCGGTACGCGGACCTGGGGCTCCTGTGGCGCGAAGCCGCCCGTACCCACGGCACCTCCCTCGGCGAGGTGGCCGAGACCCTCGTCGTGACCGTGCTGCGCGGCGGCCCGGACGCCGCCGAGGCACGCCGGTCCCTGGAGGAGATCCTGGGCTCGCCGGCTCTGGCCGACCTCGATTACGTAGACCTGATCGCGGCGCTCGCGGTCCTCGTCCCGGGACCCGAGGTGGAAGCGCTGCTGCTGGCCGCGCCGGTCGGCCCCGGCCGCTGAGACGCCAGGGACGAGGCGGGTTGGCTGCGCTCAGACCAGGTCGCTCCGAAGGTCGACGCCGATCGCCTGGCCACCCACCTCGACGGTGTCGGCACGCACCGTGCCCTCGATGTCCCCGGCGGAGGCGCTGCGGGCGCGGACCCCCGCCACGTAGCCGCGGACCTCCTGCACCACCACCCCACCGCGGACCCGGACCCCGTCCGGCCGCGGCTCCCCGCGGAACACGATGGGCGCGCCGTAGACCGCCTCCAGCGTGCGGCGCAGCCCGTCCACGAGCGCGAGGACCTCGGAGTCCCGCGGATCGACGAGGTCCACGCCCTGCCCGTACTCCCCCAGGTCGCGGCGGAGCATGCGCAGCTCGGGCTCGAGTGCGGCGACCGTGTCCAGGTCGGCGACGAGTGCCCGGGACGACGCCTCGAACAGCTCCGGGGGCAGGGCCGCGGTGGCCGCGCGCCGCTCGCGGTAGTTCCGCAGGACCTCACCCGCCTGCTCGTACAGGAACTTGACCCCCTCGTTCAGCGCCACGGCCGTGATGCCTGCCAACGTGATCGGATCCACGGTGTCGTCTCCTCGTATCGAGTCGCACCATTCTGAAGCGGCCGGGCATCCGGACACCAGGCGGACACCGGCCGCACCCACGGCGCCCATTGCCCATTGCCCGGACACGGGACGGGGCCGGGACCACCAGTGATGGTCCCGGCCCCGTCGCGTAAGGGCGTGAAGGTCAGTGCTTGAAGGTGTCCTTGACCTTCTCCTTGGCCTGACGGGCATCGCCCGCAGCCTGCTCGGCCCGACCCTCGGCGGTCAGCCGCTCGTTACCCGTGACGCGACCGGCGGTCTCCTTGAGCTTGCCCTTGGCCTGCTCACCCATCGCCTTGGTCTTCTGCTCACCAGACACAGCTGATCACTCCCTGTTCGTAGAAAAGCGTTACGAGACCCCGTATGACCGGTGGAGAGCATCTCAAACGAGACTCTGCAATTCCGTGTCGTGTTCGGGCCATTGGCGGTGGCTGGTGTTTCGACCGGGATGGCCGTCGATCAGTGGAGGTGAGCAGGTTCCCTGCTGCGTCACGACAACCATCCCGGCTGCCTCACGGATACCCCCGCTCCCCGATTTCAGGGCCAGAGGACATACAGAAACGGCGGTGGGGGGGGGGGGGGGGGGGGGGGGGGGGGGGGGGGGGGGGGGGGGGGGGGGGGGGGGGGGGGGGGGGGGGGGGGGGGGGGGGGGGGGGGGGG
>NZ_JBWKDV010000025.1:0-38936 GCF_056435825.1 Streptomyces sp. NPDC043876 | reverse complement strand
TCGCACATGCCGGACCTCGCCTGTCTCATGCTGACCTCCTTCGACGACGAGGAAGCCCTGCTCGACGCCATCATGGCCGGCGCCGCCGGGTACGTACTGAAGCAGATCAAGGGCTCCGACCTGGTCGCCGCCATCCGCACGGTGGCGACGGGACAGTCGATGCTCGACCCGGCGACCACGGCGCGCCTGATGCGTTCGCTTCGGGACCCCACCGCCGGGAAGCCGCTCGAGGACCAGCGGCTGACGGTGCTCTCCGAGCGGGAGCGAGCCGTACTCGAGCTCATCGGCGAGGGCCTCACCAACCGTCAGATCGGCAAACGCCTCTTCCTGTCCGAGAAGACGGTCAAGAACCACATCTCACGGCTGCTCGCCAAGCTCGGCGTCGAACGCCGCGTCCAGGCAGCCGTGATCGCCGCCGAAGTCCGCGAGCACGACGAAACCGGCCGCTGAGCCCTCCCTCACCGGGCAGGACTGCGCTCACCGGGCAGGACGGAGCGGGATCCGCCAGACCAGAAGCGTTCCGGAACCGTCCGGGCACGGCGAGACGGACAACGCGCCCCCGCGAGCCTCCGCACGCTCCGCGAGGTTGCGCAGGCCGCTCCGACGGCCACCCTCCACGACACCGGTACCGTCGTCACTCACCGTCACTGTCAGGATGCCGTCCGCCAGGACGATCGCGACCTCCGCCCGCGCCGCCCGCGCGTGCCGGGCCACGTTCGTGAGGGCCTCACCGAGGACGGCGGCCACGTCGTCGGCGACCGGGGCCGGCACATCGGTGTCGATCAGCCCTTCCATGCGCAGAGCGGGCGCGAAGCCGAGTACCGCCGCCGCCTCCCCCACCGCCCGCACCGCTCGGACCCGCAGTCTCGGGGCCCGGCCCGGCGCCGCCTCGTGGTCCCTGAGCCCGAAGATCGTCGTACGAATGATCTTGATCGTCTCGTCGAGGTCGTCGATCGCCCGGTCCACCCGCTCGGAGGCCTCCGGATGCTCCACGAAGCGCTGGGCGCTCTGCAGCGTCATCCCCGTCGCGAAGAGCCGCTGGATCGCCAGGTCGTGCAGGTCGCGGGCGATCCGGTCGCGGTCCGCGAGCAGGCTCACCTGCTCGCTGTCCCGGCGCCGGTCCGCCAGCTCCAGCGCCAGGGCCGCCTGTCCGGCGAAACCCGGCAGGGGCGCGGCCTCGGCCGTGTTGAACGCCGGGCGGCCCGTGCGCCGTGCGAGCATCAGCACCCCCCGCAGCTTCGCCGTGGTGCCCACCGTGACGGCCACGGCCGGCCCGAAGCCCGTCCAGGCGTCCGGCTGCGCCGCGACCCGGGGGTCGGTGGCCACATCCGCCAAGGTGATCAGTCCGTCCCGCGCCCGGACGACCGCGGCGAGGAGCCCCTCGCTGCCGGGCAGCACGATCCCCCGGTGCGCTTCGGCGCCCTTGCCGAGGGCCAGCGAGCCGCGCAGCTCGCCACTGGGCCCCACCTGGTAGAAGACGCACATCTCGGCCGAGATGATGTCCCGGGCCCGCTCCAGCATCCCCTCCAGCACCTCGATCTCGGACGACCCCGACAACAGCGCGCTCGTGAAATCGGAACTCGCCGCCAGCCAGCGCTCCCGGAGCCGGACCTCTCCGTACAGGCGGGCGTTGTCCACGGCGACGCCCGCGGCGACCGCGAGGGTCGACAGGACCTCCTCGTCCTCCGCGTCGAAGTCCGCCCCGCCCCGCTTCTCCGTCAGGTAGAGATTGCCGAACACCTCGTCCCGGACCCGGATCGGGACGCCCAGGAAGGAGCGCATCGGCGGATGGTGCTCCGGGAAGCCCGCGGAGGCCAAGTGCTCCGAGAGATCTCCCAGGCGCAGCGGCCGGGGGTTCCTGATCAGCTCACCCAGCAGCCCGTGCCCGGTGGGCAGGGCCCCGATCCGCGCCCTGAGCTGGTCGCTGACGCCCACCGTGAGGAACTCGGCGAGTTTCGCGTCGTCCCCCACCACGCCCAGCGCACCGTACTCCGCGTCCACGAGGCCGACCGCGGCCTCCACGATCCCGCGCAGCACCTGGGAGAGGTCCAACTCCTGCCCCACCGCCATGACCGCCTCCAGGAGGCCCTTCAGCCGGTCACGGGTACCCCGCGCGTCAGTGACGTGGGCCTGGAGCGCGTCCATCCCCAGCTGAGGAATGCGGTTCGCCTCCGCGTCTCGGTCGTCTCCCGCCATGGACACCTCCGGCGGCGTCGGGGGCTCCGTGAACCTGCCCAGCCCTCAGCGTAGTACTCCGTCCGTCGGCCGGTGACGAGCGGAGCGACGGGTGACGGGCACGAGGGGCCGGGTCGACCGCACCGGGCCGGGGACCGGTCAGTCCTCACACAGGACCGTTCGGCCCTCGCCCCACGGGCGGGACACGGCGGATGGTGGCTGGTGAGGGCGCTCGGCCAGGCGCGCCCACCGCCCGAAGCCGACAGGAGGGCCGCGCATGAAGCACGCCGAAGTCGGCTTCCTGATGACCGACGAGGTCGTCTCGGTCACCGGGCGGACCCCGTCCACCGACGTCGCCACGCTGCTCGTCGAACACGACATCAGCGGAGTGCCCGTCGTGGACGAGGACGACCACGTCATCGGGATCGTCTCGCAGACCGATCTCGTCGCCCGCGGCGACCTCACGGCCCGGGAACTCATGTCGGCGCCGGCCGTCACCGTCCACGCCGAGCAGACCGTCGCGCAGACCGCCCGCCTCATGACCCGGCGCGGCGTGGAAAGGCTCCCCGTCGTCGACGAAGAGGACCGCTTGGTCGGCATCGTGACCCGACGGGACCTGCTCCGCGTGTTCCTCCGGCCGGACCACGAGATACGCCGCTGCCTGACCGAGGACGTGCTCCGCGAGACCCTGGGGATCGACTCCGGCACGGTGGCCGTACACGTCGTCGACGGAGTCGTCACCTTGGACGGCCGGCTGGCAAGGGGCAGCCAGATGCCCGTAGTTCTGCGGCTGGCCCGGCAGGTGGACGGAGTCGTCGCGGTGGTCGACCGGCTCACCGCCCGGTTCGACGATTCCCGCCTCACCCCGCCGGATCGCGGCAACAACGGCGTCCCCCCGTGAGGAAGCGGGACCACCACACCATCCGGGCCCACGCACCCCGTGCGCGGCCCCTCTGGGAGGAGCACCATCATGGGAGTTCTGATCGTTCTTCTGATCGTCGTCGCCATCCTCGTCCTGCTCGTACTCGCCATGGCGGTCAGGGTCGTCAAGCAGTACGAGCAAGGCGTGCTGTTCCGGTTCGGCCGACTCGTCGGCACCCGACCGCCGGGCCTGCGGGTCATCGTTCCGTTCGCGGACGTCCTGCACCGGGTGTCCCTGCGGATCGTCACCATGCCCATCCAGTCCCAGGGCATCATCACCCGGGACAACGTCAGCGTCGACGTCTCCGCCGTCGCCTACTTCCGCGTCGTCGACGCCACGAAGTCGGTCATCGCCATCGAGAACGTGGGCGCGGCCATCAACCAGATCGCCCAGACCACCCTGCGCAAGGTCGTCGGCCAGCACACCCTCGACGAAACCCTCTCGGAGACCGACCGCATCAACCTCGACATCCGCGAGATCCTCGACGTCACCACCGCCGAATGGGGCGTCGAGGTCACCCTGGTCGAACTGAAGGACATCCAGCTCCCCGACAGCATGAAGCGCGCGATGGCCCGCCAGGCCGAAGCCGAGCGGGAGAAGAGGGCCAAGATCATCAACGCCGAGGGCGAATCGATGGCCGCCGCCGCACTCGGCGACGCCTCCGACACCATGATGGCCCACCCCCTGGCCCTGCAACTGCGCAACCTGCAGAGCCTCGTGGAGATCGGCGTCGACAAGAACACCACCGTGGTCTTCCCCGCACCGCTGATGAGCACCATCGGCGAACTCGGATCCTTCCTCGCCCGCGAAACCGCGGCCGCGACGGCGCCCGCGATCACGTCGCCTCCCGCGGCGGAAATCACCACGCCGCTGCCCACCCCGTCCCCGCCCAACGGAGCGCGCGCGGTAAGGACCGTGTGATCCGAGACCGGCACCGCCGTGCGGAGGACTTCTCCGTACGGCGGCGCCGACTGCGGTGCGCCGCTCCACGAGCCGCGCGGTCGGCGCCCGCGGATCTACGACACGGGCGTCACGCCTTCTGGACGCGTGACGGATTCGATATGGCCAGCTGGTCATGGGACCGCCCGCCCAGCACGATCTTCAGCGCGCCCGTCTCACCGGCGCGGGCGAACACCTCGTACGCCTCCTCCATCTGCCCCAGTTCGAAACGATGGGTGATCAGGGACGAGGTCGGCAGCCGGTCGGCCGCCAGCATGCGCAGCAGCATCGGCGTGGAGTTGGTGTCCACGAGCCCGGTGGTGATCGTGACGTCCTTGATCCACAGGTCTTCGAGGTGCAGGGTCGCGGGTTTGCCATGGACGCCGATGTTCGCGACCCGGCCGCCGGGGCGGACCATGCGGGTGCACATCTCGAAGGTCTCCGGCACGCCGACAGCCTCCATGACGACATCAGCGCCGAGGCCGTCGGTCAGGTCGCTCACCAGCTGTTCCGGTCCCTCGGACGCACTGACGACCGCGTCCGCCCCCAGCTCGCGCGCCGCCGCCAGCCGGGACGGCGCGCGATCGACGGCGATGACGCGAACCGGCGAGTACAACCGGGCCGTGGCAATGGCCGCCAGTCCCACGGGGCCCGCACCGACCACGACGACGGTGTCCCCGGGCCGCACCTTGCCGTTCAGCACGCCCACCTCGTACGAGGTGGGGAAGATGTCCGCCAGCAGGACGGCATCGGCGCTCTCGACCGTGCTCGGCAGCGGGTACACGGAAAGGTCGGCGAACGGCACGCGGACGTACTCGGCCTGGGTGCCGTCGATGGTGTGGCCGAGTACCCAGCCACCGCCCCCATGGCACTGCCCGTAGCGGCCCTCGCGGCAGAACCGGCACCGGCCGCACGCGGAGATGCAGGAGACCAGCACCCGGTCGCCGGGCCGCACCGAACGGACGTCCCCGCCGCTCTCCACCACCGTGCCCACGGCTTCGTGCCCGAGCACCCGGCCGGGAGTCACCTCCGGCAGGTCACCCTTGACGATGTGCAGGTCCGTACCGCAGATGGTCACGGCATCGACGCGCACGATCACGTCGGCGGGATCCTTGATGCCCGGATCCGGCACCTCCTGCCACGCGGTACGCCCCTGTCCCTGGAAGACGAGTGCCTTCATGACGCCACCTCTCCATGCCTCCCGTGCTCCGGCACAGGTCATCTCAGGCTGTGGCCACCGCTCGGTTCCCGGATAGGGCCGGTTGGTCCCGCACCGGGGCCCGGTAGGCCCGTCCTGCCCTGTCCGTGGACGTGTGATGGTGGATGGCGGGGTCTCCTTCACCAGGAGACGGCCGCCGGTCTCCGGGACAGCGCCCCGGGAACCCTTCGCCTTCCGATTGAGGACCCACACACCATGGCCTCCAGTCCACACCTCGTCCGCGACGTGATGACGAGAGTCGTCGTCAGCGTCACGCCCCTCGCCGAATTCAAGGAGATCGTCGCCGTCATGGAGCGGTGGCGAGTGACAGCGGTACCTGTCATCGAGGGCGAGGGCGCCGGCAGGGTCATCGGTGTGGTCTCGGAAGCCGACCTACTGTCGAAGGAGGAATTCCGCGATCACGACGTCGGTCTCATCGAGCAGATGCGGCGCCTGGGCGACACCCTGAAGGCCGGCTCGACCCTGGCCAAGGACCTGATGACCGCTCCCGCCGTCACCGTCCGACCTGACGCCACCCTGGCTCAGGCGGCCCGGCTCATGGCGGAACGGCGCTGCAAACGACTGCCGGTCGTCGACTCCGCCGGAACCCTCAAGGGCATCGTCAGCCGCTCCGATCTACTCAAGGTGTTCCTGCGCCGCGACAGCGAACTCGCGGACGAGATACGACGCGAGGTGGTCGGCCGACTGTTCCCGCTCGCACGGCACAGGGTGCGGGTCGACGTCCGTCACGGCGTGGTCACCCTCTCCGGCGGCGTCCTCGACGCATCGCTCATTCCGGTGGCAGCACGCCTCGCACGCGCCGTGGAAGGCGTGGTCGACGTCAACTGCGCCTTGACCACGTCGGTTGCGCGAACGGCCGGAGCATGACCCTCTGCATCGGCGGAAACACCTGGTCAGAACCCCTTTCGATCTCCGCACCGGAGTAGAGTGGAGATGCCGGGAGCATGTCGCGCATCGGATACAACTCAGGTGTCACTTCCGGCGATCAATACACCGAGCCGTCGAACTGCGGGCGGCCCGGGGACAGGTCCCCACCATGACCATCGCCCTGGAACGCACCACACCTGCCACGTCATCCGCGCCTCCTCGCCCCGCTCGCCTCGTGCTCACGCCGAAGACCGCCCTCGCCGGGCAGCTGGACGGCGCCTGGTGGCCCCGCTCACGTGACCTCGTAGCCGAACTGCCTGTACTCATAGCCACTTTGAGAGAGCGCTGCGGGCGGATCACCCGTGTCACCGTGAACCCCACCCGCTGGCCCGTCATACCGCACAAGGTCCCCGTGGCCGGACACCCCGTGCACGTCGGCTGGTTCACCGAACAGGACCCCGACAAGCTGATCCTGCTCTCCTACACCGTCGGCCGCTGGGACCTCCTCGTCGTCCCGCCCCAGACCGCCCCCGCCGCCGCGGCCCGCCTGATGGCAGCCGCTGCCGTCCCCGGCAGCGTCCTGACCGCCCGCGCGCTGATCGCCGCCGAAGCCGTCATAGGCCGAAGGCCCGACCTCCGAGACCGGGAAGCAGCCTGGGAGAGCGAAGGCGGGGCAGGCACATCCGACATCGGCTCCCTCGCCAGGCTGCCCATCGGCCCGCTGTCCGCCGGCGCATGGTGGTGAACGTCGTGGGCTCGCGCGCGGTGACCTGCGGTGACCTGTCCGATGGCGTCGTACGCGTAGAGGCGGCGCACGGGTGGGGGCTGGTGGCCGCGGGCTTGGCCGGGGGCTACTGCTCGGGTCGGCGGTCGGCCTGTGGCGGCACCCGGTCCGGCTTGTCATGATTTGTGCTTCAGCTCGGCGATCACGGCCCTTCTCCCCAAGGCTCCTCCGCCATACCCCATGCGGAAGGGGCGGCAGCCCTGAGTTCAGGCTCGCTGATCGCGCGTTGCTCGTCATGCCAGACGGCGGCCAGGGGCACATCGAAGGGGAACTCGATTTCCGTGCCGTCTTCGAAGGAGATCATCACGTGCGTTTCCGGCCCGGCTCGATGATTGTCCAGCCACTGTACGTGCGCCACGACAGGCGTCAACGTGCCGCCGGGGCCAACGAGACGGTAGCCCTCGTCCACCCCCTGCGACTGCACTGGCAGCAACGCGGGCTGACGCTTGGCTGCCCGCTCATCCCGGTACCACCTTGCCATTGCACCAACTTATCTGCCCGCGTAGTGACCACGAAGGCGCATCGGCTGAGGCTGCTCCTGCTGCGAAGCCCTCGGGGCGCTCGACAAGGGCACCGTTCTCGACACAAAGGATCTCCGGGGTTCCTCTGAGCATGGCGTTGAACCGGCCGTGCTTCTGCACGAAGTCCGCCAGCAGGTCGAGCCACCGACGACAGAAGGCGAGGTCAGGCTCACGCCGTACGCCGGGCCGTACGCGGCTGCCGACAGGTGAACGCTCCGCCCGGCCGCGCCATCGATCCGGCTGCCCTCGTCCTGTCCGTGCCGACCGTCGGGGCGAGCCGCAGCCCACACCCAGCAGTCGGTATCACAGTTCGGCCGGGCCGGAAGGGCCGTGCTCGTGCCGCAGCGGATGGCCAAGCCGACCCTCCACGAGCGCCTGGTCGAGCTACACTCTCTACTCATGAGTAACTTAACCGGCTCGGGTGAAACCCCGGTGACTTTCGTCCTGGTCCACGGCTCGGGCAGCAACGCGTACGGATGGTCCCCCGTGGTGGCCGAACTCGGTCTGCGCGGGCAGCGGGCGGTCGCAGTCAACCTGCCCGGCCACGGCCCCGGCGCCTACTTCCCGCTCTCGTACCAGGCGCCGCAGGACCTGGAGCGGCTGCGTACGGAGCCTTCCCCCATCGCCGGGACGACCCTGGCCGACTGCGCCGCACACGTGGCCTCGGTGGTGCGGCGGGCGCACCGCAACGGCCCGGTGGTCCTGGCCGGCCAGAGCCTGGGCGGCGTCACCCTGAACGCGGTGGCCGACCTGGTACCCGACCTGATCTCACACCTGGTGTACGTCTCGGCCCTGTGCCCGGCGAAACGGGCCTCGGTGAGCGAGCTGCTGGCAACCCCGGAGGCAGCCACGAGCTACATATTCAAGATGACTCCCGTCCCGACCCCGCCGGAGCTGGGGATCACCCGGGTCAACTGGCGGAGCAACGACCCATCGTTCTTCCAGCTCGCCAAGGAGGCAATGGCCGCCGACTACTCCGACACCGAAGTCCGGACGATGCTCAACATCCTCGAACCGGACGAGTCGGCCGCGATCGGGGCCTGCGACGGCCGCGGCCTGCCACACAAGTGGGGCCGCATCCCGCGCACGTTCGTGCGGTTCACCGAGGACCGTACGCTCCCACCAGCACTCCAGGACCTGATGATCCGGGAGGCCGACGAGATCACCCCGGGCAACCCCTTCCGCGTACGGTCGCTGGCGGCCCCGCATATCGGCCCCCGCGACCCGGCACTGCTGGCGGACGAACTGGAGCAGGTGGCTCGGCTCAGCCCGTGAGCCCGGACAGCAAGCCGCGTACAACGGCAACCGGCGGCTCGCGCCTCAGCTGACGGGCCGTACAACGCCACCAGGTACAGCGCCGCAAGTCAGAGAGCGTCGAAGCATCGCCGTCTCCCGGCGCCGCGTCCCGTAGGCGTAGAAACATTTCGGATGGTGGGGGAGTTGATCTCTGTTGGCGTCGGTGTCTGCGGATGTCGGTGCAGAGCGGGTGCATAGGATCGCGGGCATGACACTGCGACCTGTCCTGGTGAACATAAAGGCTCTTGATGACTCAGCGGTCGGCCGGTTCTGGGCGGAGGCGCTCGGCTGGAGTGTTACCGGCGAGGGATCGGGCGCGACCGCCGCCAAACCCGTCGGCTTCGACTGGCTGGACCCGGTCGGCGTATGCATCGACGTCATTGCCGTCCCGGAACCCAAGACGGCAGCAAAGAACCGTGTGCACGTCGATCTCGCCACCACCTCTGCGGCCGATCAAGCGGAGTTGGTCGCGCGCCTTGTCGCTCTCGGTGCGACGCCCGCCCACGTGGGCCAGGGCGACGTGCCGTGGACGGTCCTCGCCGACCCGGAGGGAAACGAGTTCTGCGTGCTGGAACCTCGGGAGATGTACAGCGACACCGGGCCGATCGCCCGGGTAGTGGTCGACTGCACGGATCCGCGGGCCATGGCCCGGTTCTGGGACGAGGCGATGGACTGGACCCTGCACGAGGTGACGGACGACCGTGCGGTGTGGCGCTCGGCCAAGGGTGTCGGCCCGTATCTCGAATTCGTCCGCTCGCCCGACGTAAAGACCGTGCCGGCCCGCGTCCATCTTGACCTGGTGCCGGACCCTGGTGACGACAAAGCGGCGGAGGTCGCCCGGCTGCGGGCCCTCGGCGCCGCCGACCTCGACGTCGGTCAGGGCAATGTCCCGTGGACGTGTCTTACCGACCCGGAGGGTCACGAGTTCTGCGTCCTCGCCCGGTCCTGACGCAGAGCCTTGGCGGGCCGGGTCCAAGATTGGTGCCGCCGCCGTCCCCTGCGGAGCGTGCATCGACCGCGTCAACGCAGGTGATCGGCGCGACCACGGCTGTTACCGGTTCTCTGCTCTCCAGGACGGCACATGCCGGTCTGGCCCCACGAGCCCGGTGTCGTGATCAGACCCCTGGTACCGGCTCGTCCCGGATCGCGGCGATGACGGTGTGGGCCCACTGCGCGGGTGCGGGCGTGTCCAGAAAGCGGTTCAGGCATCGGGTGTTGGCACGGCGCTGCGCCGGTGTCATGGCGAGCGCGGTGGACAGCACCTGGAGCAGGTCCCGGCCGCTGTATGGGTCGGTCAGGAGTGCGGCTTCGTGGAGGTAGCGGGCCGCTCCGGCGTAGCGGGAGAGGACCAGGACCCCGGACCGGTTGGTCGCGGTCTGTGCGGCGAGGTATTCCTGGGCGGTCAGGTTCATGCCGTCGGCGAGGGAGGTGACCCAGAAGACGTCAGCGGCCAGGTAGTGGTCGATGACCTCGGAGAAGGGCAGTGCCCGGGGCACGTATTCGATGGGTTCCCATTCGGCGTTTCGCCAGTGGGTGTTCAGCTCGGTGATGGCGTGTTCGAGGTCAGCCCGGGTGGTGTCGTAGGCACGGATCCCTGGTGCGGGTGGCGGGCAGATCAGGCGGTAGCGCAGGCGTCCGCGGAGTGCCGGCTGCTGTTCGAGGAGGGCACCGAGGGCATGGATCTTTTGGACGGGTGCCTTGGCGTAGTCGAGCCTCTCGACGGACAGAACCAAAAGGTTACGGGCGTCGGTGCGGGCCGCCGGGGCGCGTGAGCGGGCGAGTGCGGCGACGGCCCGGTAGTCGATGCCCAGCGGGTGGACTCCGACACGAGGGAGATCGGGTGCACCACCGAGCACGTGCAGGAAGTTGTCGGCGAAGTCGCGCGTGTGGAAGCCGGCCCAGTCCAGTCGCAGGAGAGAGGTGCGCAGCTGCTCGGCCGCCGGGAGCGCCCGGAAGGTGTCGGGGTGGGGGAAGGGCGTGTGGTGGAAGAGGCCGATGGCGAGGTCGGGACGCTGTTCTTTGAGCAGGCCGGGGACCAGCCAAAGGTTGTAGTCGTGGAGCCAAACGGTTGCGCCGTGGTCGGCGTGGGCGTTCACGTGGCGGGCGAAGGCGGCGTTGAAGGCCTCATAGTCGGCCCACCAAGCGGCGTCATGGCGGATGAGATGGTCCTGCGACGTCAGTGCGGGCCACAGGGTTTCCTTGCAGGCACCGTGGAAGTAGCCGGCCCACTGGCCAGCCGATACGGGCAGCAGGGCGAGGGGCAGGCGGGTCGGAGCGGTGGCGGCCTTGTCGGCGGCATCGGTGGTGGCGGCCGCCCACACGGCATTCAGTTCGTGCTCGTCGGTCGAGAGCAGTGACGTCAGGGTCGGCAGGATGCCGTTAGGGCTGCAAGGTTCGCGCCACCGCCCTTTCGACCAGTGCAGGGGTGGGCGGTGATAGCCGATGACGACGCGCCTCGGCCGCTTCACCCAGTCAAGGCGTTCCAGCGTTGCGAGGATGGCGGCCGCACCCTCGAGGGGCGGAGTGTGCACCAGGCGGTGGTTTGCCAGGGCCGCGAGCAGGCGGGGCTCGGCGTTCGCAGTGACGACGCCGTGTGTGCCCAGCTGGAACATCGACAGGTCGTTGAGGGAGTCCCCCGCCACGAGGACAGAGCTCTTGGGGTGGTGCAGGTGGCGTAGGAGGCGGCGGAGGGCCGGCCCCTTGCCTGCCCGCGCAGGCAAGACGTCGAAGTAGCGGTCGGCGCAATAGGTCCAGATGCAGCCGAGCTCCTGTACAGCCGATCTGAGCGCATGCGAGTAATCGGCGCGCGCCAGGTAGTAGGAGCACCTGCCCTGCTGTTCGACACCCTGTTGATACACCAGCTCGGGGAACCGGCTGAGCGCAGTCCGTACGGAGTCCTCCCCCGGCCATCCGGCGCGCAGAGGCTCTTCCACGGCGGGAAGGTGCCGCATGTGGGTGGCGTCGATGACGCTGGCGCCCACGTCCGCGATGATCCAGCGCGGGAACGGCAGAAGAGGGTCTCGGGCCAGCAGGTCCTGTACGGAGGCGAGACTGCGGCCGGTGGCGTAGACGACCGTGATGGCCGGGTGCTGGTGCAGTGCGTGCAGCAGTAGTCTGCGGGCTTCTTCGTCGCCGTGCAGAAGGGTTCCGTCGAGGTCAGTGACCAGTAACCTGTGCTCCGGTTCGGCGGGCCAGGTACCGAGGGAGGGATCGCTACGGACCTGTTCACACATGCTCGTCCCCTTTTCCGATGGCGCTTTCGATAACCACCTGCCGGGCTACCAGGCAGGGTCGTGTGTCAATGGGTCGAGCACGACCGGCTTCCCAGGGACCAGGGGGGATTCCGTCGGTGCGGGTCCGACCCTGCCCTGGATCCGCCGCATGAGGCGGCCGAGCCGGGCCGTCGCGGGATCGACACTTTGCTCCAGGCGATCGACCAGCTCGAGCGGTGCGGCGCTTACGGCAGCCTGCAGTTCATCGACGTCGGCCAGGTCTGGGCCGAGCGGCGGGGGCCCGTCAGAGCGCGGCGGGGACGGCTCGTACGTGAAGTGCACGGTGTTGCTGCGTTCAGCGTGGTCGACGGCCACAACGGAGACGGTTCCCCGGCCAGGCGGAATGGGAAAGATCAGCACTACCTGGCCAGCGGGCAACGCATGCCTTCGCCAATCCTCCTTGGCCAGTACGCGTTCACCCCAAAGGACGTGCCGGGTCTCAGCCAGCGCTCCGGTCAGGGTCACTTGCGCGTGCTGGTGAGACCCACCGTCACAAAGGCCTATGCGTTCGATTCTCAGCGACACGATCCGCGTTCCCTTCCGGAAGAGCCAGGCGCGCCGCGCCGCGGCTGACTCAGGTACGGCTGGCTTTCTGACCTCGTGGGCAGTAGTCATGGTTGCTTCGTGGATCTTTTCGAACGCCAGGGCGCGCCCACCCCGCCACTCCACCATCGGCCCAGGAGGAGCTGTACGACCCGGCTGGCTAGCCCGAACGGATGAACAGGCGGTGGTCCGCCGGGACCCAGGCCTCCCCTCTATCCGGGCTCCAGAGAACCGGCCGCCCCGCGGTCAGTTCCTGGCCGTACGCGAGAGCAACGTCCCGCCGGGCCCGAACCGCGGCTCAAGGACGGATGGCACGGCGCGTCCGCAACGTTGCCAGCTACCTGCTACGCATCGCCGAAACCCCCACCCAGCGTCGGCACGCAGTCTCCAGCGCCATGCTGCTCGCGCATCGTCCGTACGGCGTCCCCGGCGAAGGAGTCGCGGGGGGCGCGGTACCGGCCGACACGTCCACTCCCCCGCCCCATGGTCCGGGACGGGCGCCACGGGTGTCGTAGTGGTCAGGGGCGGGGTTCGTCAGCCACACCCCGGTTTCAAGGTCACCGCGTCGGCCCAGCGCCCGTGACGCACAGGCGGTCCGGGCAACGTCGTCCAGGCCCCGGTCCACATCCCCGTCAACCTCTGCGGCAACACCGTCAACATCGTCGGCCTCCTCAACCCCGCCTTCGGCAACACCTGCATCAACAACGGCGGTCACAAGGACGGCCACCACAAGGGCCAGCAGCACGGCGAGTACTGACAAGCGCCAGGCCCTGGACCCGGCGCACTGCGCGCGGTCACCCCAGAGCGCCATGTGAACAGCCGCAGCGCACAGCCCGGTACCGATCGACCCTCCCCCTCGTCTTGCAGGGGCAGGACAGCTTCCGTACCGGGCTGTGCGCTGCATTGTGCGAGATGAACGAAACGGCTCCGCCCTCGGGGAGGGGGAGCCGTTTGCCGTTTGCCGTGTGCGGTCGTGAGGCGTGGATCAGGCGTGGCTGTGGTGGCGACGGTTGCCGGTCACCAGACGGTAGACGGCGAGGAGGATCACGGAGCCGATGATGGCGGCGATCCAGGTGGAGAGGTCGAAGAAGCCGTCGATCGAGTCGACACCGAATATGACCTTGCCGAGCCAGCCGCCGAGCAGACCGCCCGCGATGCCGATGAGCATGGTGATGATGAGGCCGCCCGGGTCCTTGCCCGGCATCAGCGCCTTCGCGATGAGGCCGGCGAACAGCCCGATGAGGATCCAAGCAATGATGCCCATGATGCGTCTCCTACCTCTACGTATAAAGCTTGTGTCAGTGATCGTCTGCACCGCGCACGCGCTTTCAAACGTCCCACTCTTCGGATCCGCCGCCCGCCCCCTCCTCAGACACCGGCAGGAGCACTTCGACCATGGCATACGACCCGAATCTGGCCGACCGGATCCGGCAGGCGCTGTCCGGCCATGCCGACTCTCGCGAGGTAAGGATGTTCGGCGGCCTCTCCTTCATGATCAACGGAAAGATCGCTGCCACCGCCAATGCCCACGGCCAGTTGATGGTCCGCTGCGACCCGGACCGAGCTACAGAACTGCTGAAGCGGCAAGGAGCCCACTGGCCCGAGATGCGGGGCAAACCGATGAGCCGAGGATGGATCACTCTCGATGCCTCTGCCCTCGCATCCGAGAAAGCCTTCCGCTCCTGGATCCAGGAAGCACTCGACTACAACAAGAACGCGACCTCAAAATGACCGACACCCCCGCCCTGCGCTGCGGACCGCACTCGCCTACCCGGCTTTCTTCACGGGCCGTGGTTCCGGCTCAGGCTAGGTTCTCCGGTCGGTGACGCTGCATGGTGATCGATGGCAGAGAGGGCGGCCCCTCGCCGGGTAACCGGTTGTATTGCTGGATCAGCACGTAACGACGTGGGGCTCAGCCCGCCAGCAGTACTCGCTTGCGCAGCAGGTCGAAGCCGGCTCGGCCGAACATCTGGCGCTGCGAGCATTTTGATCTGGTCGACGGCCGGTCGAGAGGTCTTGAGCTGGAGCTGTTCGGACTCGCTCAGAGTGGGCGTGAACGCGCTGCGCACGCGCCCGCTGATCAGGTGGATTCCCTACGCCAATCGTTTCGTTGCCGCACGCGGAACGGTTTCCTGGACGTGGTGATCATGTGCGGCGTCCCGGTACTGCGCGTTGTCGCCCCCTTGGTTATTCGCTGCCTACTTCATCGCGGGAGTCCGTCATGGCTGTTGGAGTCGATGCAGGTACGGACGCTCCCGCGTGGGGCGAGCCGCCTGGCGATGCTGTGGCGGTGGTGGGTGTCGGGCTGCGGCTGCCGGGTGGGATCCGCTGCCTGAACGGCCTGTGGACTGCTCTGCTGGAAGGCCGGGACCTGGTGGGCGAGGTGCCGGCGGACCGGTTCGATACGGCGGCCTTCGTTGCTGCCGGGTCGGCACGTCCCGGCAAGTCCTACACGTCTGCCGGGGGCTTCCTCGATGACGTGGCTTCCTTCGACCCTTCGTACTTCGGGATCTCTGCCCGGGAAGCGGCCCGGATCGATCCCCAGCAGCGGCTGTTGCTGGAGTGCGCGGTCGAGGCGTTCGATGACGCGGCGATCGACCCGGCACGCCTCGCGGGCAGCGATACCGCGGTGCTGATGGGCGTCTCCTCTCACGACTACGCCGATCTGCAGATGCAGCGGCTGCGTACGTCCGACGCTTACACGATGGAGGGGTCGGCGGCCTGCAACACCGCCAATCGGCTCTCGTACGTGTTCGACTTCCATGGAACGTCGCATGCGGTGGACACCGCGTGCTCCTCGGCGCTGACCGCGGTTCACCAGGCGTGCGAGGTGCTGCGGTCGGGACGCAGTGCCGTGGCGTTGGCCGGCGGGGTGAACGTCCTGTTGAGCCCGGCGGGCTTCACGGGGTTCTCCCAGGCTTCGATGCTGTCTCCGACAGGGCGGTGCCGGCCCTTCTCCGCCGCGGCGGACGGGTACGTGCGCTCGGAGGGCGGCGGGGTGCTCGTCCTCAAGCCGCTGATCACGGCGTTGGCGGACGGTGATCGGGTGCACGGGGTGATCGTCGCCAGCGGGGTCAACGCGGACGGACGGACGTCTGGGCTGGCAATGCCCAGTGCGGACTCGCAGGCCCGCCTGTTGGAGGAGGTGTACGCGCGGGCGGGACTGGCACCGGGGGACGTGGCGTACCTGGAGGCGCACGGGACGGGCACGCAGGCCGGCGATCCGGTCGAATGCGAGGCCCTGGGACGGGTGCTGGGACGCGGACGGGCGCAGGGACTCCTGCCGGTGGGCTCGGTCAAGTCCAACCTGGGACACCTGGAGTCCGCTTCGGGTGTGGCAGGTCTGCTGAAGGCGCTCCTGGTGTTGCGCGAGCGCAGGGTCCCGCCCACGCTGCACGTGGCGCCACGGAACCCGGCCATCGACTTCGCCGGGCTGGGGCTGGAGCCCGTGGTGGAGGAGCAGCCGCTGCGGGCGTCGGGTCGCGGCGTGGTGGGGGTGAACTCCTTCGGTTTCGGAGGGGCCAACGCCCATGCCGTCCTGGGCCCGCCACCGGCTGCCGCTCTCGATCCGCTGCCGGATGCAGCGGAGTCCGGCGCGGCGGCCCGGCGCCTGCCGGTGGTGGTGTCCGCGCGGGCCCCGGAGGCGCTCACTGCCGCCGCGTGGGCGTGGAGCGGTCATTTCGCCGAGCAGGCGCAGCAGGACCCGCGGCAAGCGGGGCAGGGCTTCTACGACGCTGCCTTCACCGCCTGCCGCCGCCGGGCGGGCCGGGAGAAGCGGATCGTCGTGCTGGCCGGGGGCTACGGCGAGGCGGCTTCGGCGCTGGAGTCCGTCGCTTCGGGCAGGCCGGTGGCAGGAGCGGTCACGGCCGAGGCCGTCGCGTGTGGCCGTGTGGGGTTCGTCTTCAACGGCAACGGCGCGCAGTGGGCGGGCATGGGCGCCGAGCTGCTGGTCGGCGATGTGGCCTTCGCCGACGAGGTGACGGCCGTGGACGCCGAGTTGCGCCCTCTGCTGGGCTGGTCGGTGCGCGATGAGCTGGCGGAACCGTCGGATCAGGCGCGCTGGGAGCGTACGGAGGTTGCCCAGCCGCTGCTGTTCACCGTGCAGGCCGGGCTGGTGGCGGCGCTGGCCGCCCGCGGTGTCGAGCCGGCCGCGGTCGTCGGGCACAGCGTCGGCGAGGTCGCGGCGGCCTACTGCGCGGGCGCGTTGACCCGGGAACAGGCGTGCCAGGTGATCGCCGAACGCAGCCGGGCCCAGGCAGCCACGGCCGGTACGGGCCGGATGGCCGCGGTCGCGCTCGATGGGGACTCGGCACGGCGACGGCTCGCCGCAGGAGGCTGGGAAGACCGCCTGTTCGTCGCCGGTGTGAACTCCGACCGCGATGTGACCGTCGCGGGTGAGGCGGCGGCGCTGGATGAACTGGGGGCCCGCTTGGACGAGGAAGGCGTCTTCTTCCGGGATCTGGACCTGGACCACGCATTTCACACGCCGGCGATGGACCCGGTGAGGGAACCGCTGGCCAGGGCACTGGCCGGTCTTCGTCCCGGCAAGTGCCGGATCCCTCTGGTGTCCACCGTCACCGGGACCACGGTGGACGGCCCGGAGCTCGGGGCCGCGTACTGGTGGCGCAACGTCCGTGAGCCGGTTCTGTTCGCCCAGGCCGTGGGCGAACTGACCGGTTCCGCGGCGGGCTGTGACGTCCTGGTCGAGATCGGCCCCCATCCGGTACTGAACGGCTACCTGCGCAGGGCCGGGTCAGGCCTGTCACATCCGGTCGCGGTGATCCCCACTCTTTCCCGCCTGCTGGCGGGGCCCGACGCCCTGGACGAAGCCCATGCACGGTTGCTGGCGGTCGGGGCGCAGGTCGACTGGTCCGTATTCTTCCCACGACCGGGGAAGGTGACGGACCTGCCCGCCTATCCCTGGCAGCGCGAACGGCACTGGAACGGCCATCCCGACTGGTGGCTCGAGGACGCCGCACCCGAGTCCGCCGTGCAGGAGCGTCATCCCCTGCTGGGCGCCAGGCAGCCGGTCGCCACACCCGTCTGGCGCGGGCGCATCGACCCGGACGCACTGAGCTGGCTGGCCGATCACACCGTCTCGGGCACCGTGGTGTGGCCTGCGGCCGGCTACGTCGACATGGCACTCTCGGCCGGCTACGAAATCCACGAGGGGCCTGCCGAGATCACTGGGCTGGCGATCGACAGGGCCCTGACCTTGCCGTTCGACGACCCGGCCATGGATGTCGAACTGTCGAGCAGCCTGGCGGCGGACGGTGAATTCGTGGTCAGCAGCCGCTCCGGCGAGCGCGGCGACTGGAACGAACACGCCCGTGGCCGCGTGCGCCGACTCCTGCGGCACGCGCCCCCGCCCCTGGATGTCGATGCGATCCGGTCCCGGCTGCCCGGCGCGTTGTCGCGAGAGGACCACTACGCCGCCTGCGCCGACGCAGGCCTGCCCTACGGCCCGGCCTTCCGGACGCTGTCGGCCCTGCAATCCGGTCGCGGGGAGGTTCTTGCCCAGTACGCGGGCGCGCTGGAAGCCGCTCCGGGACACCAGGCCCATCCGTGCCTGCTGGACGGCGCTTTGCAGGCGGGCATGGCGCTGCTCGCCGACGTGACCGACGGTTCCTGCCCGTTCCTGCCCGCCGGAATCGAGACGGTGCGCTGCTGGCAGCCGGTGGCTCCAACCGGGCTGGTCCATGTGAAGGCCCGTCTGGTCACCGCCGAGGAAGCGGTGTGGGACATCGTCATCAGCGATGTCGATGGGGCGGTCTCGCTGGAACTTCTGGGCTGCCGGCTGCGCCGCTTCGACGCCGGCCGCCGGCCGGCGCCCCAGCGGCTGACCGAGGTCCTGCGTGCTGTACCGCTGCCGGGGGAGACTGCCGCACCTTCGCCCCTGCCGACACCGCAGGAGGTCTTCACCGCCTGCGCGGAGGACCTGGCCGAACTGGCCACCGCTGTGCGCACCAGCCCTTACGACCGGTTCTGCCGCCGCATGATGGAGACCGTCGGTCACTTCACCGCCGCCGCCGTCCGCGAACTCCTGCCCGACGCTGCCACCGTGACCATGGGCGAACTGCTCGCCGCAGGAGTCCAGAGCAGCCGGGTTCGGCTGCTGCACCACCTGCTGGACATGGCCGTCCGGCACGGCGTGCTGGCTCTCGAGGCCCCTGGGTGCTGGCGGTCGGCCAAGGAGCCCGCCCCGGAGACGATGTTCTCCGCATTGCTGGCCGACTTCCCCGGCGAAGTGGTGGCGTCACTGACCTACGGAATCTGCGGACAGCATCTGGCACGGGTTTTGCGGGGCGACAGCGACCCACTGGAACTGCTGTTCTCCGACTCCGACGCCCTGGCAACACGGTTCTACGACGGGGCCCCGATCGGGGCAGAGTTTGGCCGGCTCATCCAACGGCTCATCGCGAACACGGTGGCACACTGGCCGCAGGACCGGCCGCTGCGCATCCTGGAGGTCGGCGCCGGTACCGGGTCCACCACGGCCGTGCTGGTTCCGCAGCTGCCGCCACACCGCACCCACTACACCTACACCGACGTCTCCCCGGCCTTCCTCACCCAGGCCAAGAACCGCTTCGCCGCCTACGACTTCATCGACTACCAGGTCCTTGACCTGGAGTCCGACCCGACGGCTCAGGGGTTCGCGCAGTCCTCCTTCGACATCGTGGTGGCATCCAACGTCCTGCACGCCACCACGGACCTCGCGGCGACCCTGCGCCGGATCACGGACCTGCTCGCCGACGGTGGCCACCTGCTCGCGGTCGAGAGCCACAACCACGACACGCTCGTGCCGGTCTTCGGACTGCTGGACACCTTCTGGACGATGACCGACCCCGATCTCCGGCCCGAGGGACCGCTGCTGGCACACGGCCAGTGGGCGGATCTCCTGCACGAGTGCGGGTTCACCGGAACCCAGCAGACCGGAGATCCCGACTCTCCCGCGCTCGGCGACCACTCCGTCATCCTCACCGCCCGACGTCCGCGCACCCAAGCCCCCGATGCTCGGCCGCAGGACGACCAGCCCGATCCGGGCGCCCAGAACCGTCACTGGCTGGTCGCCACCCTGCCACTCCACGGGAGCGACGACGGGCGCATGGCCGACGCCCTCGTGGCCGCCCTGCGCGACCGGGCACCGGACGGCACCGTGCGCACCGCGCCCGCCGTCGACGGCATCGAATGGTGGCAGTCGGCGCTGTCTCACGGACGGCGGCCGACCGACTTGGTTCTGCTCGCCGCCGCGGACGGCACCACGTCACCGGTCGAAGAAACCGAGACGGCGGTACGGCAGCTGGCCGTGCTCCGCGCGATCAGCGCCGCCTGCACCCGTGCACCGGGATCGAACGACCTCACCGTATGGCTGCTCAGCCACAACAATGACGTCGTGCTCTCACCGCCACCGGTCACCGCCGGTGCTGCCCTCTGGGGAGGCGCCCGCACCCTGGCGAACGAGCATCCCGGGCTGACGATCCGCAAGATCGCCCTGAGCGGGGCCGGGGACGCCGCGGGGCAGCGCGCGTTGGCCGAACGCGGGGTGCGGGAGATGCTGCACCGGCGGCCGGAGGACGAGGTCCTTTTGACCCCCCAGGGCCGCTTCGTCACGGTCGTCCGCTCCCTGCCGCCGCTGCTTCACGACAGCTCCGCCAACGGATACACCCTCACCCTGGAGAGCCCCGGACTGCACTACCGGCTGGGCTGGCAGCCCGCTGACCCGCCCACGCCGGAGCACGACGAAATCGTCATCCGCGTGGCGGCCGCCGCACTGAACTACCGCGACATCATGATCGCCACCGGCAGGGTGCCCGCTCCTCCCTCCGGCCGACTGCCGGACATCGCCGACGTCGGCTTCGAATGCGCCGGAACCATCGCCGCAGTCGGTCCGGACGTGACCCACCTCGCCGTCGGAGACCGCGTCGCCGGGCTGGGACGCGGCTGCTTCGGCACGTACGCCCTCGCACGCGCCGACCGGGTCGTGCCGCTGCCCGCGGACATGCCGTTCGCCGCGGGTGCGACGCTGCCGGTGGCCTTCACCACCGTGCAGCACAGCCTCGGCCACCTGGCCCGGCTGGCTCCGGGTGAGACGCTCCTCGTACACGGAGCAGCCGGCGGAGTGGGGCTGGCCGCCCTGCAATACGCCCGCCGGGTCGGCGCCCAGGTGATCGCGACCGCTGGAACGCCCGCAAAACGATGCCTGCTGCGCCTGCTGGGCGTCGAGCACGTCCTGGATTCACGCCGACTGCACTTCGCCGAACAGGTCAAAGACCTCACCGGCGGGCAGGGCGTCGATGTGCTCCTCAACTCCCTGGCCGGAGAGGGCCTGGTCCGCAGCCTCGGGCTGCTCGCACCGCACGGGAGGTTCCTGGAACTGGGCAAGCGCGACTTCCTGCTCGACAACTCGCTTCCCCTGGCCCCGTTCCTGCACAACCTCTCGTTCTTCGGCGTGGACGTCTCCCCCATGATGTACGGGCAGTCGTCCCTGATGGACGCGTCCATCAACGACCTGACCGCGGCCGTGCACGCGGGCGAGTACCGGCCGCTGCCTTACCGCACGTACCCGGCCCACCGGATCGAGGAGGCGTTCACCAGCCTCCAGCACTCCCGCCACACCGGCAAGATCGTCCTCACCTTCGAGGAAGGAGTGCCGGTACGCCGGCTCCCTACCCCGCCCAGGCTGGACCCGGAGGCCACCTACCTGATCACCGGTGGCCTCGGCGGCCTCGGCGCCGCCACCGCACGCCACCTGGCCGCCCGCGGCGCCCGTCACCTCACGTTGCTCAGCCGGCGGGGCATGGAGGCGCCCGAAGCCGCCGCGCTCCTGAGCGACCTCAGGAACAGCGGCGCCGACGCCGCCGTCCACTCGGTCGACATCAGCGACGCCGCCGCGCTGAAGCGCGTGCTGGAAGAGACCGACGCCACCGGCCGCCGCCTGGCCGGGGTGGTCCACGCCGCCATGATCCTCGACGACGCCCCACTGACCGACCTGAACGACGACCGCCTGCGCTCCGTCCTGGCCCCCAAGATGACCGGAGGGCTGCTCCTGGACCGCCTCACCCGAGGCCGCGCACTGGACTTCTTCCTCGTCTACAGCTCCGCGGCCGCCCTCACCGGCAACATCCGGCAAACGCCCTATGCCGCCGCCAATCTCGCCCTGGAGGCTTTGGTCCGCGAGCGCCACCGCGCCGGAGAACCGGGGGTGGCGGTGCAGTGGGGGGCCATCGCCGACTGCGGCTACGTCCACCGGGCCGGACGCGTCGAAGAGATGACCAGCTACGGGTTGGGAGGCCTCCCCGTCGCCGACGCCCTCGCCGAACTGGACCGGCTCCTCATCCGCGCGGACGTTCAGATCGTCACCGTCGGCTTGTTCGACTGGGACAGCCTCGGGCGTGCCCTGCCCAACCTCGCGGCCCCGCGCACCGCTGATCTCGTGAGCTGCCGGCAGGACAGCGAGTCGGCCGCCCAGCTGCGCGCAGCCGTATCCGCTGCCACCTCCGAGCAGGCGGCCCAGTTGATCGGCGACAAACTCGCCGAAATGCTTGCCGTCATCATGCAGACCAGCCCGGAAGGCATCGACCGCCGACGCCGACTCGACCTGCTCGGCGTCGACTCCCTGATGGCCCTGGAATTCTCGACCGCCGTCAGCAAGGCGACCGGATGCGAACTCTCCGTCGTGGAAGTGGCCGGCGCCGCCGGCCTGGGCGATCTCGTTGCGCGGCTCCTCCCACGAATGGGCGTACGAACGGGCGGCGAAAGCTGACGCCGCCAGGCCACCCGACCATCGTTCCCCGACCCGAGACAACGTGAACCACGTGACAGCACACGAGCACCACCCGGGCCCCTCGCTCGTGCCCCTGAGCCGGCGGCCCGGCGCCGCGCTGCGGCTCATCTGCCTGCCGCCGGCAGGGCTGGTGCCAGGCTTCTACCTGTCCTGGACAGAACACCTGCCTCCCACCGTGGACCTGTACGCCGTGCAACTGCCCGGCCGCGGTGCGCTCGCGGGGCAACCCTCCCTCACCGACCCCCAGCAGGCCGCCGCCGCCCTCGCGGACGTCATCGCCCGGACACCGGACGATCGGCCCTTTGCCCTGTTCGGTCACAGCATCGGCGCCCTGCTGGCCTACGAGACCACCCGTACCCTCAGCCGCACCCACCGGCCGATGCCCGTTCTGCTCGCCCTGTCAGCGCTGCCCGCCCCGCACCTGGATGCGCTCATTCCCGCGCTCATCCCGGCCATGCTGGGCGGACGGAACGCGGTGACGCACCTCGTCGGCCCCTCCCCGGATGACATGGCGAGCGACCCCGGGCTCCTCGCCGCCGCCTACACGCCATTCGTCGCGGATCTGCTCCTGGCCCTGCAGTACCGCCATCACCGCGAGCCGCCGCTCGGCCTTCCCCTCGCCGTCTATGGCGGCCACGACGACCCGATCGCCCCGGAGAAGTCCCTCCGTCCGTGGAGCGACCTGACCCTCCACCCCCTCGCACCACAGCTCTTCCCCGGCACCCACACCTACCCGGTGCAACAGGTGCGCGCCCTGGTCGCCCGCCTGAGCAAAGACCTGCACGCCGCCGTCCGTTACTCCTCCCACCGCACATGACCCGGCCGTCGGCACCCACGTACGGCGGCCACCGCTGGACGGCCACCCTCACCGTGTGCCTGGGGCTGTTCCTCCTCGCCATCGACATGACGATGCTCAACGTCGCCGTGCCAGACCTCTCCGACGACCTCCACCCGACGATGTCGCAAGTCCAGTGGATCATCGACGGCTACGCCCTCGTACTGGGCGGCACCGTCCTTGCCACGGGCTCTCTCACCGACCGCATCGGACGCCGTCGCGCCTTCAACACCGGTCTCCTGCTCTGCGCCGGCGCCTCACTCTTCGGTGCTCTTGCACAGAACCCGCATCAAGTCATCGTGGCCCGCGGCGCCATGGGCGCGGGCGCGGCCCTGCTGATGCCCGCCACCTTGTCGATCATCCACCAGCTCTTCCCCGAGCCGGGACTGCGCCGCCGCGCCATCGCGCTGTGGACCGGGGTGATCGGCGTCGGCGGACTCACGGGGCCGGTCATCGGCGGACTGCTCGTCGAACACTTCTCCTGGCGCGCCGGGTTCTGGATCAACCTTGCCGTGGCGGCCGTCGCCGTCACCCTCGCGCTCCTCCTCGTACCGGAGTCGCGCGCACCGGGCACGCCCGTCGACTGGCCAGGGGCCGCCCTGTCCGGCACCGGGCTCCTGGCCCTCGTCGCCGCCCTCATCGCAGGCCCCACCCACGGCTGGACCAGCCCACCCCTTTTGCTGGCCTTCGGCGCGGCCGCCTTCCTGCTTGCCGGCTTCGTCGTGCGCCAGCACCTCGCCCGCTCACCGATGCTGCCGCTCTCCGTGCTGCGCGACCCGGCGGTCAGCATGGGAGCCGCGGCACTGGCGCTGCTGTCCTTCGCCGGCTTCGGGGCCTTGTTCATCACCACGCTCTACCTGCAGGGCATCCTGGGTTACACCCCCCTGCAGGCGGGACTGCGGACCATGCCCCTGCCCGCGGGCCTGGCTCTGGGAGCCGCGCTCGCCCTGCCGATTGCCTGCCGGCGGGGAAACCGCGCCCCCGTCGTCCTCGGCCTGCTCGTCACCACGGCCGCTTTCGGCATCCTGGCCACCACCTCGGCCACCTCCGCATACGACCGCCTGATGCTCTTCCTGGCGGTCGCCGGAACAGGGAACGGCCTGACTGCCGTGGCGGCCACAGAAACCGTCATGGGTGCCATGTCGAGCGCGCGAGCCGGACTCGGCTCCGCCATCAACGATTCCACTCGTCAGGTCGGATCCGCCCTGGGCGTTGCGGCACAAGGGTCGCTCCTCACGACGGTCTACAGCGACCGGCTGACCGCCGGCCTCACAGCCATGGGCATGCCCGACCCCGTCATCAGAGCAGCAACCTCCAGCGCCCTCACCCCGCTCGCCGCCTCCCACCATCCGGCCGGCCCACTACGGCAGCAACTGGCCGCAGCAGCTCGTGAAGCGTTCACCGCGGGCATGACGCACACCGCACTCCTCGCCGGGACGGTCACCCTCGCGACCGCCGCAGCCGCCGCCTACTGGCTCCCCTCCCCCGCGACTGCACCAGCCCCTTCACCCCGAGCCCTCCTCGACCCGCAGAGCAGCCACTGACACGGCGGACCGGGCCCCGCCGGGCTCGTTGCGGAACGGACCAAGGTGGTGGACAGAGCGCGGCCGCGGGAATGGGCTGGCCGACGGCACCGAAGGGCAGGCCGTCGCGCTGCGCGCAGGTGTGGCTGGAGCCTCGCCGAATCGATCACGGGAAGCGGCCGGCCGGGGCCCCGCCGGGGTCGTCGGCCAGCCCTATCGTCACCTTTACCTGCTTGCCCACGGGCTCGCGCCGCACCTCAAAACTGCGGCACACCGCCATTGCGATTTCCAGACCATGCTGCCCGATCCGGCTCGGATCAGCTTCGCTCACCGCGGGCAGCCGGGCACCGGTGTCCCACACGCTGATCTCCACGACTCCGGCGCCGACTTCCAACTGCAGCAGACACGGTCCGGGCGCATATGTATAGGCGTTGGTGACGAGCTCGCTGACCACCAGCTCCACCATGCTCATCGCCCGGTCCGACACCGGTAGCCCCTGAACGGCCTGCACGTCAGCCATGAAACCGCGGGCAGCATGCCTGGCCCCAGCGATCGGTTCACTGCCGTCCAAGGCCATCGCCGCCCTGAGCGGACGGCTGAACAGCAGCTCGCGCTCGTCCTGGTAGACCACAGCAGTCATAGCGCCACCTTCGTCCTGAGCAAGCCGCCGTACGGCTGCTTGCGGCGGATACCCCGAGATGGCGGCCCTACACGAGCGTGAAACGAAGATCTGAACAGCACCGGGTGGCACGGAGCAGTACGACGGCTCCCCCTTGGGTGAGGAGTGGCCGTTCCGGATCGGGGCAGATGCCAGCGGGGTCAGGCGCGTGGAGGGGCCCGGGCGCCTGCTGGCACCCGGGCCCCGAAGGAACTGCTACACCATCTGCCAGCCTTTAAGACTGTGCCGGCTCTCTGTTTCCGCCCACCCGGCCGACACGCTGCCGGGGGTACGGGGATCGCGAATGCGTGACCGGAGACCACCTCACTATCGATGTCCTGCGGTACCCGAACCACCTACCGTCCGGGCGATCCTGATGGTGCCTCGCTCCTCCGTTCATCCCTCTGGGATCACTTACTCACCTGCTGGGAACTGCTGATACTGCGAACTACCGGTACTACTGGTGGTGCGACCAACTGGTGGCCTCTTCCAGCGCCACACTTCGGCAGCCAGCCCCGTCGCCCGCCCTTCATCTGCGCTGGCTTAGAACCCCACTGCCGAACCTCCCGGTGCGCGCCCGCAGCCGACGCCTTCACCGAGGTACCGCTCACGGCAGCCCCTGATCACTGCGGGCCGCCCGGTCCAGCCGCCAGTCCCGTCGCCGTCCTGCACAAGCCATGGCTTCGATACTCCGCGACCACACCGCTCTACTTGCACTGCACTTCCTGTACTGCGGGTACTGCTGCCCGGCAGTACATCTCTGCCGGGCCCTGCGATCTCTCTGGCTACGAGAGAAACCATAGCCACCTGAACGGCAGATGTCTACTTCCGTCATGACAGATTTCCGTGAGGCTGTCCGTCAGGTAATCGGCCCTGCCGGTGACGAGTGACAAGGCTGACAGGTGACCGGCTGGCTCAAGACCAGGGAGCATTCCGGGCTGCTCCCGAGGGAGCGCCGGATCCTGGGCTTCAGGAGGCGCTGGGTGTCCAGTTGCCCAGCCAGTCGGCGATCTCCTGGTCGGCAGCCTGGGCGTCGGTCAGCTGCGGGCGGTCGCTGCTTGCGCTGCCGGCGCCGGGCCCGGTGTTCTTGTACTCGGCGAACCGGTCCTTTTTCCAGGAGAAGCCGCCCATGTCGCTCCACGGGGTGGCCTTGATGGCTGTGGGGAGGTACGTGTTGCGCACCGTCGCCTGCGGCCGGAGGCTCGCGTCTCCGCCCGCGTGCCAGTTGCGGCCGAGGTGGAAGCTCCCGTCGGACACGTCACCGTTCACGGTCGAGTTGATGACCAGGAAGCCCTTGCGGTCCGGCGGGGTGCCGGGCGCGAGGATGTAACCGCCCGAAGCGCCGTTCCAGCGCTTCTTCAAGGTGATCACGGACCTGTCCACCACAGCGGTCGCCCGGCCGTAGATGAAGTCGACGCTGCCCACGATGTAGGAGTTGGTGACGTAGACCCGGCTGGCCTTGTCCTTGCCTGCGAAGTCCATCAGCAACGTGTCCTGGTCGCCGTTGAGGATGAGACCGTCAAGAACGACCTTGTCCGCAGCGGTGCGCAGGGCCAGCGCCTGCTGTCCGCCCTTGCCCTGGTTCGCGGCCTCGTCGAAGTCGTTGGAGACGGTGAGGTTGCGGGCCTGGAATTCGTCGGCCAGCGCTACGACCGCCGCGCAGTCGGTGCCGTAGTCGCCCGAACCATCGGGCTTGGGGGTTCCGGTGGATGCGTTGGAGATGATGACGGTGTCGTGCCGACTGGGGCCCGAACCCTGGATGGTGACGAACGGCTTGTCCGCCGGGATTTTGACGTGTTCGCGGTAGGTGCCGGGGCGGACCATGATGACGACCCGGGAGGTGTTACCGGCCGGGACGGCGTTCACGGCGGCTTGCACGGTGGTGTACTGGCCGGAGCCGTCCTTGGCCACGGTGAGGGTGGCCGCGGCGCCCGCGCCGGCGGAGGCGCCGGCCGGTCTACCGATCATGGCCTGGGGCCCGGAACCGGACTTCACCCGTGCGGGCACGTCGGCAGCCGTGTCGAGGGTGTACTTGTAGTACGTCTTCGGATCGAACGCCTCGCCTCCCTGTTCGTTGCGGCCGGTGGTACCGACGAAGGCGTTGCCGCGCTGGACGAGGGCAGCGGTGTCGTCCTTGATGACGGGGTTCCTGAAACCTTCGAAGTAGCTGTTCTCCAGCACCATCTTGGTCTTGCCCCGGGCGTAGTTGCCGTAGGACGAGGTGATGGCCGTGCCCGGATCGTCCTGCAGGTAGTTGTTGTAGAGGTGCGCGTGAGCGACGTTGTCGGCGGACGGGTTCCGCTGCTCGGTCTCGTGGAACCAGTTGTGGTGGATCGTGATGTCGGCGGTGGTGTTGGGCGTCCAGCCGATGCCGAACGCCTTGTTGTGGGTCCGCAGCCGGTTCCAGGACACCGTCAGGTTTGTCGTGTCCTTGCGGCTGTCGATCAGGCCGTCGGCCATGCGGCTGAGATCGTTGTGGTCGATCCACACATGGTGGGCACCATCCATCTGGATCGCGTCGAAGTCGTCCACCTTGTCGCTCCAGCGGTCCTGGTAGGAGTCGCGGATCGTCAGATTTCGGATGATGACGTTGTGCACGCCTTGACCGAGGAAGAACCCGCCGCCGACGATGTGGCCCGAGGTCCCAGAGCCGACGATCGTCTTGTCCGAGGCGACTTTGATCTCCTTCCCCTTCGGGTCCATGGTGATCTGCGCTGCCACGACGATGACGTACGGCTTCGGCGCGGTGGCGTACTTCTCCAGGTCGGCGAGGGTCTTCACGGTGACGGTCTCGCCGTCGCGTCCGCCGTACGTGCCCTTCTGGCCCATCGAGTTGACGGAGGCGAACCCATCGGCGATGTCGCTCGCCCACGTCGCCGCCCCGGCCGCCGACGCCTGGGGCTTGGCGTCCTCGCCGAACAAGCCTGCCGCTCCGCCGTACGCCATGCCGGCCGCGAGGACCACCGCCGTGGGGATCCCCACCGCCTTGCGGAGCGTGCGCCTGCGGTGCCGCGCCTTGTACTGGATCGTTTCCATCGTCTTGCCCACCTCGGTGACCGAACTCGGACATTGCTTGCACGAGTTGCCGCCGCCGAGGGAAAGGTTGCCGTTGATTGCGCATTGGTGGGACAACACCACAGCCGGGGCGCCAGCGGCCCCCCTTGGGCGCCGGGTTCCACGGCTCCGGTCGGGGTGGTTTGCCCGCGCTTGACGCCACACGAGCGGGAGTGAGCCCCTGGGAGCGGGTCGGGTCTACTCCTGCTGTGGTGAACACTCCCGTCGGGGGTCAAGCGATTGCGGCGACGCCGATGCCGATGCCGATGCCGATGAACAGCCATCCGGTCGTCAGCTCCCAGCGGTGACGGACCTTCGGCCGGGTGAGGAGCGCCCGTAGCCGCGCGGCAACGGCGACCAAGGCGAACCAGTAGGCGATGCCTACAAGGACGTCCCAGGTGCCGAGGAGGAAGATCTGCCGGGTCATCGATCCGCCACCGTTGACGAACTGCGGCAGGATGCTGATGAAAAACAGGGCCGCTTTGGGGTTGAGTACGTTGGTGAGGAAACCCTGCGTGAAGCCGGACCGCCACCGGCCTCGGACCGGTCCGGCCTCCGCGGATTCCTCCTGCGCTGCGCTGTTCTCTGGGCCGCTGCTGGCCTCTTGGTCGGCGGACCGCACACGGGCGGCCCGCACGGCCCGTACCCCGAGGTAGACGAGGTAGGCCGCGCCGAGCAGCTTGATGGCGTCGTAGACCATGGGGGAACGAGTGGCGATCAGCGACAGTCCGGTGGCGGCGGCGAGCATGTGCACGCACAAGCCGGCCTGGGCTCCCAGCGCCGCTGCCCGGCCCTTCGAAGGGTGTTCGGTCGCTGACCGGAGTACCACGAGGAAGTCCGGCCCCGGCACGAGGTACGCCACCAGCACCACACCAAGGAACCCGGCGAGGTCAACCGACATCCGTTCTCCCCCCGCGCCTACGAACGACTCATTCAGCACTGCCTGTTGGTGAACGCTGTTGGCTGAACGAACTTGTGAGCTTCCCGGCTCATGCACGGCATGGAGGATGCTGCCGCCAGCTTCGTCCCGCCCGGCGGGACTGACAGACAGGCGGTGCCGGTAGGTCAGAAGCGGGCAGCTTCGCGCTCGGCCATGGTCTGGAATTCGCCAAGATCGTAGTTGGCCAGGACCGAGTCGAGGTTGGTGAGGGCGCCCAAGTGCTCGACGAATCCCTTCGGGTCGTACTCGATCTGAAGGGTCACCCGGCTCTCCGTATCACTGAGCCGGTGGAAGGTCACCACGCCCGCGTGGTGCACGCCCTGGGAGGTTCGCCAGGCGATGCGTTCCTCGGGAATGACCTCGGTGAGCTCCGCCACGAACTGCTTGTCGGCCCCGGGCAGGGAGACCTGCCAGGCGAACGTGGTGCCGTCGATGCGCTCGACGTGCTGAACGTGGCTGAGGAAGGAGGGCCAGCGCTCGACGTCCTGCCAAAGGGCCCAGCTCACCGAGACCGGAGCCTTGATGTCGACAGCTTCGAGCAATGAGGACGTCATGGATTCTCTTCTCCTCCGTACGGAACAACTTGTTCCATGCAGTTACCCGGAAGAGCGGGTTTCATGGCTCCCGGTATACCGGACTGCTCTCCTCTCACCGTCCCCCATCCCATCGAGCGTCGCACGAGACTCAGCGCCCCGCCCGAACCGTTCCTGCGCTGCCCAGCCGTAGCGGGTGGTACCGCTGAGGACCGTGGCAGCGGCGGCGGTCGCGCGGTGCGGATAACCAGGGCGCGATGATGGTCGCGGGGGGAGCAGAGCTGTCGTCGCGGTTGCCGCGAGCCGCGGGGCGGCGTGTCCGCTACGGCGCGGTGACTCTCACCGGTTCCGTGTCGGCGGCGCTGTGCCGCTCGGCCCAGTTCTCCAGCGCCGTGCGGCAAGCATGGTCGACGTGGTGCAGCCCGGAGAGGTCCAGCTCCACGGGACGATTCTGGGGCAGCGCCTCAAGACTGTCGACGATCTTGGGCAGCCGCAGGAAGGTCGCGTTGCCGGAAAGGCGCGCCTGGACGGGGCCGGCGCCCTTGTCGATGACCTCAAGATTGACGTGCGAGGCCTGCCAGGCGGTTTTGGCGACGGACAGCGCCAGACCGATGAGTACGCCTTCGAACATGTTGACAGCGACGATCGCCACGGCCGTGGTCACGAGGATCGCGGCCTCACCGCGGTACGCCGTCCACAGCAGCACGACCTGCCGGAAGGGGATCAGCTTCCAGCCCGCGTAGATGAGGATGCCGGCGAGAGCGGGCAGCGGTATCAGCTCCAGTACGGACGGCAGGAAGGCCGCGAACAGCAGCAGCCACACTCCGTGCAGCACGCGTGAGGCCTTGGTCTTGGCGCCTGCCTGAACGTTGGCTGAGCTGCGTACGATCACGGCTGTCATCGGCAGCGCGCCCAGCAGGCCGCACACGGTGTTGCCGGCGCCCTGCGCCATGAGTTCTTTGTCGTACTCGGTGCGCGGTCCGTCGTGCAGCCGGTCCACGGCAGCCGCGCTGAACAGGCTTTCGGCGGAGGAGATCAACGCGAACGCGAGAATCGTGCCCAAGACGGCGGGCTGGGCCAGTCGGCCGAAGGCGTCGGCCCCGGGCGGCTGGATCGCGCCGAGCAGTCCCTGCACCTGCACGGTGGCTACTGGCAGCGCGAACGCCAGCGAGGCCAGCGTGGCCAGCAGTACCGCCGCGAGCGCGCCCGGTACGGCTTGGGCCCGTTTCGGCATCCGCTTCCACAGCACCATCACCGCGATGGTGGCGGCGCCGACTCCGAGCGAGGCCAGGAATTCGGTGCTGCCGACCGCGCGGGTGAACGCCTCCGGCAACCCGGCGATCTTGCCTATGCCGGACGCGGGTGCTTTCAAACCGGCCGCCGCGTACAACTGGCCGGCGATGATCACCAGCCCGATGCCGGCCAGCATGCCCTCGACCACCGAGACCGAGATGGCCCGGAACCAGCGGCCCAGCTTGAGCGCACCCATGAGGAGTTGGAGCAGCCCGGCCCCCAGCACGATCACGCCGAGGGCGGCCAATCCGAATTGCCGGACGGCCTCGAAGACGAGCACGGTCAGTCCCGCGGCCGGCCCGGACACCTGCAGGCTGCTGCCCGGCATGCACCCCGCGACGATGCCGCCCACGATGCCGGTGACCAGGCCGAGTTCGGCCGGGACGCCGGAGGCGACTGCCACACCGACGCACAGCGGCAGCGCGACAAGGAAGACCACGAGGGAGGCGGCGAAGTCCTGCTTGAAATGGGGAGACTTGAGTACCGTGTTCATGGCGCCGCTCACAGGGCCTGGAAGGTGTCGGTGTCCGCGCGGTGTTCGAGTACGGCCCCGGTGTGCACCTCGTAGTACCAGCCGCGCAGGCGCAGACGCCCCTCGGAACGTCCCCTCTCCACACAGGGGTACGAACGCAAGCGCAGCATCTGAGCGAGCAGATGGTGCTGCACGGACGCGGCGACCGCCGGGTCGTCGGGGTCGGCCCCCGCCGGCGGGCCCGCGGCGTAGGCGAGCCAGTCCCGTACGGCGGGGACGGGGTCGAGGTCGTCGCCCCGCACCAGAGCGCCGAAGGCACCGCAGTGCGAATGGCCGCAGACGACGATGTCCCGGACGCCGAGGACATTCACGGCGTACTCGATGGTAGCGGCTTCGGAAGTGGGCCGCTCGGAAACGTACGGCGGCACGATGTTGCCCGCTGTGCGCAGCTCGAAAAGCTGACCGGGGGCGGCGCCGGTGATCAGGGCGGGGACGACCCGGGAGTCGGAGCACGTGATGAACAGGACCCGGGGGGACTGGCCTTCGGCGAGTTTGGCGAACTCCTCAGGGCGCTGTCCGAACGTGCGGGCGTTGTCGATGAGGGGCTGCATGCGTGGTTCCTCCTGGCGCGCCGTAACGGCGCGTCGGACGGGCAGGACATGGGGAGGCGCTGTTCAACTGCCGCCGGGACCGTCCCGGTTGCACGGAGGGGGTCTGCCGACCCGCCGAAGCAGCTGTCGCCGTGACGGCCGCCGACGAGCGGCGCCTCAGGTGGTCCGATTCAGGACTGGGTTTGGACCGAGGTGCGTCGAGCTCCGTGCGCGGGTGCGAATACCGCCGCACGCGGCGGGAGCGAGGAGCGAAGGGGGCGGCGGAAAGGAGTGCGAGCTCGATCCCACGTGTCACACCTCGCAATACGCACCCCTCCGTTAGCTTCAACACCCCTAGAGCGGACCAAGACGAAGTCAAGACTTGGCCAAGGAATACGCTAGCCCGGCGAAGCTGTTTGCGCGATTAACTCAACGTGTCCAGCTGGAGAGAGCCCGAAAATGCGAGGTTCCTTGGCGCGAACTCACCCTTGATTTCGCACAGTTGGTCGACTGTGCGTCTGACGGGCCGTGCGCCCGCCTGCGTCTGCGTCTACGCCGGCCGAGACTGCATCGGAGAGGGTCGGAGCCCTCCCTGTTCTGGCGGCCCGGTCGGCAGCGATGATGGGAGCCATGATCGTCGCAGCCACCCAGTTCGCCCCGGCCGCCGGGGACATCGCCGCCAACGTCCGTACCATCGCCGGGCTCATCCGGGCAGCCGGGGCCGACGGCGCCCGCATGGTCGTCTTCGCCGAGCTCGCCGTGACCGGCTACGAGCCGACGCTGATCCGGGACACCCCCTCCCTCGTCCTCACCGAGGACGACGCCCGCCTCGAACCCGTACGCGAGGCGTGCCGCGCCGTCTCGGCCGCGGCGGTCGTCAACGCTCCCGTGCAGACAGCGGAAGGCCGGCCCGCGATTACCTCGCTTGTCATCGGTCCGGACGGCGGACTCCTCGCCCGGTACGACAAGCAGCACCTCTACGGCATCGAGCAGGAGGTCTTCGCGGCGGGCGGCAGGGACGGCCGCTTCGAGCTGGACGGCACCCGGTTCGCGCTGGCCACCTGCTACGACAACCGCTTCCCGGAACTCGCCGAGCGGGCCGCCGCCGACCGCTGCACGGTCTATCTGGCGAGCTCGGTCATCTCCGCCGACAACGACTCGTTCGAGAAGGTCTATCCGGTGCGGGCCCGCGAGTTCGCTCTCCACGTCGTGCTCGCCAACGTCCTCGGCCGCAACGAGGACGGCGTGGGCTGCGGCGCCGCCGGCGCCTGGGGCCCGGACGGCAAGAGGACCGCCGACGCGGGCACCCAGTCACCGGGCCACGTCCTCGCCCAGGTCGTCTGATCCGGGCGGTGACGGCCCTGCACAGCCGGCTGACGGTGGGGGGTACCGCCGTAGGCGGCCCCAGTCGACGAAGGCCAGAGCGAGGAGCTCCGGGCCGGGGCTGAATCCGGCCTGGATGGCGAGCGCAGCGTCACTCTCGGTGCCACTTTCCAATCCGCTGCCGCTCTCGTAACTACTACACGAGTAGACATGCAGCGCGACGGAGGACGGAGGGTTCTGCGAGTGTGGACCGCCCCCGAGTGGAGGCGTGGTCCTGCCCGCCGGGCTACTTCGGCTCATCCGCACCGGAACTCCGGGGTAGGGCATTGTTCCAGTGCGGGACCAGGGCGGGGCTGCGTGACTCGACCAAGGCCAACCGGCCGGACACGGGCGGCGCGAAGCGGTCTGCGTACAGTTCCACGGCCACGGCGATCTGCGCGCGGGCAAAGGTGGCGGCCGGGCATCTGCGCGGTCCGAGGCCGAACGGCAGGAACCAGTGCGGCCCCGGCGTCGTCAGCCATCGGTGCGGGGTGTATTCCTCGGGCCGCGCCCAGGCCCGCCCGTGCCGGTGGATGAGCCAGGGGCTGACGACCACCAGGTCTCCCGCGGCGAAGGGGAAGGCCCGGCGCGGCTCCACGATCCGCCTGGCGATCATGAAGCTCGGTGGGTACATCCGGAGAACTTCGTCCAGGGCCTGGCGGATGCACTGCGGGCCGACACGCAGGGCGACGGCGCTGAGGACCGCCGCCGTCGTACTGCCCCAGCCCGCCAGGACCATGGCCCGGAGTTCCTCCGCGATGCGAGCCGTGGTCCAGCCCTCGCCGCGCAGGTGCCGGGTGAATCCGGAGCGCGAGGTCTCGACCAGCGCGTGAACGAAGGACGCAAGCTCGTCCTCGGGGCTGCCGGGGCTGCCGGAGCTGCCGGAGCTGCCGGGGCCGTGAGCGGCCGGTTCAGCAGGCCGTTCCAGCCGCGCCCAGCTCGTCCCTACGAGCTCCCGGAGCCGTCCACCGTCCACCGCACCCGGCCTCCGTCCGGTGAGCTGGGCGAGCAAGGAGGCGGACAAAGCTTCGGTGAGAGGTCCCGGCTGCGGCGGCGACTCCCACCCCCGGAACGCTGCCGTGAGATGTTCGGCAAGCAGATGTCGCTGCCGGGCCTCGTGTCCCATGGCGGTGACCAGTCGCCTTTTGACGTCGCGTACCTGATCGGCATGCAGGACGCCAACGCCCCCCAGCAGCCGTTGAGAATGTGCGGGCCTCGACTTCTGCCCGGCGGACGAGGTCAGCAGGTCGCGCGCGGTGGGCAGGTCCGAGACCAGCCAGCCGCTCTCGTCGCCGAAGGCGCACGGCGATACCCGTCGCTCGGACACCGTGCCGTGCGTCCTGATCGCCTCGAAGAGCTCAGGCCGCTGCGCCAGCGACAGTCCCGGAAAACGGAGGCCGAGGCTCATGCGGGTCCTGACGCAGGCAAGCCGGGAGCCCCGCCAACCTTGAAGCGCAGCAGCGTACGAGCGCTGGGCTCCTTGATGGCGGGGCCGCGGTGCAAGACGGCGTGGTTGTCGAAGACGAGCACACGGGAGGGGGCGACCACCGCCTCGTACCAGCGCGTCGCCCCGTCCACCGCGCGCTCCAGCGACCGGCAGGCGAGGGACACAGCGGGCGGACCGTCGTCGATCACTTCGTCCAGCGCGGGGCGGAACCAGCGCGGCACGGCGCCCCGCACCGGAGCGTGGAGCTGGGCCAGCCCGGGGTAGCGCAGACGCCATGCCACTTCGTGGTGTCGAAGGACTCGCAGTGCCTCAGCCGCACCGGGCCATGCCGCATCGACCTCCTCCCACGGCAGCACGCCGGTCGCGGGCTCGTGCAGGGCGGGGTCCTCACGCAGCAGGCCGAGAACAGTCCACCGATTGGGCGTGAGCCAGGGGGTGCTGTCGGTGTGCCAGTTCTGCTCGTAGCGGTCTGCCCCGCCGGTCGGTACCTCGGAGACCGAGCCGCCGAGCGTGGGGTCGGCCGGCTGCCCGACGTGCCCGAGCAGGGCGCCGACAGTCGATACCACGGCGAGCGTCCACCGGGGTTCGGAGAAGCTCAGCGTGACGCTCCGTGCGGATCCGGCCAGCGCCGCGCGGAGCGTAGCGGTGAAGTCCGGGTACTGTCCGTCGGCCCGGCACAGCGCGTCGAGCCGTCCCGAGCGACGGGCGGTCTCCAGCCCCTCCGCCAGCTGTGACGGCAACCGCGCGGGCCAATCGTCCAGAGCTCGCGCCCAGCGGGCGGGAACGGGCAGGTCCGGGACGGGCAAAGGAGGCATCTCAGTTCACGGCCCCTGGCCCGAAGTGCCGGGCCAGAAGTTCGCGAACCTGTTGGATGCTCTGTGTGCTGGCCTGTTCGGTGACGAACACGTCCAGGTCCTCGTGGTGGGTGACCTCGCCCCAAGCCCCGTCGAACGCCTGAGACATCCCGGTCAGCATGCTGAGCCCGAAGGAGGGATAGGCCGAGTCCATGGCGTGCGCGAGGAAGAACGCGAGGCTCCGCTGACGGGTGGTGTGTGGGTCGCGCTCCCGGTAGTTCTCCAGGCTGAAATTCGGATGGCAGGCGTCGAGGAGCAGCTTCGGGGCCTTCCATACGGGCATCACCACGCGGTGCCTGCCGACAGTGCGGACCGGGTAGGAAAGCGGACGTCGGCCGTTCATCACCATGAACATGGCCTCGGCCAGCAGGTCCTCACGGTTGTATCCGAATGCCAGGTCGCGCATGCCCTGCTCGTCGGCGAGTTTCCGCGCCGTGCGCAGGACCAGGAAGGTACCGAAGAAGTGCAGCGCCTCGCGCGTGAAGGTGTCACTGAAATCCTTGTAGAGGTCGTCCATCGACGTTCGGACGCCGAGGAGTTCGCCTATGTCGTCGGGTCGCAGTACACGGTGGCCAATTCCGAGGTCCTGACACAGAACTCCCGCCCGAACCGCGGCCTCCGGAGAGAAGACGGCCCCGAATACCAGGGTGAACGCTATGAGACGGTCCCGTGGAACGGAGTTGGCCAGGCCGTAAGCCAGTGCGTTGCTGTCGCCGCCCCCGGATATTCCGAATACGCAGCCGCCTGCGGAAATCTTGTACTTTTCCTCGAATTCGGCCACCTGCGAGGCGACGATGCTCCGGGCCTCGTCCTGCCCCACCACGGCGTGGACTTCGCGCGCCCTTCCGTCCGGCGCCGTGCGCACTGAGCGGAAGCCGGTTCCCACATCTGGTGGGCCAGCGGGTGCCAGGGGTTCCCGGCCCGTGGGCAGCACCGTGGGGAACAGCGTGTTGCGGATGGCCCGCACGAGGAGCCGTTCGGCGTCTTCGGGAAGGTCGTCCAGCCGTGTCGTCAGGGGGACCGGTGTCGTGGTGGCCCCCCTGACGACGTAGGGCTGGAACATGGTCTCCGGTAGGCGGTTGGCGGCGAGCAGCTCACCGATCGTCAGGTCCGCCAGCTCCAGGGTGCGGGTGCCGAGTACGTCCTCGAGTTGCACAGGCAAGTGTCGCGACACTATCCGCTCCTTTGTCTGGGTCCGGGGTCAGACCTGGGCGGTGAGCGCGGAGGTGCAGAGGACGAATTCGACGCCCTCCGCGGTCATCCGGTCCATTCCGAGGGACGGCAGCGTGGCGAAGACGACATCTTCCGCCACGAGGTCTTCCTTGGTTTCCATACGATCCATGATTTCCATGAACATCGACGCCTCCAGGGCTGGTCGACAGTAAGGCCCTCCGTGAGCCGGGGCTCACCGTAGCACCGGATTACGAGGATCATGACGAGACCCAGAAATCGGCTGGTTCCTCTTTCCGCAAGTCGGCGGGGCGCATGGTGCACAGAGATGTCGGAGTTGCGGGGAGGGGGTATTGCTCCTGAGAGATTCCGGGGACATTCGGCGGGTTCCCGCGGCAGGAATTTGCCCTCCGTGGCGCCCCGGAAGGTGGCGTTTCGAGCGCCGCGGGCCCTGGATTTCCTCCGACCGCCCGACCCTGACCTGCGACATCACGGGCGCGGTCTTGGACGTGGAGCGCGCCGGGAGCCAGTGCCGTGGGCTCCCGCAGCTGTCCTCGGCGAGGTTGCCGGGATCATCCCGCCTGCCCGGGCAGCAGACCTGCAGGTGGAACACCGCGTTCCCCACTTCGGAGTCATCCCCGGCCGGAAATATCAACCCCGAAACCGCTCCGCCCGCTTACTGGCGGGTAGGCTCCGAATTTTGCCCAGCCCTCTTTCAGTGGCCGGACGCTGAGCTGTCCCCTGGGACGCCGCCGTGGCCGGGCCGACTCAGAAGTCGCGGCGCTGCGGTGACCGAGGCCATGGAAAGTGAGGGCGGCTCGGCGTCATCCTGCACGGGCGACGGGTGACCGCTCCACCTACCTTGGCCCAACGAGCATGACCGCGAGTGCAGTCCGGATCAGATGTCAGCCGATCCTGCGGCGGACCCCCTTCACCACCCGCTCCACCCTCTCTCGCTCGCTATGTGTACCACCAGCCACACGAACGGTCCCGCTATCAGAGTGATCAGCAACAGACAGCACGGCACCTGGGACGGCCCCTTGAGCGGCTTGGCTGCTACCTGCGGGGCCACTCGGCGGACGTCCTCGGCGTGATAGCGCACCTTGCTGGCGAACCCCGCGGTGGTCGGCCAGCTTTCCGTCGCTATCCGCACCCGGGGCCCCGACACCTGGCGCGAGCGGATTGGCCCTCATCATCGAGAACGGGCGGTCAGGGTCTGCCCGCCGCCCTACCCGGAAAGACGGCGCCAAGGCATGCGCACCATCAGCCCAATCGACACGCCGAACGCCCGCATCCTGGGTGCTCCCTCGACTTCTTGTCAGTGCACCATCTGAACGGATACCACCCCGTAGGGCGTCGTACGCGTCGAAGAGGTTCTGGCGCAGATCTTGGGGAGCGGTCGCAGAGGGTAACAGCGGTATTCGGTTGCGAGGCGCGGGCTGGTATGAGCCCGAGCACATCCTGCCGCCGCAGCGCGCCGCGGGTGGGTGACGAACAAGGTCAGCGAGGTCGCGTCCATCCATCCTGGCGGGTCAGTGCTACACCGCCCGCTGGCGGATGCGTGGGCATTGCGATTCGCGAGCGCCGCGCCGCCTCGGAAATCCGCTCGGCAACACGCAGCAGCCCAAGGCACAGTGACCCCATGAATGAACGAGGGCTGGACCGCGACGGAACCATCGCACGCGAAGGCGCACTGGACCGAGTGCCGGCAGCGTTCTTCCCCGTCGTCGATGCCGCCCGCGCTCACATCACCGAAACGTTCGGCAGAACGCGCCTGCACAGCGTCTACCTCTACGGCAGCATCCCCCGCGGCACCGCCACCCCCGGAGTCTCCGACCTCGACCTCCAGCTCGCTCTCCACGACGAGCCCTCCGAAGCCGACC
>NZ_JBWKDV010000024.1:0-41444 GCF_056435825.1 Streptomyces sp. NPDC043876 | reverse complement strand
GGCCCGTTCACCGCGGCGACGGAAATCCTCTCCTCACCCCACGGCGCGATCCGCTCCCGGACCACCACGGCCGGCAACGGCACCGACACCATGCCACCCAACCCCGCCAGCACCCGCCCGATCGCCTGACTACGCAACGCCACCACCCGAGCGGCATCCTCCAACGACAAGATCCCCGCCACACACGCGGCCGCGATCTCACCCTGCGAATGACCGATCACCGCACCCGGACGCACCCCGACCGAACGCCACACCTCCGCCAACGACACCATCACCGCGAACAACGCCGGCTGCACCACATCCACCCGATCCAGCGAAGGGGCATGCTCGACACCCCGGAGGACCTCGACCAACGACCAGTCGGTAAAGGGCTCCAGTGCCTTCGCACACTCATCCACTCGGGCAGCAAACACAGGTGAAGCGTCCAACAGCGCCTGGGCCATGCCCACCCATTGCGACCCCTGCCCGGGGAAGACGAAAGCGGTCTTGCCCCCGATGACCGACCCCTGGACGAGCAGGGGTGTGGTGCCCCCGACGGCCAGGGCGGCGAGCCCCGCGAGGTGCTCCTCCGGGTCCCGGCCGATCAGCACGGCACGCGTGCCGTGGGCCGTACGTGTGCTGGCCAGGGAGTGGCCGACATCGACATGCCGCAGGTCAGGACGGGTGCCGAGGTGCTGGAGCAGGCGTTCCGCCTGGCCGCGCAGCGCGTTCTCGGTCTTCGCCGTCAACGGCCAGGGCAGCGCGAGCGGCCCGTCCGTGGCCGCGGCGTCCAGGGGGGCGGTGGTCAGTAGGGGGTGGGCGGCCGGCGCGACAGGGGTTTCCTGCTCCGGCGCCTCCTGTTCCACCGGGGCCTGCTCGATGATGACATGGGCGTTGGTGCCGCTGAAGCCGAACGACGACACACCCGCGCGCCAGGGACGCCCGCCCGTCTCGGGCCAGGACCGCTCCTCGGTCAGCAGCTCGACCTCGCCCGCGCTCCAGTCCACGTGCGGGGTGGGCTCGGCGATGTGCAGGGTTCGCGGCAGCAGGCCGTGCTGCATGGCCAGCACCATCTTCATGACGCCGGCGACACCGGCGGCGGCCTGCGCGTGACCGATGTTGGACTTGATCGAGCCGAGGAGCAGTGGCCGGTCCTGCGGGCGGTCCTGCCCGTACGTGGCCAGCAGGGCCTGGGCCTCGATCGGGTCGCCCAGGGTCGTACCGGTGCCGTGGGCCTCCACCGCGTCGACTTCCGCGGCCGACATGCCGGCGTTGGCCAGGGCCTGGCGGATGACGCGCTGCTGGGAGGGCCCGTTGGGGGCGGTCAGGCCGTTGCTCGCACCGTCCTGGTTGATCGCCGTACCGCGGATCACGGCCAGCACGGGGTGGCCGTGGCGGCGGGCGTCCGACAGGCGCTCGACGAGGAGCATGCCCGCGCCTTCGGCCGGGCTGAAGCCGTCGGCGTCGGAGGAGAAGGCCTTGCAGCGGCCGTCGGTGGACAGTCCGCGCTGCCGGCTGAACTCGATGAAGGTGCCGGGCGTGGACATGACCGTCACACCACCCGCCAGGGCCATGGAGCATTCCCCGGCCCGCAAGGCCCGCACCGCGAGGTGCAGGGCCACCAGCGAGGCGGAGCAGGCGGTGTCGACGGTGACCGCCGGGCCTTCCAGACCAAACACGTAGGAGAGGCGGCCCGAGACGACGCTGCCCGCGCTGCCCGTGGCCAGGTGGCCTTCGAGCCCTTCGGTGGCGGCGCCGCGCACCAGGTGGGAGTAGTCGGAGCCGTTGGTACCGACGAAGACGCCGGACTGGGTGCCGCGCAGCGTCTCGGGGTCGATCCCGGCCCGCTCGAAGGCCTCCCAGGAGGTCTCCAGCAGCAGTCGCTGCTGCGGGTCCATCGCGAGCGCCTCGCGCGGCGAGATCCCGAAGAACGCCGGGTCGAAGGAGGCCGCGTCGGAGAGGAAGCCACCCTCACGGGTGTAGGAGGTGCCCAGGGCGTCGGGGTCGGGGTCGTACAGCGCCTCGACGTCCCAGCCGCGGTCCGACGGGAACTCCGACAGGGCGTCCCCGCCGGAGGCCAGCAGTTGCCACAGCTCCTCGGGGCTGCGGACGCCGCCGGGGAAACGGCAGCTCATCGCTACGACGGCGATGGGGTCGTCGTCGCCCCCGGAACCGGCCGCCGTCGGCAGGGGCGCGGCGGCCACCGCACTCCGGCCGGCGAGTTCGGTCCGCAGGAACCGGGCGAGGACGGTGGGCGTCGGGTAGTCGAAGACGAGCGTGGGCGGCAGCTTGAGCCCGGTCACCGCGTTCAGCCGGTTGCGCAGTTCGACGGAGGTGAGGGAGTCGAAGCCCAGTTCCTTGAACGCCCGGCCCGCCTCGACGGCCTCCGGTCCGGCGTAGCCGAGGACGGCGGCGACGGCCGTACGGACCAGCTCCAGCAGCAGCCGCTCCTGTTCGGCCTCGGGCTGCCCGGCGATTTGCCCGGCCAGCACGGCGGCGCTCCCGCTGTCCTCGGCGGTGTCGGTGCGGGCGCTGTCCATGGCCTGCCGTGCCTCGGGGAGGTCGTGCAGCAGGGGCCTGGTCCGGCCCGAGGTGAAGGCCAGGACGAAGCGCTTCCACTCCATATCCGCGACGGTCAGGGTCGTTTCGTCGCGGTCCAGCGCGTGCTGGAGGGCGATGACGGCCCGCCCGGGGGCCATCTCGATGACGCCGTGGCGGCGCATGCGGTCCCCGACGGCGCCTTCGGCCATCCCCCCGTCGCCCCAGGGTCCCCAGGCGAGGGAGGTCGCGGGCAGCCCGGCGGCGCGCCGGTACTCGGCGAAGGCATCCAGGAAGGCGTTGCCCGGCGCGTAGTTGCCCTGGCCGGGCGCGCCGAAGGTGGCGGCGAAGGAGGAGAAGAGGACGAACGCCGACAGGTCGAGGTCACGGGTCAGCTCGTGCAGGTGGAGCGTGGCGTCCACCTTGATCCGCAGAACGCGCTCGACCTGGTCGGGAGTGAGAGACTCGATCACCCCGTCGTCCAGGACGGCGGCGGTGTGCACGACCGCGGCCAGCGGCCGGTCGGCGGGGATGTCGGCGAGGAGTGCGGTGAGGGCGTCACGGTCGCCGACGTCGCAGGCGGCGAGGGTCACCCCGGCGCCCAGCGCGGCCAGTTCTTCCCGCAGAGCGGCCGCGCCGGGGGCCTCTGCACCCCGGCGGCTGACGAGCAGCAGGTGCTCGGCGCCGTTGCCCGCCAGCCAGCGGGCCACGTGCGCGCCCAGAGCACCGGTGCCGCCGGTCACCAAGGTGGTTCCGGTGGGCCGCCACTCGCGCACCGGGGCTGCCTCCGCCAGCCGGGCGCGTACCAGACGACGTACGAACAGACCCGAGGCACGTACCGCGACCTGGTCCTCGGCAGCATCACCGGCCAGCACCCCGACGAGCCGGACGAGAAGCCGGCCATCGGCCTGCTCCGGCAGGTCGATCAGACCGCCCCAGCGCTCGCCGTGCTCCAGCGCGGTGACCCGGCCCAGACCCCAGACGGGGGCCTGTGCGGGATCGGTCTGCTGCTCGGCGCGGTTCACGGCCACGGCGCCGCGGGTGACGCACCACAGCGGGGCGGTGACCTCGGCGTCGCCGAGGGCCTGGACCAGGGCGAGTGTGGCGATGACGCCTGCTGCCGCCCCGGTCCCGGCGGGGGTCAGCAGTGACAGCACACCCACCGCGGCGGGGCCGTCGGCGAGGGCGTCACGGATCCGCTCGGCGAGCACGGCCCGCGCGTCGTCGGAGCCGGGGACGGCGACGGTCCGTACGTCGGCGCCGTGCTCGGCGAGCGTGCGGAGCACGGCGTCGACGGCCTCGTCCCGGTCCTCGGGGAGTGCGACCAGCCAGGTGCCCGAGAGCCGGGCGGAGGCGGGCTCGGGGGCGGGCTTCCAAGTGATCCGGTAGCGCCAGCCGTCGACCGCCGACCGCTCCTGGGACCGGCGGCGCCAGGAGGAGAGCGCGGGCAGCAGCGCGGCGAGGGTCTCGTCGTCCGCGTCGAACTCCAGCTCGGCGGTGAGGGCGGCCACGTCATTCGCCTCGACGGCCTCCCAGAAGCGGGCGTCGGCGGTGTCGACCGCGTACGCGGCCGTGGTCTCGGCGTCCGGGGCGATGCCGGACTCCAGCCAGAAGTGCTCCTGCTGGAAGGCGTAGGTGGGCAGGTCGACCCGACGGGCACCCGTCCCCGCGAAGACCGCCTCCCAATCCACGGCGACACCGCGCACATAGGCCTCACCGAGCGAGAGCCAGAACCGCTCCAGACCACCCTCGTTACGGCGGAGCGACCCGAGTACGGCCGCCTCACGGCCGCTGTCCTCCACGGTCTCCTGTATGCCCACGGTCAGGACGGGGTGCGGGCTGGACTCGATGAAGACCCCGAAACCCTGCTCCAGAAGCGTGCGTGTGGCCTGCTCCAGCTCGACCGTCTGACGCAGGTTGCGGAACCAGTAACCAGCGTCCAGCTCCGGCCCCTTGACCCACTCCCCCGTCACCGTCGACAGGAACGGCACCTCCGCCGCCCGCGGCACGACCGGAGCAAGCAGCTCGGCCAACTCCTCACGCAGGAGATCGACCTGGGCAGAGTGCGAGGCGTAGTCCACCGCGATCCGCCTGGCCCGGACCCCGTCCGCCTCACAGACGGCCAGGAACTCCTCCAGCGCCGCCACCTCGCCCGAAACCACCACCGAGGAAGGCCCGTTCACCGCGGCAACGGAAATCCTCTCCTCACCCCACGGCGCGATCCGCTCCCGGACCACCACGGCCGGCAACGGCACCGACACCATGCCACCCAACCCGGCCAGCACCCGCCCGATCGCCTGACTGCGCAACGCCACCACCCGAGCGGCATCATCGAGAGAAAGAATGCCCGCCACACACGCGGCCGCGATCTCACCCTGCGAATGACCGATCACCGCACCCGGACGAACACCGACCGAACGCCACACCTCCGCCAGCGACACCATCACCGCGAACAACGCCGGCTGCACGACATCCACCCGCTCCAGCGAAGGAGCACCCTCCACACCACGCAGCACATCGACCAACGACCAGTCGACAAAAGGCTCCAGCGCCTTCGCACACTCATCCACCCGAGCAGCGAACACCGGCGAGGAACCCAGCAACGCCTCGGCCATACCCACCCACTGCGACCCCTGCCCCGGGAATACGAAAGCCGTCTTACCCCCGACCACCGACCCGCTCACCACACCCGCGGCCAACGACCCCGACGCCACCGCCGCGACACCCGCCACATGATCACCGAAAACCACCGCACGATGATCCAGCCCCGCACGCGTCGACGCCAACGACCACGCCACATCCACCGGATCCACACCGGCCACATCCACCGCGGCCAACCGCTCCGCCTGCGCCCGCAACGCACCCGCACTCTTACCCGACAACACCCACGGCACCACCGGCAGAACCGGCAGAACCGAACCCCCACCCTCCCCCGCCACACCCTCGGCCCCGGCCTCGGCGTCGACGACCGGAGCCTGCTCCACGATCACATGCGCGTTCGTCCCACTGAAACCGAACGACGACACACCCGCACGCCGAGGGGCCCCGGTCTGCGGCCAGGGGACGTTCTCAGCGATCAGGGAGACGGCACCCGCCGTCCAGTCGACGTGCGGCGTCGGCTCGTCGAGATGGAGGGTCTTCGGGACGATGCCGTGGCGCATGGCCTCGACCATCTTGATGATGCCCGCGACACCGGCCGCGGCCTGGGTGTGCCCGATGTTCGACTTGACCGAGCCGAGCAGCAGCGGCCGGTCCTCCGGGCGGTCCTGGCCGTAGGTGGCCAGCAGCGCCTGCGCCTCGATCGGGTCGCCCAGCGTCGTACCCGTACCGTGCGCCTCCACCACATCGACGTCGGCGGCGGCGAGGCGGGCGTTGGTGAGCGCCTGGTGGATGACCCGCTGCTGGGAGGGCCCGTTGGGGGCGGTGAGGCCGTTGCTCGCGCCGTCCTGGTTGATCGCCGAGCCGCGGATCACGGCGAGGACCGGGTGGCCGTGGCGCCGTGCGTCCGAGAGCTTCTCGACGAGGAGCATGCCGACGCCCTCGCCCCAGCCGGTGCCGTCGGCGGCGGCCGCGAAGGGCTTGCAGCGGCCGTCGGCGGCGAGGCCGCGCTGGCGGCTGAACTCGGTGAAGGTGGCCGGAGTCGCCATGACGGTGACGCCGCCCGCGAGGGCCATGGTGCACTCCCCCGCCCGCAGGGCCTGCACCGCGAGGTGGAGGGTGACGAGGGAGGAGGAGCAGGCGGTGTCGACGGTGACCGCCGGGCCTTCGAGGCCGAAGGTGTAGGCGACACGGCCGGAGGCGATGCTGCCGGAGCTGCCGGTGCCGAGGAAGCCCTCGACGCCCTCGGGAACGGAGTCCAGACGGGCGGTGTAGTCGTGGTACATGACGCCGGCGAAGACGGCGGTGCGGCTGCCGCGCAGCGACGTGGGGTCGATGCCCGCCCGCTCGAAGGCCTCCCACGAGGATTCGAGCAGCAACCGCTGCTGCGGGTCCATCGCCAGGGCCTCGCGGGGCGAGATGCCGAACGGGGCGGGGTCGAAACGGGCGGCGTCGTAGAGGAAGCCGCCTTCGCTGACGTAGCTGGCTCCGGCGCTGTCGGGGTCGGCGTCGTAGAGGGTCTCCACGTCCCAGCCCCGGTCGGCGGGGAATCCGGAGATCGCGTCCTCGCCGTCGGCGACGAGCCGCCACAGGTCCTCGGGGGTGCGGACGCCGCCGGGGTAGCGGCAGCTCATCGCGACGATCGCGACGGGTTCCTGGTTCTGCTCCTCGACCTCACGCAACCGCCTGCGGGCCTGACGCAGATCGGCGGTCGCCCGCTTGAGGTAGTCGCGAAGCTTGTCCTCGTTCACCATGTGCGTGGGCTCCATGCCAGAGAGGCGGTCGTACGGGTCTGTCTGTCCGTGGTGGGTGCGAAAAAGGTGGCCGGGCGGGGCGGAGGTGCCCCGCCCGGCGGTTTCAGGCGCCGAGCTCGTCGTCGAGCAGGTCGAAGAGTTCGTCGTCGGTCGCCGTGTCGAGGTCGCCGTCGAGGTCCTCGTCGTCGGTGTGCCGGCCGGTGTCCTGGCCGGTGTTCCACTTGGCGAGGAGGGCCTGGAGGCGCATCGTGATGCGCGAGCGGGTGACGCTGTCCGCGTCCGCGGCATCGGACCCGCCCAACGCGGTTTCCAGCCGGTCGAGTTCACCGAAGACGGTGGGGCCGTCGGCGTCGAGGGGCAGCGCGGAGCGCAGGTAGGCGCTCAGGCCCTCGGGGGTCGGGTAGTCGAAGATGAGCGTGGCGGGGAGGCGCAGGCCGGTGGCGGCGCCGAGCCGGTTGCGCAGTTCGACCGCGGTCAGCGAGTCGAAGCCGAGCTCCTTGAAGGCGCTGCCCGGTTCGATGGCGGCCGCGCCCACGTGGCCCAGGACCTGGGCCACGTGGGTGCAGACGGTGTCGAGGAGCACCCGGTCCCGTTCGGCGGGCGGGAGTTCGGCGAGCTGTCGCGCCAGCGTGCCGGGGCCGTCGGCGGACGCCGCCCCGCTGCTGGTCCTGCGGCGTACGGGCGTACGGAGCAGGCCGCGCAGCAGGGGCGCGACGGTGTCGGCGACCTGCGCGTGGAGTCCGGCGAGGTCGATGCGGGCGGGCACCAGCAACGCGGGGACGTCCTCGTCCGGCCCGGCCGTCACCGCCCGCAGGGCCGCATCGAAGAGGGCCAGGCCATCGGCCTCGGAGAGCGCGGCCATGCTGCCGCGGCCGAGGCGGCGGCGGTCCTGCTCGTCGAGGGTGGCCGCCATGCCGGCCTCGTCGTCCCACAGGCCCCAGGCGAGCGAGAGGCCCGGCAGGCCCTGTGCCCGGCGGTGCTGGGCGAGGGCGTCGAGGAAGGTGTTGCCCGCCGCGTAGTTGGCCTGTCCGGCGTTGCCGAAGACACCGGCCGCGGAGGAGAACAGGACGAAGGCGGCGAGGCTCAGGTCCCGCGTCAGCTCGTGCAGGTTCCACGCCGCGTCGGCCTTGGGCCGCAGGACCTTCGTCACCCGTTCGCGGTCGAGCGAGGTGATGGTGGCGTCGTCGAGGACACCGGCGGTGTGCACGACGGCCGTCAGCGGGTGCCCTGCCGGTACCGAGGCCAACAGGGCGGCCAGGGCGTCCCGGTCGGCCGCGTCGCAGGCCGCCCAGGTGACCCGGGCCCCCGCGGCGGTGAGCTCGTCGGCGAGTTCGGTGGCTCCGGCGGCCGTGGCTCCGCGACGGCTGGTCAGCAACAGGTGCCGCACGCCGTGCTCGGCGACGAGGTGCCGGGCGAGCAGGCCGCCCAGGGTACCGGTGGCCCCGGTGATCAGGACCGTGCCCTCGGGGTCCGGTCCGCGGTCGGCGGGGGCGCCGTCCGCGGGCGGAGTGAGGGTGGCGCGGGCCAGCCGGGGGGCCCGTACGGTTCCCGCGCGCAGGGCGAGTTGGGTCTCGTCGGTGGCGAGCGCGGCGGCCAGGGCCCGGTGCGAGGCGTCGTCCCCGTCGAGGTCGACGAGGACGAAGCGGTCCGGGTGCTCGGCCTGCGCGGAGCGCAGCAGACCCCATACGGCGGCGTGCGCGAGGTCGGTGACGTCCTCCTCGGGGCCGGTGGCCACGGCGCCGCGGGTGACGACCGCGAGCCGCGCCGCCGCGAACCGCTCGTCCGCCAGCCAGCCGTGGACCAGGTCCAGGGCGTTGCCGGTCGCGGCGTGCGCGTCCGGGGCGACGAGGTCGGCGGCCAGCGGGACCAGCACGGTGTCGGGAACGGGCTCACCGAGGGCCTCGGCCAGGTCGAAGGCCTCGCCGAGGGCGGTGAGGTCGGGATGTGCCGACCCGGCCGCGTCGTCGAGTACCCCGGCCCGTTCCAGACCGGCGCCCGTCTTGAGCGGGTCGTCGCCGAGCACGGCCCAGCTGCCGGGGACCGGCTGCGCCCGCACGGCTCCGGTGAGCGGCAGGGCGGTCCAGCCGATCCGGAAGAGCGCCTCCCGTACGGGCCCGGAGGCACCGGTGTCCGGGGCGAAGGGCCGCAGGACCAGCGTGTCGACGTCGAGGACGCGTTCGCCCTTCGCGTCCCACAGGGTCAGTGCCACCGCGTCGCGGCCGGCGGGGGCCATCCGGACGCGGAGCGCGGTCGCCCCGGCGGCGTACAGGCGCACCCCTTCCCAGGAGAACGGCAGCCGGGCGCCCTGCGGGCCGTCGGGGAAGAAGTCCCCGAGGGCGACGGCGTGGAGCGCGGCGTCGAGGAGGGCCGGGTGCAGGCCGTAGGGGGCCGCGTCTGCGCTGCGGTCCTCGTCGAGGGAGACCTCGGCGTACACCTCGTCCCCCAGCCGGTGGGCCCGGCGCAGGTTGCGGAAGGCGGGGCCGTAGCCCAGCCCGATGGCGTCGAAGCCGGGGTACAGCTCGTCCACGGGGCATTCGACGGCCCCGGCGGGGGGCCACTCGCCCAGGGGCTCGGTGCCGGGGTCCTCGGTGGCGGGGGCCAGGGTGCCCGCGGCGTGCCGGGTCCACGGCTCGTCGGGGGCGGCCTGCTCGGGGCGCGAGTAGACCTTGAAGGCCCGTCGGCCGTGCGCGTCGGCCTCGGCCACGGCGAGGCGCAGCTGCGTCCCGCCCGTCTCCGGGAGCACCAGCGGTGTTTCGAGGGTGAGGTCATCCAGCCGGCCGCAGCCGGCGTGGTCGCCCGCCCGGACGGCCAGCTCGACCAGCGCGGCACCGGGCAGCAGGATGCTGCCCGCGACGCGGTGGCCGGCCAGCCAGGGGTGGGTGCGCAGCGAGAGCCGCCCGGTGAACAGGAACCCGTCCGTGTCGGGCAGGTCGACCGCCGCTCCGAGGAGCGGGTGCGCGGTCGAACCGAGCCCGGCGGAGGCGACGTCCCCGGCGAGGGCGTGGGCCGGGGCCTCCAGCCAGTAGCGCTGCCGTTGGAAGGCGTAGGTCGGCAGGTCGGCGCGGCGGGCGCCGGTGCCTTCGTAGTACGCGGTCCAGTCGACGGCGATGCCCCGCAGGTGCGCCTGGGCGAGGGCTGCGGCGAGGGCGGATTCCTCGGGGTGACCCTTGCGGAGGGCGGGCGCGAAGGCGGCGCCTTCTCCGGAGACGCAGTCCTGTGCGAGGGCCGACAGGACGCCGTCAGGCCCGAGTTCGAGGTACGTGGTGACCCCAGCCGCCTCCAGCGTCCGGACACCGTCGAGGAAGCGGACGCCTTCGCGGACGTGCCGCACCCAGAACTCCGCCGAACCCATCTCGTCCGAGACCAGCGCACCGGTCAGATTGGAGACGATCGGGATCCGCGGAGCGGCGAAGGACAGACCCTCCACCACCCTGCGGAACGCCTCCAACATCCCGTCCATGTGCGGCGAGTGGAAGGCGTGACTGACCGTCAACCGCTTCGTCTTGCGGTCGGCGAGCACCTCCACCACCGCGAGCACGGCGTCCTCGTCACCGGCAACGACCACCGACTGCGGACCGTTGACCGCAGCGATGCTCACCCGCTCGGACAGCAGCGGCAGGACCTCGTCCTCCGACGCCTGCACCGCCACCATCACCCCACCCGAAGGCAACGCCTGCATCAACCGACCGCGAGCGCCGACCAGCGCACACGCGTCCTCCAGCGAGAACACACCCGCCACGTGCGCAGCCGCGATCTCACCCACAGAGTGACCGGACAGGAAGTCAGGCTTGACACCCCACGACTCCAGCAGCCGGAACAACGCCACCTCAACCGCGAACAACGCCGGCTGCGCATACTCCGTACGATCCAGCACCACCGCATCCCCGCCGAACAACACCTCCTTCAACGGCAGACCGAGGCTCATCGCCGCACACACCGCGTCCAGCGCCTCCGCGAACACCGGGTAGGCGTCATACAACTCACGCCCCATCCCGAGCCGCTGACTGCCCTGCCCGGTGAACAGGAAGGCCAGCTTTCCGGCCGACGGCGTACCCTCCAGCACTCCGGCGGGTCGGCTGCCGTCCGCGAGTGCGGCCAGGCCCGCGAGGAAGCCCTCGCGGTCCTCCGCCACCACGGCGGCCCGCCGGTCGAGGGTGGCCCGGCTCGTGGCCAGGGCGTAGCCGGTGTCCGTGAGGGACGACTCGGGGTCCGCGGCGACCTGTGCCGCCAGGCGGGCGGCTTGTTCGCGCAGGGCCTGGGGGTCCTTCGCCGAGAGCAGCCACGGCAGGGCGCCCGGCACCCGCTCGGGTGCGGGCCGCGTCCCGGGCTCCTCCGGCTCGGGAGCCTGTTCGATGACGGCGTGGGCGTTGGTGCCGCTGAAGCCGAAGGAGGAGATGCCGGCGCGGCGCGGGCGTCCCGTGTCCGGCCATGCGGTGGCCCGGTCCAGGAGCGTCACGGCCCCGGAGGCCCAGTCCACGTGCGGGGTGGGCTCGTCCGCGTGCAGGCTCTTGGGCAGGACGCCGTGCCGCATCGCCATGATCATCTTGATGACGCCGGCGACACCGGCCGCGGCCTGCGTGTGACCCATGTTCGACTTGATCGAGCCGAGCAGCAGCGGCCGGCCCTCCGGGCGCTCCTGGCCGTACGTGGCCAGCAGCGCCTGCGCCTCGATCGGGTCGCCCAGCGTCGTACCGGTGCCGTGCGCCTCGACGGCGTCCACATCGGCGACGGACAGCCCGGCGTTGGCGAGGGCCTGGCGGATGACCCGCTGTTGCGAGGGCCCGTTGGGGGCGGTCAGGCCGTTGCTCGCACCGTCCTGGTTGATCGCCGTACCGCGCACGACGGCCAGGACCGGGTGGCCGTTGCGGCGGGCGTCCGAGAGCCGCTCCACGAGGAGCACTCCCGCTCCCTCGGACCAGCCCGTGCCGTCGGCGTCGGCGGAGAACGCCTTGCAGCGGCCGTCGACCGCGAGGCCCCGCTGCCGGCTGAACTCCACGAACGCGGCGGGGGTCGCCATCACGGTCACACCGCCTGCCAGCGCGAGCGAGCACTCCCCGTTGCGCAGGGCCTGCACCGCGAGGTGCAGGGCCACCAGGGACGAGGAGCAGGCCGTGTCGACGGTGACCGCCGGGCCCTCCAAGCCGAACGTGTAGGACAGTCGGCCGGAGATGACGCTGCCCGCGTTGCCGGTGCCGAGGAAGCCCTCCACTCCTTCGGGCAGGGCCGCGAGCCGGGACGCGTAGTCCTGGTACATGACGCCCGCGAAGACACCGGTACGGCTGCCCCGCAGGGACCTCGGGTCGATCCCGGCGCGTTCGAAGGCCTCCCAGGCGGTTTCCAGCAGCAGCCGCTGCTGCGGGTCCATGGCGACGGCCTCGCGCGGGGAGATCCCGAAGAAGGCGGGGTCGAAGGCGGAGGCGTCGGTGAGGAACCCGCCCTCGCGGGCGTAGCTCGTGCCCTCCTGGCCGGGGTCGGCGTCGAAGAGGCCGTCGACGTCCCAGCCGCGGTCGTCGGGGAATCCGGAGATGACGTCCCGGCCCTCGAGGACGAGGCGCCAGAGGTCGTCGGGGCCCTCGACGCCGCCGGGGTAGCGGCAGCCGAGGCCGACGACGGCGATGGGATCGTCGTCGCGGAGTGCGGACGCGGACGCGGTCGCCGGGGCGGCGGGCGCGGCGGATGCGGCGCCGGGCAGTTCGTCGCGCAGGTGCTCGGCGAGGATCGTCGGGGTCGGGTAGTCGAAGACGAGGGTGGCGGGCAGGCGCAGCCCGGTGGCGGCGCCGATCAGGTTGCGGAGTTCCACTGCGGTCAGGGAGTCGAAGCCCAGCTCGCGGAAGGACCGGTCGGCCTCGACGGCCTCGGGCCCGGAATGGCCGAGTACGACCGCCACCTGGGTCCGGACCACGTCCAGGACGAGGGACTGCTGCTCGGCGACCGTCAGGCCCGCGAGCAGTGCCGAGGCGGGGGTGCCGGAGGCGGCGGCCCGGCGGGCGGGCATCCGGACCATGCCGGTGAGCAGCGGCGGCAGCGTGCCGGTGCCCGCCTGGGCGCGCAGGGCGGCCAGGTCCAGCTTGACCGGCACCAGCAGCGGCTCCTGCGCGCCGCAGGCGGCGTCGAACAGTGCCACGCCTTCCGCGGCCGTGAGGGCGTGGGCGCCGCCGCGACCGGGCCGGGAGACCTCGTCGGCCCCCAACGCGGCTCCCATGCCGCCGACTTCGGACCACAGGCCCCAGGCCAGGGAGGTCGCCGGCAGGCCCTGGGCCCGCCGGTGGGCCGCCAGCGCGTCCAGGAAGGCGTTGCCCGCGGCGTAGTTGGCCTGTCCGGCGTTGCCGAAGACACCGGCGGCGGAGGAGAAGAGGACGAACGCCGTGAGGTCGATGTCCCGGGTCAGCTCGTGGAGGTTCCAGGCCGCGTCGACCTTCGGGCGCAGCACCGCCGACAGCCGTTCGGCGGTCAGCGAACCGATCACCCCGTCGTCGAGGACACCGGCCGTGTGCACGACCCCGGTCAGCGGGTGCTCCGCCGGAATCCCGGCCAGCACGTCGGCCAGGGCCCCACGGTCGGCGACGTCGCACGCCGCCCAAGTCACCTCGGCGCCCAGACCCGCCAACTCCGCGGACAGCAGCGGGGTTTCGCCCCGGCGACTGACCAGCAACAGGCGCCGTACGCCGTGCTCGGTGACCAGGTGGCGGACGACCAGCGCGCCGAGCGAACCGCTCGCGCCGGTGACCAGGACGGTGCCGTGGGTGTCCCAACCGGCGGCCGTCTCCCCGGTCCGGCCCGGCCGCGCGGCGCGGACCAGCCTCGGTACCAGCGCCGAGCCTCCCCGCACCGCCACCTCGGGTTCGCCCGTCGCCAGGGCGACCGCGAGCGGGCCCGCCGGCTCCTCGTCGACGTCGACGTCGACGAGGACGAAGCGGCCCGGGTTCTCCGACTGCGCGGACCGCAGCAGGCCCCGCACCGCGGCGCGGACCGGGTCGTGGACGCCTTCTCCGGGCACGGCCTCCACCGCACCGCGCGTCACGAACACCAAGCGTCCGTCCGCCGACGGGTCCGACAGCCGGTCCTGGACCAGGCGCAGGACCCGGGCCGTTTCGGCGTGCACGGCTTCCGGCACGGCCGCGCGGACGCCCGTACGCAGGTCGATGACGACCGGGTCGTCGGCTGCTCCGGCCGCGGCCTGCGCCGTCCGATCGGCGGACGGCGCGGTCCAGTCGACCCGGAAGAGGGAGTCCGGGCCCCGGTCCCCACCGGCCGCGTCGATCTGCCCGGACGAGATCGCTCGCAGGGCCAGCGAATCCACCGAGGCGAGGGGGTGACCGGCGGAGTCGGCCAGTTCGAGCGAGACCGCGCCGTGGCCCGCGCCCGCGAGGCGGACCCGCGCGGCCGCCGCGCCCGAGGCGTGCAGGCGTACGCCGGTCCACGCGAACGGCAACCGGGCGCCGTCCGCGCTGTCGGAATCCGGGCCCGCAGCCAGCGAAGCGTCCAGTGCCAGGGCGTGGAGCGCGGAGTCGAGCAGCGCCGGATGGAGCCCGAAGGCCCCGGCGTCCGCCTGCCCGCGCCCGGCGAGGCCGAGTTCGGCGAACAGTTCGCCGTCACGCCGCCAGACTGCCCGCAGTCCGCGGAAGAGGGGGCCGTAGTGGAGCCCGGAGGCGTCGAGGAGCTCGTACGCATCGTCCACGGGGACGGGGGTCGCGTCGACCGGCGGCCAGACGCCGAGGTCGGCGGTCGCGGGTCGCACCTCGGCCGTGAGCAGACCGGCGGCGTGGCGCTGCCACGGCTCGTCGGCGTCGGCGTCGGCCTCCGCGAACCGGGAGTGGACGGCGACGGTACGACGGCCCGACAGGTCGGGGGCTCCCACGGTGACCTGGATCTGGACGGCCGCGTCGGGGTCGGACAGCACCAGCGGTGCCTGGAGGGTCAGTTCCTCCACGGCCGGGGCGCCGGCCCGCTCACCGGCGTGCAGGGCCAGCTCGACGAGGGCCGCGCCCGGGACCAGTACGGAGCCCATCACGGCGTGGTCGGCCAGCCAGGGGTGCGTCCGCAGCGACAGGCGGCCGGTGAGGACGCACCCGTCGGCGTCGGCGAGGGACACCGCGGCGCCCAGCAGCGGGTGCCCGGCGGCCGCGAGACCGAGGCCGGTGGCGTCACCGGGCAGTGGGGCACCGGTCTCGGGCCAGAACCGCTCACGCTGGAAGGGGTAGGTGGGCAGGTCGACGCGCCGGGCACCGGTCCCGGCGAAGCGTGCCCGCCAGTCCGCGTCGCCGCCGCGGGCGTAGGCCCGGGCGAAGGCGGCGGTGACGGTCTCCACCTCGGGGCGGTCGGCACGGAGCGTTGCGGCGAAGGCGGCGCCTTCTCCGGAGACGCAGTCCTGGGCGAGGGCCGACAGGACACCGTCAGGCCCGAGTTCGAGGTACGTGGTGACCCCTGCCGCCTCCAGCGTCCGGACACCGTCGAGGAAGCGAACCGCCTCGCGGACGTGCCGCACCCAGAAGTCGGCCGAACCCATCTCGTCCGAGACCAGCGCACCCGTCAGGTTGGAGACGACCGGGATCCGCGGAGCGGCGAAGGACAGGCCCACCACCACCGTGCGGAACTCCTCCAGCATCCCGTCCATGTGCGGGGAGTGGAAGGCATGACTGACGGTGAGCCGCTTGCTCTTCCGGTCGGTGAACACCTCCACCACCGCCAGCACGGCGTCCTCGTCACCGGCAACGACCACCGACTGCGGACCGTTGACGGCGGCGATGCTCACCCGGTCATTCAGCAACGGCAGGACCTCGTCCTCCGCGGCCTGGATCGCGACCATCACACCACCGGACGGCAGCGCCTGCATCAGACGACCGCGCGCAGCCACCAACGTGCACGCGTCCTCCAACGAGAACACACCCGCCACATGCGCGGCCACGATCTCACCGATCGAATGACCGGACAGGAAGTCAGGCGTGACACCCCACGACTCCAGCAACCGGAACAACGCCACCTCGACCGCGAACAACGCAGGCTGCGCATACTCCGTACGATCCAGCACCATCGCATCCCCGCCGAACAACACCTCCTCCAGAGGCAGTTCGAGGTTCATCGCCGCACACACCGCGTCCAGCGCCTGCGCGAACACCGGGAAGACGTCATACAACTCACGCCCCATCCCGAGCCGCTGACTGCCCTGCCCGGTGAACAGGAAGGCGGTGCAGCCGGTCTTCGTCACCGTGTCGCGGGTCAGCCCGGGGGCGGTACCGCCGTTGGCGAGGGCGGCGAGGGCGGTGGCGGCGGACTCGGGGTCGCGTGCCAGTACCACCGCGCGATGGTCGAAGGCGGCGCGGGTCGTGGCCAGCGAGTACGCGAGGTCCGCCAGCCCGATGCCCGGGTGCGCAGCCAGGTGCGCGCTCAGAGCGCGGGCACGGTCGGCGAGGGCCTGATCCGTGCGGCCCGACAGCGGCAGGGGCAGGACGACGCCCGGGGCGGCTCCGGCCCCGGTATCGGTGTCGGCGGGAGCCGGGGATGCGGGCGGCGCCTGCTCGATGATCGTGTGGGCATTGGTGCCGCTGATGCCGAAGGACGACACACCGGCTCGGCGGGGGCGGCCCCTCTCGGGCCACGGAACCGGCTCGGTCAGCAGGCTTACGGAGCCTTCCGACCAGTCCACGTGCGGGGACGGCTGCTCGGCGTGCAGGGTCCGGGGAAGCACCCCGTGCTGCATGGCCAGCACCATCTTCATCACACCGGCCACGCCAGCGGCGGCCTGGGTGTGGCCGAGGTTCGACTTGATGGAGCCGAGGAGCAGCGGCTGGTCCTCCGGGCGGTCCTGCCCGTACGTGGCCAGCAGCGCCTGGGCCTCGATCGGGTCGCCCAGGGTCGTACCGGTGCCGTGGGCCTCCACCGCGTCGACGTCGGCGGTGGTGAGTCCCGCGCTCGCGAGGGCGGCGCGGATGACGCGCTGCTGGGAGGGGCCGTTCGGGGCGGTGAGCCCGTTGCTGGCACCGTCCTGGTTGATCGCGGAGCCGCGGACCACCGCGAGGACGGGGTGGCCGTTCCTGCGGGCGTCGGAGAGCCGCTCGACGAGCAGCATGCCCACGCCCTCGCCCCAGCCCGTGCCATCGGCGTCGGCCGAGAAGGCCCGGCAGCGGCCGTCGGCGGAGAGGCCGCGCTGGCGGCTGAAGCCGACGAAGGTGCCCGGGGTGGCCATGACGGTGACACCGCCGGCCAGGGCCAGGTCGCACTCGTGGGCGCGCAGGGCCTGGATCGCCATGTGGAGGGCGACCAGCGAGGATGAGCAGGCGGTGTCGATGGTGACGGCGGGGCCTTCGAGACCGAAGGTGTACGAGACGCGTCCCGAGGCGATGCTGCCCGTGCTGCCGGATCCGAGCGACCCGTCCGCGCCGTCGGCCGAGCGTTCCAGTAGGGCGGCGTAGTCGTGGTACATGACACCGGCGAAGACACCGGTGCGGCTGCCCCGGACGGACGCCGGGTGGATGCCGGCCCGTTCGAAGGCCTCCCAGGTGGTCTCCAGGAGCAGGCGCTGCTGCGGGTCGGTGCCGACGGCCTCGCGCGGACTGATCCCGAAGAAGGCGGGATCGAATCCGGCGGCGTCGTGCAGGAAACCGCCGTGGCGGGTGTACGAGGTACCGGCGTGGTCGGGGTCGGGGTGGTAGAGGGAGGCGAGGTCCCAGCCGCGGTCGGCGGGGAAGCCGGTGATGGCGTCGCCGCCGCTCTCCAGCAGCCGCCAGAGCTCCTCGGGGCTGGTCACGCCGCCGGGGTAGCGGCAGCTCATGGCGACGATGGCGATCGGGTCGTCACCGGCGCCGGCCGAGGCGGGGGCGGTGGGTGCCGTCCGCGCGGGGGCCGCGTGTTCCTCGCCGAGTTCGGCGGCGAGGTGGCGGGCGAGGGCGAGGGAGGTCGGGTAGTCGAAGACCAGGGTGGCGGGCAGGCGGCGGCCGACGGCCGCGCCGACCCGGTTGCGGAGCTCGACGGCGGTGAGGGAGTCGAAGCCCAGTTCGCTGAAGGCCTGTCCGGGTTCGACGGCGTCCACCGTGCCGTGTCCGAGGACGTCGGCGACGTGGCTGCGGACGAGGTCGAGCAGGAGCCGTTCCCGGGCGGCCGCGTCGAGGCCGGCGAGGCTGCGTTCGAGCGCGGAGAGCTCGGCCCCGGCGCGCCCGCCGCGGCCGGTCCCGGCCGCGGCGGCGCGTCGTACGGGCGTGCGGACGAGCCCGCGCAGCAGCGGGGCCACGTCCGTCCCGGCAGCGGGCGGGATGAGCCGCATGGGGACGAGGAGCGCCCGGTCCGCCCCGCCGTCGGCGGCGGCGAGGGCGTCGGCGAGGTCGAGGAGGGCGAGGCCGTCGGCGGCGGAGAGTCCTTCCACGCCGCCGCGCTTCATCCGGTCGAGGTCGGCCCGGTCCAGGGCGCCCGCCATGCCACCGGTGTCCTCCCAAAGGCCCCAGGCGAGCGAGACGGCCGGGAGGCCCTGGGCCCGGCGGTGCTGGGCGAGGGCGTCGAGGAAGGAGTTCGCGGCGGCGTAGTTGCCCTGGCCGGGGGCGCCGAACACGCCCGCGGCCGAGGAGAACAGGACGAAGGCCGACAGGTCCAGGCCGCGGGTCAGTTCGTGGAGGTGGAGCGCGGCGTCGGCCTTGGGCCGCAGGACGGTGTCGAGGCGTTCGGGGGTGAGGGAGTCGATCACGGCGTCGTCGAGGACTCCGGCGGTGTGCACGACGCCGCGCAGCGGGTGGGCCGCGGGGATCGCGGTCAGGGCGGCGGCGAGCGCCTCCCGGTCGGCGGCGTCGCAGGCCGCCCAGGTCACCTCGGCGCCCAGCCCGGCCAGTTCGCGGGTCAGGTCCGCGGCCCCGGGGGCGGTGTCGCCGCGGCGGCTCAGCAGCAGCAGGTGGCGTACGCCGCGCTCGCCGACGAGGTGGCGGGCGACGAGCCGACCGAGGGTGCCCGTGGCCCCGGTGACGAGGACGGTCCCGTCGGCGTCGTACTGCGGGACGCTCTCCCCGGTGTTCCCGGCCGTGCGACCAGGGGTGGTCCGGGCCAGGCGGGGGGCGCGTGCGGTGCCGGCGCGCAGGGCGAGTTGCGGTTCCCGCGCGGCCAGGAGCGCGTCCAGGACGGGGGCGGCGATGTCGTCGCCATCGGTGTCGACGAGGACGAAGCAGCCCGGGTGCTCGGCCTGCGCGGAGCGCACCAGCCCCCAGACGGCCGCGTGGACGGGGTCCGGAACCCGGTCGCCGGTGCGGACGGCGACCGAGCCCCGGGTCAGGAGGACGAGCCGGCTGTCGGTTAGCCGCTCGTCGGAGAGCCAGCGCCGCAGCAGGCGGAGCGTGGCGCGGGAGGCCGCGTGGACGGCCTCGGGGGTGAGCTCCGGCGCGGCGGGCAGCCGTACCAGGACGGTGGCGGGTGCGGGAGTGCCGGAGTCGAGAGCGGTGTCGAGGGCGGCGTCGGCGGACGGCCCGTCGAGGACCAGGACGTCCCGGTCGGAGGAGTCCGCGGCCTCGGCCGGGGCCGGGAGGGCCAGCGGGAGCCAGGCCACCTCGAACAGCGAGTCGTGGGGCCCGCCCCGGCCGGTGTCCGGCTGCTCCGCCGAGAGCGGGCGCAGGGTGAGCGCGGCGATGTCGGCGACCGGTTGTCCGGTGCCGTCGGCCAGGGCGAGGGAGACGGTGTCCGGGCCTGCCGGAGTGAGCCGGACGCGCAGGGCGGCGGCGCCGACGGCGTGCAGGGCCACCCCGCTCCAGGAGAACGGGAGCCGGCCGCGGCCGGTGTCCTCGACGAGTCCGGCGGCGCCGATGGTGTGCAGGGCGGCGTCGAGGAGCGCCGGGTGGAGCCCGAAGAGGGCGGCGTCGGCGTTCTGTCCACCGGTCCCGGTCCCCGTCTCGACCTCGACGTAGGTCGCGCCTTCGGCCGTCCAGGCGGCGCGGACGCCCTGGAAGGCGGGGCCGTACCGGAGGCCGGCCTCCGCGAGTCCGGCGTACAGGCCGTCGACGGCCAGTGGCACGGCGCCGGCCGGGGGCCAGGTCTCGGCGGTGAAGGTGGGCTGCGGGGCGCCGACGGCGAGGACGCCGTCGGCGTGCCGGGTCCAGGGCCCCTCGGCCGCGCCGGGGTCGGCCGCGTCGGTGGCGGGCTCCGGGCGGGAGTGCACGCCGAGGGAACGGCGGCCGGTGGCGTCGGGGGCGCCGACCCACAGCTGGAGCTGGACGCCGCCGTCCTCGGGCAGGACGAGCGGGGCGTGGAGGGTGAGCTCCTCCAACAGGTCGCAGCCGACCTGATCGCCCGCCCGGACGGCCAGTTCGACGAAGGCGCTGCCGGGCAGGACGGCCGATCCCATGACGCTGTGGTCCGCGAGCCAGGGGTGGGTGTCGAGCGCGAGACGGCCGGTGTACAGGAACCCGTCGAGATCGGCGAGGGCGACGGCCGCACCGAGCAGGGGGTGGTCGGCGGTGCCCAGGCCCGCGGCGGAGACGTCGCCGTGGGGGCGTCCGGCGTCGAGCCAGAACGGCTCGCGCTGGAAGGCGTAGGTGGGCAGGTCGACGCGGCGGGCACCGCTGTGGGCGTAGTAGGCGGCCCAGTCGACGGGCGCGCCGCGCACGTGCAGCCGGGCGAGGGCTCCGGTCAGGGTCTCGGTCTCGGACCGTCCTGCGCGCAGCGTCGGCACGAATGCGGCGGTGTCGTCGGCATCGGTGTCGGTGTCGGCGGCCAGGCAGTCCTGGGCGAGGGCCGACAGGACCGCGTCCGGGCCGAGTTCGAGGAAGTGGACGACGTTGTGGGCGGCCAGGGCGCGGACGCCGTCGGCGAAGCGGACGGTCTCACGGACGTGGCGGACCCAGAACTCGGCCGAGCCCATCTCGTCGGTGACGCGCGCGCCGGACACGTTCGACACCACCGGGATCCGCGGAGCCCCGTACGTCAGGGACTCCGCCACCTCACGGAAGGCGTCGAGCATCCCGTCCATGTGGGCCGAGTGGAAGGCATGACTGACCGTCAGCCGCTTCGTCTTGCGGCCGGCGAACGAAGCCACCACCGCCAGCACGGCATCCTCGTCACCCGCCATCACGACCGACGCAGGCCCGTTGACGGCGGCGATGCTCACCCGCTCGTTCAGCAACGGCAGGACCTCGGCCTCCGACGCCTGCACCGCCACCATCACCCCACCCGAAGGCAACGCCTGCATCAGACGACCACGCGCGGACACCAGCGCACACGCATCCTCCAGCGAGAACACCCCCGCCACATGCGCAGCCGCGATCTCACCCACGGAGTGACCGGACAGGAAGTCAGGCCGCACACCCCACGACTCCAGCAGCCGGAACAACGCCACCTCGACCGCGAACAGCGCGGGCTGCGCGTACTCCGTACGGTCCAGCAGAGCGGCATCCGTCCCGAACAACACCTTCTTCAGCGGCAGTTCGAGCTTCATCCGCTCGCACACCGCGTCCAGCGCGGCCGCGAACACCGGGAAGGCGGCGTACAGCTCACGCCCCGACCCGAGCCGCTGACTGCCCTGCCCCGTGAACAGGAACGCCAGCTTGCCCGGCACCGGGCGGCCCCGGGTGACCCCCTGTGCGGGCTCCTCCGGGCCGCTCCCTGCGAGCAGTTCCAACCCGCGCAGCAGCCCCGCCCGGTCGGTGGCCGTGAGGACGGCGCGGTGCTCGAAGTCGGTGCGGCCGTTCGCGAGGGAGCCGGCGATGTCGGTGGCGTCCGGGCCGGGGTGGGCGCTCAGGTGGGCGTGGAGCTTCCCGGCCTGGGCCCTCAGGGCGGCCGGTGTCCTGGCCGACAGGTTCCACAGCGGCGGTACGGGCACCGGCGGCGCGGCCGGAGCCGCTTGCGGCTCCGCGGCCGCCGGACCCTCCGCCGGGGCTTGCTCGATGATGGTGTGGGCGTTGGTGCCGCTGATCCCGAAGGAGGAGACGCCCGCACGGCGCGGGGCGCCGGTCTCCGGCCACGGCACGGTGTCGGTGAGCAGCCGGACGGCGCCCTCGGACCAGTCGACGTTCGGGGTGGGTTCGTCGACGTGCAGGGTCCTGGGCACGATCCCGTGCTGCATCGCCATGACCATCTTGATGATGCCGGCGACGCCCGCGGCGGCCTGGGTGTGGCCGATGTTGGACTTCAGCGATCCCAGGAGCAGCGGCCGGTCCTGCGGCCGGTCCTGTCCGTACGTGGCCAGCAGCGCCTGGGCCTCGATGGGGTCGCCGAGGGTGGTGCCGGTGCCGTGGGCCTCCACGACGTCGATCTGGGCGGCCGAGAGCCGCGCCCCCGCGAGGGCCTCGCGGATGACGCGCTGCTGGGCGGGGCCGTTGGGGGCGGTCAGGCCGCTGCTCGCGCCGTCCTGATTGACGGCGGAGCCGCGGATGACGGCGAGGACGGGGTGGCCGTTGGCACGGGCGGCCGAGAGGCGTTCGAGGACGAGCATGCCCGCGCCCTCGCCCCAGCCGGTGCCATCGGCGGCGGCCGCGAAGGACTTGCAGCGGCCGTCGCCCGCCAGGCCGCGGTGGCGGCTGAACTCGGTGAACGTTCCCGGTGTGGCCATGACGGTGACGCCGCCCGCGAGGGCGAGGTCGCACTCGCCGCTGCGCAGGGCCTGCGCGGCGAGGTGGACGGCGACGAGCGAGGAGGAGCAGGCCGTGTCGACGGTGACGGCGGGGCCTTCGAGGCCGAGGGTGTAGGAGATCCGGCCGGAGGCGATGCTGCCGGAGCTGCCGTTGCCGAGGAAGCCCTCGATCTCCTCGGGGACGCTGAACAGCCGTGCGGCGTAGTCGTGGTACATGAGGCCGGCGAAGACGCCGGTGCGGCTGCCGCGCAGCGAGACGGGGTCGATCCCGGCGCGTTCGAAGGCCTCCCAGGATGTCTCCAGCAGGAGCCGCTGCTGCGGGTCCATGGCGAGGGCCTCGCGGGGCGAGATCCCGAAGAAGGCGGGGTCGAAGTGGTGGGCGTCGTGCAGGAATCCGCCGACCTTCTCGTACGCCTCGATGCTGCTCTCGGGATCGGGGTCGTAGAGGACCTCGGCGGGCCAGCCCCGGTCGTCGGGGTAGGGGGTGACCGCGTCCGTGCCGGCGGCGACGAGCTCCCAGAGGCGTTCGGGGGTGTCGACGCCGCCGGGGTAGCGGCAGCTCATCGCGACGACCGCGATCGGTTCCTGGTCGCGTTCCTCCACCTCGCGCAGCCGTCGGCGCGCCTCGCGGAGATCGGACGTCGCCCGCTTGAGGTAATCGAGGTACTTCTCCTCGTTCACCATGTCTTTACGCCATCCCGGTGGTCGAAGTGGTGGTCAAAGTGGTCTGGGTGGTCGTCCGGTCCCTGCGGTCAGGACAGGCCGAGTTCGTCGTCGAGGAGGTCGAAGAGCTCGTCGGCCGTGGCCGCCGAAATGTCCTGCTCGTCGGCGGCGGTGTCCGGTGCTGCACTGTGCGTGTCATTCCACTTCGCCAGGAGATCTCGCAGCCGGGCGGTGATGCCCGTGCGGTCGACGTCGTCGAGGGCGACGGTCGAGAGGATCGATTCGAGCTTGTCGATTTCGGCATGGACCGGCGGGCGGCCCTGGTTTCCCTGGCCGAGCCGTTCCCCGATGTACGCGGCGAGGGCCGCGGGGGACGGGTAGTCGAAGATCAGCGTGACGGGCAGTCGCAGCCCGGACGCGGCGGTGAGCCGGTTGCGCAGGTCGACGGCGGTGAGGGAGTCGAAGCCCAGGTCGAGGAAGCCGCGCCCGGCCTCGACGTCGTCGGGGGTGCCGTGTCCGAGGACCGCGGCGACCTGGGTGCGGACCAGCTCGCGCAGGGCCTGGTCGCGTTCGGCGGCAGGGAGGCCCGCGAGGCGGCCCTTCAGGGCGTCGGCCGGTTCGGTGGCGGAGGCCGCGGCGGCCGGGCGGGTGCCGGTCGGGCTGTCGGCGGCGCGGCGGGCCGGGGTGCGGACGAGTCCGCGCAGCAGCGGCGGCAGGGTGCCGTCGGCTGCCTGCGCGCGCAGGGTGGCCTGCTCGACGCGCATGGGGACGAGGACGGCGTCGTCCAGGGTGCGGGAGGTCTCGAAGAGGGCGAGGCCCTCCTCGGGGGTGAGCCCGGTGACGCCGGCGCGGGCCATGCGCGTCAGGTCGGCTTCGTCGAGGGCGCCGGCCATGCCGTCCTCGGTCGCCCACAGGCCCCAGGCGAGGGCGCTGGCGGTGAGGCCGCGGGCGGCCCGGTGTTGGGCGAGCGCGTCGAGGAAGGCGTTGGCCGCGGCGTAGTTGCCCTGGCCGGGGGCTCCGAAGGAGCCCGCGACGGAGGAGAAGAGCACGAACGCGGCGAGGGGGTGGCCCTCGGTCAGCTCGTGCAGGTTCCAGGCCGCGTCGACCTTGGGCCGCAGGACGGTGTCGAGGCGTTCGGGCGTGAGGGAGTCGATGATGCCGTCGTCGAGGACACCGGCCGTGTGGACGATCGCGGTCAGCGGCCGGTCCGCGGGTACGGCGGCCAGGACGGCGGCGAGGGCGTCACGGTCGGCGGCGTCGCAGGCCGCCCAGGTGACGTCGGCGCCGAGGCCGGTCAGCTCGCGCGTCAGGTCGGCCGCACCGGGTGCCGCGTCGCCGCGGCGGCTGAGCAGGAGCAGGTTGCGTACGCCATGGACGTGGGCGAGGTGGCGGGCGAAGAGCTTGCCGAGGGTGCCGGTGGCCCCGGTGACGAGGACCGTGCCCGTGGTGTCGAGCTCCGGTGCTCCGCTGTCCGGGGCGGCGGCGGCCGGGGTGGCGGTGCGGGCGATCCGGCGCAGGCGGAAGGCGTGCGCCTCGCCGGACCGCAGGGCGAGCTGCGGCTCGTCGCCGGCGAGGGCGGCGGCGAGCGCGCCGAGCGAGGCGTCGCTGCCGTCGGTGTCGGCGAGGACGAACCGGCCGGGGTTCTCGGACTGCGCCGAGCGGACCAGGCCCCATACCGGGGCGTGGGGCAGGTCGGTGACGTGCTCCCCGGGTACGGCGGCCACCGCGCCCGAGGTGAGGAGCACCAGCCGGGAGGCGTCCAGGCGTTCCTCGGCCAGCCATTCCTGGACCAGGGCGAGGGCTTGGTGCGCGGCGGTGCGGGCGGTGGCGGCGCGGCCGCCGGTACCCACGGCGGCGGTCAGCGGGACGATGACGACGTCCGGGGCGGGTGCCCCGGCGGCGAGCGCGCCGCGGAGCGCGGCGAGTCCGGTGTGGGTGTCGAGGGGGGCGCCACCGATGCGGAATCCGGTGGTGTCCTCGCCGAGGACGGCCCACCGCTCGTCGGCGGGGACCGCCGTGGCGACGAGCGGCAGGCGGGCCCATTCGATGCCGAAGAGGGCTTCGTGATGGGTGGCGGTGCGGTCGCCGCCGAGCTGGGCGGCGGTGACCGGGCGCAGGATCAGGGAGTCGACCGTGGCGACGGGGGCGCCGGTGGAGTCGGCGACGTCGAGGGCGATACCGCCGGACGCGCCGGGGGTGAGCCGGACGCGCAGGCCGGCCGCTCCTGCGGCGTGCAGCCGGACGCCGGTCCAGGCGAAGGGCAGCCGGGCGCCGTCGCCGGGGTCGGCCCCACCGGGGACGCCGAGGCCGATGGCCTGGAGGGCGGCGTCGAGGAGGGCCGGGTGGATGCCGTAGGCGCCCGCGTCGGCGGCGGGGGCGGCGTCGAGGGCCACCTCGGCATAGAGGGCGTCCGCGGTGCGCCAGGCGGCGCGCAGGCCCTGGAACACGGGGCCGTAGCCGAGGCCGGCGGCGGCCGCGGCCGGGTAGAAGCTGTCGGTGGGGACGGGTTCGGCGCCGGGCGGCGGCCAGCTGGTCAGGTCGGCGGGGCGGGCGGGGGCGGCGGGGGCGAGGACACCGCTCACGTGCCGCGTCCACGGCTCCTGGGTCTGGGCGTCGGCGGGGCGGGAGTGCAGGGTCAGGGTCCGCCGACCTGTGGGGTCCGCCGCCTCGACCGCGAGCTGGAGCTGCACGCCGCCCTGCTCGGTGAGGGTGAGGGGGGCCTCGATGGCGAGTTCCTCGACGGTGTCGCAGCCGACCTCGGCGCCGGCCCGGAGCGCCAGTTCGACGAAGGCGGTGCCGGGCAGCAGCACGGTGTCCATGACCGTGTGATCGGCGAGCCAGGGGTGCGTGGACACGGCCAGGCGTCCGGTGAGGACCAGGCCGTCGGAAGCCGGCAGCGGGACGGCGGCGCCGAGAAGCGGGTGGCCGGGGGTGTCGAGACCCGCGGCGAGGACGTCCTCGACGGAGACGCCGACGTCGAGCCAGTAGCGCTTGCGCTGGAATGCGTAGGTCGGCAGCTCGACGCGGCGGGCGCCGGTACCCGCGTGGTACGCGGTCCAGTCGACGGTGGCTCCGTGGACGTGGGCCAGCGTCAGGGCGGTGATGAGGGCTTCGGCCTCGGGGCGGTCCTTGCGCAGGACGGGGACGCAGAGGGCGGGACCGGCCGGGTCCGCCGGGTCCACCGCGTCGGCGAGGCAGTCCTGGGCGAGGGCGGACAGGGTGCCGTCGGGACCGAGTTCGATGAAGGCCGTGACCCCGGCGGCGGCCAGGGCGCGGATGCCGTCGAGGAAGCGGACGGCTTCGCGGACGTGGCGGACCCAGAAGTCGGCGGAGCCCATCTCGTCCGTGACCGGAGCGCCGGTCAGGAGGGAGACGACGGGGACGCGGGGGGCCGCGTAGACGAGGCCCTCGGCGACCTTGCGGAAGTCGGCGAGCATGCCGTCCATCAGCGGCGAGTGGAAGGCGTGACTGACGGTGAGGCGCTTGGTCTTGCGGCCCCGGGCGTCGAAGACGGCGGCGACGGCCCGAGCCGCCTCCTCGTCACCGGCCACGACCACGGACGCCGGCCCGTTGACGGCGGCGATGGCGACCCGCTCGGTCAGCAGCGGCAGGACCTCGTCCTCGGACGCCTGGACGGCGATCATCGCACCACCGGCGGGCAGCTGCTGCATCAGCCGGCCGCGCGCGGCGACCAACTCGGCGGCGTCCTGGAGGGAGAGGACCCCCGCGACGTGCGCGGCGGTGATCTCACCGATGGAGTGGCCGGCCAGCACGTCAGGGCGCAGGCCCCAGCTGTCCAGCAGCCGGAACAGGGCCGTCTCGACGGCGAAGAGGGCGGGCTGGGTGTGATCGGTACGGTCGAGCAGGGCCGCGTCGGTTCCGAACAGCACTTCCTTGAGCGGGAGTTCGAGGTGCCGGTCGAGTTCGGCGCAGACCTCGTCGAGGGCGGCGGCGAAGGCCGGTTGGCTGTCGTACAGTTCGCGGCCCATGCCGAGCCGCTGGCTGCCCTGTCCGGTGAACAGGAACGCGGTCCGGCCCTCGCGTGCGGTGCCGCGCACCAGCCCGGCCGTGTCCTCACCGTGTGCCAGGGCGTCCAGGCCGCGCAGCAGCTCCGTACGGTCCGACGCGACGAACGCGGCGCGGTGCTCCAACGCGGAGCGGGTGGCGGCCAGGGACAGGGCGAGGTCCGCGGGGCTCGGGCCCGTGCCGGTGCCGGTGTGGACGTGGGTGTGGACGTGGGTGTGCAGGCGGCGGGCCTGGGCGCGCAGGGCATCCGGGCCGCGGGCGGACAGTAGGACCGGGACGTACGGCGGCTGCGCCGCTGCCGGGTCCGGGGTCGGATCCGTGGCGGGGGCCGGGATGTCCGGCGCCTGCTCGATGATGGCGTGGGCGTTGGTGCCGCTGATACCGAAGGAGGAGACGCCCGCGCGGCGCGGCCGGTCCGTGTCGGGCCAGGTGACCTGCTCGGTGAGCAGGGACACCGCGCCCGCGGACCAGTCGACGTGCGGGGTCGGCTCGTCGACGTGCAGGGTCTTGGGTACGACGCCGTGCCGCATCGCCATGATCATCTTGATGACGCCTGCGACACCGGCGGCGGCCTGGGTGTGGCCGAGGTTGGACTTCACCGATCCGAGCAGCAGCGGCCGGTCCTCGGCGTGGTCGCGGCCGTAGGTGGCCAGCAGAGCCTGGGCTTCGATGGGGTCGCCGAGGGTGGTGCCGGTGCCGTGGGCCTCGACGACGTCGACGTCGGCGCCGGTCAGGCGGGCGTTGGCGAGGGCCTGGCGGATCACCCGCTGCTGGGACGGCCCGTTGGGGGCGGTGAGCCCGTTGCTCGCGCCGTCCTGGTTGACGGCGGAGCCGCGGACCACGGCGAGGACGGGGTGGCCGTTGCGGCGGGCGTCGGAGAGCCGCTCCAGCAGGAGCATGCCCGCGCCCTCGCCCCAGCCGGTGCCGTCGGCGGCGGCCGCGAAGGACTTGCAGCGGCCGTCGGCGGCGAGACCGCGCTGGCGGCTGAACTCGATGAAGGTGCCCGGCGTGAACATCACGGTGACACCGCCCGCGAGGGCGAGGCTGCACTCACCCGCACGCAGCGCCTGCGCCGCGAGGTGCAGGGCGACCAGGGAGGAGGAACAGGCCGTGTCGACGGTGACGGCAGGGCCCTCCAGACCGAAGGTGTAGGCGACGCGGCCGGAGACGATGCTGCTGGAGCTGCCGGTGCCGAGGTAGCCCTCCACACCGTCGGGCACCGCGTGCAGGCGGGCACCGTAGTCGTGGTACATGACGCCCGCGTAGACGCCCGTACGGCTTCCGCGCACCGAGGACGGGGCGATCCCGGCCCGTTCGAAGGCCTCCCAGGTGGTCTCCAGCAGCAGGCGCTGCTGCGGGTCCATCGCGAGGGCCTCGCGGGGCGAGATCCCGAAGAAGTCGGCGTCGAACTCCGCGGCGTCGTGGAGGAATCCGCCCTCGCGGGCGTAGGAGGTGCCCGGGTGCTCCGGGTCGGGGTGGTAGAGGGCCGCGGTGTCCCAGCCGCGGTTCTCGGGCAGCCGGGTGACGCCGTCCTGACCGGCCGTCAGCAGCACCCAGAGGTCCTCGGGGGTGCGGACGTCACCGGGGTAGCGGCAGCTCATGGCGACGATCGCGATGGGCTCGTCGTCGGCGGCGCTGCCGGGGCCGGCGGGGACGACCGGTCCGGTGGCCGGTGCGGGGTCCTGCTCGGTGTCGTCGACCAGTTCGGTGCGCAGGTGACGGGCGAGGAGGGTCGGGTCCGGGTAGTCGAAGATCAGCGTGGCGGGCAGGCGCAGGCCGGTGGCAGCGTTCAGGCGATTGCGCAGCTCCACGGCGGTGAGCGAGTCGAAGCCCAGTTCCTTGAAGGCCCGACCCGACTCGACGGCCGAGGAACCGGCGTGCCCGAGGACGGCCGCGACCTGCGTACGGACCAGGTCCAGCAGGGCCCGGTCCCGTTCGGCCGGGGCCATCCCGGCCAGGCGGGCCCGCAGCTCCGGCTCGGCCCCGGCGGCGAGGGCACCGGCGGCGGCGGAGCGGCGGGCGACGCCGCGGACCAGCCCGCGCAGCAGCGGGGCGATGGTGCCCGCGGCGGCCTGTGGGCGCAGGGCGTCGGCGTCGACCCGCATGAGGGCGACGGCGGCCTCGTCGAGTCCGGTCGCGGTGTCGAACAGCTCCAGGCCCTCGGCGACCGTCAGCGGGGGCAGTCCGGCGCGGCGCATCCGGTTGACGTCGGCGGCGTCGAGGGAGCCCGCCATGCCGTCGGCGGCGGACCACAGGCCCCAGGCGAGGGCCGCGGCGGGCAGGCCCTGGGCGCGGCGGTGCTGGGCGAGGGCGTCCAGGAAGGAGTTCGCAGCCGCGTAGTTGGCCTGGCCGGGGCCGCCGAAGAGGCCGGAGGTGGAGGAGAAGAGCACGAAGGCGGACAGGTCCAGGCCGCGGGTCAGTTCGTGCAGGTGCCAGGCGGCGTCCACCTTGGGGCGGAGCACTGCGGACAGCCGCTCCGGGGTGAGCGAGGAGACGATGCCGTCGTCGAGGACACCGGCGGTGTGGACGACCGCGGTCAGCGGCTGGTCGGCCGGAATCCCGGCGATCAGTGCGGCCAGGGAGTCCCGGTCGGCCACGTCGCACGCGGCCCAGGTGACGGTGGCACCGGACTCGGCGAGCTCGGCGGCCAGTTCGGCCGTACCGGGTGCGTCGGCGCCGCGGCGGCCGACGAGGAGCAGCCGGCGGACCCCGTGGACGGTGGTCAGGTGCCGGGCGACGAGGCGGCCGAGCCCACCGGTGGCGCCGGTGATCAGCACGGTGCCCTCGGGCCCGAAGGCAGCGGCCCGGCCGGAGGCGTCGGCGCCGTCGATCGTTTTGTCGAGGGCGCCGTCGACGGCTCCGGAGGCGGTGTCAGCGTCCCGGCCGGTCTCGACGCGGACGAGGCGCGGGACGAGGACGGCGCCCTCGCGCAGGGCGAAGCGCTCCTCCTCCGCGGCGGCGAGCGCGCGGCGCAGCCCGGCACGGTCCTCGGCCGGACCTGCGTCGACGAGGGCGATCCGGCCCGGGTTCTCGGTCTGGGCGGACCGCAGCAGACCCCAGGCGGTGGCGCCGGCCAGGTCCGTCACGTCCTCGCCCGCTGCCGCGGCGACCGCACCGCGCGTGACGACGACCAGCCGGGCGGCGGCGAACCGGTCGTCGGCCAGCCACTCCTGAGCCAGCGCCAGCACCCTGTGTGCGACGCCGTGCACGGCGTCCGGGGTGACCGGGGCCGGTGCCGGGGCGAGGTGGAAGAAGACTTCCTCCGGTACGGCGGTCCCCGCGTCGGCCGCCGCGGCGAGCGCGGCCAGGTCGGCGTAGAGGTCACCGTTCCCGCCGGGTCCCGGCTCGGTCTCCCCGAGGAGGACGTACGGGGCCGGGGCCGTCGGGTCCGGGGCGCTCGGGCCGGCGAGCTCGGACCACTGCTGGCGGAACACCGACTCGTGGTAGGTGGCGCGGGCGGCCCGCAGCTGGTCGGCGGTCACCGGGCGCAGTCCGAGCGACTCGACGGCCGCGACGGGCGCGCCGGAGGCGTCGGCGATCTCCAGCCGGACGCCCTCGGCCCCGGCGGGGGTGAGGCGCACGCGCAGCGCGCTCGCACCGCCCGCGTACAGCGACACTCCGGACCAGGCGAAGGGCAGCCGCCCCTGGCCGTCGTCGGCGCCGATGCCGCCGAGCCCGATGGCGTGCAGGGCCGCGTCGAGCAGTGCGGGGTGCAGGCCGAAGCGACCGGCCTGGTCCTCCGTGCCGTCGGGCAGGGCCACCTCGGCGTAGACGGCTCCGTCGGACCGCCAGGCCGTACGCAGCCCCCTGAAGGTGGGTCCGTAGGCGAAGCCGATGCTGTCGAGAGCGTCGTAGCGGCCGTCGAGCGGGATCTCGGTGGCGTCGGCCGGGGGCCAGGCGGTCAGGTCGAAGTCCGCGGCGGGGCGGGCGCCTTCGGCGAGGACTCCGGAGGCGTGCCGGGTCCAGGGCTCCTCTGCGGCGACGCCCTCGGCGCGGGAGTGCAGGGCGAACGCGCGGCGGCCGGTCCCGTCGTCGGCGCCGACCCGGACGCGCAGCTGGACGCCGCCGCGCTCGGGCAGGACGAGCGGTGCTTCGAGGGTCAGCTCTTCGAGGTGGTCGCAGCCGAGCTGGTCACCGGCGCGGGTCGCGAGCTCCACGAAGGCCGTACCGGGCAGCAGGACGCTGCCGAGGATGGCGTGGTCGGCCAGCCAGGGGTGCGTGGACAGTGCGAGGCGTCCGGTGAAGACCATGCCGTCGGAGTCGGGCAGGGCGACACCGGCGGTGAGGAGCGGGTGGGCGGTGTCGTCGAGGCCGATCGCCTCGACGTCCCCGAGGTGGTACGAGGAGAGTGCGGGCCAGTAGCGCTGGCGTTGGAAGGCGTAGGTCGGCAGGTCGACGCGACGGGCGCCGGTGCCCGCGTAGAAAGCGGTCCATTCCACCCGGACGCCGTGGACGTGGGCCCGGGCGAGCGCGGTGACGAGGGTCTGCGCCTCAGGGCGGCCCTTGCGCAGGACGGGCACGAAGACGGCGCCCTCGACGGTGGTGCAGTCCTGGGCCAGAGCCGACAGCACACCGTCAGGACCGAGTTCGACGTACGTGGTGACCCCCGCCGCCTCAAGCGTCCGCACACCGTCGAGGAAGCGGACGCCTTCACGGACGTGTCGCACCCAGAAGGCGGCCGAACCCATCTCGTCCGAGACCAACGCACCGGTCAGATTGGAGACGATCGGGATCCGGGGAGCGGCGAACTCCAGCCCCGCCACCACCTCACGGAAGTCGCCCAGCATGCCGTCCATGTGCGGCGAGTGGAACGCATGGCTGACGGTGAGCCGCTTGCTCTTGCGGTCGGCGAAGGCCTCCACCACCGTGAGCACGGCGTCCTCGTCACCGGCGATCACAAGCGACGTGGGCCCGTTGACGGCGGCGATGCTCACCCGGTCGTTCAGCAACGGCAGGACCTCGTCCTCCGACGCCTGCACCGCCACCATCACACCATCCGAAGGCAACGCCTGCATCAGACGACCACGCGCAGACACCAACGAGCACGCGTCCTCCAGCGAGAACACACCCGCCACATGCGCGGCCGCGATCTCACCCACGGAGTGACCGGCGAGGAAGTCCGGTCGCACACCCCACGACTCCAGCAGCCGGAACAACGCCACCTCAACCGCGAACAACGCGGGCTGCGCATACTCCGTACGATCCAGCACCACCGCATCCCCGCCGAACAACACCTCCTTCAACGGCAGATCGAGCGAGCCGTCCATGCGCGCGCACACCGCGTCCAGCGCGTCCGCGAACACCGGGTAGGCGTCGTACAACTCACGCCCCATCCCCAGCCGCTGGCTGCCCTGCCCGGTGAACAGGAACGCGGTCCTGCCTCCCGCCGGGGAGCCCGTCACGAGTGCGGCGGCCGAGCCGTCCTCCGCCAGTGCCTCCAGGGCCGAGAGGAGCCCGGCGCGGTCCGCGGCCACCACGGCCGCACGGTGCTTGAAGGCGGAGCGGCACGCGGCCAGGGAGAAACCGAAGTCGGCGGCGCTCACCGCCGGGTGGCGGACGACGTGGTCGTGCAGGCGGCGGGCCTGGTCGCGCAGGGCGTCGTGGCTCTTGCCGGACAGCAGCCACGGCATGGGGGCGTCCGGCGCCGACTCGGGCTCCGGCGCGGCCGGGGCGAGGGCCGGGGCAGCGTGCTCGGGGGCCTGCTCGATGATGGTGTGGGCGTTGGTGCCGCTGATGCCGAAGGAGGAGACGCCCGCGCGGCGCGGCCGGCCGGTCTCCGGCCAGGCGACGGCACCGGTGAGCAGCGCGACGTCACCGGCGGTCCAGTCGACGTGCGGGGTCGCTTCGTCGACGTGCAGCGTCGGGGGCAGGATCCCGTGCTGCATGGCCAGGACCATCTTGATGACGCCCGCGACTCCGGCGGCCGCCTGGGTGTGGCCGAGGTTCGACTTGATGGAGCCGAGCCACAGCGGCCGGCCCTCCGGGCGGTCCTGCCCGTACGTGGCCAGCAGCGCCTGGGCTTCGATCGGGTCGCCCAGGGTCGTGCCGGTGCCGTGGGCCTCGACGGCGTCCACATCGGCGGCGGCCAGCCCGGCGCTCGCCAGGGCCTGGCGGATGACGCGCTGCTGGGAGGGCCCGTTGGGAGCGGTCAGCCCGTTGGAGGCACCGTCCTGGTTGACGGCGGAGCCGCGGACCAGCGCGAGGACGGGGTGACCGTGGCGGCGGGCGTCGGAGAGCCGTTCGACGAGGAGCATGCCGAGGCCCTCGCCCCAGCCGGTGCCGTCCGCGGCGGCCGCGAAGGCCTTGATCCGGCCGTCCTCGGCGAGGCCGCGCTGGCGGCTGAAGTCGATGAAGGAGGCGGGGGTGGACATGACGGTCACACCACCGGCCAGGGCCATCGTGCACTCACCGGCCCGCAGGGCCTGGATGGCCCAGTGCAGGGCGACGAGCGACGAGGAGCAGGCCGTGTCGACGGTGACCGCGGGGCCTTCGAGGCCGAGGACGTAGCTGACGCGGCCGGAGACGACGCTCGCCGCGTTGCCGGTGCCGAGGAATCCCTCGGTGCCGTCGGGGGCGGCGAGGATGACGTCGAGGTAGTCCTGGCCGTTGGTGCCGGTGAAGACGCCGATGCGCTCGCCCTGCACGGTTGCGGGGTCGATGCCGGCCCGTTCGAAGGCCTCCCAGGAGGTCTCCAGCAGCAGGCGCTGCTGGGGGTCCATCGCGAGGGCCTCGCGCGGTGAGATCCCGAAGAACGCGGGGTCGAAGTCGGCCGCGTCGGCGAGGAACCCTCCCTCGCGGACGTAGGTGGTGTTCTCCGCGAGGGACTCCGGGTCGTACAGACCGTCGAGGTCCCAGCCGCGGTCGGTGGGGAAGCCGGAAATGGCGTCGCGCCCGTCCGCGAGCAGCTCCCACAGTTCCTCGGGGGTGCGGACGCCGCCGGGGAAGCGGCAGCTCATCGCGACGATCGCGATGGGGTCGTCGTCGGTCCCGCCGCCCGTCCCGGTCGTGGTGGCACCGGCCGCGTCGGCGGGGTGCGAGCCGAGGAGTTCGCCCTGGAGAAAGGCGGCCAGGGCCACGGAGTTGGGGTAGTCGAAGATCAGGGTGGCGGGCAGGCGCTGCCCGGTCCGGGCGGTGAGGAGGTTGCGGATCTCCACCGCGGTCAGGGAGTCGAAGCCGAGGTCCCGGAAGGCCGTGGACGGGTCGACGGATTGCGGACCGGGGTAGCCGAGGACGGCGGCGATCTGCGTACGGACGAACTCCAGGGCGATGGCGTCGCGTTCGTCGCCCGGTGCCCGGGCGAGCCGCCGGGCGAGGCTGTCGGCGGCCTCGGCCGGGGTGTCGGCCGTCTGTCCGGCGGCGAGGGCCTGGACGGCTTCGGGCAGTGCCGCGATCAGCGGGCAGGGGCGGACGGCGGTGAGGCCGGGCGCGAGGCGGGCCCAGTCGATGTCGGCGACGACGGAGGAGGTCTCGTCGAGGGCGAGCGCCGTATGCAGCGCGGACAGGGCGAGTTCCGGGGCGAGGGCCGGCAGCCCGGCGGAGCGCAGGCGGTCGGCGACGAGTTCGTCGGTGGCCATGCCGCCGTCGGCCCAGGCGCCCCAGGAGATCACGGTGGCAGGCAGGCCGTCGGCGCGGCGCTGCTCGGCGAGGGCGTCCAGGTAGGCGTTCGCGGCGGCGTAGTTGGCCTGCCCGGCGGCGCCGAAGACGGCGGCGACGGAGGAGAACAGCACGAAGGCGGTCAGGTCCAGGTCGCGGGTCAGCTCGTGCAGGACCTGGGCCGCGTGGGCCTTGGGCCGCAGGACGCCCGCCAGGCGCTGCGGGGTCTGGGCGTCGAGGACACCGTCGTCGAGGACACCGGCGGCGTGGACGACGGTGGTCAGTGGCAGTTCGGCGGGCACGGTGGCGAGGAGGCGGGTCACGGCGTCGCGGTCGGAGACGTCACAGGCGGCGAGGGTGACCTCGGCGCCCATCTCGCGCAGTTCCGCCACGAGTTCGGCGGCGCCCTCGGCGTCGGGGCCGCGCCTGCTGACCAGCAGCAGGTGTGCGGCGCCGGAGCGGACGAGCCAGCGGGCCACGTGCCCGCCGAGGGCTCCGGTGCCGCCGGTGACGAGGACGGTGCCGGAGGCGGTCCACGGGGCGGCGGGGCTGCGGTCCTGAGGGGCTCGGGCCAGGCGGCGGGCGAAGACGCCGGTGGAGCGTACGGCGACGTGGTCCTCGGTGCCGAGTCCGCCCAGGACGTCGGCGAGGCGGCCGGTGGCGCGCTCGTCGGGGGCCGGGGGCAGGTCGACGAGGCCGCCCCAGCGGGCGGGCAGTTCGAGGGCGGCGGTCCGGCCGAAGCCCCAGAGGGCGGCCTGGGCGGTGCTGGTGAGCCGGTCGGAGCGGCCGGTGGAGACCGCGCCCTGGGTGGCGGCCCAGAGCGGGGCGTCCACTCCCGCGTCACCCAGAGCCTGGACGAGCGCGAGGGTGGCGGCGAGCCCGGCGGGCAGCGCCACGTCCTGCGGGTGCGGGTGCTCGTCGAGTGCGAGCAGCGACAGCACCCCGGCGGGCGCGTCGGGCGCCGCCTCCAGGGCTGTGGTGAGGTGCCGGGCCAGGGCGGCCCGGTCGTCGGTGGTCGCATCAACGGTGAAGGGGGTGACGGTGACCCCGCGGGCGGTCAGGGCGCTGGTGGCGGCCAGGGTCCAGGGGGCGTCCGTGTGCCCGGCGGGCACCGCGAGGAGCCAGTGCCCGGCGAGGGGTGCGGGCACGGCGTCGGTGAGCGGCGTCCAGGTGACGCGGTAGCGCCAGCCGGTAACGGTGTCGCGGTCGCGGTGGCGGCGGTGCCATGCCGACAGGGCGGGCAGGACGCCGCTGAGGGGTTCGTCGCCGTCGACGCCGAGGGTGTCGGCGAAGGCGGCCAGGTCCTCGCTGTCGACGACTTCCCAGAACTTGGCGTCGGTCAGGCCGAGTGCGCGATCGTCGGCCGGTCCGGCGAGGTCGGTGAAGGGGTCGCGGGGCCAGTACAGGTCGCGCTGGAAGGCGTACGTCGGCAGCTCGACGTGGGCGGTGCCGGTGGCGGCGAAGCGGGTGGCCCAGTCCGGGGAGAGACCACGGACGTGGGCACCGGCGACGGCGGCGGTCAGCGTGCGGTCCTCGGGGCGGCCGGTGCGCAGCGCGGGCAGGAAGGCGGCGGCGCGGGGGCCGGTGGCGCTCTGGCAGTCCTGGCCGAGGGCGGACAGTACGCCGTCGGGGCCGAGTTCGACGTAGGCGGTGACGCCTCGGCTCTCCAGCCAGCGGATGCCGTCGAGGAAGCGGACGGCTTCGCGGACGTGGCGGACCCAGAAGTCGGCCGAGCCCATCTCGTCGGAGACGAGGGCACCGGTCAGGTTGGAGACGACCGGGATGCGGGGGGTGTCGTAGGTGAGGTCCTCAGCCACCTCGCGGAAGGCGTCGAGCATGCCGTCCATGTGCGGGGAGTGGAAGGCGTGGCTGACGGCGAGGCGCTTGGTCTTGCGGCCCCGGGCCGCGAAGGCCTCGGCGACAGCACCGGCGGCGTCCTCGTCACCCGAGACGACCACCGACCGCGGCCCGTTGACGGCGGCAACGGCGACCCGCTCGGTCAGCAGCGGCAGGACCTCGTCCTCCGACGCCTCGATCGCGACCATCACACCACCGGACGGCAGCGCCTGCATCAGCCGCCCGCGAGCAGCGACCAGCACACACGCGTCCTCCAGCGACAGTACCCCGGCCACGTGCGCGGCGGCGATCTCACCGATCGAATGACCGGCGACGAAGTCCGGTCGCAGACCCCAGCTCTCGACCAGCCGGTACAACGCCACCTCGACCGCGAACAACGCCGGCTGCGCGTACTCCGTACGGTCCAGCAACTCCGCGTCCGCCCCGAAAACAACATCCTTCAGGGGCAGTTCGAGATCCATCCGGGCACACACCGCATCCAGCGCGGCCGCGAACACCGGGTAGGTGTCGTACAGTTCGCGGCCCATGCCGAGCCGCTGACTGCCCTGCCCCGTGAAGAGGAACGCGAGCTTGCCCTCCGTGGCGCTCCCCTCGATCACGTCGGCCGACGGGGTCCCCGCGGCCAGCGCGGCGAGGCCGTCGAGGAGTTCGGCGCGGTCCTGCGCGACGACCGCGGCGCGGCGGTCGAGCGCGGAGCGGGTGAGCGCCTGGGCGTGCGCGACGTCCGCCAGGCCGAGGCCGGGGCGGGCGGTGAGGTGGGCGTGCAGCGCGGCGGCCTGCGCCCGCAGGGCACCCTCCGTCTTGCCGGACAGGACGACGGGCAGGGCGCCGGGCAGGACACCGGCCGCGGTCCCGACAGGGGCCGCGGGAGGGGCGCCGACGGGGTCCTCGGTGCTCTCCAGGATGACGTGTGCATTGGTACCGCTCATGCCGAAGGACGAGACGCCGATGCGGCGCGGCCCGTCGTGGAGCGGCCACGGCCGCGCCTCGGTGAGCAGGGACACCTCGCCCGCCGACCAGTCGACGTGCGGGGTCGGCTCGGTGACGTGCAGCGTCTTCGGCAGCACACCCATGCGCATCGCCATGACGCTCTTGATGACGCCGGCGACACCGGCGGCGGCCTGCGCGTGGCCGATGTTGGTCTTCAGGGAGCCCAGCCACAGCGGCCGCCCGTCGGGCCGGCCCTGCCCGTACGTGGCGATGATCGCCTGCGCTTCGATGGGGTCACCGAGTCCGGTGCCCGTGCCGTGCGCCTCGACGGCGTCGACCTGGTCGGGGGTGAGGCGGGCGTTGGACAGCGCCTGGAGGATGACGCGCTGCTGCGCGGGCCCGTTGGGGGCGGTCAGACCGTTGCTCGCGCCGTCCTGGTTGACGGCGGTGCCGCGGATGACGGCCAGGACGGGGTGGCCCTTGCGGCGCGCGTCGGAGAGCCGCTCGACGAGCAGGACACCGACGCCCTCGGCGAGGCTGAAGCCGTCCGCGTCCGGGGAGAAGGCCTTGCAGCGGCCGTCGGTGGCGAGGCCGCGCTGCTTGCTGTAGTCGATGAACGTACCCGGCGCGGACATCAGGGTGGCGCCGCCCGCCAGGGCCAGCGAGCACTCCCCGTTGCGCAGTGCCTGCACGGCGAGGTGCAGGGCGACGAGGGAGGAGGAGCAAGCCGTGTCGACCGTGACGGCGGGGCCTTCGAGGCCGAAGGTGTAGGAGAGGCGGCCGGAAGCGACGCTCGCCGCGTTGCCGGTGCCGAGGTAGCCCTCCACGTTCTCGGAGGAGCTCAGCAGCGCCGTCAGGTAGTCGTGGTTGCTGGTGCCGACGAAGACGCCGACCTGCTTGCCGCGCATCGAGGTGGGGTCGATCCCGGCACGCTCGAAGGCTTCCCAGGAGGTCTCCAGCAGCAGCCGCTGCTGGGGGTCCATCGCGAGGGCCTCGCGCGGAGAGATCCCGAAGAGCGAGGGGTCGAACCGGGCGAAGTCCTGGACGAAGCCGCCCTGGTCGGCGTAGCTCGTGCCCGGGTTCTCCGGGTCGGGGTGGTAGACCATCTCCATGTCCCAGCCGCGCTCGGCGGGGAATCCGGTGATCGCGTCGACGCCGTCCACGACGAGCTTCCACAGCTCCTCGGGAGAGGTCGCGCCGCCGGGATAGCGGCAGCCCATGCCCACGATGGCGATGGGGTCCTGGTTTCGCGCCTCGACCTCGCGCAGCCGCTGACGCGTCTGCTGCAGATCCGCCGTCGCCAGCTTCAGGTAGTCCCGGAGCGTTTCTTCATTCGCCATTTAACGCAACCACCCATTTGCAGCAGACGGCATCGGAAAACCATGTCGCGGAGCCGAGGAATGTCATCGGAAAAGGCGTCGATCCGCCTGTCGGGCGGAGCGACTTCCCGGCGGCAGGCTATTTGCCGATCAATCCCTCCTACAACCCCTAACTGCCCCCTACGCACCCCTGACCGGGGGTGTGCGCAGAGGGCAGTTTCCCCTGGTCAATTCACAGGGGGCGGGCCATCTTCACCAATAAACGGCAAGCCGTCAATAACGGCCGAGGCCTTCATTGATGAGCGCGAAGAGTTCCTCGTCGCTGGCGTCGGCCGCAGCCCCCGTGTCCGTGGCCGAGCCCATGGACGCGGCCGGGGACGTGTCCGCGGCGGCCTGTACACCGGCCGGGTCCTCGCTCTCGTTCCACTTCGCCAGCACGGCCTGCAGGCGCATCGTCACCCGGGCCCGTACGACGTTGTCCCCGGTCCCCCGGGCCAGCACGGCCTCCAGCTTGTCGATCTCCTCCAACAGCGGTGCCCCGCTCTCCTTCGCGTCGGGCACGATCCCGGCGCGCAAGTACGCGGCGACAGCAGCCGGGGTGGGGTGATCGAAGACGAGGCTGGCCGGCAGTTTCAGCCCGCTCACCGCGCCCAGCCGGTTGCGCAGTTCGACGGAGGTGAGGGAGTCGAAGCCCAGCTCCTTGAAGGCCCGGCCCGCCTCGACGGAGGTCAGGTCCGCGTGGCCCAGGACAGCGGCCACGGCGGTGCGGACCAGGTCGAGCAGCAGGCGCTGCTGCTCGACCTCGGGCAGCCCGGCGAGCTGCTGGGTGAGCGGCACTCCCCCGGACAGGTCCTCGACGGACTCCCGTTCCGCGCTCTCGATGACGCGGCGGGCCTCGGGCAGCTCCAGGAGCAGGGGCCGCGCCCGGTCGGCGGTGAAGGCGAGCGTGAACCGCTTCCAGTCCATGTCGACGACGGTCAGAGTGGTCTCGTCGCGGTCCAGCGCGTGCTGGAGCGAGGCCAGGGCCCGCTCGGGCGACATCGCCAGGATGCCGTGGCGGCGCATGCGGTCGCCCGCTGCGCTGTCGTCTCCGTCGGCACTGCCCCAGGGGCCCCAGGCGAGGGAGGTCGCGGGCAGCCCGGCGGCGCGCCGGTACTCGGCGAAGGCGTCCAGGAAGGCGTTGCCCGGGGCCTGGTTGCCCTGGCCGGGCGCGCCGAAGGTGGCGGCGAAGGAGGAGAAGAGGACGAACGCCGACAGGTCGAGGTCACGGGTCAGCTCGTGCAGGTGGAGCGTGGCGTCCACCTTGACCCGTAGGACGGCGGTCATCTGCTCGGGCGTGAGCGTCTCGATGACGCCGTCGTCGACCACGGCCGCGGCGTGGACCACCGCGCCGAGGGGGCGGTCGGCGGGGATGTCGGCGAGGAGTGCGGTGAGGGCGTCACGGTCGCCGACGTCGCAGGCGGCGAGGGTCACCCCGGCGCCCAGCGCGGCCAGTTCTTCCCGCAGAGCGGCCGCGCCGGGGGCCTCTGCACCCCGGCGGCTGACGAGCAGCAGGTGCTCGGCGCCGTTGCCCGCCAGCCAGCGGGCCACGTGCGCGCCCAGCGCACCGGTGCCGCCGGTCACCAAGGTGGTTCCGGTGGGCCGCCACTCGCGCACCGGGGCCGCCTCCGCCAGCCGGGCGCGTACCAGACGACGTACGAACAGACCCGAGGCACGTACCGCGACCTGGTCCTCGGCAGCGTCACCGGCCAGCACCCCGACGAGCCGGACGAGAAGCCGGTCATCGGCCTGCTCCGGCAGGTCGATCAGACCGCCCCAGCGGCCCCCCTGCTCCATGGAGGCGACCCGGCCCAGACCCCAGATGAGCGCCTGCTCGGGATCGGTGACCCGGTCCGCCCGCCCGGCGGCCACCGCGCCCCGGGTGAGGCACCACAGCGGGGCGGCGACGCCCGCGTCACCGAGCGCCTGGGACAGCGCGATCCCGGCGGCGAAGGCCCCCTCGCCACCCAGGGCGAGGAGGGACAGGACCCCGGCGGGGTCCTGCGTCTGGTCGAGGGCCGCCTTCAGGGTCTCGCGGTCGGTGGCATCGGCGGCGACGGTGAGGGTACGGACCTGCGCGCCGCGGTCGGCGAGGGTACGCAGCACAGCGGCTGCGGTGTCCCCGGCCGGCCCGGTGAGCACCTCGGGCACGACGACCAGCCAGACACCGGAGAGCGTGGCCTCTGCGGGGTCGGCGGAAGGCTTCCAGGTGACGCGGTAGCGCCAGCCGTCGACGGTGGACTGCTCCCGGCTCTCGCGCCGCCAGGAGGACAGACCGGGCAGGATCGTGCCGAGCGACCGGATGGCGTCGGGGGTGTCCAAGGCCAGGGCTCCGGCCAGGGCTGTGACGTCCTCGCGTTCGACGGCGTCCCAGAAGCGGGCGTCGACCGCGCTCTCCGTGGGCAGGGCGTCCGGCTCGACGGGAGCCGCCTCGGGCCAGAACCGCTGCTCCTGGAAGGCGTAGGTGGGCAGGTCGACCCGACGGGCACCCGTCCCCGCGAAGACCGCCTCCCAGTCCACGGCGACACCACGCACATACGCTTCACCGAGTGAGAGCCAGAACCGCTCCAGACCACCCTCGTTACGGCGCAGCGACCCGAGTACGGCCGCCTCACG
>NZ_JBWKDV010000023.1:0-47219 GCF_056435825.1 Streptomyces sp. NPDC043876 | reverse complement strand
ACAACTCCCACAAGCCGTCCGGCACCATCCGCTGCACAAGCCCAGTCGTCACCACACCAGACTGCCGCAAGATCACACCAAACGAAATGGCGTCTCAGCAGGTCAGAGGTTCAAGGAGCGACCGAGCGCTGATATCCGTCCACGAATGGGCCACGGCCTGCGGAACCTCGGGGATCAACCCCTGGAGACGTGGGGGCACAAGGAACGCCGCTCATACCCACCCAACACGCCGTTCCCGAGGGATGCCCAGAAGAGCTTCGATTCCGCGAAATGCCCACCGAGGGTGTGCCAGGACGCGTCCGGGTGTTCCAACCGCAACGTGGCCAGGCCGGCCGAGGCCAGGCCGCAACGCTGGTAGCTGGGGAGCGTGTAGGGCTCCTCGACCCAAGCGAGACGGCAGGCCGGGCAGGCCTGGTAGTCGACGCAGAACGCATACTCGCCATCCAGGTTCGCAGCTCGCTGCCGCCAGCCGGCCCGGTTCGGCGAAGGGGTGTCCTGCCAAGGAGTATCCAACTCGACTTCAGCCGCTGGCCTGTTGCGCTGGCCGAGTCGCCCTCGGGTCAGCCACCGCACGGCTTCGCGCCATGGCTCTCGCCCAGACACCCACCCGATTTCCTGGGCCTGGCCAGCCAAGAGCCGAGCTGCTTGCCGGTTCGATTCGCTCGTCATGACTCTGACCATTCCCTGAAATGTGACGTGGGAGCCTTGAGCTTGGGAATCGCCGGTCTTCGATCCCCTTACGCCCCCTGGCCAGGGGGAATGGGAGTCGTCGCGAAGCTCTGGGGTTCCTCGCGGACCCGTCGTTGACCGCTGTAGCCCGCCCTGTGTGGCACACGACTGGCATGCGATCGCGAAGCCACCTGGCGAGGAAGCGGCAGCGAAGTAATGCACCAGTCAAGCAAGCACTGGGGTTCGCACCGCGTATCGTTCGAAACACCTTCGGGCTAGGGGTGTCTTGGGTCACACTAGGCGTCCGTAGAGCCAAGGGGGAACCATGACGAATCCGTACATCAACGCGCCTATCCAGGCTCGCATGTACGCGAACACGGTGCACAAGGTGGTCTGGGTCGTCGCGGTCGTGGCGTCGGCGGGCCTTCTCGCGCCGCCTCTGTTTTTCATCGCAGCCAAGAAGCGTGTCGTCAGCATGGCTGTGCCAGCGGCGTACGCGGTGATCATCTACGGCACGGGATTTCTGGGTTCGCTCCTCGGCAACCCGAAGAACTGGGTAGGCGGCGTTCTCTCGATCGCGATGATCATTGCTGCCGTGCATGCCGCCATCCTCGATGCGGATTGGAAGCCGGGCCGATAGCAGCCGAGAGAGCTGCGCCCACCTGTCAGTGCGGGGAGGGCAGGCGCTGTTGAGCGCTGAGACGTTTCGAGTGCAGGACCTGAGTGCCTGGAGTTGGTGCGACCTTCTGATTCGTAGCTCTAGCGGGATCAGTCAGCGAGGTCGTGCCGACTTTCATGTCCTCGTGACCTGCCGACTGTCGAGGGTGGTTGGGTGCGACGCTGCTGCACGGCCAGCCCTTCGGGCCCCGACTCCTGCCGGGGCCCTCGGACGGTCAGCCCGCGTAGTCGCGGGGGTCGTAGCCGTGGTTGCAGGCGGGGAAGAGGTCATGGTGAGGCAAGCGTTGAGTCGACCTGACACTCTCGCCTAACCCGGCTGAGGGTGAGACCTAAGGAGATCATGGTGGGAACGTACTGGGGGCTGGCTGCAACCCAGCCAGATGGTGCAAGCTGGACGGCCCCCATCGTGGCCGCAGGAATCGCCGCAATCGCGGCCATCATTGCGGCCGTAATCGCTGCGCGTTCGGCCAGGGTGGCCAAGAAGTCCGAGCTTGAGGCCCAGAAAATCCGGGACTTGGAAGCGAGGATATCGGAGAGGAAGTACGACACCTATAAGCCGATGATCAATCTGCTAAAAGATTTTATGAATCAGCGGACTGTTGATCAGGAGATTTTTAGGGCCAGTGTTTCTGACTTCGCCACGTGGGTTGCAATCTACGGGTCGGGTGAGGCCGTGGGGGCGTTCCATAACTTCATGCAGGCGAGCTATAGTTCGCCACCACCGATAATTCTGATGCGGCTCTACGCAGATTTTGTAATTTCCGCTCGGCGCGACATCGGGCATCCCGACACTCAAGTGACGAGAATGCAGTTTCTGGGAATGCGGATCACCGACATATATACTCACCCGTCGTTCGCGGAGATCGACAACCCGTTTGTTGATCTATGTCGCAGTGCCGGATGGACACCGCCATGGCCCCACCAATCGACCAGCTGACGATCGAGGTTTGCGGAGCGGTCTGACCATCATGGCGCGCCCCCCCAACTCCCATCCCGTCTGCCGTCGGCCCACACGTATGTGGAGCGGGCGCGGTGCCGGGCGTCCTGGTGGAGCGCCCAACTGGACGAACGACCTGGACGCCCGGTGCCGTGTCTGCTCGGCTTGCCTGGGTCGACGGCAGACGGGATGGGAGTTCCCCACCACGGCCATCCACGGCCGGTGGCCGCAAGCGGTGCCCCTCCATCCCGGAGCCTGAGCGCCCCCGCCGGAGGCATCGGCGTTGACCGGCAGACGACAGACCTGGCACGTCCCCCACTCAACCCCCAGCCGAAAGGCGCGCGGCCGGCGGTCCGGGCTGGAGCGGGGCGGAGACAGGAGCGCAGGCCCGGGGCGACGGGCGCGCGACGCCGCCTTGGCGGCGGAAGCGCCCTTGATGAAGTAGGGAAAGTCTTACCGCACAGGCCTGAGTTAGAGGGCGATCGGCCTGTACGCCAAGGCTCGCGTGACGACCTTCTCAGCGGTCAAGCCCGGGTCGAAGTCCCAGTAGATGTAGTTCGCGATGTGCGGGCACCGCAGGCCCACGTGGAGGGCTTCCAGGGCGGCTTCGGCCTCGGGCTCGGTGCTGAGGGTGCCGTCCAGGAGCTGTTGGACGAGGTGGAGCGCTTCCTCGCGCGTCATGCCGTGAGGAGCTGGTGGCCGTCGTGGCTGCGGACGTGGGGGCCCGCGTGGTCCAGGGCGTCCAGGAGGCGGATCGCGTAGACCTCGGACATCTGGGCCGAGACCTCCTCCGGGGTGAGCCAGGCGACCGCGGTCGATTCCTCCGAGGTGCGTTCCGTGCCGCCCGCGGGCTTGCAGCGGAAGACCAGGGCGACGATGCCGCGCGTGGTGTTCTTGTAGACCCCGGTGAGTTCGTCCACCTCGATCTCGATGCCCGTCTCTTCCAGGACCTCGCGGCGGACGCCGGCTTCCGGGGATTCGGCGAGTTCGAGGACTCCGCCCGGCAGTTCCCAAGTCCCGTTGTCCGCTCGTCGGATCGCCAGGAGTCGGCCGTCCTCGCGGAGCACTGCCCCGGCTACGGACACGGAGTGCAGTGGCGTTGACTTGGCCTGGGGGGAACCCGTACTCATGTACAGGAGCATAGGAGGAAGAGAAGGACTATGGGAACCGCAGTGGGAGGTGGCCGAGGGGCCGTGCCGCGCTACGTGCAGATCGCCGACGACCTCGTCCAGCAGATCCGGGCCGGTGTGCTGAAGGCCGGCGACATGGTGCCGAGTGAGTCCGAGCTGGTGGAGCGCTACGGCGTCGCCGGCGGGACGATCCGCAAGGCCATGGTGGAGGTGCGGGCCAGTGGGCTCGTGGAGACGCGGCACGGCAAGGGGTCGATCGTGAAGGCCCGGCCTGCCGTACGGCACCGGTCCTCCGACCGTTTCCGGCGCACGCACCGGCAGGAGGGTAGGGCGGCGTACCTCGCGGAGTCCGCGCAGTCCGGTGCCGAGGCGAAGGTGAGCGTGCTCTTCATCGGGCCCACGGAGGCGCCGGATGGGATCGCGGAGCGGCTCGGGGTGACCGTGGGGACTCAGGTCCTGGCTCGGCGGCGGCTCTACTTCCGGGACGGGACTCCGGTGGAGACGGCGACGTCGTACCTGCCGTGGGACGTCGTCAAGGACATCCCGGAGCTGTTCTCGGAGAACCCCGGCCCCGGTGGGATCTACGCACGCTTGGAGGATCACGGCCACGTCTTCGCCGAGTACGTGGAGACCCTCCAGGCCCGGCCCGCCGCCAAGGCCGAAGCGATCGAGCTGTCGCTGACCCCCGGCGCTCCGGTGGTGCACCTGCTCCGTGACGCCGTCACCGAGGAGGGTCGGGTGGTGGAGGTGTGCGACACCCTCATGGCCGCTGACCAGTTCGTCTTCGAGTACCGGATCCCCGCCCGAGACTGACGCTCGCTCAACTCACCAAAGCCCGCCGCGAGTTTCTCTTCGCGGCGGGTTGACTCATGTATAGGAGTGGGGCACTCTTCTTCATGTAACTCATGTACATGAGTGCAGGAGTTCCACCTCTACATAGGAGTGATCTTTCGTGCGTCAGATCCCCGTCGACACCACCGGCGCGACCCTGATGGTCGCCCAGCCCCCGCAGCTCAAGATGCGGGACAAAAAGACGGGTCAGGTCGCCGTCGACAACGAGAGCGGCAACAGCCTCATGACGGTCGACGTGCTGTTCGTGATGAACGGCAACGCCGAGGTCGTCTCCGTGACCGTGGCAGAGCCCGACATCTCCGGTGACCTGACCACGGGCACCCCGGTCGCGCTGACCGGCCTCGTCGCCCGGCCGTGGGAGAACGAGTTCAACGGTCAGAAGCGGCACGGGCTCAGCTTCCGCGCCGTCGCCGTCACCTCGCTGGCCAAGGCGGGCTGACCATGAGCGCCTTATGGGGCACGCTGCTGGCGGTCCTGCTGGTCCTCGTGCTCGCGCTGGTCCTGCGTTGGCTGCGGCCCACCTGGTACTGGATGACCTTCGGGGTCAGCCTCGCCACGGTCCGCGTCCTGGTCCGGTACCGCTCAGTGATGGATGCCTGCGGGCTCACCGTTCCGCCTTCGCGGTGGCGGCTGGCCCTCGCCCGGTTCGCTGATCGCCCCGTTCCCGAAGCTCGTTCGCCCCGCATCTTGTGGCTGAGGCCCACCGCCACTGGGCTGGTCCTGCGCCTCAAACTGCGGTCCGGGCAGGACGCATTCGACTTCACCGCCTCCTCGGACCGGCTGCGGCACTCCTTCGCCCTTCACAACGTCGTTTCCCGCGAGATCCGCTCCGGTGTTGTCGAACTACGGATGACCGGATACGACGTACTCAGGCGGGTGCGCATGCCGATCGCCCCGCACGCCGAGACACTGCGGGTTCCGGTGGCCCTGCGCGAGGACGGGGAGGTCCACCACCGCGACTACCGACAGGTCCCGCACGCCCTGAACGTCGGTGCCACGAAGTCCGGCAAGTCCGTCTACCAGCGCACCCTCGTCGCCGGCCTCGCTCCGCAGAACGTCGCGCTCGTCGGGATCGACTGCAAGAACGGCGTCGAACTCTTCCCGCTGGCCCGCCGCTTCACCGCCCTGGCCGACAACCCGGTCGCCGCGGCCGAACTGCTGGCCGCGCTCGTCCAGTACATGGATCGCGTCTACCAACTCATCCGGGCCGAACAACGCATCAGCGTCGCCTTGCCCGACGCGGAGATCACCGCCGACATCTGGGACCTGCCCGCCCACCTACGTCCCGTCCCCGTCGTGGTCCTGGTGGACGAGGTCGCGGAGCTCGCCCTCGCTGCGAACAAGGCGGAGGAGGCACGGCGGGACCGGATCGTCACCGACCTGGTCCGCCTCGCCCAGCTCGGCCGGGCCGCAGGCATCCATCTGGAGATCTGCGGCCAACGCTTCGGCTCCGAGCTCGGCAAGGGCATCACCATGCTCCGCGCCCAGCTCACCGGCCGGACCGCCCACCGCGTGAACGACGAGACCTCGGCGAACATGGCCTTCGGGGACATCTCCCCGGACGCCGTCCTCGCCGCCGTCCAGATCGACAAGGACCGTCCCGGCACCGCCGTGGCCGGCGACTCCTCCGGCGGCTGGTCCCGCATCCGGGCCCCGCACACCACGCTCCGCCAGGCCGTGAACGTCTGCAACGAGCACGCCCACCGCACCCCGGAGATCCCCGAACTGGACGCCTTCCGGCCCGAACCTCCGGCCCGCGTCCTCGTCGGCAAGGTCCAGCCGTGGGCCGCTGGAGCAAGTGCCTTCTAAGCACGTGGCCAACCCGATCGGCGCGACCTCATCGCGCCAGCTCCCTACCCACCCCATGCCTGAAAGCCCGAAAGGAGGTGAAGACCATGCCCCGCCTGGTCCGTCCGGATGCCGTCCTCGTCCAAGCCGTCATTGCTGGCGCCCTCTCCTTCGCTCACCTCCACGACCTCGCCGAAGCCGCCGGACAGGACGGCTGGAAGGCCTGGGCTTACCCGGTCAGCGTGGATCTGCTCCTCGTCGCCGCCTGGCACCGCCTACGGAGTCTGCGAGATGCGGGAGAGCCCTCGCACTCGGCCTGGTCCTGGTTCGCCGTAGCCCTCGCGGCCTCGCTCGGTGCGAACGTCGCGACGGCCGGCCTTCTCGACCTGCGTGACGTCCCGGACTGGCTACGGATCCTCGTGGCCGGATGGCCCGCGCTCGCCTTCCTCGGCGGCACGCTCCTGGTCCACCGGCCTACGTCGCCTAGCTCGCCGGAACCCGCCCCGGACCCGGTGTCCCCGCCCGCGGTCGAGCTGGACGCAGAACCCGACGTACAGGTCGTCCCGGCTCCCGTCCCTCCCGCTACCACTGTCACCGCACCACCCGCCCTCGTCGCCCACGCCCAGAAGCTCGCCGCCGAACACCGGCTGCGCACCGGCTCGGACATCGACGTCGAGACGTTGCGGGCCCGGCTCGGCGTCCCGGCCCCGCTGGCAGAGGCCATCGCCGCCCAACTAGCACCCCAACAGCTCGCCTGACAGGAGACCCCATGCCCGCCCGGATCAACTTCCGCTCGCTCATGAAGATCGGCCCCGTCCAGATCGGCGCCTACCGCGACCGGCGCGGCCGCACCAAGGACGCCGCCGTCTGCACCGCCGACGGCTGCGGCTGGTCCTCGGACTACAGCTCCTCGACCGCCGCCCAGCTCGCCGCCCGCTCCCACCGCTGCCGCGTCAACTGATCCGAAGGGAAACCCCATGGACGTCCCGCTCTGGTTCGCCCTGATCGTCGTCGGCGCCCTCGGGATCAAGCTCATCCGCCCGCCCTGGTGGCTCGTGGCCGTGATCCTCCTCGGCGGCTTCCTCCTCGCGGACAGCTTCCTCGCCCCGGCTATCGACACCGCGATCCACAAGTAACCCGCCCCGGAAGGAGAACGGCCATGTTCAAGCCCAAGTATCCCCACCCCGACACCTACGCCTACACCCCGGCGACCATCCGCCCGACCGCGGTCCCCGTCGAGCACGCGGAACACGGCGGCCCGGCCCCCGTAGCCATGAAGTCCCCGAGTGCCTTCGCCGGCCTGGTCCAGCAGTCGCCCGGTACGGCTGTCGTCCTCGTGATCGGCGGAATCGCCGGAGTCCTCGCGCTGGCCTCGGTCGCTGTCTCGCTGCTCCTGGCTGTCGCGGTCACCGCCGTCGCGCTGTCCGTCACCGCCGTCGTCTTGCTCTTCCTCGTCCGCGCCATGCGCCAGGAGTTCACGCGCCGCTGACCGGCCCCGGGACGGCCTCAACCGCCAAGTGTCCGCCGTCCCGGCGCCGTGCTCCTGCCCGATCCGAAGAACCGGAAGGAAACACCATCATGAGCCAGGTCTCGGGCCAGCTCGGCTTGGACCCCGCCCTCCTCGGCGACATGCTGAGGGTGGCCGGGGCTCCCGGATACAGCCGCTGGGAGGACCAGGTCCGCCGCACCGGCGGCTGCTCCGACCCGATCCACATCACCGGGTGGACCATCGCCAAGGACAAGACCTCCGGCGAGATCCTGCACCGCTACTCCACCGCCGACGAACCCGGCGCACGCCTCCGCATCGCGTGCGGCAACCGCCGCGCGTCCCGCTGCCCCGCCTGCGCGTGGACGTACTCCGGCGACACGTACCACCTGATCCGCGCCGGACTGGCGGGCGACGACCGCCGCGACATCCCCGCCACGGTCCGCGAACACCCCCGCGTCTTCGCCACCCTCACCGCCCCCTCCTTCGGCCCGGTCCACAACCGCCCCGCCGGCCGTCCCTGCCGCTGCGGCAACCACCACCAGGAGAAGGCGCCCGAACTCGGCACCGCCCTCGACCCCATCACCTACGACTACGCTGCCGCCGTCCTCTTCAACAACCACGCCGGCCAACTCTGGCAGCGCTTCACCACCCGCCTCCGCCGCGAGATCGCCGCCTCCGCAGGTCTCACCCAACGCGAGCTGAGGGCGGAAGCGCGGATCTCCTTCGGCAAGGTCGCCGAGTTCCAGAAGCGCGGCGCCATCCACTTCCACACCGTGATCCGGATCGACGGCCCCACCGGCCCGGCCTCCCCGCCGCCCACCTGGGCCAGCACGGCGCTTCTCGACCGCTCGATCCGGGCCGCCGTCGCCCACTCGTACACCTCGATCACGGTCACGGCCTCCGCAGACCAGCCCGCCCGCACCTTCCGCTGGGGCGCCCAACTCGACGTCCGCCCCATCAAGGCCTTCGGGGACGGCTCCGACATCACCGAGCAGGCCGTCGCCTCGTACGTCGCCAAGTACGCCACGAAGGCCGCGGAGAACACCGGCACCCTCGACCGCCGCATCGGCAACCGCGAAGCCTTATTGCTTCTCGACGTCCCCGACCACACGGCCCGCCTCATCGAGGCCTGCCTCGACCTCGACCCGCTCTACCCGGACCGCCGCCTCGCCGCCTGGTCCCACATGCTCGGCTTCCGCGGCCACTTCTCCACCAAGTCACGCCACTACTCCACCACCCTCGGGGCCCTGCGCCAGACCCGCGCCGACTACCGCGCCGCCCAGGAACGCGAAGCCCGCGGGCTGGATGACATCGAGCCGGACACCGTCCGCGTCCTCGGCTCCTGGCAGTACGCCGGCCACGGACACACCCCCGGCGAATCGATCCTTGCCGCCACCATCGCCAGCGGCATCCAGCTCAACCGCCGGACCGCCCGCGAAGCACTCGCCGACCTGACCGCAGAACACGAGGGGGAACGATGACCGTCCTGAGCCACCACGGCGGCGAAGCCATGGCACCGGCGCTCTATCGGATCGGCGAAGCCACGACCGTGTTGAGGTTGAGCCGGACGGTCATCTACGAGCTGATCCGCACGGGCCGCCTGCGGACGGTCAAGGAAGGGCGCACCCGCCTCGTCCCGGCCTCCGCCATCACCGACTACGTGGCCCTCCTGGAGCACGAAGCGGGTGTGGCCCGATGACCGCCCGCCGGAGCCGCGGAGACGGTGGCCTGCACTGGGACGAGAAGCGCCAACGCTGGATCGCGTCCGTCAGCCTCGGCTACGACCCGAGCGGGAAGCGGCTCGTGAAGCGCGGCAGCGGCAGGACCAAGACCGAGGCGAAGGCCAAGCTCAAGGAGGTCCTACGGGACCATGAGGACGGCCTCGCCATCGCGCCCACCAACTACACGGTGGAGAACGCCGTGAACGACTGGCTGATGTACGGGCTGGCCGGACGGGACACGGGCACCGTCAACACCTGCACCTCGCTCAGCCGCAACCACGTCATCCCCGCCCTCGGCGCGCGCAAGCTCCGCGAGCTGAGCGGTGAGGACGTGGACCGGTGGCTCGCCCAGAAGGCCGGGACGCTGAGCACCCGAACCCTCCAGGCCGTGCACTCCTGCCTGAACCGTTCGGTCAAGCGGGCCATGGTCCGGGACAAGGTGAAGCGGAACATCGTCGAACTGTGCGCGGTTCCTGCCGGACAGCCGGGACGCCTGTCGAAAGCGCTCACCCTCGCTCAGGCGGAAGCGGTGCTCAAGGCCGCGGCGGGTACGTCGGCACATGCGTACATCGTGCTGGCCCTGCTGACCGGGGCCCGTACGGAGGAGCTGCGAGCGCTGACCTGGGACCACGTGTTCCTCAAGGAGGACACGCGGGCGACGCCGCCGGTACCGGCCCACATCGCGGTGTGGAGGTCCGTCCGAACGGGTGGGGACACCAAGACCAAGAAGTCCCGTCGGACCATCGCGCTGCCCGCCCGCTGCGTGGAAGCGCTCGGGCAGCAGTTCGAGGACCAGGGGTGGGACCGCCTGGCGGCCGGGGATGACTGGGTGGAGAACGGGCTCGTCTTCTCGTCCGCCGTCGGCACGGCTCTGGACTCCACCAACGTCCGGCGAGCCTTCCGACAGGCCATCGCCGGCGCCGGGGGAGTGGAAGCGAAGGAATGGACCCCGCGCGAGCTGCGGCACAGCTTCGTCTCGCTGCTCTCGGACAGCGGCGTCCCGATCGAAGAGATCTCCCGGCTGGTGGGCCACTCGGGTACGGCCGTCACCGAAGAGGTCTACCGGAAGCAGATCCGCCCGGTGATCCAGACCGGTGCGGTCGTCATGGACGACATCTTCCGGGCAGGTCCGGAGGCGTAGTCACGCAGATCGTCACGCACAACGCAAAAGGCCACCTACGAGAACTCGTAGGTGGCCTTTTGACCTGGTCTTACGAAGTCGGGGTGGCGGGATTTGAACCCACGACCTCTTCGTCCCGAACGAAGCGCGCTGCCAAGCTGCGCTACACCCCGATCGCCGCCTTGGCGATGTTGCTGCCCTGGCGACATCGATTACTTTAGCGGACCGTCGGCCGGAGACGAAATCCGGTTTTCGCGGGGCCGGGGCCGGGGCGGAGCCCCGGGGTGCCCGCGGCTCAGGGCGCCGGGGTCAGGGTGAGCAGGGTCGCCTCCGGCGGGCAGGCGAAGCGGACCGGGGTGAACCGGTTCTGGCCGCAGCCCGCGGAGACGTGCAGGTACGAGCGGTGCCCGGCGGCCTCGTGCGTGGAGAGCCCCTTGACCCGCTTCGTGTCCAGGTCGCAGTTGGTGACCAGGGCCCCGTAGAAGGGGACGCACAGCTGCCCGCCGTGGGTGTGGCCCGCGAGGATCAGCGGGTAGCCGTCCGCCGTGAAGGCCTCCAGCGTGCGCAGGTACGGGGCGTGCACGACGGCGAGCGAGAAGTCGGCGTCCGCCTCCGGACCGCCGGCCACCCGTTCGTAGCGGTCCCGCTTGATGTGCGGGTCGTCCAGGCCGGTGAAGGCCAGCTCCAGCCCGTCCAGCTTCATCCGCGCCCGGGTGTTGGTGAGGTTCAGCCACCCGGCCCCGTCGAAGGCGTCCCGCAGGTCCTCCCACGGGTTGTGGACGGCGCCGACGACCGGCTTGTTGCCGTTCAGCCCGTGCCGGCCCTGGACCTTCTCGATCAGGTAGCGCCCCGGATTGCGCAGCCGCGGCCCGTAGTAGTCGTTCGAGCCGAAGACGTACGCGCCCGGGAACTCCATCAGGGGGCCCAGCGCGTCCAGCACCTCCGGCACCCCGTCGGTGTCCGAGAGGTTGTCGCCGGTGTTGATCACGAAGTCGGGCCGCAGCCCCGCCAGGGACTGGAGCCAGGCGCGCTTCTTGCGCTGCCCGCACACCATGTGGATGTCGGACACCTGGAGGACCCGCAGGGGCCGCATCCCCCGGGGGAGCACCGGGACGGTCACCCGGCGCAGCCGGAACGACCGGGCCTCGAAACCGGCGGCGTAGGCCACCCCGGCTGCTCCGGCCGCGGCGATGCCGGCGGTGACCTTCAGGGGGATTCCGTAACGCGCGCGCATGGCCCCATCGTCTCAGACCGGTGAAACCGGTGGGCGCCGACGCCCCCTCACCTGGCAGACTCGACCCATGACCACGCTCAAGGCCAAGCTCAGGGAAGACCTCACCGTTGCCATCAAGGCGCGCGACGAACTCCGTTCGGCCACGCTGCGCCTGACCCTCACCGCCATCACCAAGGAGGAGGTCGCGGGCAAGGAAGCGCGCGAACTCTCCGACGACGACGTCCTCAAGGTGATCGCCAAGGAGGCGAAGAAGCGCCGCGAGGCCGCCGAGGCCTTCGCCCAGGGCGGCCGCAGCGAGCAGGCCGCGCGCGAGCTGGCGGAGGGCGAGGTGCTCGACGCCTACCTCCCCAAGCAGCTCGGTGACGACGAGCTGACCGCGATCGTGGTCGCGGCCGTCGAGGAGGCCCGGGCGGCGGGCGCCGAGGGGCCGCGGGCGATGGGCGCCGTCATGAAGATCGTGAACCCGAAGGTCGCCGGGCTGGCGGAGGGCGGCCGCGTCGCCGCCACCGTCAAGAAGCACCTCTCCTGACGCAGGGGAAACCCGCCACGGAACACGCCGGGGAAACCCGCCACGCAACACGAGGAGGGCCCCGGTCGCCGATGCGACCGGGGCCCTCCGTCTTCCGTCCCTACGCGCCGGCTACGGCCGGCGGCCCGTCGGCTCGCCCAGGATGCCCGCCGGGAGGCTGATCCCGGGGTCGGGGGTGCCGGGGAACCCCGGGTCGCCGGTGGTCGCGCCCGTGAGCGCCTGGCCGGCCGGCCTGCCGTCACCCGGCTTGCCGTCGCCGCCCGGCTTCCCGGGCTTGCCGCGGCCCGGCTTGTTCGGGTTCGGCGGGGTCGGGTTGGCACGGCTGCCGCCCGACGGGTTGCCGGCGTCCGGGATGGTGACCGTGGCGAACATCGGGGACTCGCGCCCGGACAGCGCGCCCGAGACGGCGTCCTTCCAGATCGGGCCGGGCAGGCCACCACCGAAGACCTTCGGGTAGTACTGCCCGCCGATGGTGATGTCCTCCATCGAGATCTTCTTGGCACCGCCCGAACCGACCCACACCGCACCGGACATGTTCGGGGTGTAGCCGACGAACCAGGCGTTGTAGCGGCTGTCGGTGGTACCCGTCTTGCCCGCGCTGTCGCGGTCGGACAGTCCGGCCTTCTCACCGGTACCGGAGTCGACCACCCCGCGCAGCAGGGTGTTGATGGTGTCGGCGGTCGTCTCCGACATGGCCTGGTCGCACTTGGACTTCGGCACCTGGAGCGCCTTGTTGTGCGAGTCCGTGATCGCCTCGATCGCGACGGGGGTGCAGTACACGCCCCGGTTGGCGAAGGCGGCGTAGGCGTTGGCCATCGTCAGCGGGGACATCTCGGCGGAACCGAGCGCGATGGACGGGGACTCGGGGAGCTTCTCGCCGCTGGCCGGGACGACGTTCAGCTTCTGCGTCATCTCGGTCACCGGGCAGAGCCCGACCTCGCCGATCATCTGGACGAAGTACGTGTTGATGGACTTCTCCATCGCCGTCCGCAGCGGGTACGGGCCGAACTCGTCCTCGGTCTCGTTCTGCGCCTTCTCGTACTTCCTGGTCTTGGGGTCGCGCTCGTTGATGTAGTTCGTGCCGTCGCAGCGCGCGATCGGGCTCGGGTAGTCGATCTCGTACGGCGCCGGGTACACCTTCGACGGCTGCATCCCGCGCTCCAGCGCGGCGGCCGCGATGAACGGCTTGAAGGTGGAGCCCGTCTGGAAGCCGAAGTTGGAGCCGCCCATCCGCTTGTCCACGGAGTAGTTGATCTGCGTCTCGTTCTTCCCGAAGCCGTACGGCTTGGACTGCCCCATCGCCAGCACCCGGCCGGTGCCCGGCTGGACCATGGTCACGGCCGTCGCGATCGAGTCGTCCGCGTAGACGTGCTCCTTGATCGAGGCGTTGGCCGCCTCCTGCGACTGCGGGTCCAGCGTGGTCCGTACGGTCAGGCCGCCCTGGTTCCAGACCTTCGCCCGCTCCTCGCGGGTCTTGCCGAAGACCGGGTCGGACAGGAAGGTGTTGCGCACGTAGTCGCAGAAGAAGCCCGCGCCCTTGACGGCGGTGATGCAGCCGTTCTTCGGCCGGGTCACCTTCAGGGTGACCGGCTTGGCCTTCGCGGCGTCCGCCTCCGCCTGGGAGACGTCCTTCATGTCGGCCATCCGCTGGAGGACGACGTTGCGGCGCTTCATGGACTCGGCCGAGTCGTTGACCGGGTCGAAGCGGCTCGGCGACTGGACGATGCCCGCGAGCAGCGCGGCCTCGTCCAGGGCGAGGTCCTTGGCGGGCTTGCTGAAGTAGCGCTGCGCCGCCGACTCGATCCCGTACGCCTGCTGGCCGAAGTACGTGATGTTGAGGTAGTTCTCGAGGATCTTCTTCTTCCCGAGTTCCTCCTCGACCTGGATCGAGTACTTCAGCTCGCGGATCTTGCGGCCGAGGCTCTTCTCCTGTGCCTCGCGCACCTTGCTCTCGTCGTCGCCGGCCTCTTCGACGAAGACGTTCTTCACGTACTGCTGCGTGAGCGTGGAGGCGCCCTGTGCGGCGCCGCCCTCCTGCGCGTTGCGGTTCACGGCGCGCAGGATGCCCTTGAGGTCCACCGCGCCGTGTTCGTAGAAACGCGAGTCCTCGATCGCGACGATCGCCTTCTGCATGTAGGGCGAGATCGCGGTGAGCGGGACGACCTGGCGGTCCCGTGAATAGACAGTGGCGATCAAGCCACCCTCTGCGTCCAGAATCGTGGTGCGCTGACTCAGCGGCGGTGTCTTCAGATTGGCCGGGATCTCGTCGAATCCCTCGACCGTGCCCTTGGCCGCGAGGCCCAGCGCGCCCGCGCCGGGGATCGCGATGCCGGCGAGCACGACTCCGGAGAGAACGGACACACCGAGGAACCTGGCGGCCTGTTGGCTCCCCGAGAGCCCTCCGCTTGAGCGCTTCTTTCCCATGGAGGGCAGCCTACGTTCTCATTCGCCGGACACACGCGAATGCCTTGGCCTAAGCTGGCAACAACTGTCACAGCAGTGTGGCGCGACATCAACCCCGCGGCTCGATTTTCACCCTTCCCGAATGGGGTGAACTCGTGTCCGAATCTCGCCCCTCTTCCGGGTGGCCTACCGCCGATTCACCCGAATTGCCGGAATGGTCGGGCATGTCGTCCGATCACTCCGTCGGGTGATCTGCCGCTTACCCATAGTCCGTTCGGACCATTCAAGATTGGGCCCGACGGGGGTGTTGCACTCTGTCCACCTTCCGTAACGTCCTCAACTGGCAGCGGTGAATATGCCGCTACCGCCGTGGGGGAGCCTCGATTCGGGAGAGGACGGCGCCGGGATGGGCTGGGTTACCGACTGGAGTGCGCAGGCAGCCTGCCGCACTACCGATCCGGATGAACTGTTCGTTCAAGGAGCGGCACAGAACAGGGCCAAGGCGGTGTGCACCGGATGTCCGGTGCGGACCGAATGCCTGGCCGATGCGCTCGACAATCGCGTGGAGTTCGGCGTGTGGGGCGGAATGACCGAGCGGGAGCGGCGCGCACTGCTGCGCAGGCGCCCCACCGTCACCTCGTGGCGACGGCTGCTCGAAACCGCCCGTACGGAGTACGAGCGCAGTACGGGCATCCTCACCGTGGATGTCGAGGGGGAGGTTGATCTTCGGTTCGAGACGTACGCGGCAGCCGGGTAGACCCCCGCGCAGCCCGTCTACGCTCCGGCCGGCACCCCGGCCGCGAGCCGCTCTCCGATGGCCCGCAGCCCGGCGAGGTCGTGCACATCGCCGGGCAGGGCGGCCACTTCGGCCACCGCCACCTCGGGGTGCAGCGAGGTGAACCGATCACGTGTGCGCCGTTCGCGCGCGATCACCTGCATGCGCTCGGCGTGCAGGCGCAGGAGCCCGGCGGTGATCTCGTCCGCCGTGACGTCGTCGTCGTCCGGAGTCGTGCCGGTGCTGTCGGTACTTCCGGTTCCTTCGGTGCTTTCCGTGCTTTCGGCAGGGCCGGCAGGGGTGGGGGAGCCCTCCGCGGCGGAGCCACGATGTCCAGCTTTCCCGGCCTCCTGATCGACAATGCCGCCCTCTTCAAGATTCTCTGCGGCGGCCAACGCCCGCTCCGCCGACAGCTGGTCGGCCCCGCTGCCGTGCACCCGGTTCAGTACGAGCCCGGCCAGCGGCATCCGTTCCGCGGCCAGCCGCTCCACGAAGTACGCCGCCTCGCGCACCGCGTCCGGTTCCGGCGCCGCGACCACGAGGAAGGCCGTACCGGGCGCCTGGAGCAGCCGGTACGTCGCGTCCGCGCGGGTCCGGAAGCCGCCGAACATCGTGTCCATCGCCGCGACGAAGGTCTGCACGTCCTTCAGCAGCGAGGCCCCCATCAACTTGCTGAGCGTGCCGGTCATCATCGACATGCCGACATTGAGGAACTTCATCCCCGCCCGGCCGCCGACCTTCGCCGGAGCCATCAGGACCCGGATGAACTTCCCGTCCAGGAAAGACCCCAGCCGCTTCGGCGCGTCCAGGAAGTCCAGCGCCGACCGGCTCGGCGGGGTGTCCACGATGATCAGGTCCCAGTCGTCCCGGGCGCGCAGCTGCCCGAGCTTCTCCATCGCCATGTACTCCTGCGTGCCCGCGAACCCGGCCGACAGGGACTGGTAGAAGGGGTTGTCCAGGATGGCCCTGGCCCGCTCGCCGTCCGCGTGCCCCTCGACGATCTCGTCGAAGGTCCGCTTCATGTCCAGCATCATCGCGTGCAGTTCGCCGCTGGCCCCCGGCGCGCCGTCCGCCGCGCCCACCTCCGCCACCCGCCGCGGGGTGTTGTCGAGGGAGTCGATGCCCAGCGACTGGGCCAGCCTGCGCGCCGGGTCGATGGTCAGGACGACCACCGTGCGCCCGCGCTCCGCCGCCCGTACGCCGAGCGCCGCGGCCGTCGTGGTCTTGCCGACGCCGCCCGAACCGCAGCAGACGATGATCCGCGTACCGGGGTCGTCGAGCAGCGCGTCGACCGCCAGCCGCGGCGGAGTGTCCAGGCCCATGGTCCCCGCGCTCCCCAGGTTCTCGCTCATTCGGTCCCCACCTGCTTGCGGAGTTCCGTCGCCAGCTCGTACAGCCCGGCCAGGTCCATCCCCGCGCCGAGCAGGGGGAGTTCGTACGCCGGTACGTCCAGCCCCTCCAGCACCGCCCGCTGCTCCCGCTCCAGCTCCACCCGGCCCGCGTGCTCCTCGGCCTGCTCCAGCAGCGGGTCCAGCAGCCGCTCCGCCAGGCCGCCGCGCCGCGCGCCGCCCAGCCCGGCCCGGGACAGCGACCGCGCGAGTTCGGCGCGGCGCTCTCCGGCGGCGGCCCGCAGGGTTCCGCCGTCCAGGTGGTGCGGCCGCATCATGTTGACGACGACCCGGCCGACCGGCAGCCCGGCGGCGCGCAGTTCGGCGATTCCGTCCGCGGTCTCCTGGACGGGCATCTCCTCCAGCAGCGTCACCAGGTGCACGGCCGTCTCGGGGGACTTCAGCACCTTCATGACGGCCTGGGCCTGGTTGTGGATCGGCCCGAACCGGGCCAGCCCCGCCACCTCGTCGTTGACGTTCAGGAAGCGGGTGATCCGCCCGGTCGGCGGCGCGTCCATCACCACGTGGTCGTAGACGAACCGGCCCGCCTTGTCCTTGCGCCGCACCGCCTCGCACGCCTTGCCGGTGAGCAGCACGTCCCGCAGCCCCGGCGCGATCGTCGTCGCGAAGTCGATGGCGCCCAGCTTCTTCAGGGCGCGCCCGGCCGAGCCGAGCTTATAGAACATCTGGAGGTAGTCCAGCAGGGCCCGCTCCGCGTCGATCGCGAGCCCGAACACCTCACCGCCGCCCGGCGCGACGGCGATCTTGCGCTCCTCGTACGGGAGCGCCTCCGCGCCGAAGAGCTGCGCGATCCCCTGCCTGCCCTCCACCTCCACCAGAAGCGTGCGTCCGCCCTCACGTGCGAGGGCGAGCGCGAATGCCGCGGCGACCGTGGTCTTTCCGGTGCCGCCCTTGCCGCTGACCACCTGGAGCCTGCTCACAGCGACCGAGCCTAATTCCTCGGCGGCGGTGGCGTGGGCGGCGGGGGCCGGGACGGGCCGGGGGACGGGCCGCGCGTCACCCCCCGGGACAGGCACTACGCTCGCTCCCATGACCAAGAAGTTCGAATATGCGACCGTCCCGCTGCTGGTCCACGCCACCAAGCAGATCCTGGACACCTGGGGCGAGGACGGCTGGGAGCTCGTCCAGGTCGTGCCCGGCCCGAACAACCCCGAGCAGCTCGTCGCCTACCTCAAGCGGGAGAAGGCATGACCGCCGGAGCCGTCGAGGCCAGGCTGGCCGAGCTGGGCCTGACGCTGCCCGAGGTCGTCCCGCCGCTGGCCGCCTACCAGCCCGCCGTGCGCTCGGGCGCCCACGTGTACACCGCGGGCCAGCTGCCGATGGTGAAGGGCAGCATGCCGGTCACCGGCAAGGTCGGCGCCGAGGTCTCGGCCGAGCAGGCCAAGGAACTGGCCGCGATCTGCGCGCTGAACGCGCTGGCCGCCGTGAAGTCCGTCGTGGGTGACCTCGACCGGATCGCGCGCGTGGTGAAGGTCGTCGGCTTCATCGCCTCCGCCCCCGACTTCACCGGGCAGCCGGGCGTGCTCAACGGCGCGAGCGAGCTGCTGGGCGAGGTGCTCGGCGAGCGCGGCGTGCACGCGCGCAGCGCGGTCGGCGTCGCGGTGCTGCCGCTGGACGCGCCCGTCGAGGTCGAGATCCTGGTGGAACTGACCCCGGACGAGGTCTAGCCGTACCGGCCCCCGCCGCTCCCCCTGCGGGGAGGGGCGGGGGCCCTCGAACATCCCGCCGGTTACCCGTAGCATCCCGCCATGCCGAATGATCCGCACGGCCAGTCGCCCAGCGTGCCCCCCGCCCCCGGCGGCCAGTGGTACCCGCCCGAGTGGCCCGACCGCATCCGCGCCCTCGCCGACGGGACCCTGACCCCCGTGGCGCCCCGGCGCGCGGCCACCGTCATGCTGCTGCGCGACGACGAGAGCGGAAGCGGCGCCGGTCCCGCGGTGCACATGCTGCGCCGCCGCACCTCGATGGCCTTCGCCGGGGGCGCGTACGCCTATCCCGGCGGCGGTGTCGATCCCCGCGACGAGGACCACCGCATCGGCTGGGCGGGCCCGGCGCTGTCCGACTGGGCCGCCCGGATGGGGACGGACCCGGCGACCGCCCAGGCGATCCTCTGCGGCGCGGTCCGCGAGACCTTCGAGGAGGCCGGGGTGCTGCTCGCGGGCGAGAGCCCCGGCACGGTCGTCGGCGACACCACCGGCGACGACTGGGAGGCCGACCGGCGCGCCCTGGTCGCCCGTGAGCTGTCCTTCGCCGAGTTCCTGGACCGCAGGGGCCTGCTGCTGCGCTCCGACCTGCTCGGCGCCTGGGCGCGCTGGATCACGCCGGAGTTCGAGCCGCGCCGCTACGACACCTGGTTCTTCGTGGCCGCCCTCCCGGCCGGGCAGCGCACCCGGAACGCCTCCACGGAGGCCGACCGGACCGTGTGGATCCGCCCGTCCGAGGCCGCCGCGGGCTACGACAAGGGCGAGCTGCTGATGATGCCGCCGACCATTTCCACCCTGCGTTCGCTGGAGCCGTACGGGAGCGCCGCGCAGGCGCTCGCCGCCGCATCGGGACAGGACCTGGCCCCGGTGCTGGCCCGGGCCGTGCTGGAGGGCGGCGAGGTGGTGCTCAGCTGGCCGGGCCACGACGAGTTCACCAAGCGGGTCCGGCAGGGGGACGCGCCGTGACCGACGCCGCCGCCCTGCCCGGCCAGCCGCGCGGAACCGTCGTCTCCGGTCCCGCCACCGCCCGCGCGGTCAACGTCCTGGCCCCCAACGCCTCCGCGATGACCCTGGACGGCACCAACACCTGGCTGGTCTCCGAACCGGACTCCGACCTCGCGGTGGTCGTCGACCCCGGCCCGCTGGACGAGGGCCACCTGCGGAACGTGATCGCGACCGCCGAGGCGGCGGGCAAGCGGGTCGCGCTGACCCTGCTCACGCACGGCCACGTCGACCACGCCGAGGGCGCGGGCCGCTTCGCCGAGCTGACCGGCACGAAGGTGCGCGCCCTGGACCCCGCGCTCCGCCTCGGCGACGAGGGGCTGGCGGGCGGCGACGTGATCCGGGTCGGAGGTCTGGAGCTGCTGGTCGTGCCGACCCCGGGCCACACCGGCGACTCGCTCTGCTTCCACCTCCCGGCCGACGGCGCGGTGCTGACCGGGGACACCGTCCTCGGCCGCGGCACCACGGTGGTGGCCCACCCCGACGGCCGCCTCGGCGACTACCTCGACTCGCTGCGCCGGCTGCGCTCCCTGACCGTGGACGACGGGGTGCGTACGGTCCTGCCGGGCCACGGGCCGGTCCTGGAGGACGCCCAGGGCGCGGTGGAGTACTACCTCGCCCACCGCGCGCACCGGCTCGCCCAGGTCGAGACGGCCGTCGAGAACGGGCTCGCGACCCCCGAGGAGGTCGTGGCGCACGTGTACGCGGATGTGGACCGCTCGCTGTGGCCGGCCGCGGAGTGGTCCGTACGGGCCCAGCTGGAGTACCTGCGGGAGCACGGCCTGATCCCGGGCGGCCCGGAAACGTACGCCTGAGGGTGCGACGTCCGGCCGACCGGGCGGGACCTCTAGAAGACTTCCCCGGCCCGCCGCGGGCCGCGGCGGCCGTGCCGGGCGGTGTGCTCCGCGGCGAGCCACGGTCCCAGGTCCTCCAGGTGGGCCCAGAGGACGCCCCGGTCGGCGCCCGGGTCCAGGCCTTCGGCCGCCGCCGCCCGCATCTGGTCCGCGCGCTCGGGGTGGTACCGGGCGAAGATCTCGGCGGATTCGGCCAGGTCGCTGGTCCAGCCGCCCCACCGGGGCATGACCAGGGTGAATCCGGTGCGCACGAGACGCCGAGCGAGGAAACGATTCAGCTCCCGCAGCTCCGCGTCCGTCCGCGCCGCCGCGGCCCGTTCGCGCGCGGTGGCGAGTACGTCCTCCAGGTCGCCGCTGGTCTCCCGGGCGAGCCGGGCGTCCGGGCGGTAGCGCGGCAGGTGCTCGGCCAGGTCCGCACCGAGCAGCGGGGTGCACAGGCAGGCGAGGAACCACCCCAGTTCGTACCGCTGCGCCTCGCCGAGCAGGGTCTCCTTGCCGTGGAGCAGGATCCCCGCGCCGCGGATCACCCCGCCCGCCCGCGCGAAGTCCAGGTCGAGCCCGCGGACGAGCACCTCGGCGGTGTCCCGGTCCTCGCCGGCGGGCTCGCGGTGCAGGGCGACCAGGAGGTCGAGGCCGGAGCGGCCGGGCCGGGCGGTGCCGCGCGGCACGGACCCGTACAGGTAGGCGCTGTGCAGCCGCGGCCCGTACGCCTCGGCGATCCGCGTCCGGGCGGCGGCGACCACCTCGCGGAAGGGCGCGGGCACCCGCCCGAGGGAACCTTCGCGCGCGATGAACCCCTGGGGGTCCAGCCCTCTGTGTCCCATGGGAACCACTGTGGCACCGCGGCCCGGGGACCGGCGGGGGCGGGGCATGCGGAAGGGGGTCCCGCCCGTGGGCGGAACCCCCTTCACGGTGTCGCCGGGCGCCCGCGGGGGCGCCGTGGGACGAGGGCGGGCGTCAGCGCGAGCGCTTCGCCAGCCGCTCCACGTCCAGCAGGATGACGGCGCGCGCTTCGAGGCGCAGCCAGCCGCGGCCGGCGAAGTCGGCGAGCGCCTTGTTCACGGTCTCGCGGGAGGCGCCGACGAGCTGGGCCAGCTCCTCCTGCGTCAGGTCGTGCACGACGTGGATGCCCTCTTCGGACTGCACGCCGAAGCGGCGCGACAGGTCCAGCAGCGCCCGGGCCACGCGGCCCGGCACGTCGGAGAAGACCAGGTCGGACATCTGGTCGTTGGTCTTGCGCAGGCGGCGGGCGACGGCGCGCAGCAGCGCGGTCGCGACCTCGGGGCGGGCGTTCAGCCAGGGCTGGAGGTCGCCGTGGCCGAGGCCGAGCAGCTTGACCTCGGTCAGCGCGGTCGCCGTGGCGGTGCGCGGGCCCGGGTCGAAGAGGGACAGCTCACCGATCAGCTCGCCGGGGCCGAGCACGGCCAGCATGTTCTCGCGCCCGTCGGGCGAGGTGCGGTGCAGCTTCACCTTGCCCTCGGTCACCACATACAGGCGGTCGCCGGGGTCGCCCTCGTGGAACAGGGCGTCACCGCGGGCGAGGGTCACCTCGCCCATGGATGCGCGGAGCTCCGCGGCCTGCTCGTCATCGAGCGCCGCGAAGAGCGGGGCGCGCCGCAGAACGTCGTCCACGAGTCTCTCTCCTATGTCGACCGGCGTCAGGGGGACCTGCGTCCCCCATTTTGCCGGACGCGTTAAACAGTGCGATCAGTCACTCAGGTCACAAGGATGCCGGACTTACGGGCGTGCTGTGCGGTGGGAGGCCAATCGGAGTGGTGTTACCAGAGGTCCGGCGGGGTGTCAGCCGTCGGCCTTAGGCTGGCCGGGTGTCCAATAAGCCGGTGAGAGCACAGGCCAAGGGGTCCGCGGATGTGACCGCGGCCCATAATTCTGCTGTGGGCGAACAGCCTCCGTCCGGGGCCGCTCCGGAGGGGTCGCCGCCCGCGAAGGGCAAAGTTTCGGCCAAGAAACCCGCCGCGGGGGCGTCGAAGGTGAAGGCGGCCAAGGCGGCGCCCGCGGTGACGTCCGGGAGAGCGGCCAAGCCGGCCGAGGCGGCCAAGGGGGCCAAAGCGGAATCCCGCCTCGCCATGGTCCGGCGTGCCCGCCGCATCAACCGCGAGCTGGCCGAGGTCTATCCGTACGCCCATCCGGAACTCGACTTCCGCAATCCCTTCGAGCTGCTCGTCGCGACCGTGCTGTCCGCGCAGACCACCGACCTGCGGGTGAACCAGACCACCCCGGCGCTCTTCGCCGCCTACCCCACCCCCGAGGACATGGCGGCGGCCGTGCCCGAGGAGCTGGAGCAGATCATCCGGCCGACCGGGTTCTTCCGGGCGAAGGCGAAGTCGCTGCTCGGCCTCTCGGCCGCGCTGCGCGACAACTTCGGCGGTGAGGTGCCGGGCCGGATAGAAGACCTGGTCACCCTGCCGGGCGTCGGCCGCAAGACCGCCAACGTGGTCCTCGGCAACGCCTTCGGTGTCCCGGGGATCACCGTCGACACCCACTTCGGCCGCCTGGTGCGCCGCTGGAAGCTGACCGAGCAGGAGGACCCGGAGAAGGTCGAGGCGGAGATCTGCGCGATCTTCCCGAAGAGCGAGTGGACGATGCTCTCGCACCGGGTCGTCTTCCACGGCCGCCGGATCTGCCACTCCCGCAAGCCCGCCTGCGGCGCCTGCCCGATCGCGCCGCTCTGCCCCGCGTACGGCGAGGGCGAGACCGACCCGGAGAAGGCGAAGCTGCTCCTGAAGTACGAGATGGGCGGGTATCCGGGCCAGCGGCTGAGTCCGCCCCCCGACTACCCGGGCCGCCCGGCGCCCCCGCTCGGCGCGGGGTCGTGACGCCGCGGGACGTGTCGACGACCTGACATGCCCGGGATGGCCCGAGATGGTTTCGAGGTGTTCCGAGGAACGAAACCGGCCACGGACCGCGTTGTCCGGATGCCGGAAGTACAGGGAGCAAGGGTGCCTATGACGCGCGGGACGCAGGACGACAGCCTGACCACCGGAGCCCGGGCCCGCACCGGCCCCGGACCCGCCCGGGGCGGCGGCGGCGCGCCCGGCGGGATCGAGGTCAGCACGCGCGGGCTGCCCGGCTGGCTCGACCCCGTGGTCTCGGCCGCCCGGACCGTCCGGCCGACCCAGCTGAGCCGCTTCCTGCCCCCGGAGGACGGCGCGGGCCGCCAGTCCGCCGTGCTGGTGCTCTTCGGCGAGGGCCCGCGCGGCCCCGAACTGCTCCTGATGGAGCGCGCCGCCGCGCTGCGCTCTCACGCCGGCCAGCCGTCCTTCCCGGGCGGCGCCCTCGACCCCGAGGACGGCGACCCGCAGACCACCGGCCCGCTGCGGGCCGCCCTGCGCGAGGCCGAGGAGGAGACCGGGCTGGATCCGGCCGGAGTGCAGCTCTTCGGCGTGCTGCCCCGGCTCTACATCCCGGTCAGCGAGTTCGTCGTGACCCCGGTGCTCGGCTGGTGGCGCGAGCCCAGCCCGGTCGGGGCCGTGGACCTCGCGGAGACCGCGCGGGTCTTCACGGTTCCCGTGGCGGATCTCACGGACCCGGCCCACCGGGTCACCGTCGTCCACCCGGGCGGCTACCAGGGCCCCGCGTTCCAGGTCGCATCGGCTCTGGTCTGGGGTTTTACGGCCGGAGTGATCGACCGGATCCTGCATTTCGCCGGCTGGGAGCAGCCGTGGGACCGCTCGCGCCAGGTCCCCCTCGACTGGCGCGCATGAGACGGTGGCCCACGTGAACGTGCTGGACATCCTGTTGCTGGTCGCCGCCGTGTGGTTCGCGATCGTGGGCTACCGCCAGGGGTTCGTCGTCGGCATCCTGTCGGTGACCGGCTTCCTGGGCGGCGGTCTCATCGCCGTGTCCCTGCTCCCGCTCGTCTGGGACCAGGTGACGGACGACAAGGCCAAGGTGTCCACCACCATGGCCGTGGTCGCGGTGGTCGTCGTCATCGTCTGTGCCTCGATCGGCCAGGCCTTCACCACGCACCTGGGCAACCGGCTGCGCCGCTACATCACCTGGTCACCGGCGCGCGTGGTGGACGCGACCGGCGGCGCGCTGGTGAACGTGATGGCCATGCTGCTGGTGGCGTGGCTGATCGGCTCCGCGCTCGCCGGGACGTCACTTCCCACGCTGGGCAAGGAGGTTCGCGGCTCCAAGGTGCTGCTCGGCGTGTCGCGGGTGCTGCCCGACCAGGCCAACACCTGGTTCTCGGACTTCAGTTCCGTCCTCGCGCAGAACGGCTTCCCCCAGGTCTTCAGTCCGTTCTCGAACGAACCGATCACCGCGGTGCAGCCGCCCGACCCGGAGCTGGCCCGCAGCCCCGTCGTCGAGCGCGCGAAGCGATCCATCGTCAAGGTGGTCGGCACGGCGCCCAGTTGCAGCAAGGTGCTGGAGGGCTCCGGCTTCGTCTTCGCGCCGGGCAAGGTCATGACGAACGCGCACGTCGTCGGCGGGGTCGGCGAGCCGACCGTGCAGATCGGCGGCGAGGGCAAGCTGTACGACGGCAAGGTCGTGCTCTACGACTGGGAGCGGGACATCGCCGTCCTGGACGTGCCCAAGCTGAAGGCGCCGCCGCTCGAATTCGCCGAGAAGGACGCGGCGAGCGGGTTCGACGCGATCGTCGCCGGGTTCCCGGAGAACGGCGCCTACGACGTGCGCCCGGCCCGCGTCCGGGGCCGGATCAATGCGAACGGCCCGGACATCTACCACCGGGGCACCGTCCGCCGTGACGTCTACTCGCTGTACGCGACGGTCCGCCAGGGCAACTCGGGCGGCCCGCTGCTGACGCCCGACGGCAAGGTGTACGGGGTCGTGTTCGCGAAGTCGCTCGACGACCCGAACACCGGCTACGCCCTGACGGCGGACGAGGTCCGCGACGACATCAGGAACGGCCGGAGCGCCGAGCGCCGGATCGACAGCCAGGGCTGCGCCCTCTGAGCCGTACGCGGTGTGCGCGGCCCGCGGGAGCGGACCGCGCACACCGCGCGGGCGGACGGATCGGGTGGGGTGGGGTGGTGGTACGCCTCGGGTGCGTCGTCTACGTGTGCGTCGTCTACGTGCGCGGATGGCGCAGGCGCGCCGAGACCCAGCGGGCCCGGCGGCGCAGGATCAGTGGAATTCCGAGCCGGGGGTCGTGGCCGTGGCCTTGTCGACCGACCCTCTCGTGGGTGCCCGGCGCGGCGGCCGAGCGTCGTTCGCGTGCGGTGTCACCGTAGTCGTGCGTCCAGCCCATACCGGGACCTCTGCCCGTGGCCCAAGGTCCGTAATCGCCCGGGCGTCGGCCAATTGGCCTATGCGGCGGGCAAGTGAACGTGCGTAGGACACGTGTTCCCGCCGGTCACCGGTCGGGTTCGGGGTCCCCCAGCCAGTTCACCAGCTCCGTCGAGAAGACGTCCGGGGCCTCCTCGTGCGGGAAGTGCCCGAGACCGTCGAACAGCCGCCACCGGTACGGGGCTTCGACGTACTCCCCGGACCCCGCCGCACTGCGCGTGCGCATCACCGGGTCGAGCGCGCCGTGTACGTGCAGCGTCGGCACCCGCACCGGACGCTTCATCCGGCGGTTGAACTGGAGCCCGTCCGGCCGGGCCATGGAGCGCATCATCCAGCGGTAGGGCTCGATCGAGCAGTGCGCGGTGGACGGGATGCACATCGCGCGCCGGTAGGCGTCGATGGCCTCCTCCTCCGCGCGGCCGTCCGGGCCCCCCTGCGACAGCGGCCCCGACCACGCGCGGATCAGCTCGCCGACCAGCGCGCCCCCGTCGGCGACGAGCTGCCGTTCGGGGATGAACGGCCGCTGGAAGCCCCAGATGTGCGCACTGGCCCGGGTCTGGCCGACGTCGGACAGCATCGCCGAGCGCCAGCGGCGCGGATGCGGCATGGAGGAGACGACCAGGCGCCGCACCAGCTTGGGCCGCATGACGGCGGCGGTCCAGGCGAGGTACCCGCCCAGGTCGTGCCCCACGAGCGCGGCGTCTGGCTCGCCCAGCGAGCGGATGACCCCGGTGACGTCGAGGGCGAGGTTGGCCGGATCGTAACCGCGCGGGGTGCGGTCGCTGCCGCCCACCCCGCGCAGGTCCATCGCCACCGCGCGGTAGCCCGCGTCGGCGAGCGCCACCAGCTGGTGGCGCCAGGTCCACCAGAACTGCGGGAAGCCGTGCAGGAGCAGCACCAGCGGCCCCTCGCCCAGCTCGGCGACGTGGAACCGGGCGCCGTTGGCGGCGACGTCCCGGTGGGTCCAGGGGCCGTCGATCCGCACCGGCGAGGCAGCCGGGGGCGGGGTGCTGCTGGGGTCCGGTGTGGGCGCTGTCATGAAGACGAGCGTGCCACACCCACCGCCTTGTCACTGACCGGCCGCGGATGCGGCTTGACGGTCCCGACCAGGGCCGCGGTCTGCTTGACGGAGGCGATGGAGCGCTCCGGCGGCTTGACCTTCTTGAACTTCGACACTGCGATCAGCGCGAGCAGGCCCGCGAGCAGCAGGAACGCTCCGCCGACGATCAGGAACGACCACGCGAGGCCGAGGCCGAGGGCGTGGATCCCGTAGGCGGCCGCGAAACTCAGCACCGGCAACGAGAAGATTCCGAACACTCCGGCGATACCGATGGCGGTAGCACCGATGCCCACGCGCTTGACGTCCTGGCGCAGTTCCGCCTTCGCGAGGGCGATCTCGTCGTGCACCAGGGCGGACATCTCGGCGGTGGCCGAGGCGACCAGCTGACCGAGCGTGCGCTCGGCTCCTTGCGCCCCTTGGTCCACTGCGCTCATCGCTCTCTCCCTCATTCGTCTGTCGGCGACGGCTGTCCTCCGTCAGTCAGATCATGCCGGACGGTCGCCTCCGGCGGGGGACCCGGTGGCGGCGGCGCTGGCCGCTTCGGCCCCTTCGGCGGAGCCCGCGGCCCCCGCGACCGCTCCGGGGGCCGCTCCGGCGGCTTCCGCCCGGCGGCGGTGTTCCGCGGCCTTGGCCTCGTAGATCTTCGCCATGCGCAGGTGGTAGTCCGGCTTGTCCGCCTCGTAGACGTCCGGGATCCCGTCGAGGTCCTCGTCGCGCTCCTCCGCGTCGGTGAGGGCCTTGTACTTGCGGTCGCGGAGCTTGAGCATCACGCTCGCGAAGACGGCGGCGATGAGGGAGCCGATCAGGACGGCGGCCTTCACCTCGTCGGTGAGGGTCTGGTCGCCGGCGAAGGCGAGTTCGCCGATCAGCAGGGAGACGGTGAATCCGATGCCGGCGAGCGAGGCGACCGCGAAGACGTCGGGCCAGGCGAGGTCGTCGTTCAGCTCGGCCCTGGTGAAGCGGGCGGCCAGCCAGGTGCCGCCGAAGATGCCGATGGTCTTGCCGACGACCAGGCCCAGCACCACGCCGAGCGTCTCGGGCCGGGTGAAGACCTGTCCGATCGATTCGTCCGAGAGGGAGACGCCGGCGGCGAAGAGGGCGAAGAAGGGGACGGCCAGACCGGCGGAGACGGGCCGGACCAGGTGCTCGATGTGCTCGCCGGGGGAGTGCTGCTCGCCGTCCTTGACGTGGCAGCGGAGCATCAGGCCCATGGCGACACCGGCGATGGTCGCGTGCACGCCGCTGTTGTACATCAGGCCCCAGATCACCAGGGCGAGCGGCACGTAGACGTACCAGCCGCGGACGTCTCGGCGCAGCAGGAACCAGAAGAGGACGAGGCCGGCGACCGCCCCGCCGAGCGCCGCGAAGTTGATGTCGCTGGTGAAGAACACCGCGATGATCAGAATGGCGAACAGGTCGTCGACCACGGCCAGGGTCAGCAGGAACGCGCGCAGCGCGGACGGCAGCGAGGTGCCGATCACGGCGAGGACGGCGAGTGCGAAGGCGATGTCGGTGGCGGTGGGGACCGCCCAGCCGTCCGTCGAGCCGCCGCCGAAGGTGTTGACCGCCACGTAGACCAGGGCGGGGACCGCCATGCCGCAGAGGGCGGCGATCACTGGCAGGGCGGCGGCCCTGGCATCGCGCAGGTCCCCGGCGACGAGTTCGCGCTTCAGCTCGATGCCGGCGACGAAGAAGAAGACGGCGAGCAGGCCGTCGGCCGCCCAGTGCTGGAGCGAGAGGTCCAGCCCGAGGGCGGCGGGGCCGAGGTGGAAGCCGCGGACGCTGTCGTAGCCGTCGGCCAGGGCCGGGATGTTCGCCCACATCAGGGCGGCGATGGCGGCCACGAGGAGCAGGACGCCGCCCACGGTCTCGGCGCGCAGCGCGTCGGCCACGAACCGGCGCTCGGGCAGCGAGAGCATGCCGAGGAGCTTGCGGGCGGGCGGTTCGGTCGGGCGGGGCGCGGCCACGTGAGGACCTCCGGGGTCGGTTGGACGGCATGACGAAGCACGTTGCCGACCAGACTTCCCGGCGCACCCTGTGGATCACATTTTTACGTTCTCAATACTTTACAGGGGACCCGCGGACGGTGCGAGGTACGCAAGGGATGTATCCGGCGATCATCACCTTAAACGCGAAAGGGGCACCCGGCGCGCTGTGCGCCGGGTGCCCCTGGGACGCGGGGGACTCAGTCCTCGTCGCCCGCGGCGGGCAGCTGGGTCTGGATCAGGTCCATGACCGAGGAGTCCGCGAGGGTGGTGACGTCACCGACCGCCCGGTTCTCCGCGACGTCGCGCAGCAGGCGGCGCATGATCTTGCCGGAGCGGGTCTTGGGCAGCTCCTGGACCGGCAGGATCCGCTTCGGTTTGGCGATGGGGCCGAGCGTGGTGCCCACGTGGTTGCGCAGCTCCGCGACCAGGGTGTCGGTCTCGGCGGCGCTGCCGCGCAGGATCACGAACGCCACGATGGCCTGACCGGTGGTCTCGTCCGCCGCGCCGACCACGGCCGCCTCGGCGACCGAGGGGTGCGAGACGAGCGCCGACTCGACCTCGGTGGTCGAGATGTTGTGGCCGGAGACCAGCATGACGTCGTCGACCCGGCCGAGCAGCCAGATGTCGCCGTCGTCGTCCTTCTTGGCGCCGTCGCCGGCGAAGTACTTGCCCGGGAAGCGCGACCAGTAGGTGTCGATGAACCGCTGGTCGTCACCCCAGATGGTGCGCAGCATGGAGGGCCACGGCTCGGTGAGGACCAGGTAGCCGCCTCCGCCGTCGGGGACCTCGTTGCCCTCGTCGTCCACGACGGTGGCGCCGATGCCGGGCAGCGCGCGCTGGGCGGAACCCGGCTTGGTCGCGGTGACACCGGGCAGCGGGGAGATCATCATGGCGCCGGTCTCGGTCTGCCACCAGGTGTCCACGATCGGACAGCGGTCACCGCCGATGTTCTTGCGGTACCACATCCAGGCCTCGGGGTTGATCGGCTCGCCGACCGACCCCAGCACGCGCAGGCTCGACAGGTCGAACTTGGCGGGGATGTCGTCGCCCCACTTCATGAAGGTGCGGATGGCGGTGGGCGCCGTGTAGAGGATGGTGACGCCGTACTTCTGCACGACCTCCCAGAAACGCCCCTGGTGGGGGGTGTCGGGGGTGCCCTCGTACATCACCTGGGTCGCGCCGTTGGCCAGCGGCCCGTAGACGATGTAGGAGTGCCCGGTCACCCAGCCGATGTCGGCGGTGCACCAGTAGACGTCGGTCTCCGGCTTGAGGTCGAAGACGGCGTGGTGCGTGTACGAGGCCTGCGTGAGGTAGCCGCCCGAGGTGTGCAGGATGCCCTTCGGCTTCCCCGTGGTGCCCGAGGTGTAGAGGATGAAGAGCGGGTGCTCCGCGTCGAAGGCCTCGGGGGCGTGCTCGGCGGACTGGCGGCCGACGATGTCGTGCCACCAGACGTCCCGGCCCTCGGTGAAGGCGGTGTCCTGGCCGGTGCGCCGGACGACGAGCACGTGCTCGACCTGCGGGCACTTGCCGACGGCCTCGTCGATGGCGGGCTTGAGCGCGGTGGGCTTGCCGCGGCGGTAGCCGCCGTCGGCGGTGATGACGAGCCGGGCGTCGGCGTCCTGGATGCGGGAGGCGACGGCGTCGGCGGAGAAACCGCCGAAGACCACGGAGTGTGCGGCGCCGACCCGGGCGCACGCGAGCATCGCGACGACGGCCTCGGGGATCATCGGCAGGTAGACGGCGACCCGGTCGCCGCTGCGCACCCCCAGCTCGGTCAGGGCGTTGGCGGCCCGGGAGACCTCGTCCTTGAGCTCGGCGTAAGTGATCGAGCGGCTGTCGCCCGGCTCGCCCTCGAAGTGGAGGGCCACCCGGTCGCCGTTGCCGGCCTCGACGTGACGGTCCACGCAGTTGTAGGCGACGTTCAGCTTGCCGTCCGCGAACCACTTCGCGAAGGGCGGGTTGCTCCAGTCGAGCGTCTCGGTGGGCTCGACGGCCCAGCTCAGCCGACGTGCCTGCTCGGCCCAGAAGCCCAGCCTGTCCGCGTCGGCCTGTTCGTACGCCGCGGCCGTCACGTTGGCGGCGGTGGCCAGATCGGCGGGCGGTGTGAACCGCCGCTCCTCCTTGAGCAGGTTGGCCAGGCTGTCATTGCTCACGACATCTCCCTTTCCCAGGGTGTCCGTTGTGTCCCCGGGTATAGCTCATCAGGTCGGACACCCAGGTGACAAGCCCTTGCCGAGAATTGGTTTAGACCTATACCACGGTGGATCGGGTGCCCCGGCCCCGGGCGGGCAGGCGCCGATGGCCCCTTCCCGCGACGGGTCGCGGGAAGGGGCCATCGGTGGCGTTCGAGGACGGAGCGTATCGGCTCAGGCGTGGGAGGCCGCCCGGGGCAGAGCGGGAGCGTCCCGCTTGGCCGCTTTTGCCCCCTCGGTGTCCGGGAGGACACTGTCGAAGACCCGGCAGTCGAAGAAGTCCTCGCCCGGGGACAGCAGATAGGCCTGGGCCTCGCCCACGTGGAAGTACATGCCGTGGAGTTCCAGGGTCCCCTCCGCCAGCCTGCGCGCCACCGACTCGTGGGCCCGCAGGTGTTCCAGCTGCTGCACCACATTGGTCAGGCAGAGCTGCTCCACGGCGTCCGCGGGCAGCCGGCCCGAGATCCGCACCCAGGCGTGGTGCCGACTGGACATCCGGGCCAGGCTCGGCAGTCCGTGCCGCAGCCAGCGCCGCAACGGCGTCATCGGTGCGCCCGGCGTCGCATTGAGCAGTGCCTGCATCGCCCCGCACCCCGAGTGCCCGCACACGGTGATGCTGTCCACCCGCAGGACGTCCACCGCGTACTCGATGGCGGCCGCGACGGAGTCGTCGGTGGACTCGGCGCCGGGCAGCGGGACCAGGTTGCCGACATTGCGGACCGTGAACAGGTCGCCCGGACCGCTGGCCGTGATCATGCTGGTGACCAGACGGGAGTCCGCGCAGGTCAGGAAGAGCTGCGAGGGGCTCTGCCCCTCGCGCGCCAGCCGGGCCAGCTCGTCCCGGACGTGCGGGGCGGTGTCGCGCTGGAACGCGACGATCCCGTTGGCCAGTTGGCCCGCTCCCCGGCGGCGCGGCCCGGGGGTCGGGCGGACGCCGGCCCGCGCCCCGGCGGCAGCGGAGCCGGCCGGGCCGACCGGAGCGCCCGGACCCGCCGAGCCGCCCGGAACCGCCGCGCCCCTCGCGGGAGCGGCCTCGCCGACGGGGACCACCGAACCGGCGTGAGCCGCCGGACCCACCGCTCCGGTCTCCGGCTCCCCGGCCGTCCGGTGGTCGCAGTGGTTCTTCCAGGGGGTCCAGGGGCGGCAGCAGTGGTGGGCGCCGTGCGGGGCCTGGCCGGGCTCACCGATCCGGGCCCCGGAGCGGCCGGTGACCTCCACCGAACCGCCGTGTGCCAGATGGGAGTCCTGCCAGTCCTGGAGCGTCTCGTAGGCCGCGTGGTCGATGAAGGAGCCGTCCAGCTCGATCACGGCGTGTGCCTGCGGCGGGATCTGCCCCAGCACCCGGCTCAGCCGCGGCACGGCGAGGAAGGTCAACTGGCCGCGTGCCCAGACCCGGTGGACCGCGCCGTCGTCCTGGATCTCGACGGTGATCCGCGTGCGTGCCAGGCGCTGCAGGGCCACGGCGACCGCGGCCGCGATGCCGACGGCCACGCCTTCGAGGACGCCGCCGAGCACCACGGCCGTGATGGTCGTGAGGTAGACGACGAACTCCCGGTGACGGGTGACGTTGCGCAGCCGCGTGATGCTGGCCATCTGCACGCCCACGGCCATGACGAGCGCGGCCAGCGCGGCGAGCGGGATCAGGTCCAGCAGGGGGACGAGCAGCCCGGCCGCGAGCAGCACCCACAGGCCGTGCAGCATCGACGACCTCCGGCTGACCGCACCGGACTTCACGTTGGCGACGCTACGGGCGGCCCCGCCCGCGACGGGAAGCCCGCCGAGCGCCCCGGAGACCATGTTGGCGAGCCCTTGGCCGCCCAGCTCCCGGTTCAGGTCGGCGCGCGCGGGGCGGTCGCCGGTACCGCGGCTGGAGGCGATCATCTTGTCGGTGGCGACCGCGGACAGCAGCGATTCCACACTGCCGACCAGGGTGACCGTGAGCACCGCCGCGAGGATGCCGAGGACGGGCCCCTCGGGCAGCTCGGGCAGGGCGTGGCTGCTCCAGGACGGCAGGTCCACCCGGGGCAGGGTGAGTCCGGCGAAGGCCGCGACGGCGGTGGCCGAGGCGACGGCGGCGAGCGCCGCCGGAACCTTGCGCAGCGCCCGCCCGGTCCGACCGGGCAGCCGGGGCCAGGCGAGCAGCACGGTCAGGGTGAGCGCGCTGACGGCGAGCGCCCCGGGGTGGAGGTCGGCCAACTGGGCGGGCAGTCCCAGCACGTTGGCCACAGCGGAACTCTGCGGAGTGCCGCCGAGCACGATGTGCAGCTGGGCGATGGCGATGGTCACGCCGACGCCGGCGAGCATGCCGTGGACGACGGCCGGGCTGACCATGAGGGCGGAGCGGGCGGTGCGCAGGAGGGCGAGGCCCAGCTGGCAGAGACCCGCGAGGACGGTGATGGCGCAGGTGGTGCGCCAGCCGTAGCGCTGGATCAACTCGGCGGTGACGACGGTGAGTCCGGTGGCGGCGCCGCTCACCTGGAGCGGAGCCCCGCCGAACCGTCCGGCGACGATCCCGCCCGCGACGGCGGCCACGAGCCCGGCCTGGAGGGGCGCGCCGGTGGCCAGGGCGATGCCCAGGGAGAGCGGCAGGGCGATCAGGAAGACGGCGGCGGAGGCGGAGAGGTCGGCGGCGAGGCCGGGGGGAATCCGGGGCGTGGCCCCGGGGGGCGCCGGGGGCGGGGAGGCGTGGTGGGTGGAGCGCGTGGGGGCGCTGGCGGTCATGTCCCGTCTCCTCTGGGGGCAGGGGTGAAGCGGCGGGAGTCTCAACACTCGGTAAATGGATGGTAATGCAGAGTAAAGAGCCTGCCTAGACATAGGGGTCGAATAGCCTACGAATTAGCTCGCACGAGTGATTAAGTATTTAGTCGGGCTTGTCATACCTTTCCCGGGCCGGGTCGCGTGCGACGTTTCAGCCGGAACGTGCGGAACACCGAAACGGGCAAGGGATGAGGTGGGCGGATGATGGCCGCCACGAAGAAGATCGCCGGAGGGCTGATCGCCACGGCACTGGTCCTGGGCGCGACCGGATGCGGCGCCTCGGAGCCCGCCAAGTCCACCGGCTCGGGGGGCGCTCAGGTCAAGAAGGGCGCGGCGGCGCCGGAGGCCCCGGGCAGCGTCCTGCGGATGATCGGCGACGGCTCGACCTCGTACACCGGCCCGCAGCCGAACGTGGCCAAGCCGGAAAAGCTCAAGCCCGGCCAGAAGCCCCCGCAATTCGTGGTCTTCTCGTGGGACGGGGCCGGCGAGGACAGCCAGAAGCTCTTCTCGCACTTCCGCGGGGTCGGCAAGCAGTACAACGCGCGGATGACGTACTTCCTCAGCGGCGTGTACATGCTCCCCGAGGAGAAGCGTTCCCTCTACACCGCTCCCCAGCACGCCCCCGGCCGCTCGGACATCGGCTTCGGTGACCTGCAGGGCATCAAGGACACCGCCGAGCAGGTCCGCGGCGCCTGGCTCGAGGGCAACGAGATCGGCACCCACTTCAACGGCCACTTCTGCGGACCCGAAGGCGGCGTCGGCACCTGGTCGGTGGAGGAGTGGAAGAGCGAGATCAACCAGGCCAAGTCCTTCGTCAAGTCCTGGAAGACGAACACCCCGGCCCTCAAGCAGGAGAAGGCGCTGCCCTTCGACTACGACAAGGAGCTGATCGGCGCCCGCACCCCGTGCCTCGAAGGCCAGAAGAACTTCATGCTGGCGGCGAAGGACATGGGCTTCCGCTACGACTCCAGCGGGATCAGCAAGCAGATCTGGCCCAAGAAGACGGACGGCCTGTGGGACCTGCCGCTCCAGCTGGTGCCGATGCCGGGGCGCGCGTTCGAGACGCTCAGCATGGACTACAACTACCTGGTCAATCAGTCGGGGACGACGACCCAGGGCGACCCCTCGCAGCACGCCTACTGGGGTGAGCAGATGCGCGACGGCCTGATGAAGGCCTTCGGCCGCGCCTACGAGGGCAACCGCGCCCCGCTGATCATCGGCAACCACTTCGAGTCCTGGAACGGCGGCACCTACATGCGCGCCGTCGAGGACTCCATCAAGGGCATGTGCACGCAGAAGGAGGTCCGCTGCGTCACCTTCCGCGAGCTGGCCGACTGGCTGGACGCGCAGGACCCCAAGACCCTGGAGTGGATGCGCACGCTCGACGTCGGCCAGGCGCCGAAGGAGGGCTGGACGAAGTTCCTGACCGCGGGTCCGGCGGCCCCGCCCTCCGCTGCCGCGGCGCCCCCGGCCGTCAAGCCGGCTGCGGAGTCGGCAGAGGAGAGCTGAGCGGCTCACCCGCCGGCCCGGCGGACGCCCCGGTGACGGGCTCGCCGTCGAGCCGCTGGTGACCGAGCCGCTCGTGGAGGACGAAGTCGGGGTCGATCTGGTCCGTCAGATCGACCCCCGTCTTCGCGTTGCCCCAGCTCTCGGCGTTCTTCCGGTGGAAGTGCACCATCTGCTCGGTGTACCGGACCCAGTCGCGCCCGGCGTACGAGTCGTCGGCCGCGTCCTGGAGCGTCTGCAGGGCCACCCGGTTGCTCGCCTCCAGCAGGTCGAAGGGGGCCGGACGGCCCTTCTCCATCGACCGGACCCAGTCGGAGTGCCCGACGGTGACGAGCAGGTCGTCCCCGACCTCGGCGCGCAGGAAGTCGATGTCGTCCTGCCCCTGGACCTTGTTCCCGACCACCTTCAGCGTGACGCCGAAGTCCCGCGCGTACTCCTTGTACTGGCGGTAGACGGACACGCCCTTGAGCGTCGGCTCGGCGACCAGGAAGGTCATGTCGAAGCGGGTGAACATGCCGGAGGCGAAGGAGTCCGAACCGGCCGTCATGTCGACGACGACGTACTCGTCGGGTCCGTCCACGAGGTGGTTCAGGCAGAGTTCGACCGCCCCGACCTTCGAGTGGTAGCAGGCCACGCCCAGGTCGGATTCGGTGAAGGGCCCGGTGACCATGAGCCGGACGTACTCGACGTCGCCCTCTTCGTGGCGGTCGAGCGTGACGGTACGGGCACAGGCGTCGTAGACCGGGTTGTCCTCCGCGACGCGCAGCAGGCGCGAGCCGCTGCCGGGCGGGGTGGTCTTGATCATCGCCTCGGCGGAGGCGATGCGGGGGTTGGAGCCGCGCAGGTACTCCTTGATCAGCGGCAGGTGCGCGCCCATGGCGGGCAGCGCGGCGGCCTCTTCCTCGGTGAGACCGAGCGCGGCGCCCAGGTGCTGGTTGATGTCGGCGTCCACCGCGACGACGGGGGCCTCATTGGCTGCGAGGTGGCGGATGAAGAGGGAGGACAGCGTGCTCTTGCCGCTGCCTCCCTTTCCCACGAAAGCGATCTTCATGTTCACCAAGCGTAGTCGGTTGACCGCACGGTGTGTCCGAGGTGAGTGAAGAAGACCACTCCAAGGAGGGGTCGGTGCTATGGCTGAGCAGTGCGTAGGCTCCCTACTTATGAGTAGCGCTTCTGATCCGCTGGCCGTCCTGACGTCGCTCCCCGGAGTGCCGGACGCGGTGGACTCCGTACGCAAGGCCGTGGACCGGGTCTACGGGCACCGGGTGATGCGGCGCCGCGCCGGCGAGGTCACCTCGGAGGCCGCACTGCGGGCGGCGCGCGGGAGCGCGGCGCTGTCCGGTGCGGACTGGGCCCTGGAGGAGGTGCGGCGGCGCAGCGACTTCGGCTCGGAGGAGCAGGCGCGGACCGTGGGCGCGGCGCTGCGGCTCACCGCCGAGGCCGGGCAGCTGCTGAGCATCTGGCGGCAATCGCCGATGCGGGTGCTGGCGCGGCTGCACCTGGTGGCGGTGGGGCAGGTGAGGACGGGTGGTGGCTCTGGCTCCGGTTCCGCGCCGGGGGCGGACGGACCGGCCGTGGACACCGTCGGGCGGCCGAGGCTGGCCGGCGAGCCGGTGGACGAGCCGCTGGTGGAGCTGCCGCTGCCGGACGCGCGGGAGGTCGCGGGACGGCTCGAAGGGCTGTCCGGGCTGATCATCGGCGGGAGTGCGGCCCCGGCTCTGGTCACGGCGGCCGTGGTGCACGGCGAGCTGCTGGCGCTGCGGCCGTTCGCTTCGTACAACGGGCTGGTCGCGCGTGCGGCCGAGCGGATCGTGCTCATCAACAGCGGCCTCGACCCGAAGGCGATCTGCCCTGCGGAGGTCGGTCACGCCGAGCAGGGCCGCGCGGGCTACCTGGCGGCCTTCGAGGGGTACGTGTCCGGGACCCCCGAGGGGATGGCCGCATGGATCGCGCACTGCGGGCGGGCGGTCGAACTGGGTGTCCGCGAGTCGACGGCGGTGTGCGAGGCGCTCCAGCGCGGCGCCGCCTGAGGGCGGCCGGAACAAAGGGTTGCGGCGACACCGTCTTGCTCTGGTGTCGCCGCTGGCACTCGCGCCGGGTTACCAAGCGTCCTCGAAGGTTGCCCATCAGGTCGGGAACTCTGCCCGTCACCTGGTGCGGCTGGCCCGTAATCGACGGGTCGACGTCGCGTGGGTGCTCGGCGTTCGTGCATCTTGCTCGGTCCGTGGGCCTTACTGCGGTTAAAGATGATCCTCTCGGATGTTCTTTGGTCTCGCGGGCCGTTGACTCCTTTGTACTCCGCTTCCGAAGTAAGCGGAACCCCTAGCCCCACTTCTTTACTTTCGGGGCGTAACGGTGCGAATCGGGCGCGGCGTGTCGTGGCTGGTCAGGGCCTCGCGGGGGGCTGTGCGAGGTGCGGATCGGCGGGCGTCAGGCGGAGCCGGTGACCGCCGCGAGGGCGCTCGCCCGGCGTCGGCTGGTGTACCAGACGAGGCCGGCCGTGGCCGCGGCCGCGCCGACCGCCGCCGCCGCGATAAGTGCGGGGCGGGCGGGCATGGACAGTCCGGGCAGCCGCTGCTTGAGCCGGACCGGCCGGTTGAAGACCAGGACCGGCCACTCTCGGGCCAGTGCCTCCCGACGCAGTGCCCGGTCGGGGTTGACCGCGTGCGGGTGGCCGACCGCCTCCAGCATCGGGACGTCCGTCGCCGAGTCGCTGTAGGCGTAGCAGCGCGCGAGGTCGTAGCCCTCGGACTCGGCCAACTCCCGTACGGCTTCCGCCTTGGTGGGCCCGTAGGCGTAGTACTCGATCTCGCCGGTGAAGCAGCCGTCCTCGCCGACCACCATGCGTGTGGCGACGACCCGGTCGGCGCCCAGCATCTCGCCGATCGGCTCGACCACCTCCGCGCCGGAGGTCGAGACGATCACCACGTCGCGGCCCGCGGTGTGATGGGCCTCGATGAGGGAGGCCGCCTCGTCGTAGATGATCGGGTCGATGAGGTCGTGCAGGGCCTCGGCGACGATCTCCCGGACCTGCTGGACGTTCCATCCCTTGCAGAGCGCGGAGAGGTACTCCCGCATCCGCTCCATCTGGTCGTGGTCGGCGCCGCCGGCCAGGAAGATGAACTGGGTGTACGCGGTGCGCAGCACCGCTCGCCGGTTGATCAGGCCGCCCTGGTAGAAGGACTTGCTGAACGTCAGCGTGCTCGACTTGGCAATGACCGTCTTGTCCAGGTCGAAGAAGGCGGCAGTGCGAGGCGAGGAGTGCGGCAAGGGCTGGTTTTCCACGCCCCGAGCATATGCGCCCACCATTCGGCGTAAAGTGCGGCGCGTGGGTTTGCCTAAGCGGCCTCTCGGGTACACCATGGAAGTCACGGATCGTTCGCGACCGTGCTAACCCGGTCTGGCTCCTCCCCCCCCGAGTCGGACCGTGGGGACGACCCCCGCTCTCCCCCCCGGCGGGGGTCGTCGCATGTCCGGACGCGGTTCGCGTCCCTGCCTTCGGCCCCAAGTGATCATTCCTCTGGCCCCTCTTGCTCGGTGGGCCTGCGTGGCGAAGGCCCTTCATTCTCTCGAACGCATGACGCTGTGTAGTTGTTCCAGTGCGCTGTGAACTCACTCTTGTGGGTGGCGAAGTTATTCACAGGCGCGTTCTTGTCCCCAGTTTTCAAGCAAGATCCACTTGATTTCCCCTCCTCGCTGCACGGTGATTCCGGGCGTGAAGTCCACGGCCCGGGATGTGCGGTGAGAAAGGGGTGGGGATCATGGCTGGATCGTTCACGGGATCGACGGCCGGAATGTGGGCCGGACCGAGGACCGGGAGGGCGGCCGCGGCGGGGCCCCGGGCGCGGACCCGGCCCGCGGCGGGACCGGTGGCCGGAAGGCCGCGGGGAGCGGCGGTCGGTGTGAAGGCCCGCGCGCGGGCAGGGGAAAGGGCTCGGCCGGGACGGGGCGTGCCGGTTCCCGCCGGGGAGCGGCCCGCGCTGGGCGGCGGACGGCCGCTGATCATCACGGAAGACCCGTTGCTGCTCGACGATCTGCTGCGGCTGTGCGCCGCGGCGGGAGCCGAGCCGTATGTGGACCACTCGGTGCCGGAGCACAGCGGAACGGCGTGGGCCGCCGACGTCGACCCAGACGGCGCCGAGGGCGGCGAGGCCGCCGGGGCCCGGCGCACCGGCGGGGACCCAGGGGACGGCGCCGAGCGGACCGCGGGCGGGGGCATCGGCTGGGAGAGCGCGCCGCTCGTCCTCGTCGGGGACGACGCCGCGCGGCGGGTGCGCGGAGCGCCCCGCCGGCACGGGGTGTTCCTCGTCGGCCGGGATCTGGACGATCCCCTGGTGTGGCAGCGGGCGGTGGAGATCGGCGCCGAGGAGGTCCTGCGGCTTCCGGACGCCGAGAGCCGTCTCGTCGACCGCATCGCCGATGTGGTCGAGGGCGCCGGACGGCCCGCGCTGACGGTCGGGGTCATCGGCGGGAGCGGCGGCGCCGGAGCCTCCACGCTGGCCTGCGCCCTGGCGGTGCGGGCCGCCGCTTCCGGGGAGCGGACCCTCCTCGTCGACGGCGACCCGCTGGGCGGCGGTATGGACGTGCTGCTCGGCGGCGAGGGCGCCCAGGGGCTGCGCTGGCCGGACTTCGCGGGCTCGCGGGGCCGGGTCGGCGCCGACGCGCTGGCGGAATCACTGCCGGAACTGCACGCGCTGCGGGTGCTCAGCTGGGACCGCGGCGACCGGGTGGTGGTGCCGCCCGCCGCGATGCGGTCCGTGGTGGCCGCCGCGCGGCGCCGGGGCGGCGTGGTGGTGGTCGACCTGCCCCGGCGGGTGGACGAAGGGGTGGCCGAGGTACTGGCCCAGCTGGACCTGGTGCTGCTCGTGGTGCCGGGCGAGCTGCGGGCGGTGGCCGCCGCCGGGCGGGTGGCGGCGGGGGTCCGGATGGTGGCCCGGGACGTGCGGGTGGTGGTCCGGGGAAGGTTCCCGGGCGGGCTGGACGCCGAAGCGGTGGCCGAGCTGCTGCGGGTGCCGCTGGCCGGAGAGGTGCCGCTGGAGGTGGGACTGCCCGGCAGGGTGGCCGAGGGGGAGACCCCGGGGGCTCGGGCCCGGGGTGCGCTGGCCCGGTTCTGCGACGGCTTCTGGGCGCGGGCGCTGGCCCCTGCCGGTCAGGGGGTGACGGCATGAGCGCCGGGCTGCTGGACGCGGTGCGCCGGCGGCTGGCGGAGAGCGGGGCGGAGCCGACCCCGGCCCGGGTGGCGGCGGCGCTGCGGGCCCAGGGGCGGTTGCTGGGGGACGCGGAGGTGCTGGGCGCCGCCGAGGAGTTGCGGTGCGAGCTGGTCGGCGCGGGGCCGCTGGAGGCCCTGCTGGCCGATCCCGGGGTGACGGACGTGCTGGTGGCCGCGCCGGACCGGGTGTGGGTGGACCGGGGCGGGGGGCTGGAGCTGACCGCGGTGACCTTCGCGGACGCCGAGGCGGTGCGCAGGCTCGCGCAGCGGCTGGCCGCCGTCGCGGGGCGCCGGCTGGACGACGCGCGGCCCTGGGTGGACGCGCGGCTCCCGGACGGCACCCGGCTGCACGCGGTGCTGCCACCCGTCTCGGTCGGCTCGGCCTGCTTGTCGCTGCGGGTGGTGCGGCCGCGGGCCTTCACCCTGGAGGAACTGGTGGCCGCGGGGACGCTGCCGCCGGGCGGGCAGCGGCTGCTCCGGGCGCTGATCGAGGCCCGGCTCTCGTTCCTGGTGTCCGGGGGCACCGGCACCGGAAAGACCACGCTGCTCAGCGCGCTGCTGGGGCTGGTCGGTCCGGACGAGCGGATCGTGCTGGCCGAGGACTCGGCCGAACTGCGCCCCGACCACCCCCACGTGGTGCGGCTGGAGGCCCGCCCGGCGAACCAGGAGGGCGCGGGCCTGGTCACGCTGGCCGACCTGGTCCGCCAGGCGCTGCGGATGCGGCCGGACCGGCTGGTCGTGGGCGAGGTGCGGGGACCCGAAGTGGCCGATCTGCTGGCCGCTTTGAACACCGGGCACGAAGGCGGGTGCGGGACGGTCCACGCGAACGCCGCCGCGCACGTCCCCGCCCGGATGGAGGCCCTGGGAAGCGCCGCCGGGCTTGACCGGGCCGCCCTGCACAGCCAGTTGGCGGCGGCTCTCTCCCTGGTGATCCACCTGGTCCGGGACCGGGGCGGGCAGCGCCGGGTGGCCGAGGTGCACGTGCTGGAGCGGGATTCCGCCGGACTGGTGGTGACGGTGCCCGCGCTGCGCTGGGGTGCGCGGGGTTTCGTCCGGGAGGCGGGCTGGGAGCGGCTGCGCCCTCTGCTGGGAGGTGTGCGATGAGCGCGGGGACGTCGTTGGTATCGGTTCCGGTGTTCGCCGCGGCGCTCTGTACCGGGGCGGCGGCCTGGCTGCTGGCCGCCCGGGACCAGGGGCCCCGGCGGGCCCGGCTGCTGCTGGCCGGGGCGGGACCAGTGGCATCCGGGGGGCCCGCGCCCTGGGAGCGGCTGGTCGCCGCGGTGCGGGTGCGGGCGGCCCGCGCGCCGGAATGGGGTGCGCTGGTGGCCGGGCTGGTCCTGGCCGTACTGGGGGGATCGGCGATCCCGCTCGTCGTGGGGGCGGTGGCGGTGCCGCTGGTACGGAGACTGCTGCGGATCCGGCGGCGGGCCCGCGCCCGGGAGGCGCGGGCCGCGGAGGTGACGGCCCTGTGCGGGGCCGTGGTGGGGGAGCTGCGCTCCGGGGCGCAGCCGGGGCAGGCCCTCACGGCGGCGATGCGCCGGACGGTGGCCGGACCGGGAGGTCCGGGCGCGGCGGAGGCGGGGCTGCTGGCCGCGGCGGCCTTCGGCGGGGACGTGGCCGGGGCACTGCGGCTGGCGGCCCGGGAGCCGGGCGCGGAGGGGCTGGCCGGGATGGCCGCCTGCTGGCGGGTCTCGCTGGACGGCGGTGCGGGGCTGGCGGCCGGGCTGGAGCGGCTGGAGGGGGCGTTGCGGGCGGAGCGGGACCGGGACGAGTCGCTGCGGGCCCAGTTGGCGGGGGCGCGCTCCACCGCGGTGGTGCTGGCGCTGCTGCCGCTGGTCGGGCTCCTGATGGGGACGGCCATGGGCGCCGACCCGCTGCGGGTGCTGCTGCACACCCCGCTGGGGCTGGGGTGTCTGGCGGCGGGCGGGGTGCTGGAGGCGCTGGGGTTGCTGTGGTGCCGGCGGCTGATGCGGGCGGGTGAGCGGTGATGGGCGGGTTCGGGGCGTGGCTGCCTGAGCCCGGGGGTGGCTTCGGGTTCTTCGTCCACAGGCTGGGGACGGCGCTCTGCCTCGCGGGGGCGGTGGTGTGCTTGGCGTCGGCGCTGGGTGCGCGGGTCCGGGAGCGGGGGGTCCGGCGCAGGCTCGCGGTGCTGCTCCCGGTGGACCCGGTCCCCCGCGGGCCCCTGATCGGATCCCGGATCCGGGGTGCGGTGGCGGGGTGGGCCGCGCCGGTCGGGGCGCTGCTGGCCGGGTGGGTCCTGGTCGGCGGGGTGGCGGGCGGGGCGGTCGGGTGCGCGGCGGCCTTCGGGGTGCGGAGGTGGCAGCACCGGGTGCGGGCGGCGCCCGCGGTGGATCCGCGGGAGGCGGTGCGCCAGTTGCCGTTCGCCGCGGATCTGCTGGCCGCGTGCCTGGCGGCCGGAGCGGGGCCGGTGGAGGCGGCCGAGGTGGTCGGGGAGTCGCTCGGCGGGCCGGTGGGCGAGCGGCTGGCCATGGCCGGGGCGGAGCTGCGGCTCGGCGGTGAACCGGGGGACGCGTGGGGGAGGTTGGCGCGGATACCGGACGCCCGGATGCTCGCCGAGTGCCTGGAGCGGGCCGCCAGGACGGGGGCTCCGGCGGCGGAGCCGGTGTCCCGGCTGGCGGTTCGGCTCCGCGAGGACCGGGCCCGGCGGGCGGGGGCCGTGGCGCAGAGGGTGTCGGTTCTCATCACCGCCCCGGTCGGGCTGTGTTTCCTCCCCGCCTTTCTCGCCGTGGGAGTGGCTCCGGTGGTGATCGGAATGGCTTCCGGTCTCCTCTCCGGTAACTGAAATCACATCAGAAACTCACATTCACAGGAGGTTGTCATGCGGATCATGTGGGCGCGTGTCAGGTCGGCTCTGCGGGGTCGCTGCGGGGACGCGGGAATGTCCACTTCGGAATACGCCATGGGCACGATCGCGGCGTGTGCGTTCGCGGCCGTTCTGTACAAGGTGGTGACGAGTGACGCCGTCGCGGCGGCGCTCCAGTCGACCATCGGGAAGGCACTCGATGCGCCCTTCTGAGTGGACTTCCCGGTGTTCTTCCGGCCAGGGGTCTGACGACGCGTCCGGGAAGTCCGGGCGCGTGCGGAAAAAGGGGGACCGGGGATATGTGACGGCTGAGACGGCACTGGTGATCCCGGCGCTGGTTCTTTTCGCGGCGCTGCTGGTGTGGGCGTTGATGGCGGCGGCAGCGCAGATCCGGTGCGTGGACGCGGCGCGGGCGGGGGCACGGGTGGCGGCCCGGTCGGAACCGGCCGAGGCGGCCCTCGGCGCGGCCCGGGAAGCCGCGCCGGCGGGGGCGCGGGTGGAGCTGGAGCGGACCGGTGACCTGTGGCGGGTCCGGGTGAGCGCGCCCGCGCCCGGCCCGGGGGCGCTGCCGGTGCGGCTGGGGGCCCAGGCGGTGGCGCTGGCCGAGGACAGCGTGGGGCCGCCGCCGTGAGCCGGGACCGGGGCTCGGCCACGGTGTGGGCGGCGGTGGTGGCCACGGCGCTCGTGGCGGTGTTCGGGGGAGTGCTGCTGCTGGGCCAGGCGGTGGTGGCCCGGCACCGGGCCGCTTCCGCCGCGGACCTGGCGGCGCTGGCCGCCGCCGCGAGCTGGACCCACGGCCCGCGGGCCGCGTGCGCGACGGCGATACGGGTGGCGGTGGCCCAGGGTGCCCGGATGACCGCCTGCACGCTCTCGGGGGAGCTCGCGGACGTCACGACCCGCACCTCGACGGGCCCCTTCACCCCCGAGTCGACTGCCCGCGCGGGCCCGCGGCTGCCCCCGGCCCCCGGTCCCCGCCCGGCCTCGAACCCCGCCTCGGCCTCAACCCCAGTCCCTGGCTCTGCCCCGGGCCCGGCCACCGGCTCCGACCCGCCCCCCGGACCTGACTGACTAGGGCGGGGACGGAGCCCGGGCCTAGGAAGCCGCCGGCGGTGCCGACGGCCCGAGCTCCGGCCCCGCGGCGGGCCCCGGCTCCGGCCCCGCGGCGGGCCCCGGCTCTGGCTCCGCCCCCGGCCCCGCAGCGGGCCTCGCCCCCGCCTGCCCCTCAGGGTCCGGGGCTCCTGAGAGGAGGTGGGTCAGGAGGCGGATGGCGCCGCGTTTGTGGAGGGGGTCGTTGCCGTTGCCGCATTTGGGGGACTGGATGCAGGACGGGCAGCCGGCCTCGCACTCGCAGGCCGCGATGGCGTCCCGGGTCGCGGTCAGCCAGGCGCGGGCCGTGTGGAAGGCCCGCTCCGCGAAGCCGGCACCGCCCGGATGGCCGTCGTAGACGAAGACCGTCGGAAGGAGGGTGTCCGGGTGGAGCGGCACGGAGACGCCGCCGATGTCCCAGCGGTCGCAGGTGGCGAACAGGGGGAGCAGGCCGATGGAGGCGTGCTCGGCGGCGTGCAGGGCGCCGCCGAGGATCTCCGGATTGATCCGCGCCTGGTCGAGCTGGTCCTCGGTGACCGTCCACCACACGGCCCGGGTGCGCAGGGTGCGCGGCGGCAGGTCGAGTTTGGCCTCGCCGAGCACCTCGCCGGTGATCAGTTTGCGCCGCAGGTAGGACACGACCTGGTTGGTGACCTCGACCGAGCCGAAGCAGAGCCGGGCCGCGCCCCAGGGGATCTCGGTGTCGGTGTCCAGGACGGAGATGGAGGTGATGTCGCGGGCGGTGGTGGAGAAGGGCGGGGAGGCCTCCTCGACGAGGGCGACCGAGTCCTCCAGGTCCAGGTGCTTCACCAGGTAGCTGCGGCCCTGGTGAAGGTGGACCGCGCCGTCGTGGACGGTGGTGTGGGCGGCCGCCTCGTCGACGGTGCCGAGCAGCCGCCCGGTGGCGGCTTCGACGATCTGGACCGGGCGTCCGCCCTCGCCCCGGATGTCCGTCAGGTCGGAGGCCCGCTCCCGGCGGGTCCAATGCCAGGCCGTGGCGCGGCGGCGCAGCAGCTTCGCCGCTTCGAGCTGGGGGATGAGGTCGTGGGCGGCCGGGCCGAACAGCGCCAGGTCGGCCTGGGTCAGCGGCAGCTCGGCGGCCGCCGCGCACAGGTGGGGGGCCAGGACGTAGGGGTTGTCGGGATCCAGCACGGTGGCCTCCACGGGCCGCTGGAACAGTGCCTCGGGGTGGTGGACGAGGTAGGTGTCCAGCGGGTCGTCGCGGGCGATCAGGACGGCCAGGGCGCCGTGGCCGGAGCGCCCGGCCCGGCCCGCCTGCTGCCACAGGGAGGCCCGGGTGCCCGGGTACCCGGTGATCAGGACGGCGTCCAGGCCGGAGACGTCCACGCCCAGCTCCAGGGCGGTGGTGGCGGCCAGCCCGAGGAGTTCCCCGGAGTGCAGGGCCCGCTCCAGGGCCCGGCGCTCCTCGGGCAGGTAGCCGCCGCGGTAGGCGGCCACGCGGGGCGGCAGGGAGCGGTCGACGGAGGCGAGGCGCTCCTGGGCGATCAGGGCGATCAGCTCGGCGCCGCGCCGGGAGCGCACGAAGGCGACCGTACGGACGCCCTGGACCACCAGGTCGGTCAGGAGCTCGGCGGTCTCCGCGGTGGCCGTGCGCCGCACCGGGGCGCCCTTCTCGCCCCGCAGCTCGGTGAGCGGCGGCTCCCACAGGGCGAAGACGACCTCGCCGCGCGGGGAGGCGTCGTCCGTGATCTCCGTCACGGGGATGCCGGTGAGGCGGCTCGCCGAGGCGGCCGGGTCGGTGGCGGTGGCCGAGGCGAGGAGGAAGACCGGGTCGGCGCCGTAGCGGGCGCACAGCCGCCGCAGCCGGCGCAGCACCTGGGCGACGTGCGAACCGAAGACCCCGCGGTAGGTGTGGCACTCGTCGATGACCACATAGCGCAGGGCGCGCAGGAAGGAGGACCAGCGGGGGTGGCCCGGGAGTATGCCCCGGTGCAGCATGTCGGGATTGGTCAGCACGTAGTTGGCGTACTGGCGGACCCATTCGCGTTCCTCGACGGGCGTGTCCCCGTCGTAGACGGCGGGCCGGACGGCGTTTCCGAGCGGTCCGGCGAGTTCCCGCACGGCGCGCCGCTGGTCGGCGGCGAGGGCCTTGGTGGGCGCGAGGTACAGGGCGGTCGCGCCCCGCCCATTGGGCGCCTCGGCGCCGTCCGCGAGGGCGCTGAGGACCGGGGCGAGGTAGGCGAGGGACTTGCCCGAGGCGGTGCCGGTGGCGACGATCACGGACGTGCCGTCCAGTGCGTGCTCGGCCGCCCGCGCCTGGTGTTCCCACGGGTGTTCGATGCCCGCGGCCTGGATCGCCGCTACGACATCCGTTCGGATGCGATCGGGCCACACTGCATGACGGCCCGCCCGAGGGGGCAAGTGCTCCGTATGAGTGATGCGCGCAGCTCGCGAAGGCCCCCGTGACAGGCGGTCCAGGACCGTGTCGGGGCCGGGTCGTGAGTCCGCGGCCGCCGTGGGCCGACCGGGACGGGAAGTGTGGGACATCCGAAGTGAGTGTGTCACCGGTGTGCGGGACAATGGTCCCAAGGCGTCGTGCGCGCCTGCCGGTAAGTGATTGAATGCCATCGCGGCAGCCAATCCCTCCTCTACCTTCGGATGAGGAGGCCCCTGGGGGGCGCCGCTCGATAGCAAGGTGCTGGAGGATCCGTGGACCTGTCCCTGTCGACTCGCACAGTTGGCGACCGCACAGTCGTCGAGGTCGGTGGCGAGATTGATGTGTATACCGCGCCCAAGCTGCGCGAGCAGTTGGTCGAGTTGGTGAACGACGGCAGCTACCACCTGGTTGTCGACATGGAGCGAGTGGACTTCCTCGACTCCACCGGCCTCGGTGTGCTCGTGGGAGGCCTCAAGCGCGTCCGTGCGCACGAGGGCTCGCTGCGCCTGGTGTGCAACCAGGAGCGCATCCTCAAGTTTTTCCGCATTACCGGTCTCACCAAGGTGTTCCCGATTCACACCACGGTGGAAGACGCCGTCAACGCCACCGACTGACGGATCCCGGCAGTAGGA
>NZ_JBWKDV010000022.1:0-48474 GCF_056435825.1 Streptomyces sp. NPDC043876 | reverse complement strand
GGCGCGGACCGTGGTGGAGTCCACGCTGACCAGCGACAAGTCCGTCCTTCCCGCTCGGGCTGCCTCGGCGATCAGGCCTTCCAGCAGGGCGGTGAACACACCGGCGTCCCGCCAGACGCGGAAGCGTCCGTAGACGGTGGCCCAGGGGCCGAACTCGGCAGGCATCTCCCGCCACTGACCACTGGACCGGAACCGCCAGATCACACCCTCGAACTGCTCTCGCAGCCGCTCCGGGTACGGCCCGTACCTGCCGATCGGCAGGTACGGCTCGATGAACTTCCACTGGGCATGGCTGAGTTGCCTGCGCGTCACCATCACAGTCCTACCGGATCCCACCCCTCCAAGAGGGCAAAACCCAACAGCTGATCACGACAGCACACAAGCCCTAGTCCTCGGAGACGGTTCGGGCTGCGGCGAGGAGCCTCTGCGCCGTCCGTTGGCCGACCGGGTAGCGCTCGGCGATCTCGGCGGTGGTCACCTGTTCCAGGAGGAGAAGGGCGGAGACCTCCATGACGCGGGGGTCGTGCCGGTGGCGTGGGGCTCGGTTGCGGGGATCGCCGGGCTGTCGGCCAAGGTTGTGGTGACGCTGGTCCGGGGAGTCGCGGCGGGCGGTGATGCTGCGGCGTGTCCACCACGTTCGGCCATGGTGCTCGGTGCCTGCGGGGAGGTAGCCGGTGGTGGCGTACGCGCGGACGGTGGTGGCGTCGATGCCGAGAGCGGCCCCGGCTTCCTTGTCGCTGAGAAGGTCGTCGGGGTGGACCGTGTCGCGGGCCGCTCGCGGGGGTGGGTGCGCCCTTGATGTAGGCGGTGGCCTGAGCGGCGTCGTAGAGGCGCAGCCTCTCACGGGCGTTGAGGACGGGGACGCTGGCGCGGAAGTCGGCGCCGTGGCGGCGCCGCCAGCTGCACACGGGCAGGCCGCTCGCGGTGGCGATGTCATCCTCGGTCATGGTGCTGCGTCCCTGGGGATCATCCGTGGCTCCTTCGGTGGGGCGGGTCCAGCGTGCCGTATGCGGGACCCGGCGAGTGCTGATGGTTCGGGGCTGATGGGCACGACTCGTCTTGCCGTGCGAGGTACGGCCGTCGGCGTCACGACGGGCTTGAGCGGAGGCACCGCGGCGGTGCGCACCGGGAGGCGGCCAGCGGACCAGGCGTCGCCTGGCGGACCGGCCCGGCTGCGGCGTGCGCCAGAGTCGGGCCCCCGGTCTGCCGTCGCGCTCCCCCGCTCTGCGCGGTCCGGAGCGGGCGACCACCGGGGTGCACACGGTGGATGGCCGGCGGACCGGGTGTCGCTGGGCCCCCTCAGCCTGGTGGCGGCGTGCGCGGCCACGGTCGGGCCCCTGGTCTGCCGTCGCATCGCGCCTCCGGTTTGAGGCACAGCGTTGCCCGGACGGGGCGGGGGCCTCGGCCGGGCAGGGAGGTCAGGAGCGGCTGTCGCCGTGCGCCACCGCTGACCACGTCCTCGGCCGGGCCCGGGGCGGTGAGGCCACATCGGTGTCTGTCCGCCCACATGCCGACGAGGGTGATTGTGGCAGCACCGGGAGGCGGCCAGCGGAGCAGGAAAGAGGTCATTCCCTCCGGCGGATTCGGGCTTCTTGCCCGCGCGCGGCGATCAGCGGTCCCAGGAGCAGTGTTCCCGGCCCTGTGTGTCCGCCAGGGCCGGGTAGTTGCGTGGTGTCGGCCACTGTGAGCGGATCACGGCATGTTTCGCAGGTCACGACCGGGATGGTGAGGTGTCCGCAGGTGTCGTGGCGGATGCGGGCGGGCGGACCCGTGGGCGCCGCGTACCACTTGTCGCCCCAGGCCATCAGCGTCAGCAGGACGGGGTAGAGCTCACGGCCCTTCTCCGTGGCCACGTACTCCTCCCGCGGCGGGCTCGCCTGGTACCGCTCGCGCGAGAGCACGCCTTCCTCGACCAGCCGAGCCAGTCGCGCCGCGAGAACCTTGCGGGAGATGCCGAGGTCCTCCGCGAGCTCGTCGAAGCGCCTGATGCCGACGAGGACGTCTCGCATGATCAGGGCTGTCCAGGCGTCGCCGAACAGGTCGGTCGCGCGGGCGATCGAGCACGCGACGGAGGAGAGGGAGGTACGGGCCACGCGCTCACCGTAGCGCCCGCGCATTCCCTAAGGGAACTCGTCAATGTTAAGTTTCCTGAGGGAACTTGACCGGATTGACGAGGGAGTCCGCCATGACCATCGCCCCGCACATCGCACTCGACTCGGACGCCCCCGGTGCCGTCGACGGTCGCCACATCCGCGCCTTGACCTTCCAGTCGGTACGCATGGATTACCTGCGCCGCGTGATCGATGAGTCGGACCTCGCGCCGGAGACCGGCCGTGCGCTCGTCATGGGCAGCGGGCGCGGCCTCCTGGCCCGCGGCCTCGCCGGACTCGGGTTCGAGGTGGTCGCCGCCGACCCGTCCCCAGCCGCGACCACCCTCGCCCGGAACGCGGATGACGGGCGCGGCGTCACCTACCTGACGACCCCGGCGGAGCACCTCGACCTGGCGGAGACCTCCTTCGACCTCGTGTACTGCGCCGACACCCTCGAAGTCACCGATCGGCCCGGCACGGTCCTCGCGGAGGCCGCACGCCTGCTGCGCCCCGGAGGAGCCTTCGTCTACGACACGGTGAACCGCACGCTCGTGTCCCGTCTCATCTATCTCGGAGCCTTCCAGACCCTCCCGGCCACGCGGATCATGCCCCGTGGCCGCTACGCCGCACAGCGGCTGCGCCGTCCGGCGGAACTAGCCGAGGCCCTCGACCGGGCAGGGCTGTCCGCGAAGGACGTCTCGGCTTTCAAGCCGCGCGACGTGCGCGACCTGGTGCGTGCGACGCGCGGGCGCAAGCGCGGCACGGTGACGGACGGTCAGCTGCCGCAACTGGTCGGCATGGTCATCGAATCGGACGGCAATCCACTGGTGACGTACCTGGGGTACGGGATTCGCCGGGCGTGAGCCATGCAACGCGGCCTCGCGCTCAACTGCACCGCTTGGCGCAGGAGCGGCGGCAGCGGGGGTGGCTGCCGTCCGCTGCGTGGGCATCAGCTAATGTGCGCGCTGACCAGGGCGTAAGCGCGACGAGTTGTGGTGGGGAAGGACCGGTCGCACTTCCGTAGGTGCTGCGAGGTGTCTGACGGAGCCGGAACGGGCGGACTCTCAAGACCTCGCCCCCTTCTGCCCGCGAGTCGGTTGGGGCGAGGCCGCCAAAGCGCGCGCAGCCTCTTTCGTCCTGGCCCACACCCGGCGTGAACGTCGGGCGCAGACCGATGAGACGCGCCGTACGCAGGGAGGACCGCCGATGGAACTGCGGGACATCGAGATTTTCCTGACCCTGGCGGAGGAGCTGCACTTCGCCCGCACGGCCGCTCGACTGCAGGTATCTCAGGCACGGGTGAGCCAGGCCATCGCCCAGCAGGAGCGGCGGCTGGGAGGCGTGCTCTTCGACCGTGCGAACCGTCGGCAGGTGCGGTTGACGTCGCTGGGGGCCCAGCTGCGAGACGACCTGCGGCCGTTGTACGCAGGTATCTGCGGCAGCCTGGAGCGCGCCCGGATGACCGCCCGCGGGGTGGCGGGGGTACTGCGGGTCGGCATGCTGCCCTTCAACCTTGTCGAACTCCACCACTACTGGCGGACGTTCCGCACGCGGCATCCCCAGTGGGAACTGCAGATTCGCCGGGCCCCCTACGTCGACCCCTTCGCGTGCCTCCGTAACGGCACGCTGGACGTCATGGTCGGGTGGCTGCCCGTCGAGGAGCCGGACCTCACCGCCGGACCCGTGCTCTTCACCGACCCCCGACTGCTCGCCGTGTCCAAGGAAGACCCGCTGACCTCACGATCGTCGGTGACCTTGGAGACCCTGGCCGACCGCCCCCATGCGATGGCATCTCTGATGCCGGACTACTGGGAGGACCGGTACCTGCCGTTCCAGACACCACGAGGCCGAACGATCGAACGAAGCGAGAGCATCACCAACAGCGACGACCTGATCCATCTGGTAGGCACCGGCGAGATCGTTCACTCCTTCCCTGCCCACGTCACCCGGCACTGGGCGCTGACCCACATAGCCTGGCTGCCCATCCGGGACATGCTGCCACTGTCCTACGCCCTGCTGTGGCGTACCGAATCCGGAAACGAACCCGTCCATGCCCTCGCCGAAGTCGTAAGGGACCTCGGGCCGCAGGAATTCGGGTACCAGTGACAGAAGCGCCGGACAGTCGGAGCACGTCCGCTACCCCCCGATCGGCTTGACCGCGTGGAGGATGCGCATGCCCCGGGGGCCCGCCCCGGTCTGGCGGACCTGCAGGCCGGCGCGTCGGGCTTCGTCGCTCAGCCAGGCCGAGGCCAGCCGCAGCTTGGGGTAGCTGCCGACCTGGAGACGCCACTCGCCCCCCGAGCGGGTCTGGAGCAGGTCGTGGACCATGACCGTGTTGTCGTCGACGTACTCCAGGAAACAGGTGAGCAGCTGCTCCTCGGTGGAGCGTACGGAGAAGAACCGCTCAGCGCCGCGGAGCTCCTCAGTGAGATCGCGGAAGGTGACCACGATGTGCCCACCGGGGCGTAGGGCGTGCGTCACGCTCTCCAGGAGGGAGCGGACGTGGGCAGGGCTGGGCAGGTGGGTCAAGGTGTCGCCCATGCACACGACCGCGGCCGCGGTGCCCGATCCGGTTATGTGCGCAAGGGCATCCAGGAGGTCCGCGTGCACGGTGCGCACGGCCCCCGCGACGCCCGCGGTCCCGGCATGCCCGAGGAGTTCGTCGAGCAGGGCCCGGCTGAGGTCCACGGCGGTGACGGTGGAGAACCCCAGGTGTGCCAGAGCCAGCGTCTGCTGGCCGGGCCCGGACCCGAGGTCGATGGCCGCGTCCCCGTCCGCCTCAGGCCGTACTCCCAGGCTTCGAAGGAGTTCGGCCTGGTCATGGGCGAGGGCGTGGATGTCGCTGCCGAGCATCCAGGTGTAGTGCGCGGCGAGCAGCCGATCGTAGTGCTCAGAAGCGCTGGTCACGGGAATGGAGTCCTTTGGGTCGGCGGTCCGATGGCACACGTCGAGCGTGGCGACTCGGTGAAAGGAGTTACAGGGAGTCCAGGTTCACGGCATCGGCCATCGCCCGGTAGCCGGCGTCGTTGGGGTGCAGTCCGTCCCCGCTGGCGTAGGCGGGGAGCAGCCGCGCGGGGTTCAGAGGGTCGGCGAGGACGCGATCGAAGTCCACGACGGCTTCGTACGCGCCGCTGGTGCGGATCCACTGGTTGAGCGCGGCGCGGGTCTCGGTGGCGGTTCCGCTCTCCAGGCCCTTGCCGGGCGGCAGGGTCGCGCCGATGACGATGATCCCGCGGGCGCGGGCCGCGCGGATCAGCGCGCGATGGCCCTCGATCAACTCGCCGGCCGTCACCCGCCGGTTCGTGGTGGTGCAGGCGTTCGCGGCCATCTCACCCATCAGGATGTCGTTGGTTCCCTCCAGCACGATCACGGTGCCCACGCGGGACTGGTCGAGGACATCGTGCCGGAACCAGGTCGTGGCCTTCTCACCGAAGCAAGCGGAGTCGCTCAGCACTCGGTTGCCGCCGATGCCGGCGTTGAGGACCGGGCGCTGACGTCCCTCGGCGGACAGGCGGCGGGAGAGCTGGTCGGGGTAGCGGTTGTCGGCTCCCGGCGTCGAGGCTGCGCCGTCGGTGAGGGAGTCGCCGAAGGCGACGATCGCGTCCCGCCGGCCTCCCGCCGGCTTCGCGGAGACATCGACGCCGTCGAGGAAGTACCAGGACGAGCTTTCCTGGGTGAACGCGTCCGCGCCCACGTCTGCGCGGTGGTCGCCCTCGGCCCGGTACGCGGTCTCCATCGCCACGTTGTGGAAGCTGGCGGGCCCCGAAGGACCCTTGAAGAACAGGGTGATGCTGAGCCGGTCACCCGCCTTCACCGGAAGCCGGACCGGGTCACTGGCAGGCCGGTCCCCGGGACGGATCGAAGGGGCGGCGGATCCGTCGAAGGTCAGCGTGCGGACGCTCCCGGGCCGGACGGCGGCGCCCCCGTCGGATATGCCGACCGTGGCACCGGTCAGGCTCAGCGGGGTCGTTCCGAAGGAATGGGACAGGCGTACCCGCAGGTCGGATCCGTCCGTGCCCACTCTTACGGTCTGACGCACGGTTTGGTCGTGGAAGCCCGCCTCCGCCCAGGTCGGGTACCAGCTCTGGGAGGGACGTTGGACGGCCGTGCTCCAGCCGGCGATCCAGTGTGCTCGCGGGGAGGCGGCGGCCGTGTGCGCGGACGCCGGTGCAGCGATCAGGAGAGTGGCCAAACTGGCAGTGGCCAAGGGCAGTCGGAGGACGGCGCGCATCATGTGCTCCTCTTATGCGGTGGGTTGAGAGGGAAGGACGGGCTACGGCACGAGCGGGGCCGGCGGTTGGTGGCGCGGTTCAGGCAGCCGCACGCTCGGCGGGGCAACGGCCGTGTCCGGCGCCTCGTATCGGCGGCTCGGTCCGAGCCGTGCCGGGCGGCTGTCAGGCGGCCAGACCCAGGGCGAGGGTGGCCGCGACCGGAGCCAGGTAGAGGAGGGGGAAGGCGACGGTCTTGTACGAACGGGCCCTCAGCACGGTGATGACGGCGCCGAGGAAATAGAGGACCAGGCCCGTCCCGGCGAGGTACCCGACCACAGGTACGGCCAACCCGATCAGCAGGCCGGCCGCGCCGGCGAGCTTGGCCAGGGCGAGCGGTGTCCACCAAGATCTGGGCACCTCGTACTGGAGGAGCGGTTCGACGACGAATGGGGCTCTGCGCATCAGGGACAGGCCGGAGAAGCCGACCCAGACAGCGGTCAGAACGGTGACGACGACGGTGGTGGACATGTGGATGCTCCTGGGTTCGTTCGGGTGCGTGGCGAGCGGGCGTGCGTGCGAGGTCGATCGTCTGACCGGAGCGACTGCCGGCGGCTCCCAGGCTCACGCACGCCGGTCGTCCCGATCAAGATCGGATCGCTTATAGTCCCGATCACCTGCGGGTTATCTCGAACCGATCAGGAGGACCGAACGGGGGGCGTGACACGGTGGAGATGCGCGACATCGAGATCTTCCTGACTCTGACCGAGGAGCTGCATTTCGGGCGCACCGCGGTCCGGCTGCACGTGTCCCAGGCCCGGGTCAGCCAGGCCATCAAGGAGCAGGAACGCCGCATCGGCGGTGTGTTGTTCGATCGCTCCACCCGCCGTAACGTTCGCCTGACCCCCTTGGGGGAGCAGCTCCGTGATGACCTGCGGCCCGTCTATCGCGGTCTGCTCCACAGCCTGCAGAGAGCCAGGATGGCCGCCGGGGGCGTCACCGCTGTGCTGCGCGTCGGCATGGTGAACACCAATGGCCACGATCTGAAGCCGTTCTGGGCAGCCTTCCGCTCCCGGCACCCCCACTGTGAACTGCGGCTGCGCCACAGCGCCTCCCAGGACCCCTTCGGACCACTGCGCCGAGGGGATGTGGATGTGCTGATCGCCTGGCTGCCGGTGGACGAACCCGACCTCACCACCGGCCCCGTGCTGTTTTCCGAACCGCAGGTGCTCGGCGTCGGTGTACACCACCCCTTGGCCGGACGGGACTCCGCGTCGCTGGAGCACCTCGCCGACTTCGGGGTGTTGTCGCCGGCGGTGGACGTGCCCGCTTCCTGGGAGAACGCCTTCCAGCCGTTCTACACCCCGGCGGGCCGTAAGGTTCCCCGCCTGGAGGTGGTGGCGAGCTGGGAGGAGAACATCGCCGTCGTGGCCGACGGCGGAATCGTGACCCTCACAGGAGCACACGCCACTCGCTACAACGCCCGCCCCGACATCGTCTACCTGCCGTTCGATGAGGAACGTTCTCTGCGATGGGGCTTGGTGTGGCACACCGAGACGGAGAACGACCTCATCCGTGGTCTCGCACAGACGGTGCGCAGTTTGGGCACGGCGGCTATGTGAGTCCTGCCGCGTCCGGCCAGGCTACGCCGTAGGCCGTACGTCGCGGGTCCCAGTCGGATCGGTCCGTGGGCCGATTGACGCCGACCGGGGTCTGCGCCCGATCATTTGCTGCATCTGTTCGTCGAGTTCGGCACGGCTGAGAGGCAGACTGCACATGTGGGGCAAGTGGATCGGGTGCCGAGTGCCAATGACAGCGCGGGAGCAGTTCTCCGCAGCCCAGAGCGCCTGGTCGACGATCAGCGACCAGCCGGGCCTGGTCGGACAGGTGGGGGGCTGGGATACGGAGACCGGCCGTGCGCATGTGCTGGGGTTGTGGAGCGGTGCAGAGGCCTACCGGTGCTTCATGCGCGAGCGACACGATGCTGTGGTCGTCGACAACCGGCAAAGCGCCGTCTACACCGGGCTCGACGTCGCCACCGGGGAGATCGTCCTTGAAATGGAAGGGGACTCAGCCGACCTGTCCAGCGCTCTCGAATCAGCCGTTCTCCTGCGGGTCGCCGACTGCCGTCTGCTGCCAGGCCGCAAGAGGCGCTTCCTCGAAGCCCAGCGCGAGGTGTGGACGCCGGGTATGGCCGCGGCCGGCGGCATGCTCGCCGGGGTCGTCACGCGACTTGACACGGACCGCTACCTGGTCACGACCCTGTGGTCCGGCTCAACTGCCCACCAACGCTATGTCGTCGGGCATCTGCCGGCCCTGCGCTCCAGCGCCCTGCCCCAGAACGACATCCAGGCGATGACCGGCCACGTGCTGTCCCTCGAAGCGTCCTGGCGCGTCCTGCCCGATCGGCAACCCGCCGAGAAGGACAGACACATCACGGCCCTCCACCGGTGCCGCCAGCCGGCACGGCTGCGCGAAGAGCAGGTCGGCACACCATGAGTGGCGCGGCGGTGAAGGTGACGAGAACTGGCCGGAGCGGCTTCTCCTCTCACGCCGCCTGCGAGACCCGGATCACCGAGGCCGGCAACGATCACGGCCCGGAAGGTGGTCGTCTGTCCGCGAGCGCGCGCTGGCGCGCCTGGAGGTAGGCGGTCCAGTCGGTTGCGGCTCGGCGGCGCCAGTGCAGCGCGGTGATGACATGAAGGCCGAGGAGAGGGGCCAGGACCGCGGGCGGCATCTCCTCGGCGAGCTGGATTAGGGCGGTCGCGCGGGAGGCACGGATGGGAATGCCGTGTCCGGTCAGGGCTCGGGCGAGGGAGCTGGCGGAGCAGTGGGTGCCCGGCAGGCTGCCGGGAAAGAGCCAGGTGCCGGGCGTGTTGCCGCTCCAACCTTGCCTGGGCTGCTGGTCGATCAGTCGGGTGAGAAGGGTGGCGAGGCTCTGCAGGAGGCGGAGGGGGTGCTGTCGAGGCGGATGGTCTGGTGGCTGTCCTGGTGGTCGAGGTGCCCGGTGGTGAGGGTGATGATGTGGGTGAGGTGCTGGCCGAACAGCAGGAGCAGGGATCCAGCCGCCCGCACCTCCAGGGGGAGGTCCTCGTCGTGGAGGCACTGCTGTAGGAGGTCCCAGTGGGTGCCCTCGTCGATTCCCTCTGGTTCGGCCTTGCCCCGGTGAGGAACCAGTAGGTCGTCGCTGTGGCCGCGCCGAGCCGTCCAGACCAGGAAGTCCCGCACCGCGTATCGGGTGCTGGGCCGGCGGCGAGCCATCGTTCAATCTCCAGCTGGGTGGCCTCGGACAAGGTGAGGCCCAGCGAGGCGAGATGCTCGAGAAGGGCGACGGCCGTGTTGATGCGGGTGTACGCCCACCGTGCGCGCCCGTGCGTGCTGGCGGAGCGGGTGGCCCTGCGACGGGCCCGGGGCATCACCGACCAGCAAACATACGGGCCTCGGAGCATGGCGTACTTCGGATGCCGGGTGAGCGTGCGGGCGAGGTGGCCCTCGATGGCCGCGAGATGTTCGTCACGTGGAGGCAGGACGCCGAAGGCGACCAGGAGACCGCGGACGTAGTCCGTGCTCTGGGCGGGCACCACGTCCCGGTCCGGCCACGGTGTCGAGGTCGACATGGGTGAGGAGCCGGCCGCAGGCAGCGGTCTCGTGTAGAAGGCGCGCGGAGGCCGAGGTTCGCAGCCACGTCACGACGGTCCGCGGGTGCTCGGCGGCCATGAGGGCCTCTCGCAGGACTGCCAGCTGGGCAGCGGGGTCCGGCAGCAGGTCATGATGGAGGGCGTTGCGGTGTTGGTCGACCTGTTGAAATAGTAATGAGTTTCCAGATGCTTGTTACGCCGAGCGGGGGTGTAATGGAGTCTGTGGTCGGCACCGAAGCCGAGTGGCACAGGAACGCATCCGCTCCTTCGGCGAGAGGTGATTTCTGTGCCACGACCGGAGGTCTCCATGAACAAGAAATTCCCCAGCACAAAAACTCGCCGGAAGCTTCGTTGCCTATTCTCTGGAGGAATGGCAACCGCCGCTGTGGTCGCGGGCTCTGTCGGGTTGGCGCCGTCCGCACACGCAGGATACGGGCCGTACACCTGTGTATTCGGCCTCGTGTGGCGCGAAGCTTTCGTAGGCGACCTTGTCTGTGTCACCCCCCAGTGGCGCACCAAGACGTTGGGCGAAAATAGTGCTGGTCCCTCACGAGTGCAGCCGGGCGGCGGACCCTACGGCCCGGCCACCTGCAAGCAAGGTTACGTATGGCGTGAAACCAGGCCATCGGATCTCGTGTGTGTGCCACCGCTGAGCCGCACCCAGAACCGTCAGGCCAATGCGCATGCAGTCTCGGGGTATTCCCACCCCAATGAAATCCCGAGTCACGGATTCTCTGCGTATTGGAAAAATGGGGATAAACAACTGGTAGTCACTCCCCCGAATTCCTCCTTCTATAGCTGGGAACCGGCAAGGGGGTCAAATTACCCTGCAATCGGTTCCGGGACCGTCATCTTCAATGAGAGGTGGCTAACTCAGCGAAACTGCCAGAGGTCCGACTCGCGAACGATGTACGTGCTCGCTGTCGACGAAACAACGGGAGTCGTCAGTAATGCCGGTAGAGTGGCAGTTCCTCTCTGCCTCTACCCGTGAGTTCAGCGAGTGTCGACGTGCCTGGCAGCGGGCTCAAGTCTGACGCCATGTGCGAAAGGCGGGCGGCCCGAGTGGAGGGCAGCGGACAGTCCTCCGCAAAGCCGAAGAGCGCCGGGCGCTCGGCCTCGTCCGCCCCACGATCGCAGAGGACCCTCCCGGCTGTCCCGCGCACTGTCCCCGCCACCATCGCCTTGCCGGGGGTAAACCCTTACGTCTGCTCGCAGCTCGCCCGGTGGTGTGGGGGATCACGTCGTCGTCCGGGCATGAGCGGTCCCGACCACCTTGAACCACAACACCTAGCCGTCGCGTACAAGACGAAGATGCAGCCCTTCAAGACGAGTTCCCGCGCGGGTCGCAGGTCGTCCCCGGTGCCCACCGGTCCGGCCCCCTGGGCCGCGCAGCGCACCTGCGGAGTACCCGAAAGAGGGATGAGGACGGCGGCTACTGGCATTCGTCCGACTACGAGTCCTCCAAGGTCACCCTCAAAGCCGGTTCCATTCGTGCGGACCGTGCCGGCTGCGCCGCAGCCCGGGCCAGGATGACACGGACCCGCAGTGGGGTAGTTGGCCCTCCCCGCTGAAGGTGCCCCTTGCCGGCGGTCAGTGGAATCGCCCAGCGGCGGCCACTTGGCGGGGAGCTGTCTGGCCGCCGGTGGTCACTCTGCGTTCCCAGATGATTGATCGCTCTTGATCGGTGCCGGCAGCAGCCAGGGTCTGGCGCCGGTGGCACCGGGATGGGGATGTTGCACATGCCGTAGCGGCATGTGGTGGGGTCGGAGCACCACAGCACGAAAGGCTCTGTCTGCGATGTACCCCTCCCTCACGCCTCCCCGGCAGGTCAAGATCGGTGATGCCGCTGCGTTCGCCGGGATCACTCCACGCGCCATCCGCCACTACCACGAGATCGGTCTGCTGCCGGAGCCCGCGCGCGGCGGGGACGGCCGCCGCCGCTACGGCTATGACGACATGACCCGCCTGCTGTGGATCCGCAAGATGGCTGATGCCGGTATCAGCCTGGACGACATGCGGGCCGCCTTCGGCGAATCCCGGGACGAAGCTGGAGACGAAGCGCTGGACCAGGGCCCGGATATCGAGTCGGTCCTGAGCAGGCTGGAGGAAACCTTGGCGGCGCAGGAGGCCGCCATCAAACGTCGGCGCGCGGCTGTCCAGCGCCTGCAGGCAGTGGGCAGCCCGCTGGGGCTGCTCTCCGAACTGGTCACGGACCGGCTCAGCCACCTGCCCCCGGGCGCGTTGCGCCCCTCCGATCTGGACGCTCTGCTAGTCACGGAACGGATCTTCGGGCCACTGGGCGCCGCCATCCAGGCCAGCACGTTCATCGTGCTGGCCACCCACCCCGACCTGCGGACCGAGGAGGACCGTCTTGAGGCGGCCGAGGCCGCCCTCGACGACGGCGTCGAACCCGACGACCCGCGCGTCGACGAGCTCGCCGTACAGCGATGCGCTCACCAAATGGCCCTGAATCAGGCCATCGAGGCAGCTGGTCTCGACGCGGCCGAGGGGAAGATCTTCGAGATCTACGACGCCGACCTGAAAGGGGAGGAGGGCATAGAGATGAGTGCCGCAGCAGCGATCACCAAGATGCCTTACGAGTTCTCTCCTGCCCGGATGCGCTGCGTGGAACTCGCCGGACAGCTCTTCGGCGAGGCTCTTGCCGACACCGACACCGACTCCGCGGACAGCTGATCGCCTGTGCCTGGCACTGGCAGGCCCGACAACCGGTCGCGTTCATCCGCATGTGACTGATCGGGTCAGACGTCGAGCCCCGGCCGTAACCAAGAGTGACATCACAACTGGTCGTACGTGGGGATTCCGAACTGACCGCTGACAGTGCTCCTCACCGTCCCGTGGGTCGCCCGCCCTCGGGCGCACTGCGGGTGCTGGAGGCCGCTTCGCGGACCTTGGATGCCTTTGGCGACTGCGCCTGCGGCGGCGCATGAGAACGAAGGCGAGGAAGGCGGCTGTCACCGAGAGCAGCGGGGCCCTCTTGGACCCTGCGGCGTGCGCCGACTGAGCAGCCTTTGCACGGACGGGCGTCGGGGGTCTTGTCGGCTGCGAGGTGGCCGGGTGGCCCCGTACAGGCCCGGCAGGGCGGAGAGCTGCCAGGCAGGGCGGCCCCCGCCCCGGAAACTCGGGTTACCCAGGGCGGGGCGCGTCCATCACGCTCGTTCAACGACCGTAGGAAGAACCGGTTCCGCATACCAGAGAGGGCTCCCGTCAAGAAGTCTTGGTCACCGCTGTGTGGAGTTCCGCCACCCTCGCCGCCAGCCGCCGAACCCGCTCGTCCGCATCACCAGGCCCCACCGCCGCCCGGGGGACGGCAGCCGGCTTCGTACCCGAGGCACTGACGCCACGGCGTTCGCGGTCCCGCAGCACCCACCCCGCAGAGTCGCCCGGTTGGCCCAGGTCAGCGGCGATGCTCTTGTACGTCGCACCGGGTGTGGACTCGCACAGGGTCACAGCTTCGGCCTTGAATTGCTGCGGCCATGGCACCACGCCATACGGCCTCAGGAAGCTGCCCAGCACACGCGGCCGTCCTGCAGCCCGTCCTCCGAACGAATGAAAGCGACCCCCACCGACGCTACGGCCGGTGATCCACTCATGTCAGGGAGGAAACCGGCCGGGGCCGCTGCCGGGCCCGCCCCTTCCGGGCGGGCCCGGCTGCCTGGCGCCCGCGTCCCCGAAATCGCTATCGCGCTCGCGCCGCGCAGACCGGACACGGGCCGGCCGTCACCCCGGCGGCACCGTCCGATGTCATCGAACGCCGAGCGTGTGCATCGAACTCTGATGGACGTGAGTGATGGAGGCCGCAGTCAACGCCAGCCTCGGAGAAGGCATCAGCGGGCATCGACTCTGTCGAGCTCCCACCCGCCGGCGAATGGGCCCGTACCAGTCCCTGCCCCCACCGCTTCGGCGGTGGGGGCGTCCTGCTCTGTCTAGGGTCAGAGGGGCGGCTGGCCACTGCCGGTGAAGGAGACCTCCCCCCGCTTCCTACTGGGCCCGTCGCTGGTACTGATGGATCCCTCCTTACCGTCCGGCATTCGCAGGACGGCCCCGCGTGCATTCAACAGCTCCCCCTCCAGCCGGGGATCGTCGGCAGTGAGAGAGCCGAACCACGTCTTCGCCAGAGCGCCGTCGTCGAAGATGGAGATCCGGGCATGCACCGCCCGTTCGGCTCCGTCGATTACCAGTACCGCGTCGCTCTCGAATTGTCTCGGCATGCCGCCAGTGTGCACCCAAAGACCGGCGGCGAGCGCCACCCGCGATAGCCATCACGTAGCAACGGCCGCCAGTAGCATCATGCGCTCGCTGAGGAGGTGTTTGATGTGTCGCCGCCGTGGGCTCGCCACGGCCCCGCTATTCACATGTGCCGACAATTGCCGGAGTCGCCGGCACACAGTCGTCAGCGGGGCCCTCGCGCAGCTCCCTGATCGGGGTGTGGAGAGCGAGTCAAAAGCAGTGCCTCGGCGGCTGTCGCCCTACTCGTGTGGCAAACCTGGCCGGCATGGTCACAGGAGGCGGCCGGTCGGTGCCCCGCTGGGGTCGTCGGCCAGCCCTATCGTGACCTTCACTCGCTTACCCACGGGCTCGCGCCGCACCTCAAAACTGCGGCACACCGCCATCGCGATCTCCAGGCCGTGCTGCCCGACCCGGCTCGGATCAGCCGCGCTCACCGCGGGCAGCCGGGCACCGGTGTCCCACACGCTGATCTCCACGACACCGCCACCAACTTCAAGCTCCAGCAGACACGGCCCGGGCGCATATGTGTAGGCGTTGGTGACCAGCTCGCTGACCACCAGCTCCACCATGCTCATCGCCCGGTCCGACACCGGAAGCCCGTGAACGGCCTGCACATCAGCCATAAAACCGCGGGCAGCACGCCTGGCCCCAGCGATCGGTTCACTGCCGTCCAAGGTCATCGCCGACATGATCGGGCGGCTGAACAGCAGCTCACCCTCGTCGTGGGACACCACAGCAGCCATAGCGCCACCTTCATCCTGAGCAGACCACGCGGCTGCTTGCAGCCGGATACCCCGAAACGGCAGCCCTACACGAGAACACAAAACGAAAATCTGACCGTCCGGGTTGCCATGGAACAGCAGGAAGGCTTCTCCCTGGAGACAGCGGAACTGCACGCCATCCTTCAGGTTCTGCGAGGGCGGAGTTCGGCCCGGGAACGCCATGCGCCCCGGGCAGCGTGGATGGCAGAGGAGGGGAGAACGGCTACACCCGTCTCAGGCCACGGCCTTGGAGTCCGCCGCGGCAGCGGTGCGGTACTCGGCGTTGACGCGCTGGGCCTGCTGAAGCTGGAGCTGGTCCTCCAGGATGACCGATTCGGCAGGCAGCCTCGACGGGGGTGCCCTGGTGGACAAGCTCGCGCGCGCGGGCGGCGATCCGCAGCTGGTAGCGGGAGTAGCGCCGGTGCCCGCCGGCGGAGCGCAGCGGGGTGATCCGGCGGGCTTCGCCGATGGCGCGCAGGAAGCTTTGGGTGGTGCCGAGCATCTCGGCGGCCCGGACCCTCGTGTAGGCGGGGAAGTCGTCGTCATCGAGACGACCGAACGAGTCGTCTGCTGTCATCGCACCTCTCTCATGGAAAGCAAGGAGGGGTGGGACGTACGGAGGAGCCCTGATGCCTGTGGCACCAGGGTCCCGAAGGAACTGACTACACCATCTGCCGGCCCTCGTACTGCGCCGGCCTGCTGTGTCCGCGTGCCCGACCTTGGATGCTGTCGGGGGTGCGGGGATCGCGGTTGCTTGACCGAAGACCACCCCACAAACGATGTCCTGCGGTACCCGGACTCAATACTCCGTCCGCGCGATCCTGATGGCGCTCGGCTCGTCCGTTCATCCCTCGTGATCAACTACCTATGCGGGAATGCGTACTGCTGGTGATACCTGCTGCTACTGCGAACTGCTCGCGGCCTCGAATGGGGAGCCACCACTCGGCTGGGGCCAGGGGTCACCACCGGGCGGCTATCCACCACAGTGGGGGCCGCCTCCTCCACAAGCGCAACGCCGGGAGGATCATAACCAGGCGGCTTAGTCGAGACGGGTTACCAGGAGCCGGCCCTGGCCGAGGGTCCTGGTCCGGAAACCGGCCGCTTCGAGGACCACGGCCAGGGCGGTGTCGAGTGCCTGGTGCAGGCCGGGCAGGCCGGGCAGGCCGGGCAGGCCGGGCAGGCCGTAGACCCTTCCAGAGCGGCTTCGGGGACGTGTATTAGGGCGAAGGCACGAACAATGCCTTGCGGGCGCCAACCGTCGAAATCCCCTTCGTCGTGCGCCCAGCGCCATCCTACTGCCCAGCTGCCGTAGTGCTGCACGAGGGAGTACGACATCGTATCGGCCAAGGACTTGGCCTCGCCACGACTCCAGGCGCTCATCAGCGGGGTCCCCGAAAGGGACGTCCGGGCGGATGGGCACACACTGGGCCGGATCGAGCGAGCGCACCGTCGCGCCGTCGAAGGAGTGACGGGCGGGGTCTACGTCGTCCCAGGTCAGGAAGCCAGGAGCCAATTCAACGATCACCACGCAAGCCTGCCAGGCCGGCCCAGCGCCCCCAACCGATTTCCCCGCTCAGGAGCGCGACGAGGCCCTGTCGCCACCTTCGACGCACAGCCCCTCCAACGAGGACGCTCATCTGTGACTGAGCACCGCAGCTGGCGGCTTTCGCCAACTGTGGTGCTCAAATCCACCGTCGACCATGAAGGTTCTCGGACAGTTCCTCGGCCACGGGGACGCACGCCTCGCCGGCGGCGGAGCGAGGCAGCGTCAGCCGTTGAAGAAGTCACCCAGGGTGGCGGAGAGCGGGCCGGGGGCTTCCTCGGCCACATGGTGGCCAGCGTCGATGCCGTGGCCCCGGACGTCGTCGGCCCAGTCGCGCCAGATGGTGCGCGGGTCGCCGTACAGGTCCTCAAGGTCATCTCGTAGCGACCACAGGACCAGGACGGGGCAGTCGATCCGCGCGCCTCGGGCACGGTCCGCCTCCTCATGTTGGCGGTCCACGGTGAGCCCGGCGCGATAGTCCTCCAGCATGGCGCGGACGACGTCTGGATTGCGGGTGGCGGTCCGCCACTCGTCGTGATTTTCCTGTCCCATGGTTTCGGGGTCACCGCGGTACCAGGCGTCGGGATCGGCGTTGATGACGCGTTCGGGGATCTCCGGCTGGGCAAAGAAGAACCAGTGCCACCACGCGGTGGCGAACCGGGCATCCGCACGGGCCAAGTGCTCGCTCAGGGGCAGGCCGTCCAGGAACGCCACCCGGGTCACCGCGGAGGGGTGGTCCATCACCAGGCGGAGCGCCACGGCAACCCCCCGGTCGTGGCCGACGAGACCGAAGCGCTGGTGCCCGAGCGTCTGCATGACCTCGACCATGTCCTGGGCCACGGCGCGCTTGGAGTGCGGGACATGATCCAAAGCAGGCGCCGGGCCGCGGGAGCGCCCGTACCCGCGCAGGTCTGGGCAGACGACGCTAAAACCGCGCCGCACCAGGACGGGCGCGACCCGGTGCCAAGTCGCCGACGTGCGCGGGTGGCCATGCAACAACAGCAGAGGCGGGCCCTGGCCCCCGTACCGCACGAAGACGGACGCCTCGGTGGTGCGCACCGTCCTGGTGGCGAATTCCTCGAACACGAAACGATCCTTCCGCTCCGGGGCCCGGTCCGCGCTACCCCGCCGTCCCACCTGCCCACGAGAAGCCCCCGGCACTCCGCCAACTGTCGAACTCAGTCGCCAACCAGCGTGCTCAAGCGCCAACTCGCGCTCAGTCACAACACTCGCCTCGCCCCTGCGGGCACCACCGGCGGCTCAATTCGAACATCTGATTGAATACGTGAGTGGCACCCTTCCGCTTCCCCGGCGACCTGACCCACCTCAAGCGCCAGCAGACCCATGTCTACAACCAGCTCGCCCTGCGCTCCGCTGTCGGGGCCGCGAAGCTGCGACGGGAGCTGATCCGACTCGCGTGCCTGATCAGCTCCCATCCCTACTGGGCCGAGCGCGGGTGGAGTACAGCGGGCCGGGTCGAACTGCTCCGCGCAGCCGAGAGCGGACCGGACGGGGTCCGAGGGCTGATCGTCCACTGGCACGGCACAGAGTTCGTCGTCTCCGAGCCCGAGCCCAGGTGACCCTGCAGGACCTCAAGCACCCTCCGGAGCGGAGTCGGCCGTAGGGCCCCCTGACCTGGTCGCCTGACCCAGCCGCCGTTACCAGTCAAATGGGGCTCCGGCATCGCATGCCCGAGGTGATGCTTAGGGTCCTGCGACGGTCGCCGCCGTGGCGCCGGCGCGCCAGCGGGCCAGTTCCCCGCAGCGGATGCCGCCGGGATGCCACTCCATCACCGGCGTCACCCGGCGAAAGGCGCCTGCTATGACGATGCCGCAGCCGGACCTGACGGCGCGGCACAATCCCCGAACGAGCAGACGAGCAGCGTCGCGCCCCGCCCCCGAGCCCCGCGGTGAACCTTCCACACCTTCCACCGCACCCATTCGCACGTGTGCCGGACGCGGTTCGTGACACAAGCGGCCAGCGAGGTCACGAACTGCGGACCACCGGCGCGGACCCACTATCCTCACCGAACAAGTGTTTGACTGAAAGGGTGTTACATGTTCCTCGGTCTGCGGACAGTGATGTATCCGGTCCGGAACCTCGACGCCGACAAGGCGTGGTGGACGTCCGTGCTCGGCGTCGAGCCCTACTTCGACGAGCCGTTTTACGTCGGCTTCAACGTAGGTGGCTACGAGCTGGCCCTCGACCCGCACGCCGACCCCTCCAAAGGACCGGTGACCTACTGGGGCGTCCCGGACGTCGACAAGGCCCTGGAGCACCTCGTCGGCGCCGGCGCGACCGTGCGTGAGGCCGTCCAGGAAGTCGGAGGATCGATCCGCGCCGCGTCGGTAACAGACCCCGCGGGCTCGGTGATCGGCCTGATCGAGAACCCGCACTTCGCACTGCCCGGCTCCCCTCCCCAGATCGGAGACGGCCCGGGCCGCTGACCGTCACAGACCTCCGGGCACCTGCCGACAGCGAACCCACCCGGCCAACGCGTCCGGGCGGGCGCCGACACAACGGCGCACGCCCGGACGCACCTTCCCCGGGGGCACATGCGAGGCAGAGCACAAGCCGAACTGGTGTACATGCATGCGATCCACAGTGCATCACGTGCGGCTGCGACGGTCGCAGCCGTGGCGGTGCGCCAGTTCCGCGCAGCGGATACCGCCGCCGGGATGCCACTCCATCACCGACACGCCCGGACCCCCGGGCTCCGGGCACCAGATGACGGGGACGACACCGCGGCAGTCATGCCGCACACACGCACCCCTCCCCCACACCCGCGTACGCAAGCCCGTGCCGGACCAACCCGCGCGTACCGACCGCCGCGCCCCGCAACCGGGACGGCCAGGACACTCCGATCCAGGTTCTCCCACACCCGGACGGATCCGCCCGGAAAGCCTGGCATCACCCATCACCGCCAGCGGCCCCTGCCCCGGCACCACGAGCCGCCGCACCACCAACCCGACCGGCACCTCCCCCATTCCGGCCAGCGCACCGGCATCCGCCTGGCCCGCCACCCGGACAAACTGTCAATTACCTCCACGTCGTCCGCCAGGAGCAACAGCGCGTCATGGACGCGAACCGTGCGCGTCCCGCCGCCGGAGCCAGACACCAGCAGCTGCGCGCGCCGAGCCGACCCGGCGGCTCAACGCGCCCAAGTAGCGGCAGGCTGCCCCACACCGCCTGCCGCCGGCTGCATCGACGGGCGCTCCCCGGCCGGGGAGCGCCACGGGCAGCCCGGAGCCGGCCGCCACCGGGTGCTGCCCACGGACAGGCCGGCCCGGACGACCGCCGCGAAGGGGATGACCCCGGTGCCGGTGGCGGTGACCGCCCGTGACAGGGCGAGGGCGGGACCGGACCAGTGGGCTTGCGACCAGGTGTTCAGGGGGCGTCGCCGGGCAGCAGTCCGTGCGGGGCGTACAGCACCGCCAGGGTGAGCAGGGCGATGGCCGCTGCCGCGGCCAGGGCCGCCCCGCCGCAGAGGCGGGCGGCCCTGCGGCGGCTCACGCCGCGGCCAGCAGGGGGTGCAGCGGGCCGTCCTTCAGCCTGGCCGCGATCTCGCTTTGCTTGCGGCGCACGGCCGGGGTGGCAAGGAGGGCGACGAGGGCGCCGACGGCGGACCCGGCGAGGACGTCGTGCGGGTAGTGCACGCCCACCCAGACCCGGGAGGCGGCCATCAGGACCGCTGCCGCCAGGGCGATCAGGCCCAGTCGGCGCGATACGAGGAGCAGGGCGACGGCCGCTGCGGAGGCGAGGGCGGCGTGGTTGCTGGGGAATGACCAGTCGCCGGGTGCGGGGCATGCTTCGAGGGTGACCACGCCGCTCAGCTGCCGGCAGGGCCGGTTTTCGCGGACGGCCAGTTTCAGCAGGGAGTCGACGCCGAAGGCGAGGACGGTGACCAGGGGGACTGCGAGGGCGGTGACCGCGGACGGGGTTCGTTCGTGGCGGGCCTGCCACCAGGCGAGGAGCATCAGCAGTGCGAAGACGCCGAGTCCGTAGGCCGACCATCCGGTGATCAGGCTGTCGAGCCAGCCCGGGGCCCGGTGAGCCAGGTCGACGATGTCGAGGTAGGCGGGGCCGTCGATGGCCGAGCCGTCGTACGGGTGAGTCATCAGGCGGATCCGTTCTGGTGCTTGCCGGCCCGGCGGGAGCGGAGCAGTTCGATCGCCAGCGGCAGCAGGGAGATGGCGACGATGAGGGCGACGATCGGCAGCAGGTACCGGTCGACGTTGGGGATGGAGGAGCCGAGCGCGTAGCCGGCCAGCACCAGGCCGACCGTCCAGATGAGGCCGCCGGCCGTCTGCCAGAGGGTGAAGACGCGGGCCGGGATGTTCAGTGCCCCGGCGAGGGGGTTGAGGACTGTGCGGACCACGGGGACGAAGCGGGCCAGCACGATCGCCTTGGCGTGCCCGTAGCGTTCCAGCAGCTCCTCGGCGCGCTCGGCGCCCTCGTGCAGGCGCTTGGACCTGCTCCGGGACAGGACCGCTGCACCCGCCCGGCGCCCGATGAGGTATCCCACCTGGGCGCCGGCCAGCGCGCCGGCCACCGAAGCCGCCAGGACCCAGGGCAGGGACAGCGTGGCGGTCTTGCCCGCGGAGCCAGCGCACAGCAGGCCGGCGGTGAAGAGGAGGGAGTCGCCGGGCAGGAAGAAGCCGACCAGCAGCCCGGTCTCGGCAAACATCACCGCCGCGACGCCCGCGACGCCAAAGGTCGCCAGGAGTGAGTGGGCATCGAGGAGGTTGACCGCTAGCGGTGATGCGGCGAGGACGGATACGGCCATGAGTGGGTGGCCTCTCACTGAAGGCGGGCAGGGGGCAGCCCGGCGGGACAACCGGTCGACTACAATCAGGTAGACGGTCTACTGCACTGTAGACGATCGGGAGATGAGGAGAAGGGGATGGCCGAGGCCGCTGCCGAGCGCAGAGGAGCCGGTGAGCTGGAGGCGAGCGTGCTCGCGGCACTGTGGGCCGCGGACGGGCCCCGGACCGCCGGACAGGTGCAGCGCAGCCTGCCGCAGGAGCTGGCCCGCACGACGGTGACGACGATCCTGTCCCGCCTCTTCGAGAAGGGGACCGTCGGCAGGGAACGCTCCGGTCGCGGATTCGCCTACTTCCCCGTCCAGGACGCCCACGACCTGACCGCCCGGCGGATGCACCACGAGCTCGACAAGGACAGTGACCGTCACAGTGTGCTGGCCCGGTTCGTATCCGACCTGGGCCCCGAGGACGAGCGCATCCTGCGCGACCTCCTGGAAGGCGATGGCGGGCGGTGATCGCCGCGCTGCTCGTGCCACTGCTGATGCCGTTCGCGGCGCCGGCGCTCACGCGCTGGGCCGGTCCGCGCCTTCGGCCGACGGCCGCGCTGTGGGCGCTGGCCGCAACCGCCTGCTCGCTGGCGGCCGGCTGGCTGGCCGCCCTCGGCGTCCTGCTCCTCGCCGGCGCGCTCACCGTGTCCGCCCTGGCCCGTCTCGGCCACCTGATCCACCCCCTGGACATCGCGCCCGCCGTGGTCACTTATCCGGTGACCTCACTCGCCGTCGGAGCGCTCGCAGTCTGCGCGTACGCCATGACCGGGTCGGCCCTGCGCCAGCTGCGCCAGTACCGCACCGCACACGCGCAGCTGCACAACGCGCCCATCGCAGGAGACCTCAGCGTCCTGGACCGCCCGGACGCCGACGCCTACGCCCTCCCCGGGAACCCGGGCCGCATCGTGGTGACTTCCGGCATGCTGCGCGCCCTGGACGGACCCGAGCGCGAGGCACTCCTCGCCCACGAACGGGCCCACCTTGCCGGACGCCACCACTACTTCCTCACCGCCGCCGACCTCGCCGCTCGCTGCCATCCCGCACTCAGGGGACTGCGCGACGCCATCGGCCTGGCCGTCGAACGGGTCGCCGACGAAGCCGCCGCGAGGGCGGTCGGCGACCGGCACCTGACCGCGCGCGCCATCGGCCGAGCAGCCCTCGCCGGAAAGACCAGCCATGCCGCCCGCCCGGCCTTCGCTGCCGGAGCAGCCGGCGGCCCCGTGCCCCAACGCGTAAAGGCCCTGCTCCAACCGGCGGCCACACGTGACAAGCTGGCCGCCGCAGCAGCCTGCCTGCTCCTCGCCTGCTCCGCCGCCACCGTTGCCGGAACCACCGCCGGACTCGTCAGCCTGCATCACAGCGTAGAAATCGCCCAGGGCGAAACACAGGACGACTGACCCGCACCGGCCAACGCTCACGCCGCAGCGGCGGCCGCGGACCTCGACGCCGCCGCTCAAAACGGCACCGGAAAATCAATCCTCCTGGGCGCACTCCTGGGGCTTATCCCCCTCGACTCTCTTCAGATCGGTTCACTCGGGCAGCAGGGCTGCACGCCGCCCCTCCCGGCGTGCCCGAGGGAGGAGTTCGGGCCCCAGGAAAAACGTGGCCCGGACATCCCGGACAGCGTGGACGGCCGGCGAGTAGGGAACAACCGTGCCCTCTCTCAGGCCGCGGCCCCGGGACCCGCACCAGCCGCGGTGCGGTACTCGGCGTTGAGGCGCTGTGCTTCCTCGACGCTATCCGTCCCACGCAGTCAGGTCGCCAGAGGGCGGCGGGCAGGAGCTGCCAGTCCAAGTCCCAGCACGCTGCCGACCAGGAGACCCACTCCGTGGTTGTTCGTGAGGAGGCAAAGGACAAGACCTGCGAGGGGGATCAGGAGAGCCACTCGTCGCAGGGCGACGAGGCTGCCACGCACCGCGCACCAGGTGGCGAGTGCTCCCACCAGACCACAGATCGCCACTGAATCGCCGCCTCCATAAACGCTCCAGCCGGCCATGCTCACCGCCTGCGCCACCACACCGCTGGTCACAAAGACCAGCAACATCCGCCAAGCGCCGAACAGCCGCTCGGCGACCGGAGCGACAACAGCCAGCGCGACAAGGTTGAACAAGAGTTGAAACCATCCTGACGACTGCACCGTCAACGCTGTCACGGCTCGCCACCACCCACCATGAGGATGTCGCTCCAGAGCTTCGATCATGGCGGGAAAGACCACCTGGGCCACGCCGAGCACCACCATGGTGCCCACCAGCCCCGCGGAGACTGACGAGCCCGGCCGTCGCCACGCCCGCAGCAAAGCCAGCGCAGGAGGCACACCCTCACAGTCCTCCGTAACGAGTGCCACCAAGAGCTGGAAGCCGGACACGATGACAACCGCCGCACACCCATAGAGCAACAAACTCTGCATGTTCATGATCGAAGCCTGTCAGATAGTCGCTCCCTATGAAATCGTGCCATGCGAGTGGTTTCACGATGCCACCCAAGCTCGCTAGCGCAGCTGCCGGTGGGCGCGCGAGAGACGCCTTGCCGAGCAGTGGCGGTGTCTCGCCGCGTCCGGTCCGCGCCGCGTGGCCGTGCTGCCGTGCTGCCGTGCTGCCGTGCTGCCGTGCTGCCGAATAGTGAGCCACGTGGCAGCGTGGAAGGCACAACCTCCGAGTGGGAGGAGTCCCCTCATGGGCGCAGTGCCCGAGGAGGTGCAGCCGGCGTCTGAGATTCCCGCCGTGCAGGACCCGGTCCACCCCTCACCATCCGCATCCGCCCCCCTGGCGCCCAGAAGCGGGCAGCCTTGCGGCGCCGCGAGCAGGACATGCACGGCGACGAAGACTGGGGCGGCTACGACGAGCTGTAGCCAGAGACACAGGGGCGCCCAGAGCGGCCCGCGGGTCGCCGGGGCTGGGCTGGGCTGGGCTGGGGTGGGCTGGGCAGTGAATGGTCTTCAGACGAAGGGGCCCAGCCGAACAGGGCCCGCGCAGTCGGCAGGCTTGTCGGGAATCAGGCCGCAGCGGTGGACTTCGGCGCCTGGGCGGCGTGGCGGTGTTCGGCGTTGATGCGTTGGGCTTCTTCGAGCTGGTCTTCGAGGATGACGATCCGGCAGGCCGCCTCGATGGGGATCCCCGGGTCGACGAGTGCGCGGGCGCGGGCCTCACCGCCCCGGGCGATGCCACGGCCCGCATCCTCCTGGATGACGCCGGGTACGCCTTGTGCGTCCTGACCGGCCACCCCACCACCCACGCCGCACTCGCGGCCGCCCAACACCTCATCCAGGCCGACGGCCGCACCACTTCACCCGCGGCCTCCTCCAGCACCCCGCAGCGCAGCACCGGAACCACGGCCCGGCGCGGGACGCGCTGGTAAGGGGCGGCCGGGATCCGCGGGTGGCGGGTACAGGCGGCGGCCGTTATCGGGGAGGGCTAGCCAGGTGGCAGTTCCGCCAGCGCGTTGCGGACGCGTTCCGGACGCGTTCCGCCGGACCGTCCACCGTCTCCAGGGAGTGTCGCCGTCCCAGAGGAACGCACCACCGGGATCGGTTTCGGGGGCCGTACAAAGCCCGCCCACTCGGGCCGTAAAGGCCCCGGCCGGTGGTCAGCAGCGCGCCCTCGACCCGTTTCTCGGGGGTCCAGCCGACGACGTTGAGGGCTCTGCGCGATGGTTGACCCTGACGCAAGGGCAACCTCTCACCATGGTCGGCAGGACGGGGAAAGCCGCTCCGATCGCGACCGGCCGCCTGGGCAAGCCGTACGGCGACCACGAGGGCGCGGCCGGATCCGATCAGCGACCTCGCCGAGGGACGATCACCGACATGCGGCCGACCGACAACGACGGGGCGCGCAGCGAGAGGGGCGACACGATGGTGCGGCACTTCACGGTCCAGCACGACGGCATCACGATCCCGGTATCCCGCGGCGGCCGGGGGCGGCCGCTGGTCCTGTGTCCCGGACTGCACTCGACCCAGGCTCACCTGCACGAGCTGACCGGGCTTCTTCGACGCGACTACGACGTGGTGACCTTCGATCTGAGGGGACACGGCTTCGCCTCGTCCGCCACGGCCGACGCCGGGTATCGTTTTGACGCCTTCTTGAGCGATCTCACCGCGGTGATGGCGGAGCTGGGACGCCTGGACCTGCCCTCGGTTCCCGTACTCGTGGGCTACTCGCTGGGCGCGGACCTGGCCGTGCACTATGCCTCCCAGTGTCCTGAAACCATCGCCGGACTCGTCCTGGTCGACGGGGCGAACCCGTTGCCCGAACCGTTCATCACGGACGCCGACCGGGCGGAGCTCCACGCCATGCTGAAGGACCCGGCGGCGCGTCGAGAGACCGAGGCGGCGAAGGGTACTGCGCGTCAAGTCCTGCTCACCGCCCAGGACGTACTCGACCTGCAACTCGAACTCGACGTGGTGCGGTCCGGCATACTCGACCGGTACCGGAAGATCGACCACCCGATCAGCATGATCATGTCGACCGCCATCGCCGGCGACAGCGCCGAAGGGCGGGCGCCACGCCACAACCAGCTCTGGCGTGCCGGTGTCGAGCGGCTCGTCCGCGCTCGGCCTCACATCTCCACGTCCTGGCTCCCCACCGACCACCGGCTGGTCTTCACCCACGCCCCGGAGATCGCCGAGGTCATCCGGAGCGCACACCATCCAGCGGAACGGCCAACTTCTTGAGCGGCTTCCGGGAGACTGTTCCCATGCTGACCATCGGCGCGCTCGCGTCGTACGCCGGAGTCACGGTGCGTGCGGTGAGGCACTATCACGCCAAGGGGCTGCTGCCGGAGCCGGAGCGGGACCACTCGGGCTATCGCAGGTACGACGCCGGCGCCGTGGTCGAGCTGATCAAAATCCGGACCCTTGCCGGAGCCGGGGTCCCGCTGGCACGCGTGCGGGAACTGCTGCAAGCCGACGAGGAGGAATTCACCGCGGCGGTGGCGGACATCGACAAGCGGCTGCAGGCGGAGATCCGGGAGCGGCAGCGCCACCGGGAGCGAGTCGCCCGCCTCGCTGCCGGGGACCACCTGGCACTGCCCGCGGAGGTGGTCGTATTCCTCGAACAGCTGCGGGCGCTGGGGATCGACGAGCGGATCGTCCGGGCCGAACGCGACGGCTGGATCGCGCTAGCCGCGCACTCACCCGAGCGAGTCCCGCAGTGGATGGCGCGCAAACGGGAGCAGATCGCCGACCCACGGCTCATCACCTTCTACCTCGACCTGGGCCGGGCGCTCGACCGGGCCGACGACGACCCACGGCTGGTCGAGCTGGCCGACGAGGTGGCGGCTTACATCACGCGGATGGCCGACGAGCTGGGCGAGGACTACGTCGACGATGTCGACGTCGATCCTGCGTTCGCCGAGTTGCTGGACACTCAGGCGTTCCAGGCCATGCCATCGGCCCGTCATCTGGTCGAGCTGATGAAGAAGCGGGGCTGGACCGGCTGGACCAAGCTCGAACGCATCGGCCCAGCACCGGGCGGTGCCGGAATATGGCAGCCGGAATGTGGCGCCAACATGCCGAGCGCTCAGACGAAAGCGCAGCCGGAAGAGCGGCGTTCCCGGCGTGAGTGGTGACGACGGGCGGGCTCCTGCCGGGGCGGGTGCGCAGGCCCCGGTTTCGGTGCCCACCCTGATCTCGCAGGCGCGGATACCAGGTCACGCACGGCCCACGAAGGGGACCGGCCCTCCGCCTGCGGCCTCCACGACGCTCTCGCCGGCCCGGGTGCGTGCGTACAACACCTCTCTGCCAGCACGGTGGGCGCTGACGAGACCTGCGGTGCGCAGGGCGGTCAGATGCTGGGAGACGCCGCCGGCGGTCAGCCCGGTGCGGCGGGCGAGGACGGTGGTCGAGGCGGGGGAGGTCAGCTCGCTCAAGAGGGTCGCGCGGGATCGGCCCAGCACGCCCGCCAGGGCGTCGGAGACGGTCGCGGGTCGCGCGTGCCAGAGCGTTCCGATGGCGCGCGGTGGGTAGCGCAGCGAGGGCTGCCACGGTTCGTTGAGCACGGAGAAGACGCGCGGCCACACGAAAGCGGACGGGACCAGCAACAGGCCCCGGCCGTCGAGCCGCCGTGCTCCGCGCACGGTGCGGTGCTCCAGTTGGAGCGTGCCACCGGCCCAGGTGACCTGCGGGTCGAGATCCGCGAACAGCTGCTGGGTACCGCCTTCGACCAGGCGGCCGGCGCGGTAGCGGATGTCTTCCTCCAGCAAGGTGAGGATCCGCGACCAGTACGGAGCCAGGGCCAGCTCCCAGTACGCTTCCAGCACTTCGGCCAGTCGTCCGAGTTCGGCTGCCGGGTCGGCGCGCAGCGCCGCCATCCGCGCCGGCGGCACCTCGGCCGTCGTGTGCAGCAGCGCCGGCGGGGTGGCCCGGACCGTGGCCAGTTCCACATCCAGCGAAGGCAGCGGCGTCGTGGGCGGCGGGCAGATGAACCCCGGAACGCGGCCGGCCCAAGGCGAGCGCGCGGGCACGGGAACGAGGTCGAACAACGGGCTGAGGTCGAGGCCCGAAGCCGCCAGCCGCGGGCGTACCCTTTCCGCCCAGGTGCGATGCAGGCCGTGTTCGTCCGCGCCCTTGAGCACCCGGACGCTGGCCACCACCTCCCACAGCGGGGAGATCGCGAAGCGCGTACGGGCCACGTCTTCCAAGCCCAGCTCGATCGCAATCATTTAGCCCAGGGTAAATCAATAGGTGGAGCCGCGAGCAGTCGCGCACCGTACCGCGCATGACCGAATACCCCCATTCCCCCTGGTCCCTGCGCGACTTCCGCGTCCTGTTCGCCTCAAGCGCCCTCAGCCACCTCGGCAGCAACATCGGCTACGTGGCGATCCCGCTGCTCGCGGTCACCGCCCTCGACGCGGGCCCCGGCCAGGCCGGTGCGCTGGCCGCACTGTCCACCGCCGCCTTCCTCCTCATCGGCCTGCCCGCGGGCGCCTGGGTGGACCGCCTGCCCACCCACCGGGTGCTGGTGGCTGCCGACGCCGCCCGCGCCCTGCTGTTCGCCTCGATCCCGGTCAGCTGGTGGCTGGGTACGCTCTCGCTGCCGCACCTGTACGCGGTGGTGCTGCTGAACGGCTGCGCCACGGTGTTCTTCGACGTCGGCTCGCAGAGCGTCCTGCCCGAACTGGCAGGACGCGAGCACCTGGTTCCGGCGAACGCCGCCCTCGTGAGCCTGATGGCCGGCGCCAACATCGCCGGCCGCGGAGCCGGCGGCGTCCTGGTCCAGTTCCTCACCGCTCCACTGGCGATCCTCAGCGGATCCGTCGCATACCTCGCCTCCGCCGCCGGTCTCACGGGAATCGGCCGCCGCCACGTCCCTTCCGGTGAACCGGCCGACCGGCAACGGCTGCGTGCCGACATGGCGGAAGGGCTGCGACACGTACTGGCCAATCGCGAGCTGCGCGCACTGGCGCTCACCGCGAGCCTCACCAACCTCGGCGCACAGATGATCAACGCCGTGCTGCCCGTGCTGTTCACCCAGGAACTGCACCTGCCCGCCGGGGCGCTCGGGGCCTACTGGGCGGCAGGCGGCCTGGGCATCCTGCTCGGCGCCCGTCTCGCCCCCCGCCTCGCCTCGCGCTTGGGGCATGGTCGCACCCTGGGGTTGGCAGGGCTCTGGTTCGCACCCGCCGCACTCGCCGTCACGCTGCTCGGCGATGGGCCGTGGCTATGGGTAGCCGGCGCCGGGTGGCTCGCGGTCATGACCAAGACCGGCATCGACAACGTCCTCGGGGTTACCCTGCGACAGCACCTGACCCCGGACCCGCTGCTCGGCCGCATGAACGCCACGTTCCGCTTCCTGCTCACCGGAGCTCTGGCCATAGGCTCCGCCCTCGGTGGTCTCGTGGCCGAAGCCGCAGGCGTACGGGCGGCGGTTTGTGTGGGCGCGATCTGTCTGGCCGGCGCCTTCCTCCCCGTCTTCTGCTCCCCCGTCCGCACGCGACGAGATCTTCACGCGGCCACCACGCCGAGCGGGCGATCGGCCGTGCCCACCGACGAGAGGTGACACGCCCTGAGCTGCGCGGATGTACCGGCTGCGCCGGCCGCCACGTGAGTCGTCCGGCGCGGTCGCCGATGCCGGCGACATCAGACCATCGGCGGGACCGTATCGAGATTCCGTGCGGTCGCCCGTATTGTCCATCGGTGCGCAGCCCGATCCCTCCGTGGGCCGGGACCGCGGTCAGCGGTGGCCCGGCAGGTTGATGACGTGGCCACTGGGGTCACGGACGAAGAACCGGCGCACTCCCCACTCCTCGTCCTGCAGGGGGCGCACGATCTCCGCCCCGCAGTCCCGGATGACGGCGTAGACCGCGTCCACATCGTCCACCTCGACGCTCATGTCGGGCGGGACCGGTGCGGTCTTGTCGCTGGCCATGAAACTGATCTGCGCTGCCGGACTGGAGGGGAGGCGAGCGTCAGGATCCAGCCGTGATTCATGACCTCCTCCAGTCCGAGCAGGCCGTAGAACTCCCGGTTCTCCTGCAGCGCCTGGGACTGGACATGGGGTGCGACACGACGACCGGTCATCGGCAACTCCACGTGAGAACAGACATGCCTGCCACTCCAGGAACTCCAGGACTACTACGCCACACCAGCCGCCGCACGCGCCATGGGCGGTGATCGCTCCGATTCCGCGGGACGGATCGCGGTGCCCTCGGCGCCGAAGGGGCCGCCGCCTCGCAGGAGCGGTTTCCCGTGGACATGGCTGAGCGGCGTATCCGCGCCGACAACGCCGCGCGCGGCAAACGAGGCTACCGGGGCCGACGGGCATCCGGCCCCTCGACGGCTCCAGCGCTGTCGTGAGGCTGTTCTGTGACACGCAGGTCCGTCTCGGGAAGCCAGGAGCCCGGTGGGCGTTCCAGCCAGCCTTCGGCCACACCGAGGGTCCGCGCGGCGTCGGCCAGGGCCTTCACTCCTGGGTGGCGCAGACTGCGGCGCCAGACCATGGACACCGCAGTGAGGGGCACCGGATCCGTCAGGGGGCGCAGGACCATCTCAGGAACGGTCATGAAGCTGAGGCTGGTGAGGACAAGCCAACGGTTTCTGCGCATGGTCCGGCTGAATTCCACTTCACCCTCGATCTTGGGGTAGGGCGGCGCCAGCTCGAGGGCGCGCCCCGCGCACAAGGAGCGCGCGTAGTCCGTCCACTCGGCGGTGTCCTCGTTGCCGGCCGCGGCGTAGAGGGTCTCGCCGGCCAGCGCGGCCAGCGGCACCCGGGGCAAGGCGGCGAGCCGGTGATCGGTCGGCACCATCACCGCCAGCTGGTCGAAGCGAATGAGCCGGTGCTCCAGTGTGACCCGCGGCCCGTGCGGGATTCCGGCGACACGACCGAATGAGACGTCGAGGTGTCCGTCCGCCATCTCCGTCACGGCCCGGGTCAGTCCGCTGCGGGTGTGGAGGACGAAGTCCAGCCCCGGAGCGTTCCTGCGGGCCAGATCGAGCACCCGGGCGCCGGTCGACGTGCTGTTGGCGACATCGACGACCAGCGGCCGGTCACTGCCGGACCCCGGCGTGGTGCGTAGCTCTCGGCTCAACTCGCCATGGGCTGCCAGGACACGGCGGACGGTCGGCAGCAGGCGGCTCCCCTCGGCGGTGAGGGTGACGTGCCGGGTGTCGCGCGCGAACAAGACACGCCCCCACGCCTGCTCCAGCCGCTGAATGTCGCGGCTGAGCGCCTGCTGTGCGACGAACAACCGGGCAGCGGCGCGAGTGAAGTGCAGCTCCTCCGCCACAACAAGGAAAGCCCGCAGCAGCCGGGGATCAGTGACATCACGCACGCCTCATTTTCACCCACTGACGGCGACGGGCGACAGGGTCGCCGAGGCCGTTCCCACTTCAGGTCGGCGCGACGCTGGGTGCTCAGGTACTCGCGCAGCGGCCCGATGGCCCGCGGAAGGCCGTCCTCGCTGACGTCGGCATGCTCAGCCGCCGGCAGCCGGACCCACCACGCGTAGGAGAACGTGTCATCGTCGTAGCCGTCGTAGTCGACGCAGGACTCGTACATACAGCCCAGTGAGGCGGCCAGCTCCGTCATCGCCTCCTTCGTGCGCTCGTCCAGGTCCGGCTCCTGACCCGCGACCCGCTGAGGCGGGAGAGTTCGCGGTCTCTCGCGCGACGCGGGCGTGCGGGCCTTCCTCGCCGCATACCACTGACCCCACCTGCCGCTCTACGATGCGCTGGATGCGCCCCAGCCGGGTCGGCCGGTCACACACCACGAACGGGGTGTCTGGGAGCTCGGTGTGCAAGGCGGCCACGATGGACGCCCCGATCGACCCGCTTCAGCCGTGAGAGATCGCCGTCGTCCGTGGCTGCGCGTGGAACGCCGTCCGTGCAACGCGGGCTGCGATGAATCCAATCAGGGCTGTGGCTGCCGCCAGTCCGACGCCGGTCGCGTCGAGCGGTTCGGTTTCCAGGATCGACCGGAGTGCGGGGAGGTAGAGCGCGGCTGCCGCGAGGAGCGCGGAGGCGAGGACTGCCAGGGGGAGGAAGAGGTTCTCCCTGGTCAGCAGGCGAGCTCGCAGGCCCAGGACCACTCCGAGCTGGCCGGCGAGCAGGGCGAGGAAGAGCACGCTCTGCCAGGGCAGGTCCCAGGCTCGTGCAGTGAGAGCGGCTGCGAGGCAGGAGGCGGTGACGACCGTGGCGAGCAGGAGGAGTCGCTGCCAGGCGCCGGCGCCGAGGATGTGCTGCCCGGGCGGGCGGGGAGGTCTGTTCATGGCGCCTGGTGCGACGGGTTCGGCGCCCATGGCGACACCGGTGAGGCCGTGGGTGAGGAGGTTGATCCAGAGGATCTGTCCGGCCCGCAGGGGCAGGGGGAGGCCGAGGAGGGGTCCGGCGAGCATGACGAGGATCTCTGCCGTTCCGCAAGCCAGGCCGTACACCAGGAAGCGCCGGATGTTGTCGTAGACGCGACGGCCTTCCTCGACCGCCGCGACAACGGTCGACAGCTCGTCGTTGATGAGCACGAGGTCGGCAGCCTGCCGCGCGACCTCCGTGCCGCGCGCGCCCATCGCGACGCCGATGTCGGCCTGACGCAGGGCGGGTCCGTCGTTCACGCCGTCACCGGTCATCGCGGTGACGGCGCCGTGAGAACGCCAGGCTTCCACGATGTCCAGCTTCTGATCCGGAGTCGTACGCGCGAACACCCGGACGCTGGTGAGGTCCGCGACCCGGCCGGCGGCGAGGTCCGTACCCGTGACCACATTCCCGTGCGAGCTGTCGGCGGACAGCAGGCCGACCTCGGTTGCCACGGCGCGCGCGGTGGCGGGGTGGTCTCCGGTGATGAGGATGGGGGTGATGCCCGCGGCCCGGCAGGCGGCGATCGTGGCCGCGGCCTCCGTTTTGGGCGGGTCGCTGAGGGCGACCAGGCCGAGCAGGTGGAGGCCGTACTCGGCGTCGGCGGGGTGGTTGGGGACGTCGTCCCGCGTACCCGAGGCGACGGCGAGGACGCGGAAGCCATGGGCGGCCAGGAGCGCGGCCTGCTGTTCCGCTGTGTGGAGCAGATCCGTGGGATCGGCGAGGACGGCGGGATCGAGGATCGCTTCGGGCGCGCCCTTCAGGCACACGAGCACCCGGCCGTCGGGGGTGGTGTGCAGGGTGGTCATGCGTTTGCGCAGGCTGTCGAAGGGGGCTTCGCCCGCGCGCGGGTGGCTTTCGTGGAGGTTGGCCCGATCGGCACAGCCCGCTTTGGCCGCGGCCGTCAGAAGGGCCGCCTCGGTGGGGTCGCCCATGGGGGTCCAGCGGTCGTCGGGCGGGGCGGGTCCCGTCGGCGGCCGGATCGAGGCGTCGTTGCAGAGCGCCGCCGTGGTCAGCAGTTCGCGTAGGGGATCCCATTCCGCGGCCGTCGGACATCGGCCTGCGATCAGGACGTCGCCTTCCGGCTCATAGCCGACGCCGGAGAAGTCGGCCGTGGCATGGGGCATCCAGACCTGCTGGACCACCATGCGTCCTTCGGTAAGGGTGCCGGTCTTGTCCGTGGCGAGGACCGATACGGAACCGAGCGTCTCCACGGCGGGAAGACGGCGTACGAGCGCGTGCCGGATGGCCATGCGGCGGGCGCCAAGGGCCAGGGCGAGGGTGACGACGGCGGGCAGCGATTCCGGCACCGCGGCGACCGCGAGGCTGATGGCGGTCACAGCCATGATCCCGACGGGCACACCGCGCAGAAGGCCGAGCGCGAAGACGACCAGGCAGAGTCCGAGGGTGGCGGCGGCCAGGATCCGTCCGAGGGCGGCGAGGCGGTGTTGCAGCGGGGTCGGTTCCCGTCCGCCGTCGAGGAGGGCGGCGATGCGGCCGAGTGCGCTGGCCGCGCCGGTCGCCTGCACGGTGGCCACGCCCCTCCCCCGTACGACGACGGTTCCGGCGCTCAGGGTCGTACCCGGGTCCTTGTCCACCGCGACGGACTCGCCGGTGAGCATGGACTCATCAACAAGGAGGGCCGATGCCTCGGTGAGTTCGGCGTCGGCGGCGACGATGTCGCCTTCGCCGAGGAGGAGCACGTCACCGGGTACGACATCGGGGGCCGGGACCTCGCGCGGCGTGCCCTCCCTCAGTACCCGTGCTCCCGGGGCCGACATGGCCGAGAGTGCGGCCACCGCGTTGTCGGCGCGGATCTCCTGGGTTACGCCGACGGCGGTGTTGAAGAGGATCACCAAGCCGATGACGACGGAGTCGGCGTGGTCGCCGATGGCGATCGTGAGCAGGACCGCGCCGATCAGGACCATGACCAGGGGGTCTCGGAGCTGCGCCAGGACGCGTACGTAGAGAGGTGCTGCCGGCTGGGCGGCGACTTCGTTGCGGCCGTACTCGACGAGGCGGCGCCCGGCCTCCCGTTCGGTGAGCCCCCGGGGTTTCCGGGGGGTGGCGGGTGCTTGGCTGGCCGCGGGCGCGGACATCAGGTCCCTTGCACGAGGGGGACCGTGATGACCGGGCAGTGTGCCCGGTGCAGCAGTCCATGGACGACGGAGCCGAGCCGCATGCCGGTGTAGCCCCCGTTCCCGCGGCGGCCCAGGACCAGGGCCAGGGCATGTTCGGCCGCCTTCGCCAGCTCCTCGACCGGGTGGCCTGCGGGCACTTCGTGGGTGAGCGCGACGTCCGGATACTTCTCCGACCAGCCGCCGACGGTCTCAGACAGCATGCGGCGCTGCGCCTGGAGACCTTCGTTCCTGTCCTGGAACGAGAGCAGGGGCTGGTGCCACACCGAGATCGCCCGCAACATGCATCCGCGTACGCTCGCTTCCTCGAAGGCCACGGCCAGCGCCGCCTTCGACGACTCGCTGCCGTCGACCGCCACCACCATGTACGGCGACTGCTGGCTGACGTGCTCCGCATCGCCGACGACCACGACCGGGCAGTGCGCCTGCGCGACGACGGGCACCACGAGCGAACCGGCGCTCAGGAACTCCTCGGTGCGGCTGAGGTGTCGCGAACCGAGCACCAGCATGGGGGCCTTCAGGGAAAGTCGGCCGAGTACGGGGGCCGGAAGCCCGTCGAGCAGGTGGGTGGACGGTTCGAGATCCGGGTGCCGCGACCGCGTCCACACGGCAGCCGCTTCAAGGGTTTCCAATCCGGTCCGGCGCAGGTCGATGCGGTGCGTGCTCCCGTCGACGTGCTGAGTGTCGTGTTGAGGTGGCACCGCCAGTGCGAGACCCAGTCCGAGCGCCCGGCGGTGCGCCTCGTCGGCGGCCCAGGCCAGGGCCATGTGCCAGTCCCTGACCGGGTCGATGCCGACAACGATCTCACGGTCTGTCATGTTCTCCATCACGATTCACTCCCCTGCTCGTTGCCGTGCCGCGGGATGAGCAGCACGGGACACCGCGCGTGGTGCAGGAGGCTGTGGCTCACGTGCCCCAGCGTGCGGCCGATGTAGCCCGGCGAGCGCCTCCCGCCCACGACCAGCAGATCCGCGTCCTGCGAGGCCTCAGCCAGTACACCGGCCACCGAGAAGCTCTTCTGGAGGTCGGCGTGCACGGTCAGATCCGGGAATTCCTCGCGGATCAGGTCGGCCATGGCCGTCAGTCGCTCCGCGTGCCGGCCGCTTATCTCCTCGACGTCGTCGAGCATGCTCACGACGTTCCCCACGGACTGCAGCAGGTTCCATACGTGCGTCAGCCGCAACGACGCCTTGCGTAGCTCTGCTTCGCAAGCGGCGTACCGGACGCAGTCGAGGTCGTGTTCGTCGCGGACACCGGCCAGCACGCTGCCCGTCTCGACCCGCGGGTCCGTACCCCGCACCACGACGAGGGGGGTGGTGGCACTCGCGGCGGCCTCGAGTCCGACGGAGCCGAGCATCAGCGAAGTGAACCCGCCGAGACCACGGTTGCCGACGACGATCGTACCGTGGACGCCAGCGGCCCGGTGGAGGCTGGGTACGGGTGCGCCGCGGCTGAACTCCGTGGTGACGGGCAGATCGGGATGGAGTGCCGCTATGGCCGCGGCGGTGTCATCGAGTAGTTCGCGACCCGCTGCGCGGACCCGTTCAAGGGTTTCCACCGATGCGTAGACGGCTCGGCTGTCCGTGTCGGCGGCATGGACGATGTGCAGGGTGCTCCCCCGCCGTGCGGCCTCGGCCGTGGCCCACAGGACTGCCCCCCGTGCTGGGTCCGACCCGTCGACGCCGACGATGACCGTCCCGAGTTCCGGACCGGCAGTGATGCCTTCCATGGTTTCTCCTGATCGAGGGCCATCGTGCTTGCCCTCTCACGCTGGCATCGCGGGCGCGTGGTCAGCGAGGGCCATAGAGGCCAGGACAAGGGCCGACTGGTCCCTCCCCCGCTTCCGGAACCCGCACAAGCCCCCGTGGACGGACCCGGTCGGCCCTCGTACAGGACCGTTCGGCCCTCGCTACGGATACCGGCCCGGCGGATGGTGGCTGGTACGGATGGCGCGTACCAGCCTTCTGCGCCCCCACACGACGACGTACAGGAGGTCCGCTCGTGAAACACACCCAGGTCGGCGAGGTGATGACGGCGGCAGTCATCTCGGTGGATCGTTCGACCACGTTCAAGGAGATCGCCAAGCTCCTCGCCGACTACGACATCACCGGACTGCCCGTCGTGGACGAGAACGACCGGGTGGTCGGGGTCGTTTCCGAGAGCGACCTGCTCGCCCGCACGGCCCGGACGGCCGCGGACATCATGTCGTCTCCCGCTGTCACGGTCTGCACGCAGAAAAGCGTCTCGGAGGCCGGACAGCTCATGACACGACGGGGCGTGGAACGCCTTCCGGTCACCGACGAGGAAGAACGTCTCATCGGCATCGTCACCCGGCGTGACCTCCTGCGCGTCTTCCTGCGCCCCGATGCCGAGATACGGCGGCACGTGATCGAGGCTGTGCTGTCCGACAGCATCGGGGCGCCCGCCGGAGAGGTGGACGTGCACGTCCTGGATGGTGTCGTGACCCTCCGAGGCCGGCTGGAACGGCAGAGCCAAATCCCCCTCGCCCTGCGACTCACCGCACGCGTGGACGGAGTCGTCGCCGTGGTGGACGAGCTCACCGCCCGCGCGGACGACTCCCGGCTGATCCCACCGGAGCGCGGACCACACCCCATCGCCTGGTAACAGCGAAGTGCTATGCGCAGCCTGAGGAGGCCACGATCATGAACCACCACGTAACCGTCGGCGTCGACGGCACCCTCCAGAGCCTCTCCGCAGCCCGCTGGGCAGCCCGCGAGGCCACGCTCCGGCAGGCCCCCCTGCGGATCGTCCACGCCGAGGACTGGTCATCCGGCACGCTGATACCCGAACTGGATCCCGGGACGCGCGACCGCTGGGCCGACGAGGTCCTGGCCTTCGCCACCGGCGACCTGAAGCAGGCGTATCCCCGCCTGGAGATCTCCACCCGTCGTCTCTCGGGCAGGCCTTCCACGGCTCTGGCGGCAGAGGCCGAGAGCGCCGGCCTCCTGGTCCTCGGCTCCCGCGGGCTGGGCAGCGTGGTCGGCTTCATCGTCGGCTCCGTGAGTCTGTCCACCCTCACCGCCACCGAGACACCCGTCGTCCTCGTACGCGCGAAGGAGGACGACGGGGAGAACGCGGCCCGCACCCCGCACGGCGAGATCGTCGTGGGCGTCGACATCCACCAGGCCTGCGACAGGGTCCTGGCCTTCGCCTTCGAGGAAGCCTCGCGCCGCGACTGCACGTTGCGGGCGGTGCACGGCTGGAAGCTCCCTCCCGCGTCCGGCTACTCGCCCGTCCTCAATCCCTCGGTCGCACGCGAGGTCGACCGCACCGTCGCCCAGATGCTCGACGACATGCTCATGCCGTGGCGGCTGAAGTTCCCGGACGTGCGGCTCGAGGAGAAAACGTTCATCGGATCAGCGGGACGGGAGCTGGTCCAGGCCACCGCGGGCGCGGACCTCGTCGTCATCGGACGCCGCATCCGCCGCTCCGCGCTGGGCACGCACCTCGGCGCCGTCGCCCACGCCCTGCTCCACCACACGGCCGCGCCGGTCGCCGTAGTCGCCCACGACTGACAGGCCATCGGATCCGGCCGGTTCCTCACCATGCCCGGCTGCAGCCCTGCCGGGGCGTGATCGCCTTCTTCGCCATCCTCTTCACGGAGCGCTGCCCCCGGCCCCTGTTCGACTTCAACGTCGGCGTGCTCCGATGGTCGTGGCGGGCGGTCGTCGCCCTCGTCTGCACCGGAACGTACCCGCGCGGCCTGTTCGACTTGGTGGCCGGCCTCAACCGCTGGGTGCTGCGCGTCATCGCGTACGCCGCGCTCATGACGGACGACTACCCGCCCTTCCGGCTTGACCTGGGCGGCCACGAGCCGCCGCGCATCCCGGACGTCGCCCGGTAAGGGCCGGTCGGCTCCACAACGGGCCCCTCGGCCCCTCTTGGAAGCGGTGGCCGGGGCGGAGTCTGGAACTCACACATCAATTGAGGGAGATGGGCACTATGGCCAACCTTGTGACCGCCGGCCTCGACGGCTCGCGCGAAAGTGTCGCGGCGGCCCGATGGGCCGCGCACGAAGCAGTCCTCCGTGGGGTACCTCTGGCCCTGGTCCATGTGGAGGAATGGCTGGAGCGCCCCCCTCTCGCCGTCGCTACTACCGAGGTCCAGCGCCATTGGGCGGAGGCGCTGCTCCGCGAGGCCTCCGAGGAGATCAAGGGGATACACCCGGAGCTGGAGGTCACCGCCCGCCGACTGTCGGGGATTCCGGCCACTGTCCTCGCCCACGCGGCTGCCTCTTCGGACATGCTGGTGCTGGGGTCCCGAGGGCTCGGCGGCATCGCCGGATTCATCCTCGGCTCCATCGGCGCCGGTACCATCACCGCAACCGATCAGCCGGTCGTCCTCGTCAGGGCGCCGCAGGATCAGGCAAAGCCTGCCGGGGATTCCCGTCCCGACGGCCCGATCGTGACGGGGGTCGACATCGGTCACCCGTGTGACGCCCTGCTCTCCTTCGCCTTCGACGAGGCGGCACGCCGTGGGTGCGCCCTGCGGGTGCTCCACGCCTGGGCACCGCCGCCGGTCGTCGGCTATGGCTACGGCTACGGTCTCGATCCCGGTGTTCAGGAGGAGATCGGTCGGGGAATCGCCACGGCCGTGGACGAGATGATCCGCCCGTGGTGCGAGAAGTACCCCTCGGTGACCGTGACCCCCGAGGTGCGCATCGGCCAGTCCGCGATCCAGCTCGTGGACGCATCCAAGGGTGCCGCGCTGGTCGTGGTCGGCAGGCGCATCCGACACTCCGCCTACGGCACCCACATCGGGGCGATCACGCATGCGGTCCTGCACCACGCCGCCGCGCCCGTTGCCGTCATCGCCCACGAGTGAACCCACCAGTGCCCCCGGCTCGTGTCAGGTGTGCGCGGGCGTACGGGTACGCCGCCTCAGGCGGCGCAGTTCGTCGGTGCCCCAGACCAGGACGGGGAAGGCCGCGATGAGGGCGACCACGTCGAGGGGGAGGGCGGCAGTGCCGAAGAGACCTTGCAGTGGCGGGACGTAGACCAGGGCCCCGGTGAAGACGAGTTCGAAGGCGATGCCGACCAGGAGCAGCGGGTTGGTGAAGAAGCCGATGGCGCGCAGTGACGCGTGGTCGGTGCGGGCGGCCACCGCCGTGCCGACCTGGCAGGTGACGATTCCGGCGAATGTGGCAGTCGTCGCGGTCACGTAGGCGTGGTGCAGCGGGGTCCCCGGGCCGGTGGGGTCTCCGGGGTGCCAGCCTGCCCTCCACAGCACGTAGAAGAACGCGGTCATGACCAGGGCGGCGGAGACAGTGCCGAGGTAGCCCCAGCTGCGGATGAGCATGTCCTTGGAGATGACTCCCTGGGAGCTCGGCCTGGGCGGGCGGCTCATGCTGCCCGGCTCCGCGCGTTCGCGGCCCAGGGCGAGCGCCGGGAAGGTTTCGGTTCCGAGGTCGATGGCCAGGATCTGCAGGACGGTGAGGGGGAGCGGTATTGAGCCGGCCGACAGGGCGAAGATCAGGAAGGGGACTACCTCGGGTGTGAGGTGGGCGAAGATGTAGACGATGAACTTCCGTACATTGTCATAGACTTGGCGGCCGGATTCGATCGCGGTGACGATGGTGGCGAAGTTGTCGTCGGTCAGCACCATAGTGGACGCCTCGCGGGCGACGTCGGTGCCGGAGAGCCCCATCGCCACACCGATGTGGGCGCGGTGCAGTGCGGGGGCGTCGTTGACGCCGTCGCCGGTCATCGCGACGATAAACCCGTGGGCCCGTAGGGCATCCGCCACCTTCAGTTTCGTCTCCGGCGAGGAGCGGGCGAAGACGACCTCGGCGTCGCCGTCCGCGAGGAGCCGGTCGAGGTCGTGATCGCCAATGGACTCGGACTCGGGCACCACGACCAGGCGGGGTGTCCCGATGCCGACCTCCCGGGCCACAGCGGCAGCAGTCGCTCCGTTGTCGCCGGTCACGATATGCACGAGGAGCCCTGCTTCGTGGCAGCGCCGCACCGCGGCGGCAACCTCGGGGCGCGGGGGATCGTAAAGACCCACAAGACCCAGCAGCGTCAGTCCCGTCTCCGCGTCCTCGCGGTGCGTCACTGGCGCGCCGTCGCCCAGTTCGCGGGTGGCTACGGCGAGTACGCGCATGCCTCGGCCGGAGAGTTCTTCGGCCGCGGCGTGCGCCGTGGCGTTCTGGGCGGCGTCCAGGGTGCGGGCCAGGACCGATTCCGGGGCTCCTTTGACGATCAGCCGCATGACGCCGTCCGCCGGATCTCGCTGGACGACGGACATCAGGCGCAGCCGGGGGTCGAAGCGGAAGACAGTGTGGCGGTCCGCGTCGCGCGCGTCGAGGTCGAGCGGGGCGCCTCGATCGGCGGAGCCGGTCACCAGCGCGATCTCCGTGGGGTCGCCGTGGAGTTCACCGTCGGCGTCCCTGGTGACGGTGGTGCACAGGGCGGAGGTAGCAGTGAGCCGTACGGCCTCGGGACCGGGGTTCGTGCCGGCGGCGGGCGTCCAGGTGCTTTGGAGCCGCATCTTGTTCTGGGTGAGGGTGCCGGTCTTGTCGGTGCAGATGACGTTGGTGGATCCCAGGGTCTCCACGGCGCTGAGTCGCTTGATGACCGCGCCTTGGCGTGCCAGGAGGCGCACCCCGACGGCGAGGGCGAGGGTGATGGTCGGCAGCAGTCCTTCGGGCACGTTGGCGACAAGCAGCCCGATGGCGAACATCAGCGCGTCGGTCAACGGCAGGCCCACGGCGACGCCCAGGACCAGAAACAGCGCACCCATCGCGACCGCGACAGCGGCGATGAGCCAGGCGACCTTCTTGACCTGCTGTTCCAACGGGCTCGGGTCCCGTCGCGTGCGCTGACTGAGGGCGGCGATGCGCCCGAGTTCGGTGTGATCACCGGTGGCGAAGACCATCGCCCTGGCCTGGCCCGCGGTGCAGGTCGTGCCGCTGAAGACGAGGTTGGGTTCCTGTAGAAGTGGAGATCCTGCGGTCCCCGGCCCGGCGATGCGCTGGGCCGGGGTGGACTCCCCCGTCAGCATGGACAAGTCGACTTCGAGGCCTCCGTCGATGAGTCGGACGTCGGCGGGGACCTTGCCGCCCTCGTCGAGGGCGATGATGTCGCCCGGCACCAGGGTGCGAGCTTCCGTCTGCCGGGATTTGCCGTCTCGGATCGCCATCGCGTGTTCGGGAAGGTACTTGGCGAGGGTTTCCACCGCCTGCTCGGCCTGCTGCTCCTGGAGCAGGGCAAAGGCGGCGTTGACGAGGACGATGGCGACGATCGCGATCCCGAGCACGCGGATGTCGGCGACGAACGCCATGCCCGCCGCAGCCCACAGCAACAGGGCCAGCGGGTGGACAAGTTGACGTACCAGCTCGCGTCCCAGGGAGGTGTGGCCCTTGCGCCGGACCTCGTTGGGGCCGTAGACGGCGAGCCGGCGTTCGGCCTCCCGCGTGGACAGCCCGTCCGCTCCGGTGTCGAGCTCCCGGCGCAGCAACGGCAGCGGTTCGCTCGGATCACGCGGTGTGGGCGGTACTCCTCCCTGAGGTGGGAGGTGGCCGGTGAGCGCCTCAGTCATCGTCGACTCCTGATTGAGTGGGCAGTCGGCCGGACCAGCCGGGTTCCACGCGCTGCCAGTCCCGTTCCCACGTGGACAGGCTGCGCGTCTCGGCGGTCCGAAGTCTCAGGTGGACGACGCCTGCGGCCGTCAGCGCGATCAGGGCGGCAGCAGTGGCGCCGACGGTCATCGCGGCGAAGGCCCGCTCGCCCGCAGATGGGAGCCCCTGGACCATAAGGCCCGTGTCGTCCACCCAGATCGCGACGGGACGGCCCGCGGGGGTTGTGGGCTGGACCTTTACGAGGCCTGTGTGCCGGGTGGACGAAGGGAACTGCCAGGCGGCCTGTGCGACGGACTCGGCAACACCGCCGCTCCAGGAGTCGGGTGCGTGTTCGGCGGCCCCGACCGTCATGGCCGTGATCCGGTGCACGTGCTCGGCCTCTTCCCGCACGGTGCGGCTGTCGACGTTCCACACCGCCAGCCCGACGGCCACTCCGCAGAAAGCGGCGACGAGAGTCGACAGGACGAAGGCGACGCGCCACCGGGTGCGTGTGCGGTCAGCCGTCCGCCGCAGCGGATTGGGCGGTGTTCCGTGGAGCATGGCGGGCCTCCGGCACCAGGCGTCTTCCTATTGGGCGGGTGAAGCGGCAGCGGTGAGTTCGGCGCCGATGTGGTGTGCCCAGGCCTGGATGCGCTCGGGGTTGCGGAAGTCTCCGCCCTTGCCCTGGCGTACGAGGGTGCGGGCGAGCAGGCCGGGCGTGCCCTCCGTGAGGCTGCCGCCGAAGGTGATGTGGTCGCGGGCGCCGAGTTGTCGCATCTGCCGGGCGACCGCCCGTACCGGCGGGATGTCGTTGCGTTCGGCGGAGGAGTCCACTGGTCCGCTGCTGAACAGCCACACGGGGCGGTGCTTCAGATGCCTGGCGTTGCGCTTCGCGCAGCGCCGGGCCCGGCCGTTCCACCGCCCCGCGTAAAGGGATCCGCCCAGCACCACCCCGTCGTAGCCTCGGACGTCCGTGACCTCACCGGCTGGGACCACCCAGACGTCGATGCCGTCCTCACGCAGCGCCGTTCCGATCTGCTCCGCAATCCCGGCGGTCGCACCGTGTTTGCTTCCGTAGGCGACCAGAACCTGTTTCGCACTCATGCGCTTTCTCCTTCGGTCGTTCCCTCGAGCCCGTACGCGATACGTCTTGGCGCTTCCTCCACGGTCCACTTGGGAACGCGCGGCCCGTAGGGGCCCACCGGGGGCCGGGTAGGGGCCGTTCGGCCCTCTCGGGGCCGGGTCCGGGCCCTTTGAGGGGATCTTCTTGAAGACAGGGTCAGTCCGGTGGAAGGCGGAACCAGCGCTCGTCTCCGGCCGCCACCACGACGGCCTGTTCGCCGGGCAGCACGAGGCCCAGCGGACCTTGACGGGATTGCGGGACGGTGACGCCGAACCTGCCGTGGAGCAGTCGGACACGGACACCGTGGTGTCCCCGGTGGCAGAGCGTGAAGGAGACCGGCTCGATCTCCCGTAGGGGGACGGGGTCGACGTACAGGCCGGAGGGGCCGGTCTCCAGGCCCGTGACACCGCGCTCCGCGAGGTCGAGGGTGCCGGCCATGGCGCCCAGGTGGATCCCCTCGCCGGTGGTGCCGCCCTGGATGTCCGTGACGTCGCCGAGGAGTGCCTCCTCGCAGTACTTCCAGGCGTCCGGGTCCTTCTGGCGGGCCAGTACCCAGCCGTGTACGAGGCTGCTGAGCGTCGATCCGTGGCTGGTGCGCGGCAGGTAGTACGCGACGGTCGCCCGCCAGACCTCGTCGTCGAGCCGGTGGCCGAGCCGGGCGAAGAGCCCGTACAGCTCCGCCGGGCGGAAGAGGTAGCCGAGCATGATCACATCGGCCTGTTTCGATGCCTGGTAACGGTTGACCGTGTCCCCTTCGGCCTCCAGGATCCGGTCGAGCCGGCGGACGTCACCGTACCGGGCGCGGTAGGCCGTCCAGTCGAGCTCGGCCAGGTCTCCGTATCCCTCGAACTGGCTGATGACGCCCCGGTGGAACGGAACGTACAGGCGGCGGGACACCTCCTCCCAGTGCTCCAGCGCGGCGTTGTCCAGTGCGAGGCGGCCGGTCAGCTCCGTGCGGCGCGCGGGGGGCAGCTCGTCGAGCAGTTCGAGCCCCCGCTGGATCACCCAGGCCGCGGTCACGTTGGTGTAGGCGTTGTCGTCGATCCCCGGGTTCGTCGCACCCGGATAGGCGTCGTGGTACTCGTCCGGGCCCAGCACACCGCGGATGCGGTACCTTCCTCGTTCCTCGTCGTAGACGGCGGCGCCGGCCCAGAAGCTCGCGATCTCCAGCAGGAGTTCCGCGCCGGGTCCGTGCAGGAAGCCGGTGTCTCCGGTGGCCCGCCCGTAGCGGCATACGTTCAGGGCTATGGCGGAGCCGACGTGGCGCTGCAGGTGCGAGTGGTCGGGCAGCCAGCGGCCCGAGCGGGGATTGAGGTGCACGGCCTGGCTCTCCTCCCGTCCCGAGCTTCCGCTCTGCCAGGGGAACATCGCCCCGCTCTGACCGGCTTGCCGGGCGGCATCGCGGGCGGCCGGCAGCCGCCGGTACCGGTACATGAGCAGGGCGCGCGCCACGTCGGGGAAGTGCAGGGTGATGTAGGGCAGGACGAAGAGTTCGTCCCAGAAGACGTGGCCCCGGTAGGCCTCTCCGTGCAGTCCCCGCGCGGGGACACCCACGTCCAGCTCGGCGGTGTGTGGGGAGAGCGTCTGGAGCACGTGGAAGAGGTGCAGACGCAGGATCCGGCTCGTCTCCCCCGATACGCTCAATTCGCCTTGCTCCCACAGGCCTTCCCAGGCCGAGTGCTGCGCCGTGAGCAGTGCCGGGAATTCGGGTGCCCGCGAAGCGTGTGCGATCGCGCGCGGCAGGAGATCTCCGGCCGGCCTGTCGAGGGAGGTGTACAGGGCTGCGGTCTTCACCACCGTCGCGGATCGCCTGGGGGCCACGGGCAGCCGGAACGCCTGCACCGTCCGGGTCGCGGTGCGGCTCGTCGCCGTGGTTGCGCGAGGCCGGGTGACCGTCCTGACGGCGAGGCCGATTTCGGTGCGGGAAGCGGTGGTCCGGCAGGCGACCCACGCGACGCCGAGCGGCGCGAAGCCCGTCTGGTGGTCCGTGAGGTGGTGGCCGTCGAGCCCGCCGTAGCGTTCCACTCCCGCATTGGCGACGTCTGCGTCGAGAACTGATTCCACTTCGACCAGGCCGCTCCAGCCGTACGCACGGAACGTGGTCCGCTGCGCGGCGAGGTAGGGGTCCCCCATGTGCACGATGCGGACGTGGGTGACGCCGAGGCGGCGGCCGTGGCCGTCTCGAAAGAGCATGTGCCGCGTGAGCGTCCCTCGGCGCAGGTCGAGCACGACCTTGTAGTGCAGCATGCCGGGGTCGTCGGGAGTCAGCCAGTCGCCGGGGAGTCCGGCGTCGGCGATGCAGCGGTACCGCAGTGCCGTCCAGTTGGGCAGGTTGACCATGTCCTCGTTCTCGACCTGCTGTCCGGCGACGTGCGAGGTGAGCCGGTTGTAGCAGCCGGCGGCGTAGGTGGCGGGATAGTGCACGGGGCCCGCCGGGGTCTCGGGGGCCGCGCCACGCGTGGCGAACCTGCCGTTGCCCAGCGTGCACAGCGCTTCGACGAGTCGCTCCGTCTTGGGGTCATAGTGGCCGTACTCCCACGTCGATGAGGCGGTCACGGTCCGGCCCCGCAGATGGTGTCGGCGACGGCGTGGAGTTCGACGGCGACCAGGTCCGCCCCGCGTTCCCGTAGTGCCCTCGCGGTGACGGGGCTCGTCGTCCGGTCGAGGCCGATGACGAGGCCGAAGTGGCCGCGCCGACCTGCTTCGACACCCGCGAGGGCGTCTTCCACCACCGCACAGCGGGCGGGGTCCACCCCGAGCCGTCCGGCTGCTTCGAGGAACAGGGCGGGGTCGGGCTTGCCCGCCAGCCCCAGCTCGGCGGCGTCCGTGCCGTCCACCACCGCGTCGAAACAGCTCAGGAGGGAGGCCGATCCGAGAAGCGGCCGGGCGTGGCGGGAGGCCGATACGGCGGCGCAGCACACGCCGTGCGCCCGCAGCCGGACGAGCGCCGGAGCAACGTCGGCGAAGACCTCGACGGCCCCGGCCTCCAACGTGCGCACGAACACCGCCTCCTTGCGCGCGGCCACAGACCAGACCGTGTCGTCACCCGGTGCGCTGTCGGGACTTCCGGTCGGCAGGTCGATGCCACGGGAGGTCAGAAAGGAACTCGCCCCGTCCAGCCGGGGCTTGCCGTCTACCCACTGGCGGTACTCACCGTCCGCGTCGAAGGGCGGCTGCCGCACGTTCCCCGACGAGGCCCAGGCCTCCAGAGCACTGTCGAAGGCGATCTTCCAGGCCGCGGCGTGCAACCGCGCCGAGTCGAGCAGTACCCCGTCGGTGTCGAACACGACGGCATGCGGGGCGATCACCCGGATCCCACACGGCGGCCGCTGATCCGGGTGGGAGTTATGGACATCCAGTGCGTGCGGGGTCCACCGGCCCAGGGGAGCGAGCGGGCTACGGAGTACAGGTGGCTGACTCGCTCCCCGTCCGTGATGCCGGAAAGCTCGCCGACGGCCATGACGCTCCAGCCTTTGCGCATCACGTCGTCTATGTGGTCCACCTCGAAGGCGACCTCGGTCCCGGTCGCCTCGGCGAGTCGCGAGTCGGCCGCCGTGCGGAACGCGATCTCGTTGCCCACGACGACGTAGTTGACGGGGAAGACGGCAAGCCCTTCCAGGCCGCAGAACCCGACCCGGCCGATGCCGTGGGTGGAGAGCAGCCGGTGGCACTCGGCCTCGCTCAGCTCTGTCGACTCGGAACCACGTATCGCGGTCCCCATGCCGGGAGGGCTGTCCGTCGTTCTCCCGGTCAGCTCGGCAACCGTCGTCCCCAGGCCGTCCGCGAGGCGGACGAGCATGCCCATGCTGGGCGCCGCCGCCCGCTCCTCCACGTAGGCGATGTACGACTCTGCGGCCCCACAGCGCTCTCCGAGTTCCTCACGCGTGATTCCCAGCTCTTCGCGGCGAGCGGTCACGCGCCGCCCGAGGTCACCCCGGGCAGCCGGAACCTTGATCGGGGACGCATCTGCCGTGGTCTCTCCCATGATCGTCACACCCTCGCGGTTCGGAGCAGGTACAAGAACTTGGCGACGCACTGGGCGTCTACCTCAGGCTGTACCCACCACCGCTGCACGCACAGGGCCGGACGGCCCCCTACCGGGGCCGGTCAGGCCCATTCGGCCCTCCCCTCGGAGTGTGACGGTGAAGACCGGTTTCCCCGCCTAAGGAAGGGCCGCCCTGCTCGAGGCAGCCACGATCCCGCCCTTGGTGACGTCCCGGCCTGCACTGATGTGCTTTCTCGGCGTGGAACAGACTCTCACAGGGGGTTCGTCGCCCTCTTCACGCGCATCTTCGCCCGAGGCGGCACGGTCGTCATCCCGGCCTTCGCGATCGTCCGTGCCGAGGTCGTCCCGCACGAACTCGCCGTGCTGCGGCGCTCCGGAGTCCTGCCCCGTTCCGTGCCCGGGTACGTCGACGACCCCAAGGGCCTCGCCGCGCTCGATGTCTACCGCGACGCCATCACCACGCGCTCCCCGAACTGCGGCTGGAGACCCTGGCACGGGGTGTGGACGCTACCAGCCCGGATCCGGTCCTCGCCGCCCGCACGGTCCAGCAAGCCATCGATGTCAACAGCGCCACCGGCCCGGGCGTCACCGTCGGCTTCGCCTCGGACGACACCCGCGCCCGCGACTTGACAGACGGTGCCCGGCGCGCTCGAAATGTTCGGCGAGCCTGCCGGGGACCATCAAGCGCACCGCTGATCTCTTCACTGTGCAAGGGATCCGCTACCGGCTGTCCGCTTCGGGAACCAGTCGGCGGTGGAGTTCCGTGGTCATCGCGTGGATGGCACGGGTCAGTTCGGTATTGGTCTTGAGTTCCAGCTCCTGCTCGACGAAATCGTGGTCGGCCTTCGCCTGCTGGAACGCTGCCTGCCGGTTCTGGCCGATCATCACGAATGTCGACAGGAAGATCGCCTCCAGGGAGACGATGAGCGTCAGCATCGGCCAGGGATTGGCCTCGACGAACAGCATCCAGAGGGTGAAGCCGATCGCGTGGAGATAGACGAACGGCATGGATCCGGCGAACCTCGTGATCGCGTCGGCGACGCGCAACTGGACATCGGCGGCTCGGCCCGTGCGGTGTGCGACGACAACCGGATGATGCCGCTCCTCGACTTCCGCTGCGGCCTCGGTTTTCTCCACCTGCTTGCCTCCTCCGGACGAGCGCGCTGATACGGCCTGTGCCCCGCATCGTCGCAAACCATCCACCGTGGCCGGCGTACCGCCAGGGCCCGCCGTCAGCCGGGGCAGCAGGCCCTGCCGGTACGCCTGCCACACTCCACCCCCGGCCACCGGCACAGAAGGGGCCGACCGGCCCCCACGCAGGGGCCGGTCCTGCCCTTCCCTCCTCCGGCCCCGTGGGGGCACGGTTCCGACATCGGCTCAACCGACGCATGCCGCAGCCTGCGGTTCGAAGGAGCACAGATGACCACCACATACCGGATCGCGGAGCTGGACGCGCACTGGCGCGCCGCGAACTACCTGGCCGTCGGCCAGATCTACCTCCTGGACAACCCGCTGCTCACGGAACCGCTGCGGCCGGAGCACATCAAGCCGCG
>NZ_JBWKDV010000021.1:0-58361 GCF_056435825.1 Streptomyces sp. NPDC043876 | reverse complement strand
GTTCCGGCGCCGACGGCACCACGCGTTCGAACAACTCCCACAAGCCGTCCGGCACCATCCGCTGCACAAGCCCAGTCGTCACCACACCAGACTGCTGCAAGATCACACCAAACGAAATGGCGTCTAAGCAGGCTGTAGACCTTCCCCTACTCCTTGCCTCGCGGCCCGAGGTAGTAGGTCTTGTCGAAGAAGATCGGGTCCACGTCGGTAAGGTCGACGAACCCTGCGATCTCCAGCGACCGGGAGCGGCCCGGTGCGATCTCGTCCAGCTCCTTCGGCTCGACCAGGACGTACTCGATGCCGGTGTCGTAGCCCTTGACGATGTCGTCCAGCTCGACCTCCTTGCCGGTGCGCTCGTTCACCCGCTGGTTGCGGATCCGGTCGGAGGTGCCGCGCTGGAGCTGGTGGAAGTGGATGGTGTGGCTGCCGGTGGCCGTGTAGAGGCCCACGGGAAGGCTGACCAGCCCGAATGACAGGTTTCCGGCCCATACGGGACGAGCCATGATCGCCACCTGCTCCGCGACACCGTGGTCTTTCCAGCTGACGACGTCCGCCCGGTGTGACCGAGCATCAGAGTTGGCCAGCCGAGCACACCTGTTGGCCACAAGTGAGGATCAGCCCCGTCGGTCCTCAACCGTCCAGTCGTCTCCGAGCTCGCGACGCAACGCCTCCAGCGCCGTGTCAGCCTCACGCCGGAACGATTCCTGCTGCTCACAGGTCCAAGGCGAGGGGCCCGATGGGTGGTCCCAGTCGAGTGAGGACTGGTACAGGTCGGCAAGTCTCGTGAGCTCGTCGCTGGTGGTCGGAGTGACGGGCAGTCTCTCCAGGGCGCAGGGGCACCCGTAGGGGCTGTCGAGGTCGGGCATGCCCGACAGGCCTGGCCACAACGGAGTGTCGACTCCGTACTCGAAGAAGAACCGCAGGTGATAGGGCATGCCCCAGCCTTGCACGGCGCTGAGCACACGAGCGGCCAACTGAAATGCTCAGTGGTCAACTGTGGCGCTCAGTCACACCCGGTGATCGCATCCCTACTTCGGAGGTCGAAGACCAGTTGGTGGTCGGCGGAGGCGCTCAGTTGCTGATCAGCCACAGGACTCTCGACATCTCGCCATATGCAAGCCAAGCCCCCCGTATTAACTCATGCGTTCGATATGACTGGTGTGTTGGGCGAGAGTCGTCCACTGACTGTCTTTGGGGGAAGCATCACTTCCGTATCACGCATACGTCGCCACCTTGGCGTGTTAGCTGCCCTGGCAACGACCTTCGTCCTGCCCGGCGGCACCACGGCCGTGGCGGCCGAGGGAAACGAGCAGCTGACAGCCCGAACCTTCATGGTCGCCCCGGGCGTATCGACGCCATCGCTCGCCGAGCTCAAGGCCGGCACGGGGATGGCGCAATTGGCAATGGCCGCCGTACCGGAGAATGCTGCGACGACTCCCATGGAGGTGGTCGGGCCAGCAGCTTCCTACGGCAAGCGGGCCACCACCCCGGCTGCCGTCGCCTCAAGTTTGCAAGGTATGGCCACAGCGTCTATGGCGCCGACGGCGCTGTCCTATCCAGAGCCGGCACGGGCGGTGGCTCTGGCCGAATGCAAGCAGAACCTGGCCGGAGCCTCACAGGTCTACGTCAAATCCCGGTTCGCGGTCTGCACGGGACTGAAGGTCACGACCGTGTGGGAGAAGCAAAGCGGCGCGATGGGCACCAGCACGTACACCGTGTACGTGCGGGGCACGGTTCCCAAGGAAGCAGACCGCACCATGTACTTCGACTACGACGTCACCGACTTCACGGCGGTGGGCAGTACCGGGGTCTCGGGTCTGAAGATCGGCCTCAAGGGTGACATCGCCGCTGACTGGCCGGCGGCGGCAACTCCCGTTACGGGCAAGACCCTGCCCGTGACCAAGACCTGGCTGGAGATGCAGTCCAGCCCCCACTACACACACTCCGTGCGCTACGCCCCCGGGCAGGGCACGGGAGCTGGCGCGGCGGATGTGGTCGCGGCCGTCTACCAGCCAGAGGTCACTTCGACCCTTCCGGCGGGGTGGGTGGGCGAGAGCCCCAAAACCGGGAAGCCTTTCATGTTCGCCCCCCGGTGGGACTCGGCCTCCTATCTGCGCAACTCCACTGGTGCCGGCAATCCCGCGAACAAGGGTGGCGCGGCCTTCAGCATGATCGCGACCCTTGAGTACAGCTCGAAGCCGGGCGCACCGGAGCAGGCTGTGGCCGAGCACATCAAGCAGGCGTTCGCCAATCCGAAGGCGACTAAACCGCTCAATGCCTTGAAGAACGTGCCGGGTGACACGATTGGGGAGCCTTTGCACCGCCTGTTCCTCGACCAGAAGCGACTCGACCGCAACCGGGCTGTCTCGGTGCGGGAGTGCAAGCGCTACTGGGGCGCCAATTACACCGACGGCGGCAAGGAATGTGACGAGTTCCCCTTCGCCTCGACCTACGAGGGGTCGGCAATCGAGGAGTACGACGTCCACGTCGAAAGGAACAACTTCTCGGTCATGCCGATACCCGGAGACCAGAACGGAGCCGGAGGAACCCTTCTGCGTGGCTTCTACAACGCCAACCGCATGATCGACGGTCCCGAAGACGGCTTCATCGTAAAGATCAACTGACAGGCCAGTCGAAACCGGGCCCGGCACAGAACTGTGTGCCGGGCCCGCCCTGCTATCCGGCCTTCGGCCAGAAATCGATCACGTACCGCTCCACCCGGTACACCGCACCCTCATCCCGCGTGGCGCGCTCGACCTCAGCCCTCCCCGCACAGCGGACGCGAACCCGCCACATCCCACCGCGGCCAAGCCGGATCAGATCCTCACCACGGCCACTCCCCCACACCGCCACATCGCCCGAAACCGACTCGTAGTCGACCTCCCCCTGCTCATCCCACTCGCCTTCCTCCGCATCCGGCGCACCGTCCCATACACGGACCTTCACCGCCGCCGTATGCGTATGGCCGGCGCTGAACACGTCGAACCGGCGGACATGCCCCTGCAGGAACACACCCCAGCGCAACTCGTCCGGAAACGGCACCGGCACCACGGTGTCATCCGACTCCTGAAAGCCGAACGACCGGAACTCCACCCGGACATCCAGCTCCTGCTCCCCCACCAACATCGCCACACCCTGCCCCAATCCCAGAACCACCAATCGTCAAACAAAGACCGTAGAACACAAAAGTCCGCTCCCCGCCAGAAGCGCTCCTTGCCGACGCGGGGGCGATCCGCACGCACCACGTCACCGTCACCACCACCACCAACGGTGCTCCCCGCCGACGCGGGGCTGCCCGGAGTGGGCGTTGACGGCTGCGGACATGGCTTCTGCGGTCTTCGCCCCAGCCTTGAGGAGACGCTTCACAGCCGGGTATGGCAGCAGCGCCTCCTCTAACCTGCCCGTCCTCCCCCGCCTGCTCTACACGGACTCAATCAGAGTGCACCGACAACGCCTGGCCGGACATAGCCGTACTCTGCCCTCATGATGCGCACCCCCGCCGATCTGAATCTGGTAAAGAGATTGCAAACCGATTAGACAGATGCAGGTGGCGAAGCGTGCTCCCCGCCGACGCGGGGGTGATCCGCCCCGCGCCAGCGAGACCACGTCGTCCCACTCGTGCTCCCCGCCGACGCGGGGGTGATCCGTGTCGACCATCCCTGTCCAGCACGACGACGACGTGCTCCCCGCCGACGCGGGGGTGATCCGTCGGGGAGCCTATTCGGTGTGTTCCGTCAAGAGTGCTCCCCGCCGACGCGGGGGTGATCCGGAAGAACACCCCGTGAGCGCCAACACCCACACGTGCTCCCCGCCGACGCGGGGGTGATCCGTCGCCGATCAGCCGGCCGTCGGTCTTCAGCTCGTGCTCCCCGCCGACGCGGGGGTGATCCGGCGATCAGCGGGACCGGCCGCTTCGCTGTCCGGTGCTCCCCGCCGACGCGGGGGTGATCCATAGGCCTGGCCCAGCCCCTGCCCTATCTGCGAGTGCTCCCCGCCGACGCGGGGGTGATCCGGCATCGATCAGCGTTCGGATCTGGGCCGCATCGTGCTCCCCGCCGACGCGGGGGTGATCCGGTCGGGGCGGTGATCGGGCCTTGACCCCGGATCCTGAACACACGAGACACTGGATCCTGAGGATCTGAGAACGGACATCTCGTGGTCATGAAGAACTACCCGCCAGAGTTCAAGGCGGACGCGGTCGCGCTGTACGAGTCGCGGCCGGGAGCGACGATCAGGTCGGTCGCCGCCGATCTGGGGGTCAATCCGGAGACTCTGCGGAACTGGGTACGGGCGGCCGGGGCGAGTCGGCCGCGGGGACGCCGTGCCGAGGGGCCGGCCGAGGCGGCCGCGCCGCTGGAGGTGGAGAACGCCGCACTGCGGAAGAAGATCCGGGAGCTGGAGGAAGAACGCGAGATCCTTCGGAAAGCGGCGAAGTATTTCGCCGGGGAGACGCGCTGGTGAACCGCTTCCAGTTCGTCGCCGACCACCAGCGCCGTCACGGCGTGAAGCGGCTTTGCGACATCCTGGGCATCGCCCGTTCCAGCTTCTACTACTGGCGCCGCACTGCTGCGGACCGGGCAGGCCGGCAAGCGGCCGATGCCCTCCTCGCCCACCGGCCACACATCGCCGCGGCGCACGGCCTGCGCTGACTCACCGAGGCGGTGTGGCTACGACGTAAGTGAGAACAAGAAACGTGTGGAGGCGGGTTCTGTGAGGGTCCTAGCCTCGGCGGTGGGTGAACCGTTGCGACTTCTCTGCCGCTCACTGGTCCGTGAGGTAGTCGATCCGTCCGGCGGCGATCCCGCCCAGCACTAGAAGGAAGGCGACGATGGCACTCGTCTTCGACGTTTCCCGGCCAGCTACCCACATCGACCGGAAGATCCAACTCGTCCACGCCGTGTTCGGTGCCGACTCTTCCGATGAATCGATCTGGCTGGAGTGGAAGGGCCCTCTGGACCTGACGACCAAGGAAGGTCAATTCAGCGTCGCACGGGCCATTCTCGGGCTGGCCAACCGCATGCCGGACGTGGCTGCCCGCTTTGTCGGGGGTCACGGTTACGTGGTCGTCGGCGTCGAGCCGGGCAACGCCCCCGGCATCGCGGAGATCGACTCTGTCGAGCTGTACCGGAACACCGAGGCGTATTTGGGAAGGAACGGTACCGGCCCTGCCTGGCAACCCACTGTCTTGGCCGCCGTCGACTTCGGCGAGGGTCCCGTCCGCGTGCTCGTTGTCGACGTAGACCCTCCGCAGATGGGCGATCCCATCCACGTCACCCGCAAGGAGCACGTGAAGACGCTGGCTGCTTCCGTGCTCGTCCGCCACCCGGGACGCACTGACCGTGCGTCGCCGGAGGACATGGACAACCTGAATCGGCGCGCCGCGAGCCCCGCGCTGAAGTTGGACGTGAGGCTGGCGGCCTCGGACCCGATGGCTGTCGTGGACTGGGATGCACGGGCACGCACAGCGTGGTTGGAAGCAGAAAGGAACCGGTGCCACGAAGGTCTGATTGCGGCTGCGCAGGAGGACACGTGTGGGGATTTGCGTGACGCCGACAAGGCCGCTGACGTGAGTGAAGTGCTCCGCGGCATGCTGTGCGGCACGGACCCTAGGACGGCGGAGGATTATCTACGGGAGGTCGATCGCTACATCCGCCAGTGCGAGGGCCGGCTCAAGGAAGCGGCCGTTCGCGCGGCAGCAGGCAGGATCGCACCACTGCGCATTCGGGTGCAGAACCTGACGGTGCTCAATCTGAAGGACTTCCGAGTCAAACTGCGGCTGCCGTCACGGGTTTCAGTTCTGCTCCCCGTGTGGTCGAAGAACGCCGATGAGCCTCACTGCCGGATGCCTGACCCGCCCCTCCCGTTCGGAACCGGCCACCCCGGCGAGAAGCCCTATTGGCTGCTGCAGAACACCCCGTCTCCGTGGCTCAACGTTCGGCCTATCGGGCTGCTCAACCCCCCGAACGTCCGCCAACCGGAGATCGTTAGCACCAATGAAGCCACGACCGTCACATTCCAGGTCGGCCACCTGCGCCCCGAGGACGAGACTCAGGTGGACGACTTCATCCTCGCCGTCGCCGCTCCCGCGGGGGCAGTCAGCGCCTCATGGACCGCTACCTGTACCAACCACGATGCTGTCGTCAGCGGCACACTCGAGCTCCGGCCCGACGAACACGTCCTCTCGCTCGACGGGCTGCTCACGGACCGCGAATAGTCCATCGGCGCCTTCTGCCTCGTGGGCAGGCAGCACCCGCAGCGGCGTCGCACGGGGTGCAAACACAGTCAGCCCGTGAGCTAGGCCTCCAGCATGTCCCTCTCTCGTTGGTCCAGCTCGGACTGCACCGACTTCACGACGCCCATCGCAACGGCGTCGAGGTTCTCGCTCTCCAGAAGTCCGAACAGCTTCCCGCTCTGGACTCCGAGCTCGAGTTCCTCATTGGGCAGCGACCTCAGGGACCACCTCCGGCGCCGATCCGCTCCCTCCGGAATCGTGGCAGTCCAGTTCGTCAGATCCGGATCATCCAAGTGTTCCAAGACGTTCCGCACCTGGGCCAGAACCTCATCACGTGGCGGGATCTCCTGCCCTCTCTCTTTGGCGAGGCGCGCACGCCAAATTTCAAGCTGGTGAGCGGACCACACGAGAGTGTGATCCTCAGCCCACTGAACGCGGCTGTTCGCATAGAGATCATCCTCGCTGGGACTCCAGTCCTCGTTTCGCTCGAAGTTCCGTTGGTCCTTCGCATCCTTCGCGTGTATCGCTCGGGCGCGATCAGCGGCCCTGATCACGGCCTCCGCCCAGATGCGCACGAAGTGGAGAGCTACTTCCTCGGCCGTGACTTTCGACAGCTCGTTAGGGAGGGTCTGTAAAGTTTTCGGTGTAACTGGGTTGGTTTGTAGGTTCAGATTCGGTTGTTGGTGAGGCGTCCGTCGAAGGCGATGTCGAAGGCCTGGAGGGCTCGCTTCCAGCGGGTGGTCCAGCGTTTGCGGCCGGCGCCGGTCGGGTCCAGGGACATCACCGCGAGATAGACACACTTCAGCGCAGCGTTCTCCGAAGGGAAGTGGCCGCGGGCCCTGACCGCTCGGCGGATCCTCGCGTTCACGGACTCGATCGCATTCGTCGTGCAGACGATCCGCCTGATCTCGGCGTCGAACTGCAGGAACGGGACGAACTCCGCCCAGGCGTTCTCCCACAACCGCACGATCGCCGGGTACTTCTGTCCCCATTCTTCGCAGAACTCGAGGAACCGGCTGGTGGCCGCGTCCTCGGTCGGAGCGGTATAGACGGGCTTCAGGGCTTTGGCGATCTTGTCCCAGTCCTGGCGGCCGGCATAGCGGAACGACGCCCGCAGCAGGTGAACGACGCAGGTCTGGACGACGGTCTTGGGCAAGACCTCGCCGAACGCGTCGGGCAGGCCCTTGAACCCGTCGCAGACGAGCATGAGGACGTCTTCGACGCCGCGGTTCTTCAGTTCGGTCAGGACCCGGAGCCAGTGCTTGGCGCCCTCGCCTCCTTCGCCGCCGGCCCACAGGCCGAGGATGTCGCGGTGGCCTTCGGCCGTGACCGCCAACGCCATATAAATGGGGCGGTTGGCGACCTGGCCATCGCGGATCTTCACGTTGATGCAGTCGATGAACACGACCGGATAGACGCGGTCGAGCGGGCGGGCCTGCCATTCGGCCATGCCCTCCATCACCGAATCGGTGATCGTCGAGATGGTCTGCTTGGAGACCGCGGCTCCGTAGACCTCTGCCAGATGCGCGGAAATCTCGCCATGGGTCAGGCCCTTCGCCGACAGCGACAAGACCATCTCGTCGACACCGGTCAGCCGGCGCTGACGCTTCTTCACGATCTGCGGCTCGAACGCTCCCTCGCGGTCCCGCGGCACGTCGATCTCCACCGGCCCAACGTCGGTGACGACCGTCTTGGAGCGTTTCCCGTTCCTTGAGTTGCCGCCGTTCTTCCCGGCCGGGTCGTGCCGGTCGTAGCCGAGATGGTCCGTCATCTCGCCCTCGAGGGCGGACTCCAGCAGCCGCTTCGTCAGCTGCTGGAGCAGGCCGCCCTCGCCCGTCAGCTGCAAGCCCTCAGCCTGAGCCCGGGCCACGAGCTCGTTCAGGAACCGGTCATCCACGCCCGCCGAAGCGGCCTCCGCCTCGGACGGTGTGGCTATGTTCTCGCTGGTCACAGGTGCAATCCTCCATGATCGGAGGTACACCGTTTCTTTTACAGTCCCGCTGCCACCACCCCACCCACTCACAGCTGGTCAGTCGTCCCATTCGTTGAGGTAGCCGGATCTGACGTACCAGGGGCTGGCGGCCAGGGCTCGGTACAGCGCTGCCTGCCAGGTGTTGCGGTTGCCATGGCTGGCCGCACGGTGTTGCAGTTCGTCCACGATGGCCGCGTACGGCTTGCCGCGCAGGTAGTCGTTGAGCGCGGCAAGTTCGGTGCCGACCTGGGCGGAGTAGAGCTTGCCGAGCTTGAAGGTGCGGAAGTGCTGCTTCACCCGCGCGGTCAGTATCGGAGTCCAGTCGGGGTGGGGATCGACGTAGAAGAAGACGCCGGGCTCGGGTGGTGCGGTGAGGCGGGCGGCCAGCCAGGCGTGGCTGGTGATGTCGTCGAAGTAGGGGTGGAGGGTCTGTTCGGCGGCGCTGGCCGGCGCGTCTTCGCCTTTGGCGTGGTTGCAGGTCAGGCAGGCCGGTACCAGGTTGGCCGGGGTGACGGCGAGGAGGGGGTAGGTGGCTTTGGGCAGGTTGTGATCGAGGGTGTTGGCGTACCCGTGCCCGCACAGGGGGCACAGTCCCTTGGCGGCTGCCAGCAGCTGCTCGTAGAGGGTCCGTCCGACGCTGCGTTTGCGGGCCATGCGGGAGGTGTAGCAGCTGGTGAGGTCCTTGTTGGCGGTGGCGTCCTCGTCGTCGCCGTCGGGCTGGTTCTTCAGGTGGCCCAGGGTGTGCAGCGCCGCTGTGGCGGCGGCCTGTTCGTAGTCGGCCGCCGCGGCGGCGACCAGGTCCTCCAGGCCCTTCAGGCGTGCCTTGCTCTTCGCGGGACGGGTCTTCGAGATGCACGTGGTGTATACGGTGCGGGCGTCGAGGACGGGCTTGGGCAACGGCTTCATCAGGCGTCGTCCCCCGGCATGACCCAGGCTTCGTCGCCGAGGTCGCGGTTGGCGATCAGGGACCGGACGATGATGCGGGCTTCGCCGCCGAGGCGGCCGCCGAAGCGTTCCATGATGCTTTGGTAGGAGTGGCCGTCGTCGACGAGGGTGGCCAGTTCGCGGTGGAAGCCGGTGGCGGTGACCTCCAGGCCGAACACTTCGCGGGTCAGGACGCCGACGTTCTCGCCGAACGTCTCGATGCCGGGCGGGTCGGCCATGACGCGGTCGCCGTAGCGGCGCAGAATCCACACGCAGTGGGCGGGGACTTCTTGCAGGACCACCGGCGAGTGGGTGGCGACGATCGCCAGGCCGTTGCGGTCGGTGAGCAGGTCGGACAGGACGCGGATAAAGGCGGACAGCAGGGGAGGGTGGAGGTGGGTTTCGGGTTCGTCGAGGATCACCAGGGTGCGCTCGCCGACGTGTTCCACCAGCCGGGTCACCGTGAGCAGCACGACCTTGTGGCCGGAGCTGAGGGAGGCGAACAGCTTACGGGCCTTGGCGCGGCGGCGGCTGGCATTGTCGGTGGCCTGGAAGTCCTCCAGCCAGTCCTCGTCCAGGAGGCCGCTCCCGGCGTAGGTCAGGGTGTGCAGGGCGTTGAGCCAGCGCTGTGCCTGTTCGCCGGTGAGGCAGGCTTCGACGCTGTCGGCGAAGTCGCGCTTGAGCTGCCACTGCGATTTCGTGCGGGGGGTGCGGCTGGCTGAAGGGGCGCGCAGGCCGACGTGGATGGTGGGGAAGGACTCGTCGTCCTCGGGGAGGAAGGGCAGGTCGTCGAAGGCGCTGAAGGAGACGCTCACGAGGTTGGCGAAGGACCGGCTCTGGTCGCGGTTGTCCTCGATGACGCGGCCGACCGCTTCGGGGTCGGCGTTCGGGTCGGCAACGGCCCGGGCCACCCGGTTGAGGAGGACTGACTTGCCGGCGCCGTTGCGGCCGGTGATGACGTGGATGTTGCTGGAGGGGCTTGCTTCCGGCTCGACACGGAAGGACAGAGTGAGCCCGCCTTCTCCGCCAGGGGCCGGAGCGGGCGCCTGGTAGAGAACGTGGAAGGCGGCCAGGCGGTCCCCGCCGCGGGCGATACGGCGGAACTGCTCTTGCACCATGCCGATGCGGATGAACCGCAGCAGCGATGTCCGGGTGACGGGCTGGCTCATGGCGATGTCGAAGGCACGCTCGTCGAAGGCGATGTCCCGCAGCCCGGCCAGCACGCTGACGCGGATGCCGTCACCGAGCTGGCGCAGCCGCTCGTAATACGTGTCGTCCTGTCCGAGGGAGAAGAAGGTGTCGTCGAGTGCGGTGAACCGGGCTGGCAGGAGCATCCCGCCGTTCTCGTGTTCCGCCATGCCGCGATCGGCGATCTTGACGCTGCCGATCTCGTGCCGTTCGCCGTCGGCGTCGATGATCGTCAGGGTGTAGCGGGTGCGGTATCCGAAGTCGTCCCATCGGTCCGTCTCCAGGACGGCCGTCGGCCTCGCCGCCGCCGGGATAGGCGCGTCTGTCTCGACGACTATGAAATGCACAGCACTGTTCGCTTTCTGTTGGCCATACCCGCAGAAGTCCTCGGGCGGGACTGGCCGATCCTATGATCCACCCGTCACGGCACTGAAAGGTTTCGCCGACCCGCCGGTGGTACGGGTGTCTCGTCGAAGGGCTCGAGGGTTGCCTTTGGGGAGTCTGGCCCCTGTCGGCGGGGTTTTTGTCTGTGGGCGCCCCGGTTGGTGAAGTTGCGGTCAGAGGGCAGCGCAGGCCGATAGCATCCAACCGAGGGCGGGGTGCCGCAGCCTGAGCAGGCGCGGCAGAAGTTGGGGAGTGGGCGCATGGGCAATGTCTGGACGAGGCTGACTCAGGAAGCCGGCGAACTGGGTGGCCCTGACGCTCTGAGGGAGCACTACCGGACGCAGGGGCACAAGGAGGCGGTCACGTACGCGGCCCTCGCCGCTGCGGCGACGGGGGTGGCGTACGGGGTGAACCGGTACCGCAAGTACGCCCAGGACAAGAAGATGGATCGCCGAATCGCCGAATCGGAAGCCTCAGGAGCCCAGGCCGAGGTCGACCGGGGGCACTCGACCGTGTAGAAGGTGAGCCTCCGAGAAGGCCTGTCGAGCGACGGGCCCGTCCCTGCGCGTCGCTAGGGCGGGTGGAGGTCAGGTCGTCCGTAGCGCGAGGGTCTCGTCGTGAGCGGCGGCCACAGGGACGACGCAGGGCGGAGCCGGGGTGCAGTGTTCTAGCCCGGCCTCGAGGCGGTCCGGTCCCGTCGATTTCGCGGTTGCGGGGGCGGGTTGCCGATGGCCCGACGGGAGCCGAGGGAGCCGGGTTGCGGCGCGCTGGAAGGCCCGGGTGGTCGAGCAGCGCCGCTCGTCTCGCCCGCACCTGCGCCCCTGGCTTCATCGAACGCTCTTGGTGGCTCCGGCGGTGGGACTGTTCCGCCCGTACCCCGAAACAAGGAGGGCCCCTCCGGCCGCCGGCCGGAGGGGCTTCGAGTGGGCGCAGGCTACTGGCGCCAGCGGTTCTGACCTGGTCCCTTGCAGGTGTACGTCTTCCCGTTCGCCGAGCCGACCGCTCCGGCCGGCGAGCAGAACGCCCCCGGATGCACGGTCTTCGCACCGCCCCCCGTCGACCCGCCCTGGCTCGACGAGTCGTCATCGCCTCCCGAGGGCTCGGAACGCTTGTAGTCGGGATCGTTCGCCGGAATCTGGTAGGTGGTGCCCTTCGCAGCGGGGCACGTCTTCACCAGGGATGCGTCGCTCCACCGGCCCAGGTCCAGACGGACCGTCGTGGTCGAGGTGACCTTGCCGTCCTTGCCTGGGTCCTGGAAGCAGACGTGCCACTCCTCGCCGTCCTTCGTGGCCTGCTCAGCGGTGGGCGTGTCAGTGTCCAGGTAGACGTCCTCGAGCTTCACCCGCTCGAGCGGCACACCTGCCGCCTTGAGGTCCGCCACCGCCTTGTTGTAGGTGGCGCCCACCACGTTCGGCATCACGGGCCAGGGCAGGGCGCCGCCGTCCTCCTTCGGACACGGCTCGCCCTCCTTCACCACGGAGAAGTCGACGCCCTTCTTTCCTTCGGCCAGGTTGGAGATCTTCTGGAAGCACACGGTCCAGTTCTCTGCCAGGACGACCTCACGGGACTCGTTCGAAGCATCACGGTTGCCGACCGTATACCCGGCCGCCTCGGCGCCCTTGCGTGCCTCGCTCAGCGCCTTGCCCGCGTAGTCCCCCAGCTGTGGCGCAGCCGCAGGTGCGGGAGTCGCCGGTGCTTTCGACGTGGCAGCCGCCGTTGGTGCCGCCGCCGGCTTCGCATCGTCCTTCTTCTTCACCGGGTGCGCGATGCCGGCCACGATCAGGCAAAGCAGCAGGGTGCCGACCGTTGCGGCGATCCGCTGCCACACCTTCCACGGATGCCGCAGCCCGCCCGTGCTGATCCAGATCAGAGCGATGGAGGCGAACATGAGGAGGATGCCGAGTCCCTCGACGATCGCCATGGTGACGGCCGCCGCGCCAATGAACGCGAGACGGGCTTTCGAGGTCTGCCACCAGCGGCGTATCGGGGCAGGTGGAGGCGCGTAAGGGCAGGGCGGCTGGCCGTAGGCCACTGCAGACTCCTCAGTAACAGAAAGTATCGATGTAACAGCCGGATCGTAGCGAGAAAGACGAACCGCTTTCGCGCCGACCGACATACGAACCCTCCGCCCAGGACGGGCGTGGACCCGCCGGGACGTCGAGACCGGCGAGCAAGCGCCGTGATTCAACTCTGACGCCCCTTGCAAACAGACAGGTCAGGACTCAACGGTGCTCGGTCACCCGGGTCTGTCCGGCCGCGTCTGCCTGCTCTCCGCTTCGGGGATGATCCGATGCGCCGCTGCTGAATTTCTGCGGCGAACGGCGAACAGCGAGGCCGATTGAGCCCGCCGGGGCTGCGGCCTCCCTTGTGAGCAGAGAGTCCAGGCGCGGCATGGCCGCTGAGCCGGAATCCGCACAGCTGGCATTCGGCGAACATCGCCGCGGCCGCCCCGGTGCGGGGAGGCCGGCCGCGGCGCCGTGCAGGTGGCTCGGCCGGGCGGTTCAGTTGTGGTGGTTAAGGGCAGGCCTCGCCGAACTTGACCACGCCTACGGAGATCTTTTCGGTGACGGGGACGGCCTTGTTCTTCGGGTCCTGCTCGCAGATCTTCCAGTTGGTCAGGAGCAGTACCGTGCGGCCCTGGCCGCTGGCGTCGTGGAACGAGGTGGCCTTGTAACCGTCAGCGAAGCCTGCCGTTTTGAGGGCTTCCACGAGCAGGTCACCGGACTTACCGGTCATGTCAGGGACTTGCCCCGTCTGCGGCGCTGTTTCCTGCGTCGGCGAGGGCGACGGCTCGGGGGCCTTGACCGCGACGGGCGGAGGTGCGGTGACCGTGACGGTTGCGGTAACAGTGACGGTGGGAGCGGGCTTGGCCTCGGCCGACTTGGCCTCGGAGGGTGACACAGCAGCAGCGACCACCGCGGCTATCAGGAAGAAGGCAACCATGCCTCCGCACCCGAGGACGGTCTTCTGCTTGGCGTTGAGCTGCCCATCGACCTTGCCGGGGCCGGCCTCCGGCCGCGGAGCAAAGGGAGGGTGGGCTCCCGGTGCTGTGGGGGCGGGAGCAGCGTCGAGCTGCTGCGGGTAGCCGGGCGCAGGGGTGGGCACAGTCATGGATTGCTCCAGTGGCAAGCGAGAGGTGGCCCCAACTTGGTGCGGTGAAGTGGGGTTCTCACACTGACGCCGGGAGCTGGCGGCGCTCAACATACACGTTGAAAGCCGAACAACACCAGAGCCCACGATCAAGGCCCTGCAGCAGCGTAAAGGGCCGCTGACCTGCGTTCGCGTGCCTTCGCCTCCCCGGACGACTGCCTCTGCCGACCCGTAGGACGATGCCGGACCCATCCTGCCCGCCCGGCGCGTCGGCGCCTGCCACGCCGGGTCTTCGGGGAGAGACTGCTTGGCGTCCGGGACGAGCAGATGCAGCGCCCCGGCGCATCCGCAAGGCGATTGTGCCGACCGGTACTTGTGGCCATGCAGCTGATCGACGCCCTGGCCATGGAGTGGGAGCCGGAGGCCTTCCACGACTCCTTCCGCGAGAAGGTCGAGGCCCTGGTGAAGGCGAAGGCGGCCGGAGAGGCGGTCGCAAAGGCCGAACCGGCGGCGAAGCCGACCGGTGCTCTCGACCTCATGGAGGCCCTGCGCGCCAGTGTCGAGCTGGCCCGGAGTCCCAAGGACACCGGCGAGAAGGCCGCCTCCCCGGCGCCCGGTCGGCAGGCGGAAAGAAGGGCGCCGGCCGCGAAGAAGCGGGCGCGCTCCGGGCCGGCAGCCAAGGGCCAGGGCCGGGGGCTGGCGGCGCTGACGAAGGCCGAGCTGGGCCCGTGAGAGGAGCATGGGCAAGCCCCCGCACGGAAGGGCTTGCCCAGGGTCGCCTACGGCTTACCCAGGCGCTCAGGGTTGCTCGGCCTCGACTCCCCACAGAGGATGCGCAAGCCCGGAGCCGTAACAGTGGAAGCACGGTCCGTCGCCGGAGGTGCTGTGCGCGTCGACGGTGTCGACGGCATCTCGCAGGAGCCGGGTGAGGCCGTCGACGTGGCCGGTGTGGAGGGCGAGCTGGTGGCGCTTGCCGAACATGACCTCCAGCGCGGTCCCGGGCGCGGCAGCGCCCAGTTCGTAGGTGATGCCGCGGGTGACTGCGGTGATCAGTTTGTGGAGGTGGTCCATCGTCTCCCCGCCGGACAGCTCCACTCGCGCTGTGAAGCCGATGTCGCCGGGCCGGGTGAGGGAGAGGAAGGCATCGGGGCGGTCGAGGGGTACGAGGTGGCCGACGGGATCGACGTGAGTCCCGTGGAGGGAGGCGAGGGCGTGCCACATGTCCCCCGGGAGGCTCGGTACGAGCCCGGCGTTGTTCTGCTGGTGTCGTCTCATGACTCCGGTCTACGGCCACCGAGGATGCGGCGGCCGGCTCCGGGCCGCCGCGTCCCAAGCCATGACGCCACGACTTCGGAAGCCGTCCCGCCACGTGATCCGGACGCTGGGCAAGCCCTCAGAGTCGAGGGCTTGCCCAGCCGAAGCCGTGACCGGTCGGCAGGCCGGCTGTGACCGGCCCGTCTCCGCGATCGGTCAACCAGCACGTCAGCGCTGTGACCGGTCCTTGCAGCTCCCGGCCGAGACGGGTGACCAGTCATCGGTCCCCTGTCATCGGTCAGCCGGGCCCACGCCAGGAAGACCCGAAGGCCGTGACCGATGCCGCCTGCCCGCAGCGCCTCCGGCCGGGGTGGGCAAGCCCGTCCTCGGGAAGGCTTGCCCAGGCTCCCCTTGGGCTTGCCCGGCACCAGTCAGCGGCCGACCGCTTCGGGGTAGCGGGCGCGGCGCTCGTGCGGGTCGTCGACGCCGATCTCGTACCAGGGCTCGCCGCGCTTCAGTCGGGGCAGGGTGTTCGCCCACACCGCGATGGTGATGCCCTTCACAGCGGCCGTGAGCGCCTGGAGCCGGTTGTCGAGGAGATGCTCCGCCTTGCCCGCCAGGACGACGTGCAACCGCGGGAAGGTTGTGGAGCGGGTGTAGCGATGGCGCTGCCAGAACGGGTACGTCCCGCCGATGGTGCCACGGGCTCCCTCCCAGACGCGGTGCCCGGCATAGCGCTCGTAGTCCCAGACCTCCTTCGCGAGGCGGGCCCGGCTCATCGACCCGTTGTCGAGCTCGAAGAGGCGGACCTCGCTGGTCTTGGTCGGCACGGCGAGGACGGCGTCGGTGTTGAAGGACAGGCCAGTCTCCTTGATGGCGTGGTTGACCTCCACCTGCCAGTCGGTCAGGTACTCCCGGCGCCCACCGAGGACGGTGTCGGTGTAGGCGAGGATCGTGTCGGTCACCGCGACGGCGTGCGGGCCGAACCCGGCGCGTACGGCCTTTGCTCCAGTGCCGGCCTTCAGTCGGGGAGGCAGCTCGTTGCCGTCGGCCAGAGCCTTCTGCCCTTTGAGGTTCCAGATCTGGTGCTTGCCGTCCTTGCCATTCGCCTCCGCCAGCCCGAGCTCCGTCAGTTCCACCATGGCCCTGCGCACTACGACCGGCCGTCCGACCCCTCCCCTGTGATCACCCGGGCCATCTGCCGGACCGTGGCTATCCGTACACACCCCAGCATCCGCAACACATCGGCCCGTACCTTCCCGGCCGTGGGAGTGGACTTCTTCCCCTTCGCTGGTGTCTCAGGGTTAGGCAGAGAGGTGTCGGCGTGCCGGACAGGCCCCTGGCGGGTGGTGTGACCTGCGGTGATGGGGATGACGTTGGAGTCGTTCACGGCACTGTTCGCGGCACTGGCTTCCGGACCGGCTGCGGGGCTCTCAGCACTCCTTGGCCAGGTCGGGCGCGGCTCCGGATCGGACTGCCGGGCGCTGCTGGCGTACGTCATGATCAGGCTCCTCAAGAGGGTGGTGCGGGACTCCGGACGGAATCCCGCCTTCACCTGCTAGAGGTGTCGCCGAAGTCGACGGTGTGACGCCCGATATCGAAACGTGATCACTCCGTGGGAGCGACGCAGCGCTCGGTGACCGGCCCGGTGCAGGCTCCCGTCGCCTCGATGGAAGTACCCACACACCCACCAGCCCGCCGACAAGCAACAGTGAGGAAAGCGGTGCACTCACCGATGCAGGATCCGGCGAACCGGACTTTCCCATCGCGCCTGTGCATCCCTCCTGCGGCTCCTACCGGCTGCCGCGATGGTCGTAGACCGGATCTTCAAGTCGCGCAGCAAAAGCAGCCGAGCCTCGCCAGAGCCAGAACCCGTCAAGCTGGGCTGTTCGCCTTGGGAAGCGCCAGTTCAGCGGCTTGCCGCGCTCCGAGGACTGCTTCGAGCAACGGGCCAGCCATCTCCGTCGCCTCATTCTCAGCTGCTCGAAGGCGGTCGACCGTGAATTTGTCCCCGGTGGTCTGCGCCAAAAGCTTGAGGTACTCGTCCGAGTCGGCTTCGAGGGCTTCGAGCTGCCGTTGCTGCGCCCAGAGCACGTCGAGACGTAGCACCTTCGCCGCGTACTGCTCCAGCGCCTTCACGCGAGTCTCAACAGCGTGGCGGCTGGCCTCGATGGCTACTTCCCTAGTGACGAGCGCAGCATCGACACCGCCACCAGCGCTGCTGGCCTTGTTTGCCCTGTGCTTCATTGCAAGCCGGTCGATCGCAGCGAGATCATGCGCGATGTTCCACAGCGTCGCCGGTAGTTCCACCTGATTTCGCGTGGTGTCGATGAGCTGACGCTTGTGCGCCTGCGAGGTGAGGATGGTGTCTGCGGCTGTTGAGGCGCGCACCAGAAGACTCCGTTGTCGCTGATCCAGGTCACAGGGGCAGACGTATCGGTTGCGGTAATGGATAGCCGTCCGCCGGTGTCGGGTGTCGTCACGCCGAAGCATGATCTGCCCCATGCAGACCAGAAGGGCGACAGCTGCAGCGGTACCCCCCAAAGCCACGCCCCACCAAGAGGCAGGGGGGCTAGCCAACTGAAGGGCGGATGCCCCAAAGAAGATGGCGAGGCAGCCGCTCCCTACAGGGCCGAGGGAAAGGTTCTGCTGCTGCTTCGGGTTGCGTACGCGCTCCGTCGCTCTTCGATGGCGCCGTACCTCGTCCGCTGTTGGGCTTGGTGCTCGGCTGCCATCCGCCGACGGCAGCAAGGCGTCGTCGACCTTTAGAAGCACCTTCTGATCGTTCTCAGGTATCTCTGGGTCGACGACAGCGCGGTTCTCCGGCTTTGGCATTCTTTCCCCCCAGGTCTGTGCCTAGCGTGATCATCGCACCGGGGACGGCGGTGGTGCGCACCCGCCCATCGGGGTGGCCTCCACCGCTGAGCACCGCACCGCACCGCACCGCACCGCACCGCACCGCACCGCACCGAGCCTCCACCAACTTGAAGTCGCAGTTCAAAGGGCTGGTGTGATCGGTCCTCCGGGTACTCGTGCTGGTCGTGGGCGTGAGTCCACGGAGAAGATCATTTGTCAGCGGTTGACTTCGAGGTTCGTCAGGACGAGCAACGCGCGCAGGAGTTGGGTGGCGTGTGCGGGATCGGCACGGAGTTTGGTGAGGATTCGCCAGTTCTTGAGGTGAGCGAAGCCATGTTCGACCGGTGCGCGTCCGACGGCGAGGACTCGGTTGGCTTCCTTCTGGCCTTGGGTGAGCTTGTGGGTGCGGGTGGCGGCGTAGCCGGTGACGATCACTGGGTCGTGGATGTTGTTGTCCAGGCCGCGGAAGCCGAGGTCCGCGAGGGCGCCGAGGCCGGCGGCGCGCAGGTGGGCCAGGATGTGGTCGTGGCGGGCGGCGGTGTTGTCGTGGGTGCGGCCGGGCCGGGCGGCGGATATCCAGATCAGGCGCCCGTTCTCGTCGGTCAGGGCGAGGAAGTGCAGGCCATGGCTGCGGTGCTTGCCGGAGTAGTTCCGCCGGTCGGCCTTGCCGGTGCGCCGCCGGGTGCGGATGAGGGTGCCGTCGATCAAGACGAGCTCCCCGCGCTGCTTGGCAACTTTCTTCAGGGCGCGGTCGAGGCGCGGCGCCTGGGCGGCGAGTAGTCCGATGAGCTCGTCGCGCCAGCGGCGGACGGTGGACTCGGACACGTCGTTGCCGCCGGCCATGTCGGCCAACCGCTGGTCATGCCGCAGTACGGCCAGGACGATCACCGCGATCTTCCCCGGCGGCAGGATCCGCCATCGGGACCGGATCGCCTTCAGATGGCGCCTGAGTAGATCGGCGAGATGGTTGACGGTGCGCGAGGACAGCGCCAGACGGCACTGGTAGACAAGCGAGCAGGTGTCCTCGGGGAGCGCTTTGGTATTCGTCACACAATCCCAACGGGCACCGGGGGCAGCCCGGTTACGCCCGTTCGAAGCAACTCCAAGCGGCGGTGTTCCTAGTCACAGACGGGTGGTGAATCGGCCGTCGGGCAGTTTCCGCAGCCAGCCGCGATCGACAAGTCTGACCAGCTTGCTCCGCAGCGGTTCCAGCTTGGCCTTCACGCTGACGTCCACCCCCACCACCTCACCGACCTCGCGGGCCATGACCGGTCCGGCGGCCTGCCGCACCGCGGTGATGATGCGCTGGTAGTCCCGCGGAAGCGAGTCCTCCTCGACACCCGGTTCGCGGTGCGGAATCAGCATCACCGCTCGTCCGGCCACCTGCCCGGGCATGGGCGCGGCCGAGGCCCGTTCCTCAGCAAGCTGCCCAGACATCCGTTCAAGGACACGTTCGGCGACGGCGAGTTCGTCCCGCTCGGCCCGCACTTCCGCCAGCTGTATGGCCAGCTGCTCTTCGAGTTCGTCCAGTTCCGCGCGCCGTGCAGTGATCCGTTCCAGCAGCTCGGGATCCAGCATGTACAGATCATAGAAGGCCGTTGACGGGGCTTCCCGGAAATTGGGTGTGATCGAGCCTCCGTGACGACTACGGCTGCAGTCCGACGGTCACGTCCAGCCCGCTGCCCTGAGCACAGATACCGCGACGTCAGTGACGGAGTCTGTGCCGACATCGACAGTGAAGTCGTCGACTGCGGACCGGCTGAGGATTCCGTCCAGTTCACCGGACCGGTTCAGGTGCCATTGCAGTGCTTCGGGCTCGCTGTCGTGGCGCTGGGCCAGTCGCTGGTGGATGATCGCCAGCTCAGCCTGGAGCCGGCAGACCGCGAGTTCAACACCCACGGCATCGGCCAGTAGCTTCCTCTGGTCCTGGTCCTCAACTACACCGGCGAGGACGAGGCGCTTCGCTCCGGCGTCGAGATAGTGACCGGTGACGCTCTGCAGATTCCTCAGCAGCATGCCGAAGTTGAAACGGTCACCGGGAAGCGCAGGCCACGACTTGCGCAGCCAGTCGAGATCCACGACGGCATGAGGGACCCCGGCGTCGGCGAGAAGGTCGCCCACGGCCTCGGCAACGGTTGTCTTCCCCACGCCCACGGTGCCATTGAGGAGGAGGGCGTGAGCGTCCCAAGGGCTGTTTGCGTCCATCTCGGCATCGTACGTCGAACAGCTCGGGCTTCAGAGTTACGCCTGTGACTGGTCGGCAAGCACACGTCAGCCGCTGATTCAAGCACCGGAAATTCGAAACCCAACCACTGACAGACGATCTACTACGCGGACAGCTACCCACGACCAGTACAAGTACCCCGAGGATCGATCACACCAGCCCTTTGACCTGTGACTTCAAGTTGGCGGAGGCTCACTGAGTGCGGCGCCGACTGGGTGGAGGCCACTCGATGGGTTCCACTCAGTGTCGGCATCGGGCGGCCCGCTCGGTGGGCGATGCCTGACGTCGTCACCACAGCCAGGCGTTCGAGTGCCGCATCCGGGACAGGGCGCGGGCGTCGCGGCGGGCCGCGGCGCTGCCGATGCGGTTCTGCCGGGGCCGGGGCCGGGGCCGGCGCGCCTGGGAGCCGTAGAACCGTCGGACACCGGCCGCCTTGAGCCGCTTACGCTGCTTGGCCAGCTCCTCCTTTTTCGCCTTGATGGTCTTCGGCTTCCGGGGCCGCTTCCAGATCGGCTGCCAGTCCGTCGGTGGCACGTACGCCTCGGCGCGCTTCTGGGTGGCCTCCTTCAGCCGGGCGGCGACGGCTTCGATCCTCGGGTCCGCGGGCGGCGTGGTGGTCATGTGACTCCTCCGGTGGGTGGTGTCCGTCCCTGTGCGGGCTGGACAGGCTGCTGGGCGCTCGGCGGCGGGGCCGCCGCGGACTTGGGAGAAGGGCGGCGGGCGGCGGCTCGCTCCCGGACGCCGGCCTGGAGCAGGGCGGCCATCTCGGCGGCGGCGGCCTCCAGCGTCCGGCTGGTCAGCTCCACCGCGGCGACGTCCGTCGTCGGCTCCAGGTCTCGGCCGGCCCTCCGCCCCGGGCGGGGGCCCAGGGTGGTCGGCACGGTGAGGGTGTGCGGCCGGGGCCGGGAGTTCAGGCGGTCCGCGCGGCGTAGGGCGTGGACTCGGGCGGTTAGCGCCCCGGCGGCGAGACGGGCCCGCTCGTACGGGGCGGCGGACCGCTTGCGGGTCAGCGCGCGGAGCACGGCCTGGTCCTCGGTGTCGTGCGGGTACAAGGCACGCAGGTCGGCGGTCAGCATCCGCTGGCCGGCCGGGCGGGTGTAGCCGTCGATGGCCGCCTGCACTATCTCCTCGTCCAGACCGGGCCGATGAGGTCGGCCCCGCAGGACGTAGGAGAGGTGGCGGCGGGCTTCGGCGAGGAGGTGGTGGTGCTTGAAGGCGCCGCGCATCACGTACACCACGGCGGCGATGTTGACGGCCGCCAGGGCGACGTCGACGGCTGGGCGCACCCGTGCCCATATCGCCGCGGCCGCTGCTCGGGCGCGCTCCGCGAGCCGGTCGACGACGTCGGCTCCGTAGGCCCGGGTCGCCGATTTCCGCCAGGCGGCGCGTAGCTGGGAGAGCGAGCGCAGTTCCTTGCGCTTGGGGCGGCGAGTCTGGTCGGCGGCCTGGCAGGCGAGCGCGTAGGCGGCCCGCTCCCCCGGTGCGTGCCCGTGCCGTGCCTCGTACTCGGCGACCAGGACGGGGAGCGCGTCCTCGATCTGCTGGCGGCGGGTCGACTGCCAGCCGATGAGCCGTCGGTCGATCCCGGCGATCTCCATGACCGGGCGGCGGCCGGGCGTCACCTCGCGCGGCTCCCACGCCCACCCGAGCCGGGCGGAGACCTCCTCCATGAAGTAGACGGTGTAGAGGGCATCGGCCGCAACGATATGGGTCATCAGGGCATCGGCCGTCTGGTTGCCCCACGTGCCGTCCGGCCGCCGGGCGCGGATGGACACCACGGCGTGATCGTGGAGCAGGGGACGCGAATCGACTGCGCGGGATTCGTAGTGCCGGAAGACCGCGATGATCAGACCGTCGCGGACCTGGGCGCGGTTCTTGCCGCCGCTCTTCCACCGGATCTCCGCTACCGCGTCCTCGAGCCAGACCAGCGTCTTGTCCCGGGCGATGTCCTGGCACATCTCCAGCACCAGCCTGGTCGCGTCGTCCATGAGCGCCCACGCGATGTGCACGGTCGGCGGGGGCCGGAACACCAGACCCATCGCCAGCCAGGGCGTGCGCTGTCTGGCTTGCTCCGTCTTCGGCGACTGGTTGTGCTCGATGGGCCTGCCCAGCACGGTCGCCCGCCGCGCCTTCGCCGGGGTGTCGCCCGCCTCCAGGCGCTCGCGCTCGATCCGGTCGGCGTCCGGGTGCCGGCCCTCGCCCAGGAGGAGTTCGGCCTGCCGCTCGGTCACCACGTCCCCGGCCGCCAGGCCGACCGCGGCCAGGCCCCGGCCCTTCCACACACCGGGCGGGACACCGGCCTCCTCCTGGGCGGCGCGCAGCGGCTTGCCCGCAGGGCGCCGGCCGTCGCCGACCATCACACCACGGAACAGGTACCGCCACCCGTCCCCCGGACGGAAGTCCTCTCTACTGATCACCGAGTCATGAAAACCCGCCCATGACCTGCGAAGAAGCGCGATCTTGGTTCATCCCGCCCGCCGGGAAGCCATCAGCAAGATGTTGGCGGAGCGTCCCGTCAGGCGGGTCGCCCAGGCATCCCGAGACGGTAAGCCACGGGTGTGTGCACTCTCCCGCGCATGAACACCACCAGGTATGGCGAGCCCTGCCCCCCTCTGCCACGAACCGCCGCTCTTGGACCCGCTCCAGGTGCGCTCCGCGCAGTCCGACTTCCCCGTCACCGAGCGCGTCACCGGGCGCCGATGCTCCAGCTGCCAGGCGGCCCGGCCCGAACGGCGGCTGGCGGTGATGCGGGAGTACTACGGCGACAGTTGATGGCACCGTGCGAATGCTGCGCCCCGACCACATGCACACCACCGCCCCGCGAACCCAACCCAACCAACTCCAGCGACATCGAGCACAACCCGTGCGCAACACGCCTGCGAATTGACCACCGCTGAGCCAGACGCACAGCGCCCACCGACGCCCTTCACCACGAACAGCCACGCTCGCCCCCGGCCACCGCGGCCGGGGGTTTCGTGCTTCCCGGAGGAGACCGCGTGCCCACCTATGAGGCCCTGCCCCGCTTCACCGCCGACCTGGACCGCCTCACCCCCGATCAGCGCCGCCGCTTCCGCCAGACCGTGGCGGCCTTCGTCGACGACCTGCGCACCGGCCGCTTCCATGCCGGCCTCCGCGTCAGGCGCGTTCAGCGCGCCCCCGGCATCTACGAACTCACCTGGTCCACGGGCGCCGGCCCCGCAGGACGAGCAACCTGGGAGTACGGACCTCAGCTGCGCCCCGGCAACCCGCACGTGATCTGGCGCCGTATCGGCACCCACTCGATCCTCACCGGGCCCTGACTGCCGGGCGCGGACGACGAGCCGGACCGTCGAAGGCGATCATGGGGTGCCAGCATCACGCGGACTAGCCGGACTCGTTGGACGGAACATGAAGCACTCCACTTCCCTGGACCCGCTGGCCGGGAACGCGGTGATCGCTGTCCCGTCTCAAATGGTCTGGTCTGCGGGTAGGGCCCTGACCTGCGGCGACCAGATCAGTTGAGACGCCGGATCACCGGAACTCTCAGGTGATCTGGTTGCGGAAGCGCGGATGCCGGGCTTTGTCTCAGTTGATCTGGCCCGTCCCTGCTGTTTCGACGTGCCGCAGGCATTGGGCTCGTCAGGGCCGGAGTTGCTGCGCCTGCGGGTCAAAGCAGTTGAGCCCCATCGACGAAGCGACCTCCGCCGCGTAGGCAGATGCCTCCACGGCCATGCTCCAGCGCATAGGGAAGTAGATCAGCGGGCCGTGGGCCTCCCCGATCAGCGGGCCGGTTGACCACGGCGAGGTGTCGTCCTCGTCCTCGGTGAGATCTGGCCACCGTTCCAAGAGAGCGGAGACGAAGGTCGCTATTCGCTCCACCGGAGGAACCGCAGGATCCTCCGTGTCGATGTACTGGTCGTACAGATCGGTGAAGCACCGGGCCGCAGCGGCGTCATCCGTCGGCCGCTCGCCCTCCCACACAGCAAGGTCATAACTCATGGGCGCAGCCTGCCATCCCACACCGACAGCAGAACCGACGGACCAAATCATCTGAGACGACGAGTGAATCGGACCAGATCATCCGAGACAAGGACCAGATCTGCTGAGACGGGACAATCGCGGTGTGTGCGTTCCGAAGTTTGACCGGCTGCCCCGACTCGGTATCGCCACCCAACGGCCATCGGAGGAGCAAGACTCACGACAACCAATGCAGGGACTCCCATGCGAGAGCCCCTGCGAGGCGCTGTCAGAAGACCAGCCATCGAGAACCTGCCCCGGCCTGTCCCCCGTGCGGGGATCATCAGAGGCATGCCCATGCTCCTCGCACAGAGCAACATCGCCATGTCGAACGATTATGCGGCCATCGTCTCTGCAACCATGGCCGCTCTCTTGCTTCTCCTGATCGCCGAGTTCCAAGCCGGGGTTCGCGCCAACGCCACAGTGGCGCGCTCCTTGGCGGAAGAGTATGCCGATGCCATTAAGGAGAGCTTCCTCGAGTTCTGCTCTGGCGCACCGCTTGTCCCTGACGAAAAGAGGCGCGTCGAGCGCGAGATCGCGCGCTACCAGCAGTTGCGCCGCACTGCTCAGCGCCACGTCGTTTGGCAGTACCTGTTTCTGGGCGCCGGGGCGGCCTTGGTCTATGGCCTGGCTAGGGTTATCGCCTGGGCGCCACACACTGAGGCCGACCTGACAAAGGGATCGGATGTCGCCATAACGGCGCTAATCGTGATTGCCGCGAGCTTCCTCCTGCTTGTAGCTGGCTTCGTTGCTCGCTTCGTGAGTGCCTACCAGTTCGCGAAACTGCAAGCAGGTATCAGGCTCGCCAACGAGTGCGGGATCCCAGACGTTGCCAACACGCGGAGGCTCTACCAGCTCTGGGAAGAGGCCCGGAACGACAGGCCGCCTCTGACGGGCATTCTGTCGCTGCTGACGGCCCATGTGGACATCAGCCGCATTCTGCGTCGTTTCTGATACCCCAGGCAACGTTCCGGGATGCCGCCTGGCTCGTGGCAGTATCCGAACCACCGCAGGTGGGACATCCGGGATGCAAGGGCCGACAACGAGCCGACCTCTGCATCGCGCGGACCGAGCAGCGATCGACGGCGGAGCCGGTCAAACTTCGGTGAGATTGGTCAACCTTTGGTGAGACAGGAGTGCGCCACGAGGCGCTACGCAATCGAGTGGAGGTGAAAGACCTTCTCCGCCGGGCCGTCGCAGCGGTCTGGTGAAGCTGGGGGCAGCCTGATCCGGGGAACGCCGGGGAGGGTGGCAAGCGGCCCCGACAACGGCGGGACGTGCCGGGACTACCGGACGGTGCGGGCCCGTCTAGCGAGGTCAGAAGGTGTAGCGAGAGCGAACCAGTGGTTGAAGCTCCGTAAGCAGTGAGCCGGCTCAAATCTGGTGGATACGGGCCGGTATGCAGCGCGTGACCTGCTTGTTCTCGGACGGGTGGGTCAACTCCGAAGCCGGTTTCCTGTTCCGGTGGGGAGGCCACGTTGAAGGCCTGCGGCGTAGGCGTGGCGATGCTGCCGGAGTAGAGCTGGGCGCCTCCCTGACCGATCGATTGTGTGGTGAACGTGGGAACCATCCGCGGTCGCCCGAGCTGCCGGACAGCCGGTCCGGCGGTGGGCAGGTCCGTTGCCGACTGATGGCCGTGGGTGGGGCGGAGGCCCCGTAGTAGTCACGGGAGTAACGACCCGTCGTGGAGACCGGGAAAGCCGGTCGCAGGGCCAAGGGGGCCAGCAAGTCAGTGGCCGAAGTACTGGAATGTCGGGAGGGTCGCCGGTGAATACCGACGAGCTGGAGCGCGCCTTGTATGAGGCGGAGCGTCAGGTACTGAAGATCCAGACCAAGCTGCACCGTTGGGCTCGTGATGATCCTCATCGCAGGTTCGACGACCTGTTCAACCTCGTTGCCGATCCCGGCTTCCTGCTGGTGGCCTGGGATCGGGTGCGGGGGAACAAGGGTGCTCGCACGGCCGGGGTGGACGGACGCACGGCGTCGTCCATCGCGCTGTGGGTCGGTGTCGAGGAGTTCCTCGACGTGCTGCGGTCGAAGATCAAGGACCGTAGCTTCCAGCCCATGCCGGTGCGGGAGCGGATGATCCCCAAGGCGGGCGGCAAGCTGCGCCGTCTGGGGATCGCGACGATCACCGACCGGGTGGTGCAGGCATCCTTGAAGCTGGTGCTGGAGCCGATTTTCGAGGCGGATTTCCTCCCGTGTTCCTACGGGTTCCGCCCGAACCGCCGGGCTCATGACGCGGTGGCAGAGGTGCGTCTGCTCACGTCCAAGAAGTACGAGTGGATCGTGGAAGGCGACATCAAGGCCTGCTTCGACGAGATCTCGCACACCGCTCTCATGGAGCGGGTGCGGGCACGCGTCGGGGACAAACGTGTCCTGTCCCTGGTGAAGGCGTTCCTCAAGGCGGGCATCCTCAGCGAGGACGGTCTGCTGCGGGGCAACGACACCGGAACCCCGCAGGGTTCGATCCTCTCGCCGTTGCTCAGCAACGTCGCTCTCTCGGTCCTGGACGAGCACATCGCCCAGGCGTCGGGAGGTGCCGGAACTGATCTCAACGAGCGCCGGAGGCGTCGACGCCGAGGTCTGCCCAACTACCGGCTGGTCCGGTACGCGGACGACTGGTGCCTGATGGTTCACGGCACCAAGGCAGACGCCGAAACGCTACGCGAAGAGATCGCGGAAGTCCTCTCCACGATGGGCTTGCGCCTGTCGCCGGAGAAGACTCTGATCACCCACATCGAGCAGGGCCTGGACTTCCTCGGCTGGCACATCCAGCGCCACCGGAAACCAGGCACCAACCGGTACTACGTCTATACCTACCCGGCCAAGAAGGCTCTGCGGGCCGTCATGGCCAAGGTCAAGAAGCTGTGCCGGGAGGTCGGCACGAATCAGCCGCTCGACGCCTTGCTACTCCGGCTCAACCCGGCAGTACGGGGCTGGTGCGCCTATTTCCGGCCCGGGGTGTCCTTCGCGACCTTCTCCTACCTGCGTCACTACATGTGGCACACGGTATGGCGATGGGTTCAGCGCAAGCACCCCATGACGGCCTGGAAGACGATCCGCCGCCAGTACGGCGCCGGATCGTGGTGGCACAGCGAGAACAGGGAGCTGTTCAACCCCATCTCGGTAGGCACCACGCGCTACCGCTACCGGGGCGCAGCCATCCCCACTCCCTGGCCCACCGAAGGATGAGAACAACCACCACGAGACCCTCGGGGCTTGTGGAGAGCCGGGTGCGGTGACAAGTCGCATGCCCGGTTCGGGAAGCGGCTCCGGGGAAACGGACCGGTCGAAAGACCGGCACCGCGCCCCGGGCCGACTTCACCAACCCTCATCCACCCACCCATCGCACCGGCCCCGGCCCGGCCCATGGATAAGAACTCACGAAACTGAGAAAAAATCGCCCCAAATACAATAAAAGCCCATGAAAGCGACACCACACCCAAAACAGTCACTGCCCAGCATCCACACACCGAGGCTCTCTGTCTCTCAAACCACTGCCCCGAACCCGAGAGACCGCAGGCCGGCCCACACACCGGGTCGGCTCAGCCTCTCGGCAGGCGGGCCCTCCCCAGCCGGGTGATGCCGGGCCGCAGGCCCGCCTCAGAAGCCTCCTTCGCCCACCTGTGCGCCGCCGCACCCGTGCCACCCTCATCCGGACGCGCAGACCTCTACCGACTCAACCGTGGTGGAGACCGCCAGGCCAACCGCGCGCTGAACACCATCGTGCTGGTCCGCATGCGGCACGATTCGCGGACCCGCGACTATGTCGCACGACGCACCCCTCGAAGGACTCAAGACGAAGGACATCTTCAGGTGCCTCAAGCGCTTCGTCGCGTGAGAGTGTCAATGGCCTTTGAGTGCTCCCCGCTGGCGGCCAGATAATCAACGCGCTGGCGGCCGATAAGCCCTCCCCAACGGCGGCCAGATATCTCCCCGCTGTTGGTGGGTGGGTTAGCGCAAGGGGATCACCCCCTGGCCAGAGGTGGCTTGGTTGAGGCGGAAAGAATCACCCTGGGTGACCACGACGTGGGCGTGGTGCAGGAGCCGGTCGACGGTTGCGGTGGCGAGGGTCTTGGTCATGATCTCGTCGAAGCCGGACGGGTGGAGGTTGCTCGAGACGGCCAGTGCCCGTCGTTCGTAGGCGGCGTCGACCAGGCGGTAGAACCCTTCGGCGGCATCCGGGCTGACGGGCAGCAGGCCGATGTCATCGACGATGATCTGGTCGGTGCGGATGAGTCGGGCCATGGCCCTGGCCAGGGAATCGTCCGCGCGGTGGCGCCGGACCAGGGCTCCGAGATCTTCGATGGTGAACCAGGCGACCGTCATGCCGGCCTCGATCGCGGCCTGGCCGAGGGCCTCGGTGAAGTGCGACTTCCCGGTCCCCGAGGGCCCGCAGATGCAGAGGTTCTCCTTGCGAGTCACCCACTCGAGCATCTTCAGCGAGTCCTGAGTCGGCCGCGGGATCGAGGACGCCGTCTCGTCCCAGTCGCCGAAGGTCTTCCCCGCCGGGAACCCGGCCCGCTTGCGCCGGGTCCGTAGGTTGGCGGCATCCCGACCTGCGGCTTCCTCGGCCAGCAGGACGCGGACGACCTCGGCGGGGTCCCAGCGTTGGGCCTTGGCGGTGGGTATCAGATCGGTCAACGCCCGCCGCATGTGAGGGAGTTTCAGTCGCTTGGTGAGCTCGATGGCCTCGGCCAGCGGGTTGCCGTGGGTGCCGGTGACGCGGATCGGGGTGGCCATCAGTTCTCGTCCTTCTCATCGGCGAGGCCGAATTTGGACCAGGCGGAAGTGCCCGGCTGCAGGCTGTGCTCTTCGGAGGCCCGGGTCGGTTCGATGCTTTCCAGACCGGCTTGGTAGGTCAGGATGCGAATCAGGTCGTTCTCGGCGAACCGCCCGGCGATCGCCGCCGACCCGAGTGCCCGGTCGACGTCGGCGGCCGAGTGGAGTTTGGCCAGCGCGACGGCCTCGGCCATCTTCGGCTTGACCCGTCGGGCGCCCGCAGCGCCGGCTTCGACCAGCCAGGATGTCGCCCCTGGCCCGAGCGCGAGGAAGGCTGCTTCCTCGGCGGAGTTCGCCCGCGGCCTGCGGTCGTTCTCCTTGTTCTCGCGCGGTGGGTAGTGCTCGTCGGCGATCACCGGGTTGCCCGGAGTGGACCGCGGATGGCGGGCGACCTCGGCCGGGCCGGCCTCGGCGACGGAGGTGACGATGAGTTCGTCGCCGTGGAAACGAGCCCAGACCCGGGTGTCGATCAGCTCGTGCGGGACCGAGTAGCGCACGCCCTCGACGGAGATGGTGGCGTCCCAGCAGACCCGTCGGGTGGTGCCGAACGCGACGGTGAACGGCTCCTTCGGCAGCCGGTGCAGCCGGGCTCGTTCCTCGAGGAGCATCTCGGCGGGCTTGCGGCGCGTCTCGCGGTGGACGCGGTCGTTGACGTCGTCGCAGAACTGTCGGCAGGCCGCCTCGAGCTGCCCGAAGGTCGCGTACTGATCGAGGAGATTGGCGTCGGTGGGCACCAGGTCGGCCTTCGCGATCCGGACGGTGGCCTCCGATCCGCCCTTCGACTCGGGGTCGGCCGGCAGACAGGTACGGATCGTCATCCCGTAGTGCCGTCCGACCTCGACGATGTCGGGGTTGCGGACCGCGATGTTCGCGATGTGGGTGGCGGTGACGGTCTTCTCGTTGTCGGTCAGCGCGTAGGTCGGAACCCCGCCGATCCGCCGCAGCGTCGCGTCCAGGCAGGCCACGATCGTGGGCAGCGTCTTGTCGAAAACCGGGATCACGACCCGGAACCGCGACCATGACAGCCACACGCACCACAGGGAAGTACGACGTCCGCCGATCTTGGGGCCTTCGCCCCAGTCCCACTGCATCCACAATCCTGGCTCGGCGATCCATGGCCGGTAGACTCGCCGCTGGCCTGCCCGAAGTGCGGCCTTGACGTCGTCCGCCTTGAACTCTGGCGGGTAGTTCTTCATGACCACGAGATGTCCGTTCTCAGATCCTCAGGATCCAGTGTCTCGTGTGTTCAGGATCCGGGGTCAAGGCCCCTTCTCGGTCAGGTAAGGGCTACCCCATGGCCAGCCGTGACAGGCGTCGCCAGCAGATGAGTGCACATCCCAGCGTGAGGAAGGCTTCGTGGATGTCGTCGCGGATCTCTCAGCGGATCCGCAACCGACGGAACCAGTGCAGGTGGGCGAAGGCACGCTCGACAACCCAGCGTTGAGTGCCGAGGCCGGACCCACAGACCCGCTTTCTCGTTGGGCAGGACATGACGACCAGCACGGAGCAGCTCGCCGGGGAAACGGCCGCCCTGGACCTGATGCTCGGCTACCTCGCCGCGGATCCAGCCGCTCTCGCGGACGCCCTTAGGGCCGGGACCCGGTGCGCTGCCACCGCCGACTGGATGCGCCGGCACGCATCGGCGCTGCTGCACGACGCCGTCCTCGCCGATCCCGGCTTCTCCCCGTACGGCCCTGCCGTGATGGGACCGGCAGGGCTCGCGTGGCTGGAGAGCATCCCCATGGACGAGACCGTCGCGGAGACGGTCCTGGCCCTCGCCGCCGACGGCCCAGCACCACGGCGGGCGTTGGACGACGCGCAGATGATCACGGTGTTCGCCCTGTCGGCCCTCGCCCGCTACGTGGCCGCGTACGGGGAGAAGGCGACCAAAGAGCGCCTGGACCGCCTCCGGGTGTCGGTCAACCAGCCCTGAGCCCGCGGTCCTCCCTAAGGGCTGGCCGGCGCACCGCCGCGGCTGCAAGCCGTCGCTGCGGCCGCGGCCATGTGCCTCACCACGGTTGGTTACATGCGCCAGCAGGCCTGGGGGCCGTCGGGGGCGCGCGGGGTCCCGCGTGGCTGCGCAACCGGCTTGGGCCGGTTGCTACGCCGAGAAATCGCTGGGGGTGTAGCGGTTGCCGGTAACGACGGCTGCCACGACGGCGCGGTCGATCAGGGCGTTTGGCGGACGGTGCTTGGCCAGCCAGGTCAGCTCGTCCACACGGAGGGTGCCGACCTTCCTCTTCTTGGTGAGGTCCAGTACGAGTAGCGCGAACCACAACCGCGTATGCCCAGTACGAGCAGCCGGACGGTCTGTAATGTGGATCCGGATCCGGCACTAAGCGCTGTCCGGACAAGGAACATTGGCTGGAGGAGAATCATGATCGAGGCAGTCGCAGGGGTGATTGCCCTTGCTGCCACGGGGGCCTTGGGAATCGCAACCGACCGCTCCTCGAACAAACGCAAGAAGGCGTTCCGCGAACGATACGGCTCCTTCGAAGGATTCCGGGCCCAGGTCGACAAGGAGAAGATCCAGCAAGTCCGCGACGAACGTGGAACCGTCGCTACGATCAAGGTGGTACGGCAGAGCTATCCCTACGTTTCGCTCGCGTTCGCGAAGCGGTACGTGGAGGAACTGCCGTCGTAGTGCCCTACGGGTGGGAATACCGAGCGTCTTCACCTGCCGGGCCGTGCAAGAACGCTGCAAACCCCCTGGTCCTACGCCTATTGGCAGCTCTCAATCAAGACCCGCCGGACAGGCCCTAGCCGTCCCAGCCCGGTCGCCCGTCCATCGGCCCGGCCCGGCCGGGACCGGGGCCGGGCCGGCGGCCAGCCCGCCACGGTGCCCGCCGAGGGGCCGGCCGCCCACCGTGGTGGGCGCCCGCCACCGTGCGGCCGGCACCACCGGCACCGGCTGTGCCCGCGCACCATGCGGCGGACTCAGCACCCCGGCGTCCCCCAACCCGCGGACCCCCCTCCAGCAGACACCCCGTCCCCGCCAACTCGGGAAACCGGCCGGGGGCTCGCGGCGGAGGGGGCTGGCGGCTGGCGGCTGGCGGCTGGCGGCTGGCGGCTGTGGAGCAGGCACTACGTCCGCGACCCCGCACCAGAGCGGCCACCCGGGCCACACCCTCATCGCCGCCTCCCACCAGCACGGTACGAGCCCGGCAGCACCTGGAACAGGGCGCACCCCAGCCGACTGTGCGCCCCCTTGCCCGCACCCCGCCACGCCCTGGAATCCAGCCTAGACGGGGGGCCGCGTGAGCACCCTCGCCAGCCCCCGCTCCGCCGAGCAGCGCGATGGCCTGGCCCGCGGCGGCCGGAGGCCGGGGCAGGCCAGCAACCCGTCGGTGACCCCGGCCTTCCGCCGGGGCGCGGCTGGCCAGCCCCGGGGCGGGGCGCAGCGGGGGCGGCGCACACACCAGGTCCCGGTCGGCCGGCGCAACCACCGCAGCTCGCACGGGATACCGGCCTGTCGGGGCTCCGCAGGCGGCAGGGAGACCTCCCCGCGGCTGGGACAGCCCTCTCTCGTTTCTGGTATCTGACCTGGACAAATGCTGCGAGGTCGAAACCCACGTCGGCCAGTGCGGCCGCGAACGGCAGCTCGCGCCGAGGGCTTCGCTCTGCCACGATCAGAGCTCCCGCCGGGCCCGCTGGCCCACCCCAACTCCCGTACGGAGGCGCCATCATGTCCACTCCCCCGCCCGCCCCCGAGCCCGCCGCGCCGCCGCCGGCCGCCGCCCCGAACTCGCCGGCCGCCCGCGGACGTCTGGGCACGGCCGAGGCCGCCATCGTCATCACCGCCATCACCGCGGTGACCGTCCTCGCCATCCTCGAGCGCCCCGTCCCCGCCCTCCTGACCACCCTCACTGCCGGCACCCTCCTGGTGCTGCTCCCCGGTCGCGCCAGCGGCCGCCTCCTCGCCGTCCTCCACACGCTCACCAGTCCCCGCTCGTGAACCGCACACCCAACCGCACCACCCGCTCCCGTCCCGGCGCGGAACCGGCCGAACTCGCCACCCTCCGCGGCTGGCTGCGCGCGGCGAAGGGGAACCTGACCTTCTACACCCTCGCCCGGCGCGCCCGGGGCGACGGCCGGCCCGAGTACAAGGTCTCCGAGTGCACTCTGCGCCAGGCCCTCGACGGCCGGCTCCCCACCCTGCCCGCCACCCTGGCCTTCGCCCGCGGCGCCGGCGCCGACCAGAGGAAGGCCGAGCGCCTCTGGAGGAGAGCCGATCGCGCCGTCAACCCGCCGCCGCGCCGGCCCGCCCCCTACATCCCCGGCGCCTTCACCACCCCGGCCGGACTCGTCCGCGCCATGAACCGCGTGCGCGCCACCGCTCCCCACACCAGCCTGCGGGCCCTCGCCGACCGAGCCGGGCCCGCTCTCTCCCGCAGCACCCTCCACCGCCTCCTGTCCGGCGACCCGATGCCCACCGCCGACCAGCTCGCCGCGTTCGCCGCCGCCTGCGACGCCGGCGAGGCGGCCACCGCCGCGCTCCTGGCCGGCCACCGCCGGATACTCGACGGCCCGCCCCGGCCGTTCGCCTACGGCTGCGCGCAGGCCGAGTGGGCCGCCGACCGCCGAGACCGCGACGAAGCCGCGCGGCCCTGGCTCGCCGAGCCCGAACGCGACTGGTACGAGCAACAGCTCCACGACGAGCGGGAAGCCGACTACCAGCGCCAGATCGACGAAGCCGAGGCTCTCCTCGACGAGAGGGAGGCCGGCGAAGGCCAGCCCCAGGGCGCCGGCGCCCTCAGCCCGGCCAGCCGCGATCTGCGCGCCGAACTCGCGGCGCTCGCACGGGCCCAGCCCATCTACGACACGTGGACCGGCCAGCTCCCGGAGCGCCTGAGCCCTGATGCCGATCCCTAATTTTGGCTGTGGCGCATATTTCGTGATGGTGACGTTGGAGCCGGTGGATGTTGGTGTCCTCATGGCCGCGTAGGGTCGGTCGGATGGATGACAGGTTCGACGTGGCCCAGGCACTGGCCGGGGGTTGCCCAGACCGAGCGGGGGCCTGGGAGTTCGTCAGAGAGTTCGCAGCGTCCTGGGCCACCCCTTTGACCTCGTCTGATGGGTTCTCCACCGGAGAGGTGCAGCAGGCGGAGGAGCGGCTAGAGCTGCCGCTTCCGGTCGCTCTGCGGGAGGCGTACGGGTTGTTCGGCCGACGCGGTGACCTCGTTGCGTGGCAGGATCCCCTCCTTGAGCCGGATGAGCTGCTTCTCGATCCTTCTGGTCAGCTTCTGGTCTTCCGGAGCGAAAACCAGGGTGGTGCGGGCTGGGGGGTGCGCCTGACCGACCTGTCGAGGGAAGACCCGCCCGTAGCTCTGTTCTCCGATCATCTGCCGGAGCTCACGACGTGCTCGCTTCTGGACCGTGTCTCGCTGGCCTGCGTGGAGATGGTTCTGAGCGAAGCCGTTATGGCCAGGTCGGGCGGGCCACAAGGACGTGCGTGTCGAGCATCGAGCGAGGTGGTTGCCTCCGTGGAGGCGGAATTCGCGCCGGTTCCGCTGCCGCCGCACCCGGCATGGTTCGAGCCGATGGGACCGCCCGTGCGGTGGTTCTCCTCGCCTGGCCTGCTGCTCCGGCTCGAACCTGGACTCGTGGGCATGGACCTGGTCGTGATCGGAAGGACAGACACTGATCTTCAACGCGCTCTCGACGTGATCCCAGGTGAGTGGCCTGCCGCCTCGCTTGCGCTGACGGCCCCTACCGACGGTTACGACGTCGAGCTGCCCTTCTGAGACTTCATGGCGGCTGAGCAAGGACGAGGGTTCTCAGGAGACCGAACGAAGCTCGTCCGTACGATCGGCGCTTGATCAGCTTGATTCGCGTGACCTGGCCCTCGACCGCCCCTGAACTCCATTTCAGTGTCAGGCCGTTCACGACGGCTGCCCAGTCGTTTTGGAGAAAGGCCGCGAAGCCCTGGACCGGCTGTGGTCCTTGCTCAAGTGCGCGGGCCATCCAGTGAGTGAGGTCCTGTCCTCGGCGTTCGCGGGCGATGGCGCTGAACTCGTGGGCGAGGTCGCGGGCGGTGGCAAGGTCCGGGCAGACTTCCAGGATTCGGGTGAGCTGTTCGCGCTGGGTGTCGGTCAGGGTGTCGGGGTGACGCATGATCCAGGTTGTGATGCGGCGGGGGCTGGGTATCGGCTGGCGTGGTTCGGGGGCGGCGGTGCCGGCGCGGAGGGTCGCGATGTACTTGGTGACCACGACGCGGCTGCCCCGGTAGCCGCGTTCACGGATCTCACGGAAGAGGCCCGCGGCGTTGGTCGCGCCTTCACGGAAGCGTTGCTGCAGGTAGGGCTTGAAGCGGTTGATGTGGCCGTTGGGGCGGCGTTCACGTGCGGAAGCGAGGATCTGGTCGAGGTCGGTGGTCAGGTAATGGCGGATGGTCTTGCGGTCCCGGCCCAGATGGCGGGCGATGGCGCTGATCGTCCAGCCGCGTTCGCGCAGGTGGTGGATGTCGGTGTGCCACTGACGGACGCGGGCCAGGAGCTGGTTGTCCGGCGGGTCGGCGGGTTCCGGTGGCTCGATCAGCGCCGCCAAGGCCGCGGAGGATGGTGGTGCCTGGCGTGGGTCGAGATCGTCGACTTCGGCGTCTTTGCGTAGGCAGGCGCGGTGCTGGTGGGCGGTTCTTTCGACGGCGCGGGCCAGCGAGTGAAGCAGATGCCAGCGGTCTGCGACCTGGATCGCGTCAGGTGCGGCGCGGGTGGCGGCCTGGCTGAACGTGCTGCATCGATCCCGGCATATGACCTTGATGCCAGGGTGTGCGGTGAGCCAGGCGGCCACCGTGTCCGCGGTGCGGTCGGGCAGGAGATCGATGGGTCGTCGGGTCTCGACATCGATGAGCACGGTGCCGTAGGTGGCGCCTCTGCGGAACGCGAACTCGTCGATTCCCAGGACCGTGACCTGGCCCGACGGTGGGTCCGGGAGCCGCCGGACCTCCCGCACGATCACGTCTCGGCTCGCCCGCACCGGCAAGTAGCCGGCGAGCCGGGCGCCGGCCCGGCCACCCACGGCCAGCCCGATCGCCTGCACTATCCGGGCGGCCGCCAGGGTGCGGCGCCGGTAAGGCGTGGTCAAGCACGGCACCTGCTCCGCCATGGTCCGACGGGAGCACAGGTCGTTGTCGCAGAAGAACCGGCGGATCTTCAGGCGCAGCAGCATCCGTCGCCCGCCCAGCGGACGATCGGCCAGCCGCCGCATGAACGTGCTGTGCACGCGCGCCGCCAACATGCCGCACGACGGGCACATGACCGTCTGCTGCCGGGCATGCAAGTCGATCCACACCACATCCCCGACGACTTCCAACCCATCGACAGCCAACCCCTCGATATCAGGCCACACCAGATCCCAGAAGCGTTCGTCCCCCACCTACACGATGCTGGACAACGGACATCACGGGTCGTGGCGGATGTTTAGGACTGCCCATCACGAAATATTCGCCACAGCCGTTTTCGGCGAGCGCCATCACCTTCCGGCACCGGCTCCGCGCCGGAGTCTCTCTCCGCGCCCCGGGTCGTCTCTGGGGATCTTGCTCGCCTGGCACGATCCCAACGAGACGGCCTAGACCCGCGTCAGGTGGCGGTCCAGGATCGCCCGCAGCCGGTCCGCGTCCGCGGGGTCAGCGAGACCGCGCTTGGGCAGCACCATCACCTGGATCGCCCGCCGGTCACCGGAGAACACGGCGAAGTGTGCCGGGGTCTCGGCGTAGTGGCCAAGGGCGGTCCACTGGTGATGTGTCGAGGACCGGGAGCCGGTGACGGCCACCCCGTGCTCGTCGACGACGATCCTGCAGTCCCCCGCCGCCTCCAGCGCCCCCCGGAAGGCCCGGGCCATCAGCCGGTGGCCAAAAAGCAGGTAGGCCCAGACGAACAGGACCCCGGCGAGCATTCCCGTCGTCACCGGCGTCGTCCCGCCGTCCTGCACGATCAGCACCGTGACCAGGACCGGGCCCAGCACGCTCAGAAGCAGGTACGGCCGGCGCTGACGGCGCCCGGCAGGGGTCCTGTTGCGGGCGCGCAGCGCCGCGGCCATGTCCGCCGCCGTCGGCGTGCAGTGCAGCTCGACCGCCTGCCCCGCCGACGCCGCCTCGTGTATCCGGAAAAGCGGATCCCCGCCCGTGGTGTTCATGAACGGGAATCTTAAACCGTTTCCTTCCGATCACCTCACTGACCAGGTGTACCTTCCTGGTCAGGGCCCCTATGCCTCACTGTGGTGTGGTGTCACAGCCCGTGAGTCCTGCGGTGTTTCCGCTGCTGATGTGAGGACCTTTCGAGCGGTGCCGTGGTCGACCGGGCGGGTACCGGAGCCGTGTCAGCGGACCACGTCGAACACGTTCTTCTGCAGACCGTTCGCGTACGCCTCGTGCTCGACCAGCTTCAGCTTCTGGGTGTCCTTGTCCGTGGCACTGAACAGGCGCTTGCCCGCGCCGAGCAGGAGCGGGAAGACGAGCAGGTGGTAACGGTCGATCAGGCCAGCGTCCGAGAGGCTCCGGTTCAGGACGGCGCTGCCGTGGACGATGATCGGGCCGCCCTCAGTCTCCTTCAGGGCAGCAACCTCGTCGAGTGAGCGCAGGATCGTCGTCTCGCCCCAGTTCGTCACCAGGCCGTCCTCGGTGAGGGTGGTGGAGACGACGTACTTCGGCATCACCTTGTAGTCGGCGAAGTCCACCATGTCCGGCCACACCGGGCTGAACGCCTCGTAGCTGGTCCGGCCCATCAGCATCGCTGCGGCCTCCTTCTGCTCGCGGCCCTTGATCTCGAACGCCTCAGGGAGGAACTCGATGTCCTTGAAGGTCCAGCCGGAGTTCCGGTAGCCGGGCTCGCCGCCCGGCGCCTCCACGACGCCGTCGAGCGAGATGAAGGCAGTGCTGATCAGGGTACGCATCTACGGTTCCTCAGTGTCTCGTGTCCGGTTGGCGGGTCGGATCGGTGGACGCTTCAGCCCCACCTTCGGCTGCGGCACACCGACCAACCTATGACTGATGATCATGAACGAACTCATCGGTCCGTGCCCGGTCTTTCCCGCGATTCTCAACGGCCGAATCGACGTGAAACTCCTGGACGAGCCGGCAGCCGCCGACCACGACGGCAAGCCGACGGTCAGCACCAAATTCAGAGGGGCGCTGGGCTTGCCCACGAGTTCGGGTCCTGGCTCAACTTTTTGAGGGCCGCGGCGACCGGCGTGGTGGTGCAGCGGCGGCACCGGGGCGCCGCCGGGACCCGGACGCCGGCGCCGGCGGTACGAAGAGCGGCGTCCGGGCGTTCGCGTACAGCGGCACGGCAGCCTTGAGGGAAGCGACACCCACACGCACGCCACCCTGGCTACCTGCGAAACGACACCGACCTGCACTGGAAGAACGTCACTCTCCGCCCAGTCAGCCCAGCTCAACGCCCCGCAACCCGCCGAACACCCGTGTCGCCAGCCTGTGAAAGATCCATGGCGCCTATCACGCCGAGGCAGACGCAGACCTGCCCCACCTGCGCGGCGCAGCGCTGCGGGCGGCCCGTGCGCGGATCCGAGCAGAGCGAAACCGCCGCCGCGAGGACGGCCGCCACCGGGTCACCCGGTGGCGAGCACTCGCACCCGCACTCCAAGCCGAGCTGGAAGCGCGCGGCATGCTGCCGGAGTGGGATCCGATCCCCCCGGGCGCGCAGCAAGCCGGCCAGCCCCTCGGCGGATCGGCCCGCATGGCGGCCAAAGTCTGGTGCGCACAGACACTTCTCACTGAACGACGCGGTTTGACCACCGTCGCAAGCAGGCGCCTGGGCTACACCGACCCGGCAGCCGATCTGGTGCCGGGCCGGAACGGTTCGCGGATCCGTGGTCAGGAACTCAGGCCTCAGGGATGACCTCGTCCGCCTGCATGCCCTTCTGCCCCTGCACCGCAACGAAGCTCACCTTCTGGCCTTCCTTGAGGACCTTGAAGCCGGGGGTCTGAATCGCCTTGAAGTGCACGAAGAGGTCAGGGCCGCTTTCGGGGGTGATGAAGCCGTACCCCTTCTCATCGTTGAACCACTTCACGGTGCCGACCTGGCGCTCAGACATAACCGCTCCTTTGAATCACGTGCTGCGACCGGACGCACAGGACGCCCGACGGCTGATCATCCCGGCTAATGGAACGAAGGTCACGGAACCGGGACGTCTTGGCTGATTACCATCGGTCGGACAGACCGCTTGCCATGCCGATCTTTCCGGTCGCGCCACCGGCCGCAGCCACTACTCACCCCGCGACCGCCCCCGCCCCGAACCCCGGCACATCCCGTGCCGAAACGTCCAACCGCAGCCGCTGGAACCGCATCGGGTCCCGGAAGACTCCACCCCGGTCCACGGCCCGATCGGCGCTGACCTCCGCCACCAGCTCCGGACGCACCCCCGCGACATCGAGACCGTCACGGAACCCCCACGACGCGGTGAATCGGGCCCCCTCCCACGGATGCCTACAGGCTCGGCGCCCGACGCCCCCCTACTTCGGCGTCTCTCTTCAGCAGCAAGTCGGCATCACGCCTTCAGTGAGGCCACAACCTCGCAGGTCACACGACGCAGCATCCGCTGAAGACGAAACGCCGAAGCACTGAAAAACCACCGCCCAATAGCATCGACCAGCAGCATCTCCATAACCTTGAGAGTCTAGGAATGGACAACCTCATGACAGCCAACCGCCCTGCTGCTGTGCAGCTTGTGGCAGCAGCTTGGTCACCCCATGACAGCCAAGATCAGCAACACTATGCAGTGAGAGCAGGGACAACCGCGCGGGCCCGGCTGACGCCCAACCAGTGCCATTTACCGACCCATTCACAGGGATGCCCACCAAGGGCACGTAACCGTCATACGGTCCGGCCGTTAAGCCCATCATGAAGCGCACCCTCGCAGCTCTCGCTCTCACCGGCGCCGCCCTGTCACTGGCCGTCCCCGCCCACGCCGACGGCATCCTCGGCTCCGGCGACTCGGGCTCCACGAACACAGACAGCTCCACCAACCAGAACATCTTCACCAAGAACGACTCGGTCCTCACCGGCGACAGCAACAGTTTTGTGCCCACACTCGACATCGGAGGCATCTCCGGCGTCGGCTCCTCCCACGTCCGCTAACCCAGAGCCATCCACCACCACACACTTCGCAGGAGCCGCCACCACGGCGGCCCCTGCAGCCGCTCCCGGGCCGTACCCCGGCCGGGGAAACTGAGCGCATGCCCGAACGCCGCCCCTGCACCGGCCCACGCCCCTCAACTCCCCCGCACGGCCCACAGCCGGCCGAGGTGCCGCAAGCCGCCGCCGAGGAACCCGCGGCCGTGCCCCGCTCCCCCGGCCAGCCGCCAACTCGGCACAGGACCGGACCACGACACTCACTGACCGCACGTCACCGGCCGAGGCCGGCTGCATGCTTGGGGTAGCCCGGCGATACCCCCGCAGCGCATCAACCGCACAGGGCTATAGCAAGTATCTATATAGATTCTGAGTCCGGCTTGCGGGGAGACCTCGAACAGCGCCTCGGGGTGCACGGGGATGATGGGGGCATGGGACACACCGTGGTCATCGCCGTACGCCCCGACGACCTCGACCGCCTCGACACCCTCGTCGCCACCCACCAAGCCAACGAACTCCGGTGGCAGGCCACCGCGGAGCAGGACGCCGGGGTCCTCACACTGCGGGGCGCAGCACTGCGTGAGGCGCGGGCCCGGATCCGGACCGAGCGGGACCGGCTCCGCGAGAACGGCCGCCACCGGGTCACCCGGTGGCGGGCCCTGGCCCCCGCCCTCCGCGCCGAGCTGGAACACCGCGGGTGGCTACGGCCGGGGGCCGCCATCCCCGACGGCGCCCCACACGCCGGACAGACCCCCGGCGGCACCGGCCCCCACAACGGGGCCGGCCTCACCGCACGACTGTGCGTCACCCTCCCCAACCAACTCTGGTCACCCCTCCACCACGGCGTCTACTGGACCAACCAACCCCACGTACGCGCCCTGGAGACCTGGACCGACCGGTGGGGAACCAGCACCACCGCCAGGCGCACCGCGACCGCCGAAGCCCTCGAAGAACGCGAACGGATCGCCGCCCACATCATCACCACCGGCATGATCCTCCGCACCGCCCTCGAAAACGCCCTCCATAGCCCCACCGAGGGCCCCGCCAAGCGCCCGCAAGGGCCCCAGGGAACCTGACCCGGGCGATGCTCAAAGGGCCCTTTACGCAGCCCTCGGCCCTGCAAGGGCAGAGAGAGGCCCGGAGTCTATGGATCAGAAACAGTAACCTGGCGGCATGACTTCCTCTGGCGCAAACGCTCCCGTCCCCCGCCACTTCACCGTCGAAATCCGCCCATCCAGCCCGGAGGCCGGGACCAAAGGCATTCTGCGCACGGCTCTCGTGGATCTCACCGGCGATCTGGGCGCGACCGGCTACCCCCGTTACGAAGGCGAGGGCGTACAAGCCGACATCGACCCCGAAACCCGCACGGTCGAGGGCATCTTGCTCGACGGCTCCGAACTCCCCTACGGCTGGACGGCCCACGTCGCCCAGAACTGACTCCTGATCCCCGCGTTCTCCACCCGGCGATTGTCGCCGCCGCGTGTGCCGCGCGGTGTCGGTCGTAGTCATCTGTGGCCGGTCAACGCACGTCTACTGAGGTTTTTAGGTTGGGGTCGGTGGGGTGAGGGTCAGGTTGGTGGCGTTGAGGCAGCCGTCGATCAGGTGGGGGCGGAGCTGGATTCTGCGTAACTCGCGGCGGAGTGTGCGGTCGAGGTCGTCGGGGGTTGCGAAGGCGGTGTTGGCCGTGGCTCTGCGCACGAGGGACCAGAGGGCCTCGACGGGGTTAAGGTCTGGCGCGTATGCCGGGAGGCGAATGGTGGTGAGCCAGTCGTGCTCGGCTTCGTAGCGTTTCAGTCCGGCGGCCAGGTGGGTGTTGAGATTGTCCCAGAGCACCACGATGGGGCCGCCGAGTTGAATGTGGGCCCTCACCAGCAGGTCGCGGTAGTCCTGCCAGGAGAAACTCTTGCGGGCGCCCTTGAGCAGGAGATGCTGGCGGGGCCGGTGGATGAGGCGGCTCTTCTCGCCGGGTTTGTAGCAGCACAGGGCGGCGACCGAGGTCCGTCGGCGGGACCGGCCACGGACGCGGATGACGGGGGTGTGCCCGCGCCGGCCCCAGGTGCGGGCACGCGGCGGAGTCATCGAGAAGCCGGCTTCGTCCTCGAAGACGATCCAGGCCCCGGACGCCGCCGCGAGGCTTGCACCCGTGGCCACACCTCCTTCTTCCACAGTTCGACCGCGTGCTCGTCACGCTCGAGGGCTCTGCGGGCGGGTGCCTGCCAGGACCAGCCGTGCCGTTTCAGCAGCCGCCACACCGTCGCCACCGACAGGCTCACCCGCAGCCGGCGGCGGATCACCGTCTGAACGCGGACCAAAGTCCAGCGTTCATCCTCGAAGCCGTGCGCCGAGGGGCCCTTGCCGAGTTCCTCCTCGAGTACGGCGAACTGGGCGTCGGTGACGGTCGGGGAGTTCGCCGGGCCCCTCGAGCGCAGGGCCTCCATGCCGCCTTCGCGCCAGGCACGGCGCCAGCGTTCCACCGACCGCACACTCACCCGCAGATCCTTCGCGATCACCGCGGTCTTCTCACCCGCCGCGAACCGCACGCCGGCCTGAAGCCGGATCCCCTCACGAAACGCCCGACGCTCAGCGGTCAGGCCCCCACCCTCTGGATACCTCACCTCACCGGCATACCGCAGGGATCACGAACCGTCACTACCCGACGACAACCCGAAATCCTCAGTAACCAGCGGTGGGCGCCGCCCTGACCATGACTTCGCCCCCGGTACGGGCTTCGAGCGGTCCGTACCGGGTCGGGGTAGTCGTTGTCGATGTAGAGGCGCAGATCCCTAGAGCCCACGGAGCTCGTCATCGTCTACTACGTAGCTAAGGCCACCCACGTAAAGCCTCCTTGGTGACTCCGCAGTCATCTTCACCGCCATCGGATCTGCGGTGTAGCCACCTACGGGCTGCCCACTTGCATCCACTACCGTCAGCCCCGCCGGAAGGACAGTCCCGCCGCTGACAACGAGCTGCGGCACACCGTCCACGTAACGCAGGCTGAGTGAGCCGATGTCCTCGGGGTTGACCTCGGATGCCGGGATAAGTCCCAAGTCGGTCACCTCGGACGTCACTTCGCTCTCAGACATGTCTGTCTCCTCCCGCGGCCGACACCATGCCGACCGTTCGTGATCTTGTCATTGCGGCATGCCACGCCCCTAAGGGCTCGGGCACGGACGGGAGCGTTCAACCGCTCTGCCGCCCGTGTCACCGCATGAAGGGACTACGAATGCGCCGTTGTGGCGCTGATGCGAGTTTCAGTCTTCGCTCGGATCGTCGTCTACCGCGCTGTCGATGGCGTAGTAGTACAGCTGATCACCGTTGGTGGCGTTCAAGTCGATATGGGCGTCAGCACCGCCGAGCGAGATCTGGAGGTTGCTGGTGATGCGACCGGTCTTGACGCTGGGCGCTACACCTGCCGCGTACGTCGCAACAGCGCTTCCCGCGCCGTCAACGGCCGTCAGTCCCGCCGGAAGGACAGTCCCGCCGCTGATAACAAGCTGCGGCACACCGTCCACGTAACGCAGGCTGAGTGAGCCGATGTCCTCGGGGTTGACCTCGGATGCCGGGATGAGTCCGAGGTCAGTCGCCTCTGACGTGAGCTGCCCATTCGCCTGAGACTTGGTAGTCACCCAGGTGTCCGAGGTTGTTTCCTTCGCCTTGGACGCTTCGCCTGCCATGGCTTGTCCCCTCCCTCTGGACGACGCTTTGCCGACCGCTCGTGATCTTCCCATGGCGACACGTCACATCTCCAGCCCCCTTGACAGGAGGTGCCCCCTGCTGTCGGCGTTCACGTGAAAGTGGCTCTTACTGATCGTTTCATAAAGAGATTCGGGGCCTCCGAAGGGCAGGTGCTGCCGCCCCGACCGAGCGGGAGCCGGTGGCCGCGCGGGTCTCCGTTCCGGACGGCAAGGCGTTGGGGCGTGCGTCCACTTGTGGCCCTGTGTGTTCTGGATGGCGCCCGGCCACATGTCATCCGGCCTCGCCGGATGCAGGCGCTGCGGTTCGAGGCCGACGAGCTTGTGGTGCTCGGGGTGGAAGTCCAGCCCCAGGGCCCGCGGGTGTCCGGTTCCTGGAGCGGGCGCTGCGGTCGCGCCTCCGCAGCCGGGCACTGTTTCCGGCCAAATTCGACAAAGTCTGACGCTGTTGTGATCAGGATGTGAAGCTTTCGAGCGACTCGGAAGGCGTCATATGCCGATGGCCAGGCGCTCCCGGTCCTGGTGGCCTTGACGGCCTCTCCACCTTCTTCGCAGACGGGACCGTAATGACCACCCCGAGCACCGGAACACCTGCCACCACACCGGCGAAGACCCCGGCCGGCACAACGGCCCCGGCGGGGACCTCGCCCCCGTTCGAAGTGGACAAGGCGATGCTCGACGGTCCGACGCCCAAGGACCTGCTTCCGACCACGGGCAGCTACCCGGTGGAGATCGTCCGGTACCGCTCGGTGGTGCTCACCGACATCCCCGGGGCGAAGCCGGCGCGCAAGCTGACCGGCGCCATCGACCTCGGCGAGGAGAACCTGCCGTTCTACGACCGCCCGGCCGAGGGCATGATCGTCACGACGGAGCAGAGCTGGTCGGCCCAGGGCGTCACGCTCGGCCGGTTATTGCACAGCCTCGCGCTCGCGCCCGGCGAGAGCACCAAAGTCGCGGTCGTCGACTGGCAGCGCACCACCAAGGCCACCGGCAGCGAGACGGCTTCCGAAGCCGAAACGCTCGCCGGCACCACCGACCAGAACCGGTCGATCAGCGAGGTCGCAAACGCCATCGCCCACGAGGAGCAGTACGGCACCTCCCAGGCGTCCCAGGTGAGCAAGTCCTCCAGCGGCGGCGGCAGCATCGGCATCGCGTTCTTCGGTTTGGGGGCCGGCGGTTCCTATAGCAATTCGTCGAACTCGGGCTTCACGACCGCGGTGTCGCGCTCGACCGGCGTGAAGTCGGTCGCGGAGGAGGCAACGCAGCGCATCAGTGCGCGGACCCAGCAGTTGGCGACCGCCGCCCGCAGCCGGAACATGACGGTGGTGCGCGAGACGACGCAGTTGGAGAAGGAGCAGGTCCTCACCCGGGTCGTCACCAACTACAACCATATGCACGCGATGTCGGTGCAGTACTACGAGGTCGTTCAGGTCTACAACGTGGTGACCAAGCCGACCAAGCTGGAACGCTGTCTGTTCATTCCGCTGCAGGAACTCAACTTCAACTACACCAGCCTGCAACGCTACAAGGAGGTCCTCGCGTCGGTCGCGCCGGCCGACTGGGCGGCGAAGATCCGGGCAGCGAACCCGTTCGACACCACCGTACGCAAGCTCGACGCGTGCACGGCATCGGAGGCGCCGTCGGTCGTCCAGGAATTCGAAGGGGTGGATCTGGCCGATGTCGCCGCCTCGGCCATGGGCGTGTACGGGGTGCGCAAGTACGACGGCAGCCCGGTCCGCTTCGATCCGGTGGGCCGGCAGTGGAACCCGCTGCCGACCACCGGACTGAACGGAGACCTGGCCCGCATCGCCCCCGGCAAGGACACTGTGTGGGCGCTCAGGACCGACAACGCGCTCGCACACTTCGACGGGACGACCTGGCGAGTCGACTCGCAGGGCTGGGCGGGGCTCAGCCTCGCGTGCGGCCCGGACGGCACGCTCTACCTCGTCGGCGTAGACAACACGCTCTGGCAGCGCGCCCTCAACGGCTCATGGCAGAACCTGAACGTCAAGGCCGACGACATCGCCGTCGTCGGCAGGGACAAGGTGTGGTACTGCCGGGAGGGACGTACCTTCGAGCGCACCGGCACCACCTGGACGGAGCGGACCCCTGCCCCGAGCGTGAGGCGCCTGTCCGCCGGCCCGGACGGCACTCTCTGGGGCGTCACCGCCGACGGCAAGGCCGTCATGGTGGAGGCCGGTGCCACGACCTGGACTGCTGGCAAGTACTTTTCCGCATTTTCCGGGATAGTGGATGTCGTCTCCTCCGTCGGCGGGGAGTACTGGGCGCTGCAGAACACCGGGCGCCTGCTCCGGCTGCTCACCGCTCCGCGGGAGGCGCCGGTCCCCTTCGACGTCCCCTCGAAGGCCGACTCTCCCTACGCGTCCAAGATCGACGTCTGGTACGACGAGTTCGGAATCCGCAGCCTCCAGGTGGTCTTCCCGGGCCACACCTTCCGCTGCGGCGACACCGGCGGCTCCGGCATACAGCAGCGTGCCTCCCACACCTTCGCAGGCGCCGACAAGCTGCTCGCCGTCGACGCCTGGTCCGGCACGGCCGCCCGCGGCAGCCTCGCCGGGCTGCGCCTCACAATGACCTCGGGGGTGGTCAACTTCGGGATCGCCGCGACCACCACCGCGGCGCCCGACCTGACCGAGGACGCCGGCGGCGCGGCGATCTGCGGGCTGTTCGGCTCGACGGTGAAGTCCGGCACCCGCACCTACCTCGCCTCCCTCGGGTTCTATGTGCGCGGCGGGAATGTGCCGCAGACGGTCCTGGACCACCTGAATGACAACCGCCGCCACTACAGCCAGGCCGTGTGGGCCAACGCCGACGAGCTGACCCTCAGCCGTATCCTCGCCAACTACTCGTACACCCCGGCGGGCTCGAGCGCCGCGCCGGTCCTGCTCGGCACGCTGCTGGACCCCAAGCCGATCGCCGCCACCGGCAATTACCTCGGCTTCCGGTGGAACTTCAACAGTGAGCAGGAACGGGAGGCGTGGACCAAGTCCCGCCAGCCGGCGGACAACACGTTCGGGGCGCCGGTCACCAACACGATCGCCATCGCCACCAAGGGCGTCTTCGCCGAGGCCGTACTCGGGCGGGCCAACTCGGCCGAGAAGATCGACCTCACCCGCTTCTGGAACTGGAAGGACTCGCCCATCCAGATCACACCGGCCGACATCGCGCCGGTGTCCATGGGAGGGCGGGCGAAGGACCTCGATGTCACGGCGGCCGGCATGGGTGCCTCCCAGGCGAAGTTCACGCCGCTCGCGGCGATGCCCGACCCGGTCGGCCTGCAAACGGTGCAGGCCATCGCCACCGCGAACCTCTTCCGCGACATGAGCGGCCTGAACACCATGGGCCAGGTGCTGACCAAGGGCATCGAAGCCGCCGCCGGCAACGACAAGGCCGCCGGCGAACGCGCCCAGGAGGCCATGAAGACCGCCACCGAGCACCTGCAGAAGATGGCTCAGATCGCTGTCGACGCCGCTGCCAAGGCGGCACCCCTCGTGACCGGAGGCGTCGGCGGCGCCGGCAACCTCAGCGCCCTCGGCGGCATGCTGAACCAGGGCGGCAAGGCCGCCTCGGACACCAAGGCCGCTCCGGACGCCAAGCCCTAGCGTCTAACGGCTGGCCCGGGCCACCGCCCGGGCCAGCCCCGCCCCGCCTGAACAGCAACACCCATCACGTGGGTGCGCCGAAGATCCACGGCTCACACGTCCGTCAATCCCGAATGAGTCGAGCTGTGGGCCTTGCGCTCGCCGATCTTGGTCAGCAGGGTGGCCAGGTGCGTACCGATCTCATTGCGGACCACCTGTGGGAGTGGGTGGCTCCGCTACTGCCACCCACTCCCACGCGACGCCACCGCCATCCCGGGCGACCTCGCGTACCGGACAGGGCTGCTCTCGCCGCCATCATGTACGTGCTGCGGACCGGCGTTGCCTGGCGCGACGTCCCCGCCCAGACCGTGGGCTGCTCCGGAGTCACGGCCTGGCGCCGGCTTCGGGACTGGACCGAGGCCGGAGTCTGGCCGCGCCTGCACGCCGCCCTGCTGACCGAACTGCGTCGCGCGGGCTCCCTGAACCTGGACGACTGCGCTGTGGACGGCTCGCATGTCCGGGCTCTCAAAGGGGAGACCATGTCGGCCCCTCGCCGGTCGACCGCGCCCGCCCCGGCTCCAAGCACCATCTGATCGTCGACCACCATGGCACCCCGCTCGCCGTCACCCTCACCGGCGGCAACCGCCACGACGTCACCCAACTTCTCCCGTTGTTGGATGCCGTCCCGCCGATCCGCGGCCTGCGCGGCCGCCCCCGCCGCAAGCCCCGGCGCCTGTACGCCGACCGCGGCTACGACTTCGACAAGTACCGCCGCCTTCTGTGGAGGCGCGGCATCAAACCACTGATCGCCCGGCGCGGTGTCGCCCACGGTTCCGGGCTGGGCATTGCAGTAGCGGCACCGGTCAACGCTGTTACTGCGCAGCCCCTTCGAGGGCGTATACCGGTCGATCTGCAGGGTACGGACTGGCTGGCTGCTGCGATCCCAAGGCGCTGTATCCGAGCTGTACACAGTTCGTGTTGTAACCGTGCGTGATGCACGAGTCTGCGCATTCACCCGTTTGTCGGCGGCGTCGTACACGCGTTGCCGCCGCAGCCGTCAGGCCGACGTGGTGCGGGCGCCGAGGGAAGGCGCATCGCGGGCGATGGGCGACCGCGCGATGAGCGCCGAGGGAACCTGTCGATGGACGAGTCTTCTTGGCCGCGGCGGCCGCTCCACGTCGCCGACGTCGTCCACCGTCGCGGCTCCCGTTGCGCAGCCGGATGTTGTGCCAGGCGGCACTCGATGGAGTGGACCCTTCCGGCGCGGTGAAACCGGTTTCCCCTCGGCCCAGTTCCCGCAGGCATGAGCGACACGAGCGTGATCACGATCGAGATCCGGGGACACGAGAAGGCTGCCGTCGAGGCGGCCCACCGGATCTCAGCCCTCTTCCTCTCCAGCGGGCCATGCCGGCTCCGGCGCACTCCGGGCGAGGACAGCGTGCAAGTCCTCGTCTACGCGGATGTCCACCGGAGCCCTGGGGAAGGCGGGTACTCCGAGCATGAGGAAGAGATGCGTTTCTCCGGTGAATCCGGCCACCCGGTCGGGTGAGGTGCCCCTGACTGCCCTTCCAGGCCGACCACTGCGCCCGCTACAACCCGGGGCGTGATCACTAACCGCCTGCGCCGCGGGCTGCCCGCGCTCGCTCTCGCCGCCCTCCCGCTCCTCGCCACCACTGCACCGGCCGCCGCCAACACCCCGCGGGAGAACCTGGTCTCCTCCCCCGCTTACGTCGCCGGCCGGAGTGCAACCGGCGCGCCCGGAGCGCCCGGGGCGCGGGCACCGCTGCCGTTGTTCGAGGCGATCGACCGGCTCCCCGTCGCCGCCGAACACCGCGAGGGCTACAGCCGCACCTTGTACAAGCACTGGAACCGCGGACTGAACGCCACCGACGGGTGCGACACGCGGCGGGAAGTCATCCTGTCCGAGGCGGTGGTGGCACCGCAGGTAGCGGCGGGCTGCAAACTGACCGGCGGGTCCTGGCGAAGCCTCTACGACAACCTGGTCGTTACCGACGCGGGACGTCTTGACGTAGATCATTTCGTACCGCTCGCAGAGGTTTTCGATTCCGAACGGGCGTCCTGGAGCGCTGGGCGGCGGGAGGCCTACGCGAACGACCAGGCCTCGCCGGACACGCTCATCGCGGTCTCCGCGGCTTCGAACAGGAGCAAGGCGGACAAGGATCCGGCGGAGTGGCTGCCCTCGGACGGCTCGTACCACTGCACGTACGCCGCGAGCTGGGTGGGTACGAAGCTGCGCTGGGACCTGACCGCCGACGAAGCTGAGGTCCAAGCGCTCCTGGGGATCGCCGAGGACTGCCCTGCCACCACCGTCGTCTACGAACCCGCGCCGTAACCGGCCCCGCCGGGTCCGAGGGTGCTCGGGCCCGGCGGGCGCTTGTGGACAGGCGCGGGTCGGTCAGCCGTAGTGGCCCCAGCCGCCATAGCGGGCCATGAGTGCACGGGAGTCGTCGACGTTCAGCCCCAAGGCGGCGGCGACCTTCTCCGGGTCCTCACCGCGGGCGTCGTGGGCGGCGTCGTGGGCGGTGCGCGCGGCGAGCAGCTCCAGGGTGCGGGCGGCTTTCAGCGCGGCGGTCGGCGCGTCCTGGCCAAGTCGCTCGATCGCCGCGGCGACATCCTGGAGAAGCGTCTCCAGGTCGGCGGGCAGGGGGACGGTGGTGGCTGCGACGGCTGTGATGTGCCGGTCCCAGTCGTCCCGGCACTCCCCAGCTGTCTCCCAGCCATGCTCGCGCAGGGGCAGATCGCCGGCCGTCGTCCAGTCCACGACGCGCGGCTCGCCCCGCCAGCCACACGAGCACTCCCCCTGCAGAGCGTGCGCGCGGGGGCGCTGCGGATGCGCTCCGCCGTCGTAGACGGACCAGTGGCTGACCTCCCAGCCGAAGCCGCCGGAGCTTGAGTCAAAGTACACCAGCTTGGGACCGCTTCCGTCTTCCAGGAGTGTCCCGACCCGGCCCTTGTGCGACTTGCCGTACTCCTCGGACGTCCAGATCTCGTCCTTCTCCACCAGCACCTCCCACACCGCGCCGTGGGCGGGATCCCCGCCCCTGGAGAGACGATCTCGCACCCGCGAGTCGGCTGTGGGCAATCGACCGAATCCGCCTCATCCGAGGGACTGCGGAACCCGCAGGGACGAGCGCCGGTCAGCGCCAGACCGTCCAGAGACGCAGGAGTCGATCGAGGTCTCCAGCGAGAGCGTTCTGGAAGGCCAGGGCGTAGATCCGGGCCCGGTACTCGTCGGGTACGCCGGTCACGGCCGTCGCGGCCGTGGTGCTTCCTCCCCCGAGCCCGTCGCCCTCGCGAACCAGCCGTGCAACGGCTTGTCCCAGGATCCGTGTGACGGCGAGATGGGGTCGGAATCCGGGGTCGGTGTCGGGCTGCGCGTAGACGCACCAGCCGCGGTCAGTCCGGCTGATGCCGACGTAGACCCGCCCGGCGGCCCGTGCTACCTCCACGGCCGCCGAATGGGCTGCCGCATCGGTTGTGTCCGGTACCTGTTCCAGTTGACTGAGTAGGCCGCGTGCCCGGGGAAGCGGTGCCGTGTACGCCGGGAGCAGGGGCTCGGCGGGGGGCGTGGCCATGGTGCGTTCGCGGTGCTGTGCGACGGTGAGGGCAGGCGGTCGCTGCTCGGGAGGCAGCGCGTTGCGCATCTCGTTCCACGCGCGGTGGGCGGCCTGCTCGGCTGGCGGGAGGTTCACGAACTCCTGCGCGGTCATCATGTACGGCTGCCGGTCATCGCACTCCCGGGCGTGCTCTTTCGATTCGGCCCGCAGTTTGGCGTGCGAAGGAGATTCGCTCTCCCACTTGCAGACGCGGCAGGTCGCCACGTACTTCGTGCGTCCCGGGCAGCGTGGGTCGGGCGGGCGCTGGGTGTGGCGGCCCTTGCCGGTGCGGGGGCAGCGGGTTCCGTCGGCGTGTACCGCCCGGATGACACCGTCGAAGTAGGTGTACGTCTCTTCTGTCCCGTCGGCGCGGGACAGGGTGCTGGTGGGCATGGTCGTTGACCTCGTTGTCGCAGTTGAACTGCTTAACGGCCCACGCGGCCTGCTGTCACCGCGCCGTTGTCAGCGGCCCGTCGGCTTCTGCGACCAGAGGAGCCATCCCGTCAGGCCCGCCCCCGCGGCGCACAGGAGGGCGCCGCCAGAGGAGTCCGGCACGGCTCGGAGGCCGCTGGTGAGGAAGACGGTGAGCAGCACAACGAGCAGGCCGCGAAGCCATCTGGTTTCCCTGGGCAGGAGCACCCAGGCCCCCAGGTAGGGCTGCCACAGGCGACGGAAGGCCGATGCCGCCGTCAGCAGCACGATCCACATGCCCACGGTGATCAGGACCCGCGTTACGCCGCTGCTGCCGAAGGAGGACCCGGCCACGACTGAGGTGGTCAGGAATGCGACTGCTGTGCCTTCGAGAGTCCGGAGGGCTCGGGCGGCACGCTTCGGGTCGAAGCCGCAGAGCGCGGTGCGCGCCGAGACCACCGCGTCCGAGCGGGCACCGTTCGCGGTGAAGTCTTCGAGGGCAGTGAGCGCCTGCTGGCGGTGGGCGGGCTCGTTGAGTGCGATCGACACCAGGGCTCGGACGGACTGGCTCTGTGTCTGGTCCGAGCCCGTGGCTAGCGCGGTGACGGCGCGGTCGAGGGCCTCGCGGGTGTCGCTCATGGGCGAAGTGAAGCAGAGCGGCCGCTCACCCTGCAGCGGCTTTCGACGTCATCACCCTTGCGGCAGAGACCGCTTGACCTGGCGTCCGACTGCGGCCTGAGCTTCATCGCTGGAGAGGAGGGCTCAGGCTGCAGGCGGCGTGCCTCTCAGCGGTGGGGTGGGAGGGGTGGTCTGCGGCCGGTGAGGGCTTCGGCCCGGCTCTTGAGGGGTGCGGCGATGTCGCTGTATTCGCCGCGGGCGACGGACTGGAGCATTTCGCAGAGCGCTGCGAGTTCCCCGATCCTTCCGGCCGGAGTGCTGAGGACATTGGTGAACTCGTTCCGTACGCGTGCCGCGACGTCGGGGACGCGCAGGCTGTAGGCGTGGAGGAGGCCCGCGTCGAAGCCGACGGGCACGCTGCCCCAGCGTTCCCAGTCCATGACGGTGAGTGGGGTGCTGGTGAGGTTGGCCCAGTGCAGGTCGCCGTGCCCGGTCACCCGCTCGATGCGGTCTGGGGCGTCGATGCCGAGAAAGAGCGGGAAGGAGCGGCGCATCCACAGAGTCCGGACCGCCTCGCGCTCCGTCGGCACCCCGGCCAGTACGTCCAGGGCTTTGTGCAGAGCGGTCCACCAGCCGTCGGTGAGGCCCGGGTCGGCGAGAAGTTCGGGAGTGGCCGGTGAGATCGCCGGTTGGGGGATGTACGAGATCAGGTCGGCGTCGTAGGTCCAGCCGTCCTTGGTCCAGCGGACGGTGGCGTGCAGGCGCGGGCGCGGTACGGCGTCGGGGATGTGCTCGGCGCCTGTGATGCCCTCGTGCGGTAAGCGGGCGTGGGCCCGGTCGTCGGGGGTGGCTTCGATGCGGAGCCAGTGGTCGGTGCCCGCGCGGGAGCTGATGGTGCGGCCGTTCCAGCCCCACGCGTACGGCCGGCTCGTCGCGATGGCGAGGCGGTTGGCCGCTTCGGCGTGCGCGGACTCCATCCGGTCCTGGGTGGAGTCATCGGGGGGCGAGTACATCGAGGACCTTCCTGAGTTCCGTGTCGGTCAGCGGGTGGTCCAGTGCCGATACGGCGGCGTCCCAGTGGTCGCGCGTGCTGGCCGAGACCAGCAGGACGTCCAGGCTCGGGCAGGAACCGGCGGCGAGCAGGCAGGCCGCGGCCGGGTGGGTGCCGGGCCGGATCAACGCAACCAGTTCGGGGGTGATCAGGTCCAGGAGTTCCCCACCGTGCAGGGGCGCGGAGGCGAAGGTGAGGAGTCCGGCGGACCGGGCCTGGACCAGGGGGCCGCGCCCGTCGAGTGCGCAGGTGATCGGCTGGGCCATGACCAGACTGACCGGCTGCTGGATGGCGGCCAGGTGGTGACCGGGGCCGCCCGCGTCGCGGGCGAGGGCGAGGAGTTCGGGGACGGTGAAGGCGTCCTCGGTGAACCCGGACCAGGTCGCGATGCCGTATCCGCCGATCATGCCGGAGCCGACCAGGTCTTCGAGTGCCTCGAAGGCCGTCCGGAGTTCGGCGTGCAGGCGGTCGCGGTCGCCGTGACCGACGGTTTCGGGGTTGTGGGCGAAGACGATGTCGGCGCGGCCGAGAACGGCTGCGGAGCGGCGGGTCTGCCAGTCGATGAAGTCCGGAGCGAGGCTGTACCTGCCCTCGGCCTGCCCTGCGCGGAGCACCCCGGCCTCGACGGCCGCGTGGCCCTGGGCGCGGGTGTAGAAGCCGGTCTTCGTCGGCGGGCAGAATCGCCACTGCAAGAGCAACCTTCCGCTGTGCCTTGATCGGCGCCTTTTCGAACTCAGATTCCACTGGCTCCGCAATGAGCTCCCATACTCGTTGGAACTCGTCCTGGGTCGGCTCCCGGCCGTACTCCTTCATGAACGTCTTCGGGAAACTCTTCGCGAAGTCCTTCCTTAAGTACCGCAGGTAATCCGGCTGTCCCCTCTTCGCAGCTCGCCCCGCCGCGACGGCTGCGGTGAGCCAAGCAGTCGCGAAGGAGAGCGCAGCAACTTCCAGCAGCTCGTTCACGCAGCGCCGCCCTGAGGGTGCGCGGGCAGGATCGTACGGCGCTTGCGGCTGTTCACCTTGGCCAACGCGGTGTTGGCAGCCTGCGCCCCGCGATCACTCAGGCGGTAGTAGCGGCGGGGCGGACGCCCTCCCTCCTGAGGATCGATGTCTTCCCAACGGCTGATCAGCCATCCGCACTGTTCCAGGCGGATCAGGATCGGGTAGATCGTGCCTCCTGGGAGGCCTGCGGCATCGGCGACCTGGAGCCCGTAGTGCTCGCTGGCGGGGCCGGCCAGGAACGCTGAGAGAGGAGGGGTTGGGCACTACTACGCGGTTTCCGGAAGCTCACGTGCACGGTACCGCGGTCGGATACGTTGGCGGCACGATGTGAACCGATGGGTGGGAGGGGCATGCCGTGGACGAGCCGTTCGCTGAATTCCGTGAGGTCAGCGTGACAGACCCATTGCGACAGGGTGACGTCCTGGAAGCCGTCGCCTCCGATGCAACGATGTGGCAGCGGCACCTACTCGTCGTGACGGCCGACTGCGACTTCGCCCATGCGAAGCACCAAGGCCGCGTCACCTGCGTTCCCATGCTCGCGGAAGAGGAGTACCTGGCGGAGATGCAAATCCCCAAACTCCGCGAACAGCTGGCCAAACAGCAGGTGAGAGAGTTGCGGCAGATCCTCTCGAAGTCTGCCGCCCCCACCATCACCGAACGCCGGCTTAGGGCGTGGCCGAGCGAGCAAGAACCCGTGGACATCGTCAGCGCGCTCACCCTGCAGCCCGCAGAGGCGCAGAGAGCCAAAGCCGCTCTCGAAGCCATCCGCATGATAGACACGCAGGCAGATAGCCTCAAGGAGAGCATGCGCCTGTTCGTAGAGGCTCAACTCATCGGCGCTAACTCCCCAAAACGGGAGACTGCAGTCAAGCGGGTGAAAGAGAAACTTCGGGAGCCCTACGCCCAGCCCCCTGGCGACGCACTGTTCCTGACAGCCATCGGGCCCGGACAGGACTCGGGATACTTCGCCTATCTCCGCCACATCGAACAGGTCTGGGAGCCCGCGATTTCGCTCGGGCCGTCGCACCAAAACGTCTCATACCGCCGAATCTCGCGTATGCAAGACCGGTTCACTCACGCCCTTGTACAGAAGTTCGCCATGGTGTTCATGTCCATCGGGCTCCCTGAGCAGTACGAAGACCTTCGCGATCTGCACGCTGACTATCTTGGAGATGATCTCACGTGAAGCCGCTGGTTGCGACCGTCCGCGCGCTGAGTGAGCTGGCTACCGGCCTATCCCCCGACGCCGTCTCCTCGTCAGCCGTTCTCTTCCAATTCAGCACCGAGGCGGCTGACTTCATCCTCTCCGTGGATGACGATGAAGAAGCGCAGCGCGTCGTCATCATGCGCGATCAGAACAACAAAGAGCCTTTTGTCCCAGAGCATCTCGCAAGCCTAAGAAGAGAAGTTCTGAGCCGGATGAAGAGCTTCGCTGAAAGGGCCAGGACTCCGGGACCCCTTTCCCTTCCTAAGCAGTGGCACCAATATAAGTATAATAACTACATCGCTTTCAGGGCAACATCGAAGAAGGATGCTTACGGGAGTCGATGGATTACGGAGGTTGTCCCTGGACACAGAGCCGACATCATCTTCTGGGCGGCCACTACAGCGGACAACAAATCAACGCTGGAGCAGTTCGACTCCTCGCGGCCTACCGCGCCCGACATCAAAGCAGAATGGCCACTGGCCGTCGCCGCCTCTCAGGAGTACTTCAGCCAGGCACGCTCCCAACCCGCAGATGTCGAGATGAGCCTTCCGGCGCTCGAACAGTCAACGACCAAGGGCTGGTCATATCAACAATGGCTGGAGGCAGTCAGCAACGAGCAGCGCGCATTTATCGAGGCCGAGACGGAAAAGTCGATCCGCCTTCGAGGCCCGGCCGGCTCCGGCAAGACGCTCGCCTTGACACTCAAGGCAATTCGAGAGGTACTCAACGCACGCGCAGCTGGAGAGGGTGTGCGTGTGCTCATCGTGACCCATAGCTGGGCGTTGGCGGCTCAGATCTCAGACTCAATCGACTCGATGGGCCTCGGGCTCTTGCAGGAAATCGACGTTTTCCCCCTGCTCGAGCTTGCGACGATGATTTCCCCTCAGTACGTGCAGGATGAATCCTCTGGTTTCAGCCTGATTGGAGAGGACAGCCTTAGCGGCAAGCAGGCCCAGTTGGACGAGATCCAGGAAGTGCTGGATGAGTTCATCAATGGTGACTGGATCACCTATAAGGGGCAGGTCAGCGTAGGGCTGCGGGCGAGGTTCGATTCAAACGACGATGACGTACGGCGCGCGCTCGCCTGGGACCTGCTCATCGAGTTCGGTTCCGTCATCGGCGCTGCGGCAATCTTCCCCGGGGCTGGAGCCGAACTACGGTACTACCAACTGCCGCGGGCGGCATGGATGCTACCTCTCAGCCGTGAAGACCAGCGGGTCGTCTTCGAGTTGTACACACGGTATTGGGCAAGCCTCGACGAACGCTCACTCACCACATCCGATCAGGTACTTGCGGACTTCCTGATCCACCTGTCGACGAATACGTGGAACCGTGCCCGACGAGTTCATGGATACGACTTGGTATTCGTAGACGAATTCCATCTATTCAACCCGCTGGAGCGACAGGTGCTCCACTACCTCACCCGGGATACGTCGGTCTACCCCCGCGTATTCATGGCCGTGGACCCTCGGCAGTCACCGTCCGAGGCGTTCATCGGTCTGGCTGCCGACGGGACCAAGTCGTCAAGTGGTGTGCCCGAGGACGACCTCGGCGATGTGACGAACTTCGAACTCACCACCATCCACAGATTCACACCACAGATCCTCGAACTCATCAAGCATGTGCATCACGAGTTCCCGACCCTCGACCTCGGCCAGGAGTGGGACATCGACTTCTCCAGGGTGGAGTCTGCGCAGGCGGACGGCTCCTCGCCGTACCTGATCTCCTCTGCTTCTCGAGCTGGTGAGGAGGATGACATCGTCCGCGCGGTACAGAACTTGTATCCCTCAGGCCGGCTAGCGCTCGCGGTGGTGGACTTCCGCCAATGGTCAAGGTTCAGCAGGCTCGCCTCACGGATCGGGCAGTCTGGCAAGTTCAATGTGTCCACCGTCACTGGTCGATCCGACATCGAGGGTCTCGGCTACCGGCGTCGCGGGTTGGTCGTCGGAACGGCAGAGCATCTGGCGGGGCTGCAGTTCGACGCAGTGCTTGTCGCGGGGATCCCGGATCTGAACTCGTCCACACCAACCGCCAATGAACGCATCCGGTACCTGTCGCTCCTCTACCTCGCGCTCAGCCGCGCACAAAGGGAAGTGCGTGTCTTTGTTAACGAGGACGACGATGGCGGAGCGCCGGAAGTCCTTCTGCGTGCATGCAACAACCAACTGATGGAATCGAACCAGGGAAGTCGTCTCTAGCCCTCGATACCAGTGCTCCACCGCGACTCCGGCCTGGCTTCGGACCCTGCTGGCGCAATCTGCGCACTACCCAGTCATGATCCACCAGCCAAGATCACTTTAACGACAGGTCCCAGGGTGCAAGAGCCTGCCGACCAGTAGCGGGGTCGGTCACAGTTCGGTGAGATCGGTCAAGGTTCAGTGAGCTTCTTCGAGATGGCCACCGATCAGGTGACGGCCCGCGGGCCGCAATGAGCAAGGCCCTCGAGCAGTTGATCGAGATGTCTGACGTCTCAACCACGCTGCTCGGGGGCCTCGTTGGTCATCTATCCTGCCGCACTCGACCTGCCGCATGCGCTTGTGGAATGGGTGACCATGCTCGTCGTCACCCGTGAGGGTGACCGGCGCTGCGAGCTCCGCCCGTCTCAGCGAGCGATGGTGGCACTGGTGTACCTGCGCGAGCACGCCACCTTGGCGAAGATCGCTGCCGGGTTCGGGATCAGCGAGTCCACTGCCCACGCCTACACCAGCGCGGTCATCCGCCTGCTCGCCGCGCGTGCGCCGGGGCTGTTGAAGGCTTTGCGCGAGGCCGATCCCGACTTCGTCCTGCTGGACGGCACCCTGGCCGAGTGCGACCGGGTCGGCGACTCACGCGCGGACTACTCCCACAAGCACCGCCGGCACGGAGTGAACGTGCAGGTGGTCACCGACCCGGACGGCCGGCTGCTGTGGCTCTCACCTGCGCTACCGGGCCGTGCCCACGACCTGACCGCTGCCCGCACCCACCAAATCATTCGGATCTGCGAACGCCAGGGCGTCCCCATCCTGGCCGACCTCGCCTACCAAGGCGGCGGGCCCTGGCTGACCACGGGCATCAAACGCAGGCCCCTGCAGGAATGTCGGCGGCGCTTGAATCGTGACCCACCCTGGCCGGTTGAGTTTTGACCCCCGGTCCGTCAGTTGATGTTGTTCATTCCCCGGTATTGGCGGGT
>NZ_JBWKDV010000020.1:0-60906 GCF_056435825.1 Streptomyces sp. NPDC043876 | reverse complement strand
ACCACGACGCCGCAGGGCTCCGCGTCAGCAAGCACCTCATGAAGGCCCTGGAAGAAGCCGTGGAGGAGCAGGAGACAGCCCGGCAAAAGGGGGCGGCACGGAGGGACAGAACGGACAGGAAGAACTCCGGCGCATCCGGCGCCGACGCAGGCTCCGCCTGAAGGAAGCCCTGCTCGGCAGGTCCCGGGGCGGACTCACGAGCAAGATTCATCTCGCCGCGGACCGCAGGTGTAGTCCACTCGCACTGGTTTTGACCGCCGGACAGGCCGGGGACAGCCCGCAGTTCATCCCGGTGCTCGCGAAGGTGAGAGTCCGCCTGCCGGTCGGCCGTCCCCGTACGAGGCCCGGCGCGGTCGCCGCGGATAAGGCGTACTCGTCCCGCGGCAACCGCGCCTACCTGCGCAGACGCGGAATCAAGGCCGTCATCCCGGAGAAACGGGACCAAGCCGCCAACCGCAAGAAGAAGGGCGCAGGAGGCGGCCGGCCCCTCAGCCACGACGCCGACCTCTACAAGGAACGGAACACCGTCGAGCGTCTGATCAACAAGCTGAAAGCCTGGCGAGGGATCGCCACCCGCTACGACAAAACCCCGGACAGCTACCTCGCCGGACTTCACCTCCGCGCCGCCATGATCTGGATCGACGACCTCCTCAAAGCCGCCGACTGATCACGACATCACACAGGCCCTAGAAGGGGCTCCAAGGAGTACCCGTTCTCGCTCAGAGGGGTGGGCTCGGGCTTCGGTTTGGCAGCCAAGTGTCGAGGGCTTCCGCCAGTTCGTCGCGTTCGGTGAAGACGTGTCCGTTCATGCCGATGGATTGCGCGGCGCGCACGTTCTCGGCGCGGTCGTCGACGAAGAGGAAGTCGGTGGGGTCCGCGTGCAGGGCGTCGATGCAGTGGCGGAACGCCGCCGGGTTCGGCTTGGCCGCGTGGATCTTTCCGGAGAAGGCGACGTGGTCGAGGTGGCGTAGCCAGGGCTGAGTGGCGAGGAAGGCGTCCGCGTGATCGGCGGGGATGTTGGACAGCAGGGCAACCTCGGCGACGTCCCGCAAGGACTGCACGTAGGCGACCATGCGGTCGTCGACCCGTGACCAGCTGTCGATGTCGGCGAGTCGCAGGTTCTCGATGATGTCGGGGTGGACGGGGAGCGACAGCTGGTGCAGGACGGCCGTCCAGTACTGGGGGGCGGAGAACAGCCCGGCGTCGTAGGGCTGGCGGCAGGCCCAGTAGGCGGCGTCGAAGGCGTCGGTGGGCGCGCCGCCGCTGAGGGCGGCCATCTCGTCCATGGAGCCCGGGCGCTGGTGGCGTGCGATGACGCCGAAGAGGTCGAACAGCACGATGGGGCGGTCGGTGGACATGGGGAGGGTTCCTTCTGCCTGCTGCGGGTTCTTCTTCCCTGGCCCTGTCGGCCGGAGACGGGGGGCTTCGTGGCACGGGGTCAAGATGACGCGTACCTGGGGTGGGCCGGACCGGTCGCTTCGCGGCTCCGTGCGGGGCAGCGGCACGGGCAAGAGCCGGTACAGGGCTCGCCTACGAGGACATCGCGTGGGGCCAGGGCGCGGCTCGCTGCAAAGAAGGGCGAGGTCACGGAGCGGGCGGTGGTCTGGATGCGCCGAGTAGCGGGGCGTGGAGTGGCGGATTCATCGCGGAGCTCCTGACGGGGATGTGAGGGGGTTGGGTGTGCGGTCGGGTCGAGGGCGCAGGACATTGGCGGCCGCGGCGGTGGTCGCACAGAGCAGGGTGAGCAGGATGAAGGCGTGGTTGAGGGCGACGAGGTGGGACAGCCAGCCGATGACGGCGGGGCCTGCGAGCATGCCGATGTAGCCGAGCCCGGCGACGCGGGAGACGTTGGCGCCGGCGGCGGCGGGGTCGGCGTGCCCGGCCGCGCTGAACAGCTGCGGGACACAGCCCGACAGGCCCAGGCCGAACAGTGCCCAGCCGGTGAACGCGGTCCACATCCACGGGCCGAGGGCCGCGAGCGTGATGCCGACGGCGGCTGCGGTGGCGCCGTGGCGCAGGATCGCGATCGAGCCGAACCGGGCGACGAGGCGGTCGGCGAGCAGGCGGCCGGCGGTCATGGCCGCCGCGAAGGTGCCGTACGCGAAGGCGGCCGTACTGGTGGACGCGCCGAGGACGTCCTTCAGGTGCAGGGCGCTCCAGTCGTTGGCGGCGCCCTCGCACAGCATGACCATCAGCGCCAGGACGGCCAGGAGCCACACGCGCCCCGCGGCGCTGCGGCGCGTCCCGGCCGGTGAAGGACCGTTCTCTTCGACGGAGCCGGTGCCGGAGTCGGCATCGGCGGGGGTAGCCGGAAGCAGGGCGCGTGCCGACGCCAGGGCGATCACGATGCCCACGGCTCCCAGGGCGGCCATGCTCGAGGCCGGGTTCAGGTCGGCGCTCGCGGCGCCCGCTCCCACGAGCGCGGCCAGGACGCCGCCGACGGAGAACGTGGCGTGGAAGCCCGACATGACGGGCCGGCCGTAGGCCTTCTCCACGTGCACGGCGTGGGCGTTCATGCCCACGTCCAGGCAGCCGTTGCAGAAGCCGAAGACCAGCAGGGCGCCCGCCAGCGTCCAGGGATCCCGGGCCAGGGCGGGGAGGACCAGGGCCGCGCCGCACAGTACGCCGCCGACGGGGATCACGACGCGTGCGCCGAGGCGGTCGGTCAGACGACCGGCCACGTGCATCCCGGTGAAGGCACCGAGTCCGAGCAGCACCAGCAGGCCGCCCAGCGTCGCGTGGCTGATGCCCACGCGCTCCTCGATGGCGGGGATGTGCACCACCCAGGCGCCCATCAGAGTGCCGCACAGGACGAAGTAGACGTAGGTCGCCACGCGGGCGCCTCGAAATGAACGTTCCATGGCATCCACCATAACGAACATTTCCTGTGTGCGTACAAGCAGTTTTCGAACATGATGGATGTTTGTTTCTCGGTGGTGTTCAATCGCGGTATGAGCAACACAGACCGGCACGGGCTGATCGCGAAGACCGTCAGCGCCTCGGGCGGGGCCACGGTCCAAGAACTCGCGGAGCTGACCGGGGCCTCGGAAATGACCATCCGGCGCGACCTCGACAGCCTGGCCGCCCAGGGCGTCCTCGAACGCGTCCGCGGCGGGGCGCGCACCCTGCTACTCAGGGGCGCGGAACCGCCCTTCGCGCTGCGTGCTCGCGAGGCCGTCGACGCCAAGCGCCGGATCGCGGCCGAGGTCTCCGCGCTCATCGCCGACGGCGAGAGCGTCGTGCTGGACAGCGGCACCACCTGCCTGGAGGTCGCCCGGCTCCTGCGCGAGCGGCCCGTCACCGTGATGGCCCTGTCCCTGCAGGCCATCCATCTACTCAGCGAAACACCCGGCCCGGCCACGCTGGTGCTGCCCGGCGGACAGCCGCGCGCCGCGGAAGGAGCCCTCACCGGACCCCTCACCCTCGCCTCCCTGGCGGCCCTGCGCTTCGACACCGCCGTCATCGGCTGCTGCGGACTGAGCGCGGCCGACGGCCTGACCGCCTACGACCTCGACGACGCGGCGGTGAAAAAGTCGAGCATCGGCGTGGCGCGCCGCACCATCGTCGCCGCGGACGGCGGCAAGATCGGCCGTACCGCCTTCGCCTACGTCGGCCCCTCCACGCTCCTGCACACCCTCGTCACCGACACCACCGCACCCGCCGACGAGGCGACCGCCCTGGAAGCCGCCGGCGTCATCGTCAAGACCGCCTGAACAGTCCGCCGCCTGAAGCACGGCACCGGTTCGCAACGGTCAGTGCCGGGCGCAGGGCAGATGCCGGAGATACGGAGACGTGCCGGTGGCCGGCCCGGCGCAGGCGCGGTCTGGGTATCCGGACGGGTGCCCTCCCCTCACGGCCGGCCCGGGCGACTTGCCCAGTACTGGCAGCAGCCCGGTCACTTGCACCGTCAGGTCTGGCCGTGGCGCTCACCAGCGTCGCCGTGCTCCTCGGGCAGGAGGCCGCGAGCCAGGAGTGGCGCAGCCACATCTGGCCGTCAGGTCATGGCAAGGCGCCGGGACAGGGGGTGCTCCGGGACCGGCAAGACGCGATGTGTGAGCAGGGACCCGGTCCCGTGGCTTTCGGCCCGTAGGTGGGCGACTGCGGCGTCGGGCCGGCCAGGGGCGGCGCATCAGAGGTCCTCGGGAACCCCCGACCGCACCGGGGAAAGGGCGGCGGCCGTGATCCACCGTGCGGGGAGCGTCCGGTAGGTTACACCGTGTCAAATTTCCATCACGGAACGGAGCCGATCATGGGTAGCGTCACGGGGAAGTTCGAGATGGCCAGCACCGACAACTACGAGGCATACCTCAGAGCGGTCCGAGTTGGGATGATCGACCGTCAGCTGGCAATGAAGGCCAAGCCGACCGTGGAGATCACCGAAAACGACGGCCGGTGGACGGTGAAGACCCTGAGCGCCCTCAAGAACACCAGATTCAGTTCACGCCGGGCGAAACGGTCACCGAGATGCGGGACGGGCTCAATTGCAAGAGCGTGATCACCTTGGGTGACGACCAGTACGTCCAGACACTGCACCTGGACGACTTCACGGCCACCGTCACCCGGACGTTCACGGACGATGCCATGAACGAAGTGTCCGAAGCAGCCGGCGTCACCGCCAACCGGACCTTCAAGCGCCTCTGACCGACTGGCAGCCGGACGGACGCGGCTTTCACCGTCTACAGAGACCCCCACCGGACCCGCGTTGCCGGTGTGGGGCCGGAGCGGGTTCGCAAGGGCCCTCAAGACCCAGGTGTTCTCACAACCCAGTTCTCACAACGGGTGCGCTCCAGGGTTTGAGTGAGAACGGGTTGTGAGAACCGATACGAGGTTCCAGGGCCGTGCGCAGACCTCGGGCGGGGCCTCTTTGGAAAGGACCGTTTGCCAGAACTGCGCGTCAGGTGAGCCAGACGGGCCGCCGGAGGCTGGTGACGCCACGGCCCTGGTCGTCTCCCGCCGACGGCTCTAACCCAGCCCGAGGCGGATCCGCCGGCGGCGGCGCAGGAAGAGGCCGACGGCCGCCCCGGCCAGAGCGGTCACCGCCACACCTGCCGTCGTCCACCAGACGGCGTCCCCCTCGGCGTCGGAGTCGGCGGCCGGCACCTGCGCGGCCGACGGGGAAGCAGCCGTCGGCTGCGGCGCGGACGGCAGGCCCGGAGCCGCGGCGGAGGCGGTCGGCGCGGCGGTGCCCGGCGCCGGGTCCACCACGGGTACCGCGACTTCGAGGTCCCCGTGCCCGAGGGACGGGAACCCCACGTCGACGCTGACCTTCCAGGAACCCGGCGCCAGGGCCTCGGCCGTGGTCCAGCCGGCGGGTGCCGCGGCGGGATCGCGCACCAGGCGCCAGGGGCCCATGGTGCGGGCGCCGTCGACGCTGACCGCGTTCACGGTGGCGGCGACCGCCTCGTCGACGGCGTCCCCGTCGTTCTCCCAGGTGATGTGGGCGGTGACGTGGCCCGCCCGCTGCCCGGTCACCACCACCTTCACGGTGTCTCCGTGGGCGTGAGCCGCGACGGGGGTCAGCAGCATGAGGCCGACTGCGGTAAGGACGGCCGAGAAAGCGATTCGTATGCGCATCGTCGGGGTGCTCCGGTCGAGATGAGGGAACCCGGCGGACGGCCGCGCGGGGCGGCCGTCCGCCGGGGCGGGATCACGGGGTCAGGGCGTCACGGCGGCGGGGCCGCGAGGGCCCGCGCAGCCGTGGCGTCGCATGGCGGCAGTGCTCAGCCGGCCTTCTGGAGGGTCCAGGCCTGGGCCGCGCGGCCGTCCGCACGCTGGAGGTCGAGCAGCCAGTTCCCGTAGTAGGGGCGGTTGCTGACGGTGAGGGCGAAGCCGCCGCTCGGGTCGGTGACGGTGACCGCGCCACCGCGGGAGGTCAGCTTCCAGGCCTGCGCGCCGTTGCCCTTGTCGCAGGGCTGCTGCACGACCCACATGCCCGCGGCGGGCGTGCCGCCCGGCTGGAGGCACTTGCCGGAGACCGCGGACCGGATGCGGACCTGGCCGCTGCCGGCGTCGTCGAAGAGCCACTGCTGCTGGGCGTACCCGTTGGCGCGGCCGCCGACGAGCACCGTGCCGTCGGCGGTGCGCCCGCCCCACACCTCGGCCGCCATGCCGGTGCTGCCGTTGCCGAGGGTGTACTTGCCGCCCGGGGTGGTCGCCCCGCCGCCCGTACCCGGCGTCTTGAAGGAAGCGGCCTTGCCGGGTCCGCTGTCACGCCCGGAGCTGTCACGGACGGAGACGGCGACCGAGTACGACGTGTTGGGCTGCAGGTTGTAGATGCGCAGCGCCTGCGACTGGACCCACGTCAGGTGCTTGCCGTTCAGGAGGACCTGGTACCAGGAGGCACCCTCGACCTTGGGCCAGCTCACCACGACGGAGTCGGACTGGATCTGGGCCGCCGTCGCGGCCGGGCCGCCACCGGGCTTCTGCGTCGGCGTGGGCGTCGGCTTCTTCGTCGGCGTCGGCGTCGGGTTCGGACCCGGGTCGGTACCGTCACCGCCCTGCGTGCGCATCAGGAACTGGTTGTCGGCGATGTTCCAGTGCGTGGCCAGGTAGCTTCCGGCCTTCGGGCTGGTGTGGAAGTAGTCGTCGTGGTTGCAGTCCAGGATGTTCTCGGACGCCTGGTTGGTGCAGACGTTGCGCATCTGCGGGTAGTACGGGGTGTCCGAGTAGCACATGACGTCGTACTCGTCGGTGCAGTGGGCGCCACGGCTGGTGTTCGGGGCGCTGTTGTTGACCGCGCCCAGGTTGTGCCCGAGCTCGTGGGCCGCGGTGTGGCCGCCCCAGCAGCCGGAGTCCGTACGGCCGTAGGACGGGCCGAAGTTGCTCTGGTTGGCCTGGCCGGGCCGCTCGTCGCCCGCGAAGGTGCCGATGCCGCAGTAGACCTGGGTGTCCGCGAAGATCATGTACTTGCGGTCGCGGCGGTCGAGGCCCTTGCCGGCGAGCGCGTTGTTGGTCGCGCTGAACTCGGTCAGCGCCGAGGCCGGGAGCTCGATGTTGACCACCGTGGGGGTGCAGTCCGCGGCCGTGACGTAGCGGATGTGGCGTACGCCGCCGGTCTCCTGGGCGCTCGTCGAGTAGATGAGGTCGGCGTCGGCCGCCCACTTGCGGAACGAGGCGACGTACTCGGAGTAGCGGTCCTTGCCGGGGGCGTGTACGTACACGACCTGCACGCGGTTGCCGGTGCTGCCGTCGCCGTCGCACTGGACGGTCTGGCCGGCAGGGCCCGCGGCGACGGCCTGGCTGCCGCCGGCGGCAGCCGGTTCGGGTGCCTTCGCCTTGGTCGCCGCCGCGTCGGCGGCGGGCGCGTCCTGAGGACGCCCGCCCCCTTCCTTGGAGGCCGGGTCCTCGGCGGCGGGGCGGGAGGGATCGGCCGCCGGAGCGGTTTCCTTGACGGCCGGGGCGATGTCCTTCGTGATGTCGACGCCCTTGGGCGGGGCGTCGGGGCCGTGGGTGCACAGGCCGGTGTCGGTGCGGTAGACACCGACGCACCGGTCGCCCTTCGGCGCGGCCTGGAGGCCGTCGTAGACCATGCCGCGCGCGTTCTCGTTGGAGGGCGCGGCGGCGATCGGCTCGGGCTCCTGGTCCCGGGCGGGCGCGGCGGCCGGTGCGGCGGCCTCCGCGGCCTGAACGGGCGACACCGCCTGGGCGCCGTCGCCGAGTCCGGAGTAGGCGATGCCTGCGGCTATCACCGCCGCCGTTGCCGTGGCGGCGGTGATGAGTATCAGCCTCCGCGGTTTGCGGCGGTGGTCGGCGGCGGCGCGACGTCTGCGTCGTCCTGTCATGGGCACCTCAAATCATGGTCGGGAAGACTGGGTGCGCGGAAGCCTGCCAGACGAATGCCGCGGAGAATTCGGACAAACTGGAGTCGGTTACGAGAAATCATTCCGTTACCTGTTGGCATGTTTTGACGATCACTCAACTCCCAATAGAGCAAGGCTAGTTATGCGCATCACGCGGTAATGGTCCAGGCCATCCGGAGCGGGTTGTTATCCAATCGAGATATTACGCGGAGGCTTGTTGACGGGAATTCAGTCAAGAATTCATCCAATTACTACCTGCCGAATTCCCTCCGTGACGACCCGTGAGGAGTCGTCAGAGCGGGCGTGCCACCCCGACGGCGGACCGCGGCTCGCAGGTCCGCCCCGATGATCGCGCGCCCGGCACTGGCCGTCCGGAGGGGACGGGGACCAACCGGGCATGGGGGAATCAGGTGCAGGCGAGCACGCGGGCCAGGCGGCGGGCCTCGGTGACCGGGCGGGACGACCGTGTACGGGCCGCCACTGCCGCCACCTCGGCCGACAGCGGGCCGGTGGCCCCACAGCGCCCCGCGCAGTCGGCGGCGACGGCCAGCACCTCGCCCGCACCCCGCGTCGAAGGCGGGAGGGCCGGCAGGACCGCTGCGAGCACGGCCCGGCCAACACCGTGGCGAACGCGGCTCGTTCGGCCGCGGCCGCGGCCGAACGAGCCGCGTCCGCCGGCCGGTTGGGCTTGACCGTGCCGAGCGTCGCCATCGTGGCCGGCTCGCGGCCCAGCAGCGGGGCGTCCAGCTCGCCCGACCCGCCAGCCCCAGCAGGGCCTCCACCGCCGGGCGACGGCTCACCGGGTGCCGTCCGCCCAGCCCCGCCGCGATTGCGGAATGCAGCCCCGGCCCCGCGGACCCGCCCAGCAGGGCGAGGTGGGGCAGCATCCAGGAGTCACCCTGATCGCCGGTCATCGCGGCCGGCGTCACGCCCGGCAGCAGCCACCGGGCCTGGACGTCCCGGTCCTCGGGCAGTACCGATGCCCGCACGACGTGCCCGGCATGCCCGCGATAGCACTGGGTGAAGCCCTCGTGGGGGCGCCCCGGTCACTGGAACGCATCGTGGAACTCCCGCCGCAGGGCAGGCCTTTCACCGCCGGCGAAGGCCACTTGCGGCACGGCCGCCCCGGCCCGCCCCCAGGTCCGGTGCGCCTGCGGATCGGGCATGACGACCCGGCGCCGCCCCGTGCCAGGTTCGCCCTCGTGGCCGAGCCAGGCGGCGAGCCCGTCGCCCTCCGCGGTCCCGAGCCGGTCCGCGGCCGCGGCCGTCGCCGGAGCCGCCGCTTCGTCCCGCCGTACGCGCAACAGCGCCTACCCGAAGTCCCCGGGCACGGACCGGACACCCAACCGGCGGTACTGCGCGAGCCGTTCGACGAGCTCGACCCGCGGAAGGGTGACCTGAGTGGCGGTCCAGATCATGGCCCCCACGCTAGAAGCCCCCCACTGACATCGCCTTGGGAGACCTCCGGCTGCTGAGAGCCTCGGGTCTCTGCATCCTTATTCCGCGCCGAGGGCCTTCAGGTACGCGGCCGTGGCATGGACCTCGCCGAACCGCGGGAAGGTCCTCCGTACCGCGCACTCGTGCTCGTCCGCCGCGAAGGCGGACATGGCGTCCTCGACGAACTCGACCTCGTAGCCGTGGTCGCTCGCCGCCCGGGCGGTGGACTCCACGCCCATCGTCGTCACCAGCCCGGCCAGGACCAGCCGGTCCACCCCCAGGCCGTGCAGCCGCTCGTGCAGACCCGTTCCGTGGAAGGCGCCGACCGTGCGCTTGACGATCTCGATGTCGCCGGGGCGGGCCATGCCCTCGACGAAGCCGCTTCCGGGCGGCTGCTCGGCCACGTGCGGACGTTCCACCCGTACCACCACCACCGGACGGCCGCCGGCCCGGAAGGCCTCGGCCAGCCGGGCGCACCGTGCCGCCACCTCCTCGCCCGTGTAGGGGGCCAGGGGCAGGGCGACGATACGGGGCATCAGGTCGACCAGGACCAGGGCGGTGCCGGGGCCGACACCCGGCTTGGCGTTCGAAGTCTCCATCACCAGGCGATCGTAGAGCCGGTCGGGCCGGACCCGTGGCCGTGGGGTGCGCGGGGAAGGCGGGCCCGCAAGGACTCCACACCTACGGGCAGCTCAGGCGGGCTGCCACAGCTCGATCCGATTCCCCTCGGGATCGGTGACCCAGCCGAACCGGCCGACGCCCTCCATGTCCTGCGTCTCCTCGGCCACGTCCGCGCCCTTGCCGCGCAGCTGTGCGAGCATCGCGTCCAGGTCGCGGACCCGGAAGTTGAGCATGGACTGCTGGCTGCGGGAGCCGAAGTAGTCGGTCCCGGACTCGAACGTCGCGAACACCGTCGGCCCGGCACCCGGATGCCACAGTCCGTGCTCGTCGGCGTCGAGGCCCAGGCAGTCGCGGTACCAGGCGTCCAGGGCCGCGGGGTCGGCGGCCCGCATGAAGTAGCCGCCGAATCCAAGGACACGTTCCATGCCGCCATCCTGCCAGGCCGACGATCGGGCCGCCCGGCACCACACCACCGTCAGGCCCGCGACGACCAAACCGGCCACATGTCGACTTGCGAGGCCTCGTTCGCACGGAGTTCGGCGATGGGACGGGCCAGCGGGCTCTCCCCCGCGAAGTTCACGTTCCTTGCGGTCAAGACGATCGACGGCTGGGGCCGGGACACCCTGGCGAGCTTCCCGTACAGGCCGTGGGCCCGGTGCAGAACGCCGGTCTGCGTCACGAGGACGGTCACCTGCCGACTGGTGGCGTCATTGCCCAGCCGGAACCCCACAACCAGCGTCTCTGCCATCAGCTGTCTCCCTCCGCGCGAACAGCCACGCTTGGCGAGGCAAGCACCTTCCATGGGGCCGAATATGCCGTCGTTCCCGCGGAGAGGCTGTCGCCGCACTGAGACCGTCGGTGGCGCAAGCCGCGGCACGGCGGCTGCCAGGAGCTCCGCGGCGTGGCGGTATCCGCCCGAATGCCCGGGGGTCCGGGACCTGAGATGCCGAAAGTGAACCGTCGCAGCCGGTGACGAGGTCTGCGGGCTCTCAGGCCGCGGACGTCCGCCGCGGTGGAGTCGTCTCCAGGAGTGCCCACACACAACGCCCATCGGGGCCGGACTCGGTTCCGCAGCTGGAATTGCACGGCACAGCGGCAAGCCTGGTGAGTAGGCCCTCCTCGGGCTCGGCTGCCGTGTGGCTGAGGACCAGGACCAGGAGCAGGTCGTTCTGGTCGGCGAGGTGGATGCTGATCCGTTTGGCTCTCGCCCGCTCCCGCGCGGGCGAGGACCGGACAGGCCGCCCGGCCGCCCGCCTCACCCCTTCCGCCCCGTCGACGGTCCCTCCGTCGGCGGGGCGCAGCACTGCCCGCCATCAACTCGGACTCGACTGCATCGCCAGCCGAAAGCAGGCCTGCCGAAAGTCATGACAAGTGAAGTGGCGACGAGGGCAGGATTCGAACCTACGTCCACCCGGGATCAGAGCCGGGCGCTCCTCCGCAGAGCTTCCTCGTCGCCAGGTCGATCATGGCTGGGGCTGCCGTTTCAGGCAACCGATTTCCCCGACGGCCCCGGAGCGGCTGCTCACAGCCACTCCCTCGCCGCTGCCCGCTTGCCGTTGCCGGAGAACACCCCTGCCGACCGGAGGGCGCTCGCCATCAGAGGGTCCGCAACGGCAACACCGTGCACAAGCTCGGGCGTCCGGCGGAAAGCGACAGCCTCAGCCACCGGCCTGGGGGCGGTCCAGGCGCTGGCGACGGGATCCCGCTTATGCCGGACGCAGACTGCCTCGACCAACGAACGCGGGCATTCCTTCTCCCCCCGGAGCACTTCCCAGGGCAGCGGCAGCTCTGCCCAGATGTAGGTGTCGGGGTGCAGGCCGCCGGCGCTCATGCGGTGCCAATACGCCACATCGGCAGCCATCAGGCGAGGAACCTTGCCCGGGCAGACGCGGTCCAGAATCTTCTCCTGGCCCAGTTCGGACAGAATCGCGAACCAGTGCGCTCGGGCCGTGTTCCACGCCTGCGCGGCCTGGTTCCACGTCGATGAGTCGTCGCCGCGGCGCACGACCATCGTTTCGCGCTCCAGCGGGTGCCGGTTCCAAGCGTCTTCCAACAGCTCCGCGACTTGGCGCAGGAAACCGTTCCATCGGACCAGCAGGTGCGTGAGGTCCTCGTCGGAGACTGCGACCAGCACCTCCGCCGTGGGATACACGTGCGCGACGGCGGACCAGCAGGTCCGCTCGGGCTGCGCGCGCAAGCGCTGGAACAGCGCCTCGGCGACCTCGTCGTAGACCTGACGCTGGCGACTGTTGGTGAAGACACTGCGCATGTAGCCCCGCGCCGTGATGTACGCGATGAAGGCCGCCGTGTCCGGGTCCGCGGCGAAGAGATCGTACGGCAGAACGTGTGCGAGTGCTCCTTTGCCCGTCATCGTCACCTCGCGGCGACGTTGCTCGTGGATCAGCCGCGCCAGTTTGGCCTCCATGCGGCGCAGGAGACGGAAGCGCTTGTTGTACTGGCGCTTGGAGACCGCGCCGAGGCCGGCCGCAGTTCGCTCATCCCGGTCGAGACGGTCCACGCCGAAGTCGTTTTGGCCGTACACGCGGCCGATGGATTCGCCCCCACATCGGATCACTGCCTCGATCCGGTCCGGATCGTCCCCGGCGCTGTCCGGAAGCTCCGGCACATCCGTGAACAGGCTTGCCGCACGGGCGAGCTGGCGCTGTGCGCCAACCGGGCGGGCGAAATCCTCCCGCATGGAGGTGTAGCCGTGCCAAAGGTTGCGTAGCGAATGTTCGGCGGCCTTGCCGACTGCCGCCTCAGTGACCTCGTCGAGTTCGGTGCCCTGTGCCGCATATAGATCCTGGATGAGCCGGGCTACATCCTCCGGACGCTTGCGCAGTGTGAGCGAGGCGTGCAGTTCCCGGAGGAGGCCTTCGACGGTGGGCGACAGCATGAGCCTCACCTTGTCATTCCTCGGCCACGTGCCCAACTGGATATCCACGGGCCGCAGCCACGAATCGTCCCGCAGCAGTGTTGGCCAGCCCAGCGCCGGGCCGCGACAGATCGACTCGCTGTCCCACCAAGCCGGCGTCCGGATCGCGGCCGGGTGCCGGTCAGTCGATGCCTTCGACGATGCGGAAGTCGCGCTCGACGCCGTCGGAGAGGGCGACCAACGCCTCCTGGTAGGCCGCACTCTCGTGCGCCGCGACGGCCTGCTCGAAGCTGTCGAACTCGACCAGGACGGTGCGCTCGGCGATTCCGGCGTCATGCGCCACGACCCGACCGCCGCGGACGAAGGTGCGACCGCCCCCGGCCTTGACGGCCCGAGCGGCCAGTTCGTTGTAAGCAGCCAGCTTCTCAGGGTCTGAAATGGTGCGGTAGACGCTGACCCAGTAGCCCTTGGGCATGGAACCTCCAGTGCTGGGATGAGTGCATCTGACTTACGGGTTGGTCTCGGACGAGCGCCGGCGGGCGAGAGCGAGGCTTGTCAGCGTCGTGATCGCCATGGCGCCGATGCCCACCAGCGCCGCGGTGGTGTAGGCGCTGTCGTCGGGGAAGAGGTGGCCGGGGCGGGTGCCCGCGGCGAGGATCAGGCCGCCGATGGCGCTGCCCAGGGAGTACCCGACGCTGCGGACGACGTAGTTGAAGCTCATGGCGCTCGACGTCTCGCTCTTGGGGGTGACGGCCAGGATGACGCCGGGCATCGCGGCCGAGAAGCCGCCGACGCCGAAGCCGAGCACGCCCATGGCCACGAACAGTTCGGCCAGGTCCGACCGGGCCGCCGCGAGCAGGGCGAACCCGCCGCCGACCACGACGGCGCTGCCCGCCAGGAGCAGGGGGTCGGCGATCCGCGTCCGGACCCGCGGCGTGAGCTTGCCGGCGACGAACCCCAGCACCGAGAACGGGATGAGGACCAGCCCGGAGACGAAGGTCGTCAGCCCGAAGCCGTAGCCGGCGCCGTGCGGAGTCTGCGCGTACCGGGTGATGAGGGTGAGCAGGAGGTACATGCCGATCCCGCCGACGAACATGGCGAGGTTCGCCCCGGCTACCGCCGGGTGTCGCAGCGCCCGCACATCGATCAGGGGGGTCGCGCCGCGCAGCTCCAAGACGGCCCAGGCACAGAGCAGCAGCACCGCGACGACGGCAAGGCCCGCCGCCACGACGAGGTGCCGACTCCACAGATTCCGTTCGCCTGCGAGGAACAGCACCAGGAGCAGCGCAGCGGCCAGGATGACCGCGCCTGCCACGTCCACGTGGGCGGATCGGCCTTCGGGGGCTTCCGGCATGAAGCGCCACGCCGCCAGGAGGGCGGCGGCGGTGACGACCAGGCCGAGGCCGTAGGCGGCCCGTACCCCGCCGAGCTCGGCGAGCAGTGCGGCCAGCGGGTAGCCGACGCCGGCCCCGATGATCGAGACCACCGAGATCAGGGCGATCACGGCCGCGCTGCGCGCCTCGGCGAGGTGGTCCCGGGCCACGCCCATCATCAGCGCCGTCAGCCCGAGCCCGACGCCCTGGGCCGCCCTGCCGGCCAGCAGCCACGCGAACGGCAGCGGCAGCACGGTGAGCGCGCTGCCGGCGACGACGACCGCCAGCGTGGCGAGGATCGTGGCCCGCCGGTGCCGGCCGGCACCGAGCCGGCCCAGGACCGGCGTGGCGACGGCGCCGCTGAGCAGCGCGACGGTCAGCGTCCACTGCGCGCTGCCGAGCGAGACGTGGAACGAGGTCGCCACACTGGTGATGAGCGGCGTCCCGAGGCTGGCGACCGCCGCCACGACCAGAGCGATGAACAGCAGGGCGGGGACCAGCAGCCGCGCCTCGGAACGCGCCACCGGGAACGTCTTCGCCGCGACCCCGCCGACCGGCCGCCCGGTCACTGCTTCGGCCCTTCGCGGTCCTGGCTTTCGAGCTCTGCCAGATGCTTCAGCGCCGGAAGGGCCGCCACCAGTGCCTCGACCTCGTCGCCGGTGAGCTCGCCGATCAACCGCTCGAACCCGTGGACGCCCGCCTGGCGCCGCGTCCGGACATAGGAGGCGCCGGCCTCGGTCAGGCACACCAGCGTGACCCGCTTGTCGGACGCGTCGCCCCGCCGCTCGACCAGGCCGGACTCCTCCATCACCCGGACCAGGGTGGTCATCGCGGGCTGGGTGACGCCCTCGACCGCGGCCAGATCGGTGATGCGCCGCGGACCGGTCCGGTCCAGGGTGGCCAGGGTGGCGGCGGAGGTCAGGCTCATGTCACGGGGCAGGCGTCTCACGGCCCTGGTGGCCAGGCCGTAGAGGGCTGCCCCGATGGCGGCGGACGCGGCAGGAGCGGTGTCGTGATGACTCATGCCAGAAGCATAGCGCTTTTATATTCATAGTTTATGGAAATGGTCGACCGGCGCCAGCCCCACGGGCTGCGCTCGGGGCCGAGGGCAGCATCTAGGAGTTCGTGGACGGCCGCTGTGAACTCCGGTGCCGCTACCGCGGCCTCGCGAAACGGCGGAACGCCGGGGCACTCCCACGGTGAGCGGCTCTCGTACGGGAGCGAACACCGCACTGGGGTGTGGCTGGCCGACCAGTGGCAGCGTCGCGACCGGCTCCAATCGACGCAGGACCGGGCACTCGCCGAACTCGGACAGGGGTGGGCCGGTCCCTTTCACCGGGTCCGGCATACACCTCTGAGGGCCGCCTCCCCGGGTGGGGGGGCGGCCCTCAGTCGGCCGGCCTACCATCGGGCCGCCTGCCGCTTCCGGATGAGCCCGCAGCGTGAGTCACACGCGGCAAGGAGCACCGTGACGCTTTCGTGTGGTCGTCAGCCCGGGCACTTCAGGCCCGTGCGGGCGGACTTCACCGCGTTGTCCAACATCTGGGCCTGCGGCTTCAGTTTGGTGGCGGCCTCAGCTCCGGTGGTGTCGTCCGGCAGGTCGTCCCAGGTCTTCTTCAGCCCGTCCGCCGCGGACTTCACGGCCTCCTTCTGGGTCGCCTTCCACGTGGCCGTGGACTTCCTGACCGTCTCCCAGCCGCCCTTGACATCGTTGTACGCTTCCTTGACCTGGTCCTTCGTCGCTGAGGCCGGACTCAGTCCGGACAGCGCCGTCGCGTCAGCACGGAGCTTGTTCAGGTCGGTGCACAACTGTGCTGCCGCCGCACTGGCGTTGGGACTCGGATCGGCTGCGAAGGCGGGAGCCGCTGCGCCGACGGACAGGACCAGCGCTGCAGCCGCGCTCACGGCAGTACTCGGAACGTGCCTCATGGGTTTCCCCTCGTTCGGGATTTCTCGGGTCGTCCCCGCCCCTGACATCCCCGAGCTTCCGGTTCACCACGCTGACACAGCCCACCGGACCCCGCAATCCGCGACTGCCACGCCCTTGCCGTGCAGGATCTGACGGCCTTGGCACGTCGCCTGCAGGGCAGGACCAGCGCGAACGGCTCGTACCTGCCAGGGCGGCTGTCGGGCTGCCGGAAGCCGACACGGGCGATCGCCCGTCCGACCCGGCGACGTCGCGCACGCCGACACCGCGCTCCGCCAAACGAGTGAAGCCCGACGTGCCCTGCCGGAGGCTGTGCCCAGATATCCGAAACAGCGGCAGCGAGTGGGGCGTCCTTGAGCCAGTCCATTGACTCAGCGCTGGACTCTCCCACCGTGGGAGAGTCCACCATGAAGGCGTGCAAGACGAACTTCTCACCATCGGGCGCTTCGCTCGCCTGTGCCGCCTCAGCGTGAAGCAGCTACGGCACTACGACGACATGGGGCTGCTGGCTCCCACCCGCGTGGACGCCAGCTCTGGCTACCGTTATTACGCATTCGAACAGGCGCGCGATGCCCTGACCATCGCCCTGCTGCGCGAGATGGATCTTCCCCTGGCCGTGATCGCCCAGGCACTGGCCGCCGGGCCTGAGCGCAGGACAGGGATCCTGCGCGCTGAGCGGGACCGGCTGGCTGAACGGATTATCAGGGACCAGGCCCGGCTGCAGATGCTGGAGCGGCTGGCAGAAGGCGGGCTGCCCGGGTATGAGGTGACGCTGGGCAGGGAGCCGGAGCGACGGCTGGCGGTGGTGCGAGCGGTCTGCACCCCCGCGGAGATCGGAACCAAGGTCGGGGAGTGCGTAGGCGGACTGCTGCCCGTGCTCGGCAGGACGGGAATCGCATGGGAGCCGCCGCTGTGGGGGCTGTACCCGCTGGACCTGGAAGAGCGGATGGAGATCGCCGTCGGAGCACAGACCCCGCAGGGCCAGGGCATGCCCGGTCTGGAATTCGAGGTATTGGCCGGTGGACTCGTTGCCGAGACCATGCACATCGGGCCCTACGGGCAACTTCCTTTGGCATACAACGCGCTCTTCGCCGCCATCCACGAGCGCGGACTGCGCCCGCAGGCACCCGTACGCGAGGCGTATCTCATCGGACCGGCAGAGGCACCGCCAGAAGAACTGATGACCCGACTGATCATCCCCGTCCAGGAGAGCATGGCATGACCACGGTAATAGACATCGATGCCCGCGGCACGCAGCACTGCGAGACGACAGCCCTGGGGGTGCTGCTGCGGCACCAAGGACTTGATCTGTCCGAGCCCATGCTGTTCGGCCTCGGTTCCGGTCTGTCCTTCATCTACTGGGACGGCAAGAACATGGGCTTTCCCTTTCTCGGAGGACGGGTCAAGCCCTTCGACCTCACAGGAAACCTGGCCACCAGGCTCGGGCTGGAGCTCCTGGTCCAGGAGACCACATCCCCGCGCAAGGCATGGGACAACGTGGCGGCCTCGATCGATGCCGGCCACCCCGTCGGGCTCCAGCTCGACAGCTACTACCTGGACTACTTCGGCTCGGAGATCCACTTCGGCGGCCACGTCGTCGCCATGTACGGCTACGACGACCAGAAGGCCTACCTGGTGGACACCGACCAGCAGGGCGGAGCGGTCTCCTCCAGCCTGACCAGTCTCGCCCGGTCCAGGGCCGCACGCGGCCCGATGACCGCCAAGCACCGGTCCTTCACCCTCACTGCTCCGAGAAACCTGCCCGCCGCACACCGGCAGATCGTCCCCGCCATCACTGCCTGCGCCGACGCCTTCCTCAACCCGCCCATTGCCAACGTCGGTCACCGCGGCATCGAGAAGGCCGGCAAGCTGGTACGCACATGGCTCCAGCGCACCGACGACCCGCAGCGAGACTTGCCCCAGGCCGCCCATGTAATGGAGAAGGCCGGCACCGGTGGCGCCCTGTTCCGCAATCTCTACCGCGACTTCCTCGCCGAATGCACCGATCTGCTGGACAGCAGCCACCTGCGCACCGGCCACACGCTGTACACCGAGGCAGCCACCCTTTGGACGGAAGTAGCAGCACTGATCACGAAGGCTGGCGAATCGGGCGATGCTCAGTGCCTGGTCCGGGCCGGCTCGGTCCTCGGTGATCTCTCACGGATAGAGCGCGAGGCCATGCAGGCGCTGGGCTGCCTGGGGAGTGAGACCCCAAGCATGAACCGCCCCTGACAGTCTTCACGCCTGCGGCCCGAGCCCACGGCCTGGCACTTGATTGAGCAGCCTCGGAGGGGGTCAGCCCTCGTGGCTCTGGAGCATCTCTTTGACCTTGGCGATGGCGAAGCCCCAGCCCTGTTGGACCGTGGGCTTTCCGGGGACGGCGACTTCCTGCGGGTTGGTCAGCACGTCGAGGAGGACCGGCCCCGGGGTGGCGAAGGCGCGGCGGACGCTGTCTTCGAGTGTGTCCGGGTCGGTGACCCGGATGCCGGTGAGACCCAGGGCGGTGGCCACCGCCGCGAAGTCGGGGTTGTCCAGCTCGGTGCCGAACTCTGCGAGTCCGGCCTGTTCCTGTTCGAGTTTGACCATGCCCAGCCGTCGGTTGTCGAAGACGACCAGCTTCACCGGCAGCTGGTAGGTCTTGATGGTCATGAGGTCGCCCAGCAGCATGCTCAGTCCGCCGTCTCCGCAGAACGCCACGACTTGCCGGTCCGGTGCCCACAGCTGCGCGCCCATGGCCTGGGGCATGGCGTTGGCCATGGAGCCGAGGTTGTAGGAGCCGATGAGGCGGCGGTCGCCGTGCATGGTCACGAACCGCGACAGCCACACGGTGGCCATCCCGGTGTCGGAGGTGAAGATCGCGTCGTCGTCGGCGCAGGCGTCGACGACGGCGGCCAGCGCCTCGGGGCGAATGTCGTGGTCGCGGTTGTCCAGGGCGCTGCGCAGCCGTCCGGTCCAGCGCTTGGTGTCGTGGCCGGGGTCGGCCAGCCGCTGCTGGCCGGCCTGCCAGGTGGCGAAGTGGTTGCGCGCGGTATCGAGGTGTGCGCGGTCGGGCTTGGCGTCCAGGTGCGGCAGCAGGGCGCGCAGGGTGGCGCCGGTGTCGCCGGCCAGTCCGGCGTCGATGGGTACGCGCTTGCCGAGGTTCTGTTCCTGGGCGTCGATCTGCACGACCCGGCAGTCGGTGGGGTACCAGTCACGGTAGGGGAAGTCGGTGCCGAGCATCAGCAGGGTGTCGCACTCGTCGAGGGCGCCGGCGGCGGCCGGGTTGCCGATCAGGCCGGTCTGGCCGACCTGGTAGGGGTTCTCCCCCTCGAAGCCCTCCTTGGCCTTGAGGGTGAGCACCATCGGCGCGGCGAGGTGTTCCGCCAGGGCCAGCACCTCCTCGTGGGCGTGCCGGGCCCCGCGGCCCACCAGCAGCGTCACCTTCTGGGCGGCGTTGACGATCTCGGCCGCCTGGAGGATGCCGGGCTCGTCGGGGCGGGTGAGCTGGCGGGTGCGGGGGAAGCGTGCGGGACGGTCCTGGGTCAGTTCCTGATCGCCCAGGTCGCCGGGGACCGTCAGCACCGCCACGCCGCCGTGGCCGATCGCGGCGCGCACGGCGGCCTCGAGCAGCCGGGGCATCTGGTCCGGGGAGGTGACCGTGGCGCGGTAGACGGCGACGTCGCGGAAGAGCAGGTCATTGTCGACCTCCTGGAAGTAGTCGCTGCCGATCTCGGCCAGGGGTACCTGGCCGGCGATGGCCAGCACCGGTGTGCGGCTTTTCGCGGCGTCGTACAGGCCGTTGAGCAGGTGGATGGCGCCCGGGCCGACGGTGCCCATGCACACCCCCAGCTTCCCGGACAGCTGGGACTGGGCGCTCGCGGCGAACGCGGCGGCCTCCTCGTGGCGGCAGCCCACCCACTCCAGGCCGTCGGTGGTGCGGATGGCGTCGGTCAGCGGGTTCAGCGCGTCGCCGACGACGCCGAAGACGTGACCGACCTCCAGTTCCTGCAGGGCGTCGATGATCACACGGGCTACGGTGCGTGCCACGGGAAGAGTCCTCCGGTTTGTCGTGAAAGTGGGACGGGGCGCGGAATGGGGCCGGGTCAGACCGTGAAGCGGTCGGGGTCCGCGGCCTTCCAGTCCGCCGCCCAGGACTGCGGCGCCTGGTGGAGCAGCTCGCCCGGTGCCAGCGGCGGGTAGAGCTCGGCGTAGGAGCGGATGGTGACCGGGTCCATGCGGCGGCGCAGCATGTGCGGGGTCAGCTCGGCGGGTTCGTCCACCCCCATGGACGCCATGATCTGCAAGGCGCTTTTGACGGTGGCTTCCTGGAAGCGCTGGACGCGCTGGGACTTGTCGGCCACCTGCAGGGCGCGCGCCCGGCGCGGATCCTGGGTGGTCACGCCGGTCGGGCAGGTGTTGGTGTGGCAGCGCTGGGCCTGGATGCAGCCGACCGCGAACATCATCGCGCGGGCGGCGTTGGTGTAGTCGGCGCCCTGGAGCAGCCGCTTGACGAGGTCGCTGCCGGTGGCGACCTTCCCACTCGCGCCGATCTTGATGCGGTCGCGCAGGCCGGTGCCCAACAGGGACTGGTGCACGGTGGTCAGCCCCTCGGTCAGTGGCATGCCGACGTTGTCGGCGAACTCCAGGGGGGCCGCTCCGGTGCCGCCTTCGGCGCCGTCGACGATGATGAAGTCCGGCGTGACGCCCTCGTCCAGCATCGCCTTGCACACCGCCAGGAACTGGCTGCGGGAACCGACGCACAGCTTGAAGCCGGTCGGCTTGCCGCCGGACAGCTCCCGCATCCGGGCCACGAAGGCCACCAGCTCGCGCGGGGTGGAGAAGACCCGGTGGTAGGGCGGGGAGATGACGGTCTTGCCCTGCGGGACACCGCGGACCTGGGCGATCTCGGCGTCGACCTTGGCACCGGGCAGGACCCCGCCGATGCCGGGCTTCGCGCCCTGGCTCAGCTTCAGCGACACGCACCGCACCTGCTCGTGCGCGGCCTTCTCGGCGAACATCACGGGGTCGAAGTCGCCCTTCTCGGTGCGGCAGCCGAAGTACCCGGTGCCGATCTCCCAGACCAGGTCGCCCCCCGGCCGCAGGTGGTAGTCGGACAGGCCGCCCTCGCCGGTGTCGTGGGCGAAACCGCCCATCGCCGCGCCGGTGTTCAAAGCGAGGATCGCGTTCGAGGACAGCGACCCGAAACTCATCGCGGACACGTTCAGCAGCGCCATGTCATAGGGCTTGGTGCAGTCCGGTCCGCCGATCCGCACCCGCGGCGCGTCCTCGCGCACCGGACGCGGTGCCATCGAAGGAACGAGGAACTCGCTGCCGACCGCGTACAGGTCCTGCTCGGTCCCGAACGCCTCCTCCGCGTCGGTGCCCTTGGCCCGCTCGTAGACGATGCTGCGGGTGTCACGGTCGAAGGGCCGGCCGTCGACGTTGCGTTCCACGAAGTACTGCTGGAGCTCCGGGCGGATACTCTCCAGGGCGAACCGCAGGTGGCCCAGCACCGGATAGTTCCGCAACACCGAATGCCGGGCCTGCACCAGGTCCCACACCGCGAGCACCAGCAGGGCAGCCAGCGGCCCGCCGCCAAACCACCACCACGGCGAGACCAGCAGCGCCAGAGCGACCCCAGCGACGGCAAAACAACCCAACAACGCAACCCACAGCATCCTCAGCACGCCACGCTCCTACCCCGACGATGGCGATCAACCCGTGGCCGCGGTCACCTGGCTTGCGATGTGTGGACAGGTTCGCCGCGCTGGGGTGACGGCCCCATCGCCTCGCGACGGCCGTGACCACCACCGGATCCGGGCCGCCGAAGCCGCCTGCGGCGACCACGCGAAGCGTCTCGCTCGTACTGCCCGCCACCGGCCGGAGCTTCCTTAGCGGAACGTTAGATCTGTGTGCCGGTCCTTGTCCGGCTCCCGCGGCGGACGCATGCTCTGGTCGGCACTCCCCCACCACCGGGGCCGTTTCGCCGTCTTCCACCAGGGACTTCCGACTGGAGCCGCCATGTCCTCCTCCGCCGTCCTGCCCGCGCCGCCGCCCGGGGACGAGCGCAAGAAGCGCCGCCTCGCCCTGATCGGGGGCTCGCTCGGCAACCTCGTCGAGTGGTACGACTGGTTCGTCTACGCCAGCTTCGCCATCTACTTCGCCGACTCCTTCTTCCCCGGCTCCAACCCGACCACGCAGCTGATGAACACGGCGGGCATCTTCGCCGTCGGCTTCCTGATGCGGCCCGTCGGCGGCTGGATCCTCGGGCGCGCCGCCGACCGGCACGGCCGCAAGAGCGCGCTCACCCTCACCGTCACCATGATGTCGGTGGCCGCCCTGCTGATCGCCGTGGCCCCGACCTACGGGCAGGCCGGCTACTTCGGCGCTCTGGTGCTGCTGCTCGCGCGCCTGCTCCAGGGCATGAGCATCGGCGGCGAGTACGCGGCCAGCGCCACCTACCTCACCGAAGCCTCGGCCCGCGACCGGCGCGGGCTGGGCTCGTCCTTCCAGTACGTGTCGATGACCTGCGGCCAGCTCCTCGGCCTCGGCATCCTGATCACGCTCCAGCACACGCTGACCACGGCCCAGCTGGAGGACTGGGGCTGGCGCATCCCGTTCCTCGTCGGGGCCCTCTTCGCGGTGGTCGTCTTCTGGCTGCGGCGCCGGCTCCAGGAGACGGACGCGTTCAAGGAGGAGTCGTCGGGCGAGGACGCCCACGACGACAGCACGCGCGGCACGCTGAAGGCCCTGTGGCAGCACCGGCGGCAGGCCGGTCTGGTCATGGCGCTCACCCTCGGCGGCACGGTGGCCTACTACACGTACACCACCTACCTCACCAAGTACCTGGTCGGCAGTGCGGGCCTGCCGAAGACGACCGCCACGCTGGTCAGCTTCACCGCGCTGACCCTCTTCGCCGTGCTGCAGCCGTTCGCCGGGATGCTGTCCGACCGGATCGGGCGCCGCCCCCTGCTGATCACCTTCGCGGTCGGCTGTACCGTCGGCACGTACCCGATCATGACGGCCCTCGGATCGGTGTCCTCGTACTGGTCCGCGCTGGGGCTGTCGCTGCTCGCCCTGGTGATCGTCACCGGCTACACCTCGATCAACGCGGCGGTCAAGGCCGAGCTGTTCCCCACCCACGTGCGCGCTCTGGGTGTGGCGCTGCCGTACGCCGTCGCGAACGCGCTCTTCGGCGGCACGGCGGAGTACGTGGCGCTGTGGTTCAAGGACAGCGGCCACGAGAAGGTGTTCTTCTGGTACGTGTCCGGCTGTGCGCTCGTCTCCCTCGTGACGTACGTGCTGATGCCCGACACCCGCAACGCCGCCCTGAGCCGCTCCGAGGCGGACACCGACCGGCAGGAGCCCCGGGCAGCCGGCGAGGACCGTCCGGCGGCCGCCGTCGATGCCGGGCGCTGAACCGAGCCGATGACCCGGGGCGGCGGCTCCCGTAAGCTGCCGCCCCGGGCCCCGCCGGGCCCGCTCGTCCGGCAACGGCCGGACGGGCAACGAGTCACGGCTGACCGGGTACGGGGAATCTGTCGATGCACGCGCTTCTCGTCGAGGACGACGACCGCATGGCCCACGCGCTCGGCACCGCCCTCGCCCAGCGCGGGCACACCGTACGCAGGGTCGGGCGCGCGCTGGACGCCCTGCGGCTCGTCCATGAGGCCGAGTTCGTCCTGCTCGACCTCGGCCTGCCCGACCTGGACGGGCTGGAATTGCTGCGGCGCCTGCGCACGGTGTGCGACGCGCCGCTCATCGTCGTCACCGCGCGCTGCGAGGAGCGCGACATCGTGCAAGGGCTGCGGGCCGGCGCCGATGACTACGTCGTCAAGCCGTTCCGGATGGCCGAGCTGATGGCCCGTATCGACACCGTACGCCGCCGGACCGACACGCACGCCGGGCGATCGGGCGCCGACGTGGCGGAGGCAGGGGGCCGCCCCGTGCGCGCGGGGGACGTCGAGATCGATCCGGCGGGGCGCAGGGTCACCGTCGCAGGGGACGAGGTGAGGCTGACGCGGAGGGAGTTCGATGTGCTGGCGTTCCTGGCCGCCCGGCCCGGGGAGGTGCATGCCCGGGAGGCGATCCTGGACCGGATCTGGGGCGACGTCCTCCTGGCCGCCTCCCGCTCGCTGGACGTCCACGTGGCGGGCATCCGCGCCAAGACGGGCCGCTCGGAGCTGGTGCGGACGGTACGGGGCTTCGGCTACCAGCTCGGCTGCCCGACCGCGCCCGACGAGGCGGCCGGAGCCGGGGACGGCCGGCTGTGAGGCGCAGGCTTCTCACCGTGCTGATGGTCCTGATGGGAGTCGCGGCGCTGCTGCTCTGCGTTCCGCTCTCCGATGCGTACGCGCGCGGACGGACCGAGCACCTGCTCCTGCAACGGCGCTCGGAGGCGGTGCGGTTCGCGGACCTCGCCGACCGGGCGCGCACCGGGGCCGACCGGGCGGAGCTGTCCGCCGAGATCGACCGGTACGCCCAGTTGTACGGCGCTGGAGTGCTCGTGGTCGACACCGCGGGAGCAACGGTGGCACGGGCGGGAGCGGCCCCCGCCCTTGGCCTCCCGGCGGCCGGCGGCGCCCCGGGCGCCGCCTCCGGCGCAGCCTCGGCCGTCTCTTCGGAGGCCGTGGAGGCCGTGCGGCGGGCCCTCACCGGCCGCTCCACCGACCGGCTGCCGGTCGTCCGCCCGTGGGGTCCGGCGTCGGTGGTTCTCGCCGAGCCGGTGGGCCGGGACGAGCGGGTGAGCGGGGCGGTGCTGTTGGCCGTGCCGACCGACGCGGCGCGCCGGGACGTGAGCGCGCGCTGGTCGCTCATCGCCGCCGGGGCGGTCGCCGCCTTCGCGGCCGCGGCGCTGGTGGCGGCGGGGATCGCGCGCTGGCTGATGCGCCCGGTGCTCGATCTGGACCGGGCCGTGGAGGGGCTGACGGCCGGGAGCCTGCACACCCGGGCCGTCTCCGACACCGGGCCGCCGGAACTGCGCCGGCTGCGGAGGCACTTCAACACCATGGCCGAGGCCCTGGCCGACTCCATCGGCCGCCAGCGCGACTTCGTGGCCGATGCATCGCACCAGCTGCGCAACCCGCTGGCGACCCTGGTGCTGCAGCTGGAGAACGTCGAACCGCACATCGCCCCCGGACCCGGCCACGCCGAGCACCGCCGCGCCCTGGACGAGGCCGAGCGCCTGGAAGAACTGCTCGACGGCCTGCTGGCGCTGGCACGGGTGGAATCCGGCGCGGCGGAGCCGGCGGACCAGGACGTGTCCCGGGCGGTACGGGAACGGGTGGCGGCCTGGACTCCGGTGTTCCGCGAGGCCGGGCTGGAACTGGCCGCCGCGGGCCTGCCCGAGGGGCTGCAGGCCCGGGCCCTGCCCGACGCGGCGGGCCGCATCCTGGACGCGCTCCTCGACAACTGCGTGAAGTTCGTAGGGGCCGGCGGCCGGGTCGAGGTGACGGCGACGCGGGGTACGGACGGCAGCGCCGTCGTAAGGGTCGCCGACGACGGGCCTGGCGTACCGGAAGCACAACTCGGCCTACTGCTACGGCGTTTCGCGCGTTCGCCGGAGCACCAGAACGTCCCCGGCAGCGGCCTGGGGCTGGCCATCGCCGACGAGATCGCCCGGAGCAGCGGCGGCCGCCTGGGCGTCAGCGGCAACACCCCCCACGGCCTCGTCGTCGAGCTCATGCTGCCCCCGGCGCCGCCCGCGTGAGGATTCAGCCGTACACCGACCGGTAGTACGAGACCGCGCCGGGGTGGAGCGGCACCCTCCCGGTCGAGATGGCGAAGCGGGGCTCCAGCCGCGCGCCCGCCGTCACCTCGCCCAGCAGACTGCTCCAGCTCTCGAAGACGGCCTGGAGCAGGGCGCGGACCGCCCCGTCCGCCACGCCCGCACGGGCCAGGAGGTAGTTGCCGACACCGATGGTCCCGACCGGTTCCGTCAGCCGGTAGGCCCCGGCCGGCAGGGTGACCGCCGTGTAGACGGGGCCGTAGCGCTCGCGCAGCGCGCTCACATGGCCGTCCAGCGGCAGGAACCGTACGGCCCGCTGCGCGGCCAGTGCGGACAGCGCCGGGGTGGGCACGCCCCCGGACCAGAACAGGGCGTCGACGACGCCCTCGCTCAGCGCCGTCGCCGAGTCTTCAAGGCCCAGGTGCCGCTCGTCCACCGGCGAGGGGCCGCCGGTCAGGCCGGCCGCCCGCAGTACCCGTCCGGCCACCACCTGGACCCCGGAGCCGGCCGCGCCAGCGGCGACCGGCCGGCCCGCGAGCTCGCCCACCGACCGCACCGGCCCCTCCGCCGGGACGAGCAGGTGTGTGTAGTTGACGTAGACCCGGGCCAGTGCGGTCACCCCGGACGGCCGGGAGAACGGCTCGCGGCCGAGCACCGCGTCCTCGGCGGCATCCGCCATGGCCAGTGCGAGGTCCACGGAACCCCCGTCCAGCTTCCGCAGGTTGTCCACGCTGGCCGCGGTGCTCACCGGAATGATCTCCAACCCGCGGCCTCCGCCGGCGACGGCCCGGGCCAGGGCCTGCCCGAAGGCGTTGTACGGGCCGCCCACGGGCCCCGTGGCGAGCCGCAGCCGCCGGACGGGACCGGGAGAGCGCGCGCACCCGCCCAGTGCTCCCGCGGCCCCCGCCAACCCGGCGGCCATCAGTCGACGGCGGCTCACCTCTGCACTGGTCACGGAGGCAGCGTAGCCACTGCCACGGCGGTGCGGCGGTGCGTCAGAAGCTGCTCATGCTCGCGCTGGTGACGGCGCACTCCTTGTACTCGCTGCCGTCGCCCTTGCCGGTGTACGGCGTGGTGGCCTCGGTCTGCCGGGAGGCGCCGGCCTTGACCGAGAGGGCGTTCACCGTGGCGCTGCCCTGCTCCACCCATGACCTGACCGCCGCCCGCACCCACGGCATCGTCGAAGCACTCACCGACGCTGGCCTCAAGTGCTGTGCCGACAAGGCATACCAGGGCGCCGGGAGCTCCATCCGGGTGCCCTTCCGCGGCTGTCGCCTCAAGCGGTGACAGCGCCGCCACAACAGCACGCACACCAAGATCCGCTGCCTCGGCGAGCAGGCCATCGCCGACCTGCAGGGCTGGCGTCTCCTGCGGAAGCTTCGCTGCAGCACCAACCGATCACAGCGATCGTCCAGGCCGTCCTCGTCCTTCACCACGCGTCAGCGTGAGGTTGTAAGAGGCTTACTGGCCGTTCACCCGCTGGCCGCTTCGTGCCACCCCGATGTGACCGCCACCGCAGCCACGCAGGCACCCAGCGGCTCCATGCAGCAGTCGCTGGTCACTCTCCTGGACTCCTGACACACCGCAGCGGCCCATGGTCATCGCCCCCCCATGCAGCTGCAACGGAGTCGCGCCGCAACCCCGGAACCGTCTGGTCGCGTGAGCGTCCTGTCGTGCGGCTCAGGCGTTCACCTGCCGCCGGGCGATGGCTCGTCGGGGTGCGGCGTGATGCATCGGCAGGTGTCCTGCGGAGGCTTGGAGACGCTGCAACCACAGGGAAGCCATGCCGAGCAGGCCGGTAAAAACTGTCAAAAGAAGGGCGGATACCCACATCTGCCGGCTCCCGGGATGAACCCACCCCGTCCAGACCGTGGCAACCGCCCACAACAGGACACCTGCCGTGTACAAGGTGCGGACTCGGCGCAGTTGCCGTACGCCCCGCAGGAACCTGAGGTGTTGCGTCTTCGATGCCATGTCGACCCGTGTACCCCAATCCCGGCCCTCCACCGGCGGCCGGCCTTCTCTCGTCCACCTCAGAGAGGGTCTGATCCACGGCGGGGGGGGTGGCCCTATGGGTTCGGTCAAGCTGATGGGGCGGGTTGCAGGTCGTAGAAGGTGCCGTCGCGGAGCATCGCGAAGAGCACGTCCGCTCGTCCTCTTGCGAGGCAGAGGAGTGCTTGAGTGTGGTGCTCGCCCTGGCTGATCTTGTCGTTGTAGGCCTGGAGACAGGGTCGGCCAGGGCCGCGAGGGCGGAGAGGAAGAAAGCCCGTTCGAGCTGCTTGTTTCCGCGCCTGGATGGTCGTTCGCCGCGGATCGACGAGCCGGAACTTCGGGTCGCTGGGGCGCGGCCGGCGTAGGCGGCGAGGTGGGCGGCGGACGGGAAGCTGGATCCGTCGCCCACGTCGATGAGGATGCGGGCTCCGATCCTGACGCCGATCCCCGGCATGGACGTCACCCGGTGCGCAGCCGGGCCTTGCGCGCGCTGCGGGTATCGCTCAGGTAGAGGAGGGCCACACAGGCGATGATCCACGCGGCCAGCACGGCGAGGCCGGACCGCAGGCCGTCATCGTGGAAGTAGGACATGCCTTGGAGAGCGCGCACCCCCGCGCCGACAGGGAGCGCGCCGGACAGCGGATGCAGCCAGGCAGGCAGGTAGGAAGCGGGCATGACGCCGCCGCTGGTGGCGTTGCCGAAGATCAGCAGTACGACAGAGGCGATGGCGGCGCCCGCTGATCCGGTCCATTTCACGATCGCCATGGTCGCGCCGCCCGCTGCCATTGCCATCAGGCCGGTCACCGCGGCGGTTCCGGCGAAGGAGCCGGGGAGGGCCCCGAAGCCGGTGTCTCCCGCCAGAAGGGCGATGATGACGCCTCCGAGGGCGCCGAAGAGGGCGAGGCTGGCGATGCGCTGGCGAAAGCGCAGGGCGGGTGCGGCCTGGTAGGCCATCAAGCCGAACAGGTAGCCGGCCAGGACCAGGCCGAAGGCGGCGTAGAACACCGACAGGCCGCGGGTGTCGCCGTCGGATACCGGAAGAATGTCCTCGCCGGTCGGGGGCCGCGTACCGGCGGTTGCGGTCTGAGCGAAGGCGGCGGTGAGGGTGCCGGTGACCGAAGGCCCGTTGGCGCCCGCGTACAGCAACTTGCCGCCGTCCTGGCCGTCGCCGGGGAGGTACGCGGCGTATATCTCGCGGTGCTCTACCGCTTCGCGCGCCGCCGCTTCACCACTGTAGGTGCGCACGTCGAACCCGCCGGATACGGACCGCTCCAGAGCGTCCTCCACCCGGTGCGCCTGCGCGGCAGTGCCCACGACGGCGATGGGCCTGACAAGTTAGGGCCCTCGCGTGAACGAGCAGTCCCTGCACACCGGCTATCTGGCCTGGCACTTCGCCCAGGCCATGGGCGCGCGCCTGGAGAAAGAACTGCGCACTCTCGAGCTGAATCTCGCGCAGTACAACGCCCTCCAGCACGCCGATCGCCGGCCGGGGATCTCCAGCGCCGATGCCGCCCGTCAAGCCGGCATCACCGCTCAGTCCATGGGCTCTGCCGTGGCCAGCCTCACCGACCGCGGGCTACTCACGCGCTCGCCCCACCCCACCAACCGCCGCATCCTGTGCCTGCACAGCACTTCCGACGGCTCCCGCCTCCTGGAGCAGGCACGAGATGTGGTCCGCCGGGTCAATGAAGAGGCACTGGCGGTTCTGGAACCCCAGGAGCGGACCTCGGTGCATCAACTCCTCCACCATCTGGTCACCCATCTCAACCCCGGCGCCTTGCCCCCCACCTCCGGTCCCACGGGAACGCCCGAACCGTAAGGACCCACCGCCACACCCGCGCGCCGCCCCCGCACGGCCGCCCCGGCGCACGCGCGGGGGCAGCCCCGCTCTCGTCAAACATCAAAGCCACACGACGCGAAACGGATCCGGGCTGCCAGAATCAGGGCGAAACATCGGTCGACTGTGCACCCGGGTGTCGGCTACACCTGAGGGGCCTGCCCCGTAGGTGAAGCCGCCTGGCCGCCGGTTTCCTGTTGCGCATGCCGGGCCGCGGCAACGGCCAGGCTCGCCTCGATCTGCTCCAGAATCTGGACAGCCTCGGCCTGCCGCTCCTCGGGCAGCTGCCCGGCGGTACATTCCTCCAGCTCCGCCCAGACCTCGTCGACCCGGTGGCGCAGGGCGAGGCTTGCCTCGGTGGGCTCGATGATGGTCGCCCGCTTGTCGGTGGGGCTGGGCCGCCGACGAACGAAGCCCGCGTGTTCGAGCCGCTTGACGGTGCGGGTCATGGTGGCCGCGTCGGAACCGAGCAGCCGGACCAGGTCGATCTGACGCTGAGGCCCCAGATCCCACAGCTGCATCATCACCAGTTCTTGACCAGGGTGAAGGCCGACCCGGCGCAGCAGCTGCCCGGCGAGCATGCGGTGCAGGCGGGCCACTCGGATGATCGCGTGGGCCATCGGCCCGGCCTGGACCGAGGGTGGCAACGGCATGCGAGACGCCTCGACAGCGTCAGGCCGGGAAGCCTCGGAGTCTCGGCCGATCATGTGATGCTGCGCTCCTTCACGTAACTGCTCGGGCATCTATATCGCGAGTCTATCGCTTCAGACCGGCCAGGACCGAGCCCGTTTAGTGGCAAAACTCCCCCTCCGCAGCCGAGTCGCACGGGGCGGAATGCCCCAGCGGGTTTACTTGTTCGAGCAGGTAACGTACCCATGTCAACGGTCCTGCGAGGGGCCCGTACGAACGAGGAACGAGACATGAACAAGGCTTTCACCCCCTACGACCTGGCCGGTACCCGTCTGGCCAACCGCATCGTGATGGCGCCGATGACTCGCAGCCGTGCCTACGGGCCGGGCCTGTCCGCCACTGATTTGATGGCCACCTACTACGGGCAGCGCGCCGGTGCCGGCCTGCTCGTCACCGAGGGCACCCAGCCGTCCGCGGTCGGTCAGGGCTACCCGAACACCCCCGGAATCCACTCCGCCGAGCAGATCGAGGCGTGGAAGAAGGTCACCGGCGCCGTTCACGAGCGCGGCGGGGTGGTCTTCCTGCAGCTGATGCACACCGGGCGGGTGGGCCACCCGAGCCTGATGGGCCTGACCCCCGTCGGGCCTTCTGCGGTCAGGGCCGCGGGCCAGGTCTACACGAACGAAGGCCCGCAGGACTTCGTCACCCCGTATGTGCTGACCGAGGCCGAGATCGCCCAGACCATCGCCGACTACGCCATCGCCGCCCGCAACGCGGTCGAGGCCGGATTCGACGGCGTGGAACTGCACGGCGCCAACGGCTACCTGATCCACCAGTTCCTCGCCCCGAACTCCAACACGCGTACCGATGGATGGGGCGGCTCCCCCGAACGCCGCATCCGGTTCGCGGTGGAGACGGCGAAGGCCGTGGCCGAGGCGATCGGACCGGAGAAGGTCGGCTTCCGTATGTCGCCCGGCAACCCCCTCAACGACATCGCCGAGACCGACCAGGACGACGTGGAGGCAACCTACTCCGCCCTGGTGGAGGCACTGGCCCCGCTGGACTTGGCCTACCTGCACCAGATGGAGGCCGCCGGGGCGCGAGAGCTGACGCTTCGGCTGCGCCGCCAGTGGCCGGGCACCTTCATCCTCAACCCGTTCACCGGCACCGAGCCCACCGGCCCCCAGGAGCTGGACCTGATCGAGGACGGCACCGCCGACCTGATTGCCTACGGCGCCCTGTTCCTGTCCAACCCCGACCTGCCCGAGCGCCTCGAACGCGGCGGCCCCTTCAACACCCCAGACCGGGCCACCACCTACGGCGGCGACGAGCACGGCTACACCGACTACCCCGCCCTGCCCTGACCCGGCACACCCAACCAACCGGACCAAGGAACGAAGGCACCCGCAATGAACACCCGCCCCCACAGCTCGGCAGCACCGAAGAGGCCCAAAGCGCGGCTGAACGGCACCGTCGACCGCACGACCACCATCGGTGCCCCCTCCCTCGAACAGCTGGACCTCACCTCCAAGCGGGTGCTCGTCGGCGGCGGGACAGGCGGCCTGGGCCGCGCCGTGGCCCAGCAGGCCCTGGCCCTCGGCGCCCAGGTGACCGTGGTCGGACGGACCTTCCGCGACCACGCCACCGACCGGCCCACGTTCGTCCAGGCGGACCTGTCCTCGATGCGCGAGGCGGTCCGGCTCGGCAGGGAGCTTCCCGCGGAAACCTACGACGTCGCCTTCTTGTCGCTGGGGATCATGGCCGCCAAGACCCGGGAGGAAACCGCCGAAGGAATCGAGCGGGACCTTGCCGTCAGCTACCTCAGCCGCCTCGCCCTCCTGCAGGGCCTCAGCCCCAGGCTGGGAACCGGCCGCCCGGACAGCGCGCCCCAGCCGCGGGTGTTCATCATGGGAGCACCCGGGAACGGCAACATCGGCCGGCTCGTCGACCTGAACTCCGCGCACGGCTACAAGCCGATGGCCGCGCACATGAACACCGTCGCCGGCAACGAGATCCTCGTACTCGCAGGGCACCGCAGACTGCCCGGGCCGGCGTACTTCGGCCTGAACCCTGGATTGATCAAGACCGATATCCGCTCCAACTACCTGGGGGAGGGCAGCCTTCTGCACCGTCTGGCCGAAGCCGTGGTCGGACTGGCCGGCCCCTCCCCCCAGACCTACGCGGCCAGGATCGTCCCCCTGCTCTTCACTGACGACCTCAACGGCCGCACCGCCCTGATGTTCAACAACAAAGCCCAGGCCATCCGGCCAAGCGCCGGACTCAACACGCACTACAACGAGCGCTTCCTGGAAGCCTCCGAAGCACTCCTGCACCGCGCCACCCGCTGATCCCAGGAACCGCCACCTCCAAGACCGCGTTTCACGTCCCAAGGAGAAACCCCCATGACGTCCACCGTCATCGACGTCCCGAGCCTGCCTGCCGGGTTCGCCGACACCTTCACCAGCCGCACGTCACCATCCGGGAAGTGACCCTGCCGCCGTCGTCGGCGGCGACGGCCAGCCACTGCTGCTCCTGCCCGGCTGGCCCCAGTTCTGGTACAGCTGACGCCTGGCCATGCCCGCTCTCGCCAGGCACTTCACCGCCATCGCCCCCGACCTGCGCGGCATGAGTGCCAGCGGCACCTGGCCGTTGGCGTGCATCGGCCGGGAGGCGCTCGCCTCCGACAGACCCGACAGGACGGCTCTACGGGGCGACGGCTCATGAGCTGTCCGACATCGGGTGTGCAGACGGGTGCGTAGGTAGATGAGGGCGTTGAAGTCCGCGATCTGCGGGAACCGGGCCGGCGGACGGTGGACCAGGAGGTCGTCGCCGACTCCCACCGCTCCTACGCCTCGACAATCTCCCGCACCGCGGGAACGTTCCGCCAAGGGCAGCCGCACCCCAACCCGGCCCGTCCCACACGCCCAGGCGGCTGACCGGGGGCGGGCCAGTGGAGGTCGCCCCGAGACGCCATCAGCTCCGGTCGGCTCATACGCGCAGCGGCCACCCGGCCCGAATACCTCTTTCCGACGCGGACGGGTGGGCCGGCGGGGTGTCCTTTGACAGGCCGCCGTCTTATCCTCGCGGGGATGCCTTACGAGGAAGAAGGACAGCGTCCGGCCGACGTACTGCGCGCGGCCTACGGTGCCTTCGACGCCGTCGTCACGACCATCACAGATGAGCGGTCGTGGCTGTCGACCGGCTGCGCCGGCTGGTCGGTACGCGACCTGGTCTTCCACTGCCTGAGCGACGCGCAACGCGGCCTGGTGGCGCTGCACACGCCTGCCGAAAGGACGCCGGACCGCGACGCGGTCACCTATTGGGAGGATTGGCGCCCGGACGCCGTGGGCGCGGCCAACGGCCGGAGGTTCACGCGGGTCGTCGCCAGCATGTTCTTGCACGTCGATCAGCTGTACGAGCTGTATTCGCAGACGGCAGCCGCAGTGGTTGACGCCGCGGCCGGTGCGGCGCCCGACCAGTACGTCGCCACCCAGGGCCACGTGCTGAGTGCCGGTGATCTGATCCGCACGCTGGCCGTCGAGGCGACAATCCACCATCTGGACCTCGTCGTGTCGCTTCCCGATGCACGAGGACCCTCGGCGGAAGGGCTCGGCCAAACGCGCCGTACGTTGGACGGGCTACTGGGCCGCCCGGTGCCGGTGCCGTGGGACGACGCGCAGTACGCGCGCGTGGCGACCGGGCGCGCGTCGTTGTCTCCTAACGACCGGGAGCGCTTGGGTGTGGACGCCGCCCGATTTCCCCTGTTCGCATAGCCGACTGCCACAGTCGGAGAGGGCCGGCAGGACCCGTTCCACGCAACGGGTCCCGCTGCTGGCCCCCCTACGGTCCGATCGCCGCCGGAAGATACCTGCGGTGACACAGAGCGGTCAGCTCTTGCTGGGCAGGGGCCGGGTTCTATCCGAGCCAGATGACGCTCAGGACGGTCAGCCGGTGCAGGGGCCGGTTCACCCAGTAGGTGAGGGACAACTGGCCGACGGACGCGTAGCGCACGTCCTCGCCCTCCGGGTCGTTCCCGTGCCAGGGCCGGAAGCCCCACGGGTCGGCCGCGGCGGCGTCCAGGACGTCCCACACGATGTCTTCGGCGTGTTCGGGCAGAGTGTCGAGGATCTTCGCAGCGGGGGCGGAGAAGCGGACCGCGTACGGCTGTTCGGTCACCGGCGCCGTCCCCGCAGCTCCGCCATGTCGATGGCGTCGCTGTCGTCACATCCGGAAGCGACGAACGCGTCGACCGCCGGCGCGTGGGCGAGGCGGCCCTGCCAGTCCTGGACGACCGTGTAGAGCCCGGCCAGGGAAAATGTGCGGCGCGACGCCTCCAGCGCGGCCGCCCACTCCCTCTCGAAGGCCGGGACCCACTGTGCCGCGCGCTGGTCGGCGCGCAGCTTGGCGAGGAGTTCGGCCGGCGCGCCGGGCGCGGGTGCGTATGAGTGGGCGGGTGTGTGTTCGGGCTGAGCGGTCACGGGCTCCTCCTGGCGGGTCTCGCCACCACGGTAGTGGCCACCCGGCGTCCGGGGAGGACTTCACGGATCGTTCGTTCTCCCCGGACAGGCCGTGCGAGGTCAGGCTCGCGGCGCGGTGGCCGTCGTGGCGCCGGTGCGCCGGCGGCGCGCCAGTTCCGCGCAGCGGATCCCGCCGCCGGGATGCCACTCCGTCACCGGCACCGCCCGGATCCCGTGCTTCGGGGCCTTTCGGGTATCCCGGACGGTGAGATCCAGTGGGCTCATGCCGACTCCCCGGAAGCTGGACGCCGAGCGCGAGAAGGGCGGTGTCGTGGGAATCGGGGGCGGCGGGCCGCCGCCGACCCGCGCAAGCGTACCCAGGCCGGACGACTGCTGAACCGCCTACGCGCGGACGCCGCCAACGAACCGGCCGCCTACGGCTCAGCCGGACCGACGCTTCCTGAGCCGTCACCGGCTACTGGAGACGGAGCCGCCGCTTGAGTGCTGGCCGGCGCTTTTCCCGTATGCCGGGTAAGGACTTCCGGAGCCTGGTGTAGCGCGACTTGAGCGGGGTAGGCGCGCGCCACTGCCCGTGAGTAGAGGAGGACCCCATGCCCGCCCGGTCCGCCCCAGAACATGGAGTACCGCCTGTAGGCGAGACTGTCCTGGGCGGCCGTTACCGGCTCCTGGGCCCCATAGGTTCGGGTGGGACGGCGGACGTGTTCCGCGGGATCGACGAGGTGCTGGGCCGTGAGGTGGCCGTCAAGGTGTTCCGCGTAGACGCGGATACGGTCACGGCCGACCGCTTCTGCGACGAGGCCCGCACACTGGCCCGTCTTTCCCATCCCGCTCTGGTTACCGTCTATGACGCAGGCCGACATGGCCAGGGCGCTTACATGGTCACGGAGTTGATCCGCGGCGTCACCCTGCGCACCCGGATGGACGCGGGCCCCCTGGGCCCCGTCCAGGTCGTGAGGATCGGTGCCGACATCTCCTCGGCCCTCGATCACGTCCACGCCCACGGCGTCATCCATCACGACGTGAAACCCTCCAACATCCTCCTGGGTGAGGAAGGTTCGCCCCACCTGGCCGACTTCGGGCTCTCAAGAACCATCTACGACCACTCCCACAGCGCGCCCGACACCCTTGTCGGCACCCTCGCCTACATGGCCCCGGAACAGTTCCTGGGCGAAGGCGCCAGTACGGCCAGCGACATCTACGCCCTGGGAGTGACCCTCCTGGAGGCTCTCACCGGCCGACGCGAGTACCAGGGAAGTCCCATGGAGATCGGGACCGCCCACCTCTTGCGTCGCCCCCATATACCTGAAGGACTACCGAAGGACCTCGCCCGCCTGCTCGAAAAAATGACGCACCAGGTCCCCGCGGCACGCCCCGACGCCGACGCCGTCCACCAGTGCCTGCAGGACATGGCGGATACACCACGACCCCGCACCCCAGTCGGCGCCGCGCTCCACAGCACCACCAGGCATCGCTCCCACCCCCTGCCCTCCGCCGCTGACGCCGCCCGAACGCACGAACAGTCACGGACTGGGACTGCCCGAGGCCGCCGTCCGCTCTGGTGGGGGCTTGCGGCGGCGAGCGCCGCGGGCACCTGCGCGCTCGTGATGGGCGGCATCCCAGCAGCCAAGAACCCACCCGTCACCGCTCCCACCCATGAGCAGCCCTCAATATCGAAGAACACCGAGGCGACAGCCCCGGCAGGACCCCCTCCAGCAGTGCCCGCACCGCTGCTCCCCGACGCCTCGACGTCCCCAGCGCAGTCGCCGGCCGCAGCACCTTCCACTCCCCAACAAACCCAGGCGCATGCCGCTTCTTCCGCGCCTCCGGCCACAGAACGCCGGTCGAAGGCTCCCGCGGAGGGGAAGACGAAAGAGATCCCCGGGAAGGCCAAGGGCAAGAAGGACAAGGGGCGGTGATCGACCGCCGCACCGAGAGCGCACCAGCACCTGGGAGTGCTCGGTGGGCGGGGACTGCTCCCCCATACACCGATGAGTCAAAGAAGGGGAAGGGTCCGGGCACCAGCATGCCCTCGGCGATGGCCAGCACCGCGTCCATGCCGCTGATCCGCAGGAGCTGGGTGATCCTGTCAGCTCGGGGGCCAGCCAGGATCAGGCGTCCGGTCCGGTGAAGTACACGGAAGCGGGCACAGCGCCGTCCTGCAGGAGAACGCCTACCGCACCCTCGGGGCAGGCGCCGAACTCGTCCGTCGTCCACCTCTCCCGCTCGCCCACACCCTCACCCTCACCCTCACCCTCACCCTGGACCCATGGTGTCCCTCCGGCTGTCTCGGTCCCCGGAAACCGCGGAAGGCCCCAGGGTGACGATGCCGCAGCAGCACCCGGAAGCGGAGTTATGCGCGTCACCAACACAGGCCTACCGGATCCCACCCACCAGGAATGCAAAACCCAACAGCTGATCACGTCAGCACACAGGCCATAGAGATCCCCTCTGCGCGAGCGGCTAGCCCGAGAAGGCTCGACGGGCCGTTCTCGGCCAATCCGTTCAACGCCCGGCGGCGGATGACCGGCTGGCGGTAACTTCCCCGCCATGACACTTGCTGTGCCAGACGTCCAGGCGTCCACCCGCCCCACGTCCAATCCGCCCAAGCCGAGGCCGGATACCGCTCCCACCCGCCCGGACAAGAACCCGCCGTTCCCGCCGAATAACCCCCAGCAGCGCAGGCGCTGACGGTCATGCGCGTTGATCGTCTCCCGTTCGAAGCGCTGCCGGAGGCGACCCGGCAGACGATCGCGGACCGAGTGGGAGAAGGATGCCAGAGCGTGGCGGTGGAGAATGGCACCAGCTCCGCGCTCGCCTCCTGGTTCTGGCCGTCGTCGGGCGACGGGATGGTCTTCATCAAGGGCTTGCCGCTGGACCACGAGAGGGTCGACGAGTTGCGGGCCGAGTCGGCAGTGAACTCGTTCCTTCCCCTCAGCGCGCCACGGATACTGTGGCAGGAGGAGGCGGGTGGTTGGCTTCTGTTGTGCTTCGAGGGCCTCAACGCCTCGGCATGGACCTACTTTGGTGACGACGGTGACCATCTGGAATCGGTCGCCGCCGTTCTGCGCGAGCTGAGCCTGCTCCCTGCTCCGGAGGTGGTGCGACGGACGGCGTGGGAGCGGTGGGGTGACTACTGTGCCCCGTCCGACCAACCGTTCTTGATCGGTGACCGCTTCGTGCACTCCGACCCGGCCGCCAGCAACTTCATGGTCGACCGGGGAGGCCGGGTTTGGTTGATCGACTGGGCATGGGCAATCCGCGGCCCAGCGTGGATCGACGCGGCGCTGTGGGGATTTCGGCTCGTCCTCGACGGAAGGCAGACGGTCGAGCAGGCCGCCCGATGGGCGCAGACCATCCCCGCCTTTGCCGACGCCCCTCGCAAGGCGGTCCGAGTCCTTACCGAGGCTGAAGCGCGCTCTTGGGAGCACCTGCAGGAGGACGGCACGACGGATTTGGAGGAGACGATCGCCGCCGCGCGAGCCTGGGCGGCCTACTGGAAGCAGCAGGTGTGACAGGCCGAAGCGGCTCGGCCTCCCCAGCCCGGCGCGCCGCAATGCGCACCCTCCATGTGAAGCGACCTTCACAGACCCCCGTCTCTGCGCGGCCATCGTCGACCGCCTTAGCATTAACGGCACCATCATCGAGACCGGCACCGACTCCTACTCCTACCGCCTCGCCAGCGCCCGCGCACGAGTCGAAGAGCCGGCCAAGGCCGACTGATCTCAGGGCGACCACACGTAGGGCGTCGTCGTGGTAACCGCGTGCAGGCCAAGGCGGGTAAGGATCGGGGCACTGTCGGCTGAGGCGTCGACGTAGACGTAGGGGACATCGCGGGCAGCCGCGAGTCGGGCTCGGTGAGCGACCATGGCCCGGTAAATTCCCTGCCCGCGCCATTCCTTGAGCGTAGAGCCACCCCAGAGGCCGCCGAAGTCGATGCCGTCCTTGAACACCAGCCAGGCGGCGCAGACGACTTCGGTGCGTGCCTCGGCGACGAGCACGATGGTGTTCTCTGGGGCGTTCTCGATCCGGGCGGCCAGGTCGTCGGCGAGCCAGCCCCAGTCCTCGCCCCAGACGGCGCTCTCCATAGCGGCGATGCGCTGAAGGTCTGACCTGGCGGTGACACGGCGGAGCGTCACGCCGCTGGGCAGGACGGGGTCTGCGGCCAAGGCTGCGGACTGCCCGATGAGCACGGTCTCGCTGTCCTCGGCAACGAAGCCGGCCGCCGTGAGGCGGTCGGTGAGGTCGGCGGGGAGATCATGGGCGCGAGTCTTCCATTCGACCGCCTCACCGCGGGCAGCGTAGAAGTCGCGCTGCCGCGCTATGAGCGTGTCGAGTTCTGCCCCGCGCACACCAAGGTCGCGTGGGCCCGTGACGAAGCCGCGGTGCCACCCGACGACACGGGTCAACGGGCCGTCATTTTCGATTCGGGTACTGCCGCCAGGCGGGGTGACGCCACGGAGCTGGGCGTCATACGCGGTGCGGAGTTCGTTGATCAGAGAGTCCTTCACCCGAAAACCGTACGGGCCGGGTCAAGTGATTAAACGCCTGTCGGGACCACACGAACATCAAGGCTGCTCTCGCTGCCACCACCTGCTCGCCGGCCAGCCACCTGCGGGTGACTGGCCGTTCCCACGTTCGCATCCACAGTGCCTTCGTCTCATCCACATCCCGGGTCTGGTTGATCACCAACCACTTCCGGAAACCGTCGACAAACGCTGTCCACGGACATCAACCAAGCCAGCCTTCCTCCGGCGCGTTCGGAAACGAAGGCGCTCGATGACCGGGAGGCTGGGGCCTGGATCGCGGTGACCGACACGGGTGACCATGTACTGGACGAGCGCGCGGCTGCACGGACGTCCGTCGGTCCGCTCGTCCGTCGGTGCTGGCCCCGTAGCCGGCCGGTGGAAGCGGTCACCGGTGAGTTGGTGGGTTAGTGGTGAGGTGGACCGTGATGAATCCGGGACGGTGACCGGCTGGTGACGGTGACATCCGTGGTGAGGTGCCAGCCGGTTGCCACGGGGAGGAGATACTCCACTGCTGTACCGGCGTATCTCGCTGGCTCGTTGAACTACCAGCACGGTGAGCGTGGCATGAGTGCAACGGTCCACCATCTGCGTCCCCTCCAGCCCCTGGCAGCGCGGGTCCAACGAGAACATGGCCGGACTGCTGCGGCGGCACTTCCCCATGGCCACCGACCCCCGGCACCGCCCCGAGCACCGCCCCGAGCACCTGGACGCCGTCGCAGGCGAACTCAATGGCCGCCCACGTAATGCGCTCGACTGGGAAACCCCAGCCGAGCGCCTCGCCAAGCTCCTCACAACAGCTGCATGACCAGCGGTATTGCCACGACCCCTCGAATTCGCCAACCGCAGGCGGGGCCGTCGTCATATCGTGCTCGCGGACCGGGCCCCGGCCACGGGGGCTGCGGACCGGCGCGGGAGGCCGTCAGGGAGCGGCGACGTAGACGACCTGGCTCACGGCGTTCTCGAACTGCGGCGCGCCGGTGTAGGTCGCACGCCAGTATCCCGCGTCTGTCTGCGGGGCGGTGGTGGAGAAGGCGTAGCCCTCACCGTTCCACCGTGCATCCGGCACGGTGGCAACGGTGGTCCAGCCGCCCTTGCCGGTGGCGGAGTACTGGATGTTCACCGGGATCGTGCCCGGCGTCGAGTTGCCTTCGAACCTCATGCTTCCGCCGATCTCCACGGTCGCGGCATCGGAGCGGGTCGCGGTGAGGGACCGGAACGCGGCGGGCTGTACGACCATGATGTCGACGCTCGCACGGGCGTCGGCCAGGAACAGGTCGTCGCTGTGCCAGCCGACCGCGATCGGGGAGTTGCTCCAGAGCGGTTGGGTTGCCGGGAAGAGCGCGTTGCCGCCTGCGTCCGTGGTGCGCTCGACGAAGTCGCCGAAGGAGTTGGAGGCCACCTTCTTGTCGGCCAGCGGCTGCCAGCCGGTGGGCGAGTTCCAGAGCAGGGTGGCGCTGGTCGAGTTCACCGTGCCCTTGAACGGGACCTTCCGCTCGCTCGGAGTCTCGACGATCTTGGTGGCGGTCTTCTTCACCGTGATCGGGAAGGTCTTCGAGGAGGAATGGTTGTAGAAGATGTGGTTCGGGTCGTACTGGAAGGCCGCTTCGATGCCGTTCTGGTATTGGTCGGTGACCGGGAGCGTGGCGGAGAAGCTGCCGTCCGCAGCGGTCGTCACCTCCGCGTACTCCACGTACGAGCTGACCGCCACGGTCAGCCCGCCCATCGGGGTGATGGCGCCGGAACCCGGCCACTGGCCCATCAGGTGACCGCTGATGGTGACGCTGCGGTGCTGGTAATCGACCGTGGTGCGGTCGACCTTCGTGTCCTTCATGTTCGTCTGCACGGCGTAGGAGAAATAGCCCGCGCCGGCGGCGGAAAGCGTGTCACCGCCCTCGTCGGAGGCCGACACGTCGATGCGGTAGTTGCCCAGGTCCGGCAACTGGATGCGCCCGCGGTTCTTCCACGTACCGTTCTCGGCGGTGCCGGAGGTCAGTTCGAAGTTCCCCACCGTGGCGACGGTCTGCTGGGTTGCCATCGAGTACAGGCTGACCTTGACGTCCTTGACGGCGCTCGGCGCGGTCAAGGCCAGGACGATCTTACCGTTGTTGGTCCAGTCGTTGTGAGCTTCCTGGACCGTGATGCCGGTGACTCCGCTGTCCGCGTGCGCGGCAGTGGTGCCGCCCAGTACGAGACTGCCGGCGGCCAGCGCTGCGGCACAGGCCAGCAGTGCACGACGAGTTGCCACTGTTCCCCCCTTGTAAACCGCTGTGTCGCCTACCGGTGACCAGCAGACGGACGCTACCAGCAGCCCCGCCCCGTCCTCCAACGGGATATGCGGGGACGTGGCGGGGCCGCGGTCACTACCCCGCAGGACTGCGGACGACGACCCTGGCCTTGGTGGCCGTTGAGGGTGAAGAGCCTGCCGAGGGCCTGCGGGCGGCGTTCGACGAACTCGTCGGCCTCGACGAGCAGCGCGAGCGCGCTCGTACGGTCGCCGCCGACGGCTACCGAGGCCGTTGTCGACATGACCATTGCCGGGCCGGCACACGCCATGATGCGGCCTACCGCGTAGAAGCTCAGGAGGATGCGTTGAGCCTCATCAAGGGGGGCTCGACCCGGCTCAATGGCGCGTCGTCGACCTGGAGCAGGTCCAGCGCTTCCGAATCACATGTCGGTGACGTCCGAACCCCGCGGCAGTCTCCGCCGGGCGTTCCGCCCGGCATCTGTCTGCGCGGCCGTTGGGCCGTCTCCCGCACTGAGACCGTCCCCGTCCGCGGCTCCCTCCCGCGCGGTCTTCGCCAGCCCGGATCGAGGGGGATCGCATCGGCTGCGGGCTCCATTACCCGACCGGTCTTTCCGGTCTTGGCAACCCCGGTCCCACCAACCGCGCTGCGCCCACCCCGCACACAACCAACAGCGCCGCCCACCACCGTCTCGAATTGGCCAGTGCTGTCGGCGTTCTGGAGCCGAGGGCACGCCCTCGTCCTTGGTACCGGAGGCGGGCGGTTTCCGCAGTGCTGCGCTGTCTATCGGAGGTGCTTCTTGACCTCTTCGTAGACCGTCTGGTCGGCCTGCAGGTCGCTGTGGCCCAGGCAGCCGGTCGTGTTGTTGACCGCACCATTGAGGGCGACGCTGCTGCCTGGGCTGATGACCATGTCGCACGGTGAGCGCCAGGTGGCGTAGCGGAGGGATCCGGGGGTTTCGTCACCGGAGTTGAGAGCGCTCAGAAAGTCGGATCCCGGGCGCATCTCCGTGCAGGGGGCGCCGCCGCACCAGCGTGCGGCGTCGGTTCCGTGGTTGGGTCCCGCCAGGGAGACCCACGCGTCGACCTTGGCGGTGCCACCGAGGTTCTTGAGGTAGTGGCGGGAGGACAGCGCGCCCATCGAGTGGGTGACGACATCGACCCTGGCCGCTCCGGTGCGCTCCAGGACGCGCTCGATCTCCTCGGCCAGCCGTGCGGCGGTGGTGGCGTTGGACCGTGTGGCGTCGTAGGTCCACGGGTCGAGGTGACCGGCCGGCCAGCCGTCCGCCCGGAAACGGTCGGCCATGATCCTCCAGGTCGAACCGTCGGAGTTCCATCCATGGACGAAGACGACAGGGTCGGGGCGCACCGCCCCGTGCCGGTCCTCGGCCGCGGACGCGGGGACGGGAAGGAGGGACACAACGGCGAGGAAGAGCGCGGACGAGCTCCGCAGCAGGGTTCTGATCACACTCGGCTTGTAGCGCCGCCATTACAGGACCGGCAGGTCCCTTCGCACACACTCACCCGCCTGGGGGCGGCATTTCACCGCAGAAACGTGACAGCACCCAGACGGGCGGGAGAGCGGACCGCCGTCGTACTCAATGTCCCGAACGCGCTCGGCCAGAAGGTGAAGAATGCGGTGCCGGAGCCGTCCAGGTTCGGCACGTCGGCGTCCATCTCACGCCGGGGCCCGACAAAAGACCGCTCCAACAGCGAGCGCGCGAGAAACTGGCTGCGCTGCGCCACGTCCGTGGCAGGGGGGTGCCCGCTCCGCGGACTTCGCCCCGACCACCGGGCTGTCCCCCGGCTGTGCAGGCTGGTAGATGGCATTCGCGTCAGTGGGCCGATGCCCCGAATTCGGCATGCTGCGGGTGGAAGGCGTACTCCGCGTCATCGTCGCTGGCGGGGGCGGGAAAGGAGATTCGGCGTGCCTCCGCCCGCGCTTGCACCATGAGCCGCTCGAACTCTTCGTCAGTCACGGGGTCACCTCACAGAAATCTCCTCGTGAGTGATTCGAGCCCGGGCTGCCTCCGGATTGGTCAGCTCGCCCGTTGCTGGGGAAACTTGGCGCACAGGTCTGGATCGTCGTGCAAGCCCCGCGCACTGCTGCGAGCCGGGGCCGGTGGGGCCGGCTCGCGAAGGGGTGCATCCCGCAGAGGGATCACCGGACCGGGTCGGCACAATGAGGGCTGTAGGACGTGCGCGGTCTTGTCGGCAGCTGCCGGCGAGGTCATGGACGTGGGAGCGCAACAGTGGAGTATTGCGATGGCGATGGCAACGACCAGTGACATCGAGCAGGCGGCCGAGGTGCTGCGCGCGGGCGGTCTGGTGGCCCTTCCGACCGAGACCGTCTACGGTCTGGGCGCGAACGCCGAGTCCCCTGCCGCCGTCGCTCGCATCTTCCAGGTGAAGGGGCGTCCGCCCTCCCACCCGCTGATCGTCCACATCGCCGCCGCGGAGCATCTGGACGACTGGGTCGAGAGCGTGCCTGCGACTGCGCGCGTGCTGGCCGAACACTTCTGGCCGGGACCGCTGACCCTGGTCCTGCGGCGCGGCTCCCGGGTGCCCCTGGAAGCGACGGGTGGGCTGGAGACGGTCGCCGTACGCGTGCCCGCCCACCCTGTCGCCCTCGCGCTCCTGTCGGCCTTCGGTGGCGGCGTCACGGCCCCGTCCGCCAACCGCTTCGGCTCGGTCAGCCCCACCACGGCCGAGCACGTCCGTACGGAACTGGGTGATGCCGTCGACTTCGTGCTCGACGGCGGGTCGTGCGAGGTCGGCGTCGAGTCGACCATCGTTGATGTCACGGGCGAGATCCCGAGCATCCTGCGGCCCGGCGGCGTGACGCGCGAGGATCTCGAAGCGGTGCTGGGGCGCTCGATCGCGGTGCCCTTGACCAGTCATGTCCGGGTACCGGGCCAGCACCCGTCACACTACGCACCGCGTGCGCGGGTCGTGCTGGTCGAGCCGGAGACGGTCGTTGCCGAGGCCGAGCTCGCACAAGGGCTGGGGCACAAGGTCGGCGTCCTTGTGCCTGCCTCCTTCACAGACGTCCCGGTGAAGGCGCACGCCGTGGTGACGGTCCCCGGTTCGATGGACGCCTACGCGCACGGCTTGTACGGCTTCTTGCGCGAGCTCGACCAGCAAGGGTGCGACCTCATCATCGCGTCCCTGCCGCTGGAGGAGGGGCTGGGGCTGGCGATCGCCAACCGGCTGCTGCGGGCCGCGGGGCCCCGGCCCTCCCGGTGAGCGGCTACGCCCGGGACGGTCAGGACCCGGTGGGGACGGCCGCGTCGATGCCGCGGGTGGCGACGAGCTGTGCACTGCCGTCGGCAAGCCGGTAGGACAGTCCCACCACGGCGAGGCGGCCGTCGGCGACCCGTTCGGCCAGCACACGGGAGCGTTCGAGCAGCAGGTCCACGGTGTGTTCTATGTGCTCGGCCAAGATCTCCTCGGCCGTCTCGCGTCCGGCGGCGCGGGCTGCCAGCACGCTCGGGGTCACCCGTTCGACGACGTCCCGGACGAAGCCGCGGGGAGTCTGTCCGTCTTCCAGGGCGGAGCAGGCCGCGGCGACGGCGCCGCACGAGTCGTGGCCGAGGACGACGACCAGGGGCGCGTTGAGGACGCTCACGCCGAATTCGATGCTGCCGAGCACTTCCGTACCGGCGACATGCCCGGCGGTGCGGACGACGAACAGGTCGCCCAGGCCGCGGTCGAAGATGATCTCGGCGGCCAACCGGGAGTCGGAGCACCCGAACAGCACGGCGAAGGGCTGCTGGGACGGTGCGGTCTCGGTGCGGCGGGTGGCGTCCTGGTTCGGGTGATCGGGGGTGCCGGAGACGAAGCGCTGGTTGCCGGCCATGAGCAGCGCGAAGGCGTCGCGGGGCGTCTGGGTCTCATTCATGAACGCAGCCTACGAGGCGGTACCGGCCGTCGTCGCGACCGGTTCCGCCGGAAGGCGCCGGGGCACGTGATGCGGTCGGCCCCGGCACTGCCCCAACGCACCAGGCGCTGTGCGCGCTGTGAGCCGAACGGGCCGTGCTCGGTCACGCTGACGCCGACGGGGGCGCGACCGGCCATGCCCGCTCGACGAGCGGGGCACTGACCCAGCGGATCCACGCCAGGCCTGGGGCCGGTAGTCACCCGACTCCCGCCGGCCTCAGGAGAGGCGGGCTCCTCTGTATCCGGCGGGTATCGGGGAGCGCTCGACCGTCCATCGGTTCGGGTACACGGGCCCCTCGCCGGGGGAACGGCGGCGACCGAGGCCATATCGTTGCTTTCAGGACTTCCGGTCTTCAGATACCCGTGTCCACCGTTTCCGCCGAACAGGAGCCGTACGCCGTGTCCGCCGCCGCCCCGTCTCCCGCCGCAGCGCAACCCGTCCGCGTGCTGCTGGTCGAGGACGACGAACTGATGCGCCGGTCCTTCGCCGTCGCCCTGGAGCGCTACGGATACCAGGTGCGGGCCGCCGCCGACGGGCTGACGGGACTGGAGTCCTTCCGCGACGAGGGCTTCGACCTGCTGATCCTGGACGTGATGCTGCCCGGACTCGACGGGATCGGCCTGTGCCGCAGGGTCCGGGAGAGCAGCCTGGTCCCGATCCTGATGATGTCGGCCCGCGGCGACGGGCTGGACATCGTCGCCGGCCTGGAGGCCGGGGCGGACGACTACGTGGTCAAACCCGTGGAGACGGGCGTCCTCGTGGCCCGCATCCGCTCACTGCTGCGGCGCGCCACCTATCCCCCCTCCCCGCCGCCCGGGCAGAGCGCCGACACGCCGACGCCGTCCGGCGCGGCGCTGCTGGTCTTCGGTGACCTGGCCATCGACACCGGCGGCCTCGAGGTGTCCGTCGGCGGGGTCCCGGTGGCGCTGACCCCGACCGAACTGAAGCTGCTGCTGGAGTTCGCCGCCCACCCGGGCATCGTGCTGGAGCGGCACACCCTGCTGCGCGACGTCTGGGACTACGGCTGGGACGGCGACAGCCGGGTCGTGGACCTGTGCGTGCAGCGGCTGCGCGGGAAACTCGGCCGGGACCGGATCGAGACGGTCCGCGGCTTCGGCTACAAACTCAGGCGCTGAGCCCGGTGCGCCCCTTCGGCCGGCCGCGTCCGGTTCGCGTGCCCCTCCGGTGGAAGATCGCCGCACTCGCCGCCGCCACGGCCTGCCTGGTCTCGGCGGCGGTGGGCGGCCTCGTACACCTGTGGACCGCACGGGACATCCGCGAGCGCGCCGCCATGCGCGCCTCCAACACCGTGTACACCGCGATGGACGCCTACCGGCGCACCGGCACCCTGATCGACGGCGCCGAACTCGACCCGGCCGAGCTGCCCGCCGCACTGCGGGGCCCGGTCGACGCCGGCCGGCACACCGCCTCGGACGGGCACGTCGAAGGGAACCTCGGGCCGTCCCTCTGGGCCGCCCAGCGCACCGGCGGCCCGGACAGCCCGGTCCTCGCCGTCCGCGTCAACATGAGTCCGGAGCTCCACGACCTGTACCGGCTCGACCTGACCATGGCCGCGGCGTCGCTGATCGCGCTGGCCGCCGCCATCCCCGTGGCGGTCTACGGATCCGGCGTGCTCGGCCGCCGGCTGCGCCGGGTCTCGGAGACCGCGGGCCGGATCTGCGCCGGGGACCTGGACGCCCGTACGGGGCCCACCGCCCGCCGCGACGAGGTGGACGACATCGCCGCCAGCGTCGACCTCATGGCCGACACCCTGGGTCGGCGGTTGCGCGACGAGCGCCGGTTCACCGCCGCCGTGGCCCACGAACTGCGCACGCCCGTCGGCGGTCTGCTGGCCGCCGCCGATCTGCTGCCGGGCGGCGAGACGGAGGACCTGCTGCGGGCCCGGGTTCGCGATCTGCGCGGGCTGGTCGAGGACCTCCTGGAGATTTCCCGGCTGGACGCGGGCGCCGAACTGCCGGTCCACGCCCGGGTCCCGCTCGGCGCGGTCGTCTCCGAGGCAGTGATGCGCACCGGCCTCGCCACCGAGGTCGCCGTCGCCCCGGGGGCCGGGACCGTGGAGACCGACCCGCGCCGGCTGGAACGGATCGTGGGCAACCTCGTCGTCAACGCCCACCGGCACGGGAACGCTCCGGTCCGGGTCAGCGTCGAGGGCCGCAGCGTCGTCGTACGCGACCACGGCCCCGGTTTCCCCACGGACCTCCTGCGCGAAGGGCCTCGGCGCTTCCACACGGGCCGGGCGGAACGCGGCGCCGGTCACGGCCTGGGCCTGACCATCGCCCTGGGCCAGGCCGGGGTGCTCGGCGCGGAACTCCGCTTCGGCAACGCTCCCGACGGGGGCGCCGTCGCCACGCTGTGCCTGCCGGACTGACCTCCGCCGACCACTGGGGGCTCCGGCCGCGGGCTCGGCTCGGGCTCGGGCGCCGGCCGCGGGCTCGGGTGCTACAGAACCGATACGCGACGGAGCGAGCGCCGGAACACGGTGGTCCGGGCCCCGATACCTTCCCCCGACACCCTTCGGAGTGCACCCGTCCGCACCCGAAGAGGAGCCACTGTGACCGCCGACCCCCTTGCCCCGCACACCCCGCCCGCCCTCCGCGCTCCGGCCGGGATCGCGGCCGCCACCACCGGCCTGTCGAAGGTCTACGGCAGCGGTGACACCCGCGTCGTCGCCCTGGACCAGGTCGGCGTCTCCTTCCGCGAGGGCGAGTTCACCACGATCATGGGCCCCTCCGGCTGCGGCAAGTCCACGCTGATGCACTGCGCCGCCGGGCTCGACTCCTTCGACTCCGGCTCCGTCCGCATCGGCACCACCGAACTGTCCACCCTGAACGACGAGCAGCTCACCCGGCTGCGCCGGGACCGGATCGGCTTCGTCTTCCAGGCGTTCAACCTGCTGCCCACACTGAGCGCCCTGGAGAACATCACCCTGCCGCTGACCCTCGCCGGCCGCACGCCCGACCGGCAGTGGCTGGACCACCTGGTGACGATGACCGGCCTCACCGACCGCCTCGGCCACCGCCCCGGGCAGCTCTCCGGCGGGCAGCAGCAGCGCGTGGCGGTGGCCCGGGCCCTCGTCTCCCGACCCGCGATCGTCTTCGCCGACGAGCCCACCGGCAACCTCGACTCCCGTGCGGGGGCCGAGGTCCTCGGCTTCCTCCGCGAGTCGGTGCGCGAACTGGGCCGGACCGTGGTCATGGTCACCCACGACCCCGTCGCCGCCGGCTATGCCGACCGCGTGGTCTTCCTCTCCGACGGCCGTCTGGTCGACGAGATGGCGCGGCCGACCGCGGACCGGGTCCTGGACCGCATGAAGGCCTTCGACGCCCGCTCGCACACGAGCTGACGCACCCCGGCCCCTGCCGCTCCGGCCCCCGGTCCGCTCCGGGCCCGCTCCGCCTCCAGCCACCCGCTCACCTCCCCCGAGCCCTCCCCCAGGATCCGCACCCATGTTCCGTACCGCCCTGCGCAACGTGCTCGCGCACAAGGCCCGCCTGCTGATGACCGTGTTCGCGGTCCTGCTCGGGGTCACCTTCGTCACCGGCAGCCTCGTCTACGGCGACAGTCTGAAACAGGCCGCCGTCGACCGGGCGAGCGCCGGCTACGACCGCGTCTCCCTCAACGTCGCGGCCAACACCCTCCCAGGCGCCCCGCCGACCACCCTCGACGCCCGCACCGCAGCTGCCCTGGCCGAGGTCCCCGGCGTCGCCGCCGTCGCCGGCCGGGTCGGGGGCTTCGCCGCCGTCGCCGACCACGAAGGCCGGCTCCTGGGCAGCGCCACCTCGCGCGAGGGAGGCAACTTCGCCCCCGGCAAGGACGGAAGGGACCCCGCCTACCGGTTCACCGCGGGCGCGGGCCCGGCCGGCGAGCACACGGTCGCCCTCGACGAGGCCTCCGCCGTCAAGGGCGGCTACCGCGTCGGTGACACCCTGCGCGTGGGTACGGCCGCGGGCGCGGCCTCGTACACCCTCAGCGGGGTCTTCCGTACCGACGCCTCGAAGCTCTCCCCCGGCGGCAGCCTGACGCTGTTCGCCGATGCCACGGCCCAGCGGCTGTTCTTGCGGCCCGGTCGGTACACGAACATCGAGATCACCGCCGCCCCCGGTACCGACGTGAGCCGGCTCGCGGAGCGTATCGAACCGGTACTGCCGAAGGACACCACCGCTGTCACCGGCTCCCGGCTCGCCGAACTCCAGGCGAACCTGGCCTCCAGCGACAGCGACACCATGAGCCAGATCATGCTGGGCTTCGCGGCGGTCGCCCTGTTCGTAGCCGCCTTCCTCATCTCCAACACCTTCACCATGCTGGTCTCCCGGCGCACCAGGGAGCTGGCCCTGATGCGGGCCGTCGGCGCCTCCCGCAAGCAGGTGCGCCGCATCCTGCTGACGGAATCCGTCCTGGTCGGCCTGATCGCCTCCGTGGCCGGCGTCGTCGCCGGCACCGCGGTCGCCGCCCTGCTCCAAGCCCTCTTCACGCCCGCCGACGGGCCCGCCGCCCCGCTGGTCCTCTCTCCCGCCACCGTGCTCACCGCGCTGACGGTCGGCACCGCCCTGCCCGTGCTCGCCGCCTGGGTTCCGGTCCGCCGCGCCATGGCCATCGCTCCCGTCGCCGCCCTCGGCGCGGCCGAGCCCGCCGCGCCCGCGCGGACCGGCTCCGCCCGTACCGGCGTCGCCACCGCGCTGGCGCTCACCGGCGCCGCCGCCGCGCTGTACGGAGCCCTGACCCCGGGCCCGGACGCCCGGACCGTCATCGGACTCGGCGCGGCCCTGACCCTGGCCGGGACGACGCTCCTCATCCCGCTGCTGTCCCGGCCGTTCACCGCCCTGCTCCGGCCGCTGCTGGTCCGGCTGAGCCCGGTGCACGGCGACCTCGCCGCTCGCAACACCGTGCGCGATCCCCGTCGTACGGGCGCCACCGCGGCAGCCCTCGCCATCGCCATCGCCCTCGCCTCGGGCCTCTCCGTCCTCGGGGCCTCTGCCACCCAGTACCTCGAGGGCGCCACCACCCGCGACTTCACCGCCGACTACCTCGTGAAAGCCGCCCCGGGCGGCCGGCGGATGACCCCCGAGACCGCCGCCCTCCTCAAGAAGCTGCCGGGAGCCTCCTACAGCCCGCTCGACCAGTCCACCGACTACCGGATCGGCGGCGTCTCTTCGGTCCTGACCGGCGTCGATCCCGCCACCATCGGCCGGCTCCTGCGCTACGACGTCAGCAAGGGCTCCCTCGACAGCCTCTCCGAGGGCCGGATCGCCGTAGCCGACTTCAAGGCCCGGGCGAACGGCTGGAAGGTAGGCCAGACCCTGCCCCTGGAACGGCGGGACCGGCGGGGCGAGGTCACCATCGGCGCCGTCTACCGGGCGGACGAACAGAGCAACCTGCTGCCCAGCATCACCGCCCCCGACGCCCTGGTCACTCACTACGATGCCGCGCCCGTCACGGACTCGATCGTCGTCGCCACCGGCGGCGGCCCCTCGCGCGCCGCGCTCGCGGCCGTCACCGGGGCGCTCGGCGACAACCCCACCCTGTCCGTCCTCGACCGGGACGGCATCCGGGCCGAGAACACCAGCGGCATCGGGGACCAACTGGACCTCTTCCACGCCCTGCTCTCCATGGCCCTGGTGATCGCCACCCTTGGCGTCGCCAACACCCTCGCGATGTCCGTGTTCGAACGCCGCAAGGAGATCGGCACGCTGCGCGCCCTCGGCCTGGACCGTGCCGGAGTGACCCGGATGATCCGGATGGAGGCGCTGCTCATCGGCGCCCTCGGCGCAGCCGTCGGCACGGTCATGGGCGTCTTCACCGGCTGGGCGCTGAGCCGCACCCTCCAAGAGAGCGTCGCGGGCTACGCCCTGGTCATCCCCTGGGGACAGCTCGCCCTCGGGGTACTGCTCGCCCTGGCCGCGGCACTGCTCGCCTCCCTCTGGCCGGCCCGCCGGGCCGCCCGCGTCGACATCCCCGCGGCGACGGCCGCGCACTGACCGCCGCACCGGCGGCGCTGTCGCCCCGGACGTACGACAGCGCGGGCCACCACCCTGGGTGGGGCCCGCGCTGGGATTCGGCAGCGTTGGCGAGGTCAGAGCACAGCGACGGTGAACGGCCTGTCCGCGGAGTTGCCGCTGCTGTCGCTCGTCACGACCGTGATGGTGTCGGTGGCGTTGCCGCAGTAGCCGTGGGGTGAGCCGATGGCGGTGATCTCGCCCCGGCTGTTGTTGAGCGTCGCGAGGACCGCCGCGCTGGCCAGGTCGATGCTGGAGTCCGAGACCCTGACGCAGTACACGCCCGCCTGGCTGGTGCCGGTTCCCCGGGAGACGGCGGCGACGTTCTTGGATGCCAGGACCGAACCGGTGCCGCTCACCTTCGCGGCGGCGCGGGCGTAGGGGGCGTCCATGCCGGCGGCCGCGGCAGTGCCGGACAGAACCGCCAGTGACGTCATGGCGCCGAGAGCGAGCGCGACGACTCGGCTGGAACGGTTGGTGGAAGTGCGCATGTGTCTGCTTCCTTCTCGGCCACGAACACGCTGCCGAGGGCAGCGTCGGCCGGGGAGAACGGGCGAGATGGTCCGCGCCGCCAGCCGAGAGAGGAGCACAGGAAACCACCGGCTGGCGTCACGAAACGAAGCCAAGCAGACGCGTTGAGTGACGAAACGGTGCTGCTCGCAGTGCTCCATACCAACGCGTGAACACTCGCCCCCAAACTTCAACAAGGAGCACCAACAGGGCGCTTCGCGCAACCGGTGCTCCCCCATTTGCGCCCCGCGAGTGCCAGGAGAGGCTGGTCAGGGTCACTTCGGCTTCGGTGATGTGCCCGAAGTCGTCGCAGTCGACCTGCGCGGCGCCTGCGCCGGGGCTCTCGGCCGTGAGCCGGTTGTCCGTCCAGCTCACCGGGACACCGTGGTTGTCGAAGAACCCTCAGACGCACAGGCGCAGACGAGGCTCGCGAAGAGGTCCTGCGCGGGGTGTTCCCTCTGCCTGTTGAGGGCATGGCATACAGCCTTCCGGTCGTAGGTGTGGGCGCCGCCCACGAGAGTGGTGCTGAGCAGGGCGGTCGTACAGGTCATGCGCCCGGCCATTGGTGACCGGCGGCCACAGGACGTCCGGCTCTGTACCTCGCGCCGCCGGACCTTGACGCCGCCCCCTTGGGAGGTGGCCACCCTGCCCTGGTGGTCCGTTCCCGTCCCGTGAATGGGCAGCTGATACCGCTTCGCGGCGGGCGGAACGTGGACGTCAGAGGTCCCGGTGACGTTGTTCAGGGGTAGCGGGGCTGACTTGCAGTCAGTTCCCTGTGCTGTCACCGTTCAGGGTGGGCACGGGCTGTGGTCACGTACGCGGCGATAGCCGTGGTGAGGTGCTGGTGCTCCTCTCGGGCCGCCTGCACGGAGGCGGCGTCCGAGTGGTCCCTTTGTCGAGCACCGAGCCGGAGCTGGAAAGCCGCGTCGGCGGCGTCCCGCGCAAGGACGGCGACGTGCTCAGGTCCTTCCGCAGCCTGACTGACCGGCCCGCCGCTACTTCAGGAGCCGGAAACCAGGTCGTGGGTCGACGTGGAGCCGATGAGGGGCTCCTGGGGTGCGGGTGGTCATACCGTTCAGTCGGCCGGGATCGTTGAGGTGGGGGTGTTCCAGCCGGAGATCCGCAGGTGAGGCAGGGATCCGCGCAGGTCGGCGGTCCGGTAGGTGGCCGTCAGGGTGACCGATTCACCCGGCCAGAGGCTGACCTGGTTGTCGCTCCACCGGACGGGCAGGACGGGTGCGCCGTGGGCCGTCACCAGGTGGAGGTCGGTCAGCAGGGCGGGGGTGGCGCCTGTGCCCGCGTGGCGTACGGTCACGGTCGTCGTGGAGACCCCGGAAGGGCTGTCCGTCGTCGATCCGGTTGCGGTGACGGGCACCTGGCTCATCGTGCGCAGGCCGCGCAGATCGGCGAAGGAGGTCGTGGGCGTGTGGTACCAGTCGGTGCGGGCGTGGTCGAGGACGTCCGGACGGGTGGAGAGCCAGTAGACGTTGCGGCTGATCTCGCGACCGGAAGCGTCGGTGAGGAGCAGTCGGGCCAGGTGGGTGGGTGACAGGCCGGGGACGGAGGCGGGGAGGTTCAGTGCGGTGGTGCCGGCGCCACCGCCCGCGACGTTCAGGCCGTTGACCGACCTGTCGTACTTCGCCGTGCCGTCGGTGTTGAAGAGGGTGACCCGGGCGGTGAGCCCGGTGGCCGCGGTGGTTCGGCTGTTGACGACCGTCACCGAGTGGTTGTCGTACCCGTACTGCACGTGCAGTGGCTCGTTGGCCTTCTTCGCGCCGAAGTAGGCCCCGCCCTGGTCGAGGTAGCGGTCCACCAGCTGCCAGTGCAGGGAGGTCCAGCCGCTGTTGAACATCCAGTAGACGACCCCCGTCGACGGCGCCGAGGCATCCTTGGCGTTGCGGGAATACGCCTCGAACTGCGCACGGACGTTCTCGTACTGGGCGAGCTGAGCCGTGCGCACGTAGTCCTCCAGACCGGTCGGGGGTCCGTAGCGGCCGGCGAGCGCGGCGTCGTACAGCTTCAGCGTCGAGAACGTCGCCGAAGGCGAGCGGTGGAACTGAGCCGCTGACGGTTCCTTCCACAGCGTTTCCAGCTCGGCCGGGGAGAGCATGCGGCGCAGCGTGTGGAGGGTCGGGACGGAGGGGCCGGCGCTCGTTTCGGAGTTGAAGCCGGTGGCGCCGCCGTCCCGCTTGTCGTACCAGTAGCCGGGCGGGACCCAGTCGTAGGGGCCGGTCATCTTCATGCCGGAGCGACCGGTGACCGGCGCGGAGGCGTCGGAGGCGGCCGGGACCACCGGGGTCGTCCAGTCGGCGGCCGCCAGCGCTTCCAGGTACCCCTTCTCGATCTCCGCGTTCGGTGCGGCGTCGCTGCCGATCAGGAAGGAGATGACGCTGGGGTGGTGGCGCAGCCGGGCGGCTTCGGCGGCCATGGAGGCTTTGGCGACGAGGTGGTCGGCGGCCGTCCACCGCTCCCCGCTGCCCAAGCGGTTGACCTCGCCCTCCCACTTGTCGCAGCACTCCCAGCCGGGCAGTGTCAGGATGCCGTACCGGTCGGCGAGGTCGAAGAACTCGTCCGGTTCGATGTGCCCTTCGAGGCGGAGGGTGTTCAGGCCGAGGTCGAGGGCGTACTTGAGGCGGTCCTCGACGTAGGTGCGGTCCCAGCGCAGGAACTCGTCGGGGGACCAGCCGCCGCCCTTGACCAGCAGCGGGCGGCCGTTGATCCGGTACTGGCGGTCCCCGTCGGCGTTCAGCGGCGCCCGTACGTCGCGGATGCCGAAGGACTGGTGCGCGGCGTCGGAGGTCCGGCCGCCGACCGTCGCGGTGACGTCGAGGGCGTACAGCGGCTGTCCTCCCATCGAGGCCGGCCACCACACGCGCGGCGCGCGCAGCAGCAGGGCGGGATGGGTGGCCGGGGAGAAGACGACCGTCTTCACCTCGCGTGGTGCCAGGGTGACACTGCCGCTCACGGTCACCGGACCGGCCGTCGCGGACACCGTCGTGACGACGGTGGCAGCCGAGTCGTTGCGCACCCGGGCCTTGACGGTGAGTGCGGCTGAGCCCATCGAGGGCATGTCCAGGGCGCTCACCACGTGTACGTCGCGCAGGGCGACCGGCCCGCCCCGGCGGACGGTGACATCGCGGACGATGCCCATGTTCTCGTCGGGCGGCGGCTGGAGCCAGTCGAGCCAGCCCATCGTGAGCTGCTTGCGCGGGTTGTTGGGCCGGATCCGCAAGGCGACGGTATTGGTGCCCGCCCTGACCAGGCCGGTGACGTCGAATTCGTGCCGGGTGTAGGCGCCCGCCACCGTGTCGGCGCCGGCGACCCGGCGGCCGTTGACGTACACGTCGGCGGCGGAGATCACCCCGCTGAAGTCGAGGTACGTACGGGCAGTGGTGTCGGCGATCGTGAAGTCCGAACGGAACCACCACGGGACGGCGAAGTCCGCGGCCGGGATCCGCTTCTGGCGGGTGGAGTAGAAGGGGTCGGGATGGACGCCCGCGGCCAGCAGCGCCGCGAGGACGGTGGAGCGGGGGCCGGCCGGGTACCAGCCGACGGTCCGGTAGCCCGGCCGGGAGACGGCCTCGGCCGGGTCGGTCGTCTTGGCCGCCGACTGGATGGCGTATCCGGACAGGGCCGTCGAGCTGCCAGGGACTGAGGCGACCGCGGTCGCGCGCGGTACCGGCACCGGATCCGGGCCGGGAGCCGCCCGGGTGGTGGCCGCGGTCAGGGCGAGGACCACACCGAGAACGGCCGCCGCCGTTGTCCTTGAGCGGACGGAAGAGCGGCTGCGCAGCACGGGACCTCCGGCAGGGGACGACCCCGGACGGGACCGGACCGAGTTTTACACGGGCGTGCGGGACGCAGTGCGGACAACGGCGCAGGGTCACACAGGTGGAGTACGGGCCCGCCTCGGCCGGGTGTGGACGCGGACCGCGCTGGAGCCGTGAACGGTGCGCCGGACTGGACACGTCCCTCCTGGGGATCGGGCAGATCACGGCAGCATTCATGCGCAGGACACCGACTCGGCACTGTCCGAATACGCCAAAGCCGCAGGTGCGATCGTTTCTGCGCCTGCGCCTCACCATGGGGCGCGCGTCGGTGCGCCCCTGCGCCGGTCGGCAATCGGCCAGAAGAGGCCTGCTTGCACCCCTCCGGCGGTACCGGCTCCCGGCTATGCTACGGACAGAACGTCCCCGTTCCAGACCCTGACGGCGCGTTGCCTGGCACATCTCCGCGTCGCGGCCCGGACTCACGATCCGCCGGCCCGGCGCAACCGAGGGCGTGGTTCGTCCCCATCCTGAAACGCAGGCTGCGGACCGGCCGTGCCCGCCGCGCGCACATCCGCACCGGGAAGTGACCGGAACAGCCGGTAAGTCCGGCGCCGACCGGCACCGCCCGGCTGGTCCCGAACCGAGGCGTCCCACCATGCGTGTCCCCGATCCGAATGCCCACGGGTACGACGACAACAAGCGGGTACTGATCGCCCCCGCCGGTGAGCTCGACGTGTCCACCGTCCACCCGCTGCGCGCCGCCCTGACGCGATGCCTGCACGACGGCGTCCGCACCATCGACATCGACCTGTCCGCCGTCACCTTCTGCGACTGCAGTGGCCTGGACGTCCTCCTCTCCGCGTGGTCGCGCATCACGGCGGACGGAGGAACGCTGAGGCTGCACAACCCGCCGCCCGTACTGGTCCGGATCATCGACCTCACGCGTTCCGGTTTCCTGCTCGGTGACCTCCCCGCTCTCGCCCCGGCCGCCCTGGGCGGTGTGCTGTGACGGACGCGTCTCCGCTGGGGCGTTTACAGAGGAACCGCCGCGGGGCTCCGTACGGTCCCGACGACATGACCGCGGTCCGCCTGCGCCGGCTGAACCGATGGCAGGCCGAGGGACTCAAAGAAGACGTGGCGGACCTGTACGTGGAGTCCTCCCGCCCGGCTGCGGGTACGGCCCACAGCAGCCGGGAAGCCTTCCTGCACCGCCTCACGAGCGATGTGCGGCAGCCCGGATTCGCCATGGTGGTCGCGGAGCGGGCCACTTTGTTCGGATGCGCCTTCGGCTTCCCGCTGCGGCGTGACGGCTTCTGGTGGAGAGGGCTGCTCAAGCCCCTTCCGCAGGACATCGAACAGCTCACCGCCTCCGGTCACGTCTTCGCCGTCTCCGAGGTCGTGGTCGCCCCGCACGAGCAGGCCCTCGTACTCGGTCGACGGCTGCAGGAGCGGCTGCTGGACGGCCATGGCGCGTCGCTCGGCGCCACCCTGGTGCCCAGGTCCGACGTCAGGAGCCTAAAGGCCTTCCGGTCCTGGGGATGGCACGAGGTCGGTGAGATCCACAGGCCGCCCGGCACGGCTCTGCTCCGGGCGCTGGTGCTGCCCCTCGGGGTGGCGGCTCCCACATCCCGCGCGGGGCTCCCGGCCGGCTCCCGGGGGCCACGGCTGTGACGGGTGGCCGGGCGGCCAGGATCCGGGTGCTGGTGGCCGAGGAGGCGGCCCGGCGCGGCGAAAGGATCGCCGTGATGGACGTGTGCACGGCTGCGGTGGCCGTGCTTCCGATCCACGGAGCAGGAGTGTCGGCCATGTCCCGGGCCTCGGCCGGCCACCCCCTGTGCGCCACCGACCTGGTGAGCGAACGGGTCGAAGAACTCCAGCTCACGTTGGGCGAGGGCCCCGGCCTGGATGCCTTCGCCCTGGGGTCGGCTGTCCTGGCGCCCGATCTGCGATCCGACGGGGAACGGCTGCGATGGCCCGTGTTCGCGGTCGAAGCCGTCTCGGCCGGTGCGGTGGCGGTGTTCGCGTTCCCCTTGCGGATCGGTGGGATCAGCCCCGGAGTGCTGGACCTCTACTCGAACGTACCGGTCGAATGGGACGCCGCGGAACTGGCCGATGCCATGGTGTTCGCGGACACCGCCACGCTCGTGCTCCTCGGGGCCCGGATCGATCCGGCAGGCGGGCCGCTCGAGGAGCTCGGCAGTTACCGGGCGGAGGTCGATCAGGCCACCGGCATGCTCACCGTCCAGCTCGGTGCGGACATCGAGGAGGCGTTCGTCCGCCTGCGCGCCCACGCCTACGCCCACGGACGGGGGCTCGCCGAGGTCGCGTCCGACGTGGTCGCCCGCAGGCTGCGGTTCTCGCCGGACCGGGACGCATTCGAGAAACGGAACGGCGCCGACGATGCCTGACAACAGAAGGTGTACACGATGAATGAGCAGCTCCTCGCCAAAGCGTTCGTCGAACTCGCGGACAACTTGGTCGCGGACTTCGACCTGATCGACTTCCTCCGCATGCTGACCGACAGATGTGTCGACATGCTCGATGTGAACGCGGCCGGCGTACTCCTCGCCGGCCGAGGCGGCGAACTCCGCGTGATGGCCGCCTCCGACGAGCAAGTCCGCCTGCTCGAACTGTTCCAGCTCCAGAACGCCGAAGGCCCGTGCCTGGAGTGCTTCCACACCGGCGCACCCGTCACCATCCCGGACCTGAGCACGGAAACCGCCCGCTGGCCGCTCTTCGCCGCGCAGGCCCGCCACAGCGGGTACTCGGCGGTCCAGGCCCTGCCGATGCGTCTGCGGGACGAGGTCGTCGGAGCTCTGAACCTGTTCCGCGACCTCCCCGGCCCCTTCGATTCGGCCGCCACTCCCGTCGCCCAGGCACTGGCCGACGTCGCCACCATCAGCCTCCTGCAACAGCGCTCCTCCCAGCAGAGCACCGTGCTCAACGAGCAGTTGCAGCTCGCCCTCAACAGCCGCGTGCTGATCGAACAGGCCAAGGGCAAGCTCGCCGAACGCCAGGGCATCGGCATGGAGGCGGCCTTCACGGCACTTCGCAGGTACGCCCGCGAGCACAACCGGCGGCTGTCCGAGCTGGCCGGCGCCTTCATCGACGGTACCGAACCCCTCGCCGACTTGGTCAAGTGACCGCCATGTCCATGTACCTGATCATCATCGTGACCCTCGTCGCCGCGACCCTCATCGCCGTGACGGCCGTCCTTCTGGCCTCACTCGGCCACCACCGGACCGGGCGCGGCCTGAAACGGCGCTTCGGCCCCGAGTACGAACGCCTCGTGACCCGCCACGAAGGCGACACAAAGGCCGCTGACCGAGAACTCGGCGAACGTTTGAAGCGGCACGGTTCCGTCAGGGAACTGCCGCTATCGCCGGCTTCCCGCGAGGGGTACGCGGCCCAATGGACCCAGATACAAAGGCAGTTCGTCGTCGCGCCGCAGGAAGCGGTCTTCGAGGCCGACGCACTGCTGGCACGGTTGACGTCGGACCGGGGTTTTCCGGTCGACGGCCCCTTCGAAGAGCGGCTCGCTGCGCTCTCCGTCCACCACGCGCAGCATGTCGACGGCTATCGCGGCCTGCACAGAGCCGCCCACGGCCATGGCAGCACGGAGGAGAACCTCAGGGCCATGGCCGGGGCCCGGGACCTCTTCGACGCCCTCGTCGCACAGCATCCCGCCGACTCTGGCCGGCACCGTCCGCAGCATCACCGCGCCGAGGAAAGTGACACGCGATGACGCACGGCCGGGAAGCGCGCTGCACGGGCCTTGCCCGCGCTGATCAGCCGACCGCATCGCATCGTGCGGTCTTCCAGGCCGCGGCGTGCAACCGCGCCGAGTCGAGCAGGACCCCGTCGGTGTCGAACACGACGGCATGCGGGGCGATCACCCGGATCCCACACGGCGGCCGCTGATCCGGGTGGGAGTTATGGACATCCAGTGCGTGCGGGGTCCGCCGGCCCACGGGAGGGAGCGGGCGACCGAGTGCAGGTGGCTGATCCGCTCCCGATCCGTGACGCCGGACAGCTCGCCGACGGCCATGACGCTCCAGCCTTTGCGCATCGCGTCGTCGATGTGGTCCACCTCGAAGGCGACCTCGGTCCCCGATGCCCCGGCGAGCCGCGAGTGGGCCGCCGTGCGGAACGCGATCTCGCTTCCGACGACGACGTAGTTGACGGGGATGACCGCGGGTCCTTCCGGGCCAAAGAGCCCGACCCGGCCGATGCCGTGGGTGGAGAGCAGGCGGTGGCATTCGGCCTCGGCCAGCTCCGTCAGCTCGGAGTCACGCATCGCGGTGCCCCTGCCGGGGGGACTGTCCGTCGTTCTCCCGGTCAGCTCGGCAACCGTCGTCCTCAGCCCGTCCGCGAGGCGGACGAGCATGCCCATGCTGGGCGCCGCCGCCCGTTCCTCGAGATAGGCGATGTACGACGCGGAAGCCCCGCAGCGCTCCGCGAGTTCTCGGCGCGCGAGTCCCAGCTCTTCGCGGCGGGCGGTCACGCGTCGTCCGAGGTCGCCGCGGGCAGCGGGAACCTCGATCCGGGACGCGTCCGCTGTCGTCTTTCCCATGATCGCCACACCCTTTCGGTCGGAGGCCCAGTGGGCGTCCAGCCCAGGCTGTGCCCGCCGGGTGGTGCGAGCACAGGGCCGGACGGTCCCCTATCGGGGCCTGTGGAGCCCATGCGGCGCTCTCCTCCGAGTGTCGTCACCGTGCAAGGAGCCCGCTCCCGCCTTCCGTGCCGAAACCGGTCGACGCCCCGCGACACGTGCCCGGCGTACGACCGACGGCCCACGCTGCGCCCCGTGCCGACGGCGCAGAAGGGGCCGACCGGCCCCCGCGCAGGGGCCGGTCCTGCCCTTCCCTCCTGCGGGCGCGTCAGCACAGGGTTGCAGGCATCGGCTCAGCCGACGCCCGCCACCGGCCTGCGGTTCGAAGGAGTACGTGTGACCACATACCGGATCGCGGAGCTGGACGCGCATTGGCGCGCCGCGAACTACCTGGCCGTCGGCCAGATCTACCTCCTGGACAACCCGCTGCTCACGGAACCGCTGCGGCCGGAGCACATCAAGCCGCGGCTGCTCGGCCACTGGGGCACCGCACCCGGCCTGAACTTCGTCCACACCCACCTGAACCGGGTGATCAAGGAGCGTTCGCTGGAAGCCCTGTGCGTCTGGGGGCCCGGCCACGGCGGGGCAGCCGTCCTCGCCAACTCCTGGCTGGAGGG
>NZ_JBWKDV010000019.1:0-62857 GCF_056435825.1 Streptomyces sp. NPDC043876 | reverse complement strand
CTCTGCCGGGACATCGCGCCACGCGACACCGGTCCGCAGCACGTACATGACACCGGCCAGTGCCGCCCGGTCGGGAACTCGCAGCCGCCCGGGGTAGCGACGGCGTCGTTCGGGCGCGGGCGGCAGCAGCGGGGCCACCCGCTCCCACAGGTCGTCAGGAACAAGATCAGCACGCACTCTGGACACCCTGCCGACCAAGATCACCCAGCACAAGACCCGCAACTCAACTCATTCTGAAACGATCAGTTAGCCGCCGTCGCCCCGAGCTCAACGGCCGATCATGCAAGGCGCTCGGCTGGAAAACCTCAGCCGAGCGCCTGCATAAACTGCCCACCGCCTAGGTCAAACGGCGCATTCCGACGACTAGAAACCGCCACGGTCGGCTAAGTTTCTTCCGCACAACGGTAGGGCCGTTCTTCCCTGCATCCGGGACTCTCTCAAGCGTCGACTATCCTCTTAACGCGTTTCAGAATCCGTAAGGCGCGGAATGAATTCCAAATTCTCGAATTCAAAGTTCGCCTGCGCAATTGCCTCGCGCCGCGTAGGGTGATACGTGTCCGTCAACACTTCCCAATCCGCAGAACAGTAGAACAGGTAATAATCATCGTCTCCGTCGTATCGTGCGATCGCCAGGTTGGAGAGCTTTCCCTCGAGGCCGTTAACGGAGTGCCTGGTCCGGCCGGTAGGCCGCTGCGCGCCTTCCACCCGGGCATACAGCTCGACTGAGGCTCCGTCAAGAATGGCTGGCACAGCTACACTCATGGGCGAATCTCCACACTCGTATTCTCGACCACTCGGCCATTTTCAACGGCTTCAAAGTGGATGTGGTGATTTTTAGATTTAACCTCATGCTTTCCGTAACGAACTACACGATTTCCATCACGTGATGTGTACCGACCATCTCCTGTTTCTTGGTACCCATCCCCAAGCCAACGCCCGGCAAGGTCCATGGCTTGGTCTTCATTAATGGTTCCACCAGCATACTCTGGAGCACGTCCACGAGGGCTGGGCGCAACCTGTGAGGTGGTGGTTTCACACTTCCCTCCGGAATTGTGAACCAATACCGGCGTGTGCCCCGCCAGCACATAATAGGTGTGGAGGGCCGCGACCGTGAGGTTATGCGTGGTCAGGTGAGCCAGATACATGTGAATTCGGCTCAGGGTGACGAGGTTACCGTCTGCGTTCCGGAGCTGTGTCCCGGGCGTGAGCTCGGCTGCATCACGCCACTGCTTGTCGGTCTCGGACCAGAAGGGGTGGTGATCGGTGGTCGTGATCGTCTGCGGGCCATAGCTGGTGTCGATAGTGAGGTCGACGTAGTTTTCGTCGTCCTCTGTATGGATGGTGGCGGTCACTGGCTCCGAAATGGTCTCGCCCGTTTCGGGATCGGTGGCTATTACTGCGTCCCCATTTTCGAGTTCTTCAATGGGCACACTGCTGCCATCAGCGAGCAAGACGCGCGTTCCGGAGACGAAACTGTTGCACTCCTTTGGCTTTTCTTGGCCTTTCTCCCGCAAGGCCTTTGGGTTTTTGCCGAGGAAAAGTCCAGTAAGGCCCTTCTCCATGCCACCGCCGTATTCCAGCTCTGCGTACATGCCCTGGCCCATCATGTACATCATGGTGTCGGCCGAATTTTCGCAGGTAATGCCGTCCTGATCGCAGAGCTGGTGCGATATGTAGGAAACAACCGGCACCGAGCTGGGCGAGCAGGGGCCACTGCTGCTGTACATGCAGTTCGATACCCAGTTGTACTTCTCGAAGAGATTAGGCTGCTTCTTCTTCAGCTTTGCGAAGGCGTTGTCGAGGACCTTCTGACTGGGGTAATAGAACTTGGTGGGCCCAATCTCGATATATTGTTTCTTTTTAGGGTAGTAGTATTCCTTAGGCCCAACTGAATGATTCTTTTCCACCGTTTTGCAGCCGCCGCAGCCGCCGCTGTCGATCCAGCCGCTCGATTCCCCCTCGATCAGGTGGAGGCCGGAGGGGTCTGAATTTCCGACCGGGTTTCCATTGGAATAGGTGTATCCGTTCATCTGGAGCGGGTCGGTGATGTCGATGATCGGGTCGACGGAGATGAAGCGGCCCGTGGCGGAGTCGTATTCGCGGGCGCCGATGTGGGTCAGGCCGGTGGTGTTGTCGTCGTTGCCGGTGCCGAGGAAGGTGCGGCTGCCGAGCCAGTTGGTGGGTTGAGCTCCGCGCGGGTTGCCGTACGGGTCGGATTTGCGGCGGGTGACCGTCTGGCCGGTGTTCTGGTCCACCGAGGTGGTGGCCGTGCCGTGGTGGTCGGACAGCTGCACGCTCATCACGTGGCCGGTGGTCATCGCCTTGGTACGGCGGACCGTGGTGGGGCCGCCGGGGCTGCTGTAGTAGCGGACCGCGTCGACCGCGTCGCCGCTCTTGTTGACGGTGATCTCGGATTCGCCGAGGTAGAGGGTGCGGCTGCTGCCGTTGTCCTCGATCAGGCGGTTACCGGAGGCGTCGTAGAGGTAGGTGGTGGTGTTGGTGAAGCTCCACTGCTGGTTGGCTCCGCCGCTGCACGCCCCCAGTTTGAGATCGGTGCCGGCGGCTTCGTTGGCTCCGGGGACGTCGACGCACTGGCCGGTCGCCGGGTTCTGCAGGCTCTTGTCCGCGGCGCGGTAGACGAATTTCTGCTTGTCGCTGCCGTCACAGGTGGAGATGTTCAGCGTGCCGGCGGCGTTGGTGAGGCACTTGCCGAAGACCCTCGCGGTGTCACCGGTCAGGCGCCACTGCTGTGCCTTGGTTTCGTTGCAGTACCAGATCTGGACCGGGGTCTTGTCCGGGTCCAGGCCGCCCTCCACGTCGAGGCACTTGCCGCCCAGGCCGGTGATCGCGGTGGCGCCGATGCCGGGGCTGCTGGCCGAGATGACCTTGTTGCGGCGGTCCCAGTCCAGGGTCTGGGTGTCTCCGCCGATGGTGCGGCGGGTGGTGTTGCCGGAGGTGTCGTAGCCGTAGGTCGACTGAGAGTTGATCGTCTGGCTGGGCTTACGGGTGACCGCGTCGACCTTGGTGAGGGCGTGCGGCTGGGTCGTGGTGGTGGGTTGGGTGCCGTTACCGGTGACGGTGACGCCGTAGGTGTACGTGTACTCGTCGTCCAGGGACGCGTTGGTCAGGTCGTGGTCGACGAGCTTGGTGCGGTTGCCGATGGCGTCGAAGGAGTACGACTGCCAGTAGCCGTCACCGTCGGGACCGGGGGTCACGTCGTTCAGGGACGGGCCGGTGCAGCTCTCGGTCTTTCCGGTCCAGGCCTGGGTGAGCTGGCCCATCGGGTCGTAGGCGTAGCACTGGCGGTCGGTGCGGCCGCCGGGCTGGCTGTCGGTGACCGAGGTGATGTTGCCCGCGGGGTCGTAGTTGTAGGAGACGTCGCTGATGCGGTTGGGGTTGGCGGTCTCCCGGTCGGTGATGGAGTGGGAGACCTGGCCGGTGTTCGGGTTGTAGGCGTTGGTGGTCCACACGCGCTGCGGCGCCGCGCCCGAAGCGGTCCGCAGGATTTCGCCGAAGGGGCTGTAGACGGTGTCGGCCGTGTACCAGGACAGGCCGGACATCGTGATGGGCGAGCCGTCGCCGTTGTAGCGGGTGACGAGCTTCTCGGCGGCGAGGCCGCCGGGGGTGGCCGGGAGGGTGGTCGACTGGATCTTGCCGGTGGGCGTGTAGGTGACGCCGTAGGCGTAGCTGCCGGCCAGGCCCTTGGCGGCCGGGACGTCCGGGATCGTGATCTTCGATCCGGTGGGGCGGTATTCGGTGTCGTAGCCGGTGACTTCGCTGGTGAACGGCTTGCCGTCGTAGTAGCGGGTCGAGGCGACGGGCTGTCCCTTGGCTCCCGGGAGGGAGTCGAAGGTCCAGGATGCGACGAGGGGGCCGTTGGCGGCGTCGTCGCGGGTTTCGGTCTTGCGGCCGAGGACGTCGTACGTCGTGTACTGGGCGCGGCCGGCGGAGTCCTTGGTCCAGATCTGCTGGTCGAGGTTGTTGTAGCCGAACTCGGCCTGGCCCATGTCCGGGTCGTTGGACGAGGTCATGCGGCCGCGGGCGTCGTAGGCGTAGGTCCAGTTGTTGCCCGCCGGGTCGGTGACCTTGGAGAGCTTGTTGCGGACGTCGTAGGTGTAGCTGGTGGTGTTCCAGGTCGTCAGGTCGGTGGACGTGGCGTACTGGACGAGCGCCGTGCGGCCGAGTGCGTCGGTGATGGTCTTGGTGGCGCGGCTGCCGCTGAGCGGTGTCGTGCCGTCGGCCGACATCGCGGTGCGGGAGAGGGTCCAGTCGCCCTCGTAGCGGGTGGTGGTGGAGTATTGGGGGACGTCCGCGAAGAGGGTCGTCGTGCGGACCGCGCGGCCGAGGCCGTCGTAGGCGGTCTTGGTGGAGTTGGGGACCTGGAAGACGGATTCCGGGACGAAGATGTGCTTGTCCGGGTCGCCTTCCGCGTAGTAGCCGTTGTTCGTCTGACGGACCGTGCCGTCGGCGCTGTAGAAGGTGTCCGTGATCAGGCGGCCGCCGCCGAGGGCCTTGTCCTGGGACTGACGGGGCCGGAGCTGACCGTCGTAGATCACGACGGAGTCGATGTAGGTGCCGTTGTCCTGCAGCGTGCTGCTGGTGACGACGGGGGGCTCGTGCGCGACGATCTGGTAGGCGAAGGTGTACGCCGCCTTGTCGGTCCCCGGCTTCTGCGAAGGGGTCCAGACCGCGGTGGTACGGCCGAGGTTGTCGTAGGACGTGGTGACTTTGCGGCCGTTGGCATCAGTCCCTTCCAGGACACTGCCGCGGCCCGGGTCCCCCTTCGTCACCTTGGTGTGGCCGGCGGAGTTCGTCACCGTGGTGCTGAAGACCGGTCCGGTGGTCGGGCTGTAGGCCGTGGATGCGGTTCTGCCTGATGCGTCGTACACCTTCACGACGCGTCCGAGGACGTCGTACTCGCTGCGTGCAGAAGTGATCCATCCAGTCCCGGCCGCGTCGTTGCTGTCGACTTGGTATGGCAGACCCTTGACCGGAGCGGTACCGAAGGCGTTCAGCGTGTCGTACGAGGTGCGCGTGTCGGAGAGCATCGTGGCGGTTGCGGATTGCGCGCAATCGCCCACGGTGAGCCGGACTCGCTGCGGGAGCCCGATCAGGTACTTGGCGGTGTTGTGAACGTAGGTGGTGCTGGAGCACTTCTGGTCGCTGGTCGTCCAGCCGCCCGTGCCATTCGGGGTGAGTGCCTCAGTCTGCGTCGTCACTGTGAGGCCGTAGATGGGCTCGAAGCCGGTCTTGGTGCGGGTCATGCGCGTCGCGCCACCGCTGATCGTCTCGATCTTGTCGACACGAGGGCTGGTGACCCGGTACGCCTCGAGCGGGGTAGTGCCATCGCGCGGCCGGCTGGCGGTCTTCTGGTTCGCGGACCAGGTCAGGGTGCGGGAGATTACGTTGCCACCGGACTTGGTGTACGTGATGTTTTCGAAGGCGCGGCCTTGGTAGGGAGAGAGGTCCTCGCCCAGGTCTTCCGTGCCGGTGGAGTCCTTTACCGTTATCTTCGGACGGCCGGCGTCGGCGGACATGCCGCGGAAGTAGCGGGTGCGGGTCTGGGACTGCTCGGTTGCGTCCGCCGCGCCTGTGTTGGCGGTGGCACCCTTCTTGACCACGACGCTCGCATATCCGCGCCATTGATTGTACGTACGCAGTTCGGGCTTGGAGAACTCATCGGTGTCCTTGGCCCAAGCGGCGTCGCCCTCGTAGGTGTAACTGGTGACCACTTCGGCCTGGCGGGCCACCCGGTCCTTCTCTAGGACCCGGTCGACGACGTACTTGTTGAACCACTGCAGCGGAGGGGTTTCCAGCTCCGGGTCGGGTGACCAGTGGACCGGGTAGCAGCGGGTGGTGTTCTCCTCCGGCTTCGGGTGGGTTCCGCCCACCGGGCAAGGGTCGGAGTAGTCGGCGTAGACCTCTCCACCAGTCTCCGTACGGATGGTCTCGACACGGAGCCGGTCAAAGTCCGGGGTGGCGTCGCTCGCGCCGGTCGCAACCCGGTTGGGCATGTCCTGGATGTTGGCGAGGAAGGAGACCGGTGGCAGCGTGGTGCTCAGCTGATTGCCGTTCTCATCCTTGCGGGTGCCGTATCCCGTGCGGGTGATGGATTCCAGCCACAGCGGCGGGTGGGTGTCCGTGCGCTGCTTGGGGAAGGACTGGGTGAGGTTCCACCGGTCGACGAGGTCCAGGGTGGTGGACCCTTCGGTGCGCTGACCGAATGTAGTGACGCTGGCCAGTCGCTTACGGGTCCAGAATGTTGGCGAGGAGTTGTAACAGTCCTTTGCGTCGGCCTTGCAGTAGAGCGTGGAGGGGGTGTCCCACCAGGGCTGCTTGTCACCGTAGTTCTTCGACTCGAACTCGGTGTCCGAGCAGGTGGTCTTGCCTTCCTTGATGCATCGCTCGTCGACCGTGAACGCGACCTTGCCGCCCGGGGCGCCGGAGAGGTTGTCGGAGCGCAAACCGTAGGTGATCTGGGTGGGGTAGCCGGCGCGGTCGTAGGCGACCTTTGCCTTCTCCTTCTGATTCTTCGCGTAGCTGTTGGTTTCCTTGGCCCAGTCGATGATCATCGCGTTGCCATGGACGTCCTCGGCGTAGTCGAGGTTCCACCGCCAGCCCTGTGTGCAGGACGAATCTGCGTAGGCGGTCTGGTAACAGGGCTCGCCAGGGTGGTTACCAAAGACCGGCACGGCCAGAACGGAGTTCGTGACCGGTCGGATGCCCGCGCCGTCCACGTCGTGGCGTCCGAAGTAATAGCGCGTACCGTCGCGCGTGGTGATGACCCAGTACTCACCGTCCTTCGCACCGTTGGGGACGGACGCGTCCGTCTTGTGCTCGATTTTGGAGCCGTCGTCGGAGGCCGGGATCCACTGGCCCGTGGTGGCGTCATGGACCAGTTCGGTGGTGTTGCCGCCAAACGACATCACCACGTTGTCGCCCGACCAGCACAGGTCGCCCTTCTTCTTGTCCGTGGCGTTGTCGTTGTTCGGCTTACCTGAGGTCGCCTTCAGGTCTTGAGAGCAGGAGCGGTAGCGGCGTTCGATGAAGCCCGGGTTGTAGTCCCAGCCGTCGCCGATCCAGGACGCCTGGCTGTTGGCTACCGAGGTCTTACCGTCTACGGACTGCGAGGAGTACGAAAACGCAATTTTCGGAGCGGGGCCGGCTGGCGTCGGAGGCACGGTCAGCGGGTAGTTCCAAGAGAACCCACCGCCGCTGCTACCCGCGGTCCAGCTGCCCGACGGGGACAACGGGGTGGCCTTGTATGTGCCACCCGCGCCGGAGCCCGAGTCGGACGCCGCGAGGACCATCGGGCCACCGCCTCCGACTGCCATCGTCCGCAGACCCTGGCCCGGCGCGGTGGCCGGGTCGACGGTGGCGCGGACGGTGCCAGTGCTCGGGTCGTTGGTGCTGGGGACGTCCTTCGCGGTGGTGCATTCGGGGGTGTCCGGGGTGGTCAGGAAGCACTCCGGGAGCTGTTTCAGTTCCAGGCGGGTGGACCACTCGGTGCCGAAGAGGTCTTCGAACTTCTTGTAGTCCAGCTGGACGTCGACGGGCGTCGAGCCGGTCGCCGGAGGCGTGACTTTGATGATCGCGCCGTCAACGGCGACAGCCTCGGTGGCCGTGCGGGCCTCGACCGATACGCCCCAGGTGCCCGACGGTTCGGCCGGGGTGGGGTTCGATTCGGTCGGCGATGCCTTGCCGATGCTGACCGGCAGCGAGCCGGCCTGCACCAGCTGGGTTCCGGTGGCCGGGCTCAGCGCGACGTTTGCCGATCCGGCGGCGGGCGGAGCGACCTTGGACGGCTCGTAACCTGCGGGCGGTTGGACGGGTGCGCCGTCCCAACCTTCGAGTTTGGCTGCGGCGACCTTGTCGAGCTTGGCCTTCATCTCCTGTTGGAGGCCGGGCAGGTCGACCCCGTCGCGGTCGCCCGGTGGCGCGGCCCAAGCCGCGGTCGGCAAGAGACTGGCGACGAGGAGCACCGAAAGCGTGACTCCGGTGCGTCTTGCCATGCGACTGCGCACGGCACGCGCCTTCCCATTTCTGGGCAGGCGGAAGTTGTGCGCCGAGAACGGCGACATGTGGACCCCCCCACGCTCTGCCAGCCGCGCCTGAGGCAGACGGGTGGCAGGAAACTGACAAATTAGAGATTGATTCTGCGCGTAAAGACGACATGAAATCCATAGCCCGATCACCTATGTGGCCATGATCACTTTACTGATCTTAAATAATAGCAGGTAAGCCGCATATTGGTTCATTCGGGGCACGATTGGAGGGGGTGCGGGGGTGACGAATCAGGCGTGATGATTCATGCTCACCTCGCACATTTACGCGTGGAGGGCGAGTGGGGAGCGGACCCTTCATTTCCGGCCGAGATGGCCGCTTTACCGCTAGTACCAAGGGTGTCGTTCGCGCGCCCGAGGGGGGAGAAGATCAGCTTGTCTACCAGTGAATCAAAGGATGAGAGTTCACCAACTCCGCAATCGCATGCGGCAGTTGCATCGATCGGCCAGCGCCCGAAGCGTCGCCGGGCCGTCGGCGCGCTGGCCGCCCTGCTGGCCGTAGCCATTGCGGTGCCCGTCGGATTCCAGCTGACGAAGAGCGCGCCGAAGAGCGCTGCGAAGCCGCAGGCCGAGACGGGGAAGCCGGTCACCGCCGCTCAGGCGCGTCAGCAGGCGAAGGAGTCCGGCAAGGAGGTCGAGGTCACCGCCGACCGGACGGCGAAGATCACGACGTGGGCGCAGCCGAGCGGCCAGTTCAAGGCTCGGGTGTACAGCGGTGCGATCCGAGCCAGGGTCGGCAATGACTGGAAGCCGATCGACACGAACCTGCAGCGGGTGGAAGCCGGTTACGCTCCCAGGGCGGTCAACGAACGGCTCGTGTTCAGCGCGGGCAGCAAGCCCGCCGCCGCTTCCGGGGCCGGGACTGCCGAGAGCCCGCGGGCCTCGCGCTCCACGTCGCGGGGCACGCTGTCACAGGCCGCGTTCAGCACCGCCGCCACCACGCTGCCGAACGCCCTCACCGCTCCCGCCCCCGATGCTGTCTGGACCGAACTCGTACGCCTTAGCGTCGATAGCCACGACATCGTCGTGAGCTGGCCGGGAGCCCTGCCGGAGCCCGTCATCGACGGCCCGCGCGCGTTGTACGAGAACATCCGCCCCGGCATCGACCTGCTGATGACGGCCCAGAACGGTGGCTACTCCCACCTGGTCATCGTCAAGAACAAGCAGGCGGCCGCCGACCCTCTGATAGGCGAGCTGAACTACCGTCTCGCCTCCCCCGACCTGAGCTTCGTCCTCGACGAGCCGTCCGGCGCCATCAGCGCCCGCAACGCCAAGGGCGAAGAGGTCGCTGGCGCACCCACCCCCTACATGTGGGACAACTCCGGCAAGGTCATCACCACCGAAGGCGAGGCCCAGCCCACACCCGGGCCCGCGGCCAAGGACCACCCCTCGCTCGGCCTGTCAGGCATCCGCGGCGCCGAAGGGGCCCACGCCGTCGCCGCCAAGGCGGCCCTCGCCACAGCGGACAACACCAACACGCTCAGCATCACGCCGGATGCCGGCCTGCTGAACGACGCCGACACCGTGTACCCCGTATTCATCGACCCCTCATTCCACTCGCGCGGCTGGACCCTCCTCTACAAAACCGCCGGGTCTTCCAGCTTCTTCAACGGCCAGAACTATAATGCGGGCGGCACCAACGAGGCCCGCGTCGGTTACGAATCGACCTCTGGCGGCACCTCCCGCTCAGTATTCAATTTCGACTTCGATAGCACCCTGAACGGCGCTGTCATCAGATCTGCATACCTGCATGTCCTGCAGACCTATTCGTGGTCGTGTGAGGCGAAGCCCTTCGACGTCTACAACACCCCTTACATCAGCAGTTCCAGCACGTGGGACAACACCAACAACAACACCTTCTGGGGCAAGCGCGTCGGTGGCGGCAATGCCGGGCACGGGTACAACAGTTCCTGCCCGGACAATTGGACCATGGTCGACGTCAAGAACACCATCACGGAGGCCGCAGCCAACAGGTGGCAGGCCGTATCCCTGGGCCTGCGCGCACCGAACGAATCGGACTCCTATCTCTGGAAAAAATTCCAGGCCAACAGCGACATGGCCCCATTCATCGATTATGAATTCAACAGGCCCCCGGACACCCCCCTTCAGGCCAATATGAGCAGCTCCCCCGGCGGCCCCTGCGTCACCCGTGAGCCTTTCACCAAGGTCGGCAAGACCCCCGTGACTCTCAGGGCCAAGGCCACCGACGGCGACGGCAACCTGAAGAAGATTCAGTTCCGTGTCTGGTCCTCTGACGGCACCCAGTCCATCGCCACCGACACCATCGACACCGACACCGACGGCGTTGCAACGACCGAGATCGGCTGGGACCGGTTCACCCCGGGCAAGACGTACGCCTGGCTCGCCCAGGCCATCGACACCACCGGCTGGTGGTCCGGCAGCGGGCCCAGCGACTCCGGCGGCGGCGGATGGTGCACCTTCACCGTCGACCACACCGCCCCCAACCCCCCGGCCGTGCGCTCCGACGACTTCCCCGCTCCCGGCCCCGACGGCGCCGAGTGGAGCAAGAACACCCTCGGTCCCGGCAAGGTCACCATCACCGGCGGTGGTACCAACGCCGCCGATATCCGCGAGTTCCAGTGGGCGCTCAACCACCCCGTCTACAACCAGAAGGCCGTGCCCGCGGCGGGCCAGGACGCCGTCACCCTCGACATCAATCCGGACAACAGCGGCCCGAACGTCCTCTACGTCCGTACCGTCAACCAAGCCGGGAACATCTCCACCCCCACCGTCTACCTCTTCTACGTCCGTCCCCGGGCTGGTCAGGACAGGTCGAATGACGCCACCGGTGACGGCTACAGCGACACCTTCGCCATCGACGGCTCGGGCGACCTGCGCATCTACGCCGGAGACAGGACGGGCGACATCGACGCCTGGATGCCCGCCGCCACCGACGCCGGCAAGCCCATCCCCAGCGGGTACTGGAAGGACCCGGTCAGCGGCAAGAGCGCCCTCATCACCCACTCCACCGACTGGTTCCCCGGCGACGGCCTCACCGACCTCATCGCCCGGATGCCCGACGGCAAGCTCTACGTCTACCCCGGCGACGGCAACGGCCGCGTCGACATCAGCCGCCGCCTCGAGATCCTCCTGCCTGCCGGTTCGCCGAACCCCGCCACCTTCAGCCAACTCGTCGCGGGCGACGACGTCACCGGTGACGGCATGCCCGACTTCTTCGCCCTCGCGGACAACGGCGACACCTTCTGGGCCTTCACCGGCTACACCGGAGCCAGCTTCAGCGCCGTCAAGCAGATCGGCGGCGCGGGCTGGAAGCAGCGCGACATCGTCGGCGTACGCGACATCTCCGGCGACGGCGTCGCCGACCTGATCTTCCGCGACGAATCGATGCCCAGCCGCGGCCTCGCCCTGCGCAAGGGCAAGCCCGGCGCCACCGGCGGAGTCGACCTCTCCTCGCTCTCCACCGAAGCCGCCTCCAACGGCGCCCAGGACATCACCTACGGCACCACCGGCTGGAGCCGCGCCACCTGGCCCCTCCTGCGCGGCGTCCCCGACGTCAGCGGCGACGGCATCCCCGACCTCTACCTCACCAACACCAACGGCATGATCTACCTCTACAAGGGCGGCACCACCGCCCTCGGCACCGGCGGGAACGTCGAAGAAGACGGCTGGAACACCTTCCCCGCTATCGGCTGATCACGGATCCGGATCGTCGTCCGGATCGTCGACCGCGGATCACAGCCGCAGACATGAGGGGCGCCCGGCCGGACCATCCGGCCGGGCGCTCCGCCGTAACGACCTCCCGCCCTCGACCGGCCGACGACTCGGAGCGTGCCGGTAGGGTGTGGGACCCCCGACTCCCGCGAGGAACCAGGACGGCCAGTGCCAGCACCTCACATACCCGTCGACACGCTCGACCGGACGCATCGGACTCACCGGGCCCGCCGGGCACCGCAATCCGACAGCACTGGTGACCACCGGAGCAAGGGAAGTCCGCGAGCGGTGTGGGCCTCGTGGCGGCGCGCCCAAGGCGCACTGCTCGTACACATCGCGCTGCGGCTGGTGGGCGTCGGCGTGGTCGCCGCCTGGGGACAGCGCAAGGGCATCGGACTCCACGAGATCCTGGCGACGCGATGGGACTCGGTCTACTACCTCAACATCGCCGACCACGGTTACTCCAGCGCCATGGTCCCGGCGTGCCACATCGGCGGCCCGACCTGCAAGCTCGCCTTCTTCCCCGTCTACCCCCTGCTGACGCGCGGGCTGTCGGCCGCCACCGGAGTGCCGGCCGACTGGGCGGGCTGGGCCATCTCCCTCGTCGCCTCGGTGCTCGCCGCCTGGGGGATCTTCGCCGTGGCGGAGAAGCTCCACAGCGCCCGCGTCGCCTTCTTCGCCGTCGCGCTCTACGCGGTCGTACCCCACGCCCTGGTCCTGTCCATGGCGTACACCGAGCCCGTGTTCATCGCCCTGAGCGCGTGGGCCGTGTACGCCGTACTCACCCGCCGCTGGCTCACCGCCGGGATACTGGCCCTGCTGGTCGGCGCCACCCGCCCCTCGGGCGCCGCGGTCGTCGCCGCCGTCGTCCTGTGCGCGCTGTGGGCCCTGTACACCGGACGCGAGCGGCGCGGCGCGCGCCGGCCGACCGCCCGGCTGTGGGTGACCGTACTCATGGCGCCGCTCGGCTGGTTCGCCTTCTTCGCCTGGGTCGGGCACCGGATGGGCCGCTGGGACGGGTACTTCGTCGAGCAGAGCCAGTGGGGCTCGACCTTCGACGGCGGCGTCTACACGGCGCAGCGCCTGCGCGAGCTGGTCACCCAGTCCGGCCTCACCCTGAACCAGATGGTGGTCTCCACCACCGTCGTCACCGCCCTGGTCCTGCTCGTCCTGCTCTCCCGGCAGCGCCCGCCCGCCGTCGTCTGGATCTACACGGCGGTGCTCGTCCTCATCGCCGTCGGAGGAGCCGGCTTCTTCCACTCGAAGGCCCGCTTCCTCCTCCCCGCCTTCCCCCTCCTCTTCCCCTTCGCCGTCGCCCTCGCACGCGCTCGCAAGTCGACGGTGTACTGGATCCTCGGTACCGCGACAGCCGCCTCGGCCCTCTACGGCGGATACCTGACGCTCGTCTGGAACCGGTCTCCCTGAGAAGGCGCAACGCCCAGCGGTCGCTGCGCCTCGCCGGGCAGAAACGGCTACGGCGGCCGCCACCATCCGGCCGGCACGCGATCACACGCAGGTCAGGGGCCATGCACCAGCCTGCAACTCCGGGCCGCTCTGAGCGTGTCGAACTGGCGCACCACAGTGCGAAGGGATGCCCGCGCGAGGGGACGCCGACCCCGAACGCAGCCCGCAGGTAAGCGAAGCGGCCCCCGACGAATTGCTTCGACACGACGCCAGCGGCAGGGCAAGCTGGGCGCACGACCTACGGAATCGAGTCCCACCTCGCCCGGTGAGCGCCGAGGAAGAGCGCGCTGCGCTCACTCCCCCGCTCGCCCTGTACGACCTTGCCGCGCGGCAGCTGCGCGCGTCCCCCCATGGGCTTCCACCCCGGCGCGCCTCCTCAGTCCCCCGGGCGTCCGAGGCGGCCGGTGATGCCCGGCTCTCTCAGGACGAGGCGAAGAGCGCCGTCCGCGAGGCACTGAGCCCGCTCCCCGAGGGCCCCGCCGCTCTGTACCGCCGCTTCGAACGACTCGGTGTCCAGGGGGGCCACCACCTCCATCTCACCCGGTCCACCGTCGCCGGATTGTCACTGGCGGCCGACCAAACGGAATCGGCCCGCGCCCTGGGCCGTCAGCTGGTCCGGACCGGTACGACGGCGCCCGCCGTCGCCACGGGCCTTGCCCTGCTGGTCCGCCTCGGCGAGCCCGAGGACGTCCCGTACCTCAGGGTTCTCAGCCTGTTCAGGGAATTCAGGCGCTCTGCGGTGGAAGCGCTCTACGTCCTCGATCGTGAGACCGCGGCCACCGTGTGGCTCGGGCTCTACGCTCGCCATGACGCACTCCAGCCGCTCGTCCGCGCCCTGTGGAATGGCGATCAGCAGGCCGTGCGGCCTGAGCTGGTCGCGTTCCCGGCTCCACCCCACGTCCTGAACAGCAGCGTCGCCCGTCGCATCGCCGAGGCCTCCCGGCTGACCGAGCTGCTCGACCGCCACCCCCACGACACCGGCCTGCTCGCCCGCGCGGGCAGGCTGCTCGTCCGCATGGGGTGCCCCGGTGACGACCCAGACGCCCTGCTCGCGTACCGCGATGTGCTGCTCGTGTACGACCTCGTCGTCACACGAGCACGTCTGCTGCCGCCCACCCTCGACAACGCGGCCATGCTGCTGTCGCTCGCCCTGGACCTGTCCAGTGGCACCGGCGTACTGCTGGCCTGGCCGCCGGGACGGCGCGCGGCACGGCTGGAATCACTCGGACGGCTTCTGGCCGAACCCCGATGGGCCGCGGCGGGTGCGACCGCGAGCGAGGCGGACGAGCGGCGGCGGGCCGACTGGATCCGCCGCACCGGCCGCCGGCCGTTCAGGCATCCGGTCACGCCCGACAGGTTCCGTATCGAGGTGGTGGCCGGCGACCCCGCCGACCAGGTGCCCGTCGAGACGCGTGTGCTGGTCGATGGACGGCCGGTGGTTCCGGCGGCGTTCGGGCGCGGACCCGCGCAAGGCCCCGAGTACCTCCTGGACGCCGGTCGGCTGCGGGCCGGTGCGGAGCCCCGCGAGGTGCAGCTCGCGGAGGCCTCCTGCACGGAGGGCTGTTGCGGGGCGCTCTACGTCACCATCCGACGCGACGCGGACCAGGTGGTGTGGGAGCACTGGCGGCAGAGCCTGCCGGGCGTCCGCGATCCCACTGCCGCGATGGCCGCCCAGCGGTTCGGTGCCGCCGTCTACGAGGCGGAGCTCGCCCGGGCCGAGACCGAGTGCTCCTGGTCCTAGCGGACTCGTACCATCGCCCGTCTGATCAAGGCGGGGCTGGTCGAGGACCCTGACGTGCTGGGCCGGTGGGACGCGAGCCGAGGGTGGATCAGGCCCGATGTCGATGACCCCGGCACCGTCGTGGTGACCTTCTGGTACGTGCCCGGGCTGGCGTCCGGCAGTCCGGAACGGGCCGACCGCCCGCTCCAGTTCCGCTGGGTCGTCCCGGACAACGGCACCCCGCCCGAGGCACAGGCCGCCGCTGCCTTACGCAGACTGGCCGAAGAGGACCCGAAGACCTACGGCCAGGTGTGCGGCGGCAGCCGTGAACGGGCCGAGGAACTCGGGTTCCGCTGGTCTGACAGCTGCTGACCGGCCCCCACGGGCCGTCAGCTGCTCGCCGCTGCCTTCCCGTTCGCATCCCCTCCCCTTCGCCATTGTCCTCGCGCGCCCGCAAAATCGACGGTGTACTGGATACTCGGTACTGCAACAATCGCCTCGGCCCTCCACAGCGGATACTCACGCTCGTCTGGAACCGGTCTTCCTGAGAGGGTGACGCGGATCAGAATCCGTAGGGCGCGGGACGAACTCCACATTCTCGAATTCGAAGTTCGCCTGCTCTATTGCCTCCCGTCTCGTGGGATGACACGTGTCCGCCAACACTTCCCAGTCAACAGAACAATAGAACAATAGAACAGGTAATAATCCGGATCTCCGTCGTACCGTGCGGTCGCCAGATAGGAGAGTTCTTCCTCGAGGGTGTTAAGCGAGTGCCTGGTCCGGCCGGTAGGCCGCTGCGCTCCTCCTATCCGCGCATCAAGCTCGACTGAGGCACCGTCAAGGGTGGCCGGCACCGCGATATTCATGGGCGAATCTCCACACTCGTACTCTCGACAGGCAGGCATGTATGAGCCGACCTTGCGTCGATGCTCGACGTTAAGCCTGCGCCCAAGGCGTGCGGTCCGGGCGGCGTCGCCGCCACCAGCCGACTGTAAGCCCCTCCACGGAGCCGCCTGCCAGTTCTCGGTGAAGGCTTTCTGACGGGTCTTCCTCGGTCGCCGCTGCGAACCGCCCGTCCAACTGCTCCAAGGCTTTGGCCAACAGCTCGGCGACGTCACGGGGCAGGCGGGGGCCGATGCCGGCGAGTTCGTCGCGGGCCTCCAGCCGTTCGCGATAGAGATCGGCCGGGTACCAGCCTGACGGCGCCCACCCGGATTCCATCTGCGTGATGAGCCGCTCCCACACGATCAGGTTGCCCCTCGCGGACCAGATGGGGCTCCCGATCTCGTCTTCAAGACCGAGTTGCGCCAGGCCCGAGGCGGCCTGTCGCATTACTTCGACCGAGGTTGCGAACGCCTCGGCCACAGGGGTGTCCGGCCGCTGCTCCCTCACGATCTCGGCGAATCGCGTCACCACGGCTCGAGGGAGCAGGGGCACCGGCGCCTCGACGGCGGTGACCATGTAGAGGGGAAGCTCGTCGTCCGAGAGTTCGAGCCGTGCACGCGTGAGGAGGCCGTCCGGCGTCACGGCCCAGTAGGCGCTTGGGGGCGCCTCCGCGGCGGGGTACAGGACGGTCGTCGTCGCGGCCTTCGCGAACCGCGCCGCGAGGTCGGCTTCGCTCGGCCGGTCCGCGGCCTCTCCCTGGACGTAGATGTCGAGGGACAGGGCTACGTCGCCCTGGACCGATCTGTACTCACATGCGACGGGCGCATCCCAGTTGCGGAGGTCGGGGTCGCCGTCAGGGCCGGCCACTTCCACGTCAACGGTCTCGATGCCCAGGCATCCGGCAAGTGCGGCGCCCATGGTCTGCGTGCTGATGGCGCCGACGGCAAGGAGGTTGTAGGTCACTGGTACGCCCCGTTGCCGCTCGTGGCCACCTTCCGGTCCGCGTCCGCGTTGGCGTTCGCATCAGCCGGTGAGTGGGTGACCGCGTCCGCGGAGAGGTGGGGGGCCATCTCCTCGAGGTCCGGGTGGGTGGCGGCGACGGTGCGCAGGATGCGGATGAGGCTCTGGGGTTCCAGCGGGCGGCCGTTGACGGTGGTGAAGAGGTGAGTGGTGTGATCGCGGCCGGTGGCGCGGTGCGGTAGGTACTCATCGATGGCGCGGACCGTGTCCCGGTGGACGGGCTGAAGGCGAGTGGCGTCGGAGGCGGCGTTCTTCTGGGGGACGTCCCAGGTGGTGCGGTGCTGCTCCTGGTGGCGGCCGGTCAGGCGCATGGCGGTGATCTGGCCGGGGCGCAGCACGTCGTCCTCGCTGTGGCGGCCCCACAGGTAGTGGTTGAGGGCGAGGTAGACCAGGGCGCGGGCGCGCTGGGGGCCTTCGCGGCGGGTGCCGGGGTAGCGGTCGGCGGCCTGGGCGAGCCAGCGGCACTGGTCGGGCGTGAGGAGTTCGCGGCCCGGCAGACCCGCGGCGAAGTTGCCGCCGCGCTGGAACTGCAGGGATTTCGGTCGTACGAGCCCGGGCCCGCCCGCGGCTGCGGGAGTCTCCGCCCAGCGGTAGAAGGACCGTACGGCCCCGCAGGCGGCGTCCCGGGAACGGGCGGCCGAGGCGTAGCCGATGGCCCACTCCTGGAGCGCGGTCGGCGTGGGCCGCAGGTACAGGCCGGGTTCGGGGCGGCCGTCGTCGCCGCAGCCGATGGTGAGCCAGTGCAGGAGGGCGGGGCGGTAGTGCTCGAGGGCCTGGTAGCTGAAGTGACCGGAGGCCTCGGAGTTGGGGCCGGCCAGCCACTCCTCGACCAGCGCGGTGACGTCGTGTTCCATGCGGACACGCTACCGAGACCACGATGAGGCGGGCCGAGGCCCTCCGGGTAAGCGAGCGGCGATGCGCCATAAGCGGATTTTCGCCAAGGTGGACCTTGAAATTTGGAAACTCGGGTGCTCGAACTTGGCCAGGCGCCTAGCGTTGCGTCGGATTTCGAAGATCGACATCCCAAGTTGGCTGTTATGCCCGGAATTCGGAGAGTCTTGTGAGTGAGATGCCTACGCACGTTGCCTTGTATGTGCCGGCTGCCAAGCCGCGGAGCGAGCCGTGAGGCGCACTGCGAGGCTGATGGCGCTGGTCCTCATGGTCGTTCTGTCCGCATGCACGGAGACGGCTGAGGAGCACCCCGTCAGTGTGGCTCGCCCCAGTCCGGAGTCGACCACTCCCGTTCGACCCACCGCGACCACCACGGCTGCGCCGGAAGCCGCGATGGCTTTGGCGGAACGCTATCGAAAGGATGGAGGAGACTCGGATGTGTATTCCATCCAGAAGGAAGATGCCCCAGGTGGCTTCCCTCTGCTGATTATCCGTACACGCAATCCTGGTAGAGACAATGAAAGCTTCCGCAAGCTTACGGAAACCGTCGTCTCCTTCTTCTCGAGAAAGGAAGGACTTGCATTGAGCCGTGGCTACCTGATGGATGTGTTCGGCCCAGACGGCTCGCTCCGTCATCGCTGGGATACGACTCCTTGACCAGACGGAAGCCGGTACGCCCCGGACGACCACCAGCGGTGAAGCGCGGCTGCTTACGCCGAGGCCGCTGAGCGTCGCTTGTCCTCGACATGGATGACGTGAAGTTCCGTGCCGTCACGGTGGCGCTTGGAACGTCCGAACAGCCCGACCGTGATGTGCGAGGCATCCCCAGGTTCATCGGGGCCGACGTATGTATCGCGCGGCGCGCTCTGGCCGACGTGGTGGGGGATCCGGAGGGTGGGCTCTCCTACTTCGAGGACATCGTGTGGCTTCTTGAACGATGCGGCGTCACAGTCGTACTCCGCTGAGCCGCCGCCAGAGCGCCTACGACCTCGGCACTGGCCCGGCATCGCCATGACGAAGGCGCTTGCCCGGTCACAGCAGCCGCTGGTCCAGCGTCAGCGTCGCCAGGCCGGCCGGGCCGTGGAGGTGGAGGACCGGGCCCTCCGGGCCCGTGCCGAACGCCAGGGCGTGGACGGGGGCACCGGTGAGCAGGGTGTGCCTCAGCTCGCCGGTCAGGGGGTCCCAGATGCGGACGCCGCTTCGGTCCCCCGAGGCCAGCAGGGTGCGGCCGTCGTCCAGGGGGATCGCGGCGAGCGCCAGGGTGTCCGGGGTGCGCCTGTGGGCGACCGGGGAGCCGTCGGCGGTGTCCCAGAGTTGGATGTCAGTGGAGGTCGCGGCCGCCAGCAGCGTCCGGCCGTGGGACGGGAAGACGCACGGGCGCAGGAAGAGCGCACCCCGCCGGCCCGGGGGTCTCAAGGTGGTGACGGTGCTTCCGGAGGTGAGGTCGACCAGAGCGATGCCCCTGCTCCCCACCACAGCGATCACGATGGTGGTGCCGTCCGGCGTGGGGACCGGCGCGAGCGACTGGGGGGAGCCGATACCCGGGCCGAGCATGAAGGAAGAGTCACTCTCCACCCCGCTGACCGGATCCCACACCACGGAACGGATGCCCCGCTCCGCCTCCCACCAGACGACCATCGGCAGGCCGTCCGTCGTCGTGCTGGTGAGGCACGTCGGCAAGTAGGTCGTGGGGTTTCTCTCGACGACATGAACGATGTCCCCCGACACGAGGTCACAGATCGACCACGTGCTGCGGCTCTCGACCGCGACGAACGCCGTACCGGCGGGTGAGGGGATCGGCTCGACCGCCAGGACGGGACCGACGTCCAGATGCTTCACCAGGCGCCCCGTCACCGCGTCGCGGACCTCCAGACGGGGGCGGGTCTTGAGCTGACGGCCGACGTGGACCTCGACGCGGGCTCCCAGGACGACGACCTCACCGGTCCCTCCGGCGCCCGGATAGACCGAGCGGCACAGCGGCCACATCTGGCGCCGTCGGGACAACACCAGTGAGGGCCCCTCGTACAGGGTTTCCGCCAGCCTCCGCCGACTCCGAACCTCATTCTGAAACGATCAGTAAGTCAAGCACCGAGCAGCATCAGTGTGTGAGGCCAGAGGTCGTCGAGCACCGCGGGGTCGTTCTTGAGCTTGGCGAAGAGAACCATGCCCTCCAGCTGGGCGACGAGGGCCCGGGCGGTCGACATCGAAGCCCGGTCTGTCGGGATTGCGCCCTCGGCTGCCGCGTCCGTGAGAACGGTGGCGACCAGTTGGATCTGTTCGTCGAAGATTTCCTTCAGACGGGCCTGGATGTCCGGTTCCCGGGTGCTTAGCTCCAGGGCGAGGTTGCCCAGGAGGCAGCCGTCGACCGTGCCGGAGTCTTCTTTCATCCGCCGCTGGACAGCAGCCATGGCGTCGAGCAGCCGCCGCAGCCGGTCGAGGGCGGGCGCGGGGACGGACAGCTCCCCGACCCAGCAGCTTCGCTCGCCCTGCCAGTAGGCGTCGACGACCTCGACGGTGAGGGCCTGCTTGGACTCGAAGAAGTGGTAGAAGCTGCCCTTCTTCACCTCGGCGTGGGCGCAGATCTCGGCGATGCCGAGACTGTTGTAGCCGTGGCTGCGCATGAGTTCGCCGGTGGCTGCAAGGAGCCTTGTGCGTGCCGTGCTGGTGCGTCCCATGAGGCCACTATACGGGCGGTCAACTATCCGGAGCGTTCCTGCAGTGGATTTTTAGTTGACCGGTCGTCTAGTGTTCGGCAGGTCGGCAGGCAACCGGCTCGCCGCGCTCTAGGAGGCACCCCCATGGCTGCACCCCCGATCACCGTCGCCATCGCCCATCACAGCGGGTACGGACACACCGCCCGTCAGGCCGCCGCCGTCGCCGAGGGCGCGGACTCCGTGCCCGGCGTCCGCGCCGATCTGCGGGACGTGTCGGTCCTCGACGAGGGCCTATGGACCGCCCTCGGTGCCGCCGAGGCGATCGTCTTCGGTTCCCCCACCTACATGGGCTCGGCCTCTGCGGTCTTCCAGCGCTTCGCTGAGGCGAGCGCGCCGGTCTGGGCCGAGCGGGGCTGGCAGGACAAGCTTGCAGCCGGCTTCACCAACTCCGCCGGGGTCAACGGCAACAAGGACAACGCCCTGCTGTCGATGACCGTGTTCGCCGCCCAGCACGGCATGGCCTGGGTGCTGCTGGGTCTGCCGCCGGGCTGGATCTACTCCTCCAACGGCAGCCCTGAGGACCTCAACCGGCTCGGCGGCTTCGTCGGCGCCATGGCCCAGTCGCCCTCCGACCTCGGTCCGGAACAGGCACCCGGCACGGCCGACCTGCGCACGGCCCGGCACCTGGGAGAGCGCGTCGCACGGGCTGCGTTTCGTCAGGCCCTGGGTCGTGAGGCCGAGCTCGCCTCGGCGGTGACCGGATGAGACCGGGACGTCTCGGCGAGCTTCTCGGCATTGAACTGCCTATCATCCAAGGGCCGTTCGGCGGCGGACTTTCCTCCGTCGAGCTGGCCGTGGCGGTGTCGGAGGGCGGCGGGCTCGGCTCGTACGGGGCCCACATCCTCTTCCCGGAGGAGATCGGGGACCTGGTAGCACGGCTGAAAGCGGGCACGGACCGGCCGTTCGGGGTGAACCTGTGGGTTCCGCTCGATGGTGAATCCGAACTCCGGCCGTCCGAGACGGACCTGGCCGCTCATGTGGCGCGGCTGCGGCCGTACTACGAGGAACTCGGCATCCCCTCCCCCACCGCCGCAGACGTGGCCGCCGGGCCGGACTTCGACGCGCAGGTGGATGCCCTGCTCGCCGCCGCCCCGCCGGTCATCAGCCTCGTGATGGGGCCACCGCCCCGACGTCTGGTCGAGGAGACCCGGCGGCTCGGCATCGCGCTGATCGGTACCGCGACGACCGTCGACGAGGCCATCGCCCTGGAGGCCTCGGGCGTGGACGCGATCGTCGCCTCCGGCAGCGACGCGGGCGGCCATCGGGGAGCGTTCCTGAGGCCCATGCGGGAGTCCCTGGTGGGCACGTTCTCGCTGGTCCCGCAGGTGGCGGATGCGGTCACGGTGCCTGTGATCGCCGCGGGCGGGATCGCCGACGGTCGCGGCGTCACCGCAGCCCTCGCTCTCGGCGCGGACTCGGTCCAGATCGGCACCGGCTTCCTCGCCTGCCAGGAGTCGGGAGCGAGCGCGGTCCATAAGGCGGCTCTCGGCACCCCCGAGGCCCGCACGACGGTCTTGACCCGTCTGTTCTCGGGCCGCACAGCCAGGGGCATCCCGAACAGCTTCGTCCGCGACATGGCAGCCCACGAGGACCACGTACCGCCGTATCCCGTACAGAACGCCCTGATGCAGCCGATCCGCCGGGCTGCGGGGGCTCAGGGCCGGCCCGAGTACGTGAACCTGTGGGCCGGCCAGTCGGCAGCCCTGGCTCGGGAGTCGCTGACGGCGGGCTCGTACCTCGCCGACCTCGTCAACGAGGCAGACAGGCTGCTGAGGAGCTGATGGCTTCGCCGTTGCCGGTCGGGCGGTGGATCTCGGGTAGGCGTTGCCATCCCTGAAAGGAGCAGTCCCTGAGGCACTGTCACCTTCTTCCATCGCCTGACGGCTCGCCAGTCGACTGCCGCAGTAAATGCCGGATTTACTGCGACAGAACCCCTACGGTGGTCACCACGACCTGTGGCGGGGTATTTCGGCCGCCGGTGCGGAGGCGCGCTCCGGCTGCCGCGCGCCCGGGTGGTGCCCCTGTCCGCCCTACCCCCGTCGTACACCGCGGCGGTCGAGCGATACCTCACCGGCGCGGGCATCGCGAAGTCCTCCGCGCGGATCTACCGGATCTCGCTGACGACGTGGGGGTGGATGCTCGCCGGCGAACCGGCGCCGACCGGACCCGCCCGCCGGGGCGCGAAGCCGCCCGTCTTCCCCGTCACCGCGATCGACGACCCGGCCCTGCCGGAGGTGCTGGCCGAGCTGGCGGCGGCGCGGGCGGACGAGATGGACGCCGACACCGTCAACCGGGAACTGTCCATCGCCCGCAAGGCCATCGGCTGGTGGCAGCGCCAGGGCTGGATCGTCGGAGAACCGACGATCGGCATCGAGCGTCGGCCGGCACCACCCGACCGCCAAGGCCCTGGCCGAGAACCAGATCGCCGCCCTGTGGCGCCTGGACGTCGGGCTCAGGGAGAAGACGTTCTGGAAGCTCCTCTATGAAAGCGCCGCACGGGCAGATGAGGTGCTGTGCCTGAACGTGGAAGACCTGTACCCGCAGGACAAACGCGGGAAGATCACCGCCAAGGGCGGCGCGACCGAGTGAATTCACTGGCAGTCCGGCACCGCCCAGCTCCTGCCCCGCCTCATCGCCCGCCGCACCCGCGGCCCCCTGTTCCTCACCGACCGCAAGGCCCCCGCCGCAACACCGACGCTCGACGTCTGCCCGGAAACGAGCCGGGCCCGGCTCTCCTACCGCCGGGGCGAAGAGATCTTCGAGGAGAACACCCGACTGCTGGCCAACCCGCTCGCCTCACCCGAGGACATCGAGGACCTGGCCGGCTTCACGCTGCACCGGCTCCGCCGCAGCGCCCTCACCCACGACGCCGAGGACGGCACCTCCACCCCGATGCTGCTCGCCCGCTCCCGCCACGCCTCCGTCCGCTCCTTGGAGCGATACGCGCGGCCGGGCGTCGACTCGGTCGCCCGGCACGTCGCCGAACGCGACCCCGCCGCACGTCGGCGCACGTGATCCTCGCCGTTTGCGGCTGGTGACGATCCTGCTGGCCGATTCCGTTGCTGGGCGGTCGTGACGCTCGTTGGTCATGTAGCGGTCGTGTTCTTCCGTCTGCGGTCGCGGGGTGGGGTGCGGGGTGTCGATGCGGGCGCGGCCGTGGCCGCAGGTGCCGGAAACGACCGGGAGGGCAGCGCGGGCCGCGGCGGCGAAAGGGCCGTATCCGTTGGCGATGCGTGTCCGCGACGAGCTCGGCGAGTTGTTCGCGGATGTCGAGTTCGCCCAGGCGTTCGGGGTACGAGGCCGACAAGGGTGGTCGCCGGGGCAGCTGGCACTGGTGACGGTGCTGCAGTTCGCTGAGAACCTCACCGACCGGGCCGCGGCGCATCGGGTGCGGTTCGGAATGGACTTCAAGTACGCGCTGGGCCTGGACCTGGACGATCCAGGTTTCGACGCGTCGGTCCTGTCCGAGTTCCGCGCTCGTCTGGTGGCGCACAACCTGGAGGAACGGGCCTTGGACCTGCTGCTGGCCGCGTTGAAGAGCAAGGGCCTGGTGAAGGCCGGCGGGCAGCAGCGGACGGACTCCACGCGCGTGCTCGCCGCGGTGCGCAACCTGAACCGCCTGGAGCTGGCCGGCGAAACCCGACGTGCCGCCCTGGAGGCTCTGGCCTGCGCGGCACCCGGCTGGCTATCCGAGGTGGTACCGATCCCACAGTGGACAGAGCGGTACGGGCCGCGAATCGACTCCTGGCAGCTGCCTTCTTCCCCGGTCAAGCGCACCGAGATGGCACTGGCCTACGGCCAGGACGGCTTCGCGCTTCTGGAAGCTGCGCATACCGCAGGCGCTCCGGTGTGGCTGCGAGAACTTCCCGCAGTGCAGATCCTGCGGATGGTGTGGGTGCAGAACTACACGCGAACGGTCACCGAGACCGGGCTGGAGGTGCAGCGGCGGGAGAGCGAGGATCTCCCGCCGAGCAGACTGCGTCTGACCTCACCGTATGACCTGCACGCACGCTACGGCCTCAAACAGGGCTCATGGTGGACCGGCTACAAGGTTCACATCAGCGAGACCTGCGACCCGGAGGAGGAGATCCTCCCGGCTGTCGGCGGGACTGCTCTCGCCTCCGGATCGGGTGCGGCCGGCCCACTGCGCATCATTACCAACATCGCGACCACCGACGCCACCGTGACCGACGCGGAGATGACCGAGTCGATCCACCACATGCTCGCCGCCCGCGGCCTGCTGCCCGCCGAGCATTATCTGGACTCCGGCTACCCCTCCGCCGAGCTCATCGTCGGCATGAAGGAGGGCTTTGGCGTCACCCTGGTCACCCCGGTCCTGTTGGACAGCTCACCCCAGGCCCGCTCCGGTGCTGGCTTCGGTCGTACCGCCTTCGCCATCGACTGGGACAACCGGCAGGCCACATGCCCGCACGGACACACCAGCACCTGGTGGAGCCCCGCCGTCCAACGCGGTACCAAGGCCATCGTGGTCAAGTTCGACAAGGAGACCTGCCAGCCATGCCCGGTCCGAGACAAGTGCACACGGGCCAAAAACGGCGGCCGCACACTCTCCCTGCGCGCCCGCGAGCAGCAGCAGGTCCTCGATGAGGCTCGCACCCAGCAGACCAGCCAGGAATGGCGGGCCAAGTACGCCACCCGCGCCGGCGTCGAGGGCACCATCCACCAGGCCATGGCCGTCATCGGTATGAGACGCGCCCGCTACCGCGGCCTGAAGAAGACTCACCTGGAACACTCGTTCTCAGCGGTCGCGCTCAACCTCATCCGTCTCGATGCCTGGTGGAACGGCCGTCCCCTCGACCGAACCCGCACCAGCCACCTCGCCCGACTCGACCAGCAGGACTTCAACCTCACCGGTTGATCACGGGCCTGCTTGCAGAGAGACTGCGACTCATGAGGTTCACAGGCTTGCCCGTCGACACACAGACCACCGGCGTCGAAGCGGACCTCTCCATGCAACAGCGGGCTTACCAGTGAGTACCAACCTGCCCTACTTCCGCTACCACCCCGACCCCGTCGCAAGCGAGTCCATCCGCGAGAGCGCCGAGACCTGCGCCTGCTGCAACCGCAACACGGGGTGGATCTACACCGCTACTTTCTTCACGGCCCAGGATGTCAGCGGGAGGTTCTGCCCCTGGTGCATCGCCGACGGCAGTGCCGCTGAACGATTCGAAGGTGAATTCACCGACGCATACGGGCTCGACGGCGTCAGCGAGGAGGCCCTGGTGCAGGTCACCCGCCGCACCCCCGGTTTCCACGCCTGGCAGGATCCGCACTGGCTTGTCCACTGCAACGACGCGGCCGCCTTCATCGGCGAGGTCGGATACACCGAACTGGCAGCCCACCCCGAGGCCCTCGACCAGCTTCGACTCGACCTTCGGATGAGCGGTTGGCACGACGCGTCCCAGCTCGACACCTTCCTGACCCACCTCGGGCAGGGGGCAAACGCCATGCTCTTCCGCTGCATGGTCTGCGGCACCCATCTCGCTTACGCCGACGCTTCATAGCCACGGCCCAACCCAGCAGGCACCCTTTCCCTTCAAAGGATCCGCACCCAACGGAATTGGCCAGCAGGATCGGTGACAGCACTCTTACCGGCACCCAAAGTCCCCATCGTCGGGGACGCTGGCATGCTGTGGCAGCACTACGCGTGCCGCGCACGCCTCCAGCGCGACGAGGAGCCCACATGACAAACCGCGGTCGGCCGCGAGTCCACCTGTTCACTGGAGGGCCGACCTGGGAAGAACGTCGATCAGTACAGCAGGCCAAGACCGCGCAGGAACAACATCGGAAGAAGAAGCTCGCCAAAAAGCACCGAGCCGCCCTGAAGCGGCTGGACGCCAGCATCCAGGGCCTGCGTGTCGCCCTCCGGCACAAGGAGGTACGGCTGGCCCAGTCGCTGCGCGCTGCCGCTTGGGAGCTTGTAAAGCAGCTGCCGCCGGAGCTGACAGGGCCTCAGCGAAAGGCTCTTCGACTGCAAGCTCCAGATTCAGGCGCTGACGATGGCTCGCCGCATCACCTAGGCCCTTGGAAAGTAGCGACTGCATCGGCGTCACTGCCGGTCACGAGCCCGGCTGCTCAAGTAGTGCCCGGACACAGAAGTCCCACCGGCTTGAAGGGCTTCCGCGCGTCACAGATCAGCCACAGCCCACCCACACCGGTCCCGGCGCCGACACCATGACGCCATGCGCACACACCACGTCATCACCCTCCTCGCCGCTGCCGGCCTCCTCGCCCTAACCGGCTGCTCCGAGGCCGTCACCAGCAAGCCCAAGCCCGACGACAAGGTCACCTCCTCGCCGTCCGCATCACAGGCGAGCATCGCCCCGGAGGCACTCAGCTCCGCAGCCGCGGCCGCGGGCATCCCGCCCAGTCCTGCCCCCGAGCAGCGCGCCATCTACCTCGCCGCGCTCAACAAGATCGACCCCGAGATCGTCAACGGCAAGGACGACAAGGCCGTCAGCCGCGGGCTGAGTCAGTGCCAGTCCATGAAGGACGAGAAGGACCCGACCAAGCGTGTCGAGTCCACGAACCGGCGCTTCATCAGCCCCAACCATCCGGACGGCTTCGGCCCCACCAAGGCCGCCTTCATCCTCGCCGCCATACAGACCAACCTCTGCCCCACGTACTGACGGGGCCGCAGACCACCACGGTGCGGGTGGGTGCGGGTACGGCCACCCGAGGCGGAGCCCCGGGTGGCACCCCGCAGACGGGGAGGCTGCAGGACCAAGCGGACAGACCTCACCACCTACGCCCACCGCAAGCGGCGCGCCCCACCTCCTCACCGAGTCCGACGTCTGCCACCTCTGCGGCCACATGCGCCCGGAACCGGGGCTCAGCTCAGGTATGGATGCCTCGGCCATGGGTGGCCTGGTATGAGTCGATCACGAACGCTAAAACTCTTGACCCGGTGGAACGCCTGCTCGTAGAGCGGGCTTGTGAGCGGCTGGTCGTCAATTTCGTCCACCGGCTCGACCTCGGGGACCCGGGCTCGGTGGCGGACCTCTTCACGCGGGAGGGCACCTGGGAACGGCCCAGCGGGCGACCGCCGCACCGCGGGTCACGACGCCCTGCGCACCTACTTCGGCAACCGGCCACCAGACCGTCTGTCACGCCGTATATGCACGAACATCCTGGTTACCGTGACCTCGGCGGATACCGCCGCCACCACCTACTTCACCACGTACCGTGTCGACGGCTACAGCGAGTGCCTCGTACCGCCACGGCCCCCGGTCCAGGTGGGGCACTACGAAGACACGTTCCGCAAGGTGGACGACACCTGGCTGCTCACCACGCGGACCCTCTTCCTCGCCTTCGCCGGCCCCACCGAACGCCTCGACGGGCCCATCCAGTCATGAGCGTCTGCTGTCCGTTCCCGTCTAGAAGAGCACGGCGCGCATGCGCTGCGGGAGGTTCTCGATGATCTCGCGCAACCACGGACGCCGGACGGTGGGCAGTCGGACCAGGGTGTGCTGAAACGTGCCCGGGTCGGCCCGGAACGAGTACCGGGGGCGCGGTGCGGGTGGGTCGTCGCTGAGGACGCCGTCGGGCATGCCGCCCGACGTGGGAACCGGCAGGTGCGGCCTGGGGAAGGCCAGGCACAGCCACACCCCGAACGGCAGAGGTACCGGGTAGGCCGTCGTGGCCGGGTGCCACATCTCTCCGGTCTGCGGATGCGTCGGCACGAGGACGATGTCGGCTTCCCCGTTGGGGGTGGGCTGTCCCGGACCCGCCAGGACGGCGCGCCGTGCCGGCGGACCCGCGGGCAGCATGGAATCGAGGGCGCGTTGGAACACTTCCTTGCTCAGACCGTTCGGGACGGTCACCGGACGGCCCTCCGAGGCGACCAGCAAGTGGGCGAGTGCCCGACCGGCCGCGGCCTCCCACTGCGGGCTCCACGACCAGAAGTGGTTGGTCTGAACCGCGACCTCCATGTGGCGATCGGCTCGAACGGAGGGGTGACCTTCCCTTCCTCCAGCAGCTCTGCCCAGGAGAGCGGTGCGGAGTCGGCGCCGTTGACGAGGAGGCAGCGCACGGCGTCGGGGGCGAGCCATACCGCCTGCCAGAGCGAGCAGTCGTCGATCCGGCTCGCCACGGGCAGGCCGCAGTCCTCGCACGCCATGTTGGGGCCGTCTGTTCCGTCGAGGCCGCAGCAGTAGCCGCCGGCCCGCTCCGGGATCAGCAGGGTGCCGCGGGCATCGCCGGGAGCGATGACGATCGAGCCGGGGGCGCCGTCGGAGAGCGCGTGGACCGGTGCGTAGATGCCACGGGTCACCGCCTCGTCCGGATGGATCTCCTCCCATCGCCGCCACGGCGGCCCCCAGGGCTCCGGGTCCACGGCAAACGTTCCGGGCTCCATCAGCACCGGAAGCTGAAGCCCGTTCCCGTACGCCTGATGAGCGTGCACCGGTAGGGCGACCCGGGACAGCGGGTTGGTCAGCTCGGCGCCGCATCCCACACAAACGAAAACGAACAAACGCCCTCCGCCACAGAAACAGAGGGCATCGTCTCGGCCCGGCAGCAGACGGGCCAACGTGTTTCGAAGCCCTCTGCCGGGCCGAAGCCGAGCCCGATCCGGATGCACAGATTCCTCGTCAGAAACCATCTGTGGTACGAATGTTCGGTTAATCAATCATGCGTGACCACGGGGGTGGGACATGTCAGTCACGGTGCCTGACTGGGCGGACACACTGCTGGACCTCATCGGTGTGGCCTGGCCCAATGTCGACGAGGACGCCTACCGCGACATGGCCGATGCGCTGCGGGAGTTCGCGGACGATCTCGAGGACGACGGGCAGCTCGCCAACAACCACTTCGAGCGGCTGCTGTCCTCCGGCAAGGGCGAGTCGATCGAGGCGCTGAACGAGCACTGGAACACGGTCAAGGGCAAGCATTTCAAGGACATCGCCGGCGCTGCCCGGACCATCGGCGGGGCGATGGATCTGGCCGCCGGGGCCGTCGAGGGCATGAAGCTGGCCGCTCTCGTCCAGCTCGGCTACCTCGCCTCCGAGGCCGGGATCGCGATATCCCTGATCCCCGTGACCGGCGGTCTCTCCGCCCTCATCGGCGCCGGTGCGATGCGTGCCACCCAGGAAGTCATCAAGCGCCTGATCAAGGAGTGCGTCGAGGAAGCCGTCGGCTACATCGTCTCCGCCCTTACCGAACCCGCGGTCTCCGCGCTGGAGGAGATGGCTGCGGACCTGGTCGTCCAGTTGGGCGCCATGGCCATCGGCCTCCAGGACGGCGTCGACCTCGGCCAGACCAAGAAGGCGGGCAAGGACGGCTTCGACAGTGGCGTCCAGGGCGGCAAGGAAGCCATGCACCTCGCCTCCGCAGGCGCAGGCTCCGGCAGAGGTGGCACCGGCCCCGCAGGAACCGGCCTGGTCGACCTCCAGATCGACCACGACGAGCACGACCGCGCCGGCACCCAGCTGAACACCGTCAGCACCCGCATCCACGGCAAGACCACCGCCAAGCTCGGCAAGGCCAAGAGCCACCACGGCCGCACCCGCGGCCGCGACTCCATCGCCAGCGCCATCGACCCCATCGCCGACAAGGCCATGGCCGCCCTCACCAAAGCCACCAAGTCCATGGGCGACCACGTCGGCAAAACCCTCCCCAAAGCCGTCAAACAGATCTCCACCGACCACAAGAACAACGACGACGCCATCCGCGACCGCATCAACCGCCAGAAGCTCAAGGACACCCACGACGGCAAGGGCGGCAACGGTCCCGGCGCACCCGGCGGCCGGGGCAAGCCCGGTTCCGCCGCGAAGGACCCCGCCTCGACCCGGATCGCCAAGGACGATCCGCGGGGCAAGGGGATCCCGCTCGACAAGCGCCGGTGCAAGACCGACCCCGTCGACATCGCCAGCGGCGAGATGGTGCTGACGCAGACGGATCTCGCGCTGCCCGGCGTCCTGCCGTTCGTCCTGCGTCGCACCCACATATCCGGCTACCGGTACGGCCGCAGTTTCGGCCCGAGCTGGGCGTCCACCGTGGACGAGCGGCTCGAATGGGGCGCGGACACCGGCGGGGCGGTGATCTGGGCGCGCGAGGACGGTTCCCTGCTGGTCTACCCGCGGCTGCCGCGGGAGGGGGACGACGTGGCGGTGCTGCCGCTCACCGGAGCACGTCTCCCGCTGCGGTTCCTGGAGCGCAACGACTTCGGGGACGTCACCTACGCGGTGAGTGACCCGCTGTCCGGCCTGACCCGCCGCTTCACCGGAAACCCCTACAACGGCACCCGGTTGCACTGGCTCCACGCAATCGAGGACCGCAACGGCAACGCCGTCCACTTCCACCGCGAGGACGACGGACGCCTGGCGACGGCCACGCACTCCGGTGGCTACCTGATCACCTGCGATACCGACCCGGCCGGGCGCATCAGCGCCTTCGCGCTCCGCACGCCCGATGGCCCGCAGACCCTGCACACCTTCGGGTACGACGAGGCCGGGAACCTGAACGGCGTGGCCCACGCCGATTCCGCGCCGCTGCGCTTCACCTATGACGAAGCCGCCCGCATCACCTCCTGGACGGACCGGCGCGGGGCGACGTACAGCTACGTCTACGACGGCGCGGGCCGGGTCGTGGAGACCGTTGGTCCGGACGGCACCCTGTCGTCCCGGTTCGCCTACGACACGGACAACCGGATCACCTGGTTCACCGACTCCACCGGTGCCGTCACCCTCTCCCACTTCAACCAGCTGGGCCAGGTCGTCACCGAGACCGATCCGCTCGGGCACTCGGTCCACCGTCAGTGGGACCAGTACGACAACCTCCTCGCCCGTACCGACGGGCTCGGGCAGACCGCCACCTTCACTTACGACGAGCAGCACAATCTGACGTCCCTGTGTTCCCCCGACGGTACCCGGTCGACGGCCGTCTACAACGCGTTCTGCCAACCGGTGGAGCTGACCGGCCCCGACGGCACACGGTGGCGGCAGGAATTCGACGACCGGGGCAACCGGACCGCGGTCATAGCGCCGGACGGCGCGGTCACCCGGTTCGCCTACGACGAGCACGGCGCCATGGTCAGCCGGACCGATCCGGCCGGCCGGGTGGAGCGCTTCACCCGCGACCGGGCGGGTGTGGCCGTGTCCCTCACGGACTCCCTGGGGAACCGGTTCTCCGTGCTCCGCGACGCTTTTGGCCGCCCGGTCGAAGGCACGGATCCGCAGGGAGCCGTCACGCGCACCGAATGGAGTCCGGAGGGATGGGCACTGCGCAGGGTCTCGCCCGACGGTTCGACAGAGAGCTGGACCTGGGACGAGGAGGGCAACTGCACCTCCCACACCGGCCCGGCGGGAGCGGTGACCCGCTTCGAGTACGGCCCCTTTGACCGGCTGACCGCCCGGGTCGGAGCCGACGGTGCGCGCTACACGTTCCACCACGACACGGAGCTGCGCCTCACCCAGGTCCGCAATCCGCAGGGACTCACCTGGGACTACACCTACGACGCGGCCGGCAATCTGATCGCCGAGAGCGACTTCGACGACCGCGTCGTCACCTACGAAACCGACCCGGCGGGGCGGCCCGTGGCCCGCACCACCCCGCTCGGTGACCGGATCACCACGAGCTTTGACGCGGACGGCCGGGTCGTGGCCAAGGAGGCGGCCGGCGAGCTCACCCGCTACACGTACGACGCGGCCGGGCGGATCGCGTCGGCGGTCTCCCCCACCTCGTCCATCGTCCTCGAACGGGACCTGATGGGGCGGGTCCTGACCGAGACCGTGGACGGACGGACCACCCGCTACACCTACGACGTGACGGGCCGGATCACGTCCCGGACCACCCCGACCGGCGTGGTCACCCGGTTCACCTACGACGCGGCGGGCCTGCGCAGCGGGGTGGATACCGACGGGCACCACCTCGCCTTCAGCCGGGACGGCCGGGGGCGTGAACTCACCCGTGCGTTCGGCCCGGACGAAGCCCCGGTCACCATCGGCTCGGTCTGGGACGCGGCGGGGCGCCTCGCCGCCCAGGTACTGGCCACCCCCGCGCGCACCCTGCACTCGCGCGCGTACGCCTACCGCCCGGACGGCCACCTCGAGTCGATCACCGACGAGCTGAACTCCACCCGCCGGACCTTCACCTCGGACCCCGTGGGCCGGCCGCTGCGCGTGACGGCCGAGGGCTGGACCGAGTCGTACGTCTACGACGCCGCGGGCAACCAGACGAGCGCCGAGTGGCCGGACGATGCCTGGCGCACCGATGTCCGGGGCGAGCGCACCTACGAAGGAACGCGGCTGCTCACCGCGGGAGCGGTGCGATGCTCCTACGACGCGGCGGGACGCACCGTCATGCGCCGCAGGACCCGGGCGTCGCGCAAGGCGGACGTCTGGCACTACACCTGGGACGCCGAGAACCGGATGACCGGCTGCCGGACCCCGGACGGCGTGCAGTGGATGTACACCTACGATCCGCTGGGCCGCCGCACGGCCAAACACCGGCTGGCCGCCGACGGCCGCACCGTCGTGCACTCGGTGTACTTCTCGTGGGACGGCACCCGGCTGGCCGAACAGACGGACACCGCCCACGGCACGGTCACCACCTGGGAATACGACGGTCACCGCCCGCTGACACAGCTGGAGCGGCGCGGCGTGCCGGAGCCGGGGAGCGACGTGGACTCGCGGTTCTTCGCCATCGTCACCGATCTGGTGGGCGCGCCCAGTGAACTCGTCGGCGAGGATGGCCGGATCGCGTGGCAGACCCGTACGACGGTGTGGGGTACGACGGCCTGGAACCGGGACGCGGCCGCCTACACCCCGCTGCGCTTCCCCGGACAGTACGACGACGCCGAGACGGGTCTCTACTACAACTGCTTCCGGCACTACGACCCCGAGACCGCCCGGTACACCAGCCCGGACCCGCTCGGTCTGGGGCCGTCACCGAACCCGGTCGCGTACGTCACCAATCCGCACGCCTGGGCGGACCCCGAGGGGCTGATCGCCAAGGGGTGCACGGAGGACGGCGGCTGGTACAGCGGCATGCAGCCCGCGAACCTCAAGAAGCCCGACGGTACCCGGGTCACGGACGTGGACATGGAAATCAACCACATCCCCGCGAAGGCCTCTTACGCCCACCTCGACGAACCCGGCTTCAAGACGAACAAACGGGGCGGCGGGGCGGGCATGGGCCCGTCGATCAGGATGGAGTACGACGACCACCGTGCCGTCACCAGTACCGGCTCCGGGGCGGACTCCGTCCAATGGCGGGCCGATCAGCGGGCCCACATCGACAACGGCCGCTGGGACCTGGCCATGAAGATGGACATCGACGAAATCCGCGACCTGTACGGCGACAAGTACGACACGCACATCGCCGACATGGTCGAGAGCCTCAAGGTCAACAAGAAGTTCCAGGCGATGCTGGCCAAGAACAACTGGTCGATAGACTACGACGTCCTCAAATAGACCAACCGGAGAACATGATGGACCTGATCCTCGATCCCCCGAACGGCGTGGAGCCGCTGCGCCTCGGCATGACCTTCGACGAGGCGATGGCCGCCGTACTGCCGTGGGGGGAACCCCGGGTGATCGGCGGGACCCCGACCCGGCCGAAGAGGCGCGCCCTGGGGTCCTTCGACGGCGTGGGCTACACCGCTTTCTTCGACGAAGAGGCACACCTCACGGCAGTCGAGCTGTGGTGGCCGGGTGAAGGAAAGACGTCGAGCACCCGGGTCCTGCTCGACGGCCACGATGTGTTCGCCGACCCCGCCGAGGAGATCCTCCAGCAGGTGCGCACACGCGGCTGGAGCGTGACGGCCGCGGACACGGAGAGCCTGGTCGTGCCCGGCGTCTCGCTGGGATTCACCCGCCAGACCTCACAGGAAGTCCCCCGCGACAACGCCGGACTCCCCTTGTCCTTCACCTCGGTCCTCGTTGCAGGCACCCACTACTACGACTTCCTCAGCACCACCGCCTGAACGCCCGCCGCAGCGCCTGGCTGGAGTGATCGGCCTTCGGAGAACGGCGGACAAGCGGAAGGAGCGACCGTGCACCCCTCCATCACCCACCTCGCCCGAGCCATCCCCCCGGCGGACGCCCCCCGCACCCATGACTGGGCGCGCGTTGAACAGGAACTCGGCACGGTCCTGCCGGGCGACTACAAGCAGCTCGTCGACCTCTACGGCGGTGGGCTCTTCGACGACGCCATCTGGCTTCTGGAGCCGGACTGCCCCAACAAGTACTACGACCTGCTCACGGAGAACCGGGACCGCGTCGAAGCACAGCAGGGGCTGTGGCGAGGCGGAGAGCCCAAGCCGGCCGAACTGGAACCGGCAGGATCCCGCATCATCCCGTGGGCCGTGACGGAGAACGGTGACTGCCTGTACTGGCTGGTCCGCCCCGGCAACGAACCCGACCAGTGGACCGTCGCAATCAAGGAGGGACGGGGACGGGAATGGGAGTTCCACGCTCTGTCGTGCTCCGCATTTCTGCGGTCCGTCCTTGTTGCCGGCGACATCGAGTCCGACCTGTTCTACGACCCCCCGACGGAAGAAGCGCACCAGTTCTCTTCGAGCGCCAGTTTCCTGTGCGTTCTTGACGCCTCGGGAGGCGCCGGCGCACTGACTCAAGTGCCCGCTGGAACGCGGAGGAGCCGTTCATGACCCGCATCACGCCCCCGCGCCCCGTCGACATCGAAGCCCTGTTCCCGGCTCTGGCCGCGTTCCGGCGCACGGCCACCCGTCTGCACCCCCGCCCGGGGGAGCCGTCGGCCCAGGACAGCTCGGTCGCCGGGCCGATGCTGTGGCCTGCGGAGGAGCCCTGGCCGGTGTGCACCGCTGTCCACCGAAAGGGCAGGGGATACCGCGTGGCGGACGTACGCCGTGCCCGCCTCATCGACGCGGACTCCCAGGGGCGGAACAAGACCGATGAGGAGCGCCAGGCCCTCGCCCGTCTCCAGCGGGCAACCCACGCCCCGGAGATCCGCGACGAGGACCCCGTGCCCCTGCTGGCGATCGCGCAGCTGTGGGCACGTGACATTCCCGATCTGCGGGGCCCCGAGGGGTACGACCTCCTCCAGGTGTTCTGGTGCCCTTTCGAGGCGCACGGACCCGACCAGAGCGTCGAAGTGGTCCTGAAGTGGCGGCGTGCCGCCGACACCCGGGGCACCTTGAGCGAACAGCCGGAGCCCGTCGTCGTCGGTCGGCAGGAATGCGTGCCCGAGCGCTGCGTCGTCCACCCCGAGCAGGTCACCGAACACGAATACATCGATCTACTCCCCGCAGACCTCCGGGACGCCATCGACGCATGGCAGGAAGACCTCCAAGACGAAGCCGCAGACAACGAGGACGAGGACGAGGATCCGTTCGGAATCGAGTACGGGAGCGCACTGTCCATCGCGCCCGGCTGGAAGGTGGGTGGTTTCGCCACCTGGCACGCCACCGACCCCCGGCCCGTCGACTGCCGAACGTGCGGCACCCCGATGCCACCCCTCCTGACGGTGCACCACGTCGAATGGGACCCCGCCTCCGCCAGCTGGGCCCCCGAGGAGGACCGGCGCCCCGACGTCTACCGGCACGTCATCACCCCCACCAAGGTCTACCTCGGCCGCGGATACATGCGCGTCCACACCTGCCCCGCCAACCCCTGGCACCCGCACCAGCTGAGCTTCCAGTAAGACCCCGGCCGCCCGGCCGCCCGCCTGCACAACCACGGTGGGATCCACGTCGAGAGGGTGCGTGCGGGGTCATCCCCGCGTCCGCGGGAAGAGGGACAGCCTCGCTTGAAGCGGCAGCTCTTGCTGGTCATTCGGCAGACGCGGAAAGCGGACTTCCTGGCCTGCGACTCCAGGCGGCGGGCCGCATCCCGGGGAGCTTTCCCTCCATACACACGACCAACGACGACTGCGGGACAGCTCCGAACGGGCGTCCCGCAAGGTCGGTCGCTCCACGCATCAACGCAGGTCACAGACGCGCAGCCGGGCAGACAGCGACTGTAGCGACTCAAAGTCGGACATGGCCCCACTCCACGGCCCCGCCACTTTTGCCACCGCCGGAAGGAATCCAGGCGGCTCAGGCCCCCGCCGCCTGGACCGGGCGTTCCGAGCGCTCCGTCTTGCGGCCCTTGCTGCCGGCCGTCAGCGTGGTCGGGTCCACCGCTTCGGCGGGGGCGCCGCTCGCGTAGAGGCCGTCGGGGACCGTGTCGCGGTCGTGCGGCAGGAGCCAGAAGACGCGGCGGCGGAAGGTGCCGCTGGAGCGCGATGGCTTGGCCTGGGCGCCCAGCTGGGCGTAGCCGACGAGGCGGCCGTCGCGGTGGTAGGCGGGTTTGCCCCGGCGCGTGGGGAGGCGGTCCAGGGACTGACGGACGTAGTCGAGTTCGGTGACGTCCTCGAGCCAGACGAGGTCGACTTCGTGGTGGATCTCGTCGTCGGAGATGAGGGAGCTCACGCGTTCTCCTCCTCTGCCAGCAGGCCGATGCCGGGGTAGTACTTCTTCGAGTTGGACAAGATCATTTCTTTGGGTGAGGCCAGGCCCACGAGCTCCCGGGCCCGTGCCGCGAAGGCGCGGGAGGAGACGGTGGGCGCGCCTTCATTCTGGCACCAGGTGCGGTAGACGCTGTAGAGGCGGGCCTGCTCGGCCCGATGGTCGGTGTGGAAGGTGCAGCACTCCTCGAAGAAGCGCCCGGTGTGGTCTTCCGTCTCCGCGTACGCCGTGGTGGCGATGCGGACGGGCGCGGGGCCGGTCAGGTCCTTCTCGCCGGCGAGATAGCGGCGGGCGCCGTCGATGAGCCAGGCGAGGATGCCGGGGCCCTCCTCGGTGACGAGGATGTCGGCCAGGTTGTCGATCTTCCGGTCATCGGAGACGACCTTCTCGAACGGGACCAGGCGCATGCGGCGCCAGAAGGCGAAGCCGCCGGTGCCGACCTCGGGCCGGTGGTTGCCGATGAGCCAGAGCTTGTGGGTGGGGGCGAAGGAGAAGAAGTCCTGGCGCATGCGACGGGCCTTGATCCGGTCGCCGCCGGTCAGGAGCTTGACACGGGCCTCGTCGAACTTGTCGCCGGGCTTGACCTCCGAGCAGACGATGACGCGTCGGCCGTGGAGTTCGGCGAGTTCGGTGGGGTGGCCGTCGAAGGTGCGGGCCATCAGGAAGCCCGGCGGGGCGGCGTCCGCGTAGTCCCCCAGGAGCTTCATCAGGACGTCCAGGAGTACGGACTTGCCGTTCTTGCCCGACCCGAAGAGGAAGGGCATGACCTGGGCGCCGACGTCGCCGGTGATGGAGTAGCCGAGCATCAGGTGCAGGAAGTCGATCATGTCGCGGCCGTCGGCGTCGTCACCGAAGGTGTCGGCAAGGAAGCGGTCCCAGCGGGGCGTGGGCTGCGACGTGGGGCCGGTGGAGGTCGACCGGGAGTGGAAGTCCTTGTCGGGCTGGGGGGCCCGGATGAGGCCCGTACGGAGGTCCACGATCCCCGCGGGGGTGCAGAGCGCGTACGGGTCGGCGTCGAGGAGTTCGGCCCGCAGAACCATGCCAGGGGCCGACTTGGCCTGGGTGAGCATCGCGTTCATGCCGGAGGTGCTGAGCGCCCGTCGGCGGTGCTTCTGCAGCGACTGGTTGCTGTGGATGCCGCGCGGGTCGGTGGTGGCGATGGCTTCGGCGAGGTCGCCCGCCGCCCAGACGACGGTGTCGTCCTCGTCGATCTGCCAGCGGGTGGTGTCCCAGCGGTACCAGCCGAGCCCCGGCACGTGCCGGTAGTCCCCCGAGTAGAGGCGGACGAAGAGCTTGGCGTTGCCGCGGTCACTGAGGGTGTCCGGGAGCAGGCCCGCGGGCGTGGCGTGGTCGAGGTGGAGCTGCTCACCGGCCTGGACGGGGACGGGGACGGGCGGGGCCTGCGCGAGGATCTGCGCGGCCACGGCCTGGGGGTCGAAGTCGAAGAGGACGTCGTCGGTTTCGGGTGCGGGGTTCACCGGCGGCCTCCAAGGTGCAGGGGGCGCTTGGCGCCGGCGGTCATGCCGCTGCGGACGATCTGTTCGATGCGGTGGGCCTGGTCCGGGCGGGCCGCTTCCGCCGTCGCGCGCAGAGCTTGTTCCGCGTCGGATACGGCCAGGTGACCGGCCGCGGCGAGCCCTCCGAGCGTGTAGGCCGCCCGGTTCAGCTTCTCCGTGAACCCTGCGCCGTGCGCGACCTGGGCACAGGCCGCGACCTCGGACAGCAGGGCGGAGAGGAGACGGGACATCTGGTCGGGGCCGCTGCCCGCGGCCAGAACGGCCTGCCGGGCGCGGGGTGGTACCGGCCGGGGCGCGGGGATGTGAGCGGCCGGCAGGTGTCCGGTGCGCTGCAGTTCCTGTGCCAGCCAGGCGGGGAGGGGGGCGGGCTGGCGGGCCTCGCCGACGGGCTTGTAGGTGCCAGCGCTGGTGGTGGTGCCGGGGGCGATGATGTACCCGCCTTGTGCCCGTACGTCGACCTGCCAGGCGAGGCCGCGCTTGCCGGAGCCCGTGGAGCACTGCCAGCGGCGGCCGTCGGTGGCCCGGTACCAGACGTGCATGCCGCCGGAGGGGGTCCGTACGCGCAGGGTGGAGGAGTCCTCGGCGGGCGTCGCCTCACCCCGGAGCGCGGCGAGTACGGCGAGGGAGTGGTAGCCGGTGCTCAAGCCGGAGAGGTCGATGTGCTCGCCGATGGGGATCCCCGGAAGGACCTTGTCCCGCTGGGGCGGTTCGGCTTCGTGAGCGTCGATGTCGATGACCACCAGCCCGGCCGGTCCGCAGGCCACACCGACCCCCAGGGCGGGATTGGCGCCCCACCACTGCCGGATGCGGTCGTGGTCCACGGTGGCCGCGTGGAAGCCGTGACACCAGCGTCCAGCGGCCTGGCAGGGGCAGTCGGTGTGGGAGTGCCCGGACGCGCTGCAGTCCCGGCAGTTGGCCGCGGGAGTCTTCCGGCCCGGGGCGAGGGGGTGAACGGGCCAGCCGTTGCTGGCGCACCACCGGGCCAGACGGAGGCCCGCGACCGCACGCTCAGGGGTGGGCCGCCCTGAGTCGCTGCGAGAAAACCGCAGCTCAGCGGGCATCTACTTCCCCTCACAGCGACTGAAGCGACTCAACAACGGACACAGCCTAGCGAAAGTGGCGCGGCAGCGTGAGCAGCGTGTCGCACGCATCTCTCCGGCGTGTCGCCCCTCTCGACCTGACCTTCCGGCCTCTCGGTCCGCAGAGCCCGCGCAGCGACTCAAGACCGGGGCTCAGCGACTGAACTCCTTTCGGTCGCTTCAGTCGCTTCAGAAGAATCCCAGGTCAGAGACCTGTGAAGCACTCAACAGCGACTGAAGCGACTGAAGCCTCCTATATATGACGCATACGCGCACACATGAATGTCCTCATATACCGGAAGTTGAGTCGCTTCAGTCGCTGTCTGGCTTGGAAGAACTCTCTGACCTGCACCTTTGGCAGCGACTCAAGCGCAGCGACTGAACAGTCGCTGGGTCGCTTGGCTTGGGTCGCTGAGGAACGGGGGCCGAAGGACCGGCTGGGACAGCGACTGAAGGGCGGGGCGGGTGGAGCCGAGGGAGGGACGTAGGAGGCCTTACGTTCCTGGGACGGGACTGCCATCCGTGGCTGGACCGGCTTGGCCGCCTTCGCACACCGCCGCGTCAACGTCCTGTGGGCTCTGTTCCGAGACCGTGGCCTCCACGGGATCAGGCCGCCACCTGTCACGGCGTCGCCCCGATCGTCGGCCAACGCTGGGCAAGCCTCGAGGGCCGTGACATCCTGCGGCAGTGCTTTTGAGTGATCATGCAACCAGCGTCGAGCTGCGCCCGCTGGCCTATCAGTTCCCTGCTGCTCAGGGCGACCGCTACGACGACAACTGGCTCGTTATCGGTGGCACGGTGACGACTCCCGACGGCGTGTGGTCCTTCAGCGATCCGGCTTTGCTGACCGATGAAGCCCGTGAGGTCAGTGCGTGGATGCGTGCGGCAGCCGCCGGGACGATAGCTGTGACGTGGCCTGATGCCGAAGGCTATTTTTCCCCGGACACGTGGTTCAACGAGCCGGTCCTGGCCTTCAGCCTCGCTGAGCGAGACGAAACCGGGGCGACGATTCGCCTTCATCTGTCCCTGGAAGCGACACCTCCATGGCGCCAGGGTGATGACAGGCCGGACATCTACCAGTACTTCGTGGAAGTGCGCGTGAACACAGCTGCACTGCTTCACGCAGCAGACCAGTGGGATGGTGCCCTGGCTTCCTTCCCGGCCCGCTGATCAACGTGAGTCGAAGACTGTCTCGTAACTGACCTTTGGCACGAGAGTGAGGCTGAGATCGGGCCTGGGTCCCGTTCTTTGGGGGAGGCACCGGCTCCGGTTCACCCCTGTGACCGCGCGGCAGAGCAGCGGATGGCAGGGGCCATCCTCCCGGCAACGTGTGGATCCACCCGCTCGGTGAGATGAGCAGGGCCCCTGTTATCGTGCGCCGATGTCAACGATCAGGCAGTTCCAAGTGACCTTCGACTGTGCGGAACCTGTGCGCCTCGGTGTCTTCTGGTCCGAGGTGCTGGGGTACGTCGTACCGACGGCCCCGGAGGGCTTTGCCACGTGGGAGGACTACCAGCACTCGCTGCCGCCCGAGGACGAGGTCTACTTCGCATGTACCGATCCCTCGAGTGTGGGCCCGCGTGTGCTCTTCCAGCGAGTTCCCGAAGGGAAGGTCGTCAAGAACCGGGTGCATCTTGATGTGCGGGTCGGCACAGGGCTCGTGGGTGACGAGCGCCTGGCCACGCTCGAGGCCGAATGCGCACGGCTGATGGCGCTTGGTGCGAAGCACGTGCTGACGCAGCGCGCCGATGGCGTCAACGAGTCGTGCATCACGATGCAGGACATCGAGGGCAATGAGTTCTGCCTCGCCTGATTCCCTTCCGAGACTGAGAGGGGTGGGAGCCGAGCCGTCTTGCGGGGACCTCTGGCAGTGAACACCCGGGCCTGGACTGAGCTCAGCGACTCCGCGGGTGGCCGGCTGTCTGCTTGGCGGGCGAACCTCGGCCCTATCGGCGCACCCTCGAAGGGCCGACGCAGAACACATGTCCTGCCCGGCCAACATCGGCCCTGTTCCTGCGGCGGGTGGTTGGGCGAGTGCGTGACACGGCGGCCGCCGGTGGCGCGATCCAGCTGTCAGGATGCGGGGTCCGCGGATATAGTGGGATCACCAACTGTTACTCAGGCGCAGAAGGCCCCCACCTCGGTGGGGGCCTTCTGTCTTTGCCAGCCTGTTTTGTCGGGCTGTTTTGTCGGGCTGTTTTGTCGGCTTGTACCGCCGCCGTCTCCGGCCCGGTCAGGCCACCTGGAGCTTCGGCCGGCCCGTCGGGGCGGGCGGGGCCTGGTGGTACGTCGGCAGCTTCAGGTTCGGGAGGTCCCCCGCCTGGATGCGCGCGAGCGCGGCGCGGAACGCAGCCTCCATGGCCTCCGGGCTCTCGTACTTCGCCGCGAGCGGGTGCAGCCGGTAGGAGTTGCCGGTGCGCTCCTCACTGCGCGGCCGCAGCACGATGTTCAGGTCGCACAGCGGCGCCATGAGCCCGCTGACGGCCTGGGGCGTGACGCCGTACTCGGCCGCCATGTCCTTCTGGCGGACCGGGAGCGTCCCGCCGAAGTCGCTGCGTGAGACGAGGTACTGGAGGAACTTGACGGCGGACCCTGACAGGGGCAGGGCCCAGATGCGCTCCGCGACGATCGGAGACATGACGTTAGCCATGGGAGGACAGCCTTCCTCGTGAACGGTCGCCTGTGTACTGGCCTGGCTGCGCTATCACCCGGTTCGTTTCCTTCCACGAAAGCTGTCCTCTACCCCGAAATCGAGGTCCAGCTCCTCCTGATGGGCGCCTTCCGGCCCCATCGCGTACGGGAACGCCCCGGGGTCGTACTCGTGCTTCTCCGCGATGTCGGCGAGCACTTCGTGCTGGGCCGTGCTGTTCCCGTGGAACCACAGGCGCACGTTGATCTGGATCCGGCCGTTGCCCGCCTTCTCCACCCAGTTGTAGCCGCACAGCGCCTGGACGGCACGGTTGACCGTGGAGCGCGTGATCATCTTGCCGCCCTTCTGAGCGGCGATCTTGTTCAGTCCGTCCGTGATCTCCTGCTGCGTGTACTGGGTGATGCCGGTACCCGGCATCTGCCCGCCGGCCACGAACAGGAACACGCAGAGCTGGGACTTGGTGATGCTGTTCGCCACGGCGAGCTGGGCCAGGAGCTGCGTGAACCAGTTGCTGGCCAAGCTGTACCCGGCGCCCCCGGCCATGTCGTGCACGGCCTTCGGGTCGGCCGCGTACTCGAAGTGGACTCCCTTGAGCCGACGTCGGCCGCTGGGGTCGGCGGCGCTGGCCACCTGCTCCCCGAGTTGCTGACCGAGGACGGCCAGGATGTCTCCGTACTCGGCCTCGTTCCCTGCCGCTGTGGGCACGGGGACTGGCCGCGGCCCGCGCTGTCGACGACGGGCGGGCGGATCAGATGTCACAGGACCTCCTTGTTACTCAGGCGGTCCGAGGGTATCCAAAAAATCAACTGCTGCTTGTCTTTTGCCGCGTCGGCGCGTCGAAAGTCGTCTCTGGGTGGGGTCTCGGGGAGACACTGTTCGATCCGGCCGCCGAAAGTACACCAGTCGTGAAGTTATTTTGCGAACAAGCGCCGAAAGTACACGGCTCCTTGATTTTTGTGTGTCGTGATGGCGGCACATTCGGGTGTTTCGGCGTTCGAGCCGAGGCGCTGTGTCGGGTCGAGGGCCGACGCTCTGACCTGCGACGACGTCGGGACGTATGGCGGCGTCAGAAAGTACAGCGCTGCTTGAGTTTTCAGCGAAATGTGCTCGCCAGGTATACATTCCGAAGGACCAAATGTGTCCTGGGGGACACATACCCTCCGACGAACCCGCAGGTCAGAGGCTTAAAATCGCGGCGCCCTCTTATTAAAGAGCGCAACCTGACCGACGGCCTCGGGGACGCTCATCTCCCCTCGGACCGGGCACATCTGACGCCTGATGAGCACTCTGCGGGGGCCTTCTGGAGCGGCTGCTGTGCTCCCGAGGACACACCCACACACAGGACACAGGACCGGCTCGTACTTCACATCGGTCTCCCCTGGCCTGGCTGCTAGCTCACTCGCCGAACACCAGCCGACGCACCTGCACTTGCTTCTGCGCGCGGTCAGCGAACTCACAGGGCCATCCCCTCCTCAGCCACATGCGTGGTGGGGTACGGATGTTGCATGGCCCTCGTGCCCAGTGAGGGCGCCCAGCGCCCGAGGGGTGCACCACCGACCGTCAGGGAGGTGGGGCAGGGCGCGAGGGGGAGCGGGTCCAGGGCGCCCGAGCGCCTGGCGAGGGGGTCTGGGGGGCGAGTAGCCCCCCATGCCACGGCCGGTCCAGCGCGGCCAGGCGCTGGCGGGGTCCAGGGGCTGGCCCCTGGGATTCACGGTCCGGTGATGACGACGGACAAGAACACCGGTCACGCAGCCGTCGTTGACGGGGGCGGACCGTTGTCGCTGCGGCGGGTGCGATCCTGAGCGGATGAACGAGGGATCCGCTGCGCTGGCGACCGCTGGGTGGCCGCTGACTGCGGCTGGGGAGACGGCTTGGTTGCGGGAGCTGACCGATGACGACGGGCTTACCGGCTTCATGCCACCGGCACTGCCCGACGCCGCCTGGGTTCTCCACTCCATGTACGAGCACGATCTCGGGCCCACCGACATGTCCTATGTCGCGTATCGGCGAGCCGTGCTGAATCGAGGCGGGTCCGAGATCATTCCGGGCCTCGACCCCGGGGACGTGTTCAACGGGGCGCCGGGCGCGCACCGCGGCCCCCGTTGGCGCCGGCTGCGCTGGGCGGAGCTCTCCCGGCGGACCGGTGATCCAGTCGCTTCTGAGGGTCAGCTGCCCTGCTACCGCTCCTTCCCCTCGCTCCGGGAGCCGAGCGGCTGGCCTGTCGGCATCGACGCGCCAGCCGAGGGCAGCCTGGACCGGACCGACTGGAACCGCCTGGTCGACATCCTCACCGAGCACAGCCCGCAGGGTGCGCAGACCCGATGCCTGGCCTACTACAACCCGCTGTTGCAGAGGGCTGAGGACTTCGACAACCTGCACGTCCGGACCGGCACGCTCGCGGATGCCAAGGTGCTGTACGACCACCCGGAGGAGGACGGTTGGACCCCGTCCAAGCTCTGGGCCCATGACCGGTCCTGGGTCCTCTGCACGGACTACGACCTCTGGGCCACGAAGGTGGCGGGCCCCTCCCCGCTCATCGAGGCCTTCCTGAACGACACGGAAATCGAAGCCGTCCGACTGCCCTGGGCCCTCTGACCCCGGCCGCCAGCGGTATAGAAGCGACCATGGGTGGCCGAGAAGCCACATGAAGCGCCCGCCACATGGCCGCTATGCCGAGGTGAGATCGGGGTGGGCGGCGGGGTGGGGCACTCCCGCGACCGGTGCGACGCAGGAGTGCTTGTGCACGGGTCGAGAGCCCGGATGGATCTGTGCCCGCCTCAGGCAGCCGCGGCTAGGGCCGGAGCACGATCTTGCCGTGGGTGTGCTGCTGCTCCAGCTCGCGGAAGGCGTCCCGCACCTGTTCCAGTGGATAGGTGCGGGCGATCGGCACCTCCAGCTCCCCGCGCGCGGCAAGCCGGGCCAGCTCGCCGAGCACGACGGCACACGCCGCCGCACCTTCTCCGTAGGTCCGCGCGCCGACCTTGGCCGCGCCCTGCCAGTCGCAGATCGTGTCGATTCGCTCGGGCCGCACCCCCAGCTCTACTGCCAGTGCCACGTAGCCGTCGCCGAAAGTGTCGATGAACGCGTCCACCCTGCCGCCGGACGCCTGACGGATCCGCTCGGCCACACCCGGCCCGTACGCGACCGGCAGGACGCCGCGATCCTTCAGCCAAGCGTGGTTCCGCTCGCTCGCCAGCCCGATCACCGTGGCGCCGCGCCGCCGCGCGAGCTGCACGGCGAGCGACCCGACTCCGCCCGCCGCACCGGAGACGACGACCGTGTCGTCCGGGCCGGGGTCCACCGCGAACACGGTGGCGTAGGCGGTCGTGCCGGCCACGTACAGAGCCCCAGCCACTTCCCAGGCCAACCCCGTCGGACGGGAGACCAGGTTCACGTCGTCGACCACGACGAACTGCGCATGGCTGGCCCGCCGGTGAGTGAAGCCCGCAACCTCATCGCCCACCCCGAAGCCCCGGACGTGCGGGCCGACTTCCACCACAATGCCGGCCAGATCACTCCCCTGCCCGGAGGGAAACACCGCCGGCCAGCGGTCATGCAGGGCACCGTTGCGGATGTGCGCCTCGCCCGGCTGGATCCCGGCCGCACGGACCTCGACCAGCACCTGCCCAGGACCGGGCACCGGCCGCTCCACCTCCTCCACCTGCAGCACATCGATCCCGCCGTACTCGTGAAACCGCACCGCCTGCATTGCGTGATCACCGCACTCTCTCGTTCGGACAAGACGTGGCCCGCCGCACAGCAGAGGGCCGACACCGACCGTGCCAACGCGTTCAAAGACCAAGCGCGGATCCGTATTCCCAAAACCACCACCGACAGCAACGCCGTCAGCGCCCAGGACCCATCCGTGGCCTGACTCCCACCATCAACTCAGACCCCGGCAGATCGACGGAAAGTGACGGCAGACGTGACCGTACGAGGGGAAACCTCAATGGCCGCTGGCACCTGAGCTTCGTTTCCAAGGGAAGGTGTGGCTGTCAGGCGGCAGTCACTTAGCGGGCCATCAGAACAGGCCCTACGGTTCCGCCTCTTCATCGGGAAGCCTCTTCGCTTAAGTAGGTGCTCAGCTGGCGACGACGGGTCGACGAGCTTGGTCATCGGCGTGTCAATTGCCTCTGCGACCCCATGTGTCGGGGCCGTCGTAAATGTGGGCCCTCAGACAGTGGGGGCGTCAAAGCCTGAGGCTTCGCCGTGGTAGACGGCAACCAGCGAATTCTTGCCCTGCCACCAGATGTCCGCGAGGCCCTGGACTTCAGGTACCGGCTCGAACCCTTCGAGGTCCAGCTCAGCGACGGCACTGCCCTTGATCTTCGTGATGGTTTTGGCCCAGTAGCCCGCGTGGCCGGCCAACGCGAGGGCTTGAAGCACGCACTCGCAATTGAGCCGATCAGAGGAGTTTGAGGAGCCTCACTTGCAGTTCAGGATGGCAAGAACGCCCTGAGAGGCCCGCTGAGGGGCTGTGAGGCGACGGAAGGTCTCATCACCCAGGGGCCATTGGGATCGGGCCTCTGAGGGGCCATTCTGTGGGTCGATTTTGGGCGGGTGCGCCGGAAATCCGTGCTTGGAGCGCCTGCTCTGTCCTGTCCCCACCGGAGGCTGACCGCTCGCACCGATGCATGACCGCCGATGGGTCGAGACATCCTGCTGAGAGACTCATTGACGTCGGATCAAGACCCCGACGTCCGTAGCGAGGCCCTCCTGCGACTTTCGAGCTGCCGCTGACCGGAAGGCGGCGGCCGATCTTCGGTGGGTTGGTCAGCCGTCAGTCCTCAATGGACGGGGCCGTCGTCGACCCGACTTGATCGGGCACGAGATGTCGGGTCCGCCCCGGTGGCTCCTGTCTAGCGTAGTGGTCGTCAAGAGGAAGGAGGCCGGGATGCTGGAGCGGCTGAACCAGGCGATGGAGCACATCGAGCGTCATCTCGACCAGACCATCGAGGTGGAGGAGCTGGCACGGATCGCGGCCACGTCCGAGTACCACCTGCGGCGGATGTTCTCAGCGCTCGCGGGCATGCCGCTGTCGGAGTACGTCCGGCGCCGTCGGCTGACCCTCGCGGGCGCCGAGGTAATCGCGGGGCGTGAGACGTTGCTGGACATCGCGGTGCGCTACGGGTACGGCTCGGGCGAGGCGTTCGCGCGGGCGTTCCGTGCCATGCACGGCGTCGGGCCGGGCGAGGCCCGCCGTACGGGCGCCGCGCTCAACTCCCAGTCCCGGATGGCCTTCCGCCTCACCATCGAAGGGAGCAGCAGTATGCGATACCGGATCGTGGACAAGGCGGAGTTCAACGTCGTCGGGTTCAAGGCGCGGGTACCGCTCGTGCACGCGGGACCCAACCAGGCGATCATCGACTTCGTCCGGGGGATCGATCGGCCGGCCCTGGAAGGCCTGGAGAAGCTGTCGGATCAGGAGCCCCGCGGCATCGTCGCGGTCTGTGATGACCTGGACCCCAGCCGCGCCGAGGGCACCGAACTCGACTACTACCAGGGCGTCATCACCTCCGCTCCCCCGGCTTTGCCCGAGGGAGTGACCACGCTGGCCGTCCCGGCCGGCACCTGGGCGGTCTTCTCCGCCTCCGGACCAGCGCCACAGGCCATCCAGGAGCTGTGGCGGGACGTCTTCACCGAGTGGTTCCCGTCGAACCCGTACCGCAGTCGCACCGGCCCTGAGCTACTGCGCATCCGAATGTCAGGGGACAAGCCCGGCACCGACGCTGACGCCGACGCCGAGCTGTGGCTTCCCGTTGAGCCGGAGCACGGCTGACAGGAGGTGGCTGAGGCCGTGGGGCTGTCGTGTCCCAGGTGTCCCAGGTGTCGCTGGGCATCGAGGCCGTGTGCAGCGTCTCCGGTCTGCAGGGACTACGTGAGAAGCCGGATACAGGGAGACTGCACGTCAGTAGCGAGCGGTTCCGTGCAGTGAGCACAGGCTCGCTGCACCGGCCGGACCATGTTGCTCTGGACGTTGAAAGATCCTGTCTGCCGTGACTGGGGGCAGTAGTAACCGAGGTGCAGGCGGACCCAGTCCGTTAGCGCGCTACCGGGCTGGTCTCGCTTGGCGTCGTGGAACGGGGCCCACCAGTGGTCGACGAGTGAGCGAAGTATCAGCCGGTCCTGCCCATCGGTGACATCGAAGCCGCTTATCCGGGCCGCGGTGGGGTGCTCCGAGCGCTGGTCGCCCGTGCAGACCGCTCGTTCCTCTCCGTGTTCGAGGCGGGTGGTGCGCCCGGTGCGCTCACAGATGAAGCAGTCCAGGCTGAGTTCGAGCTTCCGTTGCCAGTGCAGGTTGTGGGACTGCTCGCTCTGGCGGAGGCCTGTGAGTTCGGCGGTGATTTCAAGGGTTCGCAGCACCACACGATCTTTCCAGAGGGTCGAACGCAAGAGCGCCTTCCGGAAGGCGCTCCCCTTCGGCCCTCGTTCCTGCCAGCCGTGATGGCCAACAGGGACAGACGTTTTGGCGTACCCAGGCAAGACCGGAACGCTGCCTCACTTGCCCCTACCTGACGCGGACGCACGCCAGGTGGGCAGACCGTGCCGGGACCGCCCAGGCTTCGAGAGGACAGGACAACGGGACGGCAACACATCGGTGTGGCGCTTCGCCTTCCGAGCCAGAGGTTAGTAAGGTACCCGCATGACCGCTCCATACGATCCGGAAGTCAGGGAAAAGGTAGTCGCCAAGCTGCCGGCGTCCCTGCGGCAGGAACTCAAGGTCCGCGCGGCCCAGTTGGGCGTGGACATCCAGGACGCCGTCACCGAGGGCATCCACGCCTGGCGTGCCGACGCATCCGCGGCGACCGCGGTGGACACCTCCGGGGCGTCCTCGTTCTCCACCTACCTCCCCACCGGTCTCTACGGGGACTTCAAGGAGGAGTGCCGGGCGCGCGAAGTCCCTTACAACCAGGGCGTCGCACAGTCGATCCGGCTGTGGCTCGACACGCACCCCTCCCCCACCGGCAGGCGCCGGCCCTCCAGCGAGGGTGCACGCCGGGTCGTGGTCTGCAACCAGAAGGGCGGCGTGGGCAAGAGCGCCATCAGCAACGGCCTGTCCCAGGCCCTCGCCGAGACGGGTGCCCGCGTCTGCGTCATCGACTTCGACCCGCAGGGCCACCTGACCCGGCACCTGGGCGCCGACATGCTCGGCATCAAGGAACCCAGCCTGGCCAAGCACATGCTGGGTGAGATCGAGGGCCGCGTCCGCGAGCTGCTCGTACCGATCGAGCACGGTGTCTTCGCCGGACGCCTCTTCCTCCTCCCCTCCTGCAAGGACGCCTTCCTCCTCGACGCCCGGCTGGCCACGACCCGCCACGTCCGGACGAAGGAAACCGCTCTGGAGAAGGCGCTGGAGGAACTGGAGGAGGAGTTCGACTACATCGTCGTCGACTGCCCCCCGAGCCTCGGCTACACCATGGACACCGCCCTTTACTACGCGCGCACCCGCGAGGACGAGGCTCCCAAGTCTTCCGGAATCATCGTTCCGGTCCAGGCCGAGGACACCTCCGCCGATGCGTACGACATGCTCAGCGAGCAGCTGGAAGACCTGATCGACGACCTCGACATCGAGATCGCCCAGCTCGGTTTCGTCGTCAACCTCTACGACAGCCGCAAGGGCTTCGTCGTCACCTCCTCTCTCAACAGCTGGAAGGAGTTCGGCGACCCGCCGGTCATCACGGTCATCGGCGACCTGAAGGAACAGCGCGAGGCCGTCCGCGTCAAGCTGCCCCTGCTGCACTACGCACCGGACTGCGAGCAGGCCGAGGCCATGCGCGAGATCGCCCGGAGGATCTCGGCATGAGCAAGAGCGACCTCCTCGGCACCGGCGCCGCCTTCAGCAACGCCCGCCGCAGCAGCGGACGGAGTGAGCGCGGGCGAGCCAAGGCCCTCGCGCAGGGCGACGTACCGGCGTACGAACTGATCCGCCTCCCCCTCGACCAGGTGTCGGCGACCCCCCTCAACCCCCGCCGGAACTTCGGCACGGACGAGGAGAAGACCCGCTTCGGCGAGGAGCTGCGCGAGGCCCAGCTCTCGGCATGCGTCGCGGTCAGCCGCGAGGCGTACCTGGGGCTGTGGCCGGACCACGCGCCGCGGATCGGGGCGGCCTCGTACGTCCTGATCAACGGCGAGCGGCGGTTCCGCAGTGCGCAGCACGTCGGGCTGGAATCGCTGGACGTCGTCGTGCGCGACGATCTGGCGACCTCGCGGACCGACTTCATCGATCACCTCCTGGCCGAGAACCTCGAGCGCGAGGACTTCGACGTCATCGAACGCGCGCGTGGTGTGCAGCAGCTCGTCGACACCTGCGTGGAGGACGAGGGCCGGGAGCACGGGGCCAAGTCCCGGGCCGCGGAGCGGCTGGGGCGCTCGCCGTCGTGGGTGACCAACCAGCTGGTGCTGCTGGAACTCCCGGAGGAGATTCAGAGCATGCTCAGCGCGGGGGAGCTGCCGGAGCGCGACGGCCGGCTGCTGGCCCGGGCGGCGAAGGACCGGCCGGGCGCGGACGCGGCCGAGCTGCTGGCCTTCTTGAAGGCGAACAAGGACCAGGAGGCTCAGGTCAAGGCGGCCCAGCGGGAGCTGCTGCGCGAGGCGCAGGAGGCTGTCGCGGAGCCGGTGCGGGCGGCTGGGGCGAGCCCGGCCGGGGGAGTCCCGGCTGTTGCGGAGCCGGCCGATCGGGCTGCGGAGCCGGCCCGACTTTTGTCCGCGGACAAAAGTCGGGAGCCGGAGAGCGGGTCGGCGGTGGCCGCGGAACGGGGGGTGCGGCCGGTTGCGGATGCTGTGGCGGGCTCGGTGACGGGTCCGGTGACGGCAGCCGAATCCGGTGAGCCGGTACGGGGGAGTCAGGCGCCGGTGTCGGAGCCGACCCCGAGCGCGCCCGCGCCCGTAGCGGGGACCCCGGTGCATGAGGTCGAGCGCGAGGCCGCGACCGGGCGCGAGGCGGAGGGGGGCATCCCGTCCCAGGCCAGGGGAGTGGACACGACGGCAGTGTCGTGGCAGGACCCCAGCTCCGTGTACGAAGCGATCTGGGCGAACATGTCGGCCAAGCACCGGGTCGAGCTGACGATGCTCCTGATCGACACGAATTAGGGGAGCAACCGGACACGGAGCCGGTGACGAACAGCAGAGGCTGATCTGTACGAGGGGCCCGCCGCACGAGATCTCGTGCGGCGGGCCCCTCGTGTCGGGGGAGCGGTAGTGCGGAGGCTGGAAGCCCACCTCAGCGCTGTCCCCCGCCTACAGCGCGATCAAGGCCGGGGAGCGCGTCGTCAGGGAGGCCGGCGACGATGACCGCGGCGGCCACCGCCGCGTCGTCCACTTCCTGGAGTCGGCCGTCGGCGAACCGGATGCGGTAGCGGCCCTTCCCGAGAGACATGGTCCGGGGCAGGTCGTGCCAGATGGGCGGTGCGGCACGACGGCTGAAGGCGAGCCAGTACATGCTCCGCCCCGGCGACAGGACCCGCAGCCGCGGTTGCGCGAAGGCAGCTCCAAGGAGTTCGTGCAGCGCCGGGTCCGGTTTGCGTACGGCGAACTCACGCAGTTGACGCCAGCGCACCGGGACCGCCCCGCCCCGCTCATGGGCCTCGGCCAGCTCCCAGGTCCGCAGGAAGGACCAGCGCCCGACGAGTTCCCGTACCCGCGGCCCCCGCATCCAGGAATGCAGGGCTCCGGTGACCTCGGCCAGGTCCTGGGTGTGGCCGATGGCCATGCCGACTCCACCGGTCCAGCAGGTAACGGAGAAGCTCCGCTCGCCGCGGGCCATCCGGACCTCGGCCGAGCGCCTGCCCATTTCCACCCGCGCGGCCACCTGCCGCCAGCCGGGTGCGGACGTCAGCTCGACCGCCAGCCCTTGACCGGCGTGATCGGCCAGCTCCTGGAGGACGTTCCGCAAGGACCCGGTCCGGACGATCTCGGGGTAGAACTCCGCGTACTCGCTCATCGGAGCGCTCGGCGCCGCATCGCCGGGAGGTATCTCGGACACCATCGAGTCTGGCAGGCGGGCGCGCCTCCGCCGCTGTGGTTCAGGGCCCCCTCGGACTGTCATCCCCGGCCCGCGGGGTGGTGCGCTTGTCCCCGACTTTTGTCCGCGGACAAAAGTCGGGGACAGGTTGGGTCGGGTGTCTCCCTCTGGTCTGCCCCTGAGGGAACAGGCAGTTCACGGTCGGAGGCATTCCTTCTGTGGGTCGAAGCAGACGAGTCCGCGCTCGCGCGCCAGCACGGCGGACCACTCGGAAACTTCCTCAGCGTTGCCGTAGGACATGAGCAGCTACACCAGCGGCCCCGATGCCTCCTCGATGACCGGCGGTGACGCCCATACGACACTGCTGTCGTCGTCCGGGTAGCGCCCGAGGAGGGCTGCCACGTAGCCCCGATGTGAGGCGTCGGAGGTACGACAACATCGTCCGACTCCAGGTAGCGCTCGTAGAGCTCGTCGTAGGTCGCGGCCCAGGTCCGGGGGTGCCGCTGTTGGGGCGAGCCGTCTGTGGTGGGATGGCCCGCATGATCGCCACGGTGTGCTGGGAGCGCGAACTGCACCAGCGGGGCGGCGCTTCTGTTTTCGTCGTGGGGCCGGACTGTGTCGTCATGCACGAGAGGCACACTCGGCTGGTCTGCCTGGAGCGCGCCGACGGTGCGGTGCGCTGGGACGTCCCGCTCGGTTCCTGGCCGCGCGGGATCGTCCTCGCGGGGGACCGCGTACTGGTGTTGCCGCAAACGCCGGACCTGCTGTCCTGCATCGACTTGCGGACGGGCGCGTTGCTGTGGAGCGCCCCGACACCGAGGTGGACCGGGAACCTCGCCGTCCACTCGGACACCGTGGTCATCGGCGGTTGGCGTGGCTACACGCCGATGACCGGCCTGGACCTCGCCGACGGGAGCGTCCGGTGGACGACACCGTCGCCGGAGACGTCCGTACGGACCCTCGCGTGGGGCGGCGGGGTGCTGACCGGCAGCGGGTGCGAGGCGGTTCTCCTCGATCCTGCGGACGGGAGCGACCTGGCGCGGTGGCGGCTGCCGGCCCTGCTCAGGGGGCCCGACGCGACGGCGTTCGTCCCGGTGGGTGCGGAGCGGGTGGTGGCGCTCTGCGAGGACTCCTCGCTGGTCACCTTCGGGATCGGTGCGGACGAACCCGCGCGGCTGGGATCCTACGGTCCGTTCGGAGCGGTCGGATATGTTCGCGGTTCGGTCTGGATGCTGCGCTCAAGCGGCGGGTTCCTCGCGGTGGATCCCGCGGAGGGGACGTCACTGTGGTCGGTCGCGCCGGATCGGCGGATGGTGGCCGGCCCGCTGCCGTACGCCGACGGTCTCCTGGTGGGGGACGCGAACGGCGGCATCCGCCGGCTGGGGCCCGACGGCAGGACCGCGGAGGGTTGTTCGCTGCCTGTTCAGCGCCTGGACGGGCTGGCGGGGAACGGCGACGGCGGGCTGTTCTTCGTGGCTAAGGGAACCTTCGGCTCCTTCGCTCTCACCCCGGAATCCCTGCAGCCGACCACGTCCGGAGGCGACGCGGGGCCTTCGCTTGTCCATGGGCCCACTCGGCAAGATCCGAAAGAGGCGGTCTAGCCTCGCGATCAGCGCGGTCCGCGGGTGGAGTGGCGCAGGGCGCAGAGCGGCTGGCATACGGGAGGTCTTGGTGGGGACCGACGAACGTCCGGCGACATGGCTCTCCTACGTGGCGGGTCGCTCTCGCCCTGGCGCGGCGAACGGACCTGTCGGCGACGATGCCGGGCGCGGATCACCACAGAGTGCACCCGCGTCTTGCCCTGGAGGCGTTCAGCACCAGTGGCGCGAGGTGCCCGACTTTTGTCCGCGGACAAAAGTCGGGGGCAGGCCGGGCCACGCGCGACCTCGCTCAAGGGCGAGTCCACGCCGAACTGATCACCTCACGTCCGGCCTGTCAGTGCTGATCGTCATCATGGGGATATGGCGAACCAGAACCTGACCACCGGCAGCATCTGGCGGCTGCACCACGACGACTACGAGATCGCCCGGCTGACCGTGACCGGCGCCGACATGCCGTGGACTCACGCCGAAGTCGAAACACTTCCTGGCTTTGAACAGTTCCGCTCCCTCTTCGCAGAACAAGAGCGAGCCGTCGACGCCGAGGACTGGGACCGGGCCGATGCCTGCTTCAATCGGATCCGGAGCGCGCTCACCATGACCTTCCCGGACGGTGGCCAGGTCGCCGAGTTCCTGCTGCACATCTACGACGACGGCACCGCCGGCTGGCGCTGGCACGACGAGCCCTTCGACACGGTGAGCGACTGACTCGCTGGGTTCGGTGGGTTCGAAGGGGCTGGGGTGTGGCTTTGGCGCCGAGGGCCAGAAACGTTTGTGGTCACGGCTGGAGACGCTCCGTCAGCGACAAGAAGCATGTTGCCGAGTACGGGGAGCGCGCCGGTATGTGCATCCGGCGTCTCGTGTGCAGGTCGGCTCGGGGCAAGTGATCATGGCCGCCAGGGTAGGTCCGGAGCGCCGCGCCGCAGGCGTACCCCTGCCGCGGAAGGCGCCGCCGCGTGCCTCGCTGTCCGACGGCCTCACCACCGCAACCAAGTGCTCGAGAGGACCCCGTACCTGATGTCCATATGGCCTTCGATCGTTGCCGTACTCGGCACCCTCGCCGGTGCCCTGACCGCCGGACTCCTCCAGCACCGTTCCGCACGCACCGCACGCACCGAGGAGCGCGCCGAAAGTCACCGCCAGGACCAGCTCGGCGCCGTCACCGACTTCGCGGCCGCCCTGGACGCGCACCGCTCGGCGATGTTCCACCGGGAGCGTCTGACCCTGACCGAGGCCGGCACCGAGCACCAGCTGGAGGCCCAGACGAGGTCCCACGACACCCGGGCGGCCATCACCGCGCCCCACATCCGCCTTCAGGTCCTGGTCCCCGAGCTGGCCGGCCCCGCCCAGCAGGCCGCAGATGCCACGTACGCCCTGCGCAAGGCCATCGACCGGACCGAGCTGGACGCGCGGCGGCATGTGGCCAAGGAAGCAACCGTCGCCTTCATCGCCGCGGCCGCCACGGTGCTGAGCCCCCGCTGACCGAGGGCGCCCCAACGCCGACGTACCAGCCGTCCAGCCTACGACCGTGCGCTCCCGTGGCGGGCGTTCCTATTTCTCGCCGACATTGCGGACGTCGGTGATCGTGAAGCGTTCCTGGAAGCCGCAGGCCACCGTTCTTGGAGATGATCTACGTAGCGAGGGGTGAGGAGGCCGTCCGCTTCTACTGTGGCTGGGCCTCCGATGGGGTACGTGTCCAGATGAGCTACAGGTGCTGCGGAGCGAGGCACTGGCCGCTGCCCCGCCGACCGAGTGGGGGAAGGGCACAGTTCTACGAAGTGTTGGGGCCGACTTTTGTCCGCGGACAAAAGTCGGCCGTCAGCACGACGACTGGCCACGTCGGTTCCGCGGGGGCCGAACGGCTCGTCAACGGGTCAGGATGAGGCCGCAGCTGTAGGCGCGGGCGGGGCCGAGACCATTGGAGAAGGCCTCCGCCAGGGTCTCCGGGTCGTTGACCGTCAAGGATCCGCGGATCTCCGCGCGGGCGATCCGCAGGCCCTCGTGGGAGGCGGAGCCGGAGACGGTCGGGAGCATGCGGACGCCGAGTTCCTCGGGTTCGGCGGTGGCCCCGATCCGGACCAGGCCGCCCTCGCCGGACGGCGATTCTCCCTCGACCTGGAGGCGTCGTGGGAACCAGTTCTTGACGTGGTCGGGATTGCTGTGGGGGACGCGGGCGCCGCGGAACTTCTCCGATATCGGCTTACCCTGGCTCGTTCACCCGCGGTGAGGGGTGGCAGGGATGGTGTCCGACTGCGCGGGACTGACTGACGCGGGAAGGTCGAGAACGCGGGCGAGAGCGGCCGTGACTGAGCCGCAGTGGCGAGGCAGGTGTCTGGAGGACCATTTGGTCGCCAGGGTGAAGAAGGCGGTCAGGTCCCGCTCGACGCCGGAGAGCAGGTGGCTGAGCTCGGTTACGCCGAGCTCGATTACCGGGCTGTCGCCCTGGTCGACGTTCACCGTAAGCCGGATGATCTTGCCGGAGCGTTCCGCAGTTGGTGAGACGGGGTCGTGACCGAACCCGAGCAGGCTGTCGCTGTCGACGAGCTGGTACCAGTCGCGCCAGTCCTCCAGCCCGTCGCAGCAACCGGGCAGAAACGTGATGCCTGTGGAGTCGTCTGTGACCCGCAGACCGCCGGCTGCGAAGAGGGTGTCGAAGGTCAGCAGTCCCTGAAGGAACCAGTCAAGCGCGTCGGCCGGACAAGGCGGGCGGTCATCGTCGGGGGCGGAGTCATTGCAGCCGGCGATGCGCATCATCGCTGTCCCGACCTCGGCGGGTGAGAGCTCACCGTTCAGGGCGAGGAAGCTGAACGGCTCGCTCTCCGCGACAGGCCAGAGGTCGAAGCCGTCGGGTGTGTATATCTCCAGGACGGGCTGCATCACGATCACTCGGCGAAGTGTCGCGCACCCAAGGCCCTCACCGCCTGCCGACTACGCCGGGCACCGATGTCTCCGGCAGGGACCTTGAGGCCGGGTGCGTCTTCGGACAGGGGGCGGCCCATCGAGAGTGTGACGCTTCCTCAGGATCCGGGTACGCGGCCCGGCGAGGTGCGGCAGGCTGGGGTCGGGCCGTCTGGACCACACCGGACGGCGGGCTCGCGGTGGGAGGGGGTGGTCGTGGTGGACCGGAGTCTGACGGACTTGGGCGCGGCGCACGAGGGGTCGGTGGGTGTCCTGCTGGAGGACGGCAGTGAGCCGGGGCCGGTGTACTTCGATGTGGGCAGCGGTGGCCACGTCCCGTCGTCGACGATCTGGCACGCCTACGACGGCCGGTACGGGCGCCCGAGGGCGGCGGTGCTTCGCGGTGCGTGCGCGTGCGGCTGGCGCGGCATGGCGGAGTATCCGCTCGACTGGACGGTTCTGGACGACCGGCGGCCCCTGTACGAGGCGGACGTCGATCTGCTGGGTCCCATCGCGGACTACCACGCGCATCTCACTGTGGTCCGGGACAACGCGGTGTCCCTGCCCCAGCCGCTCCTCGTGCTCCTGACCGCCCTGAGGGAACAGCTGGACACGGTCGCGGAAGAGGACCCGTTGGTGGCCCTGAAAGCCCTGGCAGATCTCCGGCACATGATCGCCGACGTGGGGCAGGGCGCGGCCCGCGAGGTGCAGGTCGGAGAGATCCCGATGGAGGTGGTGGCGACCGCACTCGGCACCAGCGAACGGGCCGCCCGCCGGTACGTGATGGACTACCTCCGCCCCTGAGCCCTGTGGCAGCTGAAGGGCGGCGGCCACCGGCCGACGCCAGCCTCCGTTGCCGCCCCTGCTCGAGTTCGGTCAGCAGTCGAGCAGCCCCAGCTCGCTGTCGGGTCGGCACAGCGGGCACGCGATCACCGACGGCACGGCCCGCAGTAGGTCCCGGGCCGTCTCGCGCGTGGCCGCACGGCCTCGGCTGGTGACCGGACAGGCGCTGGTATGTACGCGTTCGGGTCGGCGGGCGGCGCTGATGCCGTACTCGATCCACCAGCGCGGCGGCTCCGGCGGCGGCCGGCGGCGGGTCCTCTCGGCCTCGTCGGCTCGAACGGCGCTGATCCTCTCATCGACCCGGGCGAGGGTCAGCTCCAGCCACCGGCGTAGCACCAGGAGCTGGTCCAGTGCCGGTGGCAGGGGCAGGAGCGGGTCCGCCATCGCGGTTACGCCGCCTCGGCCCGGCCGTCGGGTTGGTCGAGGCGGCCCTGCTTCGTCAGCATCGTGCGCGGGTTCACGACGGACCCGCGTGTGACCGTCGCCCAGTGGGAGTGACCGACGACGGCGATCGACAGCGCCCGGATCTCCTCCCGTATCCGGTCGGCCCTCTCCTTCTGCGCGGCGCTCCACCCGAGGCTGTCGGGGATGCCACCGGACTGGGAGCAACGCTCACGCCTGGCCCAGCCCTTTGTGGCATCCATGTTCCAGGGCAACCCGGAGAGGAAGGCGCGGTGCTCGGCGTGTGCGCGGTGGAGACGCTCCTGCAGCTGAAGGAGGTCGTCCGGGAAGGGGGTCGCGTCGCTGGTCACTCTTGAATCGTATGCCTGTTCGATAATGAAAGGGAAGTGGGTGCTCGGGGCCCCCGCAGTGGCACGGCGAGTATCGGCCTGGCCCGCCGTACCGTCGTCGCCGCGGACGGGGCGGCAAGCTCGGCCGCACTACCTCGCCTGCGTCGGCGGACGGACGCCCGCCCCTCCCGGCTGGTCCGGGGGACATGCCCAGTACTGGCAGCAACCCCGTCACGCCGTCGGTACCCCCATGGTGACCTCGTCGGTTCGGCCAACCTTGGTCCTGCAGGCGACCTACGCTGACCGTCGGAGGAGAGGGAATGCCCGCGGAGCTTTTGCGTGACATCACGACGGAGCTGCGGTTTGCAGGGATGGTGCGTCGGGCGTGAGTGAAGGGGCGGGGATGCTCGAAGAGGGGCTTGTGGCGTTAGCCACGGCAGGTGGTACGGCTGTGGTCCAGGCCGCGGGGACACAGGCATGGGAAGCGATCCGAGTCCGGGCGGCCCGGTTGCTGGGTCGCGGGGACGGAGAGCGGGAGCTCGCGGAACTGGAGCGGCTGGACCGTACTGCCGGTGCATTGGAGGCGCAGCCAGCGGTGGAGGCCGAGCGCGTGCGGTTGCGTCAGGAGGCTTCCTGGCAGACCCGGTTCGAGGCCGTGCTGGAAGACGTGGCCGGCGCGGAGCGGGAGCGAGTCGTGGCCGAGCTGCGGGCCCTGGTCCAGGAGCAGGTTGCCCCCGGCGGGGTTTCGGCGGGAGCCCACGGCGTTGCGGTGGGCGGCCGCGTGGAGGTCAGGGCCGACCACGGGTCGGTGGCCGCCCTGCGGGTGGGGGACGTGACGCTCGGAAACCCTCCGCAGCCGGGCCCGCCCCAGGGCTGAGCGCACCCGGCGCCACACTGCCCACACCCGCCACCAGCCATCGGGCCGTCTCCGCCGAGCACGGCGGATTCGCCGTCGGCCACGCCCAGCAGGTCGTCCACTACCACGCCGGCCGCCCGGCCGAGCAACACCGGCCCCCTCCGCGGCAGCTGCCACGGGCCGTCACGCACTTCACGGGCCGCGAGGCGGAACTCGACACGCTCGACCGGCTGCTCGGCATCCAGGACAACGCCCCATCGGTAGCGGCGGTGGTCATCTCCGCCATCGCCGGCACGGGCGGAGTCGGCAAGACCTCCCTCGCGCTGCAGTGGGCCCACCGCACCCGGCACCGGTTCCCCGACGGCCAGCTGTGGGCCAATCTGCACGGCTACGACGCGGGACCGCCCCCCTCCACCGACCAGGTCCTCGACTCCTTCCTCACCGAGCTGGGCACGGCGGCCGACCGGATTCCGCACACCACCGACGCCAAAGCCGCCCTCTACCGCTCGCTCCTGGCCGGACACCGGATCCTGATCGTCCTCGACAACGCCGCCACACCCGAACAGATCCGCCCCCTGCTGCCCGGCGAACCGGGCTGCCTCGTCGTGGTTACCTCACGCAGCCGGCTGTCCGGCCTCGTCGCCCGCGACGGCGCCCACCGCATCAGCCTGGACATCCTCACCCCCGCCGAATCCCACACCCTGCTGGCGGGGATCATCGGCCACGCCCGGACCCACCGGGAACCAGAGGCGGCCGCCCAGCTGGCCCACCACTGCGCGCACCTGCCCCTCGCACTGCGCATCGCCGCCGAACGCATCGCCGCCCGCCCCCACCTGACCATCGCAGACTTCGTCCACGACCTGACGACCGAACACCAGCGCCTGAACGAACTGGCCACCGACGACGAGACCACCGCGGTACGCGGCGTCTTCTCCTGGTCCTACCACGCCCTACCCGAGGAGGCAGCCCGTGCCTTCCGCCTGCTCGGGCTCCACCCAGGGCCCAGCATCAGCCTGGACGCGGCCGCCGCACTCACCGGCACCACCCGCGCCGCGACCCGTCGCTTGCTGGACACCCTGGTAGGAGTCCATCTGCTCACCGTGACCGCGGGCGAGCGCTACCAGTTCCACGACCTGCTGCGCGACTACGCCGCCGAATGCGCGGCCGCCGACGAACCCGCCGACTCCCTCGACGCCTCGACCAGCAGGCTCTACACCTGGTACCTGCACACCGCGCACGCCGCCCTGTACGCCTACTACCCCCAGCACCCGGAAGTCCCCCTCGACCCGCGACCGGCGACCTGCCACCCGCTGGCCTTCACCGACCGCGACCACGCCCGCACCTGGTTCGCCGCCGAACACACCACTCTGGTGACCCTCGTCCGCCAAGCCCCCGCGGCCGGCCAGCACACAGCGGGCTGGCAACTCCCCAACGCGCTCGACTGCTACCTGGATACCGTTCGCCACGTCGTCGACCAAGTCGCCGTTCATCAAATGGGTCTGGCCTGCGCCCGGCATCTCGACCACCACCTCGGCCAGCGGTGGGCATACGGCCATCTCGGATGCGCACTGCAGAACGCGCACCGCGATGAGGAGGCGATCGCCTACTTCCGACGAGGAGCGGAAATCGGCCGACAGATCGGCCATGCCTTCGGCGAAGCCGCCTGTCTGGGGGACCTCTCGCGTTCGTACAACGTGCTCGGCCGCTACGCGGAGGCGGCCGAGAAGAGTCGGCGAGCCCTCGACATCTATCGGTCCATCGGCCACCGACGGAATCAAGCCGTGAGCCTGAGCAACCTCGGCAATGCCCTGAGCGGCCTGGGACTCTACGATCAGGCCTCGGCCCACATGCGGGAAGCCATCGACACCGCCGGCAAGATCGGCGACGTGGTCCTTGAAGGCTTGTCACTCCAACGACTGGCCGCGATCCTCCATCAGCTGGGCCGCACCGACGACGCCGTCATCACCCTGCACAAGGCCGCAGAACTCATTCGACCGTTCGGCGTGGAGTACTCCTACGCGGAGGTCCTGCGCGATCTGGGGGATCTCCAGGCAGCCGCAGGGGAACCGGACCAGGCAACTCGTACCTGGCAGGAAGCCCTCGCCATCTTCACTGGCATCGAACCCGACGCGGCAGCTGCGATCCGCCAACGCCTCAATACCATCAACCGCAGCGAACGCGACCAGTAGTCAGCAGCGTCGACTGGCGGCGATCGACCCGCCCGGCTCACAGGCAGGCGACGACGATGAGGACCATGGCAGCGCAGTCGGTCTTGACGGTTGGCACCGAGTCTTGATGGCTGACGCCGAAGCCTCGCCACATCCACGATTACGACCGTTGCCAGAGCCTGTAATTCCCCAGGTCCTGGCTGTGCCAGCCACTAGGTTGGTGTGCGCGGAGACGCGGGGGCAGAGGTACCGGTATGTGGGTCCGGCTGAGCTGAAGGAGCTCGCCCGGCCAGGTGGTGGGGGCCGAAGTATCCGCTCGGCGGCGGACTTCGGCGAGTGGGTCTCGGCTTTGACCCTGGGTGAGTTGGCCGAGCCGTTCACGTTCGTCGTCGATGGCGGCGGGGTACTGCGACTCGCTCCGCGCCGCAGTGAGCACGTGCTCTGCGCCGGCGGCGGAGAGGTGCTGAGCGCCGGCGAGATGAGCTTCCGTGAGGAGCCCGGGCGGTGGGTGGTCGAGGAGGTCAGCAACCAGTCGACCGGCTACTGACCGGATGCCAGATCATGGCCGGCCGTGGCCGAGGCTCTGGATGTGATCGGGATCCATCGACCGTCCGGATTCACGCACGAGGTGGTCTTTCGCCGATGCCACGCCTGCAGGGAGCTCAACATCGTGCGGGAGAAGGACTTCGTATGCGTCTTCTGCGGCGAGGATCTGCCGAAGGAGTGGAACGTCGGGCAGCCCGCGTGACTGGTCAGACCGCGAAGATCGCAACGCCTTGCGAGTGCGGCAGCATGGCGGTGCGGCAGGTGAACCAGTTCATCCTTCACGATGAGTTGTGGTGGGATTCAGAGTTCTCTTGCGGGTCCTGTGGCACCTCCCTGTGCGAACACGCTGGTCCAGGACCGGCACCTGATGACGTTCGGGAAGCTCTCCTCGCAGCGCATGGGTCCGCCAGACTGCGGTTGGTCGGTTCGGTTCCCAGTCTCGTCCCAGCGATGAAGGTCCTTCGGGAGGTCGCAGCGACTTCGTTGCCACGGGCTCGCGAACTGGTCGTGGAACTGAGCCACGGTGGTCTGGTGGGGACGTTGTGGGAGATGGAGTTCCTGAAGGCCCGGCTGCAGATGCGTGGAGTGCCCGTCGACGTCGATCGATAGCTGTCCCCGCGGCGGGCGACACCACGAGGCCGCGGCCGCTCGCCGCAGGAAGGCTGCCCTGCGCGAGGACATGCGCACCGCCGCCCTGTCCCACCACGCCCGGGAGGCCGCCGAGCGGGCCGCCGCCGCAGCCCGACACGACGCCCCGCCTCTGTCATCAGCAGCGCGGGTGGCTGGTCCTGCTTCGCGGGCAGTGCCCAGATCTCCACTCTCGCCCGTCCCCAGCCGCCACGACCGCGGGCCGCATTCGCCGACTCGTTGAGCCCCTTCGCGAGCGGCAGCCCTTGCCGATGTCCTACTGCAGCACACTCAGGCAGGGATACGATGTGGATGGAGCCACGGCGCAGACGTGCAGCCTGACCGCTCTCCGACGGAATCTGTGCGCGGTAAGGCATAGGGCCGCTGCTGACTGTCGGCGGCGGGTGAAAAGTGGACCGTTGGCGGCGGATGAAAGTTGACCCCCATCGAGGGCCTGACTCGTTGAGCCAGGTCGGGAGGATGGGT
>NZ_JBWKDV010000018.1:0-94132 GCF_056435825.1 Streptomyces sp. NPDC043876 | reverse complement strand
GGATCAGGATCATCTTGCGGAGCAGTTCGAATCCGGCTCGGCCGCAAAGCTGCCGCTTGATCTTCTTGATGCGGTTGACGGCGCCCTCGATGCTGCTGGCGCTCCAGTCGAGAGTGAGCCCGGCTGTCACGGCGTCCAGGTCTCGGAGCAGATGGTGTGCGAAGCCGGTGAGGCCGGGTAGCTGGCTGGCGTCGAGGCCTCGATCCAGGTGGGGAATGTGGAGCCGAGGCGGTCGGTGAGTATCTCGCCGAAGTCGCGGACGTGTCCGGCTGCCGCGCCCAGTTCGGGGCAGCGGGTCAAAACGTCTTTCCGACCGGCGCGGTCCTCCTCGGTCAGGGCGGTGGGGTGGCGGGTGAGCCAGCCGGTCACCTGCCGCACCGTCGGCGGCCGGGGCGGCTCCTCGGACGGAGCCCCGCGCAACGTGGCGATATGCGCGCGGACCATGCCGTAGGGGACAGGAGCGTGCTCGGCAACCAGCTCGCTGTGCAGTCGGCTGGCACTGGTGCAGCCTGCGGCGAATCGCCGCTCCAGGTAGGGCTTGTAGGGGTCCAGTCTGCTGGGTCGGTGCCGTTTCTTGCGGATGGCAAGGAGGTTGTGGACCAGGGCATGTGCTGCCTTCTTCCGCTCGGCCCGCCGGCCGACGGGCTCCGAGTCGTCCTGCGGCTGGCCGGAAGCCGGTCGGGTGGCCTCCGGCATCATGCTGCTGTACAACAGGTTGCGCAGGCAGTCGCGGTGGGCGGCGACGCAGGTCTCCACGGCCCGGCCGAGGCCCTGCCACAGATGGAACCGGTCGGCGACCTGCAGAGCGTCGGGGGCACCGCGCCGGGCGCCCTCGGCGTAGGCGCCCGCCCGGTCCCGGCATATGATCTCCACGCCGGGGTGGCGGATCAGCCACGCGGCCAGTGGCCCGGCTTCACGGGTCGGGAGCACATCGACCACGCGATGGTCTTCGACGTTGGTCAAGACCGTGGAGTACGTCTGGCCGCGACGGATCGCGAAGTCGTCCACGCCCAGCACACGCGGCGTGCTGAACTGCGGATCGGCGGATGCCATGACCCTGCGTAACAAGGTCATCCGTCCCGCACCGAAGCCCAGCTGGGCGGCCAGCCGGGCGTCGGCCTGCCCGGCCAGCGCGAGCCCCACTCGCTCCAGGGCGTGGTTGAGCCGCGTGGTGAACCGTGCATGCGGGGCGGCCAGCCGGGAGAACGGCTCGGCGAATGTCCGGCGTGGGCAGTCCGCCGCTCCGCGGCCAGCGCCTGCCATACGAAGGGGTACGGACACCGTGCGAGTCGATGCAGTACGGCGCTGTCGCTCTGGGCATGAGCCAGTTCGAGGTAGTCAGCAGGCGTGTGCACGGACACGGCCCCCCAGAATCGTCGGGGCGATCATCCTGCCATCAGGGCCCAGTCGCCCGCGCGCGGGGCACTGCCGCAACCGGTCGAAGATCGCTTACGGGGCAGCCCTTAGCTGGGGGAATACGGGCCTCTGACGACGGCGACGGCGCCGATCAACCGCAACCAGTTCGGCGGTCCGTACGGCCAGGCCACCGCGGTATGGGCGACCGGCACGGGAGAAGGGCGGTCACCCCGGCCTGCGGGTGACCGCCGTCCTCGCGTGGTGACGCGGATGCTGCTGGTGGCCCGTCTCGCGTGGCCATCTCCCGCCGGCGGCTGGCCGCGCGTCAGACCCAGCTGTAGTTGTCGTCGGTGACCGCGTCCAGGGCGGCGTTGGTGACGGCGGCACGGGGGCTGTGCAGGGCGGCGAGGGCGGGTCCGATCGGGGGGAAGATGGGTAGGTCGGCGGTCTTGCGGTAGTCGATCCACTCGATGACGCCGACCTCGTGGCTGCCGTCGGGGAGTTCGTCCAGCTCCTGCTCGGCGAGGCTGGCCCGGCATTGCGCGGTGATGTGGAGGCGGTAGATCAGGTGCATCTTGCGCGGCGGCGGGGTGGGGCCCGGCCGGGTGACCCGCTGGTCGACGACCCACAGCAGATCGCCGCCGTCAGCCTGATCGATGTCCAGGTCCAGCTCCTCCGCCAGTTCCCGGCGCAGGGCGTCGTGGAGGTCTTCACCGTCTTCGACGTTGCCGCCGGGCGGGGTGTAGTGCGTGGAGTGGGCGCGGTCGCGGCGGATGAGGGCGACGTCGTTGCCGCAGAACACCAGCGCCCCGGTCCGGATCTTGATCCGTGAGAACGGGGCCGCCAGCTTCTCGGGAGTCTCTGTCATGGCGGCCAGTATCGGGGCCGGGGCCGGTGCCCGGGCGGGTTTTGGTGCCCGTTCACCCGCCCGCCCAGCAGGGTCAGTGCGCGGACAGTCCGGGAAGGGCGAAGGCTGTCGCCCGGCGGCACACCGGGCATGATGGCGGCGAACGAGTTGGGGCCCCCAACTGCTCGCCGCGCAGGCAGCACTCCATGCGGACGCCGCCGGCGCCGCTCTCCGCGGGTGGCTTCGTACGGGAAAGACCCTCGATGCATCGCCATGGCCGAGGTCCTGGTGCCGCTGCTGCGGCGGGTCCTGCCCCGAGGACGCGGGCGGCTACGGCGGCTCGTACCAGGTGAGCCGGGTGACGAAGCAGCCATTGGGCTCGACGGGGTGGAACTGATCCGGGCCGCGATGCGCAAGGCGGCCCAGCAGGTGAAGGCGCTCGGTATTCCACCCGTAGGGCACTACGACGGTGCCTGCCCAAGCAGGCCGATAACCAGGCCGACTGAGCCGCCCCCAGGTCCCGGCCGGCACGTCGGCCGGGACCTGGGCCCTCAGCCCTCCTCGCCCCCCGTCCTCGGCGGCATCGGCGGCATCGGGGTCCCGGAAGGGGCGCAGGCCCCGGCCAGGTCCGCTGGTGAGCGGGAAACTTCAGGGCCGTCAAACCCCCCTGTACGAAGCAGGCTTAAGGCCCGGCAAGCGGTGAGTTCGCCGCACGGACCCCGCGGGATTCGACGAACCCGTCGGATTCGGTTCGGGGCGATCGCGCACGTCGTCTGCACGTCGTGCAGAGCCAGTGTCCGCAGCCGAAGGAGCGCGGCGACCTCTGCGGGGTCGCGGTCCAGTAACGCAGCGCCCCGGTGATGTCGAGGTGCGCGGCTTCGGGCGCGAGCGCCTGGACGCGCGGGGTGACGCCAGGCCGCCCTGCGTCTGCATGGATACGGACGGCGATGGAGGGTACGAAGGGATCAGCCCGGCCGGGCGCGAGCCCAGCCGGGCCGTCCGGCCCCGTCGCCCACCTAGTGACGGGCGCCCCGCAGGTTGCGCCGTACGCCGACTGCGGCGAGGGCGGCGCCGATGACGCACAGGATGCCGGTGACGAGCGCGGCGGTGTGCACTCCGTTGATGAATGCCTGGCCGCTGCCCTCGATTACCGCGGCCTTCAGCTGCGCCGGCATGTCACCGGAGACCGGTGAAATGCCCATGGAGACTGCGTCCTTGGCCTCGTGCAAGCCCTCGGCCATGGGCATTGGCACCCCGGCGGAGGTGAGTTCGGAGGTCAGGGTCGAGTTGACCCGGCTGCTGATGAGGGACACGAGTACGGAGGTTCCGAGCGCGCCGCCGATCTGGAGTGCGGTGGCCTGGAGTCCGCCCGCGACGCCGGCGTCCTTGACCGGGGAGTTGCCCACGATGGCGTCGGAGGAGGCGGCCATCACCATGCCCACGCCGAGGCCCAGGGCGATGAAGGGCGGCCACATGGCGACGTACGGCGAGTCCACGCCCCATGCGAGTACGCCGAAGGCGGCGCCGCCTTGCAGCACCATTCCGAGCGGCATGGACAGCCCGGCGCCGTACTTCTCGGTGAGCTTCGCGCCCAGCGGCGAGGCGATCACGGATGCCAGGCTCAGCGGCAGGGTGCGCACGCCCGCTTCGACGGGGGTGAAGCCGCGTACGTTCTGCAGGTACAGCATGACGAAGAAGATCACGCCGAGCAGGACGAAGAAGTTGATCGCGGTGATGATCGTGCCGATGGTCAGCGCGCGGTTGCGGAACAGCCGCATGGGCAGCAACGGGTGCTCCACCCGCGTTTCGTACCAGCCGAAGACCAGGAGGATCGCGAGGCCGGAGGCGAGTGCGCCCAGCGTCGGGCCGGAACTCCAGCCCCACGTCTCGCCCTTGACCACACCGAACACGACGACGAGCAGTCCGAGCGCGAGCAGGATCACACCGGGGACGTCGAAGCGCTGGTCGCCGGAGGCGGTGGCGTTTTTGCTCTGCGGCAGCACGAGTGCGCTGAAGACGAGCGCGACGACGCCGATCGGGGCGTTGATGTAGAAGACGGACTCCCAGTTGACGTGCTCGACGAGGAGCCCGCCGACGATGGGGCCGAGCGCGGTGGACACCGACGACACCATCGCCCAGATGCCCACGGCCATGCCGAACTTCTTCGGCGGGAACACCGCGCGCAGCAGCCCGAGCGTGTTGGGCATCAGCAGAGCGCCGAAGAAGCCCTGTACGGCCCGGAAGGCGATGACGCCCTCGATCGAACCGGCCAGCCCGATGGCGACCGACGCGAGCGTGAAACCGACGACGCCGATCAGATAGAAGGTGCGCCGGCCGAAGCGGTCACCGAGCTTCCCGCCGAGTATCAGGGCTGCGGCCAGGGCCAGCAGGTAGGAGTTGGTGACCCATTGCAGGTCGGCGGTGGAGGCGTTCAGGTCCCGGCCGATCTCCGGGTTGGCGATCGCGACGACGGAGCCGTCCAGGCCGACCATGAACAGGCCGAAGGCGACGGCGACGAGCGTCAGCCAGGGATTGGCGCGGCGGCCCACCGGAGCGGCGGGCCGGATGTGTGCGGGCGGGGGAGAGCTGTCCACGGCAGTGGAGGACATGGAGATGCCTTGCTTCCTCGTACAGATGGAGGTCGACGGGACGCGGGTACGCGAGCGCCGTCAGTGGGCGGCGGGGTGAATGTGCCGCGCCAAGCCATGGAGCGCGCCGAGCACGGACCCGATGGCGTCGAGAGCCCCGTCCGTGAGGGTGTGCAGCGCCTCGATGAGGTACCCGTCCACGAGGCTCCCGACCTCGTCGAGCCGCTGCCGGGCCTCGGCTGTCAGGTGCAGATGCGCGACCCGCTTGTCCGCGGGGTCCTGCCTGCGCTCCAGCAGTCCCTGGCCCGCCAGCTGGGTGACCAGGGCGCTCACGTTGTTCGGCTTCATCAGCAGGACGTCGGCGGCCTCGCTCACCGTGACACCGTCACGCTCGCCGACGAGCCGCAAGAGCGCGAGCTGGCTCTCGGGCGGCTTGGGGTGCGGAAAGTCGTGGGCGAGGCGCCGGTCGAGTGCCCGGTTCAGCGCGGGCAGGACGGCCGACATCGCTGACGCGATCTGCCGGATGTCCTGCTCGGACGCGCTGGGGGTGGCCATACAGGCAATATAAGTATGACGAGATACCTATGTCAACATACCCATTGGCTCGTCATGTCGGGTGGATTGCCGTCCCGGCCGCTACGCAACGTGCTGACTTCTAGGCCTGACGGGTGGACGTCTCGTCGTCGAGGACGGCGATTCTGCGGAGTACGAGGACGGCCGAGGTTCGCTCGTTCGCGGGCAGGCTGTTGAGGAGTTGCTCGTTGCTGCGTTCCGCGGGGCCGATCAACGAGTCGAGCAGTTCGACGCCCTCGTCGGTGAGGGGCAGGAGGGTTCGTCTGCGGTCCGTCTCGTCGCGCTCCTGGCTCACCTACTGCCGGTCGGTGAGGCGCCGGAGCATGTGGTTGACCGTGGAGCGGTCGAGCGAGGTGAGTCGCGAGAGGGTTCGCTGATCGATGCCGGGATGCCGGGATCCCGGCTGAGGGCGTTGAGGACGGTGAACTGCTGGGAGGTGATCTCCCGGGAGACGTGCTGGGACCAGAGGGCGGTGTGCACCTGCTTAGCGCGCCGGATCAGGTGTCCGATGTAGTCGTCCAGTTCCAGTGCGCGCGCCACGGTGGTCCGTCTTTCTCGTGTGCTCGTGTGCTCTCGTACAGGTGGTGCCGGCCGGCGGGACTCCGGTGTGCGGTCGAGTCTATGAGCGCCGCGCCGGCACCACCTTGCGTGTGCCCAGTCGGTCAGTGGTCCCTACGGCCGGGACGTTCCTCGTACGGGGTGGCACGGGAACCGTCGACGCCGACCTCCAGGCGGCCGACCCGCTCGATCTCCACGACCACGCGGTCCCCGTGGCTCAGCGGGCCGACTCCCGCGGGGGTGCCCGTGGCGATCACGTCGCCGGGGTGGAGGGTCATGACGGAGGAGGTGTAAGCGATCAGGTCGCGGATGCCATAGATCAGGTGGGCCGTGTTGGTCCGCTGCCGGGTGGCGCCGCCCACGTCGCAGCGGAGGCCGAGGGAGTCCGGGTCCGGGATCTCGTCCGCGGTCACGATCCAGGGGCCGATGGGGGTGAAGGTGTCGAACGACTTGCGGGTGGAGCGGTCTTCGCCGGAGCGGACGGTGATGTCCAGCAGACACGTGTAGCCGAAGACGTGGTCCAGGGCCTCTTCAGGGCTGACGTGCGCGGCGGTACGGCCGATGACGATGCCGAGTTCGCCTTCCTGGTCCGTGCGCTTGTCGGAGTAGGGCAGGAGGATGTCCTGGCCCGGTCCGATGACCGATGAATTGGCCTTCAGGAAGACTCCGAGGTCGGCGATCGAGGTGAAGTACTCCATTTCCGCTTTGTGGTCCAGGTAGTTGACCGGTGCCCCGATGATCTTTCCGGGGCGGGGGAGCGGGGCTTCCAGGACGGCCTCGGCGAGCGGGACCCGCGTACGGCCGGCGACGTCCAGGTCAACCGAGCCGAGCCGGTCGGCGGTCTCGATGTGGTGGTGGAGTGCTCCGGCCGCGCCGAAGGTTCCGGAGCCGGCGAGCAGTTCGGTCACGTCGACGAGGTCGTCCCCGTCGAGGAGCCCGATACGTCCTTTGTTGAACAGGGCCAGGCGCACCGTGGCCTCCTTGGTGAAGTGTCGGATGGGCGGATCAGGCGCCGGGGTCGGCATCTTCCGTGCGGTAGAGACCCAGGGAGCGCATGACGGGTTCATCGCTGTAGGAGAACAGCACGGCGTCGTTCGAGGGCGAGCTGTTGAGGTGCCGGTAGGACGTCCACCCGGGTACGGCGAAGGTGTCGTGCTCGGACCACTCCAGCCGCTTTCCGTCCACGATCGTGGCGCCTTCACCGCGTACGACGCTGAAGATGGTGGAGGCGGTGTGCCGGCGCCCGACGCCCCGGAAGCCCGGGCGCAGACGCTGGATGCGGCAGCCGATCGTGGGCATGACCGGACCGCCGGTCCACGGGTTGGTGTATTCGAGGACGATGCCGTCGACCTCGCTGCCTTCGGCGGTGTCGGCGACGGCGTCCAGGGCCCGTTGGGTCTCTGTCCAGGTGTAGCGGGTGACGGGGGAGTGGGGTCCGTCGGGGGTGAGCCAGGCGGGGGTCAGCCGGCCGTGCAGGAACTGCTTGCTACCCACGTCGTCGGGCCGGGTGACGGGCTGGAGCCGCTGGGGGTACTTCTCGTAGAAGCCGGCTTCCAGGGCGTTGACGAGCGGGTAGTCGAGCGCGTCGAGCCAGATCATCGGCGCGTCGCCCTCATGGGTGTGGTCGTGCCAGTGCCACCCGGGGGTGAGCAGCAGGTCGCCCGGGGACATGAAGACGCGCTCGCCGTTGACCGTGGTCCACGCGCCGCTGCCCTCCAGGATGAAGCGGAACGCGTTGGACGTGTGCCGGTGCGCCTGGGCGGTCTCTCCGGGCAGGATGATCTGCAGTCCGGCATAGAGGGTGTTGACGGTGGCCGGGGGATCGCTCAGGCCGGGGTTCACGAGCATGAGCACGCGCCGTTCGGCCTCCTCCAGGGAGAGGGTCCGGGAGAAGTGCAGCAGGTGGGGCCGCAGTTCCTGCCAGCTCCAGCGGTGGGCAACGGCACGGCTCTTCGGCTCGGCGGGGAACAAATTGCCGTAGAAGCGCCACAGTGGTGCGGCTCCCGAATCCTCCAGCGCCTTGTAGACGAGTTCGTCGTTCATGGTGTCCTCCTGCGGTGGCGTGATCACGGGGCGGGAACGGAGGCAGGGGCCGGCGTCCACACCCAGGACATGTCGTCGAAGTCCTCGGACGAACGGGACGAGAAGAGGGCGTTGCGGAGGGTGGCCCCCATTCCCTCCAGGTGGCAGATCTCGCCGAAGCGCCGGGCGTTCGTCTGGACGAGCGCCGCCCGCCGACGGCGCTGCCCGGCGTACGCGGCGAACGCGTCGGCCGGGTCGGTGAACCCGCCGAGCGCTTGCCCGAGGGCAACGGCGTCCTCAAGTGCCTGGCAGGCGCCTTGAGCCAGGTACTGGAGCATGGGGTGGGCGGCGTCGCCGAGCAGCACGATGCGGCCGTGCACCCAGTCTTCGATGGGCAGTCGGTCGTACAGGGGCCAGCGGCGGTCCCGTGCCACCAGCGGCAGCGCGTCGCGGACCGGCTGACAGGCTCCGGCGAACCGTTCTTCGAGCTCGGCTTCGGTGCCCCAGGCATCCGAGTCCGGCGTGTAGTGGTCGCTCTCGAACACGGCGACCTGGTTGTACAGCTCGCCACGCCGGACGGGGTACTGCACCAGGTGCATACGGGGCCCCGCCCAGACCATCACCGCTTCCGACGCGGCGTACTGCGACATCCTGCCCGTCATGCTCTCGACGGGCAGGGCCCCGCGGTACGCCACATAGCGCGAGCAGACCGGTTCGCCGTCGCCGACCAGGGCCTGGCGCAGGCGCGAGTGCAGGCCGTCGGCGGCTACGACCGCGTCGGCGGTGAGTTTCGCCCCGGTGTCGGCGAAGTGCAGGTGGACTCCTGCGCCGTCCTGCTCGGCGTGGGTGACGGTGTGACCGGTGCGGAGCGTGATGGCGGGATGGTCCCGGCAGGCGTCCAGGAGCGCGGTGTGCAGGTCGGTGCGATGTGTGACCAGGTAAGGGTGTGTGAAGCGTTCGGTGTACGCCGTGCTGCGCAGGTCGAGGGAGGTCACCTCGTCACCGGTCAGAGCATCCATCATCACCAGTCGCGGTGGGGCGACGGCGTTGCGCTGGACTGCATGGAGGACTCCCAGCTGTTCCAGAGCAGCAGACGCGTTGGGCGCGAGCTGCAAGCCGGCGCCGATCTCGCCGAACCGGGCGGACCGTTCGAGCACCGTGACGTGATGGCCGGCGCGGGCGGTCGCCAGCGCGGCGGCCAGTCCGCCGATGCCGCCGCCGACGACGGCGATGCGGAGCGGGGTGGGGAGTGCGGACATGAGGCCTCCTTGGGGATCGGAGCAGAGTGCAAGAGAGGGGAGGCGGAAACCGTCACGCCGGATACGTCGTACGCACATCATTGGTGTACGGACTATTGCGGCGTGAGTTCATCTCGGCGTCACGGCTAACGCTCCGTGCGGACCGGCGCGTCGGTCCGGGCGATGATCTCGGCGATGGTGACGCCTGGAGCCGTCTCCAGGAGAGCCAGGCCGTCCTCGGTGACGTCGAGGACGCCGAGGTCGGTGATGATGCGGTGAACGCACCGCTCGCCGGTGAGGGGCAGGGAGCAGTCTTCGACGATCTTGGGGCTGCCGTCCTTGGCGGTGTGTTCCATGAGGGCGATGACGCGGCCGGCGCCGTGGACGAGGTCCATGGCGCCCCCCATGCCCTTGACCATCTTGCCGGGGATCATCCAGTTCGCGAGGTCCCCGTGCTGCGACACCTGCATCGCGCCCAGGACCGCCGTGTCGATGTGGCCGCCGCGGATCATGCCGAAGGACAGGGCGGAGTCGAAGAACGAGGCGCCGGGCAGCACGGTGACGGTCTCCTTTCCGGCGTTGATCAGGTCGGGGTCGACCTCGTCCGCGACGGGGTAGGGGCCCGTGCCGAGGATGCCGTTCTCGGAGTGGAGGACCACGTGGACGCCGGGTGGGAGCAGCCCTGGGATGAGGGTGGGCAGACCGATGCCGAGGTTGACGTAGGAGCCGTCGACGAGTTCGGCGGCGGCCCGGGCGGCCATCTGGTTGCGGGTCCAGGACATCAGGGACGCACCGTCCTCTTCTCGATGGGCTTGTCCGCCGCCTGCGCCGGGGTGAGTTCCACGATCCTGCGGACGTAGATGCCGGGGACGTGCACCGCGTCAGGGCTCAGATCGCCCGGTTCGACGAGCTCTTCGACCTCGGCGATCGTGACGCGGCCGGCCATGGCGGCAAGGGGGTTGAAGTTGGCCGCGGATTTACGGAAGACGAGGTTCCCGTGCCGGTCCCCCCGCCAGGCCCGTACAAGGGCGTAGTCGGTGGTGATGCCGTGCTCCAGCACGTGCCGGCGCCCGGCGAACTCCCGGGTCTCCTTGGCAGGTGATGCGACGGCGACCGAGCCGTCGGGAGCGTAGCGCCAGGGCAGTCCGCCGGAGGCGACCTGGGTACCCACGCCGGCCGGGGTGTAGAAGGCGGGGATGCCGGCGCCGCCGGCGCGCAGGCGTTCGGCGAGCGTTCCCTGCGGGACGAGTTCCACTTCCAGCTCGCCGGCGAGGTACTGCCGGGCGAATTCCTTGTTCTCGCCGACGTAGGAGCCGGTGACGCGGGCGATGCGTCCGACCGACAGCAGGACTCCGAGCCCGCGCCCGTCGACCCCGCAGTTGTTGGAGACGATCCGCAGGCCGTCCGCGCCCTGGTGGAGAAGGGCGCGGATCAGGACCTCGGGTACACCGCTGAGACCGAAACCGCCCACGGCCAGTGAGGCGCCCGGCCGGATGTCGGCCACCGCCTCGGCGGCACTGCCCATGACTTTGTCCATCGTGTGTGCTCCTTTCATGAGGCGACACCGGGCAGGAGGAAGGACCAGGCGCCGTCCACGACGATGTTGGCTCCGGTGATGTCGGCGGCCTCCTCGGAAACGAGGAACACCGCCGCGCTGGCGACGTCCTCGGGCCGACCGGGGCTGACGCAGTTGACACGGACTCCGTACGGAGCGCCTTCCGCCGCGAGTTGCTGCGTCAGCGCCACGAGCGAGCCCCTGGACGCCGAGTGAGCGGCGCGTGGAGAGGGGAAAGGGGTGGTGATGTCGGCGGTCGGGCCGACCGCCAGTACGCAGCCGCGGCTGCGTACCAAGTGCGGCCACGTGGCTCGGACCGTGGGCCACATCGAGTCCAGCTGCGCGCGCATCGTGAAGGCGACGTTGTCGTACGGCTGGCAGCCGACTGCGCCGAAACGGACGGTGCCGAAGCGGACGGTGCCCGCGGTCGCGTAGACGATGTCGATGCCGCCGAACGCCCCCACGGCTTCTTCGACCCAGGAACGTACGGATCCTTCGTCGGTGACGTCCAGCGGCCCGGAGGCGAGCGCCGTGCCTCCCGCTCGGGCGATCAGTCGCTGGGTTTCGAGGGCGTCCTCGTGGATCGGGTCGCCCGCGACGACGAGCGCACCCTCGGCTGCGAATCTCAGGGCGGCCGCCCTGCCGTGGCCGTGAGCCGTACCGGATATCAGGGCGACCTTGCCTTCCAGGCGCATCACGTCCCACCCTCCGGGCGCAAGGCGTCCGAGACGGACTTGACGCCGCCGTGAGCGGTGAGACCGCCGTCGACCGGGATCTCGGCGCCGCTGATGAACGACGAGTCGTCCGAGAGCAGGAAGACGACCAATGGCGCTATCTCGCCGACGGTGCCGGTGCGTCCCAGCGGGGTTTCGCGGATGTTGGCCTCGCGGAAGGCCGGGGCCGCGGACGCGGTCATCTCGGTTTCGATGTATCCGGGGTGGATCGTGTTGACGCGAATGCCGCGCGGGCCGAGTTCGAGGGCGGCGGTCTTCGACAGACCGCGCAGCGCCCATTTGCTGGTCGTGTAGGCCACCGGGTAATGCGCGGTGACGGCCGCCGACGAGCCGACGTTGACGATGGAGGACCCGGGAGGCATGAGCGGCGCGAGGTGCTGGATGCCGAGGAGCGGCCCGGTGACGTTGACCGCGTGGACGCGGGCCATGTCCTCGGCGCGTACCTCACCGAGGCGGGCGCGCCAGGTGAGGCCGGCGTTGTTGACCAGGCCGTGCACCTGGCCGTAGGTCTCGCGCAGCTCGGCGGCCAAGCCCGCCCAGTCCTCTTCGCTGCTGACGTCGAGGTGTCGGCAACCGCTGCCGGTGACCACGTCGGTGGCGATGACGTGGGCGCCCTCGCGGGTCAGCGCTTCCGCCTCGGCCGCACCCTGGCCGCGAGCGGCGCCCGTGACCACCACGACCTTGCCCCGCAGCCTCTGGGGTGCCGGGGTGCTCACGGCCGCTCCCGATCGCGCCTGCGGCCCGCAGGCAGGGGTACGGGCTCGGTCCCGGGAACGACGGTGTTGGTGAGCGAACCGATTCCCTCGACCGTGAGGGTGACGGTGTCGCCGGGCACCAGCGGGGGCGGGGTCTGCTCGCCGCGCAGGCCCCAGAGTTCGGCGAGGCAGCCGCCGTTGCCGCAGGTGCCCGAGCCGAGGACGTCGCCGGGGCGCACGACCGTCCCGCGCGAGGCGTAGGCGGTCATCTCCTCGAAGGTCCAGCTCATGTTGGACAGCAGGTCCTCGCCGACGGTCACGCCGTTGATCTCGGCTCTCAGCGCCAGGCGCAGGAAGCCCTCGGCGTCCCGGTGCTGATCCAGCTCGTCGGCGGTGACCAGGTAGGGGCCCAGGGTGGTGGCGGTGTCCTTGCCCTTGCACGGGCCGAGGCCGATCTTCATCTCGGCGGACTGGAGGTCGCGGGCGGACCAGTCGTTGAAGACGGTGTAGCCGACGATGTGCTCGCGGGCCTGCTCAGGTGTGAGGTCGCGGCCCTCGCGGCCGATGACGGCGGCCACTTCGAGTTCGAAGTCGAGCACGGCCGCGCCGGGCGGCACGGGTATCCCGTCGAGCGGCCCGTAGATCGCGTGCGGGTTGGTGAAGTAGAAGGTCGGGGCGGCGTACCACTGCTCAGGCACGCCGACCCTCCCCTCCACAGAACGCCGGACCCCCTCGACGTGCTCCTCGAAGGTGACGAAGTCCCGTACGGCCGTGGGCTGCACGGGAGGCAGCAGCCGCACCTCGGAGACGTGCGGGCCGGGCGGTACGTCGCGGGCGGCCGCGCCGGCGTCGAGGAGCCCGGGGAGACCGCTGGTCTGCTCCAGCAGCGTGGTGAGCGAGGAGACGCCGGGCAGGGGGAAGAGCGTGCCGTCCGCTTCCACGACGCCGACGCGCCGGTGATGGTGGTGCTCGTAGGAGGCGAAGCGCATGTGCGGCTCCCGGTAGGAGTGGTCGGCCAGGGGAACGGCTGAGTCGGCGGTGGGGTCCGGGGACGCGGAACTGTGCGTCAGGGCAGCCGACAGGGCCGCCGCGTCCCCGGAGTCGGGGGGAAAGGGGGGGAGGATCAGACCGGAGGGGCGACGAAGACACCGCGGTCGGGGTCGTTGAACGACTCCTTGGCGACGATCTCGTTCATGGCGTTGGCGGTGCCCCACTGGTCGGTGACGTCCGGGTCGGAGAAGTCGTAGACGTGCGGATGCCAGCTGTCCTCGTCGAGCAGCTCCAGCTCCGTCGTGTACTCGACGGTGTTGCCGTGCGGGTCGAGGAAGTAGGTGAAGGTGTTGTCGCCGGCCATGTGGCGGCCGGGGCCCCAGATCTTGCGGTGGCCCGCCCTGATCACTCGGCCGGAGCCGCGCATGTACTCGTCGATGCCCCGCATCTCGAAGGAGATGTGGTGCAGGGAGGTGTGCGGGCCCTTGGCCAGCGCCATGGAATGGTGCTGGTTGCTGATCCGCATGAAGTGCATGACCTCGCCCATGTGGGGCGAGCTGAGGGTGTCGGAGAGACGGAAGCCGAGGTGGCGCTCGTACCACGCGCGGGTGCGATCGAGGTCGGGGGAGTTCAGGACGACGTGGGAGAGCTTGACCGGGATGGCCTCCTTCTCCTCGATCTTGCGGTGCTGTCGCACCGCGACGTCGGCGGAGACCTCGATGGTGCGCCCGTCGACGTCGAAGAAGCGGAAGCCGTAGCCGCCGCCGGGCGTGTCCACGGTCCCGGGCCGCGAGATCAGCTGGACGCCACCGGCCAGGAGCTGCTCGGCGAGGGTGTCCACGTCGGCGGGTGCGGCGGCGCCGTAGGAGACGAGGTCGAGCCGCTTCTCCTCGGCCTTGCGCAGCCGCACCACGTACTGCTCCGGGGAGCCCTCGGCGGCCAGGAAGGAGACGCCGGAATCCTCGGCGACCTTGGTCAGGCCCCAGACGCCGGCGTAGAAGTCGAGCTGCTTTTCGTAGTCCGGCACGGCCAGGTCGACGTGCCGCAGGTGGGTGAGCAGACGTGCGTTCATGGTGGGTACCTCCTCAGACGAGGGCGAGGTTCAGCAGGGTGGCCGCGTTGCCGCCGCGGACGGCGTCGAATGCGGTCTCGGGCAGGCGCGCGGCCCTGAGGGCGGCGACCGGGTCTTCGGTGCCCATGTCGAAGGGGAAGTCGGATCCGAGCAGGACCCGTTCAGACCCGACGACCCGGACCAACTCCCGCAGGACGTCGGGGTCATGGACCAACGAGTCGAAGTAGAGCCGCTTGAGGTAGCTGCTGGGCGGGTGCAGGCAGCCGGAGCTCGCGTCGGAGCGGGTCGACCAGGCGTGGTCGGAGCGTCCGATGTGGGTGGGCAGGTAGCCGCCGCCGTGGGCCGCGATCAGCTTCAGGCCGGGGTGGCGGTCCAGCACGCCGGAGAAGATAAGGTGGGAGAGTGCGACGGCGTTCTCGGTGGGCTGGCCGACGGTGTTGGACAGGTACCACCGGTCCAGGCGCTCGTCGAGCGTGCAGCCGAAGGGGTGCAGGAAGACGATCGCGCCCGTCTCCGCGGCCCGTGCCCAGAAGGGCTCGTACGCCGTGTCGGACAGTTCACGGCCCGGGGCATGGCTGGAGATTTCCACCCCGGCCAGTCCCTGTTCCAAGGCGTGATCGAGGGCCCGCGCCGCCTGTTCCGGGTGCTGGAGGGGGACGAGCCCGAGTCCGCGCAGCCGGTCGGGTGCGGCCGCGCAGTGGGTGGCGGTCGCCTCGTTGGCGAGCCGGTACACCTTCTCGGCCGTGTCCTCGTCCGCCCAGTAGTGGTAGTGGGAGGGGGACGGGCTGACCAGCTGTACGTCGACGCCCTGCGCGTCCATGGCGGCGAGGCGTACGGCGGGGTCGGTCAGCCGGGGGATGCGGTCGCGGACCATGGCCCCGCTGACCGCGAGCGCAGCGGGGCCGTTGCGCCGGGCATCGAGGGCCCTTGCCTCCGCCAGTCCCGGCAGGCCGGCCACGAGGGCTTCGACCTCCGGCAGCAGCACATGGGCGTGCACGTCGATCGTGGGCGCGGTCAGCGGCTCCGGCCTGGGCACGCGGCTCACGGCAGCTCCCGCAGCATCGTCATGGTGCGGCCCATCAGGCCGGGGACGTCCGCGTCGCGGACCCCGTCGAGCTGCCACTGCCCGATCTGTACGGACGCCTCCACGACGGGGCGGACGCGGGCGATCCGCCGCTCGTAGAACGCCTGGAGCAGAGCGTCGTCCCAGTCGTCGGCGCCGGCCAGCATCTGCGCGAGCACCCACGCGTCTTCGAGGGACAGCGCGGCGCCCTGCGCGAGGGTGGGCGGGCAGCAGTGGGCGGCGTCACCGATGAGGACGACCCGGCCGCGGTGCCAGGAGCCCTCGACCAGCATCTGGTCGAACCAGGTGTAGTTGACCTTCGCCGGGTCCGTGATGCTCTCGGCGATCTGCGGCCAGAAGCCGCCGTACGCGGAGGCCAGCCGGCGCATCTCGTCGGCGTACGACTCCGGTGGGATGGATGCCCGGTCCCGGTTGGCCTCGACGACGTACGCGTACAGGGTCGTGTCGCCGGTGGGGCAGTAGCCGGAGATGTAGGCCGGTCCGCCGTAGGCGAGATCGGTGCGGGTCACCTCGGCGGGGCGGGGCGCGGCGATGCGCCAGATGGCCATGCCGGTGGGCTCGGGCTTGGCGGTGACGCCGATGGCCGCTCGGGTGGCGGAACCGAGGCCGTCGGCCGCGATCACCAAATCGTAGCGCCCCTCCGTACCATCGGTGAAACGGACGGAGACGCCCTCCGCGTCCTGGTCGAGGATCTCGGCCCGGGTGCCGAGGCGGACCCGGGCTCCGCTCGCGAGGACGGCATCGATCAGGATCTGCTGGAGCTCGGGCCGCTGCATGCCGAGCGTGGCGGGCAGATCGTCACCACCCGTGCGCAGATCACGGTGGACGTGCAGGACGCTTCCGTCGGGCGCGGTGATGCCGACGGAACCGAAGCCGAAGCCGGACGTCCTCACCTGGTCCCAGACACCCAGTTCGCGCAGTACGCGCAGGGCGTTGCCCTGAAGGGTGATGCCGGATCCGGCGGTGGCGTTCCAGTCGGCCTTGGCCTCGACCAGGTCCACCGAGATGCCGGCGCGGCGCAGCAGGATCGTCACGGCGTTGCCGGCCGCGCCGCCGCCGACGACGAGGACCGTGCGGGTTTCGGTCATGGGAACTCCCTTGTTCCTCGGGTGAGTTGTCGGACTACTTGACGGCTATCGGATTGATCGGGGACCCGACCGCACCGGTGATCGGCAGAGGAGCGGCGGTGAGCCAGAACTCGTACACGCCGTCGGCCGCGCAGTCCTCGGCCAGGGAATCGAGGTCCCACATCTCGCCGATCAGCAGGCCGATGTGCGGGATGGCCACCTGGTGCAGGGGCTGGAAGGCGTGCTCGAACTCGTTGGGGCGCACCTCGAAGCCCCAGGTGTCCGTGGCGATCGCGGCGATCTCGCTGCCCTGGAGCCAGCCGGCACTGGTGAAGGACAGGCCGGGGGCCGGTCCGCCCGCGTACTCGCCCCAGCCGTCGCGGCGTACCCGGGCGAGCTGCCCGGTGCGCACCAGGACCAGGTCCCCCCGCCCCACGGCCACACTCTGGGCTTCCGCGGTGGCCGTCAGGTGCTCCTCGGTGATAGCGAACCCGTCGGGCAGTTCGCCGTCGTGGCCGACGGCGCGGCCCACGTCCAGCAGCACCCCTCGCCCGGCGATCTGGTGCGCCATGTGCTCGATGCCGGTGACCAGATCGCCCTCGGAGGTGACGACCTTCTGGGCGGGGCGGCCGTTCCACGCCTTGCCGTGGTCGAAGATGTGGCCGAGGCCGTCCCACTGGGTCGAGCACTGCAGCGGCATGGCGATCACGTCGTCGGCGCCGCCGATGCCGTGCGGGAGGCCCTGGTTGCCGAGGGCCGCGTCCGTTCCGGTGTCCAACATGGTGTGCACCGGATTGGTGCGCCGACGCCAGCCCTTCTGCGGGCCGTTGATGTCGAAGCGCTGGGAGAGCGAGAAGCTCACACCGCGCCGGACGAGTGCGGCGCCCTCGCGGCGCTTGGCCTCGTCGAGGAAGTTCAACGTGCCGAGTACGTCGTCCTCGCCCCAACGGCCCCAGTTGGAGCACGCCTTGGCGGTGCGGGCGATCGAACCCTCGGGGTCGCGGCGGTCCAGGCTCATCACGCCTCCGCGATGCAGCGGGTGCGCTGTGCACCGAGGCCCGTGATGGCGCTGTCCATGACGTCGCCGTCGCGCAGCAGCCGGCCCCAGTGCATGCCGTTGCCCGCCGGGGAGCCGGTGAGAACCAGGTCGCCGGGGAGGAGGCGGGCGGTCTGCGAGACGTAGGAGACCACACGGGCCACGCTGAAGATCATGTCCTTCGTGGACTCGTCCTGCATGGTGTCGCCGTTGAGCTTCAGCGTCAGGCGCAGGTCACCGGTGTCTGCGATGGACTCGGCGGGCACGATCCAAGGCCCGAGAGGGGTGAAGCCCGGTGCGTTCTTGCTGCGCAGCCAGTCGGTGCCGATCTGCGGCATGTCCCGGCGGAAGACGGTCGCCCGGTCGGTCAGATCGTTGGCGATCGTGTAGCCGGCGACGCATTCCATCGCCTCCTCCACGGAGACCCGGTAGGCGGGACGGCCGATCACCGCCGCCAGTTCCAGCTCCCAGTCGGGCTTCTCGGCCCAGGCGGGGAGGGTGACGTCGTCGTACGGGCCGGTGATGGAGCTCGGCAGGCCGATGAAGACGTAGGGAAGGTCCTCCGCTGCCCGGCGGTCCATGATCTCCGCAGCCTCCGCGCGCCGCTCCTCCTCGGAGCGGTCGTCATCTGCGGCCCGGTGTGCCACATGCAGGTCGATCACGTGCTGCCGGTAGTTGGCGCCCGACTGGAACACCTGTCGGGGCTCGACCGGCGCGTGCACCCGGTGTTCCGAAAGGGGCCTGCGGTCGGTGCGGTCCTCTTCGGCGAGGGCCCGAAGCCTCGGCAGGATCGCCTCCCAGTTTTCGAGCAGACCCACGGCGGTCACCTGCGCATCGTCCAGGGCGATGCGCAGGTCGAGCACCTGAGCGTCCGGGGTGACCAGGGCGGGGAACGCGGGCCCCTCCGGGGGCGAAAGCGTCGCGAGGGCGAAAGGTCCGGCAAAGAGCGCGGACGGGGATCCAGGTTTCACGGACATGTCCTCCTGATGGCGATGGGACTAATCTGGACCTGCCGCCTTGATCAGGGAAATCGATTGTTCGGATGGTTGTCATCTGCTTGATGGATACCTCATGGTCGGTGCCCGAACAGCAAGGGGAAATGCCGTGAATCTGGCCCGTCTGGACCTCAACCTCGTGGTGGCTCTGCGCGCACTGCTGGAGGAGCGCAACGTCACGCGGGCCGGGCAGCGCGTCGGGCTCAGTCAGCCGGCCATGAGCGCCGCCCTCGGGCGATTGCGCCGGCATTTCAACGACGACCTGCTCGCCCGTGTCGGTGGCCACTACGAACTCACCGCCCTCGGGCAGGTGCTCCTCGACCGCACCTCCACCGCGTACGACGTACTGGAACGGCTCTTCTCCAGTCAGGCGAGCTTCGACCCCGCCAAGGAGAGCCGGGAGTTCAGCCTCGTGGCGTCCGACTACGCCGTCGCCGTGTTCGGGGCCGAGTTCGCCCGCGTCGTACACGAGGAGGCCCCCGGCGTCCGGCTGCGCTTCACCCAGACGCCGATCACCGTCGTCGACGACACGGCCAGCCTGCTCAGTGCCACCGACGGCGTGCTGATGCCGCACGGGGTCATCAGCGAATTCCCGGCAACCGACCTCTACGACGACCGCTGGGTCTTCATCGTCTCGGACGATCACCCGAGCGTCGAAGAGCACCTCACCCGCCAGGACCTGGCCCGCCTTCCATGGGTCGCCTACCGGCGGACGTACGACGCTCCCGCGGTGCGGCAACTGGGCATGCTCGGCATCGAGCCGCGCGTCGAGGTCTCAGTCGACAGCTTCCAGCTCCTCCCGCTCCTGGTGGCGGGCACCCGTAGGATCGCCCTGGTCCAGGCCCGTCTGGCGGAGCGTCTCGCGCCGTTCACGGGAGTGCGTGTCATGGAGCCGCCCTACGAGGCGGTGCCGCTGCGCCAGGCGCTCTGGTGGCATCCCGTGCACACCCACGACGCCGCCCACATCTGGCTGCGCGAGACGGCCGCGCGGGTGGGCCGACGGATGGGCGACGCACCTGGGGCATGAGGCGCGGGGGTGCGGAACGCGCTGACCAGCCGGGGCCTGCTCGGGGACGCCTATCCATGCAGCGGATGATCGGCATCACCAATATGAATCACGCAGGGGGTGGGCAAACCATCCCGGACCGCCCATAGTCGTCGTACACGTCGAGCGCACGCGCCGATGTCACCCCGCCGACCGGGCGCCAGGGCCAACCTCGCCCTCCCGCTTCCGCGGCCTTGCGTTCCGGACTCCACCCATGCCCCCACACCCCGCCCGGCGCGTCGCGCTGCCCTCCCCGCCGACGGAACGGCGAGGAGGTGTCGGCGGTGGCCTAACGGGCTTGCGGTGCCGTGGTGCTGCCGCGCACCACCAGTCGCGGTGTCATGGTGGTCTGCATGGCGCGGTCGCGGCGGCCCTCCACGCGGTCGATGAGCATGCGTGCCGCGGTGGACCCCATGGTGTGTCCCGCCTGGTCGACGCTGGTGAGCTGTACGGGAGCCAGGGCGGCGAGGGCGGTGTTGTTGTAGCCGACCAGCGACAGGTCCTGAGGAATGCGCAGGCCGAGTTCGTGGGCGGCCCGGTAGATGCCGAGCGCCGCGACGTCTGCACCCGCCATGATGGCGGTCGGCCGGGGTTCCGCCGTCAGCAGGGCCATGCCCGCCTCGAAGCCGCCCTCGTCGGAGTAGGCGGCATGCTGAACACGGGTGTGTGCCCCCAGGCCGTGGTGATCCATGGCCGCGAGGTATCCGCTGGTCAGTACGGCTTCCGGGGTCCGCCGCCACGCGCCGGCCTTCGTCCCGGACGCGGAGACCAACGCGATGTCGCGGTGGCCCAGATCGGTCAGATGGTCCACGACCAGGCCCGCTCCGATGCCGTCGGCGTCCACCACCGAGTCGTGCGCGTCCGCGGTGTCGTGGTGCCCGATGACGACGGTCGGTGTCGTCGCGGCCATGGCCAGGACCTCGGCTCGCGGGCAGCCCGGGGCAATGAGGACGAGGCCGTCCATCTGGCGGTCCACCATGGCGCGAACCGTCCGGGTCTGGGCCTCGGCGCCGAACCCCGCCGCGCCGACCATCACGGTGTACGCGCTCTCCTGCAGCTCGTCGTGGATTCCGTCGAGGATGTCGGCGAAGAACGCGTTGCGGATGTTGTCCAGCAGGACTCCGACGGTGTACGTGCGGCCTCGCATGCCGCGTGCCGCGGCGTGCGGCCGGTAGTCCAGCTCGGCCATGGCCGCCTGGACCTTCTCCCGCATCGCGGGACTCGAGCCGTACGCGTTGCGCAGCACCTTCGAAACCGCGGCAGTCGACACCCCGGCCCGCCGCGCGACATCGGTGATCGTCACCCGCTTCTTGGGCTGTCCAGTCGGGTCCATGAGTCACCACTCCGCTCTCGCCGCACGGTGTAACGGTCTACATCGCTAACGGCACAGTACGTCAACGCCAAGCGGTCATTTCGCAGGAGTTACAGATCCGTGTCTTGACTGTTCGTGAGGAGGGAGCGCAATGTTTGAGCCACCCGAGTGGAGAACGTTCTACACACTTCCTCGCTGAGGGTCCGCCCGTCACCACTGCCGACGGCCCATCTCCTCACCCACCCGCCTTTTCCGTACCGATGACAGGGAGACCTCTGTGTCCAACAACCCGCGCCGTGCACGCCGAGCGCGCCGGACAGCTTTCACGGCCGGCACCGCCTCGGTCGCCCTGCTCGTCACCGCCTGCGGAGGCTCCGGCGGCAGCGCCGCGTCCGCGCCCAAGGACTTCAGCTACCTGAGCGCCACGGAGAACACCACCGTCAAGAACGTGCTGACCACGCTCTCCAAGGAAGCGTGCGCGGCGGAGAACAAGGCCCGCCCGCTCAAGGTGGAGAACGTGCCGCAGAGCGGCCTCGACCAGAAGCTGCAGCTGCTCGCGGGACAGGACGCGCTCCCGGTCCAGTTCGCCGCGGGCAACTCGCCCGCTCTCACCAACCAGCTGGACAAGTCCGGCAAGATCGCGGACCTGGAAGGAGAGCTGTCGCTTCTGGGCGTGTACGACCAGCTCCAGCCGGCGGCCGTCTCCACTATCAAGGCGCTGTACGACGGCAAGGTCAACGTGCTGCCGTACGAGTACAACATCGAGGGGATCTTCTACAACAAGAAGATCTTCCAGGACCGTGGCGTCGCAGTGCCCACCACCTGGGACGCGCTGACCGCGAGCGCCGAGAAGATGAAGGCCGCCGGTGTGCAGCCGTTCTCCGCGGCAGGCAAGGAAGGGTGGCCGCTGACCCGTGTGCTGAGCGGATACCTCTACCGCAGCCTCGGCCCGGACGCGCTCCAGGACATCCGGAGCGGAAAGGCCAAGCTCACCGACCCCGCGTACGTCAAGGCGGCCCAGGAGGTCGCCGACCTCGGCAAGAAGGGCTACTTCGGCGAGGGCGTCGGCTCCATCAGCTACGACGTGGCCATGAACCAGTTCCTCTCGGGCAAGGCCGCCATGTTCTACATGGGCAGCTGGGCGCTGGCCAACATCGCCGACCCGAAGGTCAACACGGTCGGCGTCGAGAACATCGGCTTCATGCCGTTCCCCACGGTCGCCGGCGGCAAGGGGTCTGCCGACCAGTACCCGTCCAACGTGGGCCTCGGCATCACCCTGGGCGCGAAGTCCTTCGACGACAAGACGGGCGACTGGGTGGCCTGCATCGCCAAGAACTACGGCAGCACCGCCCTGAAGGACGCGGGGACGATCTCGGGCTTCAAGACGAACACACCCGTTCAGGACGCCAACGCGGTCACCGCGCAGATCCGCAAGACCATCGGCGACTCGAAGCAGAACGTGCTCTGGTTCGAGGCGCTGTTCGGGACCAAGGCCACGACGGTGAGCACCTCCAACGCGGCGTCCCTGGTCAACGGAAGCATGAGCCCGCAGCAGTTCATGCAGACCGTCCAGGACTCCCTGAACAGCCAGTAAGCCAGTAAGCCAGGCGGCGAGCGGCCCCGACCGGCTCGGGAGCCCCGCGGCCCCACCGCCCGGGCTTCCGAGCCCCGCCGCCCGCGCCTCATCACCTCGACGAACTGGACACCACCTATGCACCGTGTACTCGGTGACCGCAGGGCCATCCTGATCCTCCTGGGCCCCGCCCTGCTCGTCTACTCCCTCATCATGCTGGTCCCGATGGTGTGGTCACTGGGCTACTCCTTCACCAAGGGCAACTCGATCGACGGCTTCTCCGGCAACGGACTGGCCAACTTCGAGCGCCTGCTGACCGACCGCGCCGTCCACGAAGCCTTGTGGTTCACGCTCAAGTTCGCCTTCGTCGTCACGATCGGTCAGGTGCTCGCCGGTTACCTGCTCGCCCTGCTGTACGTCTTCTACCTCAAGCGGGCGTCGGCGCTCGTGCGCACCCTGGTCTTCTTCCCCGTGGTGCTGCCCACCGTCGCCGTGGGACTGCTCTTCCAGAACCTGTTCCAGGTAGCCCCGCAGCCCGGACCGGTCAACTCCCTCCTGGGCGCCCTCGGACTGGAATCGGTCGACTGGTTCGCGAGCGGCGGCACCGCCTTCTGGGTGCTGATCGTGATGGAGATCTGGCGCTCCATGGGCTTCTACGCGGTGCTGCTGTTCGCCGGCCTCGTGGACATACCCGACGAGGTACTGGAGTCCGCGCGACTGGACGGGGCTTCGGGCCTGCGACTCGTACGCCACATCGTGCTGCCGCTGTCCTTCCCGGTCCTGATGTCGTCGCTGATCTTCAGCATCAACGGCACCCTGAAGATCTTCGACGCGGTCGTCGCCCTCACCAACGGCGGCCCGGGCAGCGCCACGACACCACTGACCCTGTACATGTTCCAGACGTCCTTCACCTACGGCGAATACGGCTACGGCAGCACCATCGCGCTCCTGCTGACCGTGGTGAGCCTGCTGGTGTCGCTGGTCGTCTTCCGCCTCACGCGGCGCGACCTCACGAAGGGCTGACCCATGGCCGTTGACACAACCCTGAAGTCCACTCCGCGCGGTCACCGCCGCAGCCTCCCGGCCGAAGGCCGCCCGCCGCGCCGCCGTGGCGGAGCCCGACCGTGGGTGATGCGCGTCGTCGTCGCCCTCCTCCTGGTCGTCGAGACCTATCCCCTCGTGTGGATGTTCCTCACCTCGGTCAAGTCCAACGCCGACTACCTCAACAATCCGAGCTGGAACCTGCCGACCACCTGGGAGTGGGGGAACTACACGGAGGCGTGGACGACCGGCAACATCGGCCTGTACGTCCAGAACAGCCTGATGGCGGTCGTCCCCTCCCTGGCCCTCATCCTGCTCCTGGGCACCGCTGCCGGTTTCGCCCTGCAGATCATGGTGTGGAAGGGGCGGAGCCTGACCCTGGTGGTCTTCCTGGTGGGCATGATGGTGCCCCCGCAGATGATCCTCCTGCCCCTGTTCACCATCTACTTCCAGACCGGTCTCTCGGGCACCCTGTGGCCGCTGATCCTCACCTACACGGGCACCGGACTGCCGCTCACGGTGTTCATGATGGCCACCTACTACAAGACCGTGCCCAGGGAGCTGTTCGAGGCCGCCACCATCGACGGAGCCAGCATCCTGCGCGCCTTCTGGACCATCAGCCTGCCCGTGGTCCGCAACGCGGTCCTCACCGTCGCCCTCGTCCAGTTCTTCTTCATCTGGAACGACCTGCTGATCGCGCTGACCTTCACCAACAGCCAGGACCTGCGGACCGTCCAGGTCGGCCTGCTCAACTTCACCGCCGACTTCGGTGCGACGCAGTACGGTCCGCTCTTCGCGGCGATCTGCATCAACGTCTTCGGCACGCTGGCGATCTACCTCTTCCTCAACCAGAAGGTGATGAAGGGCCTGACCGGCGGAGCGGTGAAGGGATGACGGCAGACACCACCGCCCACCTCGCCCGCCCGCCCGCGGGAAGGCCTCCCATGCCGTCGGCTCAGCCCGGTCCGGTGTCGTTCGAGCACCTTCCGGACGGCCTCGGCATCGGCGTTGCCGCACCCCGCCTGACGTGGGAGCTGCCGGCGGGCACGGGACCGCAGGACGCGTACGAACTCGAACTCGACCGCGGCGGCCACCGCCACCGCACCGCCCGTATCGACAGCTCCGAGACGGTCCTCGTCCCGTGGCCCGGCGAACACCTGGCTTCACGCGAGCGCGTGGCCGTCCGCGTCCGGGTCTGGACCGGCGACGCAGCCCGGCCGTCCCAGTGGAGCGAACCCGCCGCCGTCGAGGCGGGCCTGCTCGATCCCTCCGACTGGCGGGCCGTTCCCGTCGGTGCCGCCTGGCCGGAGGACCACGACGCCGAGCGGCGCCCGGCACGCGTCCGCAAGGACTTCCGCGTCGAGCGGCCCATCAGCCGGGCCCGTCTCTACGTCACCGCGCACGGACTGTACGAGGCCGAGATCAACGGCCGCCGCGTCGGCGACGACGCACTCGCCCCGGGCTGGACCGTTTACCCGAAACGGCTGCGCTACCGCACCTACGACGTCACCGATCACGTCGCCGAGGGCGGCAACACCATCGGCGCCTGGCTCGGCGACGGCTGGTACCGGGGCCGGTACGGCTTCGACGGCGGCACCCGCAACATCTACGGGACCGATCTGTCCCTCATAGCCCAGCTGGAGATCACCCACGACGACGGCACCACCACCGTCATCGCCACGGATGCCTCCTGGAGCGCCGCCCCAGGACCGATCCTGACCAGCGGCCTCTACGAGGGGGAGGCGTTCGACGCCCGACTCGACGATCCCGCTTGGTCCACACCGTCCGCGGCCGACATCGGCTCCTGGGAGCCGGTCCGCGTCGGGCTCCGAGACCCCCGCACCCTTGTCGCACCAGAGGGCCCCCCGGTACGCCGGACCCAGGACATCGCGCCAGTCACCATTACCCGTACCCGGGACGGCCGTTACCTTCTCGATTTCGGCCAGAACCTCGTCGGCCGCCTCCGGATCACCGCCGATGGCCCGGCCGACACCACCATCACCCTGCGCCACGCCGAAGTGCTTCAGGGCGGGGAACTGGCCACGCGCCCACTGCGCGAGGCGGTCTCCATCGACACCCTCGTCCTGTCCGGCGACGGGCCCTACACGTGGGAGCCCCGCTTTACCCTCCACGGATTCCGCTACGCGGAAGTCGCGGGCTGGCCGGGCGATCTGAGTGCCGATGACGTGACCGCCCGGGTCTACCACACCGACATGCGGCGCACCGGCTGGTTCGAGTGCAGCGACCCGCTGGTCAACCGGCTGCACGAGAACGTCGTGTGGAGCATGCGGGGCAACTTCGTCGACATTCCCACCGACTGCCCCCAGCGCGACGAACGCCTGGGCTGGACCGGCGACATCCAGGTCTTCGCCCCCACCGCCAGCTTCCTCTACGACTGCGCCGGCATGCTCGACTCCTGGCTCACCGACGTCCGCCTGGAACAACTGCCCGACGGTACGGTGCCCTGGTACGTCCCCGTCATCCCCGGCGCACCCATGTGGACGCCCATCCAGCCGGGCGCCGCCTGGGGAGACGTCGCCACCCTCACCCCCTGGGTGCTCTACCAGCGCTTCGGAGACCTTCAACTCCTGCGCAGCCACTACCCCACGGGCAGGGCGTGGGTCGACCTGCAGGAGCGCCTGGCCGGCCCGAGTCGGCTGTGGGACACCGGCTTCCAGCTCGGCGACTGGCTCGATCCCGCGGCGCCCCCGGAGGACCCCGCCGCCGGACTCACCGACCGGTACCTGGTCGCCACCGCGTACTTCGCCCACTCCGCCCGCCATCTGGCCCGGTCCGCGGCGGAACTCGGCAACGCGACCGACGCCGAGAGGTACACGAAGCTCGCCGACGACGTCGTATCCGCCTTCCGTCGCGCGTACGTCCTGCCCTCCGGCCGCATGACCAGCGACACTCCCACCGCCTACGCGCTCGGGCTCGTCTTCGACCTGCTCGCGCCCGAACAGCGCCCGGCCGCCGGTGACCGGTTGGCCCGACTCGTCCTCGACGGCGATGCCCGCATCGCCACCGGTTTCGTGGGAACGCCGCTGATCTGCGATGCCCTCACCGATACCGGCCATCTCGACGTCGCCTATCGGCTGCTGCGGCAGACCGAGTGTCCTTCGTGGCTCTACCCCGTGACCCAGGGCGCCACGACGATATGGGAGCGCTGGGACAGCCTGCGGCCCGACGGCAGCCTCAACCCGGGCGGCATGACCTCCTTCAACCACTATGCATTGGGAGCCGTCGCCGACTGGCTGCACCGCGTGGTCGGCGGCATCGTCCCCGTCGCACCCGGCTCGCGCGCACTCGTCTTCCGCCCGCGTCCCGGCGGCGACATCACCTGGGCCCGGACCCGCCATCAGACCCCCTACGGCACCGCGGCACTGTTCTGGGAACAGGCCGACGGCTCGATGACCGTGCAGGTCACCGTGCCCGCGGGCTGCACGGGAACCGTGGAACTTCCCGGCCGTCCGCCGCATGGTCTGGGTCCCGGCGAGCACACGCTCAGTACTGCGGTCGCCGGTCCGAGGGCGGCATGAGGGCGTTGCGTTCCTGATCGTCCCCGCCCCGGGGCCAGAGGCCCCACCCAAGCCGGGGCCGGCCGTGCCCTGACACACGGCCGGCCCCTCTTCACCGTCCACGACGGCCCGCACACTCGGTTCGGAGACCCGCTATGAACAGCCGCACGCCCGACTCCGCCTCAGCGGTCACGACGGATACCGCCGACACGGCCGAGCCCGTACCCGAGGTCTCCATCACCTCGCGTCTTTCCGTCGAGGACCGCGCCGGTGCTCTGCTCGCGCGCATGACCGCAGCCCAGAAGGAGTCGCTCGTACGCGCCGACTTCACCTCCCTGAAGGAGTTGGGCATCCCGGCCCTGACGATGGTCGACGCTTCCGCGGGTCTGCGGGGCGAACAGAACGTGACCGCTTTCCCCGTGCCGGTCGCCCAGGCCGCCACCTTCGACGAGGAACTGGCAGGCCGGATCGGGGAGGCCATCGGCGAGGAAGGCCACGCCAAGGGCTTCAACAACCTGCTGGGCCCCACGGTCGACCTCGTCCGGACCTGGCACTTCGGCCGCCAGGCCGAGACCCTCGGGGAAGACCCGCTGCTCGCGGGGCGTTTGGGAGCCGCCCTCACGGCCGGGATGCAGAGCCGTCACGTGACCGCGACCGTCAAGCACTTCGCCGCTTACACGCAAGAGGCCGGACGGCTCTCCATCGACACCCACGTCCCCGAGCGGGCCCTGCGCGAGATCTACCAGGCCCCGTTCCGCCACGTCCTGGCGGCGGTCCCGTACACGTCGGTCATGCTGGCCTACCCGAAGATCAACGGTACGTTCGCGACGCAGAGCCCCACACTGCTCTCGGACCTCAAGGACGGCCTCGGACTGCGCGGTTACACCGTGCCCGACTTCTGGGCCGGTGACGACCAGATCGCCGCGGTCCGGGCGGGCATGGACCTCGCGGGCCTCGGACCGGTCGGAGTGAAGATCCCTGCCGGTGGCCTGACGGACGGCTCGATCCCCGCAACCCGGCTCGACGACGCCGCGCGCCGTATCCTCGTCACCCTCTTCGCCACCGGCCTCTTCGACCACCCCGTGACGGAACCGGCCGCCGATGTCAGTACGGCATCTCACCGAGCGCTCGCCGTCGAGGCCGCGGTCTCAAGCACCGTTCTGCTGACCAACCGCCGTCCGGCGCTGCCCCTGCCGACCACGATGACCTCCCTCGCCGTCATCGGCCCGGCCGGCACCGACGCCTTCACCGGCGTCAGCGGGTCCACCTACGTCGACCCCGGCGCCTGGACCACACCCCTCAAGGCCATCCGCGCCCGCGCCGACCAGGAGGACCTTCTCGTCACGCATGCCCAGGGCACCCTCGGGGACCTGCCGCTCGCCGTCGTCCCGCAGACTTCCCTGCGCACCGCTGACGGGTCCTCCGGGCTGGACGGCACCTACTACGCCGGTCCCGACGCCTCCGGCACCCCCGTGCTGAGAAGGACCGACGCGACGGTCGACTTCGCCGTCACACCGGACGAGGGCCTTCCCGAGATCTGGTCCGCGACATGGACCGGCACGCTGGTGCCCGCCGCCGACGGCCTGCACCGCTTCTCACTGCTCCCCGCCGGCACCGCGAAGCTGACGATCGACGGCGTCACCGTCGTCTCGGGCACCCGGCACTGCCGCCGCTTCTTCCTCGGCACCTACGACTACCCCCTCCAGGGCGCCATCGAGCTGACCGCGGGCCACCCGGTCACCGTGGAGCTGGAGTACACCAACGCCACCGCGGAGACCGGTACGTGCGGTCTGACCCTCGGCTGGCAGCCGGACTCCCTCATCCCGGCCGCCGTGGAGACCGCGCGCGCCGTCGACGCTGCCGTGGTCGTCGTCAACCGGATCGCCGGCGAGGACATGGACCACCACCAGCTCGACCTGCCAGGTGACCAGAACCAGCTGATCAGCGCCGTCGCCGCCGTGAACCCGCGCACCATCGTTGTCCTCAACACCGACGGCCCCGTGGCCATGCCCTGGCTCGACGACGTAGCGGCCGTCCTGCACACCTGGTACGGCGGCCAGGGCATGGGCACGGCGCTCGCCCGGATCCTCTTCGGAGACACCGACCCCGCCGGCCGGCTGCCCTTCACCTTCCCCGCGGCTCCCTCGCAGGGGCCGGGCACCGCGCCCGCCTCCTACCCCGGTACCGGCGGCGCCGTCTCCTACGACGAGGGAACCGCGGTTGGCTACCGCTACTACGACGCCGAGGGGCAGCAGCCGCTGTTCCCCTTCGGCCACGGCCTCTCGTACACGTCCTTCACGTACGGCTCCCTGGCCGTCGCTCGCGGCGGGCACGAGACGGGCACCACCGTCTCGGTCACCCTCACGAACACCGGCTCGCGGCCGGGCACCGAGGTCGTCCAAACGTACGCCACCCTCCCCGAGGCCGCCCAAGCCGAGCCGCGCCGCCTCGTGGCCTTCCGCAAGATCACCTTGAAGGCGGGGGAGTCCACGCGCCTCACCTTCACCGTCCCGGACCAGGACCTGACCGTGTGGGACTCGGGGACCTGGTCCCTCACCCCCGGCACGTACAGCTTCGCTGTGGGCAGCTCGTCGAGGAGCCTCGCCGGAGAGCAGACCGTCCAACTGGGCTGACGAACGTCCCCGAGTACATGTGGACGCCCCCTCACCCGGTGAGGGGGCGTCCACATGTATGTGCGTCAGCGCCCACCGAGCAGCACCACCTCCAAAGCGCGGGGGCCGTGCACCCCCTCGACCCTGTCCAGCTCGATGTCGCTGGTCGCGGAAGGCCCCGAGATCCAGGTGAGCGGCCGGGCCGGATCGAGCCGTTCGAGGGCCTGGGGGAGGGAGGAGACGACCTGCTCCGGGACGCGGACGACGCACATGTGATGGTCGGGCATCAGCGTGATGCGACGGCGCCCCTGGTCGGGGGAGCCGTCCAGGACCAGGGTGCCTGTCTCCGCGATGGCCACGGCGCATCCGGTCACGACGCTGTCGACCTTCTCCAGTTCGTAGACGCTGCTCGCGGCCCGATCACGGACACGGGTCACCTCGCTCGCCCGGAGCCAGTCCGCCGGCAGCCCCGGTGGAACCAGGACGCTCCGCGCACCGCGCTCGGTGAGCAACCGGGCGAGCAGGGCCGGCAGACCGTCGGCATCGGTGCGGTGCACCACGGCCCGGTACTCGCTCAGGTTCTCGGCGAGGAGCCCGGCGGTCTCCTCCCGGGTGCGCGTCCCGTGTACGCGCAGATAGTCGCGGGCGACGGCATCCGCGTACTCGTTGTCGCCGGCGGGCACGTCGGCCAGCGCCCGCCGGATGCGGCCGAGAACGATCTCTCTCCTGCTCACTGCGCCTCTCCCTTTCCACCGTTCGTACGCTGCCACCAGTCGCGGAAGGGCTCCGCCGGCATCGAGGGAAGATCCCGGCTCGCCGACCAGGCCCGTCCCGGGCCCGGGAGCGTACGGGGATGGAGGCGGCGGGTGCGGGCAGCGAAGCGCTGACCGGTGCGCAGGACGCCCGGGCTGCCCAGCACCCAACGGGCCGCGCGCATCGCCGCCCGCTCCGCCGCGTGTCCCCGGGCGGGCCTGAGGACGACCTTCTCGCCGCGGGTAACCGCCGGGCCTCCCTGGGCGACGCGCTCCCGCAGGTGGACCAGGACCTCGGGGATGTCGATGGCGACCGGGCACACGTCGTAGCAGGCGCCGCACAACGAGGAGGCGTAGGGCAGCGAGGCATCGATCTCGGAGGTGGTGCCGCGCAGTTGGGGGCTGAGGATCGCACCGATCGGCCCGGGATAGACGGAGCCGTAGGCGTGGCCGCCGGCCCTCTCGTACACCGGGCAGACGTTGAGGCAGGCGGAGCAGCGGATGCAGCGCAGCGCCTGGCGGCCCACCTCGTCGGCGAGGGTGTCGGTGCGGCCGTTGTCGAGCAGCACCAGGTGGAAGGCGGTCGGCCCGTCGCCGTCGATGGTGCCGGTCCATGTGCTCGTGTACGGGTTCATGCGCTCGGCGGTCGAGGAGCGGGGCAGGGTCTGGAGGAAGACCTCCAGGTCCCGCCAGGTCGGCACGACCTTCTCGATGCCGACGACGGAGATGAGGGTCTCGGGCAGCGTCAGGCACATCCGGCCGTTGCCCTCCGACTCGACGACGACGAGGGTGCCGGACTCGGCGACCATGAAGTTCGCCCCCGAAATCGCGACCTTCGCGCGCAGGAACTTCTCCCGCAGGTGCAGTCTGGCCGCCTCCGCGAGCTCGGTCGGCTCGTCCGTGAGACCGTCCGGTGCCGGACGGCCCCATTTCCCCATCGTGTCCTGGAAGATGTCGCGGATCTCGCCGCGGTTGCGGTGGATGGCGGGGACGAGGATGTGCGAGGGCCGGTCGTCGGCGAGCTGGACGATGAGCTCGGCCAGGTCGGTCTCGTAGGCCTGGATGCCCTCGGTCTCCAAGGCCTCGTTGAGGCCGATCTCCTGGGTGGCCATCGACTTGACCTTCACGGCTTCGGTCTCGCCGGTGGCCTTCACCAGGTCCGCGACGATCCGGTTGGCCTCGGCGGCGTCGCAGGCCCAGTGGACGATGCCACCGGCGGCCGTGACGGCTTCCTCCATTTGGAGGAGATAGCGGTCGAGGTGACGGAGCGTGTGGTCCTTGATCTGCTTCCCCGCCTCCCGCAGGGCTGCCCAGTCCTCGAGTTCGCCGACGGCGCGGGCCCGTTTGTCGCGGATGGTGTGGGTGGCGTGCCGGAGGTTGGCACGCAGCCGCTCGTCCCCGACGGCCTCACGGGCTGCTTTCGGGAACGCCGGCATTCCTACGAAGGTTCCGCTCACAGCGTGGACCTCTCTTCCGTGCTCGCGAGGATCTCCGCGATGTGGACCGGCCGCATGTCCACCTTCAGCCGGGACATGGTCCCGCCGAGGTGCATCAGACACGAGTTGTCCGCCGCACAGAGCGCCTGCGCGCCCGTCGACTCGGCGTTGCGGATCTTGTCGGCACCCATCGCGGCCGAGACGTCGGCGTTCTTCACCGCGAAGGTGCCGCCGAAGCCGCAACACTCGTCCGCACCCGGCAGCTCGACCAACTCCAGGCCCTTGACGGCCCGCAGCAACCGGTACGGACGCTCTCCCAGCCCGAGGCTGCGCAGCCCGTGGCAGGTGGGGTGGTAGGTGACGGTGTGAGGGTAGTACGCGCCGACGTCCGTCACTCCCAGCACATCCACGAGGAACTCGGTCAGCTCATACGTCGCGGGGACCACGGGGGCAAGGGTGGTGGACAGGGTCCCGCCGCGGCCCTCGGCCCGCGCCCGTTCGCCCATGCGCGGGTACAGCTCGCGCACCATCGCGGCGCACGACCCGGACGGTGTGACGATCGCGTCGTAGCCGGTGAACACGCGGGCGAAGTGCAGGGCGAGCGGTTCGGCCTCGTGCCGATAGCCGGTGTTGTAGTGCGCCTGCCCGCAACAGGTCTGGGCCATGGGGAAGTCGACGTCGACGCCCAGCCGGGTCAGGAGCTTCACCACCGCCTTGCCGGTGTCGGGGTACAACGTGTCGTTCAGACACGTCAAAAAAAGGGCGACACGCATGGTGCTCCTTCGTAGCGACTGCTGGACTGCGGATGGGCGCGGGGGCACTTCGACGCGCGCCCGCCCGCAGGGATCAGAGCGGGGTGATCCGCTCGGCGGCGGCTGCCCAGGCCGCTTGGTCACCGGTCGGTTCGTAGCGGGCCAGGGGCTGGGTGCGCGCCAACAGCTCCCGCATGCCCGCGCGATCGCCGACGAGTCCCTGGGAACGTGCCTGTACGAGCACGTTTCCGAAGGCCGCCGCCTCCGCCGGACCGGCCACTACCGGCAGCCCGCACGCGTCGGCCGTCAACTGGCACAGCAAGGCGTTGCGTGCTCCTCCACCCACGATGTGGATGACGTCGACCTCCCGGTCGGCGAGGCGCTGTACGTCCCGCACGGCCGTACGGTGGGCGAGCGCCAGGGAGTCGAGGATGCACCGGGTCGTCTCGGCGGGTGTGCGCGGCACCGGCCGGCCCGACCTTCGGCACGCCTCGGCAATGCGCTGCGGCATCCGGCCGGGGGCGAGGAAGGCGGGGTCGGCGGCATCCACAACGGAAACGAGGCCCGGAACTTCCGCGGCGGCTTTCAGCAGCGGAACGAGACCGGTGTCTTCCCATTCCCGCATGCACTCCTGCAGGAGCCACAGCCCCATGACGTTGCGCAGGTAGCGCACGGTCCCGTCGATCCCCAGTTCGTTGGTGAAGTTCGCGCGGCGGCTTGCTTCGGTCAGGACGGGCGAGTCGAGCTCCAGGCCGACCAGCGACCAGGTGCCGGTGCAGATGTAGGCGAAGCGCTCGCCCCGCGCTGCGGGGACGGCGACGACGGCCGAGGCGGTGTCGTGCGAAGCGACCGTGGTGACCGGCACGGGACCGGTCACTCCCGTGGCGTCGAGGACCTCGGGCAGCAGGAGGCCCGCGGGATCGCCGGGACGCCGCAGGGGCGGGAACAGGCTGAGGTCGATGTCCGTGGCATCGGCGACGGCGTACGACCAGCTCCCGGTGCGCGGGTCGAGCAGCTGGGTGGTGGAGGCATTGGTGAGCTCGGTCCCCTCCTGGCCCGTCAGCCAGTAGGAGATCAGGTCCGGGATCAGCAGGAGCCGCCGTGCGGCGGCCAACTGCGCCGTGCCGCGGGCGGCCGTCAATTGGTACAGGGTGTTGAAGGGCGCGTACTGAATGCCCGTCCGCGCGTACAGTCGCTCGGTCGGTGTCGCCGACCACACCTTCTCGGGGACTCCGTCGGTGCGGGCGTCCCGGTAGTGCACGGGATTGCCGAGCAGGGCGCCGTCGTCGTCGATCAGTCCGTAGTCCACGGCCCAGCTGTCGATCCCGACCGAGGCGAGGCGTCCGCCCGTGGTGGCTCCGGCCGCGCGCAGTCCGTCGAGGACGCCCGCGTACAGCCTGAGGATGTCCCAGTGCAGCGTGGCACCGGCGCGCACCGGCCGGTTGCGGAAACGATGTGCCTCGGTCAGTTCAAGGGTGCCGGGGCCGACGCGGCCGACCATGACGCGCCCGCTGGACGCGCCGAGGTCGACCGCGGCGAACGGCTGCGGCTCCGTGCTCATCGCAGGAACGCGGCGGGGACGCCGGCGTCGACGGGGATGTGCAGGCCGGTGGTGTGGCTGAGGTCACCACTGGTAAGCACGAGCACTGCGTTCGCGACGTGCTCGGGCAGGACCTCGCGCTTGAGAAGGGTGCGCTGGGCGTAGAACTCGCCGAGCTTCTCCTCCTCGATGCCGTACGTGGCGGCCCGCTGGGCTCCCCAGCCGCCGGCGAAGATCCCCGAGCCCCGGACGACACCGTCGGGGTTGACCCCGTTCACGCGGATGCCGTGCTCTCCGAGCTCGGCGGCGAGCAGGCGGACCTGGTGTGCCTGGTCGGCCTTGGTGGCGGAGTAGGCGATGTTGTTCGGGCCGGCGAAGACGGCGTTCTTGGACGCGATGTAGACGATGTCGCCGCCCAGGCCCTGGTCCCGCATGATCCGTGCGGCCTCGCGGGAGACGAGGAAGGAGCCGCGGGCCATGATGTCGTGCTGGAGGTCCCAGTCCTTGGCGGTGGTCTCCAGGAGCGGCTTGGAGATGGAGATGCCCGCGTTGTTGACGACGAGGTCGACGCCGCCGAAGGCGAGCACAGCCTCCTGGAACGCGCCGGTGATCTGCTCCTCCGAGGTGACGTCGACGCGGACCGCCACGGCCCTGTCGGGGCCGCCGAGCTCTTCGGCGACGGTTGCGGCGTTGTCCTCGTTCAGGTCGGCGACCACCACGCAGGCCCCCTCCGCCGCCAGCCGGTGGGCGATCGCCCGGCCGATGCCGCTGCCCGCGCCCGTGACCAGCGCGATACGGGTGGCCAGCGGCTTGGGTGCGGGCATCCGCCGCAGCTTGGCCTCCTCCAGCTCCCAGTACTCGATGCGGAACTTCTCGGCCTCGTCGATCGGCAGGTAACTGGACACGGCCTCCGCGCCGCGCATCACATTGATCGCGTTGACGTAGAACTCGCCCGCCACGCGCGCGGTCTGCTTGTCCTTGCCGAACGAGAACATGCCGACACCGGGCACCAGCACGATCGCGGGATCCGCACCGCGCAGGGCGGGGGAGTCGGTGGTGGCGTGGCGCCGGTAGTAGGCGGTGTACTCCTCGCGGTAGGCGAGGTGCAATTCACGCAGGCGGGCGACGGCCTCGCCAAGGGGTGCGGTGGGCGGCAGGTCGAGGACCAGGGGCCGTACCTTGGTGCGCAGGAAGTGGTCGGGGCAGGAGGTGCCCAGCGCGGCCAGTCTCGGGTGCTCGGCGCGGGCGACGAAGTCGAGTACGGCCTCACCATCGTTGAAGTGCCCGACCTGCGCCCGGTCCTGGGAGGCGATGGCCCGGATGTGCGGAGCCAGGGCGGCGGCCCGGGCCCGGCGGTCCTCCTCAGGCAGCGGCTCGTATCCGCTGATGACCGGCCCGAACGGCGCCGGCCGCCCACGCTCGCCGAGGAACTGCTCGGCGGTACGGATGATGTGCAGCGAGTTGCGCCGGCACTCCTCACTGGAGTCGCCCCAGGCGGAAATGCCGTGGCCGCCGAGAACACAGCCGATGGCCTGCGGGTTCGCCTCCTTGACGGCGGCGATGTCCAGGCCGAGCTGGAAACCGGGCCGCCGCCAGGGCACCCACACCACCGCGTCGCCGAAGCACTCGGCGGTCAGCTTCTCACCGTCCGCCGCACAGGCCAGTGCGATGCCCGAATCCGGGTGGAGGTGGTCGACGTGCGCGGCGTCCACCAGGCCGTGCATGGCCGTGTCGATGGAAGGCGCGGCCCCGCCCTTGCCGTGCAGGCAGTAGTCGAAGGCGGCCACCATCTCGTCCTCGTGCTCCACGCCGGGATAGACGTACGCGAGGGCGCGCAGCCGGTCGAGGCGCAGGACGGCGAGCCCGTCCTCCGTGAGGGTGCCGAGGTCGCCCCCGGAGCCCTTGACCCACATCAGTTCGATGTCGCCGCCGGTGACGGGGTCGGTGGAGGTGCCCTTCGCGGAGGTGTTGCCGCCCGCGTAGTTGGTGTTGCGCGCGTCCGCGCCGAGCTGGTGAGAGCGCTGCAGCAGAGCGGCGGCTTCGGGGTGCAGAGTCATATCGCTACGTGTCCTCAGGTCCGTGACGGGGGATGGAGTGGGGGTACGGGCGGCGGCGGGGCTCACGCACCCCAGCCCGCCTGCGCGCCGCCGACTCGCTCGGCGGCGGTCTTCTGCGCCCAGCCGGAGCGGTGGTACGCGCCGACCGGGTCGGCGTCCAGGCCCAGCTCTTCCCGGACCTCTGCGAGCAGGGGCCGCACATCGGTGTTGTAGGCGTCCATGAGGACCGCATTCGCAGCCAGGACATCGCCGGAACGCTGGGCCGCGGCCAGCGCGTCCCGGTCGACGAGGAGGGCCTTCGCGGTCGCCTCCTGCACGTTCATCACCGAGCGGATGATCGCGGGGATCTTCGCCTCGATGTTGTGACACTGGTCGAGCATGAAGGCCACGTCCGGAGTGAAGCCGCCGCCGCGGATCACCTCGTACATGATCCGGAAGAGCTGGAAGGGGTCCGCGGCGCCCACCATCAGGTCGTCGTCGGCGTAGAAGCGCGAGTTGAAGTCGAACGCGCCGAGCTTCCCCTCGCGCAGCAGCGTCGCGACGATGAACTCGATGTTGGTGCCCGGTGCGTGGTGCCCGGTGTCCACGACCACCTGCGCCCGCTCGCCCAGCTTCAGGCAGTGCGCGTAGGCGGTGCCCCAGTCCGGTACGTCCGTGGCGTAGAAGGCGGGCTCGAAGAACTTGTACTCCAGAAGCATCCGCTGGTCCTCGCCCAGCCGGCCGTAGACCTCGGCAAAGGCCTCGGCCAGACGGTCCTGGCGTGCGCGGATGTCGTCCTGGCCGGGATAGTTGGTGCCGTCCGCGAACCACAGCTTCAAGTCCCTGGACCCGGTGGCGTCCATGATGTCCACGCACTCCAGGAGGTGACCGACCGCCTTCTTCCGGACCTTCGGATCGGGGTGACAGACGCTGCCCAGCCTGTAGTCGTCGTCCTGGAAGACGTTCGCGTTGATCGCGCCCAGACGCAGTCCGCGCTCGGCCGCGTCCGCGGCGAGAGCCCCGTAGTCGTCCACGCGATCCCAGGGGATGTGCAGGGCGACGCTCGGCGCGGCCCCGGTCAACTCGTGGACCTTGGCGGCGTCGTCGAGCTTCTCCTGCGGGGTACGGGGCACCCCGGGCTGGGAGAAGACCTTGAAGCGGGTGCCGGAATTGCCGTAGGCCCACGACGGCGTCTCGATGGCCTGGGTCTTCAGGGCAGCCTTCACGGCGGCGTGGTCGGTCACTGGGCGCTCCTGCGGCATGAAGATGAAATGAAACGATTCAATTACTTGCTCGGGACGCTAAGAGCTTGCCCGGGTGCCTGTCAAGCCTGCTCGTGTCGCAGGGCGGCGGGCTCGCTGTGGCTGCTGTGGGAGGTGTGGTTAAAACGATTCATCCATTAACCTGGAGGTTCGCTGTCAGCTCGTACTGCCTGGAGGTCTGGGCCCATGGCCCCATCGGTGGGGATCAAAGACGTCGCCCGTGCTGCCGGGGTCTCCGTGGGAACCGTCTCAAACGTGATCAACCGCCCGGACTCGGTCTCCGAAACCACCAGGCTCCGGGTGCAAGCCGCCATCGACCGGCTCGGCTACGTACGCAGCGAGTCCGCACGCCAGCTGCGCGCCGGTCACAGCCGCATCCTGGGTCTGCTCGTCCTCGACATGGCCAACCCCTTCTTCGTCGACATCGCGAAGGGTGCCGAACGGGCCGCGCGCCGGGCGGGACTGGGCGTCATGGTGTGCAACAGCGGGCAGAGCCCCGCCGAGGAAGCCGAATACCTCGCGCTCTTCGCGGAGCAGCGGGTGCGGGGCGTGCTCCTCACACCCGCCGATGCCAGTGGCCGCAACCTCGAGGCGTTCCGGCGGCACGGCATTGCCTTCATCGTCGTCGACCGGGTCGCCGAGGGCGCCGACCAGTGTTCGGTCTCGGTCGACGACGTGGTCGGCGGGACCCTGGCCGTACGCCACCTCATCGATGGTGGGCATCGATCGATCGGCTACGTGTCCGGGCCCGAGGAGCTCAGCCAGGTCAGGGACCGGCGCACCGGAGCATGGAGCGCGCTGACCGAAGCCGGCCTGGCACGGTCGGCGCTGTTCGAGCTGCCGGCCGGAAGTCTCGACGTGGCCGCGGGCCGGGACGCGGGCTCCCGCTTCCTGGGCCTGTCCGACCGGCCGACCGCGGTCTTCTGCGCCAACGACCTGCTGGCCCTCGGATTCCTCCAGACCATGTACGCCGCCGGCGTGCGGGTCCCCGACGACGTGGCCATCGTCGGCTACGACGACATCGAATTCGCCGCGGCGGCCGCGGTTCCGCTGACATCCGTCCGGCAGCCGGCCGTCATGATGGGCACGATGGCGGCCGAGATGCTCCTCGAGGAGACGGGTGAGGCCGGGGCCGCACATGAGCACCGGCACATCGTCCTGCAGCCTGAACTGGTGGTGCGCGGCTCCTCTCTGCCCTCACGGTGATACGGAACCGGGAGGGCAGAGGGGCGGTCAGCCGATGGAGAGGGTGCGCTGCCCGGTGATGTCGCGGGACGCACGCGCCGCGGCGAAGGTGTAGAGCCCGGGAACGAGCGTCCAGTTGCCCGAGTTCCACACCATCAGGTCTTCGGGCGCGATGGTGAAGACGAGGCGCTGAGCGGCACCTCGATCCAGGGACACCTTGCCGAACGCGACCAAGCGGCGCGGTTCGGCTGAGGCGGCGCTGGGCAAGGTGGCGTAGATCTGTACGACCTCGGTGCCGTGGCGGTTGCCGGTGTTCGTGACGGTTACCGCGAAGGTCACGCTTCTCCTGCCCGGGTCGAAGGCGGCCTCAAGGGAGCCGTGGGCGAACGTCGTGTAGGACAGGCCGTGGCCGAAGGGGAAGAGGGGCTGCTGTCCCCTGGCGTCGTAGTAGCGGTACCCGACGGCGATTCCCTCGTCGTAGGAGACGGACGCGTTCTGCCCCGGGTAGGAAGCCGGGGTTGCTCCTGGGCCCTGGGCGGCTCTGGCCGGGAAGGTCACGGGGAGGCGTCCGGAGGGATCGCTGTCGCCGAAGAGGACGGCGGCCAGTGCCGTTCCCATGCCCCGCCCGCCGTACCACGCCTGCACGACGGACTCGACCTGATCCAGCCATGGCATCGCAACGGGGCCGTCGGTGTTGAGGACCACGATGGTGCGGGGATTGGCCGCTGCCACGGCGGCGATGAGCTGGTTCTGGTCTCCGGGCAGGTCCAGCCGTCCGTGATCCATGGCCTCACCGGCCACACGGTTGGCGAAGACGACGGCGACGTCGGCGGCGCGCGCGGCCTGGACGGCTGCCGGAATGGCGGATGCCGGCTGCCAGCCGAGAGTGAGGCCGCATGTGCCCGGGTCGGCCGTGGCATTGCTGTACACGAGCTCCACGGACACGGCTCGGCCGGCCGTCAGGTCGATCGTTCCCTGGAGGGGGTAGTCGTAGGGGCCGAGGAAGAAGCGCCGAGTGCCTCGGGAGCCCGTGACCACCGTGACACCGTCGATCTTCAGGGTGGCCGTGCCGGCGGGCAGGAGGGAGAAGCGGTGCAATCCGGTGTGAGTCGGCGTGAGGGTGCCCGACCAGCTCGCGGACCAGACTCCGGGCAGCGTGTCCACCGGGGCGGCGGCGAAGTCGACGGCCGTGTCCGTGCGGGTGGCCACGGGAGTACCCGTCGGGTCGGCACGCGCGTAATGGCGCGCGCTGAGGCCTGCGGCTCCGCCGTCGGCACGCAGCACGCCGGTGGGGACGACGGCCAGGGGGACATCGCCCGTCGACCCCTGGGTGTGGGTGACCCTGATGCCGGCGCCCGCCCGGGAGCGGATGGCGTCCAACGGCGTGGTCCAGTCACCCGGGTCCACGTAGCTGGAACCCGCGATGCCCGTAAAGGCATCGGCGCCTGCGGGGCCGATGACGGCCAGCGACTGGAGGGACGGCGCAAGGGGAAGGGTGGCGGCGCGGTTGGCCAGGAGAACGGTCGAGGAGACGGCGGCCTCGTGGGCGAGGTTCTTGTGTTCCTGCGTACTGACGTTCTGCGCGGGGGCGGGCACCGGGTTGTCGACCAGGCCGTTCGCGAACATGGTGACGAGGATCCGGCGGGCCGCATCGTTCAGCCGAGAGAGCGCGACGGCGCCGTTGGTGAGCGCACCTGGCGCCAGTTTGACGCCGGCGCTGCCCAGACCCGCGAGGTCCATGCCCGCTCTGGCAGCCGCGACCTGGTCGTCACCGGCCCAGAAGTCGGGGACGGTGTACCCCTGAAGGCCCAGACGGACCTTGACGTCGTCGAACAGGGCCGGGCCCTGAGTCGCGAAAGTACCGTTGACCTTCGGGTAGGACATCATCACGGACGTCGTCGGAGCGGCACTGATGACATGGCGGAACGGCGCTTGGTACACCTCGTGAAGGGCTCGCTCGGAGACCAGACAGTTGACGAAGAAGCGGTCCACTTCCTGCGTGTAGCCGGCGAAGTGTTTGACCGTCGCGGTGACGTGGCGGCTCTGGATGGCGGTGGTAAGAGCTGCTCCGAGACGACCGGCGAGGAGCGGGTCCTCACCCCAACTCTCGGCTTGCCGTCCGAAGTGCCACGTTCGGACGAGGTCGACGGTAGGACCGAGGAGGTTGTTGTAGCCCTTGGCTCGTCCTTCGGTCCCGAGTACGACGCCGATGCGGTGTGCCAGGTTCTCGTCGAAGGTCGCCGCTTGGGCGATGGGCACCGGGAAGGCGGTAACCCCTTGCTCGCCCCGCAGGCCCGCGGACGCATCGACCATGGACAGGGCGGGGATCCCGAGGTGGCTCACGGCGGCGAAGTCGCAGCGGATCAGCGCCTCCTTCTCGGCTGCCGTCATCCGGGCCAGGAGGGCGTCAGCCCGAGTGAACACAGAGGGGTCTGTCGAAGCGCTCGCTGTGCCGGCGGCTGCTGGAGCCATGCTCACGGCGAGGGCCGTTGCGATGGCGGAGGTGAGGAAGGTGCGTCTGTTCATGGCGGTTCTCCGGGCAGAAGGGACATCGAAATGTGAGGCCAACACGGTTGAACTGGAGGTGAGATGCGGTGGGAGAGCGGAGCGAAAGTCGCCACGAGCCGACGCCTTGGCGCTCTGTCGCCACGGCACTCCGGCTCACGGGGGACGAGGCGCTCGGAATCGGTCGGCTGGATGTTGGTGCCACGCGATACGGCCGACGTCCCACCCCTACTCCTGTGCGGCAGGCGCGCATGCAGCTATGGGCCGACGGCGCGTCAGCGTCGAGACGGCTGCTGCGACAAGGCCGGTCAGTAGGGCGAGGAGAGCGACTGCCATCGCCAGGCTCCCAGTAGCTCCCTCGCCTCCGAGGAGGACGAGCGGGCAGAGGAATTCGCCGAGGAAGAACGCTGCAGTCCACAGCCCCATGCCGCGTCCACGGTCCGAGAACCCGAGGCCGGACATCGCGCGGGTCACCAACGCCGGCAACAGCAAACCGGTGCCGATGCAGTTCACCACTGCTCCAGTGACCAGCAGAGGCAGGCTGCCGGCGGCACCCATGATCAGAAAGCCCGCGGCACAGATGCCGAAGAAGGACGGAAGCGACTGCCGGCGCTGAGCGGGAAGGCGGGTGAAGATGATGGAGCCGAGAACGGTGGCGGCGCTGGCTGCTGCCGTGACAGCCCCGATGGCGCCGCTGGAGTCCACGTCCAGGCCGTCCAGCAGGAAGGCCATCTCGACGGGCACCGTGTAGAAGACCACGGCACCGAAGACGGTGAGCACGCAGATGCCGGCCATGCGCCGGAACGGAAAGGGACGCTTCGACGCGGCGGCATGGACCATGTCAACTTTCTCTGCAGGCCGGGGCGTCGGCAGTGCACGTGCCATGGCGGGGGCGATCAGCAGGCCGACGGCATGGAGCCAGAACGGAGCGCGCCAGCTGGCTGAGCCGAGGACCCCGCCCAGGACGAAGAAGAACGTTGCCGAAACCGAGGCGCACATGGTCTGCAGGGCTAGATAGCGGTCCCGGACCTCCCCGCTGTAGTAGTCGCCGATCAGGGTGGTGCAGGCGGTCATGATGGCGGCCTCGGCTATGCCGACGAGGAATCGGCTGACGAGTATCCCGTGCAGGGATTCCAGCCAGAGGGGGGCCGTGCCGAAGACCGAGTACATGACCGTGGCGACGACCAGAAGACGCTTTCGGCCGATCCTGTCGACGAGGACCCCTGCGAAGGGGGCGAGCAAAGCAATCGACAAGGCCGGGACTGTGAGGACGAGGGGCACCAAGGCGCCACTACCGGGAACACCCTCGAAGTGGTCCCGCATGCGGGGCAGAACCGGCGCGAGGAGGACCGCTCCGAGGACGGGCAGGCAACTGCCGGCCATCAACAGGACAGCCGGGAGTCGCCCCACGGTTCGCTGGTGCGGGGACTGGGTGGCGGCTGCGGACATGGCGGGGCTCCAGAGCAGGATGGTGGGAGTGCCCAGGTACGGCGGTGCGCCGACAGCCCGAGGCGAAGTTGCCTCGACTATGCGTTGCAGCGGCCTGCGTTGCCCACCCTCCGTGTCATCGCCGTTCGCTATGGCTCGGATCCAGCGGGCGAATGTCCTGCTCGGGTGCCGAAGGCTCGACCGGGTGCTTTCAGAGACGCGCAGCGTCATAGCTGTATGTGACAACTCCCGGGCGTGGCACTCCTTTCAGCCCCGTCGGCCCGGGGTGGACAGCCGCCACCCGCTGGTAGCAGTCCGGTTTGCTTAGACCGTGTCCTACGGAGCTTTTCGGGTGGTCGTCGGGGAGTGACGGTTCATGATCCCTGCGGTATGCCGGTGGTATGCGTTATCCGGAAGGTGGGGGTCTGACCGCTGAGCGTCGGACGCTTCGTGAGGGGATCCCCGATTCAGGCCGACGTGCGCTTCGCGGCGGGTGAGAAGACCGCGGTGATCGCGAAAGATCTGCGGGTGAGTGTGCGCTCGGTGGAACGCTGGCGCCGTGCTTGGCGCGCGGGCGGCATGGAGGGCCTGCGTTCTGCAGGTCCGGCGAACTCCCCGATCGTCACCGACGCCCAGTTCGCCATGGCGGCATCCGGGGGCCCGGACCGTCTTCGAGGACGAGGCCGGATTCTCGATGACTCCGCCCCGTGTCCGCACCTGGGGCCTGCGCGGGCAGACCCCCGTCATCCGCGTCCGTGGCAGGTCCCGCCGACGGACCTCGGTCGCCGCGCTGCTGCTTCAAGCCCGGTGAGAAGAGCCGCCTCATCCACCGGCCCCGCACGCATCTGCGGCTCAAGGGCGCACGCAAAAGCTTCTCCTGGAAGGACTACCGCGACTTCCTGGTCCGCGCGCACATCCAGCTTGACGGCCCGATCGTGGTGGTCTGGGACAATCTCAACACGCTTCTGGCCGCCGGGCTCAAACGGTACGAGGCCGAGCACGACTGGCTCACCACCGTCCGCCTTCCGCCGTATGCACCCGAGCTGAACCCTGTCGAAGCCGTCCGGTCACTGGGCGCCGGGCCGGCGGCTGCGGTCCCGGCCTCGGCGGGAGGGATCGGGGACTCTCTCCGTCAGCTGTGCAATCACCACGGGCTCCAGGCCGCCGGCGTGACGACCGCAGGGACCGGAGCGGCCAACGGCAAACTTCTCGGCCTCCCGCTCGGCGGAGCCCTCAACCAGTGCGGTGGCGCCGACCTACCCGGCCAAAACCAGGGCGGAGTCCTTATGGGAGCGCATTCGGCGGTAGACAAACTCAACTCGAACATTCACAACCTCCACCCCTGACCGAACGACGGGACTTTCCGGCGACGCGCGGCACCGGAGAAGGGCCGCCCTCGCTCCGTGTGCCGCCCGTTCGGCCGGCCTCCGGCCGTCCCGCCTGGCATCGGACCCGGCGGCCAGGCTCTCACCGTTTCCAGCTTCCGCTTGTATCCCGCCCGGGCGGAGTCGGGCTGCGCCGCTGGTTATAACAGCAGGAGCTGACCATCTGATGTTCGACGCCCCTTCCTGGGCGGAACGGCTGGGCGGGGACACCTTCCTCGCGCAGCCGTATTTCCGCTCCCACCTCGTCCTCCGCGGCAAGCCCGACGGCTTCCACGACCTCGTCTCCTGGACCACCCTCAACCAGGTGATCGCCACGCACCGACTGGAACCGCCGCGGCTGCGGCTCTCGCACGGCGGCCAGACGGTGCCGCTGCGCCGATACGCGCTCCCCGTCACCACCCGACGGGCCACGGTCTGGCACCGCATCCAGCCTTCCGAGCTCCACGCGCGCATCCGCGAAGGCGCCTCCCTCGTCATCGACTCGATCGACGAAATGCATGCCCCCATCACCGCCGCAGCCGAAGGCCTGGAGCGGTGCCTGCGTACCCCGGTACAGGCGAACGCGACCGCGTCGTGGACCACGACCGCGCCCCGCTCCCACCTGGCGCGACACCGACACCCCACCCGTCCCCGAAGGCGAACCTCTGGCCGATGTCGTCCTGAACCCGGGCGACACCCTCTACCTGCCCCGAGGCTGGTGGCACGGCGTCACCGCCGACCAGGGCACACCCTCCCTCCACCTGACCTTCGGCCTCACCACCCAGACCGGCGCCGACTTCATGACCTGGGTCATCGACCAGCTCCGCCGCGAAGTCCGCTTCCGCACCGACGTCCCCCGCTTCACCACCCCCACCGCCCAGACCGAGTACGTCACCACGCTCCGCGAAGCCGTGGTGGCAATGCTGGACGACCCGGCGGTCACCGACCGGTGGGCCCGCTCACTCGACGCCACCCACCACGGCCGCCCATACGCCTCCCTGCCCCACCTGGACCAGGTCCCCGCCGATCCCAACCCGACCGCCCGGCTGACCTTCCCGCGCGCCCGACTCGACCAGAACCCCGACACGGGGAGTGGACGCTCACGACGGCCGAGACCGCGTGGGACTTCGCCGCTCCAGCGGGCCCACTGCTACAACGGCTGGAGACGGGAGAGCCGGCCACGCACGGCGGACTCGCCCAGCAGGCGGGGCTGCCCGTTGCCCACGCCGTGGCGCTGCTCACCGTTCTCGTCGAGGGCCAGGCGGGGAGCCGCCTCACGCTTCGTACGCCCGGTTCACTGCGCAGAGGACGGCCTGTACGGAGGCCGTGAGGACGGAGGTGTCCAGGCCCGCTCCCCAGACGGTACGGCCCCCCACCCTGCACTCGACGTAGGCTGCGGCCTCTCCCGAGCTGCCGGTGGTGACCGCGTGCTCGGCGAAGTCGAGGACATCGACGGGGATTCCGGCGCGCGTGAAGGCGTCGGCCAGGGCGGAGAGCGGCCCGTTGCCCTTGCCATCGGCCATTACGGTGCTGTCACCGACGCGCAGGACGCAGGCGAAGCGGTGGCCGCGGCCGGTGGAGTCGGCGGTGTCGGCGTCGGTTCCAGTGCCGTGGCCGGCGGCGTGGGCGGTGCTCCAAGATTCCAGGGCCACGGGGCCCGCGCCCCGGCCGGGCTCCAGGTAGGCCGTGCGGAAGAGCGCGTGGAGGTCGCCGGGGGTGGCTTCGCGTCCGCTTTCGTCGGTCACGGCCTGGACGGTCCGGGAGACATCAGGGCGCATGCGCTCCGGCAGGTCGAGGCCGTGGTGGGTGCGCAGCAGATGGGCGACTCCGCCCTTCCCCGACTGGGAATTGACGCGGATGACGGCTTCGTAGCCCCGGCCGAGGTCGGCGGGGTCCAGCGGCAGGTAGGGCACGTTCCAGGGGGCGAGCTCCGGCGGGATCCCGGCCGCGGCGGCGTCCTTCGCGTGCCGTGCGAGCCCCTTGCTGATGGCGTCCTGGTGGGTGCCGGAGAAGGCCGTGTGCACGAGGTCGCCCACGTAGGGATGGCGGGGGTGGACGGGGAGCCGGTTGCAGTACTCGACGATGTCGCGGACGGCGTCGATGTCGGAGAGGTCGAGCATGGGATCGACGCCCTGGGCGTAGAGGTTGAGCGCGAGGGTCACCAGATCGACGTTGCCGGTGCGTTCGCCGTTGCCGAAGAGGCACCCCTCGACGCGCTGGGCCCCGGCGAGGACGGCGAGTTCGGCGCAGGCCACGCCGGTGCCGCGGTCGTTGTGGGGGTGCACGGAGAGGATCACCGCGTCGCGGCGGGCGAGGTGGCGGTGCATGTACTCGATCTGGTCGGCGTACACGTTAGGGGTGGAGATCTCGACGGTGGCGGGCAGGTTGTGGGTGACCGGTCGGTCGGGGCTGGCGTCCCAGAGCGCGGTGAGGCCGTCGCAGAGCTCCAGGACGTAGTCGGGTTCGGTGAGGTTGAAGGTCTCCGGGGAGAACTGGAAGCGGACGTCGGTGTCGGGGTGGGTCTCGGCGAGCCGTGCCATGAGAGTGGCGGCCTCGTGGACGGTGCGCCGGACCTCGGCGCGGTCGCGGCCGAGGACGGTGTCGCGCCAGACCGGCGAGGTGGCGATGTAGAGGTGGACGACTGCGCGGGGCAGGCCGTCGAGGGCGGCGAAGGTGCGCTCGATGAGTTCGGGGCGGGCCGGCGTGAAGACAACCGGGGTGACGTCCTCGGGGAAGCTCCCGGAACCGACGAGTCCGGCAAGGTGGCGGACGAAGTCGAAGTCGGCGCGGCTGGCGGAGGGGTAGCCGACCTCGATCTCCTTGAAGCCCGTGCGGACGAGCAGCTCGAAGAAGCGGTGCTTGCGGTCGGTGTCCATGGGCTCGGCGAGGGCCTGGTTGCCGTCGCGGAGGTCGACGGGCACCCACAGCGGGGGGCGCTCCAGCCGGGCGGAGGGCCAGAGACGGTCGAACTCGGGAACGTGGACGCGGTCCTGGAACGGTCGGTAACGGTGGTACGGCATGGGGCCGGGGCGCTGGGGATTGCGGATCATGGCCGGTACCGTAACCACTCCTCAGCTCCTCAGACAAGTGCTCCTCAGACAAGTTGCGGTAGATTTCTCGGCGAACCCCGCCGGCATCCGGTGGACGCGCCCGCCATCCGGAGCGTCGGAGTCTCGGAGTCCGGACATCAGAGAATCAGGTGATTGCATGCCGCTCGGTGCCGTCCGTCCCAGTCCTCTGGTCGAACAGGCCGCCGAGCGGCTGCGCGAGCAGATCGTCCAGGGCCACTGGCCGGTCGGCACGAAGCTCCCCGGCGAGACGACGCTCGCCAAGGAGCTCGGTGTGGGGCGCTCCACGGTCCGCGAGGCGCTGCGTGCCCTGGCGGGCGCCGGGCTCGTTCAGCCCCGGCAGGGAGCGGGCGTCTTCGTCACCGCGACCCGGCCGACGGAGGACTGGCCGGCCCGGCTGCGCAGGGCGGCGGTGACGGATGTGTACGAGGTACGGATGCTGGTGGAGGTCGAGGCGGCCCGCCTCGCGGCGCAGCGCCGGACCGAGGAGGACGTGACGGCGATGCGGAAGGCGCTGGACGGCCGGCGCGAGGCCGCCGGGGGCGACGACGTGGGTTTCGTCGACGCCGACATCGCCCTGCACGCGGCGGTCGTGGCCGCGGCGCGCAACCCCGTCCTGACCGACCTGTTCGCGGAGTTCGCGCCGGTACTCCGCGAGGGCCTTGTCGAACTCCTGGACCTGCTCGGGCTGCGCGGCACCGACCTCCGGCACGGCGAGGACGCCCACGCCGACGTGGTGCGGGCGGTGGAGGCCGGCGAGGCGGAGGAGGCCGCACGGCTGACCCGCCAGGAACTCGAGTCGACACTGGCGCTTCTCCAGTCAACCCCCTGAGCCCCGCGCCCGGGCCTCACCAGCGGGCAGGCGGCTCACGCTAAGAGGTCGTTTTCGTCAGATGTTTCATCCCAGAATCGCGTGTTCTGTGGCCTTTTTCGGATCGCGCCAGGAGATGGTTTTCTCGCTGGTGAGGCGGCGGGCCATGAGGTCGGTCATGGCGATGTGGATCACGGCTTCGGAGCGGGCGGGCAAGGTTTCGTAGTCGCGGGCAAGGCGTCGCTGGAGCATGAGCCATCCGTAGGTCCGCTCGACTGCCCACCGTTTGGGTATGGGGGTGAATCCCCTGGTCCCGGGCTTGCGGGTGATGATCTCCATGTCGATGCCGAGTGCGGCGGCATGTTCAACGAGATGCTGGCGGTATGGGGACGCCCAGCCCCGCCTCCGGCACATGAGCCGCCCGCCGCCCGGCTGGGGGTTCAGTCTCTCTCGGGAGCGTTCTCCGATGGACGTAATCGGCAACCTTGAACCGTTGCGGCGGCCCGTCCGCTCGCGCTCCCGGTCATACCCTCGGGCGGCTGTTTCACGGCCGCGAATCGTTCGTCTCGTCCTCGACGCTGGCCAGGATCCGGTAGACGGCGAAGGAAGCGCCCGGCTGCCTGTGAGGCCAGCGGGAGGAGACCTAGCGGGCGTTGCTAACGGCGCTGTATTTGAGGCCGATGTCCTCGGCGAGCCGCGTCAGCGACTCCTTGACCGTCCATCCGGCTTCCTCGGAGACGACAAAGTGGCGCCGCCCCCTCGGAAGTCCGCGGGGACGGCGCCCCTCGTCGGTACACGACCCGGTTCAGTTCACGGGACCATCTTCGAACCGAGCTCGCCCGGCTTCTTCGGCACCCAGGGCGCCACGGCGGTGGCCTCGCCGGGGTCCGGCTCGGCCATGCTCACCCGAAAGACGCCTTTTCCGTCCATGTTCACGGGCAGGACGTAGATCTCCTTGATCTGACCGGTGTCGTGCATGTAGAGCACCACGGTCTGACGGTACGAGCCCTCGTCGTAGAACTCCGCGGTGACCTTCCCGCCGGCGCCCTTTCGGAAGGCGGCGATCCAGTTCTCGGCGGTCTTCTCGGTCGTGCGCAGGTCCTTGCCGGGGTCGGCCAGGGCCGCCAGCCCGTCGGCGTCCCCGTCTGCGATCCGCCACACCACCTGCTGGGTGATCCCCAGAGTCCCCGTGGACGGATATCCGAGCACGGCGAGCGGCGGGTGACTGCTGTAATCCCCGGCGTACTGCACTTCGTCGCTACTGACGTCCGCCGAGCAGCCGGTCAGCACGCCCAGGGTCAGGGCGGCGCAGAACACGGCCCGCAGAACCGGTCCGGGCGTCACCGGGACCTCGGCCTCAGAGCGGCGACCGCCACGATGTTCCCCTCGTTCCTGGCGAGGAGCTCGGGCAGGGTGCTGAGCGGCGTACCCGAGCTGGGCGATCCTCACCGTGCCTCCCTGGATGCCCCGCACCACGGCCGTGTGGTTGTAGACACGGTCCCCCTGTACTGGAAGAACAGTATGTCTCTGGGACGCAGGTCGTACGAACGGTTGAGGTAGCCCGGCTGGCGGTAGTTGAACATGTGGACGAATAGGTTCTGGGCTGCAGGCCAGGTGTAGCTGTTCTTCTTCCACGACGTCCACGTGTTCTTCCACCACGCGCGGTCCTGGAAGCACGCCCAATCGCGCATCTTCATGCCACCGCCGTAGTGCAGCGACTTCGACACGAAGTTGGCGCCGTCGTTGTTCCTGAACTCCGGCTTGTCGTACGCGTGGCCGAGGGCCCAGCTCCCGGTGCCCGAGCCGTTGACGTAGGAGGCCGTACGGACGCCAGCCGCGGACTCGCCCGGCAGGGGGAAGCCGTCCGCGCCGAGCGCGATGGTCTCCACGCCGGACGGCACACTCGGGGCGTCGGCCGGGGTGGCGGCCACCTGGGATCCCGCCGCGGCCGTAGTGGAGAGGGTCTGCCCCGACTCGATGTCATCGGCCTCGCTCTCCAGCTTCGCGGCGCCCGCGACGATGTTGAACACGAAGCGCCTGTAGCCGGAGTTCTCGGCGACCTCGTCGACGCCGTTGATCCGGCCCCTCGCGCGTTCCGACGACGGGGTCTTCCTGCACGCCGAGCAGTTCTCTGAGGACGTCCGCGTGCGGCGATTCGGCGGCGGCGTCCTCAGTGGTGAGGTTCTCTCCGGTCGTGACCCCGTCGGCGAGGTCCTCGCCGAGAGCGGATCGGCGGGATTCCTCGAGCAATGCTCAAGACCTGTGGATCATCTCGGGGAGGACGTACCTTCCCGTGTGATTGATCGATAGGTCACCGAGCAAGACCGGTGTTCGCAGCACCGGCCGGCAAGGCACGTCCGTGCTCAGCGTAGTGAACGACGACGGCACCACCACCGACGGCTCCTGCCTGATCGACGAGATCGTCCGGGAGGGGGCGAGAAGGATGCTGGCCGCCGCAATGGAGGCCGAAGTCAACCCCTACATAACCGAGTTGGTCGATGAGCGCGACGACAACGGGCGCCGCCTGGTGGTCCGAAACGGCTATCACCAGCCCAGACAGGTCACCACCGCGGCCGACGCGGTCGAGGTGAAGGCGCCGCGGGTGAAGGACAAGCGCGTCGACGAGGCCACGGGCGAGCGCAAGCGGTTCTCCTCCGCGATCCTGCCGCCCTGGTGCCGCAGTCGTCACCGGGTGCATCGGTGGAGCAAACGCTCTGGCACCTTCTCCCCATGGACACGACGGGTGCTGCGGCAGAGTTCATTGAGGCAGAGGGGACGAGACTTCTCGGTTCGGACCGTGTGGACGTTGACGTGGTGCGCGCTGTCCATGCCGAGCCTCGGCTGCAGCAGCTCTTCCCCTGGGTCGGTATGTCGGAGCTGCACTTCAGTCGGTGTACCGAGCATCCCTGCCCATAGGACGTGCCCTACATCGCCCCACGGCAGGGTGGGGGCTTCATCGGGGCAGGACCGTCCAGGGGGGAGTCCGTCGGTGAGGCCGACACGGCTGAGCCGGCTGTTGAGATGGTGGCTGGCCATCTGCCTCCCAACTGCGGTCGAGCGGTCGTCGGGAACCGGCACGACCTCGCTGCCTTGGAACATCGAGGCTGACGAACGGGCATTGGCCTATAGAGCAGCAGGTTCCACAGAAGCTGAGCCAGAGCCCGAGAACTGACAGCACGCCGGGGGCGGGCCGTCAGTTCCACAGCTCGCAGGGTCCGCGGTCAGTTGTCGCCGTGTTCGGCAAGGGTGTGGGCGACGAGGGCGTTGGCGTGCCCGTGGCCGAGGCCGTGTTCGGACTTGAGCCATGTGACGAGTTCCATGTGCTTGGTCAGGGGCGAGGTGCGGATCATCTCCTTCCACTGCTCGATCGGGCGGCCGTACTTCTTCTCGATCGATGGAAAGTAGCTGGCGGGGCCTTTTACGGGTGCGGTCATGGTGCGGCATCCTACTTCTGTGTGCGTGCGGCGGTGTGGGGTTGTTGCTGTGGGTGCGGGGAGCGGAGTCGTTACCGCTGTGCGGGCGGGGCGGGGCTGGCCAGTTGGGCGATGGCTGCGGTGAGCGCGAGCAGGCCGAGGCCGGCGGCGGCGGTGAAGGCCGCGACCGTGGTGGCGGAGCCGGCGAACCCGGTGATGAGCGCCAGCGGCAGGAGGCGGTAGGCCAGGGCCCAGCCGCGCCGGCCGCGGGTGGCGAAGTGTCGTGCCAGCACGAGGAACGCGGCGCACAGCGCGAGATAGCCCGCCATGCCGCTGAGCATGTGGACCGTTCCGTGCCCGCTCAGCGTGGCCGGACCGTCCGGCGTACCGGCTGGGAAGCCCGCGCCGGGGTCCGCCGTGAACACCCCGGCGAGCACGAAGGACGCGCCGAACACGCCGACCAGGCGCGGTGTCCAGGCGCCGCCGATGCTGCGGCCGATCGCCCGGCGCAGACCCACCGCGCCCGCCATGATCAGCACGCCGGTGACCAGGAAGCTGGTGACCTGGATCCAGCCCAGCGAGCCGAGGCTGAGCTGGCTGATGGCGTTTCGGGTGAAGTCGAAGCCGGTGCGGGTGAGTCCCCCGATCACCCCCACCCCCAGAAACAGCGGGCCTGCCACTGCCCCGCCGGCGAGCAGAGCGCGGGTGGCGAGCGGAGTCGAGAGACCGCGGTCGGTGAACGGTGCGCGGATCGCCTGGGTCATGCGAAATCCCCCTATGCCGAGGATCGGACCTTGGAACTGGACGGTGCAGTACTGTCGAACTGGACGGTACAGTACCCGTATCGAAACTGGACTGTCCAGTACTGTTAGCTTGAAGGAGGAGGCATTGGAAGCGAACGAATCCCGAGGACGCTCGGCCCGCAAGCACGAGGCGATCATGGAGGCCGCGACAGCGGTGTTCATGGCGAAGGGCTACGCCGGCACGAGCATGGACGACATCGCCAAGTTGGCCGCCGTGTCCAAGCAGACGGTGTACAAGCACTTCGCCGACAAGGAGAAGCTGTTCGCCGAGATCGTCCTGGCCACCACCGACCGGGTCGAGGCCATGATCGACCTGGTGGCCGACATCCCCGCAGACGCCGACTCGTTGGAGGAGAACCTGCTCCGGCTGGCTCGCCAGTTCCTGACCACCCTCACCCAGCCCCCGGTGCTCCAGCTGCGGCGCCTCGTCATCGCCAACGCCGACACCTTCCCCGACCTGGGCGCCGCCTGGTACGAGCAGGGCTTCGAGCGGGTACTCGCCACCCTGGCCGACACCTTCCAACGCCTGGCGGACCAGGGCTTGCTGCGGATCGACGACCCCCTCCTGGCCGCCAACCACTTCTCCGGCCTGCTGCTGTGGATCCCGGTGAACAAGGCAATGTTCCACGGCAGCCCGCAGCACACCCAGCCCCAACTCGACGACTACGCCGACGCGGGCGTGCGGGCCTTCCTCGCCGCATACCATTGACCCCAGCCGCAACCGGACTGCCCCGGCAATATGCACACCGCCAGGGCGGAGCCGGGAGGCCGGTGCCACCGGAATCCGGATTCTGGCTCGCTTTCCGTGAAGCACGCACGCTGAGTTTCGAGATCCACACGCCGAGCCGTACAGCTACGGGCTCGTTCTCGCCTTCGATGGTGGTCGGTTCGGTGTGCCCTGGGGGCACCGGCCGGGCGCCTTCGCGCTCGGCCACTGAGCGAGCGCCGCGAGCCCTCGTTGGAATGCCTGCTCCGCCTTGGATACCTTCGGGCTCGCGCGCGTCGCGGCCGGGTTGGTGGGGCGCCCCTATGTCCTTGGTCAAGGTGGTCCGAGGGTTTCAAGGCGTCTGGGACGATGTGCTTGTGCATGCTGATGATCAGGTTGGCGAGGGCGTCCCTGCTGAGCTCGCGGTGTTTCTCCGGGGCGCTGTCGATGACCGCCCGGTGAGAATCGCTCCTTCCCTCTGTGGAGCTTGCGGCGGCCAGGTGTTCTTCGTGCTGGTGAATGACTGTGGAGCGGAGCGGGAGTGCTCTGGCTGCGGCAGCCGTGCGTTCATCGCAGACAGCGAGGACTACTGGGAGGAGGACTCCTGGGAGACCGAGAGGTCCGGCCCGGCCTACTGTCCGTGCGGAAGGGACAAGTTCGAGGCCGCAGTCGCCTTCTCCCTCGGCGAGGACGGATCGATCCGTTGGGTGACCGTCGGCCTTCGGTGCATCGCGGACGGATTCTGCGGTGTCTCTATCGACTGGGAGATCGACTACGACCCCACGGATCACCTCTTGATCATGGTCTAGGTCTGCGGAGCGGCCGCCCGAACAGGCTGCGGTTCGTTGAAGGTTCCGTCCCGGAGCATCGCGACGAGGACGTCGGCCCGTCGTCTGGTGAGGCAGAGAAGGACCTGCGTGTGGTGCTTGCCCTGGGCGATGGCCAGTGGCAGGGCGCCGATGGAGGCCGGCTGGTCGACCACGACCAGCACCGTCCCGTGCTTGGCCGCCCGTCGGTCCGCCGAGGTGGAAGCCGAGATCTGAGAGCTGCGCCGCCGACATCCCCGGTGGGGCGCCCGCCGGATCTCCCACGAGCTGGCCGGCCAAGGACCCGGAACCCCTTCGGGTGGCCAGCCGATCGATGGTCAGGTTGTTGCGCACAGCCATCACTCAGGCCGGCGAGGCCTGATCTCGAACAACGCAAGCGGGCGGCCCGCGCGAGGCCTTGAACCTGGACTCCGAACGAAATCGCAGCCCCCATTGCCGCCGATAACACCGGAAGCCCCACCGAATGCCTTCGGTGGGGCTTCATCGGCCGAAACTAAACCGCTAGTTGTCGCCCATGGTGTTGATGTAGTGGGTCAGGTCCTTCAGATTGTCGATCAGCGGCTTCCACGTCTTCTTGGCCCGCTTGACGTAGTTGCTCTTGCCCATGAACCAGGCATCCGCGAACGGCGGCACGTTCCCGTGAATCGTGATCTCCATCTTCCCGCTCCGCTTCCGGGTGAAGTAGAAGGAGATGAAGCCCGGGTAGTCAGGGTGCCCCCAACGGGTGTTGAAGCGGAAGCCGTTGGAGGAAATGCTCTTGACCACGACCGGGAAGGCGATCTTCACGCCCAGGATCTTGACCCAGAGGTCCATCTTCTGGCCCGGCTTCTTCAGCTTGCTGGCGTGCCCACCGATCGGGAACACCCAGTTGAAGTTGTCCCGGAACTTCTTGAAGTATCGCTTCGCCGACATGTGCGGGTTGCCGACGGTGTACTTCAGCCAGTAGTCCCAGGTGCCGGCCGTGTCCGTGCAGTTGACCGGATCGGCCGAGCAATAGCCGTAGGCGCTGGCTCCGCCGCCTTGGACCGGATCGTCCTGGAGGAAGGTGCCGGTCGCCGGGTCGTACAGGCGCGCGCCCATCAGGACGTGACCGTTGGGCGTGTCGGACTGCCGTGCCGCGGTGCCCAGCCAGCCGTACCGGACGGCCGGGGTGCCGAGCCGCTGCCCGTACTCGTCGAAGCGCTGCACGACCGGGTCCTTGGTCGTGTCCAGCGGCAGCTGGACGCCGATGTCCCCGTGCACGTTCGACAACTGGAGGACGGTGTCACCGGCGGCGCCGGTCACCGCGCTCATCCCGCTGGCCAGGTCCGCGACCATGCGGGTGACCGTGCTGGTGCCGCCCGCGGTGCGGGTGCTCCAGCTGGGGCTGTCGCCGTCGCCGCCGTAGTGGCTGACGATGACCGACTCGGTCGTCCAGGCGCCGTCGGCGCCCTTGGACTCCGTGGTCGTGGTGGCCTGGCGGCCGGCCGCGTCCAGCGCGTAGCTCTGCCGTGCGGAGGCCGTGGCGGTCTCGCGCACCGCGTCACTGGCGAAGTAGCCGACCGTGCTGCCGTCGGCGGCAGTGGTGCGGCGGCCGAAGGCGTCGTGCACCGTCTTCTGCGTGGTCGTCCCGGTGGTCGACGACAGCAGCCGGCCGGCGCTGTCGTAGGCGTACCCGGTCGCGGCGGTCGTGGTGGTGCCCGTCGTGCCGCACGCGGCGTCGGTCAGCGATTCCTCCCGGTTGGTGCGGTTGGCGCGAGAGCCGTCGAAGGCGTAGACCCGGACGGTGCATGCACTGCCGGTGTCGTCCTGGGCCCGGGTGAGGCGGCCCTGCGCGTCGTAGCTGTACTGGCTGGTGACGGTGGAGCCGTCGGTCTGCGCGTGGGCCGCGATCTGGCCGAAGACGGTCCGGTCCGCGGTGTCCGCGAGGACGGTCGTGCCCTGCACATTGGTGTAGAGGCGGGAGGTCTCCGCTCCGGTCGAGTCGTATCCCAGGGCCAGCTTGTATCCGCCGGGCAGGGATTCGGAGACCAGGCGGCCGTCGGCGTCGTACTGTCCGGTGAAGGATCCCGCCACCGAGTCGGTGATCGACGTGAGCACGCCGCGCGGGTCCACGCTGGTGTCGTACGCGTAGCTCGCGCTGGAGGGCGCGGAGTTGCTGACCTTCACCGGACGGCCCAAGGCGTCGTACTGCGTCGCGGTGGTGTTGCCCGCGCCGTCCTCGTAGGTGATTTCCCGGCCGAGTCGGTCGATGGACGATCGGATGGTCGCGCCGCCCGAGGTGACGCTGGTGGACAGCCCGTCGGCTGCGTACGCGACGACGGTGTCCGGCACCGCGTTGCCGAGGCCGCCGGTGACGGAGCTGCCCGTGGGACGGCCCACCGTGTCGTACGAGGTGGCGGTGGTGCGAGTGACGCCGTTGGCGGTCTCCTTGACCACCGCGGCCTGGCCCCAGCGGCCGTAGGTGAAGGACTTCGTCACGAGCTCGGCCGTCTGCGCGTCACCTCCGGTGACGGTGCCGCCCGGTGCGCTGGTGCACACCAGGCCCGCCCACTCCGGGTGTCCGGCGCACGCACCAGTGGTCCCCCAGTAGGTGGTGATGGTGGTCCCGGGCCCGGCCGCGTCGGACTCGGGGGCGGTGGCCTTGATCTGACGGCCGGCGGCGTCGTAGCCGACGGTCGTCGTGAGCGCCTTGCCCTGCGGGTCGCGGATCTCCTTCAGTACCAGGCCGGTGTTCCAGTCGTAGACGGTGGCGACGGTCTCGGTGTCGGCGTCGGCCGGGAAGCCCGGGATGCGGGCGCCGGTGGTCTCACCGGTCTGCAGGTCCGACACCGGGGAACCGGCGGGCCGGCCCTCGTCGTAGCTCGAGACGCTGTGCAACTGGGCCAGGACCGCGGTGCCCGCTGCCAGGCCGGTCCCGGCGCCTGCGGTGGCGGAGCGCAGGGTCACCGTCTGCAGGGGGCCGGTGCTCTCCCGTTCGAGCGAGGAGCCGCTCGCGGCATTGGCGTAGACCGTGGTCTCGGACAGCAGCAGTGCCGCCTGGGCGGTGCCCTCGGCCGGGGTGGCGGCGGTCGCCCGCACCTTGGCCAGCTCGGCCGCCAGCAGCGGGTCCGAGGTGGCGGCCCTGCCGAGCGCGACGTCCCGGTTGGCGGCGGTCAGCGCGCGGACCTGGTTGCCCTCCTCGTCGAACTCGCTCACGGATATCCGGCCGCCGGGGGCGGCCGTGTTCACCGTGTTGAAGTCGGCGTCGAGGTAGGTGACCGTGGCCCGCCGGTAGTCCGTCGCGGCGAGGTCGGAGCCCTTGCCGGAGGCGGGTACCTGGTCGGCCGGGAAGACGGCGGTCGCGGTCACCGGCAGGTCGGTCTGCCCCCAGGTGGCCGCGGTCGCCGCGTCCAGCTGGTAGGGGGCCGCGGCGCCGGACACCGGCACGTCGTACACCAGGGAGGTGGTGGCCGTCCCGTTGGTACCGGTCGCGCTGCCGGGCACCAGTGTCGGCCGGGACACCTTCAGCAGCTTGCCCGCCGGAGTGTTCCCGGTCGCGGTGCTGTAGCCGAAGGTCCACGGCAGCTGGCCCGCCGGCGTGTACGTGGCGACGCGCTTGGCCGCATCGTAGGTGTAGGCCGTCTTCTGCGCGGGGGAGACCCGGGGGTCCCAGGCCTCGCGCAGCAGGCCCTGGGCGTCGTAGGCGTACTGGCCGACCACGGTGGCGGTCGCCGCACCGGCGCCCGGATCCGTGGCCCACACCTTCAGCTGCCTGACCTGGTCCTTGACGTCGCCGAGCGTGGTGCCGGCGGCGGTCGTCGCCGTGGCGTACTCGAACTCGAGGACGCGGCAGCCGGCCGTGGAGGGACGGGCGGCGCAGGTGGAGTTGTCCTGGTCCACCGCCTTGTTGGGGGAGATCAGGTACTTGGGCCGGGCCACGGTGCGGGTACCGACCATGACCGGCTCTGAGACCAGCGTCGTGGTGGAGTCCTCCGTCAGCTCCCGGCTGGTGCTCAGCGTCCACGTGTCCGCCCCGGCGACCCGGGTGAATGCGGAAACGGTTCCGCTGCCGGTGTGGGTGAGCGACAGCGTGGTGTCCGCCAGCGCGCCCGTCAGCGTCAGCTGGGTGTCGCCGGAAGCGGCCTTCCACTTGCCGTCGCTGCCGAGGGTGAAGGCGACCGAGCTGCCGTCGGCGTTCATCAGGGACACCGAAGTGGCACTGGTCCGGCGGACCTTGGTGTATTCCACGCCGGTCGTCGCGGTGACCGAGGAGACCCAGTCCGGCCCGAAGATCGGGGCCTGTCCCTCGCTGTCGGCATCGACGGCCCGCGAAGAGTACGTCCGCGACACGGAGGCCTCGAAGACCGAAGCGTCGTCCTCCGACATCGAGAAGTCACCCGTGAGCAGGTTCACCGAACCCGGGCCGACGTTCTCCTGCGCCGCGGCGGCGCCCGCCCGGTCCAGGGTGACCGAGACGGCGGAACTGGCCGCGGTGGCGCCGCCGCCGTCGGTGAAGGAGGTCCGCAGTTCCACGGCGCCGTCCTCGTCGAGGGTGTTGGCCATGTGCCACACGAGCTTGGCGGAGGTCCCGCCGGTCACCGGCACCGGCCAAGAGGCCACGGCCGCACCGCTGCCCGCCGCGACGACGTCGGAGACGGGCACGTCGTGCCACGCGTCCGCGGAGCCGCGCCGGTACTGCCAGCGCGCGCCGGTGAACGAAGCGGCGCCGGACGCCGACAGCGGTACGTCGGCCAGGGTCCAGGAGCCGTCGCGCGGCGCGAGCACACCGAGGCCGCTGTCGCCGACGCCGAAGGAATAGGCCTTCTCCGCAGACAGGTTGCCCGCCGAGTCGACGGCACGGACGCGCAGCGTGTGGCTGCCGTTGCCGGGGGCGATGGAGATGGTCTGCGGGTCGCCGCCGGTGCCGTCGGTGGTGTCCAGGGCCCGCTGCGACAGCGTCGGCGAGTCGAGGCTCCACTGGTAGCCGGCGCCGTCGGTGCTCGTCGTGTCGAGCGTGCAAGTGGCGCTGCCGGAGACCTTCGCGGTCCACGCGCCCGCCGGGTACGCAGGGCAGCTGACGCTCGGCGCGGCGGGCAGGCCGGTGTTGACGGCGAAGGCGGTGTAGCCCGACCACGCGCCGTACTCGGTGCCGTCGTAGCCGCGCACGCGGTAGCGCAGGTAACTGCCGACGGGGAAGGCGTTGGCGAGCGGGACGGTGAGCGTCGCGATGGAACCCGACGCCACCGATCCGGTGGTGCCCGTGTAGGTGTAGGCGGTGCCGGTGATGTGGCCCGGGTCGGCGGTGATCTCGAACTGTGCCTTCACGTTCGAGCCGTCCGCGTCGGTGACCTTCGCGGACAGCGAGGGCGTCAGCGAGGTGACGTAGCGGCCTCCGTTGTAGGCGTTGACCGTCATCGGGGCGATCGCCGCGCCGCTGGTCGTGGCGTACGAGTTGTACGTGACGGTCAGGTGCGGTTCCGCGGAGTTGTCACCCGAGACGTAGTTGGCGGACCGGAAGCGCCGCCACGTCGTGGAGTCGGTCTCGCTGGCTCCGAGCAGCTGGAGACCGTAGTTCGGCGAGCCGTCGGCCCAGGCCTGCACGATCTCGTCGATGTCGAAGTTGACCGTGCCCGCTGGGCAGGAGGAGTCGTAGCCCAGGGCGGCCTTGTTCGTTACCGCGCCCGTGGTGGTGGTGCTGGGCTGGGCGCCCCAGGTGATGGCGGAGGAGGACCAGTCGGAGGTGATGCGGCGCACCTGGGTGCCCGCCCCGGTCGTGGCGCAGGTCGAGGAGTAAGACGAGTACAGGGCCAGGTTGGTGTCCGTGATGTGCTTGCCCTTGAACTTCGCCACATCGAACTTCAGGTACGAACGGGCCTTGTCGGCCCCGCCGTTGTACGTGCCCGTTTTCAGCTCGGGCGAGGAGACCTGGGAGTCGGGATAGTCGGGGGTCTGCACCCAGGTGTCGGTGGTGGCCGAGAGGGTGGACGTCGGGTCGACCGTGACCGGGTAGACGAGGCCCTTCTTCTGGAAGAAGGAGGCGTCGGGGGTGAGCACGATCGTCTGCGAACCGTCGGCCGCGGACTCGATGCGGGTGTTCACGCGGGCCCGGTGCTTGGCCTCGCCGGAAGCCTTGTCCTTGCTGGAGTCCCACATCATGGGCGCGGGCGCCTCGGCGACGAGGGCGCCGTCGGTGCCCTTGAGCAGCAGGTGCCCGGAATCGGCCTGGGTGACGGTGAGGCCCTCCAGGTGCAGCGGGATCCGGTACGAGACGGGCGCGGTGGGTGCCCGGTCGAGGATCACGTTCTGCGAGAAGCCGTCCGCGAGCGCGGTGACCTCGAGGCGTTCCCCGGCCCCGAGCTGGTAGCTGGCGGTGTCACCCTTGACCGTCGGTGCGGGCAGATCCTTCTGCCAGCCCATGCCGAAGGCGTGCTTGCCCCGCTTCACGGAGGCCAGCTGCCGGTCGCCGCCGTCCGAGAGGGCGATGGCGGCGGACGCCTTGCGGGGCTGGAGCGAGGGACCCGTGTCGGCGAGGGAGGTGTTGATGTCCTTCCAGACGTCCCCCTCCTTCACGCGTATCGGAGCCGCGTAGACGGAGCTCTGGAAACTGCCGTTGGGCAGTGCGTACGTGGTGGAGTCGGCCGCTCGGGCCGACAGCACCTCGATGGTGCGGTTCTGGAGCCGGGCCTTGAGGAGGGCGGAAGCCTCGTCCTCGGCGGTCGCTGGGCCGAGCGAGAACACCGCCGCCGGGCTCGGCGGGGGCGTGGCCGCGAGCGCGGCTCCCTGCGCGGTGAGCGTGAGCGAGAGGGCTCCGGCCAGGAGGGCCATCCCCCGTCCCCTGGCGCCGGATATCCGGCCGGGCGGTCCGAAGCGGCCGCCCGTCATTCGATGGGTCACTGGTTCTCCTTCAGCTGATCTCCGGATGAAGATCAGCTGAGAACTCTCGCAGTGGCCCCGGGGAAGAGTGACGAGGGGGTGCACCTACAGTAGTGAAAACCGGATGCTCACCCCGATTTGCTCGTGCCTATGCGGCCTTATCTCCGCTTTGGGCGCACTCCTGAGCCGCGGCGCGGCGGCTTGACGGTAATGAAAGAGTCAAAAGCGATCTTGACCATCTCTTGACCAACGCCGAGGGGTTCCCGGGGCCCGACACTCGCGTCCGGGCGGGAGGCAGCCTGCGAGGCGGCGCCTCGATCCAACTGCTGGGCCAGAGCGACGACGATGCTGCGGGCTCGCGGAGGCAGAGCGGACAACGGTCCTGGACCCGGGCGCTCTCACCGAGCACTCCCGCGTGATGCGAATCCCGAATTTGGGCTCTGCCCGGAGGTCCATGAAATCCAGGTCATGAGCCGTATGGCGGAACGTTTTGGCAGGGCGTATCTCGCTGGTGGGGGGTTTGCTCGTTGGATGATGTGTTGTTCCGGGACGTCGATGTGCGGTTGGAGGCCGTGGAGTTCACGGCCGAGGCGTTGGTAGCGGTAGCGGCCGCTTGCGGTCCGCCGCCCAGGTGCCCAGGGTGCCGGGCCCAGGCTCAGCGGGTGCATTCCTGCTGCGAACGGTGCCTTGCCGAGCGGCCACTGTCTGGGAGGAAGCTGCTGGTCAGGCTGCGGGTCCGGCGGTTCTTCTGCGACCGGTCCGCATGCCAGCGGCAAACGTTCGTCGAACAGTTCGGCGGGTTGAGCGAGCGGTATCGCCGCTCCAGTCTCGGGCTGAAGGCCTGGCTCCGTCAGGTCGCCGTCGAGCTCGGTGGGCGGGCCGGCGAACGGCTGTGCCGCCACATGCACCTCGCGGCCGGACGCACGCAACTGCCGGAGCTGCTGGTTCCTCCGCCGGTGCCGGAGCGAGCCCCGCGGGTGCTCGGTGTCGATGAGTTCGCCTTCCGCAGGGGCCGCACCTACGGAACCATCCTCGTCGACGTGGAGGCCGGCCAGGTCGTGGATGTTCTGCCCGACCGTACCTCCGAGACCTTCGCCGCCTGGCTCCACGAGCATCCAGGCGCCGAGATCATCTGCCGTGACCGGGCCTCGGCCCACACTCGCGCGGTCAAGGAAGCGGCACCTGACGCTGTGGAAGTCGCCGACCGCTGGCACCTGCTCCAAAACCTTGCCGCCGCAGTGGAGAGGACGTGCCACCAGCACCGCATCTGCCTGCACAAACGCGTCGACCAGGTGACCAGCCGCATCCCGGAAGCACCGCCTCTGATGCAGCTCCCGCTCCACGAACTACCGCGGACACCGATCCTCGACCGGACCCGGCACCGCCACGCTGACGTCCACAAGCTCGTCGCCGCGGGCTGGACCATCAGCGCCATCGCACGCCGTCTCCACCTCGACCGGAAAACCGTCCGGCGCTTCCGCGACACCGACCTCGACCAGCTGCTGGCCTCGGCAAACGAACGCCAGCCGGCCGGAGTGCTGGAACCGTTCAAGCCCTACCTGAACACCCGCTTCACCGAAAGCCTCGGCCAGGCCAGCGGCAGCCGCCTCTTCCAGGAGATCTCCGAGCGCGGCTACGTGAGGCCCAGAGCGCGGATTGCTCCGAGGTCCAGGGCAGGCCGTGCGCGGCAAGATCGACGATGCATCGGGTTACGTGAGTCTGACACAAGGAGCTTTTCAGCTCCTCATGCCCGCATCCGGCGACGAGGCACTCGGCCCATTCCGGGTGGGACCTCTGACGGCTGACCCACTCGCCAAGGACCAGCTCCGAAGATTTTCTTCGATGCTCGTTCCAGAGTTTGCTGTGGCCTCTGCACAAGCCAGTGGAGATCCGCTCCCGGCGACACGCACCGTCGGCAGCGATGCAGAACCCCCTGTGGGATCCGGCCCTGAGCCGGACCGGCGGCTGGTGTGTGGAATCGAAGTCTGCGGGGCTCTTCCGGCTCCTCCGCAACGCAATTGCACAGGGCTGACATCGTCTGGTGGGACTGATGCTGGGGCAGGCCGCAGTCCGGCAGAGGAACACCTTGGCTGAGCGGGTTCTCCGGGCCTGCAGTAAACAGCAGCGCATCGGGGTCCCATTCACCGGTACGCCAATCGGGGTCGATCCTGTCACGGAGCCACTGGGTCCAGCCGAGAAGCAGGGAGGACTCACCTGCGCCTCGTGTGATCGGAACTGGTGCAGATGTCGTGTTCATGAGCCTGCCTTCCGCGCGGCCTGGAGATCGTGAACCCGGCGGGCGTGCTCTCGTTTCTCCTCGTTAGTGGTGTGCAGGTACACGTTCATCGAATGCTCGGAGACGTGACCGGCAAAGTCCTGCGCGGTATCGCGCGGCATCTTGCCCTTGATCCAACGGGTGATAGTGCCGTGGCGGACCATGTGAGGGTGCGCGTCCAGGCAGGCCGCCTTGGCGAGACGCTTGAACAACTCGTAAGCGTTGGCGTACTTCATGGGCCCGCCACGCGGGGTGGCGAAGAGGTTCACGAACACCATGTCGGTGCCGGCCGCCGCAGAGACCTCGTCCCGCTCGTACTGGTAGTCACTGTAGGACCCAACGGTTCCAAGGGAGACCGGAATCCACCTGGACCTCCTCGACTTCGCGAGTGCCCCGTTGGTGTTGGTGTCGCGTCGGATGACGTGGATGTGCGGACCGGGCACTCGGCAGCCGAGCATCGTTGAGTCCGGTAACAGGTGCATATCCGCGCGGCGCAGTCCCAGCGCTTCCCCAATTCGGATGCCGGTCTCGCGCAGGATCTCCAGGAGGAATCGATCCCGAGCGTGTTTCGCATGGTCGATCATGGAGCCGACCTGTCCATAGGTCAGCCACTGGAATCCGGGGACGTCGATCCTGAACCTGATGGTTTTGACCAGCACGTTTCGGTCGCCACCCTGGTCAGGATCGGCCTGAAATCCGTCGGGCAGAACCACGAGGTACTTCGGCTCCACGAGAAGGCTGACGATTGACGGCGGGACGATGTCGCTGCGGTGGAGTGCGAGCCAGCGCAGGAACTTGGAGACTGTACTCAGATGGTCGTTCGCGGTCCCGCGACCGCGGTACTTCGGGGCTGAAGCGGGCTGCCGGCTTCTCGGCGAGAGGGGCTCCTCGACCAGCCAGTGCAGGTACTGCGCAAGGCTCTGAATGGTGGGTCTGGCCCAGTCGGTGCCACTGGCGGCGGTGTACGACAGGTACAAGGCGATGTGACCGGCGTACTTCTTCTCGGTGTTGACCGAAGAATCGCGGGCTCTCAACCCGTCCAAATAGTGAAGCGATGGCTCATGGATCTGGAAGTCCTCATCGGTGACGATCCAACGGATCGCACCGGACGGAATGATCGCCTTCTCAGGCCGAAATGTAGGAGCCGTCCGAGGGCGGCCACTCCGCCGGATCCTTGTCGCTCTTGCTCCTGTTCGAAGCCGCGGAGACCGCGATGAGCGTGTCCGGCGAGGCCTGGTCGTTCGCGTACGCCTCCCGGCGGGATGCTGACCAGGGCACTCGTTCAACTGGCGGGGAGTGCTAATCGAAGCGTGCGATATTCCGCCAGGGTTTACGCCTGTCAGAGGCTGGCCTTGGCGAGGACCTGATCCATACGGGCTCTTGGCAGCAGGGGGTTGGCCGCAGCATCATCGGCGACCCTTGGTTCAGGGTCTGCCAAGAGCAGTTCCAGCAGGTCTGTGGGGATGTTGGGGTGTCGGGCTGTGCTGGCGCGCAGGAACGACTCGGCGCTGGCCGCGAGCTCCCGCAGGTCCGCAGGAGGGAGCTCAGGGTCTTTCAGCGCGAGGATGCGTACTCTCGGGTCGTGGTCTTCCACGAAGCCGCGCAGCTCGTGTCGCGGGAAGTTGGGGTGGTCCACCAGCATGGGGCGGGTGTGGGAGAGGTCGCCGTGGGCGCGGAGTAGCCGCAGGAGGACCTGTGGCGGTGCGTCGGGTCGGTGGGCGGCCGCGCGGCGGACGGACACGTCAGGATCGTCGTCCAGTTGTCGCCACCCATGATCCGGCAGGTCCCTGCTGGCCGCTACTTCTCGGCGGAACACCACATGCGGGCACTGCAGGTAGGTCAGCCGCTCGGCCAGCGGCGCGTCCCGCAGCCAATTCGGGCTGTAGGGCGACCAGTGGAGTGCGAGGCCCGCGTCGTCGCTGCCGGACTCGTCTTCGGCCTCCACCAGCGCGAGCAGCCGGTCGCGGGTCTCGGGGGCGGTGTGGCGGCTGTAGGCGACCGCGACGCGCACCTGCGGGTCCCCGCTGTCCTGCATGTGGGTCACCATGTTGGTGGTCAGATGAGGGTTGCCGGCCACGGCGTGTAGCACCTCCTCGTCACCGGTCGCCAGCAGCTGCGTGAACTGGTCGAATGTCAGTGGGATACGACGAGCGATATTGGCCTTGACGGCAGGGTCGGCGAGGCAGCGCTCGTAGTAGTCGTCAGGGACGCCCGGGTGCTCGGCTCTGGTGGCTGCAGCACGCACCTCGGGGTCCGGGTCGGTGAGCAGCGCCAGCTGCACGGTGATTGGCCGGTCCCGCCAGGCGGCTGCGACCATTGCGCGCACCTTGGGATCGGAGGCGGCCGCGAGCTCCGTCGGGATTCGGTCGTAGGCTTCGACCAGGTCCTCGATACTCATCGGCACCCCGCGCTCCACCATGGTCCGGACAAAGTCCGCGTAGGCGTTGCGGATCGCCGGATCGGGGTGCTCGGCGATCCTGGCGCGCATCGCCGGGGAGATCCGATGCCCGTGCAGGCGCACTGCCGTATCGCTGCCGCCGTACTTCAGCAGGGCTTCAGTCACCGCATCTGGTAACTGCCCCTTGCGCGTAGCCATTCCGTGTCGGCCAGCGGGGTGTACGGCCAACCGCACCATGACTTCGACTGGGGCGGCGGGGTTTCTCCCCAGCCCGGACAGGTGCGGCTGCTCCAGGTGGACCATGTGGCCACGCTACCCGGACTGTCCGCTCAATCGGACAGCCCTGTGCACCCTCCACCATGGCCGGCCGTTGGCAGGCGGACGGCCCTCCGCCCGGGTCACTCGATTAGACGGGGATTCGCCGGCGAAACGACACTCCGTACGGTTCCCGCGGGCCGACACCCGGCGCAGGTTCGACGACGGCTGGTTCAGGGTGGTGGGGTGGCCAGGCGTGCTTCGAGGTAGGCGGTCCAGTCGGTGGAGGCGCGTCGCCGCCAGTGGGCGGCGGTGACGGGATGGAGGCCGGGCATCGGTCCGAGGACTGCTGGGGGAAGGTCCTGGGCGAAGGCGACGAGGGCGGTGGCGCGGGCGGCCCGGTTGGGGATGTGGTGGGCGGCCAGACGGCGGCCGAAGACGCTGGCGGAGAGGTGCTGTCCTGGGCGGTCGCGGGGGAACAGCCAGTCCTGGGAAGAGTTCCCAGTTGGTCGGGGGCGGCATGTCCCTAAGTTCGGTCAACAGGCTGGCCAAGGATCCGGGCAGGGGGATGGGGGTGAGATCGAGTGTGAGGGAGGTGTTCTCCCCGACGGTGGTGACGGCGTGGGTGGTCAGGGTGGTGATCCGGGTCAGGTGCTGGCGGAACAGAAGGAGGATGGCAAGATCGCCAGTGCCGATAACCCCTACGCGTACAAGCTCGACGGGCTACGGGACGAATTCGGCAACGCATGGAACGCCCACCCCGTCCGGAACGGCGGTCAGACGATCAACGTCGAGATGACCTTCGGCGGCAAGGTCAAGGTCCGCCGGGTCACCGCCTACCCCACCAAGGCGAACTGGGACAGCCAGCAGCCGCTGACCCGCGTCCAGCTCGACCTGGCCAACCCCCTCTACACGCGCACCTACCCCGCCGTGCCCTACTCCGCCACCGACGAGGAACTCCCGGACGGCCTGGTCGCCCCCACACCGATGACGTTCTCCTTCAACCTTCCGCAGCGCCCGGCGGGTCACCATCTCCTGCTGCTGGAGATCGACCACCCCGACAACGGTGAAGCCACCTACCAGGTCATCGACTTCCGCTACACGAACTGACCTCAGGTGACGCTCCGACCGTGATGGGGAGCCGGGGGCACAACCAGAGGCCCGACTGGGGAAGCCCAGCCGGGCCTCTGGGCAGTACACCGTCACCCGCTGGAAGTCCTTCACCGCCGCGGTCTTCTTCACGATCTGGACCGACGCCAGCGGCGGGGCCGGGGCAGCTGCCGAGGCAAAGGAGGCCGGCCCCACCGCCGACAGCACCAGTCCGACCGCCGCAGCACAGACCGCCAGCCGGGGAACCATGCCGGGATTGCTTCCGAAAGCCCATGGAACGACTACCGCGAGGAGCAGTGGGTCGGCAGGTAGGAGTGGGCACCCCAGAAGCTCGAGGTCACCGCCGAGCGGCTCGCCACTGCCGATTAGCACACTCGTACAGAACACCAGGCGGAGAGGGAACGACACTGACAGCGCCTGTGCCAGGTGTGTAGCTGCGTGCCTGTGGCCGGTCGCGTTCGTTAAGCCTGCGATCGGTCTAGGTAAGTAGCGTGGGGTGTCGCAGCGTGGAAGTCGGGGATGTACACCATCACTATGGCAAGCGGCTGGTGCTGCGGGGTGTCGACTTCACCCTGCCTGCCGGATCATTGACCGGGATCGTGGGGGAGAACGGTGCGGGCAAGTCCACCCTGTTGAAGATCCTCGCTGGGGAGTTGCGCCCCTCGCGCGGCAGGGTTCGACACGGCGGCCGGTTCGGGTACTGCCCGCAGCAGGTAGTGGTGAACGACGCACTGACGGTGCGCCAGCATTTGACGTTCTTCCGGGCGGCATTCCGTCTCGACAGCCTCAGCTATGCGAGGGAGGTCATGGACGTGCTCGGATTCGCCGACTACCTGGACGAGCGGGCCGGCGTGCTCAGCGGAGGGACGCGGCAGAAGCTAAACGTGACGCTGGCATTGATGCACGACCCGCAGGTGCTGCTGCTGGATGAGCCCTATCAGGGCTTCGACTGGGACACCTACCTGCGGTTCTGGCAGCTTGCATCCCGGTTGCGCGAACGTGGGCGTTCAGTTCTGGTCGTCTCTCATCTCGCTTACGACACCGAGCGCCTGGATGAATTGTGGCGCCTGGACGGCGGTCGCCTCCAGGCGCGCGGGAGGGAAGCGGCATGAAGGAGCAGGTGACGCTGCTCGTCACGGCAACGCGGTACGCGGTGGCCGAGCACGCCCGTAACCGGTTCGCCGCAGTGCTCATCGTGGTCTTCCTTCCTGTGTGGACGCTTCTGGCGTATGTGTCGATGCCGGACGGGCCGGTGCGAGTACGGCTCCACGCCACGGGGGAGCTCCTGGCGCCTCATGGCAACGAGCTCACCGCCGTCAGCGGTGCGCTGAACGCGGTTACCCTGATCACCGGGTTCTTGATGTTCGCCGCGACGTTCAACGGCAGCCAGTTCGACCGGCGCCTTGTGATGGCCGGCTATCCACGACCTCACCTGATCGTGGCGAAGCTGGCCGGCCTCGCTCTCGCGTCCGCTCTGGTGGCCGGCTACGCGACAGCCGTCATGTACCTGGCCTGGGCTCCGCGTCAGCCGGCCCTGCTCGCCGCGGCCCTCTTCAGCGCCGGCCTTACCTACGGCGTACTCGGAGTCGGCTTCGGCGCGTTGCTGCGCAAGGAAGTGGAAGGCATGTTCGCCATCGTGATGACCAGCGTCGTCGACATCGCGACACAGAACCCCATCTCCAGTTCCAGCGCAGACAGCGCCATCACGCACTACCTGCCTTCCTACGGCGCCATGCAGGCAGCCACCGCAGCAGCATTCTCCAGCAATTCCGCCCCCAGATACCTGCTCATCGAACTGACCTGGTTCGCAGCGGCAGCGCTTTTGTGCCTGCTGACCTTCCAGTGGCGTACCCGCAGCGCCCTGCCTTCCCCTCGGTATTCGACGCGGCGGAGCTGGGACCTGCCGCGCGGCGGGCGCTGCCAGAAAAACTGACGTACCAACAGCACCATGATCACCAGCACAACCTCAGTAGCTGTGCTCTCGTTGTGATCAGTGTGCACTCCACCACTTCAGACGAGAAGCGGTCTGCCACCCTGCGAACTGGTCACCGCTCGAGAAGGTTGCTAGCGAGGGTGGTCGGTGACGACCCGGCGCTTCAAGCGGCATACCTGCTCTGCAAAACTCGAACAAAGCAGCAGGACCCGACGGAATACGCGCTGATTCAACTGGTGCCTGCGGTGCTCCGCCCCGCCTGCTGGGCGCTGTGGGCGGCGGCCAACGCCCTCGACGACCTTGCCGACGACCGCACGGCCGACGCGGGGGAACGAACCGCACGGGTCAAAGAGTGGATCAACGCCCTGGGCCATGAACTGGCAACCGGGACAAGCACCGACCCGATCCGCCTGACCCTCGTGGATACCGCATGGCGCTGGGGGCTGGACCTCTCAGGGCTGCACAACGCCATGGCACTGGTCCAGCACGACGCCCACGGCAGGCGGTTCACCGACTGGCACAGCTGGCGTGCCTGGGGCCGCGGCACCCTGCTGCCCTGGTTCGAGCAAGTCCGCGACCTCTTCGACAGGGCCGGCGTGCCGGTGGCACTCCGCCTGGACAGGCAAGGCGATTATGAGCAGTTCCTCGACGGAGTCCGACTCACCGACATCCTCACCGATCTGTCCGCCGACCTCGCCCAGGAGGACCTTCTCCTGCCCGGGCAGATCCTCGAGCAGTTCCCGGGATCCGCAGACGACCTGACGCAGCGGCGCTGGAGCCCTGCCACCGCCGACCTGATCACCGCCCTGACCCGGCTTGCCCGCCGATGGGTGACCCAGCCTGCCCTCGCCCAAGGGATGCACCCCGGCCTCACAACCGTCCTCGACACGATGGCCGACCTGCTGCGCGCACAGCTCGATGCCGTGAGCGCCGCCGGCCCCGCCCTCTTTCATGCCCCGCCCAGGCCCTCCTTCGTCACCACGGCCCGCCTCCTCGCCCCGGCTCGGGCACGCGCCGCTCTCGCCTGGAGCCTGACCGAGGTGACCGTGCCACCACCACGCCGACCCCGGCACGCCACCGTGCTCACACAGCGTCCGCCCACGCAGCGCCCGGCCTTTCGCAGCCCGCCATCTCACCCCAGCGGTGAGCGACCACCACAGATCCCAGCCGACCAGATGCCCACCCACGTCGCCGTGATCATGGACGGCAACGGCCGGTGGGCACAGCAACGCGGCCTGTCGCGGCACGAAGGCCACCGGACCGGCCGCTCCGCCGCCTACGAGATGGTCTACGGTGCCCTGGAGATCGGCCTGCGGCACCTGACCCTCTACACCTTCTCCACCGAGAACTGGAAGCGCGACGACGAAGAGATCGGCACCATCCTCGCCGTCCTGCGCCACGAGCTAAGCGAATACCCTCTCGCGGATCTTGACGTCAGGATGCGCTGGCACGGCCGCCCGGACAGACTGCCTCAAGACGTGATCGACCTCATGAGAATGCGGGAGAGCAGCACACGTGACCGCACCGGCCTGACACTGACCACTTGCATCAATTACGGCGGCCGGGACGAGATCACCCGTACCGCTGCCGCCCTCGCCCGCCGGGTACGAAGCGGCCAGCTTGATCCCGACCTGATCAGTGAAACGGACGTCGCACAACACCTTCCCCTGCCAGACATGCCGGATGTCGATCTGCTGTGGCGCACTGGCAATGAGCAGCGCATCTCCAACTTCCTGCCCTGGCATACCGCCTACGCCGAGCTGTACTTCACCGCCGACTACTGGCCCGAGACTGATCGGCGCCATCTGTGGCAGGCCATCTCCGAGTACACACACCGACAGCGCCGCCACGGCGCACCCCTCCCAGCATTGGAGTCTCACAGGCCGCAGTAACCCGATCGCGGTGCCCCAGGCGGTCTTGTCGCTCCAGGCCCTGGAATGCGCTCATCCAGCTGACGCCACCGCGTCCACCGCCCGCGCTCAGCGTGCGCCTCACCGCCACGCTCACATCCCTCACAACCCCCCAGTTCAGCCACGCGCTCACAGCCTGACATCACCGGCCGGCGCCTGTGATGGGACCCGGCATCTTCAGTCGGCTAACGCGCAGCTTCGGCTCTGTACTCAAGCCCGGCAGTACCGCGCCAGGAACCTACGGACTCACCCCTCATCCCTCATCTCCTATCGATCCGGGACACCTCTGAATGACTGAGAAGTCGCCACTCAAGCCACTACCCGCCCCCGCCATCATGCCGATCATGGTGGGACGTTTCCTCTCGGGCCCGCGCTACATGGAGCGCCACTTCGCCCGACACGGCGCGATCGTTCCCGACTGGGCGCCGGGTGCCAGAGCTGTATGGCTGCGTGATCCGCGTCTGATCGAGCAAGCCCTGCACAGCTCCGGAGTGGAGCACCACACAACTGGCCGTCTCTTGGGGCGCGCCATGGGTTCCACGGCGATGCTGAACCAGCTGACCGGCGCACAGCACCATGCGGTCAGCCGGCTGATGATCCCCGCCCTGCGCGGTGACGCTCTGTCCGGCAACCGGGCTGCCATCGCCGTCGCAGCACAGCGGATGGTGAATGCCTGCCCAGTGGGTACGTCGTTCCGCCTGCTCCCCCTGCTGGACACAGCTGTCGCCGAAGCCAACGTCAGGGCGTGCCTCAGTGTCGACGATCCTGGCCTTCTGCACACCTGGGTCAAGGCCATCGCTCGGCTCCGCCAGAACACCGTCCGTCCTGCGGTGATGGCCTACGCACTGGGCATGCTGCCCTGGTGGCCCACAGGACACAGGGCTTGGAATGCCTGCCTTCATCTGGTGCGCGAGGAAGTTGCCCGGCGACGCCGCACTGGCACGCTTCACAACGACGTCCTGGGAATGTTGCTGACCTCTGACAGCGACGAACTGAGCGACGAGGTGCTGTGCGACCAGATCGTCTTCTACCTGTTGGCTGCCCAGGCCCCCGCCCTTGCAGCGGCCTGGGTCATCGAGCGCGCCACGCGCACACCGCACGTGTGGCAACGGCTGGTCGACGAGGCGACCGCGCAGGGTGACAGCGCTCCCTACACAGACGCGGTCATCCGCGAAGCGCTGCGTCTGCGACCGCCGGTCACAGCCATCCCCTGGCTGCTGCACGAGCCATGCGACATCGGCGGATACCACGTGCCAGCCGGGACGTTCGCCGTAGCGAGCCTATGGGATCTGCACCGAAACCCCGATCTATACCCCGATCCGGAGGCGTTTCGTCCCGAACGGTTCCTGGGGAACCGGCCCCCTCGCGGCGCCTGGCTGCCCTTCGGAACTGGCCCCCACGCTTGCATCGGCGGTCAACTGGCCCTTATCCAAGTCACCGTGCTGGTGCACACACTCATCCGCCATGGGCAACTCCTGCCCGTGAGGCGACAGGACGAAGGAATCGGCCACCGCGCCAGCACGGAGCCCTACCCCGCCCAGGGCTGCCGGGTCACCCTGCACCCCGTTCGCGCGCGTCATCCGCAGGGCGCTCAAAGCCCAGCAGCAGGACCCCCGCCCGTACGCGCCGCTGCCTGAGGACCGAGCACTGTCGGAGGGCTGTCATGGGCGTAGGTGCGAGCCGGCGGCGCGCCGCCTCCTGGCCCGCTTCGGCCGCTAAGACTTCTACCAGTAACCGCCAGCGGGAAAGGGCAGCTCGCGCCGCTCCCCGTGCTGAGCCGAGCCGCCAGTCAGCACGGCTGGGCGAAGGTCCCCTGCAGGGCCGTTCCGTGTACTGCCGGGCATTTCGCCAAGGCTTCGGCTCCGCGAGCGTGCCACCTGCGGGCTGCGGCGAGGTCATCTGTGCATGAGGGACCATCGCCTGTCATGCCGACGGTGGTTTGGCTGCAAGCTGCCTTGTACTGCCAATTGCTGCGTGCCAGCCTCGCCATGTCTTGATCAACAATTAGGGAGAGAGCATGGAGTTCGGCTTTTCCGGTTTGCTGTTGAGGTTCACCGACTACGAGCGGGCCGCGACGGTTCAGGCTTCAACGTTGGGTGAGGCCTTGAGCTCCTTGAGGCTTCGGTTCCCGCAGCTGGGCCCAGTGCTCTGGGACGGTAACGGCAACGTTCAGAGGGTCCACCGAGTCATTGTCAACGGGGAGGTCGTCGCTCCTGACATGAGCAGGCCCCTTACAGAGACGGACAGCGTCGAATTCCTTACCGCCGTCGCGGGGGGCGCATAGAGGCAGGTCGCTGGCTACCGCACCGCACTCGGCAGGCCTGGTCCAGGTGTCAGGCAGACCTTGGCGGCCGCGAAACCGGCGGGCGGTCCGGAGCGCAGCTTTCGGGGCTTCGTCTGGGGGGCTTGCATTGGGCAGGGCCTTTCTGGGCGCTGGTGGTGACGGTGTTTTCGCCCTGCTGCGCTCGGGGGTTCTCGGGGCCTGGGTGCCAGGGGGTCGGCCTGCCGCAGGATTCGAGGAGGTCGGCGCGCTGCGGCACGTTCAGCTTGCCGTTTAACGTCCGGGCATCGAACGGGCTCGAACTTGTCCGGCGTCTTTCCAGTTCACCGGGGGTATCAGGGGCTGGGAAGTGATCCTTGGGGCAGGTTCGCTGCTGCACGGAGGCCGGGATCGTGGAACTGGTCGAGCCCAAGGATCAACGGGACGCGTTCACAACGGTGGTGGAGTTCCGATCGGAGCTGTACGCGTGCATGGTCTCCGGAAGTGACGCATTGTTTGAGCTGTGCGATGCCCTGCTGTGCTCCGATGGGCCGGTCCGTACTCTCGTGGACCTCGCCCTCGCGCCCGAGCATCGGAGGGGCCACGGCGCCCTGTACTCCGGTCTGAGCCGAGGCCGGATCGACGTTGCCCGGCTGCGGCGGGCCCTGGCCGGGGTGCCCTTGCCCAGGGCCGGGGACGGCCGCCTGGTGTTGGCGGTCGACGTATCCCCATGGCTGCGACCGGACGCCGATACGTGCTCGGACCGCTCCTTCTGCCATACCTTCGGCCGCGGCCTGGGCAAGCACCAGATGGTTCCCGGCTGGCCATACTCGATCGTCGCCGCCCTGGAAACCGGCCGTACCTCGTGGACGGCATTGCTGGACGCGATCCGACGGGAGCCCGGCGCGGACCTGACCGCGGTCACCGCCGACCAGGTCCGCGACGTCATCGAACGTCTCGTGGAAGCCGGCCAGTGGCGGCAGGGTGATCCTGATGTCCTGATGTCCTGGTCGTCCTGGACGCCGGATACGACGCACCCCGAATCGCGCACCTCTTGTCCGATCTTCCGGTCGAGGTGCTGGGGCGGCTCCGCTCGGACCGGGTGATGCGCAAGCCCGTTCCGGTGCCGTGGATCTGCCCGCCTCAGGGCGGTCGCCCGCCCAAGCATGGCGGCGAGTTCGTCTTCGGCCGACCCGAGACCTGGGGCGAGGACACCGCGGTGACCGTCACCGACACCGACCGATACGGGACGGCGACCGCGCAGGCATGGGATCGCCTGCACCCCCGGCTGACCCGGCGGGCGGCGTGGCTCGACCACGAGGGATTGTTGCCCATCATCGAGGGCACCGTGATCCGGTTGACGGTCGCGAAACTGCCCAGCGGCGGAGTGAACAGGCCCGTCTGGCTGTGGTGGTCGGGCACCGGGGCCGGCCCCGCCGACGTCGACCGGTGCTGGCAGGTGTTCCTCCGCCGCTTCGATGTGGAGCACACCTTCCGACTACTCAAGCAGACTCTCGGCTGGACCAAGCCGAAGCTGCGGGACTCGGCGGCGGCAGACCGCCGGACCTGGCTCGTCCTGGCCGCACACGCTCAGCTCCGTCTCGCCCGCCCACTCGCTCAGGATCTACGTCGACCATGGGAGCGGCCCGCGGAAGCGAACAGGCTCACCCCGGCGCGGGTCCGGCGGGGGTTCAGGAACCTACGGGCGAAGACGGGCACGCCAGCCGGTGCACCGAAACCCACACGGCCCGGCCCCGGCCGCCCGCTGGGCTCGAAGAACCGACAGCCCGCCGCCCGCTACGACGTCGGACGAGTCCTCGCCACCGGCGAGTCCTACACCCGACCCGCACACCACAAGGTGGGCACCAAACCCAGACGCAGCTCCGAATCGAGTGCGGCAGCGTGAATCTCCGGACCGACAGCATGGAGGCCGTGCGACGATTCGTTGGCCAACAGGGCCACGAGCGGGAACGAAGGACGATGGAATACATCAATCTGGATGCACAGGTCGGCAACCTGGCAGGCGTCCTGTCCCCGGCTCGATACCTGGAGCATCTGCCGTCGCTGGCAGACGATCTGCCAGCCGGGGCCCGGGCATTCGCCACTGCGCCAGAGCACTACGACTTCTCCAGCAAGCGGTGTGTGAAGGACCTGGAGCTCCAGCACGTCAGGAGTGTCGAATCTGATGACGAGCAGATGGAGATCCAGTTCCGGCACAACTGCTGGAAGCACGACGAAGACCTGGTCATCCGCTACACAGGTGTCTCCAGCTTCGATGGCGGAAGCATCGAGGACAACGACTGGGCGACCGCCGGAACGGTCATCCTCGACGAGGTCCTGCCCCACCAGAACGGTTGCAGTCACGAGATCGCGTTCTGGAACGGCTCACTCACCGTCGTCTGCCATGACCTCGTCGCGACCTGGACCGCGGCTGACTGCCCCGACAATTCATAGACCAGCAGGGCCCCCGATCGCCGAGGTTAAACGGCAAGTTGAGTACTTGTTTCCGATCCTGGAGCCCACTCGACTCGACCTCGGTGGTGGTGGGGGCTCGCCAGTTGCTGGCATGATCGGCGTTCATGGGAAGCTGGTTCATGCAGGCAGGACACGGGGTGCGATTTGAGTGGGGCCCTGTCGGCGCGGCTCGTCTCGCGGAAGACGTCGCCTGTCTTGTCGTCGTTGACGTCCTCTCGTTCACCACGTCGGTGACGGTCGCGGTGGAGGCGGGAGCTCAGGTCTTTCCTTATCGCTGGCGTGACGAGACTGCTGTGTTGTTCGCCGACCAGATCGACGCCATGTTGGCGGTAGGGCGGAGAATGGCCACCGAGACCTCACCGTGGTCACTGTCGCCGGCCGCATTGCGGCGTGCTCCCTTCACGCCTCGGCTGGTGCTCCCCTCGCCCAACGGATCCACCATCGCCGCCTCTGCCGGACAATCCACCGTCGTCGCCGCATCTCTGCGGAACTCAACCGCTGTCGGCCAATGGCTCGCTGATCAGGGCTATGGAACGGCTGAACGACCTGTCGCAGTCATTGCCTCGGGCGAACGCTGGCCCGATGGCAGTCTCAGGCCGGCGCTTGAGGATCTGCTCGGAGCTGGAGCTGTGATTGATTCTCTGCGCCGACTTGGCAGAGACCAGCTCTCGCCGGAGGCAGCGGTGGCAGCGGCAGCCTTCGCGGGCGTCACGAACGTCGGTGCCGTCGTCGCGGACAGCTCCTCGGGACGAGAACTCATCGACGGGGGTTATGCCGATGACGTCGCCATAGCGACGGAACTGGACGCTTCCATCGTGATTCCCGTCCTCAGCAGTGGTGCCTTTACTGCCGCTGGATGACAGCCTGGACTCGTAACTCCCGTCAAGCCGCCTGTTCGAGTTCGGTCTGCCTGGCTGTGTGCCGTGGTGTCCACTGGACGGGCTTGCGGGTGATGCGTCGGGTCATAAGGGTGATGGCGGCCCATGTGATGAGGGCTTCGCTGTGTTGGACGAGCCTCTCGTAGTCGCGGGCGTGGCGGCGGGCGTGCATGAGCCATGCCAGGATACGTTCGACGACCACCGGCGGGGCAGGATGTCGGCGTACTTCTCTGGCTGCGCCGCGGGGTACAGAGGTATGTGCACCAGTCCGCTGGTCGAGTTCTGACCTCTGACCTCTGCCGCCTGCTGGCCTGTCTGCCGGTGCCGTAGGCCAGACTGTCCGGATGGCCGTGGACACAGTGCTCGCATCATCGGACGACATGCGTAACTACCTCGTCGATCAGTTCAACCTTGTGCTGCGCAGGCCGGGGATGTACGGCGATGTGGAGCTCGCCGCTTGGATGGCGATAGACCATCTGCTCTTCCTTGAGCAACGGCCCGAGGTTTGGGGTGACCAGAAGCACGCCTGGGGCGAAGTAGGCCTTTGGCCCCCCACTGGCGTCAAAGGCGCCATCAATCGTCTGCTTGCATCCGACCACGATGCCAGCGTGGCCTCCGTATACGCGGAGTTCGCATGGCGACAGGGGTGGCTCAATCCCGACCGAGTGCTGGACGCCGAGACATACGCGTCAATGCGGAGCATCATCGGTCCGTGGGCCCAGCACGACCGAGTGTGGGCGGATGTTCTTGCTGCCTTCGGTCCTCCGTCGGTGCTGTTCGGCGGAACCAACCCGCTCTACGGAAAAACCCTCGGATATGTCACCAAGGACATCGCAGAGCCGATGATCTCCTTCCACCTGTGGAACGGCACCGAGCCTGGATCCGATTCGTCATGGCCCCCGGATCGGGAAGCGCCGTTGCTTCTCGCGGTCCGCTGTGGTGATGGCCCGTTCGCCGATCGATTCACGTTCACACCGGAAGGTCAGCGCCGGCGCCCGGAGATCGCCTGACCCCCGTGACGCGCGAACTCAAGTTCAGGCTGCGTCTGTGTCGCGTTCGATGGCGGCGAGTCGGTTCGAGCGCACGTTCGCGTGGTCGATGAACTCCCGCCGCCCGGCCCGGGACTACGAGACGCTGCCGGCCAGCAGCGAGGCGGTGATCCGGTGGTCGAGTATCACGCGGATAAGCCGGCGTCTGGCACGGCCACGGGCCGCCGACCAGCACTGAACATCCCGGACACCTCCAGGAGGAGCCACCCGCGTTCCGCCAGGCGCCTGGCCTTCGACCGCACTCCCTCGACCTTCGCCGGCGTCGTCCCAAGGCCCAGCTCCGCCGCGATCTCCTTGGCCATCACTGGCCCCCTGCCCGCGGACCGCCGCCCAAGCACGCCCAGGATCCGCTGGTAGTCGGGCGCGAGCACGGTCACCGGCAGCCCGCCCCGCCAGGGCGGCACCACCGACCCCGGCACCGGTGAGGGCACCGTTTCCTGCTTCGCCTCGGTCACGGCAGTCGTCTCGGCGGCGGACACGGCCAGGGCCTCGACGAGCTCCTCCCGCGCGATCACCCGCCGGTCCAGTTCGATTTCCGCGGCCTCCAACACCTCAGCCAACCGCGCGGCTTCCTCCCGCAGGCCCTCCACCCGCACCCGGGCAGCCGCCTCCCGCACCTCCAGCATTCCCAACACCGACGCCACCGCGCACCCCTCGGTCATGAAGCGGATACAAGATGCCGCGTGCCTCCCTCACCCCGAGCGAAACCATGCCTGAACAGCGGAAATCAAGGAATCACGTTCGGTTGAGATACGGCTTCTGAAGCCGACGGGACGCTCGCGGGCGTTGCGCGCGTGGAGCCCCCGTGCCGCGTGCAGGACGATCTCCGCGCGCCGCCGTAACCGGTACGGGGTCTTCTTGCCGTAGGCCATCTTCTTCAACCGCTCGCGCTCGGCGGCGGTCGCGGCTATCGGGCAGGCCGGGGCAACGGGCATGGCAGGCGGGCCGCTCGGGGTAAGTGGATCACGACGGATGGCATCCTGCCGCGTCCGGCGCCTCAACGATCCGGCACTATGGCCACCGTGCCCACGGCGCCGGAGTGCACCGGGCTGTCACTCGCTCAGCGGCTGTCCGAACACGCCCGCACTGCCTGACCGCAACTGGCGGACTGCCAGGTCGCTGACCTGGTGGGCGATGTCGGTCCACAGGGCGGCGGGGAGGTCGTGGCCGACGCCCGGGTAGGTCACCAGGCGGGCGCCGTCGATGGCCCGGGCGGTGGCGCGGCCCGCGCTGACGCGCAGGATCGGGTCCTGCTCGCCGTGCAGGACCAGGGTGGGTCGGCGTAGTTCCCTGAGCCTGGGTCCGTGCCACTGGGCGCCGATCTGGCGGCTCTGCGCCTTGTTGTCGCGCGGGCCGCTGTCCACGTCGGCCTCGACCCAGGCGCGGGCCGCGGCCTCGTCGAAGGGGTGGCCGGGAGAGGCGATGCCGCGCCAGACGGTGAGGGCGGCCTCGATGTCGCCCTCGCGGCCCTCGGGGAACTTGGTCCGGGCGAGCTTGGCGAGCAGCCCGAACCGCAGGTAGCGCAGGACCCCCAGCCCGGAGACGTCGCTGGGCAGGGCCGCCGAGGAGGTGACGCTGAGCACCCGGTCGGGGTGTCGCAGCGCGATCCGCTGGGCGATCGCGCCGCCCAGGGAGTGGCCGAAGACATGGGCTCGCTCCCAGCCGAGTTCGTCCATCACAGCGATGGCGTCGTCGGTCATGTCCTCGGAGGTGTAGGCGTCCCCGCGCTTGGCGAACAGGGCCTTGAAGGGGTTGGTGGTGGCGGTGTCCGGCATCCGGGTCGACTGGCCGGCGTCGCGCTGGTCGTAGCGGGCCACGGCGAACCCGGCGTCGCCGAAGGCCTGGCACAGTCCGGCCGGCCACCAGAACCGGGCGGTGGCCAACCCCATGATCAGCAGCAGCGGTTCGCCCTCGGCGCCCTTCAGTTGGTCGAAGGCCACCTGCACGTCGCCGTTGTGCGCGTACCGGGTCGACGTCCACTGCTGCTGCACCTGGGGCATGTCGGCTCTCTTCCATCTACTGCGATCACTGTTCGCAGTTCATGTGGCCTAAAGTACTGCATACGTCGTTCGCAGAAAAGGAGGGGTCATGACCGAGCCGTCCGCCCACAGCATCTGGCTGCGCCCCGAACGCGCCGGACGCGGTCCGACGCCCACGTTCGACCGCGACCGCATCGCCGCCGCCGGGATCGCCCTGGCCGACGCGGACGGCCTGCTCGCCGTCACCATGCGGGCCGTGGCGGTCGCCCTCGGGGCCGGGCCGGCATCCCTCTACCGCTATGTGGCCACCCGCGACGAACTGCTGGAACTGATGATCGACCAGGTCAACGGCGAGATCTCCTACGCCGGGCTCGGTTCCGGACACTGGCTCGACGACCTGCTCGCCCTGGCCCGCCAGAGCAGGAGCGTCTACCTCGCGCACCCATGGCTGCTCGACGCGACCGCGGCGAGGACCCCGGTGGGGCCGCACGCGGTCACCTACCTGGAGCACGCCCTGGCCGCGCTCGCCGACGTCGACGTCAGTCCCCGGACCAAGCTGGAGGCCATCGCGATCCTCAATGCCGTCGTCTCCACTCTGACCCGCGCCGAGGAGATCCAGCGTCTCGCCGAGCAGACCATCCCGCAGTGGCAGCAGGCCCAGGCGGAATACCTCACCCAGGTCGCCATGGCGGGCCATCACCCGCACCTCACCACCGCCCTGATCAGGCAGCCGCCCGAGGCCGAGGATTCATCGGAATCGCTCTTGGACCGCATCCTCACCCGCGTACTCACCGGGCTCCTTCAGCCCGACGACATCGGAGCGGCCTCCGTGCGCGGTCGCGCGAAGGCAGAGCCACCCGCGGCCAGTCCGGGGTCGACCGCAACCTCCTGATGCCTCAACAGGAGAGTCATGCCCGAGCTCTCACCTCCCGCGACGCTCCGCCCCCTCACAAATGACCATCTGTGAGAGTGGCGACAGGCAGTTTCGGCGGCACCCCGGGAGATCCCCAGACTGCGCCTGCGGCCGCCTCTACCTGGCCGTCCCCGAGATCTAGCCGGACCTCACGCACAACAACAGCGGGAGTCAACCCCAGAGGGATTTCCGGCGTCGACCACTAAGGGGGCGGTGGTGTACCGCGTGCGTGAGTTCGGCAGTGCGGTTGCCGACATCGTTCGCGAACTCGGCACACTCTACTTCTGAAGCGTGTCAGGGGTTCCGTCGTCCAGACCGTGCCGCTGAACGGGACCGCAATCGGCGCCCTTGCCCTCAACCTAAGTTGAGGCCCTACGGTCTTCTTATGGTCGGCACAGCGTGCGGACTTCGCACCGACGCACGAAGAGGATAGATCTCATGACGAACCAGCCGATGACCGATGCCGAGCTCGCCGGACAGCCAGCGGCGTACTGGAGCGGTGTCGCCCATGAGGCACTCATCGCTTACACCCGGGCCCAGCAGGCAGCAAAGGGCTACACACAGCCCCAGTTCTGGCTCCTGCGCAACCTGTCGGCGAACGACATCTTGCCCGACGGCGCGGGCATGACGCTGCCCGAGCTGCGGCAGGCCATGGCCTCCTACCTCCGGCCCGAGGACGATCTGGCGGCGGAGGCCGGGGTCCTACTGGAACGTGGCTGGCTGAGACGTGACACCGAGGCCCGGCTGTAGCTCACGCAAGAGGGTGAACAGGCCCGCGTCGACCTCGCGCGCCACGCCCCCGCGATCCGCGCCGCCCTCCACGACGGGATCGGGTGATGCGGACTACGTCACCACGGTGAGGGTGCTTCAGCGGCTTATCCGCAATGCGGGCAAGAGCGTCGCTTGACCTGGACGTCGCCTCCTGGGCCCGTCTGGAACGGACGTGCCAGACTGGGTGGGTGCTTGCTCCGATCGGCCGGGATGAACGACACGGGGTGCCGACCGGAGCGGTCTGCGCCCAGGCGCGCCTGCGCGCGTACGCCACGGCGTCCCTGCGCGGCGTGGCGCTGGCGGCGCTGGGCGTAGTGGGGTTGCTGGCCGTGCTGCCCGCCGTGGTCGCGGTGGCCCTGGGCATGGTCGGCGTGCTGGATTCGGTGCGGCGGCTGCCGTGCATGCGGCGCGAGTTGGCCGGGCGGTGGTCGGACGTACCCGTCGGCGATCCCTACCTGCCCGAGCCGCCGGATCCCCGGCCGCGCGAAAGCGGTATGTACCGCGACGGCAGGCAGCTGTACGTCTCGTACGACGCGGTGGTACGGCGCCGTCGCGCCCGCCAGATGCGACGGGACCCGGCGACGCTTCGGGACCTGGCGTGGATGCTGCTCGACCCGTTGGTCGGGGTACCGGTGGCGGCGTCGCCCGCGGTGCTGGTGGGCGCCGGCCTGTACGGCGTGGTGGTATGCGTGGGCCGGGCCGTCGGCGGCGCGGGCCTGACGTGGGCGGCGGCGGCCGCCGGTGCCGGACTTGCCTCGGTGGTGACGGGGCTGACCGCGGGGCCGTTGCTGTTGCGGGTGCACGGGCGCTGGACCCGGCTGTTGCTGGCCCCCCGACCCGCGCCGCCGGCGGGGCCGGCCGGGAAGAAGCGGAACACCCTGACCGGCCGTCTGCAACTGCTGGGCGCAGCACTGCTGTTGTCGGCGCTCGCGCTGGTCGGCTCGTTGCTGGCCGCCGTGCAGGTGGTGGCGCTCGTGGTCAGCTTGTGCACCGGCCTGGTGGAGGTCTTCCCGAAGGCCGTGCGATTCGGCCGCCGCTTCGTCGCGCTGGGCCGACGGCTGGCAGCGGACCTGGCGGGCGTGGAGATCCCGGTGCCCTATCTGGACGCGCCGAAGCCGGTCGAGCGGGGCGCGGACGGCCATTACCGATACGGGCGCCGCCTGTACCGGTCTCCTTACCTGGTACGGCAGTTGCAGCTGACCCGCCACACTCTGACCGATCCGGCGGTGTGGCGGGACCTGCTGTGGCTGGCGGTGGGTCCGGTGGCGGCCGCCGCGCTGCTGCTCGTCCCGCCGCTCGTCGCGGGCTTCGCCCTGTTCGGGCTGGTGGTGCCGGGCTCGCTGGACGCGCTGACGGATGGCGCGGGCCCGTACAGCTTCTGGGACGAGACGCTGCGGCAGTTGCCACCGGTGCAGCAGCTCGCCGGCGTCCCGTGGCTCGCTGTCCCGGTGGGTGCGGTGCTGGTGGCGGCGGCCGTCTGGGTGGCGCCGTACGCGCTTGCGGCGCACGCCCGGTTCGGGAGGCTGCTGTTGCGGCCGACGCGGCACGCTCAGCTGGCGCGTCGGGTGCAGCGGCTGACCGAGAGCCGCGCGGACGCCACCGGCGTGCAGGCCGCCGAGCTGCGCCGGATCGAGCGGGACCTGCACGACGGTGCCCAGGTGAGCCTGGTGTCGATCGGGATCACCCTGCGTATGGTCGAGCGGCGGCTTGGCGAAGATGCGCCGGAGCTGCGGGAGCTGGTGGCTGAGGCGCGCCGGCAGTCGGCAACGGCGCTGGCGCAGCTGCGGGACCTGGTGCGGGGCATCCATCCGCCGGTGCTGGCGGAGCGGGGCGTGGGCGACGCGGTGCGGGCGATGGCGCTGGACTGCCCGCTGGACGTCGAGGTGACGGTGGACGTCCCCGGGCGCCCGGAGGCCCCGGTGGAGGCGTGCGCGTACTTCGCAATGTGCGAGGTTCTCGCCAACGCGGCCAAGCACTCGGGGGCCTCCAGGGTGCACATCGGCCTGTGGCACTCGGACGGGGCACTGCGGATGACGGTGACCGACGACGGCTGCGGCGGCGCCGACCTTGACCGGGGCACCGGGCTGCAGGGCGTGCGCCGGCGGCTGGGTACCTTTGACGGAGATCTTTTCGTGAGCAGCCCGGTGGGCGGCCCGACCGTCGTGACCATGGAGCTGCCGTGCGTATTGTCCTCGCCGAGGATCAATTCCTGCTGAGGGACGGGATGGTGCGGCTGCTGGAGTCCTACGACTTCGAAGTCGTCGCGGCCGTCGACAACGGGCCCGAACTGGCGCGGGCCCTGCTGGCACACCGCCCGGACATTGCGCTGGTCGACGTACGGCTGCCCCCCACGTTCACCGACGAGGGCCTGCAGGCGGCTCTGGCAGCGCGGCGCGAGGTGCCCGGGCTGCCGGTGCTGGTGCTGTCGCAGCACGTGGAGCAGTTGTACGCCCGGGAGTTGCTGGCCGACGGTCGGGGCGGGATCGGCTATTTGCTCAAGGACCGGGTCTTCAGTGACGAGGAGTTCGTGGACGCGCTGCGCCGGGTGGCGGGCGGCGGGACCGCGATGGATCCCGAGGTGATCTCCAAGCTGGTGGGGCGCAGCGAACACAAGGGTCCGCTGGCCTCGCTGACCGGGCGCGAGCTCCAGGTGCTGGAGCTGATGGCGCAGGGCCGGTCCAACGCGGGCATCGCCCTGGAGCTGCATCTGAGCGACAGTGCCGTCAGCAAGCATTCGGCGAGCATCTTCACCAAGCTGGGGCTGGTGCAGGACAACACCGACAACCGGCGGGTGCTGGCGGTGCTGGCCTACTTGAACCCGCCCCAGGGCTGACGGACGACGACGCCCCCGGGAGGGGTGGAGTTTTCTGCACCCCAGGTCTGCTCCCTTCTGCATTCCGGCCCCCTGCCCGCCCCCGTAGCGTCAGGGAGCAGTGGACGGACCGGAGAGCGGTCCGGGTGGGGCGCGAGGCCAGGGAGTGTGCGGGGATGACGGGCAAGGGCGAACAGCGGGCGGCGGTCGCGCAGCCGGAGACAGTCGCGAAGGCGGACCCGAAGGTGCTGCTGATGCGCACCGCCTTCATGGATGTCGGCGTGCCGCTCGGCCTCTACTACGGGCTGCGGGCGGCAGGGATCGGGCAGTGGCTGTCCCTGCTGGTCAGCGGCGCCCTGCCGCTGGGGCAGCTGGTGTACAGGACGGTCACCGAGCGCCGTGTGGCGGCCGTCACCCTCTTCACCCTGAGCGTCATGGTCTGTGGCACCGCGATCACGCTCGTCACGGGGGATGCCCGGCTGCTGCTGGCTCGCGAGAGCTACCTGACGGGGCTGCTCGGCTTTTGGATGATCGGCACCCTGTTCGCCGAGCGCCCCTTCATCTTCACCACCATGGTCAAGATGCTGCCCGAGGAGACCGCCCGAGCCTGGCACAGCAACTGGGAGCGGCACGCGCGCTTCCGCCGTGTGATGCGCTGGATGTCGCTGGCCTGGGGCGCCTCCTTCCTGATCGACTCCGCCGCCCGCGTCGTCATGGCGTACGCCCTGCCCGTCGACCTCGTCCCGGTGCTGTCGGTCATCCTGCTGGTGGGCATGCTGACGGCCGTCGTCCGGATCAGCAAGGCGTATGGCCGCCGCGTCATGGCGGACATCGGCTGACCTCCCGAGCCGGGCACGGCGTTCAGAGTGCGCCGAGAGTGATCTCCGTTGCCGTCAAAGCCGGGCTGTTTGTTCGTGTGCGACGAAGTGTGAAGGCGACTGCGGGTCAAGCGACTGTCGCGCCCGCGTTGTGGATCAACCGCTGGAGCACCTTCACCGTGGTGATGTAATCCGCGTCGTCGATGCCATCGTGGAGGGCGCACGCAAGCTGATGGCTCGTTTCGGCTGCTGGAGCCCCAAATTCCTTCGTAGGGAACGCGGCGGCGCCCAGTGGCTTCACGGCGGTGTTCGAGTGGTGAGGTCCGCTACGCCTGTCGCCACCCGGGTCCGTGAGGCCTCCGGGTAGATCGTGCGGACGGCCTGGCCGCTGGGTGGTGGCAGCCTCGTGGGCGCGGTCTGTGAAGTTTTCGGCTCTGTCTCACATTCGGTGGTAACGCTGGGTGGTGTTATCCGAGGAGGATGCGGTGCCGGAGCAGGGTGAAGCCTGCTCGTCCGTGCATCTGGCGGCCCAACCGCTTGGTCTTGGTGTTGATCCCTTCGGTCGGGCCGTTGCTGTATGGAAGAGTGACCGCGGCGATGACAGCGTCACGGTCTCGCTCAAGTCCGCGGGCGAAGGCGTGCAGGTGCGGCAAGTCGGCAGTACGGATCTGGGCGATCCAGCGATTGAGCGCGTCGACGTTCTCGGGCCGGGGCTTCAGGAGCTGGGCGAAAGTCCGGACGGCGCCGGCCAGGTCGGTCATCTCGGGGCAGGCGGCAGTCAGCTGGTCCAGGAGATCGCGATGCCCGCTCGTGAGGTTCTCGGGCCTGCTCAGTAGCATCCGGGTAAGCCTGCGCGGGGAGATGTGGCTGCGGTCGGCGTCCGCGCGGCCTTGGTTGATGTACTTGTGCAGGAGGTTCAGGCAGCCGGTGAACCCGAGAGCCTTGATCTCTTCGAAGAGGTGCTGGATGGGAACAGCAGGGTCCTCGGCCCGGCGTTTGCGCAGGTGCTCGCGATAGGGATCGACGAGACTGGCCCGGTACTTGGGGACGCGGAGCATGCGCTCGGGTCGGTCGGCGCGGGCATAGCGTTTGACAGTGTTCAGGGACAGTTGCAATCGGCGGGCGCATTCGAGCAGGCTCACATGCTGCTGGAGGAGGCCGTGGACCTGATGCCAACGCTCGAGCGTCGTTTCGGCTCGTAGTCCTTCATAGATTGGAGTGTCCAGCACGGCGGCCCAGCAGGTGCTGTGTGCCTTGACCTCGTTCAGGGCGGTTTCGCAGAGGTTGTGCCACAAGTGCCACCGGTCGCTGACCTGCACTGCGTCGGGCAGGGCACGGCGGATGGCTTCGGCGTAGGTCGTGGAGCCGTCGCGGCATACGACCTCGACACCCGGATGCTCGCGCAGCCACGCTTCCAGCGTGTCGGCCGTACGGTCGGGCAGCACGTCAATCCGCTCATGCGTTTCCGCGTCGATCACCACGGTCGCGTACCGGTGGCGCCGGCGCAGGGCAAAAGCGTCGACACCGATCACGCGGGGCACCCGCCCGGTGGGCAGCGCAATACGAAGCAGGGTCCGCAGGGCCGTGTGACGCGACAGGCCCATCGCGAGTATCTCCAGCAGACGCGATCCCGCACGGCCCGCTAACTCCTTGACCACGGCCTTGATCTGCTTGGTCAGACGGGTTGTGCGCCGCTGGTATCGCTCCAGTACCCCGGGCAACTGCTCGCGGAAAGTGTGGCGGCAGCCCCGGGTAGGACACACCAGACGCCGTACCCGGACCCGGACCACGACCCGCCGGCCGTCGAGCGGCAGGTCGGCGACCGTCCGCCAGTGATAGCCGTGCACCCGCCCAGAAAGCACCCCGCACACCGGGCAGGCTGCGATCTCCCTTGGAGTCCGTGCCCTCACGACCACGCGCTCACCCTCGTCGACCACATCCTCGACGACCAGCGGGGATATCCCCGAAAACACCGTTGCCACCAGCTCGTTGAGACTCTTCACGCTCACATCAACGACCTACGCCACTCTGCGTCACCACCGAATGTGAGACAGAGCCAAGTTTTCGGTGTAACTGGGTTGGTTTGTAGGTTCAGATTCGGTTGTTGGTGAGGCGTCCGTCGAAGGCGATGTCGAAGGCCTGGAGGGCTCGCTTCCAGCGGGTGGTCCAGCGTTTGCGGCCGGCGCCGGTCGGGTCCAGGGACATCACCGCGAGGTAGACGCACTTCAGAGCTGCGTTCTCTGAGGGGAAGTGCCCGCGGGCCCTGACCGCCCGGCGGATCCTGGCGTTGACGGACTCGATCGCGTTGGTGGTGCAGACGATCCGGCGGATCTCGGCGTCGAACTGCAGGAACGGGACGAACTCGGCCCAGGCGTTCTCCCACAACCGGACGATCGCAGGGTACTTCTGGCCCCATTCCTCGCAGAACTCGAGGAACCGGCTGGTGGCAGCGTCTTCGGTCGGCGCGGTGTAGACCGGCTTCAGCGCCTTCGCGATCTTGTCCCAGTCCTGGCGGCCCGCATAGCGGAACGAGGCCCGCAGCAGGTGAACGACGCAGGTCTGGACGACGGTCTTGGGCAAGACCTCGCCGAACGCGTCGGGCAGGCCCTTCAGCCCGTCGCAGACCAGCATCAAGACGTCCTCACACACCTCGCTCCCGAAGTTCAGGACCTCGTGAAGACGAAGTCCATGCCGCTCGACGCGGCACGCTCCCTAGGCAAGCTGGCCCGGGACGGAGCATGGACCGGCAAACAACAGCTGGAGTGGTGGCGGTCCGAACAGGAACAGCGCACCGCAGCCTCCGCCGAGCGGTCCGCCGTCCCGAACAGCCGTAAAGGTCTCCGCGTCTGCCACGGAGCAGCAGGAGGCCGGCAGCAGAGCGGAGCCTGCTGCCTCGCAGGCGTCGGCAGGGGTGGCATCCGTTTCCCGGGCAGGCCCATCCAGGTGCCGGCACCAGCGAGGCAGATGGTCCGAACCCGCACAAGCCCAAGATGTTTCCGTACTTGGACGGCATCGAAGCGGCCGGTCACTTGATCCGCAAAATGCCGCCTACCGAGTTCGCCAAAATGCTTGCTGTGCTCAACCGCCACACAGAGAGCCAGGAAGCCGTTCCGGCTCACTGAACCAACCAGCCCAGAGGGCCCACCTACGCCGCGGTGTAGGTGGGCCCTCTCATATCCCCCTTGGGTAATGTGTGATGTGCGTCACTCGACTGATTGGGCCATGCGGGTGAAGCTGTGGCGCGATGAGATTTCTAGGGCCCGATGAAAATCGGCTGGTGGGGGATCGGCAAGAGAACGTGGTGCGCTGTCAAGTCGGCTCGGTTCCGCAGCCTTGCTTCCCGTGAAACACCGCATCTCACCTGGGGCTTGACGGTCCCTCGGACGTTCGTTCATGGCCGTTCAGACCTCGGTGCTGCGTAAGATTCGACCCGTTCGGCACCGTGAGCGCGCTGGGTCGGCCGGGGTCTAGGCCGTTTCTTAGCGATCACCTCGCGGCCCAGATGTGGATGGCCGCGAGGTGGAGGGCCGCCTGGTAGACAGTCGCGGTCTTGTCGTAACGAGTGGCCAGGCCGCGCCACTGCTTGAGCTTGTTGATGCAGCGTTCGACGGTGTTCCGCTGCTTGTAGACCTCGCGATCAAAGGCCGGCTGACGGCCGCCTCTTCTGCCGAGCCGCCTGCGATTGGCGATCTGGTCGGCAGGCTGCGGGATCACGGCCCGGATCCCGCGTCGACGCAGGTGTTCGTGGATCGCGCGGGACGAATACGCCTTGTCGGCCAGCACGACGACGGGGCGGGTTCGGGGCCTTCCTTTCCGCCTCGCCACCCGGATTGCGGCCATGACCTGGGGGAATGCCGGTGCGTCCCCGGCCTGGCCGGGTGTGAGGACGAACGCGAGTGGCCGGCAGTGGCCGTCGGAGGCGAGGTGGATCTTCGTGGTCAGCCCGCCGCGGGATCGTCCGAGGGCATGGTCGGCCGGCTCGCCTGCCGGAACCCGCGCACCGAGGCCAGGGGCGTTTCAAAGCCCTGATGATCAAGCCACCAGATCGCGACCGACGACCCGCCTGCGACCAGCCATGATCTACTCACCACCGTGCAGCTGTGCGCCCGACGCCGCCGATAGTCCAACTCCTCCCAGGCCATGATCGCTTCGCGACTCACTAGACTGGCCGCCGCCGGCTGCGCCTGCCCGTTAGGGTCGCTGCGAACCATGTAATCAGACAGTCATACGAGGATCCGCCCCTCGGTGCGGGCACGGCCGAAGCGGCGCGAGGTAATCGCAGCGGGCAACAACACTGCGGCACGGCTCCGGTGGGTGCTCCGTAAGGCGGGCTCTGCGGAGTGCCGCACGGTGCGGGGTAGCGTTCCTGCCGTCCGCTGTCGACGTGAACCACATAGAGCCGCTGACCCTCGGGGGCTCGGACGCGGACGGGAACGTTCCACCGCTCTGCCGTCCGTGTCATCGCGAAGACTTCGGGGCTCGGACTCGCCGTTCTGACGCTGCCCGCGTGAGCTACTTACCAGGCAGGCGGCTTGCTCCCCATCGGCGGTTACTCCTCGAAGACATCAATGGCTGGGTACTCAGTTTCCTCTTCGATGACGATCTCGTAAGACGCCTGAGCTTCGGGGGCATCCTTGCGACCTTCCGGGGTGCTCTCGTCAGACATAGCTACCTCCTTACTTACTGGCCCGGCACGGTGTCGACCCACGCGGATTTTCCCATGATCATCCGCAACGCAACAGCTATCCCCCGGCCACGATTGGGAGGCACCCCATGCCCTGCAAGCCCCGTACCCCCTGCCCTACCCTCGGGTGCCCAGAGCTGACTTGGCTGACAAGCGTCTCCGACACGGCTGGTCAGGGCCGCCGCGCAGCGGGCCCTGACTAGGCCCTGCGTCCGCTGCGCGGCTTGGACGCCAGCCACCCAGAACCCTGACGACGTCGCAGGCCAGATCGTGTTAGTTGTAGTTCAGGAAGGTCTCGGGGAAGTAGACGGCAGAGTTGATCACGGTCAGGGCGCCCATGGTGAGACCGGGAGCCGAAGGGTTTGGGTCGGCCATCATGGCCGCGGAGGCCGACGGCACCAGTAGGCCCACGGAGAGCACCGACGTGGTGATCACTGACGCGACCCGGGCACGAGTGCGAGCGCATTGCAACATGTTTGTCCTTTCGGTGGTCCGCGCTGATCGCGGTCATACCGCCCAACTCCATAAACGACGCAACGCTGCGGACGACCTCCCCTCAATCGAGTGACTGCCCGCGCAAGCCCCCGCCGGAGGCCATCGCGGAGCTGACCAGCCTGCTCGCCCCAGGGGGACGCCCGCCGCCGATCCGCCCGGACTGCACCAGCGACCGTCAAGCCGGCGTTGCCAACCCGGTCGCTGCCTCCTCTCTGACCGCACCCACCTACGTCCACCTACAAACCTGGACTGCATCGCATGGCTGCATCCATTCCCGACGCTGTCCAGGGCTGTTGCCCGGGCTGTACGAAACTGCGCTGGCTGCGTCCGGGCACCGGCCGCTGCGCCTGGTGCTCGCGCACGTGTCCGGGCTGTGGCGGAGGCAGGCGTGCGACGGAGGAGAGCTGCGCGGCGTGCCGCCGTCGTGCAGCAGGCCGGCCCGCGCCCGGTCCGTGCCGGCGTTGCGGCCGCCGCCGGACTCTGGAGTCGGCGACCCAGCGGTGTCGGCCGTGCTCCGATCCCGCGATGGCGGAGCCTCTCGTCGCGTGTTCGGGATGCGGTGCCCTGTCTCAGTGGGCGCGGGGGATGTGCAAGGCCTGTTACGAGCAGTCGCCGCATACGGTGGAGACCCGTGCGGCCAGCTGGGCCGGAAGGTTGCCGCAGAGACCTTCCTGGTGGGATGCCTTCACCGCGGATCTGGCGACTCACCGGCACGCCTTCTACGCCGCGGATGCCATTGCCCACACAGCCCGTCTGATCCTCGATGCCGGCACTGCCGACCCGCGTTCGCTCCTCATCCACGCGCGCGGCAAGACTTCGTGGCTCGGCCGGCTCCTCGCCGACTTCTTCCGCGCCCAGCACCTCCTCGGGCCCGGTGAAACCGAGGACGCGAGAGCTGCTGCCCGCCGGGAACGCCGCATCCAAGCTGTCCCCGCCCCGCTGCGCCCCGCCGTTCGCGGCTTCGCAGAGGCGCTGCTGGTCCAGCGTGAGCGGGCTGAGGGGCTGGGGCTGCAGCCGAATCGGCTGAAGACCATCGAGGTCCGCCTCGACACCATTCGGGACCTGGCGCTCTACGCCCATGCGCAGGGACACACCACGTGGGCAACCTTGAGGATTACGGACTTGGAAGCGTTCTTGGCCCGCAACCCGGCCCGCCGGGCCTCCTGGCTCGCGGGACTACGCCCGTTCTTCGCCCACGTCCACCGCACCGGCGTGGTCCTCCACAATGCCGGTGCGCTCCTCGATGCCCCACAGTCACGCGGTTTCCGGGGCACGACCCTCACCCTGGCCGAGCAGCGTGTCCTCTTCCGGCGCTGGAGCAGCGGCACGGACGTCCACCCGCACGAGGCGTTCATCGGACTGGCCGCGCTCCTCCACGCCGCGACCACCACCGAACTGCGCCTCCTCACCCTCGACCACGTCAACACCGACTGCCGCAGGGTCCGCTTTCCCGGCCGCTCCATCAGCATCGAACTCGACACCGCGACCTGGAACGCACTCAAGGACTGCCTCGGCCACCGGACTGCCCTGCGCACCGACAACCCGCACATGCTGGTAACCCGACTGACCAGAATCACCACCGGTCCGGCCGGCCCAGCCCACATCCGCGACAGCCTGGCCCCCGTCGGCCTGCTGCCTCGCGTCCTGCGCTCCACGCGGCTGCTCACCCTCGCTGGCGAACTCGATCTCAAGCAGCTCACCGCAGCGCTGGGCATGTCCTATGCCGGCGCCGCGCACTACCTGTAGCCGGGGTGAGGGCCTCAACGCCCGTCTGGAAGGCCGCGGCGATGGACGGGTCACCCGCAGACGGCGAGGAGTTCGTCGACAGCAGCGCGGATGTCTTCATCCTGGGTGAAGCCGCGCCAGGCGCCGCTGCTGCGTAGCCGCAGGTCATGGTGGGTTACGGCGTGCAGGAGTTGGGCGGCGGGCCGCGCGGCGGGGCCGATCTGTGCCAGGTGGCGCACGGCGGGGAGCATGACGGGAAGGTAGTCGCCCTTGGCCAGGCCCTGTACGGCGGTCATCAGCGCGGGGACAGCGGTCTGTGTGTCGCCGGTGGCGGCCCACAGGGCGTGGGCTGCCTCGACGCGGGACCAGGGGTCGGTGTCGGTGGTCATCGCCCGGAGCCGGTTCGCGAAGCCGGCAGCATGTAGGCCGAGGTCGGCGAGCTTGCGCAGGGCAGGACGCGGGATGTTTCCCTGAGGCGCGGCCCGTTCGAATGCCTCCAGGAGCGGTCCGGGCTCACCACTGACTTTCCAGTAGGCCCATGCCGCGAGCTCCGTGTGCGTCCCCCCTGCGTCCGCCCGGGCCAGCAGCAGTTCCCGGGCCCCGTTGCCCGCAGGTCCGATGCCGGCGAGGGCGAGCGCCGCGCCGCCCCAGTTCCGGTCGTCCTCCATGAGGTTGAGAAGCTCCGGAACCGCTGCCTTCGCGGCAGGGCCCCAGCCCGCAAGCACCCGGCAGAAACGGTTGATGACCAGCTCGTCCGTGCTCGTACTGAGCTGGCCGCAGACCGCTGGCAGCAGTCGCTCGATGTGGTCCGCAAGGTATCCGAGTACCTCCGGGAGCGAGGGGAGGACCGCATGGTGCCAGCCGGCGGTGGCGGGGTAGCTGGCGGAGTTCGACGCGAACCCGGACCGCGCGCCGGCCACCAGCTCGATCAGGCCCGGCAGGCACCGCGGATCGTTCATCCTGGCCAGCGCCCACAAGGCGGCCTCGCTGACGGTCTCCTGCTTTCGGGTCGTCCTCGCAGCGTTGTCGCCGAGCAGTGCGGCGACCTCGTCGGCGTGGGCAGAGGCTGCGGGACCAAGGCAGGCCAGCAGCTCGGCTGCCCGGAATCGGGCCTCGCAGGCAGGGTCGTTCAGACGGGCGGCGATGCGGAGGAGAAGAGCAGAGGCAGGGGAGCGCCACTGGGCCAGCAGCCCTGCTGCCTGGGCCAGGGCGCCGGTCCTCTGCTCTTCGGCGACATGGTCGTTCAGCAGGCCAAGAGCGAAGCCGGTGGACGGCCCGGGAAACAGGGCTGCGGTCCGGTGCTGGACACCCTGTACTCCGGAGTCCATCGCCGTAGTGTGGCGCCACAACTCGACACTGGGGTCCCGGACTGCCTCCAACAACAGCTCCAGCCGCTGTTCGGGAAGGTCCGGCTTGCTTGGGGCGAGTGCGTGCACTGCGGCCAGGCGCACTTGCGCCTCAGGGGCATCGAGCAGCCCCTGAAGGAGGTCGAAGACTTCGGCGGCGTGCACGCCCGCGGGCTGTCGCAACACAGCCTGCCCGAGTGCGAGGATCACATCGAGCCGGGTCGCTGGATCATCCTCGGCCTGCCACCGCCTCAGCAGCGAAGGCAGAGTCAGCTCACCAGAGCTGCCGCAGACACCGACCACGTCAGCGGCGTCCCGCCGAATCCAGGGCTCAGGGTCCTCCAGCAGGACCAGAACCTCAGGCAGGACTCGCTCCCACGCTGGCCGCCAGCCGGGATCGAGGAACTGCTCGCGGACCTGCTGCGCCTCCGACGCCAGCCTCGCCACCAGCTCCATCACCGTGCGACGACATTTCACCTCTGCCGCCGCGGCAAGAAGCAGGAGGAAGGGCAGCGCAGCTGATGCGGCAGAGCAGACCCAACCGCCTTGATGAAACAACAGGTTGAGCAGGTCACACGCTGCGTCCTCGGCATCGCCCGGGTCCGGCCCCGCGCACCTGCGCAGCAAGTCGGGCACGTCCTCGGCCGACCCGTAGTTGTGCTTCAGTGCCGCCCAGTCGACCTCATCCAGTCCCACCCACATGCAGCGACCCTACCGCCGCACCAGGTGTGGTGCTCGGCCTCGTTGCCCGAGTTTACCCGCATACCAGATTGAGTCACAGAGTGGTCGTGGCCCTGGCTGCTGGCAGCACGGTGGGGGTGTGGTGGTCTGGTGGGATCGAGGCAGTGCAAAGAAGAAGTAGCTGGCTGTGGGGGAATAAGGCGTTGGGTCTGTGGGACGTCAAAGAGGACGGGGAGCGTGAGCAGTGGGTGTGGAGCCCGCTGGTTGGCGTGGGTCTGTTGGAGTTCGGTATGAGGTCGGACGAGGTGGCTGCGGCGCTCAGCGGCCCGGAACCCCGTACACGGACTTGTGCCGAGTATCCCGACCGGAGTCGGGTGCCAAGCTGGGAGCGATACCCCGACCCTGGGGTGGCGCTCTACTACACGGGTGCGGGCCACCTGGCGGCCGTGGCCGTTGATGCCCTGAATGGCCCTCAGGTCACTGTGGACGGTATAGGTCTGGTCGGGCGTGTTCCCTCGGAGGCCGAGGACTGGCTGCATGCTTATGCCGAAGAGCATGCGCACACGGATTTGAAGTACGCCCCGGACGGGAATCCGGTCTCAGGCGACCTGGGCCTGTTCATCCGCGTCCAGCGGGCCGGCGACATCGTCCTGACCCGGCCGGTCTTCCTCTTCAAAGGCTGGACCGGAGACATGTGGGACTGCATCCCCGCCGAGGAGTGGCACACCTTCTGACCCACCTCGCACCAGGGCAGTGCGAGCCGTCTCACGCGTGCTGACTGCCTGGACTGATCGACCTTTCCCCGGTACCCAGGAGACGGTGGCCCCGGTGCTCACTGCTGCTGGCCGCCCGCGGAGTGGGCTGGTCCTGGAGGCGGAGCCGGAAGGGCCGGGGGTGGGAGCGAAGCGGACGCCGCAACGAGCCGAAGGCTCGGACCCCGTGAAACGGGGTCATTCAGGCCTGCGAAGCAGGCCGTTGGGGGTGGAGCGAAGCGAGACCCCCAACCCGTCCGGAGCGAAGCGCAGGACACCGGCCCGAAGGGCCGGCCCTGGCTCGGCGAAGCCGAGCCCCGCCGAGCGAAGCGAGGCGGTTCTCTCCTGAGCGCGCAGCGCTCAGGTACCCGCTCCGCGGG
>NZ_JBWKDV010000017.1:72250-109470 GCF_056435825.1 Streptomyces sp. NPDC043876 | reverse complement strand
CCACCGGCCTCGGTGTGCTCGTGGGAGGCCTCAAGCGCGTCCGTGCGCACGAGGGCTCGCTGCGCCTGGTGTGCAACCAGGAGCGCATCCTCAAGATTTTCCGCATTACCGGTCTCACCAAGGTGTTCCCGATTCACACCACGGTGGAAGACGCCGTCAACGCCACCGACTGACGGATCCCGGCAGTAGGAGCGGGGGGTTCCGGACCACAGTGGTCCGGGCCCCCGCAAGGCACGCCCGTAATCCGAGGGGGACGCGCATGGCCACCGTTGAACTCCGCTTCAGCGCTCAGCCCGAACACGTCCGGACGGCCCGCCTGGTCGCGGCCGCCGTGGCGCGCCGGGCCGGCGTGGAGGAGGCCGTGCTCGACGAGGTCAGACTCGCCGTGGGCGAGGCCTGTTCGCGCGCCGTGGGCCTGCACCGGGGCAACGGGCTCCTCGCTCCCGTCCGCGTCGTGCTGACCGAGGACGAGAAGGTCTTCACCATCGAGGTCGGCGACGAGGTCCCCGGCCCCTCCGGCAGCCACGCCACGCCCGACTCCGGCGCGGGTTCCGACGACCCCGCCCCCGCGGCGGTGGAGGGCGACAGCGACGCCGACGACGAGATGAGCCTCGCGGTCATCAGCGGGCTCGTGGACGATCTCGAGGTGACCAGTGGGGAATCGGGCGGTGTCATCAGGATGAGCTGGCCGACGACCGGGCTCTCCGCACGCCCGTAGACGCCGCGCGACTTCCGGGGACGCGGCGCGTTCCTCCGCTTTTTCTCCTCCTAGATCTTTAATCTCATCTTCCTATGTTTTTTCGAGGCCCTGCTGAGCAGGGCCTTTTTCCTTTTCCTAGATCGAATGCACGGCGATCCGCGGCCCTTCCGTGCGGGAGCGGCGATCTGTCAATGGGTTTGCCCCATTACTACTTTCGAGGGTAATGGCGTGACGCGATCTATTGCTGAGGAGCAAGAGCAGGCCAATTCCGTTTCCCGCCCCCTGTTTTGATCAGGTGGCGCTCCCTACAATCCGTCCACATCTTGAGCTCATCACGTCAAGGAGGACGAATGACGGGGCTCTTCACCCCTCTCGCGCAAGACGGCACCGCTCAGCTCTCGGCAGCGGTGCTCACCGATGACAATCGGCTTATCGTGATCGTCATCGCGGCGGTGGCACTCGCCGCACTCGTCGTCGCACAGGTCCTGGTCCGCCAGGTCCTGGCCGCCGACGAGGGAACCGACCGGATGAAGGAGATCGCGGCGGCCGTCCAGGAGGGCGCCAACGCCTACCTGGGGCGGCAGTTGCGCACCCTCGGCATCTTCGCCGTCGTCGTGTTCTTCCTGCTCTTCATGCTCCCCGCCGAGAACTGGACGCAGCGGGCGGGACGTTCCGCCTTCTTCCTCGTCGGCGCGCTGTTCTCGGCCGCCACCGGCTACATCGGCATGCGGCTGGCCGTCCGCGCCAACGTGCGCGTCGCCGCGGCCGCCCGCGAGGCCACCCCCGCCGAGGGCGAACCCGCCAAGGACCTCACCGAGGTCTCCCACAAGGCGATGCGGATCGCCTTCCGCACCGGCGGCGTGGTCGGCATGTTCACCGTCGGCCTCGGCCTGCTCGGCGCCTCCTGCGTCGTGCTCGTCTACGCCGCCGACGCCCCCAAGGTCCTGGAGGGCTTCGGCCTCGGCGCGGCCCTGATCGCGATGTTCATGCGCGTCGGCGGCGGCATCTTCACCAAGGCCGCCGACGTCGGCGCCGACCTGGTCGGCAAGGTCGAGCAGGGCATTCCGGAGGACGATCCGCGCAATGCCGCGACCATCGCCGACAACGTGGGCGACAACGTCGGCGACTGCGCGGGCATGGCCGCCGACCTCTTCGAGTCGTACGCCGTCACGCTCGTCGCGGCGCTCATCCTCGGCAAGGCCGCCTTCGGCGACCTGGGGCTGGCCTTCCCGCTGATCGTGCCCGCCATCGGCGTCATCACCGCCATGATCGGCATCTTCGCGGTCTCCCCGCGCCGCACCGACCGCAGCGGCATGACCGCCATCAACCGCGGTTTCTTCATCTCCGCGGTGATCTCGCTGGTGCTGGTCGCCGTCGCGGTCCTGGTCTACCTGCCGTCCAGCTTCAAGGACCTGGTCGGCGTGGAGGACGCGGCCATCACCGGCCACGCCGGCGACCCGCGCGTCTTCGCGCTCGTCTCCGTGGCCATCGGCATCGTGCTCGCGGCCCTCATCCAGCAGCTCACGGGCTACTTCACCGAGACCACCCGGCGTCCCGTCCAGGACATCGGCAAGTCCTCGCTGACCGGCGCGGCCACCGTCGTCCTCGCCGGCATCTCCATCGGCCTGGAATCCGCCGTCTACACCGCGCTGCTCATCGGCCTCGGCGTCTACGGCGCGTTCCTGCTCGGCGGCACGTCGATCATGCTGGCGCTCTTCGCGGTGGCCCTGGCCGGCACCGGCCTGCTGACCACCGTGGGCGTCATCGTCGCCATGGACACCTTCGGCCCCGTCTCCGACAACGCCCAGGGCATCGCGGAGATGTCCGGCGATGTCGAGGGCGCGGGCGCCCAGGTCCTCACCGACCTGGACGCGGTGGGCAACACCACCAAGGCGATCACCAAGGGCATCGCCATCGCCACCGCCGTACTGGCCGCCGCCGCGCTCTTCGGCTCGTACCGCGACGCCATCGCCACGGCCGTCAAGGACGTCGGCGCCAAGGCCGGCGACATGGGCCTGAGCCTGGACATCTCGCAGCCGAACAACCTCGTCGGGCTGATCCTCGGCGCGGCCGTCGTCTTCCTGTTCTCGGGCCTGGCCATCAACGCGGTGTCCCGCTCCGCCGGGGCCGTGGTCTACGAGGTGCGCCGCCAGTTCCGCGAGCACCCCGGGATCATGGACTACACCGAGAAGCCCGAGTACGGGCGCGTCGTGGACATCTGCACCAAGGACGCGCTGCGCGAACTCGCCACGCCCGGCCTGCTCGCCGTGATGGCCCCCATCGCGGTCGGCTTCAGCCTCGGCGTCGGCGCGCTCGGCTCCTACCTGGCCGGCGCCATCGGCACCGGCACGCTGATGGCCGTCTTCCTCGCCAACTCCGGCGGGGCGTGGGACAACGCGAAGAAGCTCGTCGAGGACGGCCATTACGGCGGCAAGGGCAGCGACGCCCACGCCGCGACCGTCATCGGCGACACCGTCGGCGACCCGTTCAAGGACACCGCCGGCCCGGCGATCAACCCGCTGCTCAAGGTGATGAACCTGGTGGCGCTGCTGATCGCCCCGGCCGTCGTGCAGTTCAGCTACGGCGCCGACGCCAGCGCGACCGTCCGCGCGGTCGTCGCCGTCGTGGCGATCTTCGTGATCGTCACCGCGGTGTACGTGTCCAAGCGGCGCGGCATCACGGTCGGCGACGACACCGGCAGTGGCGCGGCCGAGCGGGTGGCCCAGCCGACCGACCCGGCGGTGGTCTCCTGACGGAGCGGCGACCGGCCCTCCCCGAGGGCCGCCGCAAGGGACCGAATGGCGGACGGACGGCGCGGACTGACGCGCCGTCTGTCCGTCTTTCCGCTTATCCGGATGCAGACGTGTATCTTCCGGGCCGAGAGCCTTGGAAGGGACCGATCCGGTGAACAAGAAGTTTGCGGCCGCCTTGTCCGGCGGCGCGGTACTGATGCTCGTGCTGTCCGGTTGCGGTGACGACGGCGGCAACAAGACCGACGACTGGGCCAAGAAGGTCTGCGACAAGTGGCAGCCCGAGCTGAAGAAGATCGAGGGAGCCAACGCGGACATCAAGCGCGTGGCGACCGAGAGCAGCAAGCCCGAGGACGTGCAGAAGACGGACGCGGGCGCGTTCCAGACCATGTCCGAGTCCTACAAGGCCATGGGTTCCGCCCTGACCAGCGCGGGAGTTCCTCCGGTCAAGGACGGTGAGGCGACGCAGAAGGCCGCCGTCAAGGGCTTCGAGGACACCTCCAAGGGCTACGCGGACCTCAAGACGAAGATGGACGCCCTCGACCCCAAGGACCAGGGCAAGTTCGCGGAGGGCCTCAAGACCATCGCCAGCGGCCTCGACCAGACCACCCAGGGCGGCAAGGCGGCCCTGGAGAAGCTGAAGTCGGGCGGCCTCGACAAGGCGATGAACGGCCAGAAGGGCTGCCAGGTCCAGGCGACCCCGGAGCCCTCCAAGAGCTGACGGCCCGCCCGCTGACAGGGCGTACGCCGACCAGGGCGGCCGGGACCGGAAACGGGCCCGGCCGCCCTGCCGCGCGCCCGGCCGGGTCCCCGCGGCCTCCCGCCCGGGCCGCCGGCCGCGGCCGCTTCCCGGCGCGTTCCCCGGCCGTGTCCCGTACGTCGCACGGATTCCCGGTGGCAGCGGACACAATGGACCGGTGAGTACCACCAGCCTTCCCCGCCTGCCCTCGCCCGACCGCGCCGGCGCCCTGCGCTCGGCCCTGCTCGCCGCGGGCTTCACCGCCGACGGCCTGCTCGACCTGCTCGGCGCCCCCGCCTACGCCGCGCTGGCCCGCAGCGAGACTGTTCCCGCCCTGCGCGCCACCCGGGCCGACGGCCCGCTGGCGAGCCTGGTGCGGCTGTTCCTGCTCCAGCGGCCCGTGCCGTACGACCGGGCCGCGGCCGCGCTGCCCGTCGAGGAGGCGCTGGCCGACGGCTGGCTGCGGCGCGCGGGGGACGACGTACACGCCGTGGTGGACGTACGCCCGTACGGCGGTCCCGACGGCGAGGACTGGTTCATCGTCTCGGATCTGGGCTGCGCGGTCGGCGGGGCCGGCGGGATCGGCAGCCGGGAGGAGGGCGTGGTCCTCGGCGTCGGAGGGGCCTCCACCACCCTGGCCGGGATCACCGTCCGCACCCCGGTCGGCTCGGCCCTGGACGTCGGTACCGGGTCCGGCATCCAGGCGCTGCACGCCGCGCGGCACGCGACCCGGGTCACCGCCACCGACGTCAACCCCCGCGCGCTGGACTTCACCCGGCTGACGCTCGCGCTGTCGGGGGCGCCGGAGGCCGAGCTGCTCACCGGTTCGCTCTTCGAGCCGGTCGGCGACGCGACCTATGACCTGATCGTCTCCAACCCGCCCTTCGTGATCTCCCCCGGGGCCCGGCTGACCTACCGGGACGGCGGGATGGGCGGGGACGACCTGTGCCGCGCGCTGGTCCGCCAAGCGGGCGACCGGCTGAATCCGGGCGGATATGCGCAGTTCCTGGCCAACTGGCAGCACGTCGAGGGCGAGGACTGGCACGACCGGCTGCGGTCCTGGGTCCCGGCGGGCTGTGACGCGTGGATCGTGCAGCGCGATGTGCAGGACGTGACGCAGTACGCGGAGCTCTGGCTGCGGGACGCGGGCGACCACCGCGAGGACCCCGAGGCCTACGCGCGGCGCTACGAGGCCTGGCTGGAGGAATTCGAGGCGCGCAAGACCAAGGCGGTCGGCTTCGGCTGGATCACCCTGCGCCGCACGGACGCGGCGGTCCCCTCGATCGTGGTCGAGGAGTGGCCGCACTCGGTGGAGCAGCCCCTCGGCGACACGGTCCGGGCCCATTTCGCCCGCCAGGACTACCTGCGCGAGCACGACGACGCGGCGCTCCTGGAGGGGTACTTCCGGCTCGTCGAGGAGGTCGTCCAGGAGCAGGTAGGCGCCCCCGGCGCGGAGGACCCCGAGCACGTCGTGCTCCGGCAGAACCGCGGGATGCGGCGCGCCACCAAGGTCGACACGGTCGGCGCGGGCTTCGCCGGAGTGTGTGACGGCTCACTGAGCGCCGGGCGGATCCTCGACGCGATCGCCCACCTGGTCGAGGAGGATCCGGTGCTCCTGCGGGACCGCACCCCGGAGGCGATCCGCCTGCTGGTGGAGCAGGGGTTCCTGGAGCCCGCGCGGCCGGCGAGCCATGAGTTAACCCGGGGTTGGCGCGCCGTACGCCCGGGGCTGGAAAGGTCCGGACCGGGGGAGTCCGGGGGGACTCCGGCAGCGGCTCGCGGGCCGCGCCCGCGGCGGGGGGAGACGGTATGGAGAGCGGCCCGGCGGTGTTCGCCGCAACGGTGTTCCTGCTGTTCGGGGCGATCCTGCTGACCTGGACGGGGGCGCGCGCACGGCGCGGCGCGCCGGTCGCCGAGGGCGTGCGCCACGCCGTGGCCGTACCGGTCGCGGTGCTGGCGGGCGCGGGGTCGCTGGCCCTCGGCGCGTGGTGCCTGGGCCGCCTCTGAACCGGGCGCTCCGGGGGAGGGACCGGACGGCCCCCGGACCTCCCGCGCGATGATCGGGAAGGGTCCGCCGCGCCATCCGGGCGGCAGAAGTGGCACTTGTCGGGTTACCGTTCGAGTGGCCGTTGCGGGCTTGTCCCGTTTGACACGGGGGCGGGTTGTACCGTCACACTCCGCAGCGTCGCCGTACCGCGACCGAGTGCCGACCGGAGAGAAGAGCCAAGTTGTCCCCGACTAGCGAGACCGCAAAGGGCGGCCGCCGACTCGTCATCGTCGAGTCTCCTGCCAAGGCGAAGACGATCAAGGGCTACCTCGGCCCGGGATATGTCGTCGAGGCGAGCGTCGGGCACATCCGCGACCTCCCGAGCGGCGCCGCGGAGGTCCCCGAGAAGTACACGGGCGAGGTCCGCCGTCTCGGCGTGGACGTCGAGCACGACTTCCAGCCGATCTATGTCGTGAACGCCGACAAGAAGGCGCAGGTCAGGAAGCTCAAGGAGCTGCTGGCCGAGTCCGACGAACTCTTCCTCGCCACCGATGAGGACCGCGAGGGCGAAGCCATCGCGTGGCACCTGCAGGAAGTCCTCAAGCCCAAGGTCCCCGTCCACCGGATGGTCTTCCACGAGATCACCAAGGACGCGATCCGCGACGCCGTCGCCAACCCGCGCGAGCTCAACCAGCGCATGGTCGACGCCCAGGAGACCCGCCGCATCCTCGACCGCCTCTACGGCTACGAGGTCTCGCCGGTCCTGTGGAAGAAGGTCATGCCGAAGCTGTCGGCGGGCCGCGTCCAGTCGGTGGCCACCCGCATGGTCGTCGAGCGGGAGCGCGAGCGCATCGCCTTCCGCTCCGCCGAGTACTGGGACCTGACCGGAACCTTCTCGACCGGCCGCGCCGGTGACGCTTCCGACCCGTCCTCGCTGGTCGCCCGCCTGAACACGGTGGACGGCAAGCGCGTCGCGCAGGGCCGCGACTTCGGATCCACCGGGCAGCTCAAGAGCGAGGTGCTGCACCTCGACGAGGCCAACGCGCGCTCCCTGGCCGCCGCGCTCGACGGGGTCGCCTTCGCGGTCCGCTCGGTCGAGTCCAAGCCGTACCGCCGCTCCCCGTACGCGCCGTTCCGTACGACCACGCTCCAGCAGGAGGCCTCGCGCAAGCTCGGCTTCGGTGCGAAGGCGACCATGCAGGTCGCGCAGAAGCTGTACGAGAACGGCTTCATCACCTATATGCGTACGGACTCCACGACGCTGTCCGAGACGGCCGTCACGGCCGCCCGGGCGCAGGTCACGCAGCTCTACGGGGCCGAATACCTGCCGGAGAAGCCGCGCGTCTACGCGGGCAAGGTCAAGAACGCGCAGGAGGCGCACGAGGCGATCCGCCCCTCGGGCGACCGTTTCCGCACGCCCGCCGAGACGGGTCTGACCGGCGACCAGTTCCGCCTGTACGAGCTGATCTGGAAGCGGACCGTCGCCTCCCAGATGAAGGACGCGGTCGGCAACTCGGTCACCGTCAAGATCGGCGGCCGGGCGAGCGACGGCCGCGACGCCGAGTTCTCCGCCTCCGGCAAGACGATCACCTTCCACGGCTTCATGAAGGCGTACGTCGAAGGCGCCGACGACCCGAACGCCGAGCTGGACGACCGCGAGAAGCGGTTGCCCCAGGTCGCCGAGGGCGACGCGCTGACCGGCGAGGACATCACCGCCGACGGCCACTCGACCAAGCCCCCGGCCCGCTACACCGAGGCCTCGCTGGTCAAGGAGCTGGAAGAGCGCGAGATCGGCCGCCCGTCGACCTACGCGTCGATCATCGGCACGATCCTCGACCGCGGCTACGTCTTCAAGAAGGGCACGGCGCTCGTGCCGTCCTTCCTGTCGTTCGCCGTGGTGAACCTGCTGGAGACGCACTTCGGCCGGCTCGTCGACTACGACTTCACCGCCAAGATGGAGGACGACCTCGACCGCATCGCGCGGGGCGAGGCGCAGTCCGTGCCGTGGCTCAAGCGGTTCTACTTCGGCTCCGAGGACGCCTCCGAGGTGGTCCCGGCCACCGGCGACCACCTGGGCGGGCTGAAGGAGCTGGTCACGGACCTCGGCGCGATCGACGCCCGGGAGATCTCCTCCTTCCCGGTCGGCGAGGGCATCGTGCTGCGGGTCGGCCGCTACGGGCCGTACGTCGAGCGCGGTGAGAAGGACGCCGAGGGCCACCAGCGCGCGGACGTCCCGGAGGACATGGCTCCCGACGAGCTGACGGTCGAGTACGCGGAGGAGCTCTTCGCGAAGCCGAGCGGCGAGTTCGAGCTGGGCCAGGACCCGGTCAGCGGGAACCAGATCGTCGCGAAGGACGGCCGCTACGGGCCGTACGTGACGGAGATCCTGCCCGAGGGCACCCCGAAGACCGGCAAGAACGCGGTCAAGCCGCGGACCGCGTCGCTCTTCCAGTCGATGAGCCTCGACACGGTGACGCTGGAGGAAGCGCTCAAGCTGATGTCGCTGCCGCGCGTCGTCGGCGTGGACGCCGAAGGCGTCGAGATCACCGCGCAGAACGGCCGCTACGGCCCGTACCTCAAGAAGGGCACGGACTCGCGCTCCCTGGAGACCGAGGACCAGCTCTTCTCGATCACGCTCGACGCGGCGCTGGCGATCTACGCCCAGCCCAAGCAGCGCGGCCGGGCCGCGGCCAAGCCGCCGCTGAAGGAACTGGGCACCGACCCGGTCAGCGAGAAGCCGGTGGTGGTCAAGGACGGCCGCTTCGGGCCCTACGTGACGGACGGCGAGACGAACGCGACGCTGCGGCGGGACGACGACGTCGAGACGATCACGCCGGAGCGGGGCTACGAGCTGCTCGCGGAGAAGCGGGCGAAGGCCCCGGTGAAGAAGACCGCCAAGAAGGCCCCGGCCAAGAAGGCGACCGCGGCCAAGAAGGCCACCGCGGCGAAGAAGACGACGACGGCCAAGAAGACGGCCGCCAAGAAGACGACGACGACGGCGAAGAAGACGGTGGCCAAGAAGGCCGCGACCACCCCGGCGGCGGACGAATAGCACCACCTCCGCCACCACCCGGCAGGTGGCGGCCGTACCGCTCGAACCGAGGGCCCCGCGCGCAGGCGCGGGGCCCTCGGCGGTGTGTGGGGTGGGGGCCTCTGCGGTGTGCGGGCAGGGCCGGGGCAGTGTGCGGGCGGGCCCTCGGACCGGCGCCGGGGCCGCACCGTCCAGCTGTCCGCGGGCCGTCCGCGGCGTCCGCTGACGGCTTGAGGACGGCCTGTGGACGGGCGGCGAGTGGACCTTGTCCACAGCCCTCCGCACCCGCCAAGCGCAGCGGATAGGCTGGGCGGATGACGCGAGCCGAGCAGCCAACGGTCGTCACGGCCCCCGAGACCTCCCCTTCCGCCCCGACCTACGACGAAGCCCTCGCCGCGGACTCCCGCGAGCGTGCGGTGCGCGCCCTGCTGCGCACGCCCAGGCTGCGCCGCCTGTGGAGCGCCCAGCTCGTGAGCGGCATCGGCGACATGCTCGCCCTGCTGGTCCTGGTGCTGCTGGCGCTCCAGGCCGCCGTTTCGGAAGGCTCGTTCGGCGGTGGCGCCCGCGGTGTCGCGCTCGCCGTCGCCGCGGTCCTCGGCGTCCGCGTCCTGGCCACCGTGGTCTGCGGCGCGGTCCTGCTCGGCCCGCTGACCAAGCTCACGGCGCCGGGCGGCCCGCTGGACCGCCGCTGGACCATGATCGGGGCCGACGGGGTGCGCATCGCGCTGTTCGTCGTGGCCCCGCTCTGGCTCGACTGGATCCCGGAGCACGCGCTGACCGTGCTGCTCGCGACCGTCTTCGTCTCCGGCGCCGCCGAGCGCCTGTGGACGCTGGCCAAGGAGAGCGCCGCCCCGGCCCTGCTGCCCGGACCGCCGCCCGAGGGGGCGACCGTACGGCCGCTGCCGGACCACCTGGACACCCTGCGGCGCCTGACCCTGCGTACGGCGTTCGCCGCGCTGCCGGTCGCCGCCGCCGCGCTGCTCGCGGCCACCCTGCTCGGCCGGGCCATCGGCCTCGGGGTCGACTGGTTCGCGGCGAACCAGGCCGCGCTGGGCTCGTACGTCGCCGCCGGGCTCTTCGCCGCTTCCGTCTCGCTGCTGCTGCCGCTGGTGCTCCCCGAGACGAAGACCCCGCGCCCGCGGTCCCCGCTGGAGGGGCTGCGCGCGCCGAAGGCGGGGGACCGCCCCGAGAAGGGGCGTACGGGCGCCATCCGGCTGCTCGTGCTCGCCTGCGCCGCGGTCGCCGGAGCCGTGGCCTGCGCCGTCGGCGTCGCCGCGCTGCACGCGTACGACCTGGAAGGCGGCCCGGCCACCTTCGCGCTGCTGGTGCTCGCGCTGGCCGGCGGCACGGCCGCCGGGATCCGGCTCACCCAGGCCGGGAAGATACTGCCCGCACTGTCGCGGCGCCGCCTGCTGGCCCTGGCGCTCGCCCTCACCGGGCTCGCCCTGCTGCTGAGCGGCCTGGTCGTGGACACCGCGACGGTCCTCTTCCTGACGCTGCTCGCCGGAACCGGCGCGGGCGTGGCGGCCAACACCGGGCACACGCTGCTGGACCAGGAGACCGAGGAATTCCGCCGGGCGCGGGTCACCGAGCACCTGCACGCGGCCGTCCGGGTCGCCGTCGGCCTCGGCGCCGTCGGCGCCCCGGCGCTGGCCGCGCTGATCGGGCCGCACCGGCTGGCGGCCGGCAAGGTCGTCTTCGACCACGGCGGCGCCGACTTCGTCCTCCTGCTGGTCGGCGCGCTGCTGCTGCCGGTCGCCGTGCTCGTCCTGATCAAGGCGGACGACCGCCGGGGCGTCCCGCTGCGCCGGGACCTGCGCGAGGCACTGCGCGGCGGCGAGCCTGTGCAGGCCGCCTCCGCCACCGGATTCTTCATCGCCCTGGAGGGCGGCGACGGCGCGGGCAAGTCCACCCAGGTGGAGAAGCTCGCCGAGTGGATACGGAACAAGGGCCACGAGGTCGTCGTCACGCGCGAGCCGGGAGCCACCCCGGTGGGCAAGCGGCTGCGCTCGATCCTGCTCGACGTCTCCTCGGCCGGGCTCTCGAACCGCGCTGAGGCGCTGCTGTACGCCGCCGACCGGGCGGAGCACGTCGACACGGTGGTCCGGCCCGCCCTGGAGCGCGGCGCGGTCGTCATCTCCGACCGCTACATCGACTCGTCCGTCGCCTACCAGGGCGCGGGCCGCGACCTGTCCCCGACCGAGATCGCCCGGATCTCGCGCTGGGCCACCGACGGACTGGTCCCGAACCTGACGGTCCTGCTGGACGTCTCCCCGCAGACGGCCCGCGAGCGCTTCACGGAGGCGCCGGACCGGCTGGAATCGGAGCCGCAGGAGTTCCACCAGCGGGTGCGGGCCGGTTTCCTGACCCTGGCGGCGTCCGACCCCGGCCGCTATCTGGTGGTGGACGCGGGCCAGGACCCGGAATCGGTGGCCACGGTCGTCCGGCACCGGATGGACCGGATGCTGCCGCTGTCCGAGGCCGAGGTGGCGGCGCAGATCGAGGCGCGCCGCCGGGCGGAGGAGGAAGCGCGCAGGGCCGCCGAGGCGGAGGCCGCGCGCAAGGCCGAAGAGGCGCGGCTGCGGGCCGAGGAGGAAGCCCGGCTGGCCCGGGAGGCGGAGGCCGCCCGCCTCAAGGCCGAGGCCGAGGCCGCGCGCAAGGCGGAGGAAGAGCGGCTGCGCGCCGAGGAGGAGGCCCGGGTCCGGGCCGAAGCCGAGCGGCTGCGCGTGGAGGCCGAGGAGAAGGCCCGCGCGGTGGAGCAGGAACGGCTGCGTCGGCAGGCCGAGGAAGAGGCGCGGCTGCGCGCCGAGGCCGAGGAACGGCGGCTGGAGAAGCAGCGCCGGGCCGAGGAGGCGCTGCTGAAGGCGGAGGAGGCGCGTCGGCTGGCCGAGGCTTCCGCGGCGGCGGTGGCCGCCGCGTCCGCGAAGGCCGCTGCCGAGGCTGCGGCTCGTGCTGCGGCCGAGGATGCCGCGAGGGCCGCCGCCGAGGCTGCCGCCCGGGCCGAGGCCGAGGCCGCCGCTCGCGCGGCCGCGACGGCCGCCGAGGCGCCCGCGACCCGGCGGGTGGACATGGTCAAGGAGGCGGAGGCCGCCGAGGCGCCCGCTGCCCCCGCCCCCGTCGAGGGAGCGCATCCGGCGGACGCGGTCACCGTGGTCACGCCGGTGGTGGGGCCGGACGACATCACCCAGACGGTGCCGGTTCCGAAAATTGATCCGCAGCAGGGCCCGGGGCCTGAGGCGTCGACGCCGTCGGCCTCCAGGTCTGCCGACCCCCGGACCGCGGCCGCCGCGCGTCCGGTCTCGCCGAACGAGGAGACGGCCGTGCTGCCGCCGGTCCGGAGCTCCGATCCGACGTCCCGGGTGCCGCAGCGGATCTTCCGGGATGCGGCGGACGAGCAGGGCGGCGCCGAGCGCGGGGGCGCCCGTGATGAGGGTGGCAACGGCAACGACGCCACCCGTGAGCTGCCGGTCGTGGACGCCTCCGGCCGCCCGCGCCGCCGCTCGGACTGGGCGGAGGAGACCCCGATGGACGATCTGCCGACCCTCGCGGACGAGCTGCTCGGGCCGCGGGGCCGGGGCGAGGACGACGACGAGGGCCGCCGCCCGCGCCGCCGCTGATCGGGCCCGGGCCGTGGCCCCCGAGGCCGTCGGCCGGGATTGTCAGTGGGCCCCGCCACAATGGTGGTGAGCGGTGGGTGACCGAGTGAACGCACACAGAGAGAAGGGTGGTGGGCGGCATGCCCGTATGGGACGACCTGGTGGGCCAGGAGCGCGTGCAGGCACAGCTGGCCGCCGCCGCCCGTGACGCCGACGCCCTGGTCACGGCCGACGCCGCGGGCATCGAGTCGGCGACCGGCTCCAAGATGACCCACGCCTGGCTGTTCACGGGGCCGCCCGGCTCCGGCCGGTCCACCGCGGCCCGCGCCTTCGCGGCGGCCCTGCAGTGCACGAGCCCCGACCGGGCGCTCGGCGGCGAACCGGGCTGCGGATTCTGCGACGGCTGCCACACCACCCTGATCGGCACCCACTCCGATGTGGAGATCGTCCGTACCGACCTCCTCTCCATCGGCGTGAAGGACACCCGGGACCTGGTCCGCCGGGCGCAGCTGTCCCCGGCCGTGGGCCGCTGGCAGGTCATCGTCCTGGAGGACGCCGACCGGCTGACCGAAGGCGCCGGGAACGTCCTGCTGAAAGCCGTCGAGGAACCCGCTCCGCGCACGGTGTGGCTGCTGTGCGCGCCCTCGCTGGAGGACGTACTGCCCACCATCCGGTCCCGCTGCCGTCACCTGACGCTGCGTACCCCGTCGGTCTCCGCCGTCGCCGACGTACTGGTCCGGCGGGACGGCATCGCGCCCGAGGTGGCCGCCGCGGCCGCCCGCGCGACGCAGGGGCACATCGGCCGGGCCCGCCGGCTCGCCACGGACGAGCGGGCCCGTAGCCGCCGGGCCGCCGTGCTGAAGCTGCCGCTGCGGGTGGACGACGTGGGCGCGTGCCTCAAGGCGGCCCAGGAGCTGGTCGACGCCGCCGCCGAGGACGCCAAGCAGGTGGCCGAGGAAGTGGACGTCAAGGAGACCGAGGAGCTACGGGCCGCGATGGGCGCCGCCGCGGGCACCGGCGGCCGGATGCCGCGGGGGACCGCGGGGGTGATGAAGGACCTGGAGGACCGGCAGAAGCGCCGCCGCACCAGGACCCAGCGCGACACCCTCGACCTGGCCCTCACCGACCTGATCGGCTTCTACCGGGACGTGCTGGCGCTCCAGCTCGGCTCCGGACTGGCCATCGCCAATGAGGAGATACGCCCGGACCTCGACCGGGTCGCCCGCGCGTCGGGCCCCGAGCGGACCCTGCGCCGCATCGAGGGCATCATCGCGTGCCGGGAGGCGCTGGACCGCAACGTGTCCCCGCTGCTCGCGGTCGAGGCGATGACGATGGCGCTGCGCGCGGGCTGAGCCGGCGGGGCGGGGAGCTGGGGTCCCGGCGGCCCGGCGCCCCCGCGGGGCGGCGCTCCGGTACGCCGGGGCGGGGATGACGGGGGACGCCGGTTGACCGGTTCACCCGTACGGGCGCCCGTACGGCCGCGACCGCGCCGGCCCCGTCCCGCCGGTGCGCGGGTCGCGTGCGCGCCCTGTCACCCCCGGGGCCGGGCGCGGCCTCCGGCTCAGGGGCACCGGCCAGGCCGTACGCTCCGGAGATGGACACGAGTCGCCTGCTGCGCACCACCGGAACCGTGATCGCCGCCGCCGGACTGCTCCTCTCCGGGTGCACCTCGGCAAGCTCGGGCTCCAGCGCGGCCGCTTCCTCCGGGGCCGCCAGCCGGACCGGCCCGGGCGCGGAACCCGGGGCGAGCCGGAGCGCCGGCGCGCAGTCGCCCGAGCCCACGGCGATCCCGGCCGCGCTGGCGCCGTACTACGCGCAGAAGCTGACGTGGCGGGACTGCGGTGCCCCGGGGTTCCAGTGCGCCACCATGAAGGCCCCGCTGGACTACGCGCACCCCGGCAACGGCCAGGACATCGACATCGCGGTCGCCCGCAAGGCGGCCACGGGCCCGGGCAAGCGGATCGGTTCCCTGCTGGTCAACCCGGGCGGCCCGGGAGGCTCCGGCATCGGGTACCTCCAGGCGTACGCGGGCATCGGCTACCCGGCGCCCGTGCGCGCCCGGTACGACATGGTGTCCTTCGACCCGCGCGGCGTGGCCCGCAGCGCCCCGGTGGACTGCCTGACCGGGCCCCGGATGGACGCCTACACCCAGGTGGACCAGACCCCGGACGACGCGGCGGAGCGGGCGAAGCTGGTGACGACCTTCAAGGAGTTCGCCGCGGGCTGCGAGGCGAAGTCCCGCCGGGTACTGCCGCACGTCTCGACGGTGGAGGCGGCCAAGGACATGGACGTGCTGCGCGCGGTCCTGGGCGACAAGAAGCTGACGTACGTCGGCGCCTCGTACGGGACCTTCCTCGGCGCGACCTACGCCGACCTCTTCCCCACCCGCGTCGGCCGGCTGGTCCTGGACGGCGCGATGGACCCCGCGCGCCCGGCGCTGGAGCTGAACCGGGATCAGACGGAGGGCTTCGAGACGGCCTTCCGCTCCTTCGCCCGGGACTGCGCGAAGCAGCCCGAGTGCCCGCTCGGCCACGGCGACCCGGACGAGGTGGCCGCGCGGCTGAAGGAGTTCTTCCGCAAGCTCGACGCCCAGCCGGTACCGAGCGGCGACCCGGCGCGCCCGCTGGGCGAGTCGCTCGCGACGACGGGCGTGATCGCGGCCCTGTACGACCAGGCGGCCTGGCCGCAGCTGCGCGAGGCGCTCAAGGACGCCATGAACGGCGAGGGCGCGGGGCTCCTCGGGCTCGCGGACAGCTACTACGAGCGCGACGCGCACGGCAAGTACGCCAATCTGATGTACGCCAACGCGGCGGTGAACTGCCTGGACCAGCCGCCCGCCTTCACGGGTCCGGAGGACGTGGAGAAGGCCCTGCCGTCCTTCCAGAAGGCCTCCCCGGTCTTCGGCGCGGGCCTCGCCTGGGCCTCGCTGAACTGCGCGTACTGGCCGGTCAAGGCCACCGGCGCGGCGCACCGCGCGGAAGCGAAGGGCGCCGCCCCGATCGTGGTCGTCGGCACCGTCCGCGACCCGGCGACCCCCTACAAGTGGGCCCAGGCCCTCGCGGCGCAGCTGGACTCCGGTGTCCTGCTCACCTACGACGGCGACGGCCACACGGCCTACGGCCGCGGCAGCGACTGCATCGACACGGCGATCAACCAGTACCTCCTGGAGGGCACCCCGCCCCTGGACGGCAAGAAGTGCTGACCGGCTGATCCAGCCTCCCGCAATGCCCGACTCACCCCGATACGCCCCCTGCCCCACCCCCCACGACGACCCGGTTCGGGGCACCCGGTTTAACCCTGTAGACTTGGCGCCGCTGCTGATGACAGCCTCCCTCCGGGGAATTTCTCGTCTTCCCAGCGGTGCCGCCTTAGCTCAGTTGGCCAGAGCAACGCACTCGTAATGCGTAGGTCTCGGGTTCGAATCCCGAAGGCGGCTCTGTAGAACCCCCAGGACTCACTCGCCGTGACCTGGGGGTTTTGCTATTTCCGGGGCGGGGTTGGGCTGCTGGTGGCGCGGGGTGCGGGGCCTACGCCGGCGGACATGGACACTCGCGATCTGCCGTTCGCTGTCGACGACGGCGTCCACGTGCCCGCGCCCGGTGTGGGCGAGGTCTGGGCCGTCGGTGGTGTCATCCTTCGGCCGGACGGTCGGGCGTTCGCTCAGAAGCGGAGTGTGGACCGGCGGCTGTTCGCCGACTGCTGGGACATCGTGGGCGGTCACGTCGAGGCGGGGGAGAGCGTGCTGGAGGCTCTCGCGCGTGAGGTCGAGGAGGAGACCGGCTGGCGTCTGACCCGGGTGCGCCGGTTCCTCGGCACCGCGACGTGGACGGGCGACGACGGCGGTGGACTCCGTCACGAGGCCGACTACCTCGTCGAGGTCGAGGGGGACTTGGACCACCCGGCGCTGGAATGGTCCAAGCACTCCGCCTACGACTGGTTCGGCCCCGGCGACCTTGCACGCCTCAAAGAGAACCGCGGGGCCGGTGAGTTCCTGGTGCACGACCTCATCGCGGGAGTCGTCGGAGATCTGCTGGGCGAGCCCTAACCGAGGGGCTTGGTCTTTCTCCTGGTTCGGGTTTGCCAGGCCCAGTGGGTGAGGGCGCCTACGGCCAGGGAGACGAGGATCGCGCCCCAGTCGATGACGTGGGGGAGGCCGGGGAAGAAAGCGAAGAAGGCCAGTGACGCGGCCGTGCCGGTGAGGAAGGCGATGACGCCGTCGCGGCGGGCCGTGGCTTCGCGCGTGGGGTCCTCGGGCGGGGGTTCGGGGGTCACGTGCGGCTCACTTCGTGATGTGGTGGCACTGGCTGGCCCGGCGTACGCCGTTGACGTGGATGTGGGCGCAGGCCTTGCCGTAGCGCGGAAGGGTCTGGGGCGCGTTGTCCCGCATGGGGTTGATCTTGCACTCGGTGTGGGTCTTGCCGCGGGAGGTGCGGTAGGTCTTGTTGTCGGCGTCCGCGTAGGTGAAGTCGATGCGCCCGTTGCAGAAACCCGCGTTGAGCCGTCCCCGCGCACGATGTGCGTGAACATGCAGCCCGTGGGGAACCGCAGAACGGAACTCCTCTGGGGTGCTAGGCGTTCTGATTTACGAAGCGAGTCCACTACGAAGAGTGAGCAATCTGGTGGCGTGCTGACTGCCCGTTACCAGTGTTAGCGCGGGCGGTGGTTCGGGGTGGTGGGGGTGCGAGCGGGATAATGGGCGGGTCCGGTCGGGTGCGTGGGAGGGGTGGGTATGGGGGCTCGGGTTGTGGTGCGGGAGGCTGGGAGTGGGGATGTGGAGGTGGCTGCCGGGTTGTTCCGGGGGTACCTCGACTTCTACGGGGTGAGCGGGCACGACGCGGGGGCGCCCCGGGAGTTTTTGGCCGAGCGGATGCGCAAGGGGGAGTCGCTCGTGCTGCTCGCCGATGTGGAGGGGGGTGAGGGTGCGGGTGGGACCGTGGGGTTCGCGCAGGTGTACCGGACGTTCTCTTCGCTTTCGCTGCGGCCCTTGTGGGTGCTGGGGGATCTGTACGTCGCGCCGGCCGGGCGGCGGAGCGGGGCGGGGCGGGCGCTGCTCAGGGAGACGCTGCGCCGGGCGCGGGAGGCGGGGGTGTGCGGGGTGCAGTTGGAGACGGCCTACGACAACCACGTCGCCCAGGGGCTGTACGAGGCCGAGGGGTTCGTGCGGGATCCCTATCACGTGTACGTCCACGACCTCGGCTGACGCCGTCCCCGGTCACTCCCGGACGTAGAGGCTGTTCAGGGCCCACGCGCTCAGGGCCGCGAGGGCCAGGGCCAGGGGCCACTGGTGCAGCAGGGACGGGCCGCTCGCCAGGAGTGCCGCCAGGCCGTAGAGGCTGACCAGGGTGCCCAGCACGGCCTGCAGGGCCTCCGGGAGGCGGCCCACCCGGACCAGGAGGTAGAGGACCACCGCGCAGACCGGGAAGAGCCACGGGTACTCCCGCCCCGGCCCCTGGAACAGCACCAGGTCGCGCAGCTGGGGAAACCACTCGGCCCGGAGCTCCTTGACCGCCACGTCGTGCGGGAAGCTCCAGCGCGGGGCGAGCTCCGCCGAGAGGCGCAGCGGGTACGTCCAGTCGGTCATGAGCAGCAGCTGCCAGAGGAACAGGGTCAGCGCCGCGCCCTGTCCGAAGGCGGCGGCCTCTCCCAGGCCCGCCACCGGACGTGCCTGGGAGACCGTCCGCGCCCGTACCGCTGCCCGCTCCGACGCCCGCCCCGGCGTCGGGACCGGAACCTGTCGCGTCGGGGTGGACGCGGGTGTCGGCGTCGGCCTCGGCGCGGGCCGAGCGGGGGCGGGAGGCGACTTCGGTGTCCGGGTCGGCGGTGCGGCGTTGTTGTACTTCAGGCGTGCCTCGCGGGCGCGGCGCATCGCCTCGGTCGTGTCGTCCCCCATGGCTGTTCCCCTTCCCTTCTGTCCCGCTGGCCCTCTGGCCCTCTGATCAGTGGCGGTGGCGTTGCCGGCGTTCTTCGAAGGCGCGCTTCTGGCGCCGGGTGAGGTCGGCGTCGTCGCCCGCCCGACGGCCGTGCTCGCGGGGGTCGCTGCGCAGGGAAGGGTCCCCGCACACCGGGCAGTCGGGCCGCCGTCCGGTGCGCAGCCAGATGCTCTGGAACGCGTGCTGGCCGGGTGCCTCGCCGAGCACGCGCGGGAAGAACCAGTGGTCCGGTTCCATGGCGAACAGGGCCATCGACAGGTCCTTGCGGAGCGGGGCGGTCAGGAACCCGCCGACCCGGTCGGGCCCATCGCTCGGGTGCAGCAGGGCCAGGATTACCTTCGCCGCCGCCGCGGTCAGGTGGTGGATGTCCGTGAGCAGCCCCGGTACGGCGTACAGGCGCCCGGTGCCGTAGTCGGTGCGCGGCTGGTGGCCCAGCTCGCCCAGCGATTCGCGGACCCCGCCGGTCGCGCACGACCAGCAGGGGGAGCCGGGGGTGGTGAAGACGACCTCGCCGCCCGCCGCGCCGTCGTACAGGCCGATGAAGACGGCCGGGCGGCGCAGGAAGTAGGCGAGGTGGTTGAGGCGTTGCTGCGCCTGGTTGTCGTCGGTGGCGGCGACCACGAGCTGGGCGTCGGAGATCCGCTGGTGCCAGTGGTGGTCGTCGAGCGAGGCGACGTCGCGGGCGAGCACGGTGACCTTGAGCCGCGGGTTCACCTTGCGCAGGCGCTTGGCGGTGGCCTTGGCCTTGTTGCGGCCGATGTCCCGCACCCCGAACAACGACCGGCCGAGGTTGGCCGGTTCGACCCGGTCGGGGTCGACCAGGGTGAGCCGGCCGACGCCGGAGCGGACCAGCACCTCGGCGAGGTAGCTGCCGACCGAACCGACGCCCACCAGCAGCACGTGGGTGTCCGCGAGGGCCGGGGAGAGCAGGCCCTGGGTACGGGCGAAGAGGCCGGCGCGCGCGGCCCGCGCCCGGCCGATCCCGAGCCGGTAGAGGATCCGCCGCGTCCGTCCGGGCGCCGGTGCGGAAGGGGCCGCGGACTCCGCCGGGGCGCGCGGCCCACCCGGCTGCGGCCCACCCGGCCGCGGTGCGAAGGCCTCCCCCACCCCGGAGCCCCCCACCCCGGAGCCCCCCGCCCCGGAACCCCCCGCCCCGCCGTCCGCCCCCAGCGGCTCCCGGCCGCCCGGTGGCTGCGCGGGTGGACGCCGTACGGACTGCCCCGCGCGGGAGGCGGTGGGCGCGGGCGGCGCCGTACGGGCCCCCGCGGCCCCCAGCGCCTCCCGCAGCCGGTCCTGCTGCGGGATCCGCGGGTCCCAGCCCAGCTCCCGCACGATCAGCTCGGGGTGCGGCCCGTCCGCCCCGGCCTCCTCCAGCAGCAGCGGCGGTGCCACCGGGAAGTCGGCCGTCGCGAAGAGGTGGCGCCGGGCGCCCGAGCGGTCCGGGGGCAGGGGGACCCGTACCCCGGCCACCCCGCCCACCTCGCAGGTGAGCGGGAAGGAGTCGGACCAGGTCACCCCGGCCTGCCGGAGCGCCGCGGCCAGCGGCACGACCACCGGGCGCATCGGCTCCAGCCGGACCCCGCGCTCGGTCCACATCGCGCCGAAGAAGGAGATCCGGGCGGTCTCGGTGAACAGCTCGTGCCGCTCGCCGGGGGTGACGAGGTCGTGGGTGACGATCGGTGCGAGGTAGCGCCCGAGGTCGGGCACCGCCTCCAGGGTGCGGCCGTACTCGCGGTGGTCCTGTTGGGACGGCCGGGGCATGCCCGTCGGGTGCGAGTGGATGATGCCCTTGAACCGGACCGGGCCGGCCCCCTCCATCCGCCCTATCTCGTGCAGGAGCCACGGGGTGTTGCTGTACTCCACCCGGGTCACCTGGGCGCGCGCGTCGTGGACGAAGGCGGTCAGCACGTCGCGCCCGCGCAGCCCGAGCAGGGCGCCGCCCTGCTCGGGCCGGGTCCGCCCGATGTCCCGCCCCACCTGGTCGATCACGTAGTCGAAGACATGTACGGGCAGCACGGCAATCGGTCCCTACTGCTTGCGGTTGAAGGGAAAGGGGCGTCCCATGCGGACGAAGTCCACGCCCAGGGCCCAGGTCGCCGAGCGCGCGTACGCCTCCTGGAGGGTGGGCTGGCCCGAACCGGAGCGCTCGGACAGGCAGATCAGGCCGCTGTGGTAGAGGTGGAAGCCGTGCTGGTCGTGGCTGGGCAGCGACTCCAGCTCCGGTTCGATCAGGCGGACTTGGTACTCGACCCCGTCGAAGCGCGCGCACATCACGTAGCGGTGCTCGAACATGGTGGTGATCTCGTAGACCCAGCCCTCGGCGCCGGGGGCGTCCTCGTAGTAGGTGTTGGCGGGCAGTTTGGCTTCCACGACCCGGCGTTCGCGCTCCAGCCGGGCCGCGGTGGATCCGGCGGCGAAGGTGCTCTGCGGGACTCTGGAGAGCGGCGCGTCGTTCTCGCCGCCGGTACCGAGGCGGACCTTGCCCTCGCGGTCGACGTACACCTCTTGCTGACCCGCCGCCGTCTTGGACTGGCTGGCGAAGAAGCTGTCCCGGATGGCGTTCAGGTCGTACATGTCGGCCATGGTCTTCATCCCTCCCTGGTGGGTCGATGAGGTGCTACGCCCGGCTACGGGCGATCAGTTCGCGCAGCCGGACGGTCTGCGGGTGGTCCGGGCCGTACGCCGTCCAGTGGTCGGCGTACAGGGCCTCGAACTCGGCGGTCGCGCGCCGGGCCTCGCCGGCCGCGGCCAGCCAGTGGGCCTGGTCGTAGCGGATCTCCGACAGCTTGGGGTCGGTCGCGGCCAGCACCCCGGAGACGGCGGCGCGCAGTTCGAGCAAGTGCTGGGCGGCCGGGCGCGGATGGCCGGACTCGCCGATGTAGCGGGCGAGGTTGAGCGCGCACAGGATGGCCAGCTGGTCGTCCGCGCCGAGCACCTGGCGGGCCCGCGCGGCCACCGGCGCGAGCCGCTCGGCCGCGGCCGCGGGGCGGCCCGCCCGGGCCAGGGCCTGCGAGAGGTGCAGGGAGACCAGCCAGATCCCGCGGTGATCGGCGGGGAGCGAGGCACGCGCGAAGTCGAGGACGTCGCTCAGCTGCCGCACCCGCTCCTCGGGCGGGCCCTCCGGGTCCCGCTCGGTGGCTTCCAGCACGGCGTTGCAGCGGGCCTCGACCTGCCGCGCGGGGTCCGCCGGGGGCTCCGGCGGGCGGCCGGGCGGCGGCGGGGTGCCCGGGGTGACGACGACGGTGGGGGGCGGTACGACGGCCAGGCTGAGCCCGCGCAGCAGCCCGGCGACCTCGCGGGCGTCGGCGGGGCGCTCGCCGGGGTTCTTGGTGAGCAGCCGGGTGACCAGGTGGTCCACGGCCGACGGTACGTCCGGGCGCAGGGCGCGGACGGAGGGGATCGCGGCGCGGCAGTGCAGGGAGACGAGGGTGCCGTAGTCGTCGGGGGCGGTGTAGGGCTGGCGGCCGGTGAGCATCTCGAAGAGCACGCAGCCGACGGCGTAGAGGTCGGTGGCCGGGCCGATGGGCTCCTGGAGGAAGCATTCGGGGGCCATGTACTCGGGGGTGCCGACGAGTTGGGCGTAGCCCGTGACGCCGGCGGCGTAACCGAGGGCGCCGAAGGCGGTGTACGAGCGGGCGATGCCGAAGTCGAGGAGGAGCAGGCCGCTGTGGCCCGGGTCCGTCCCGCCCGCCATGGCCGCCCCGCCCGTGCTGGCCGCCCCGCCCGTGCTGCCCGCCCCGCCCGTGCCGCCCGCCGTGGCGGGCGCGGGCGTTCCGGCGCCGCGGATCATGATGTTGCTCGGCTTGATGTCGCGGTGGACGAGGTCCCGGGCGTGGACCGGGACGAGCGCCTCGCACAGTTCGGCGGCCCACCGCAGGGCCTGGTCCACCGCCTGCCGGTGACCCCGGGGGACCACGGCGCGCAGGGTCCGCCCCTCGACGTACTGGGTGATCAGGTAGAGGTGCCAGGAGCCGTCGATCCGGGCCTCGTCCACGTCGTGCACCCGGACGATCCGGGGGTCGTCGATGGCGGCCAGGATCTTCGCCTCGCGCAGGAAGCGGAGGGCGGGGTGCGTGCCCCGGTCCGCGACCCGCAGGAATTTGGCCACGACCGTTCGGTCGAGCCGCTGGTCGTGCGCTTTCCAGACCTCCGCCATGCCTCCTTGGAAACGCTCCAGCAGTGCGTAACGGTCCAGCACAAGGCGCCGCACGGGCGATGGGCCCGCCCCCCGAAAACCCGACATGACCCAAGGGTGGCACTCACCCGGTCATCGGTTCAGCGTATTTCTGAAACATCTCTGAACCTCGGGTGGCTCTTTTACGTCGCTACTTCGCGTCGGCGTAGCACTCCACGACCGCCGTGGTGAAGGGGAACCGGACCGGGGTCTCCCCGAAGGCGATCCGGCCGGCCCGGTCGCCGGCCTCGCGGATGGCCTGCGCCACCGTCTCCGCCTCTTGCGCGGGGCAGTGCACGATCACCTCGTCGTGCTGGAAGAACACCAGCTCGGCGCGGAGGTCGGCGGTGGCCTGGCGCAGGGCCGCCAGCATCAGCAGGGCCCAGTCGGCGGCGCTGCCCTGGACCACGAAGTTGCGCGTGAACCGGCCGCGGGCCCGGGAGTCGGAGGAGGCGTAGCCGGGGGTGAACCCGCCGGCCGGGCCGGGGGCGCCGCCGTCCGCCGCGTACGGGCCTCCCGTCTCCGCGGTCTCCTGGGGGAGGCCGGCCTCCTCCTGGGCGGCGGCCCCGGCCGCGGGCGGGCAGGTGCGGCCCAGCCAGGTGCGGACCAGCCGGCCCTCCTCGCCCGCGCGGGCGGCGTCGTCGACGTAGGCCACGGCGCGCGGGAAGCGGCGGCGCAGGGCGGCGAGGTTCTTGAGGCCGTCGCCGGAGGTCTGCCCGTACACCGCGCCGAGGACGGCGATCTTGGCCATGTCGCGGTCGCCGGAGAAGCCCTGGCGGGAGATCGAGGTGTAGAGGTCCTCGGGGCGGCCGGCCACCTCCATCAGGCCCGGGTCGCGGGAGATCGCGGCCAGCACCCGGGGCTCCATCTGGTCGGCGTCCGCCACGACGAGCCGCCAGCCGGGGTCGGCGACGACCGCCCGGCGGATCACCTTCGGGATCTGCAGGGCGCCACCGCCGTTGGTGACCCAGCGGCCGGTGACGGTGCCGCCCGGGACGTACTCGGGGTGGAAGCGGCCGTCGTGCACCCAGTCCTGGAGCCAGCCCCAGCCGTGGGCGGTGTAGATGCGGTACAGCTTCTTGTACTCCAGCAGCGGGGCGACGGCGGGGTGGTCGATGTCCCGGATCTCCCAGCGGCGGGTGGACCTCAGCTTGATCCCGGCGCGGGCGAAGGCCTTGATGACCTCGGCCGGCAGGTCGGGGCGGACCGGGTGGCCGAAGGCGGCGGAGATCTGCTCGGCCAGCTCGGCGAGGCGGCGCGGGGCGCCCCCGCCGCCGTAGCGCTCGCCGAGGAGGTCGGTGAGCAGCGCCCGGTGCACGTCCGCCCGCCAGGGCAGGCCCGCCCGGTTCATCTCCGCGGCGACGAGGAAGCCGGCGGACTCGGCGGTGGTGAGCAGGTGCATGCGGTCGGGGTGGGCGGTGGCGCCGTGGCGGCGCATCTGGTCGGCGTAGACCGCGAGCAGGGCGTCGAGGGGGAGCGGGGCCGGGCGGGGGTCGAAGAGGGAGGACTGGCTGCCGGGGGCCGCGCTGCGCTGCGGGGGGTCCGGGGGGACGGGGTTGTGCGTGAGGCGGGCCCAGGCGGCGGCCGCGGAACGGGGTTCGCCGAGGCGGCCCTCGTGGCCGAGGAGCAGGAGTTCCGCGTCCTCGATGTCGTAGCAGCGGGTGACGCGGGTGCCGGAGGCGAGCAGGCGGGGGTAGACGGCCTGGGTGGAGCGCCAGATCCAGCGGGTGCCGGGCGGGGCGGCCCGGATCGCCTCCTCCGGGGTGGCCGCGGTGGTGCGGGGGCCTTGGCCGTGCGCCGGGGTGGCTTCCCAGCGGGCGTCCGGGGTCTCGGCCAACACCCACCGGGTGGGGTGGTCGCTCATCGTCCGAGTGTTCCACCGGGGTCTGACAGTGCGGTGGTGTCGGGGGCCCGGGGGCGTGTCGGGGGATGGCGTGCGCGGAGTGGGCGCCGGGGGGACCGGTCGGCGCAAGGGCGGGCCGGGGGCGCTCGCGGGGGGCGTGCCAAGCTGTCGGGGTGAAAGATGTTGTCGACCGTGCCTTCGCCGCCGCCCTCTACGCCCAGGACGACACCGGGCTCGACACCGGCGCGTCGCTGCTCGCCGCCGGGCCGTGGGGCGAGGTGGGGCGGGAGCTGCTGGCGCGCGGCGAGGGGTTCGTGCGCCAGGCCTGGGAGCGCGGCTGGCAGCCCGCGGACGTGGTGCGGCTGGTGCGCCGGGATCTGGACGAGCGGCACGTGCGCCTGGTCGGGGACCTGATCGCCGGGGAGGCGCGGCGGTACGCGCGGCTGCCCGCGCGGTGGGGTGCCGGGGAGGTGTGGTGGGGCCCGGACTCGGCGTACGCGGAGTCGGTGGCGGCGCGGGAGAAGTGCGACCGGTTCTCGCTGGCCACCGCGGTGCTGGAGGTGCTGCGGGTGCTGGTCCGGCTGCCGTCGATCGAACCGGTCGGCCCGCTGCCCGGGGATCCGGCGGGGGAGCTGGCGCAGGCCGGGCACATGGAACCGCGGATGCTGGGGCGGATCCGGGCGCTGCTGGCCAAGGCCGAGGCGACGACCTTCCCCGAGGAGGCGGAGGCGCTCAGCGCGAAGGCGCAGGAGCTGATGGCCCGGCACACCGTCGACGAGGCGCTGCTCGCGGTGCGCGAGGGAGGCTCCGGGCAGGTGCCGGGGGCCTGCCGGATCGGGGTGGAGCCGCCGTACGAGGAGGCCAAGGCGGTGCTGCTGGACGCGGTGGCGCGGGCCAACCGGTGCCAGGCGGTGTGGAACGCGGCCTTCGAGTTCTCGACGGTGGTGGGCTTCGAGGGCGACCTGGAGTCCGTGGACCTGCTGTACACCTCGCTGCTCGTGCAGGGGACGGCGGCGATGACGCGCGCCGAGGCCGGGCAGCGGGCGGGCGGGCGCAAGCGGACCAAGACGTTCCGGCAGTCGTTCCTGCTGGCCTATGCGAGCCGGCTGGGCCAGCGCCTGGCGGAGACGGCCGAGCACACGGCCGCCGAGACGCCGGACCTGCTGCCCGCGCTGGTCGCGCGGGACGTGGCCGTCGGGGCCCGGGCCGAGGAGATGTTCCCCAAGACGACCACGACCCGGCTGCGCGGGGCCACCGACCTCGCGGGCTGGACCGACGGCACCGAGGCCGCCGACCGGGCGAACGTCGGCGCGGCGCAGGGCCGCCCGGACCGCCAGGCGCTGCGGAAGTAGCCCCGCTCCCGGCCGCGGGCTTCCGCCCCGCCCCCGGCCGCGGGCTTCCGCCCCGCCCCCGGCCGCGGGCTTCCGCTCCGGGCGCGGTCCGGCTTCCCGCGCCGGCCGGCCCCGGACCGGCCCGGCACCGGTCCAGGGCAGCCCCGCCGGCCGCCCGCCGCACGAATCCACCGGCCCTGACCGCACGAGTCCACCGGCCGTGTCCGTACAAATCCGCGGAAAAGCCGGACCCGCTACGCTCCCCCCATGAGCTGGCTCCGGGCCCTGAAGGACACCGCCCGATCGGGACTGACGGTCGAGCGGACCCGGCTGGAGCCGCTCATCGCCGTGCGCGCGGGCGTCGGACTCGCCCTCGTCATCGGCTTCGGGCTGGCCTTCCTGGGCCCCGGCGCGGCCGCCAGTTCCGCCTTCGGCGCCTTCATGGCGGCCATCGCCACCTTCCAGCGCAGCTGGCGCCCCCGCCCGGTGCTCGCGCTCGCCTCCGGACTGACCCTCGCCGTCAGCACCTTCGTCGGCTACCTCGTCGGCTCCTCCGACACCCTGGCCTTCCTCGCGCTGCTCGCCGCCTGGACCTTCGCCTCCGGGATGCTCTGGGCGGCCGGCCCGACCGCGGGGGTGATCGCCTCGGGGAACGTGGCGATCATGCTGGTGACGGTCACCCTGCCGACCTCCGTCGCGCAGGCCGCCGGGCACGCCGCGATGATCGCCGCGGGCGGGGTGGTGCAGGCGCTGCTGATCGTGCTCTTCCCCGTCCGCCGCTGGGGCGCCCAGCGCGACGCCCTCGCCGACGCGCTGGCCGCCGAGGCCGATTACGCCCGGCGGCTGCGCCAGGATCCGGTCGCGCCCTTCGACCCCGCTCCGCTGATGACGGCCCGGGCCGCCGCGCTCGTCACCCGCCGCCAGGCCCGCAGCCGGCCCGCCGAACTGCACGGCGCGCGGGGGCTCGCCGAGCGGATCCGGCCCGTGCTGGCCTCGCTCGCCGACCCGGCCGTGGGGGCTCCGGCCGAGGGGCCCGCGCGGGGGCGGGTGCGGGAGCTGCTCGCCGCCGCCGGGTCCGTGCTGGACGCCGCCGCGCACGCCATCCGGCACGGGGAGCCCGTACGCCTGCCCGCGCCGGCCCTCTCCGTGCTCAAGGCACCGGACACGCCCGACCTGCTCGACGGGGCGGCGCTGCGGGCCGCGCGCCGGCTGGCGGCGCTGCTGGAGGACGTGCTGGAGACCGCCGAGCCGGGATCCGGGCGGACCGCCGACCCCGCGGAATCGATGCTGCGGCCCACCCTGCCCGGGCTGGTCCCGCTGGTCGCCAAGGCGGTACGGGCGGACCTGCGGCCCGGATCGCCCGTACTGCGCCACGCGCTGCGCGTCACCGCCGTCGCCTCCGCGGGCTACCTGATCGGGCACGCGCTGCCCTTCGGGCACCCCTACTGGGCGCCGATGGCCGCCGTCATGGTGATGCGGCCCGACTTCAGCCAGACCTACGAGCGCGCCGTCGCCCGCTTCGGCGGCACCCTCGTCGGGGTCGCCGTCGCCACCGGCGTCGTCCGGCTCGCCCAGCCGGGCATGTACCTCTCCGGCCTGCTCGCCGTGGTCAGCGCCTGCCTCATGTACGTCCTGATGCGCACGGGGTACGCCGTCGCCCAACTCTTCGTGTCGGCGTACGTCGTCTTCCTGCTCGGCATGGGCGGGGTGCGCTGGGACCAGACCGTCCCCGACCGGGTCGCCCTCACCCTCGTCGGCGGGCTCCTCGCGATGATCGGTTACGCGCTCTACCCGGCCTGGGAGACCCCGCGGCTGCGCACCCGGCTCGCCGACTGGGTCGCGGCCGCGGGGCGGTACGCGGCGGCGGTGTTCGACCAGTACGCCGACCCGGCCGGGGCCCGGCGGGCCGATGTGCGGGAGGCGCTGCTGGCTGCCCGGGACGCCCGGATCGCCTGGCAGGAGGCGGTCGCCCGGGCCGCCGGGGAGCCCGTACGGCACCGGGGGATCTCCCGGTCGGCCGCCGAGGAGGCGGCCGAGGCGCTGGCCGCGCTGGGCCGCCGGGCGATGCTCCTGGAGGCGCACCTGCCCGACCGCGACCGGGCCCCGGCGCCCGGCGCGGCGGCGCTGGCCGAGGCCCTGCGGACGGCGACCGGGGAGGGCGCCCGGGAGGTGCGGGAGCGGCGGGTCCCGCGGTGGGAGGCGGTCCGCGCGGTCCTGGACGCGCCGGACGGCCCGGACGCGCCCGCGCCGGGGGCGTTGCGCGGTACCGCCGAGCTGCTGCTGGAGTCGCTGGAAGAGGTCTCGGCGGCGCTCGGGGGAAAACCGGCCCCCCGGCTGTGATCGGAGGACCACGCCGCGTGCACGTGCATCTGCCCATGCAGCGGTTCTTGAACACAGCTATGATCCGGTGCAGTTGACATCTGCACTATCGGGGGCTTCCTGTGGACCACGCGTACAACGGGATGGCGGCCGCAGAGCTCGACGGGGTGATGTGGCAGAAGAGCAGGCACAGCAACTCGCAGGGTTCTTGCGTGGAATTCGCCAAACTGCCGGGGGGCGACGTGGCGGTGCGGAACTCGCGTCACCCGGACGGCCCCGCGCTCGTCTACACGCCGGCGGAGATAGAGGCGCTCCTGCTGGGCGTCAAGGACGGGGAGTTCGACCACCTCATCGCCTGACGGCACCGGGTCGGCCCACGAGGGGCGGACGAGGGGCACAGGGGTATTGATCAAGCCGTGCACGTGCACTGGCCGGGAACGATCGCAGTGATCGTTCCCGGCCAGTGTCGTGTCCGTCGGCCACCCGCGTCCGCTGGGCGCACGGGTGGCGGCGGGTCAGTCCTGGAGCATGAACAGGGCCCAGACCACTTTCCCGCTGAGCCGTCCCGCGAGCGGGTGCCAGCCCCAGCTGTCGCTGTAGGAGTCCACGAGGAACAGTCCGCGCCCGGATTCGGCGTCGAAGTTCTCCTCCGTCCGCTCCGGTGAGAAACAGCCCCCCGGCCGGTCCTCGCTCGGGTCGCGCACCGCGCACACCAGCCGGGTGCTCCACCGCATCAAGTGCAGCCGCACCGGCGGATCCTGCTCGGCGCGGGCCTCGCGGCAGCCCTGGAACCCGTGCGAATCCTCGGGCAGGGCGTGCCGCAGCGCGTTGGTGACGAGTTCGGAGACCACCAGGGAGACGTCGTCGAACCGGTCGTCGAGTCCCCACTGGGCGAGCGTCGAGCGGGTGAACGAACGGGCCCCCCGCACCGCCTCGTACCGGGCGGGCAGAGCGCAGGAGGCGGACCCGGAGACAGCCGTGGGATCGACCGGGGGCAGCCCCTGCCGTAACGGCTCTAGCACGGTCGATCCATTCGTCCCCATGCGAGGCACTCCCGGGATTCGCGGCCGGGCGGTATCCCTGGCCAGAAAGAACTGCGGGGTGGGTCTCGCGCCGGCGCGAAGAGCACGCAGGTGCGCGGGGACCATGCTTCCGAATGCGGATGTCAGATGCAAGGGCAGATGCACGTGCACGCGCCGGACCTGTCCGGTCCCGTCATGGTTCTTGCTCATTTCTTCCTACGCATCCTTACGGACTTCTTTTCCGGGGCGCAGGATTCCGTTACAGAACGACTACGGACCGATGCGTTTTGGTGGCAGACTGCGGCCCTTGGGGTTCGGGGGCCCCGCGCAGCCAAGGCGAAGGGGAGGGCAGGACTGGTGACCGCAGAAGCCAGCGGTTCCGTGGTGCGCCGCATTCTCCTGGGCTCGCAGCTCAGGCGGCTCCGAGAATCCCGTGGGATCACCCGTGAGGCGGCCGGCTACTCGATCCGCGCGTCCGAGTCGAAGATCAGCCGCTTGGAGTTGGGAAGGGTGAGCTTCAAGGCCAGGGACGTCGAGGACCTCCTCACGCTCTACGGAGTCATGGACGGAACCGAGCGCGAGTCGCTCCTCGGGCTCGTCCGCGAGGCCAACGCGGCGGGCTGGTGGCACAGTTACGGCGACGTCCTGCCCGGGTGGTTCCAGACCTACATCGGGCTGGAGGGCGCCGCGTCCCTCATCCGCATCTACGAGGTCCAGTTCGTCCACGGCCTGCTCCAGACCGAGGCGTACGCCCACGCGGTCGTCAGCCGGGGCATGCCCACGGCCACCGCCGCCGAGATCGACCGGCGGGTCGCGCTGCGCCTGGAACGGCAGAAGGTCCTCGTCTCCGAGAACGCCCCCGTCTTCCACGCCGTCCTCGACGAGGCGGCCCTGCGCCGCCCGTACGGCGACCGGGACGTCATGCGCGGCCAGTTGGAGCACCTCATCGAGATCTCCCAGCGGCCCAACGTCCAGCTCCAGGTCATGCCCTTCTCCTTCGGCGGGCACGCGGGCGAGAGCGGCGCGTTCACGCTGCTGCGCTTCCCCGAGTCCGACCTCCAGGACATCGTCTATCTGGAACAGCTCACCAGCGCCCTCTACCTGGACAAGGACGAGGAAGTGGGGCAGTACAGCCGGGCCATGGAACGGCTCCAGGGCGACTGCCCGGACCCGCGCCAGACCCGGGACCTTCTCCGCGGCCTGCTCCAACTGTCTTGAATCGCACGTACTATGACGACTGATCAGTCTCCGGTGCAGCGCAAGGGTGCGCGCTCGCAGTAAGGGATGGCATGTCCATATTCAGCGACGTGGCCCACCAGTACATCGACGGCGAATGGCTGGCCGGTACGGGCTCGTGGGACATCATCGACGTGAACCCCTACAACGGGGAGAAGCTCGCGGCCATCACGGTGGCCACCGTCGAGCAGGTCGACCGTGCCTACCGGGCCGCCGAGCGCGCGCAGGCCGAATGGGCCGCCACCAGCCCGTACGCCAGACGCGCCGTCCTGGAGCGCGCCCTGCGGATCACCGAGGAACGCGAGCCCGAGATCGTCGAGGCGATGATCGACGAGCTGGGCGGCACCCGGCCCAAGGCCGAGTACGAGATCCACCTGGCCAAGGAGTTCATCCGGGAGGCGGTCCAGCTCTCCGTCCGCCCCGAGGGCCGCATCCTGCCCTCGCCGGTGGCGGGCAAGGAGAACAGGGTCCACCGGCTGCCCGTCGGCGTGGTCGCCGTGATCAGCCCCTTCAACTTCCCCTTCCTGGTCACCATGAAGTCGGTCGCGCCCGCCCTGGCGCTCGGCAACGCCGTGGTCATCAAGCCGAACCAGAACGCGCCGGTCGTCGGCGGCGGGGTGATCGCGAAGATCTTCGAGGAGGCGGGCCTGCCGGCCGGGCTGCTGAACGTCCTCGTCACCGACATCGCCGAAATAGGGGACGCCCTCCTCACCCACCCGGTGCCCAAGGTGATCTCCTTCGCCGGTTCCGACCGGGTCGGCCGGCACGTCGGCGCCGTCGCGGCCCGCCACTTCAAGCGGACCGTCCTGGAACTGAGCGGCAACAGCGCGCTGGTCGTCCTGGACGACGCCGACCTGGACTACGCGGTGGACGCGGCCGTCTTCAGCCGCTTCGTCTACCAGGGCCAGGTCTGCATGGCCGCGAACCGGATCCTCGTGGACCGCTCCGTCGCCGAGGAGTTCACCGCGAAGTTCACCGCGAAGGTGCGCTCGCTCAAGACCGGCGACCCGCACGACCCCGAGACGCACATCGGCCCGCTGATCAACTCCTTCCAGGCCGACGCGCTCACCGCGCTGGTCGACCGGGCCATCGCCTCGGGCGCCCGGGCGCTCGTCCGCGGGTCTACGCGCGGCAACCTGGTCGAACCGACGGTCCTGGCCGATCTGCCCGAGGACTCCCCGCTTCTGGGCCAGGAGATCTTCGGTCCGGTGGCCCTGCTGGTCGTCTTCGACGGCGAGGACGAGGGCGTACGGCTGGCCAACGCGACCCCGTACGGCCTCAGCGGCGCCGTCCACACCCGGGACATCGAGCGCGGCGTGCGCTTCGCCCAGCGGATCGAGACCGGGATGATCCACGTGAACGACTCCACCATCGGGGACGAGCCGCTGGCGGCGTTCGGCGGCGAGAAGGCCTCCGGACTGGGCCGGCTCAACGGCGAGGCGACGGTGGAGGCCTTCACCACCCAGAAGTGGATCTCGGTCCAGCACGGACGGACCCGCTTCCCGTTCTGATGTCCTCCGGGCGGGTCAATTAGGACAGTATCTGGCCTCGTTGGTCCGTAGGTTGTCTCTTGTCGGAGACGGCGCGCACCGCGCCGGACACGCACGAGACACGAGGCGGTCGGTCAGCATGGTCACTCACGTTCCCGCGGAAGCGCACGGCGACGAGCGCGGTGCGCTCCTGTCCTTCATCGAGGCGCAGCGCGGCGGCCTGCGGCGCTCGGTCCTCGGCCTCACCGAGGAGCAGGCCGCGAGCCGCCCCAGCGCCAGCGAGCTCTCCCTGTCCGGGCTGCTCAAGCACGTGGCGGAGACGGAGCTGAGCTGGCTGCGCATGGCCCAGCAGCGGCCGAACGAGAAGCAGCGCAACCGCGACACCTGGCCGGACAGCTTCCGGCTGGTCGACGGCGAATCGGTCGGCGCCGTCCTGGGGTTCTGGGACGGGGTGGTGGCCGAACTGGAGAAGTTCGTCCGCGACCTGCCGAGCCTGGACGACACCTTCCCGCTGCCGTCGGAGCCGTGGTTCCCGAAGGAGGGCCGCGTCTCGATGCGCTGGCTGCTCCTGCACCTGATCGAGGAGCACGCCCGGCACGCGGGCCACGCGGACGTCATCCGCGAGTCCCTCGACGGCAAGACGGCCTTCGAGCTGGTCGCGCAGGCGTCGGGGCAGTCCTGGGGCTGAGGCAGGTCCGCAGGCCCCGCGGCGGGCGCCGGTGAGCCCGTACGGGCCACCGCGCTCGCGCGGCGCCGGGCCGCCGGTCAGGCTGGGAGCGTGCCGACCCATGCGCAGGACCACCGCGACCTGAAGCTGCGTGCCGTCTACGTCAACTGCACGCTCAAACGCTCGCCCGAGGTCAGCAACACCGACGGCCTGATCGACAGGAGCCGCGCGGTGATGGAGGCGGGCGGCGTCACCACCGAGCTGATCCGCGCCGTCGACCGCGACATCGCCACCGGCGTCTGGCCGGACATGACCGAGCACGGCTGGGAGAGCGACGACTGGCCGGTCCTGTACTCGCAGATCATGGCCGCGGACATCCTCGTCCTGGCCGGCCCGATCTGGCTCGGCGACAACAGCTCCGTCATGAAGCGGGTCATCGAGCGGCTCTACGCCTGCTCCTCGCTGCTGAACGAGCAGGGCCAGTACGCCTACTACGGCCGGGTCGGCGGCTGCCTGATCACCGGCAACGAGGACGGCGTCAAGCACTGCGCGATGAACGTCCTCTACAGCCTCCAGCACCTGGGCTACACGGTCCCCCCGCAGGCGGACGCGGGCTGGATCGGCGAGGCCGGCCCCGGGCCCTCCTACCTGGACCCGGGCTCCGGCGGCCCGGAGAACGACTTCACCAACCGCAACACCACCTTCATGTCCTGGAACCTGATCCACCTGGCCGCCCTGCTGCGCCGCTCCGGCGGGATCCCGGCGCACGGCAACCAGCGCTCCGAGTGGGACGCGGGCTGCCGCTTCGACTTCCCCAACCCCGAGCACCGCTGAGCGGGCGCCCGCGCCGCGACCGGGCCGCGCTTGCACCTCACGTGACGTGAGGCAGCACAGTGGAGCGCGTACCGAGAAGAGAAGGAGCGGAGGCGATGGGCTACTCCGTGGGACAGGTCGCCGGTTTCGCCCGCGTGACGGTGCGCACCCTGCACCACTACGACGAGATCGGGCTGCTCCGACCGAGCGGCCGCAGCGGCGCGGGCCACCGGCGCTACGACGACGGGGACCTCGACCGGCTGCAGCGGATCCTGTTCTACCGGGAGCTGGGCTTTCCGCTCGACGAGGTGGCGGCCCTGCTGGACGATCCGGCGACCGATCCGCAGGAGCACCTGCGCAGGCAGCACGCGCTGCTCTCGGAGCGGATCGGCACGCTCCAGCGGATGGCCGCCGCCGTGGAGCGCGCGATGGAGGCACGCACGATGAGCATCAGACTGACCCCCGAGGAGAAGTTCGAGGTCTTCGGGGACTTCGACCCCGACGAGCACGCGGCGGAGGCCGAGGAGCGCTGGGGCGGTTCGCAGGCGTACCAGGAGTCCGCCCGCCGGTCCGCGGCCTACACGAAGGAGGACTGGAAGCGGATCACGGCCGAGGCCGAGGACATCTCGCGGCGCCTGGTCGCGCTGCTGGACTCGGGCGCGCCGGCGGATTCCGCGCCCGCCATGGACCTGGCCGAGGAGCACCGCGGCTGGATGAACCGGAACCACTACACCTGCTCGTACGAGATGCACGTCTGCCTCGGCGAGATGTACGTGGCGGACGAGCGGTTCGCGGCGTACTACGACGGCATGCGCCCGGGGCTGGCGGTGTTCGTGCGCGACGCGATCATGGCGAACGCGGTGCGCGGGGTGTAGGGCGCACGCAGGGGCGCGGGACGCGGCAGGCGGTGCGCGCCGTGGTCCCCCCGGGTACCTGGAACCTGGTGGGGGCCGCGTGCGTTCATACTTGAAACCACTGCCATGTGCTCCGGCCCGGCGCAGGAACTGCCCGAAATCCCCCGATCCAGGAGACTCCGGACTCGTGAACATGCTCGCACTCGGCCCTGAGTGGATTTCTCCGGAGTATCTGATCGGGCAGTTCGGCCTGATCGGCATCCTGGTCATCGTCTTCGCGGAATCGGGTCTCTTCGCCTTCCTGCCCGGCGACTCGCTGCTCTTCACGGCGGGCCTGTTCGTCGCGAGCGGCACCATCAAGCAGCCGCTGTGGCTGGTGTGCACCCTGATCGCGGCCGCCGCGATCATCGGCGACCAGGTCGGTTACATGATCGGCAAGGTCTTCGGGCCGAAGCTCTTCAACAAGCCGAACTCGCGGCTCTTCAAGCGCGAGAACCTCGACGCGGCGCACGACTTCATGGAGAAGCACGGCCCCAAGGCCATCGTGCTCGCCCGCTTCGTCCCGATCATCCGCACCTTCGCGCCGATGGTCGCGGGCGCGACCGCGATGAAGTACCGGACGTTCCTGCTGTTCAACATCATCGGCGGCGTGCTGTGGGGCGCGGGCGTCACGGTCCTCGGCTACCAGCTGGGCCAGTTCTCGTTCATCAAGGACAACGTCGAGCCGATCTTCATCGGCATCGTGCTGATCTCGGTCATCCCGGTGATCTTCGAGGTGCTCAAGGGCCGCAAGGAGAAGAAGGCGAAGGCCGGGGAGGCCGCCGAGCGCGGCGCCGGCCAGGACGGGCTCCCGCCCGTACAGGGCCAGCGCGGGCGCCACGCCAAGCGCTGAGCGCCGTACGGGCCCGCGCGCGCCCCGGGAGCACCTGGTGCCCCGGGGCGTTCGCACGTCCCGAGGCGGGCGGTGCGGGCGGGCGGCGGGTCAGAAGCCGCGGGTCCGCTTGGCCGCGCGGCGCTTGGCCGCGCTCGCCGAGCCGGGGATCCGCATGAACAGCCGCGAGGCCTCCGAGCCCAGGTTGACCCCGATGGCGATGGCGAAGGCGATCGCGGCGGCGTTGGTCAGCGAGGCGAAGCCCATGTTGAGGCGGTTCTCGGCGATCAGGAGCAGCCCGTAGTACGTCGCCGAGCCCGGCAGCAGCGGCCCGATGGCCGCGGTGACGTACGGCAGCGCCGAGGCGAAGCGGTAGCGGGAGAAGAGCTGCCCGAACAGGCCCACCAGCCCGGCCGCGATCGCGGTGGAGGGCACGGGCGGGATCCCGCCCGCGAAGTGCAGGGCGCCGTAGGTCACCCAGGCGACCCCGCCGTTCAGGGTCACGATCAGCACGGTGGAGCGCTCCTGCTGGAGCAGGATCGCGAAGGTGAAGACCAGCACCATCGAGGCCACGATCTGGATGACCGGCCGCTGGCTGATCTGGAGGGCCTCCTCCGGATTGGGCTCCGCGCCCCACTGGAGGCCGATGTAGATCACCACCAGCACGCCCATGATGATCCCGATGAAGAGGTACATGACCTCCAGGAGCCGGGCCGAGGCGGTGATGTAGTAACCGGTCAGGCCGTCCTGCACGGCGGCGACCAGGGCCCGCCCGGGCAGCAGCGCGAAGAGCCCGCCGGTGATCACGGCCGAGGCGCGCACGTCGATCTGGGCGAGCTTGAGGGCCACTCCGAGCGCGGCGGGCGGCATCCCGGCCACCACGAACTGGTAGAACTCCGGCAGCCCGCGCCCGGCGCACAGCCAGGCGAGCCGGTCGCCGAGGACGGCGCCGATCGCGGCCGCGAAGAACACCACGACGCCGCCGCCGACGAGCGTGGAGGCGGCCCCGGCGAGCAGTCCGGCGGCCAGGGTGAGCACCCAGCCGGGGTACGGGTGGCGGTTGCGCCGGATCTCGGCGAGGCGCCGGTAGGCCTCCTCCAGGGAGACCTCCTGCTCGTGCGCCGCGCTGATGTCGTCGACGAGCCGGTAGACGGCCGCCAGACGGGTGTAGTCGGTGCCCCGGCGGCGTACGGTCCGGCTCGCCGAGACGGGGTGCTCCACCAGCGAGGGCTGGTGGGTGATCGAGAGCATGGTGAAGGTGACGGTCGGCTCGCAGCGGTCGAGGCCGTAGGAGCGGGCCACGGCGAACATCGCCGCCTCGACGTCCTCGGCGCCCTCGCCGCCCGCGAGCAGCAGCTCGCCGATGCGCAGGGTGAGGTCGAGCACGCGGCCCACCGCGGGCCCGGTGTCCTCGCTCAGGCGCTGCACGGCCTCGGGGACGGGCCGGTCGCCCACGGGCATGCGCAGCATCGTGCGCATCCGGTCCTGCCAGGGGGATTCCTTCATCCGGGAGACCGGATACCCCTGGCCGGGGGTGTAGGCGGGCGGGGAGTGCCGGCCGCTGTAGGTGGCGGGCAGGGCGAAGGCGGAGCCCTCCGGTTCGGCCGGCACGGCCGCGGTGCCCGCGGGGGCGGCGAACTCCGAGGTCGGCTGCTCGTCCTCGAACACGCCGGGGTCGGCCACCCCCGTGGGCTGGCTGAAGGCGCTGCGCGCCTCGTCCGAGGCGGGCTTGCGCCGGTCGCGGTCCTCTGCATCGGCCTCTGCCGCCACGCGTGCTCCTGTGTCCCTGGGCCGGATTCCGAACCGGTGATCCAATTATGCGGAATCGTTTCGTCCGTGGCGGCCCGGGATACGCCGACGGGCGGAC
>NZ_JBWKDV010000017.1:0-72153 GCF_056435825.1 Streptomyces sp. NPDC043876 | reverse complement strand
CGCGTGCTCCTGTGTCCCTGGGCCGGATTCCGAACCGGTGATCCAATTATGCGGAATCGTTTCGTCCGTGGCGGCCCGGGATACGCCGACGGGCGGACATCAGCGGAGCTGCACTCAGTGGTGGTCGCCCTGCGCCTGCAGGCGCTTGTACGAGGCCTCGATCTCGGCCTCGGCCTCGGTGCGGCCGACCCAGTTCGCGCCCTCGACGGACTTGCCGGGCTCCAGGTCCTTGTAGACCTCGAAGAAGTGCTGGATCTCCAGGCGGTCGAACTCGGAGACGTGGTGGATGTCGCGCAGGTGCTCGACGCGCGGGTCCGAGGCCGGGACGCAGAGCAGCTTGTCGTCGCCGCCCGCCTCGTCGGTCATCCGGAACATGCCGATCGCGCGGCACTTGATCAGGCAGCCCGGGAAGGTCGGCTCGTCGAGGATGACGAGCGCGTCCAGCGGGTCGCCGTCCTCGCCGAGGGTGTTCTCGACGAAGCCGTAGTCGGCCGGGTAGCTCGTGGACGTGAAGAGGCGACGGTCCAGGCGGATCCGGCCGGTCTCGTGGTCCACTTCGTACTTGTTCCGCGAGCCCTTGGGGATCTCGATGGTGACGTCGAACTCCACGTCCTGCTCCTCCATGATCAGCTGCATTGCTTCGGGACATGCGGTCGACCGCGTGCACGTCCGGACGACGCGTGCGCGTCCGGCCCAGCCCTGCGGGTGGGGTGCCATGCTCGCGGCAAGACTCAGTGGTTAAGTGTCCCTCACGCATACGTGTGATCGCGAAAGGGGCTGGTCGAGGTGCCATTGATCAAGACATGGCAGCTCATCACTGGTTCGGCCGTTGCGGGCCTGGCCCTGTCGGCCGGCGCGGTGGTCGCGGCCGGGCCTTGGGACTCCGGCCAGCGTAAGGCCGAGCGGGTCGCGGCCGCCTCCTGGGGCCGTACGGGTGGCGGAGATCACGGGGAACAGCAGCTTCCGCTTGCCGCTCCGAGCGCCCCCGGCGTGCTCTCGCCGCTGCGCGCCCCCGGATCCGCCCCGGCCGCCCCCGCGCGGAACCAGGACTCCCTCGCCGGTGCGCTGCGCCCCTTGCTGGCCGATTCCGCGCTCGGCACGGCCCGCGGCGCCTCGGTCGTCGAGGCGGCCACGGGCGCGGTGCTCTTCGAGTCCGGGTCCCGCGAGGCGATGACCCCGGCCTCCACCATCAAGATCGCCACCGCCTCCGCGGCCCTCGCGGCCCTCGGCCCCGAGCACCGCATCAAGACCACCGTCGTACCGGCCCCCGGCGGCCGGATCGTCCTGGTCGGCGGCGGCGACCCCTCGCTCAGCGCCCGCAAGAAGAACCCCGCGGGCCCCGGCGGCAGCCTCGTCGCCCTCGCCGCCGACACCGCCCAGGCGCTGCGCTCCGCGAACACCGACACCGTCACCCTCGGATACGACGCCACCCTCTTCACCGGGCCCGCCCGCCACCCGATCGGCCCCAACGGCAACATCGCGCCCGTCAGCGCCCTGATGGCCGACGAGGGCCGCTCCGACGACTCCTTCTCCGGCCCGGCGGACCGCAGCGACGACCCCGCCGGGGACGCCGCCCGCGCCTTCGCCGACCTGCTGCGCGAGCGCGGCATCACGGTGACCGGCGAGGCCGCCGCGGCCAAGGCCCCGGCCGGCGCCCAGCCGCTGGCCGTCACCCTCTCCACCCCGCTGGGCGCCCTCGTCGAGCGGATGCTGACCAACAGCGACAACGACATCGCCGAGGCCCTGGCCCGCCAGACCGCGCTGGCCGCGGCGAAGCCCGCGAGCTTCGAGGGGGGCGAGCAGGCCGTCACCGAGCGGCTCGCCACCCTCGGCGTCGACCTGGCCGGTGCCCGCTTCGCCGACGGCAGCGGGCTGAACCGCGCCGACAAGGTCAGCGCCGGACTGCTCACCTCGCTCCTCGCCAAGGCGGCCGACCCGGCCCGCCCCGGGCTGCGGCCCGTCCTGACCGGGCTCCCGGTGGCCGGCTTCAGCGGCACCCTGCGGGCCCGCAACGCCGGGGAATCGCCCGCGGCCGGCCTGCTGCGCGCCAAGACCGGCACCCTCACCGGCGTGAACTCGCTGGCCGGAGCCGTCGTCGACCCTTCCGGGCGACTGCTCGTCTTCGCGTTCCTGACCGCGAACACCCCGGCCCCGGACACCGCCGAGAAGGCCCTGGACAAGCTCGCCGCCACCGTCGCCACCACGCCGTAGCGCCGGGAGCCCCGCGGGAAGGCCCGCCGAAGGTCCCGCCGGGGGGATCCGCCGGGCGGCCCGTCCACGTACCGTTGACGCATGACGAGCATCGGTGGTGCGGAGATGGTCGACTGGAATCTCGCGGTGACGACCGCGACCCGGCTCGTACGGCCCGGCCCGGAGATCACCCGGGACCAGGCGCGGGCCGTGGTGGCGGAACTGCGCGAGCACGCCAGGACCTCGGAACGGCACGTGCGCGAGTTCACCGGAATGATCCCCGAGGGCCTCGCCGTGGAGGACACGCCGGTCCTCGTGGTCGACAGGGCCGGTTGGGTCAAGGCCAACGTGGCCGGGTTCCGGGAGCTGCTGGGCCCCCTGCTCGGCAAGATGCAGGAGCGGCGCGGCGCCACGCCCGGCGGCGCCGTCCTCGGCGCGGTCGGCGGCAAGGTGACCGGGGTGGAACTGGGGATGCTGCTGAGCTTCCTGTCCTCGCGGGTGCTCGGCCAGTACGAGACCTTCGCGCCGGTCTCCCGCGAGCTGCCCGGAGCGGCGACGGGCGGCGGGCGGCTGCTGCTGGTGGCGCCCAACATCGTGCACGTCGAGCGCGAGCTGGAGGTCGACCCGCACGACTTCCGGCTGTGGGTGTGCCTGCACGAGGAGACGCACCGTACCCAGTTCACCGCCGTCCCGTGGCTGCGCGCCCACCTGGAGGGCGAAATCCAGACGTTTCTGGGCGCCACCGAGATGGACCCGATGACCATCCTGGAACGGCTGCGCGAGGCCGCGCAGTCCATGGTCGGAGCCCGTCCCGAGGGTGAGCGCGGGGAGGAGGGCCGGTCCCTGGTGGAACTCGTCCAGACCCCCGAGCAGCGGGAGGTGCTGGGGCGGCTCACCGCGGTGATGTCCCTGCTGGAGGGGCACGCGGACTTCGTCATGGACGGGGTCGGGCCGCAGGTGGTGCCCTCGGTCGCCGAGATCCGGGAGAAGTTCCAGACCCGCCGGGCCAGCGGCGCCGGCCGCCTGGACCAGGCCCTGCGCAAGCTGCTGGGCCTCGACGCCAAGCTGCGCCAGTACCGCGACGGCGAACGCTTCGTGCGCGCGGTCGTCGGCCAGGTCGGAATGGACGGGTTCAACCGGGTCTGGACCTCGCCGAACACGTTGCCGACCAAGGCGGAGATCGCCAGGCCCGCGGACTGGGTGGCCCGCGTCCACCGCCTGGGGGAGTGAAAGGGCGTGAACAAGGGGGCGTAAACGTGTCTCCTTGGGGGAAGCAGCATCACCCGTCCGAGGGACCGTGGGCCGTGGAAGGGCGTGCGATGCTCAGGGAACGGCTCGGTTCTGTCACCATCGACGCACTCTGAGTGACAGTCCGTCCTCTCGCGAATACCCCTTCGCGAGGTTACGGCGGGCACGGCCGAGCAGCACCCCGAGCGCGCACCACCCTCCCCACGCCTCCGAGGCATCCGAACTCCACCGAAGGGCACCGGACATGGGTCCCCATCCTGCGGTCGCAGCGATACGCCTGGCGGTCCGCCGCGTACTCCACGACGTCCTCACCGACCTGACCGACCCCACCGAACGCCGCACCGCCCCCGCTGCCCGCCGCGCCGACCGCGCCGACAGCAGGGCCCGCACCGACCGCGCCGGCGGCCCGCAGCCGCTCGTGCTCGTCGCCTGCTCCGGCGGCGCCGACTCCATGGCGCTCGCCTCCGCCCTCGCCTTCGAGGCCCCCAAACTCGGTATCCGGGCCGGCGGCATCACCGTCGACCACGGCCTCCAGGACGGCTCCGACCTGCGTGCCGCGGAAGTCGTCAGCCGGATGACCGCGCTCCACCTGGACCCGGCGGAAGCCATCGCCGTGCGCGTCGGCCGCGAGGGCGGACCCGAGGCCGCCGCGCGCGACGCCCGCTACGCCGCGCTCGACGAGGCCGCCGACCGGTTCGGCGCCGCCGCCGTGCTGCTCGGCCACACCCGCGACGACCAGGCGGAAACCGTCCTGCTCGGCCTGGCCCGCGGCTCCGGCATCCGCTCGCTGTCCGGCATGGCCGAGATCTCCGGCGGGCCCGGCCGCGCCGGCCGCTACCGCCGTCCCTTCCTGCACATCGACCGGCAGACCGCCCGCAAGGCCTGCATGGTCCAGTCCCTGCCCGTCTGGGACGACCCGCACAACATCGACCCCGCCTACACCCGCAGCCGGCTGCGCCACGAGGGACTGCCCGCCCTGGAGAAGGCGCTGGGCAAGGGAGTGGTCGAGGCCCTCGCCCGGACCGCCCAGCTCTCCCGGGACGACGCCGACGCCCTCGACGCCTGGGCCGCCGACGCGGAGTCGGCCGTCCGGGACGAACTCGGCCAGCTGGAGTGCGCCAAGCTCTACGCCCTGCCCCCGGCCGTACGCCGCCGCGTGCTGCGCAGGGCCGTACTGTCGGCCGGGTCCCCCGCCGGTTCGCTGTTCGCCCGCCACATCGAGGAAGTGGACCGCCTGATCACGGGATGGCGCGGTCAGGGCGCCATCAACCTGCCCGGCCGGGTCGAGGCCCAGCGCCAGGGTGGCAGACTGGTCATCCGGCAGGGCTGATGGTGCTCGAACACGGCTGAGGCCTCCGGGGAACCCCGGAGCCGCGGCCGACAACGAAAGTGATGCGGGTGGACGAGAAGGACATGGGCGACGACCTCCAGTCGGTGCTCATCACCAAGGAAGAGATCGACGCGAAGCTGGCCGAGCTGGCCGCGAAGATCGACGAGCAGTACGCGGGCAAGGACCTGCTCATCGTCGGTGTCCTCAAGGGCGCCGTGATGGTGATGGCGGACCTGGCACGCGCCTTGTCCACCCCGCTCACCATGGACTGGATGGCGGTGTCCTCCTACGGGGCCGGGACCCAGTCCTCCGGAGTGGTCCGCATCCTCAAGGACCTCGACACCGACATCAAGGGCAAGCACGTCCTGATCGTCGAGGACATCATCGACTCCGGTCTGACGCTGTCCTGGCTGCTGTCGAACCTGGGCTCCCGCGAGCCGGCCTCCCTGGAGGTCTGCACCCTGCTCCGCAAGCCCGACGCGGCGAAGGTCGCCATCGACGTCCGCTGGGTCGGCTTCGACATCCCCAACGAGTTCGTCGTCGGCTACGGCCTCGACTACGCCGAGAAGTACCGCAACCTCCCGTTCGTGGGCACGCTCGCCCCGCACGTGTACGGCGGCTGACCCCGGCGCCCCCGGATCCCCACCGGGGAACCTGGGGGCGATTCCCGCCGTTGGAGCAGGGGAAGGCGGGTCTGTCAGCCGTCCCACGAGGCCGCGGGTGACAATTCAGGGGTACATTCCGAAGAACAGTCTTTACTCACAGCAGCATTTACCTACGGGCAGGAGGGACGGGGTGCTCTGCGCCCCGTATGGATGGACGTGAAGCGATACTTCCGTGGGCCGGTCATGTGGATCGTGCTGGCCGTCCTCGCCGTGGTCGTGTTGATGAACGTCGTCGGCTCCGGCGGCGGCTACAAGTCGGTGGAGACCAGCGAGGTCATCAAGGCGATCAACCAGGACCAGGTGGCGAGCGCCAAGCTCACCACCGGTGACAGCCAGATGATCAAAGTCGAGCTGAAGAGTGGCGAGAAGCTCGGCAAGAACGACGGCACCAAGTTCCAGGCCAACTACATCGGGGACCAGGGCGTCGCGCTCGCCAAGGACCTCCAGACCAAGTACGACGCGGGCAAGATCGCGGACGGGTACACCGTCTCGCCGGACAAGACCAGCCCGTTCCTGAGCGTGCTGCTGTCCCTGCTGCCCTTCGTCCTGATCGTCGTGGTCTTCCTGTTCCTGATGAATCAGATGCAGGGCGGCGGCTCCCGGGTCATGAACTTCGGGAAGTCCAAGGCCAAGCTGATCACCAAGGACACGCCGAAGACGACGTTCGCCGACGTGGCGGGCTCGGACGAGGCGGTGGAGGAACTCCACGAGATCAAGGAGTTCCTGCAGGAGCCGGCCAAGTTCCAGGCCGTTGGCGCGAAGATCCCCAAGGGCGTGCTGCTCTACGGCCCGCCCGGCACCGGAAAGACCCTGCTCGCGCGCGCCGTCGCGGGCGAAGCCGGTGTTCCCTTCTACTCGATCTCCGGTTCCGACTTCGTCGAGATGTTCGTCGGTGTCGGTGCCTCGCGTGTCCGCGACCTGTTCGAACAGGCCAAGGCCAACGCTCCGGCGATCGTCTTCGTCGACGAGATCGACGCCGTCGGCCGGCACCGCGGTGCGGGTCTCGGCGGCGGCCACGACGAGCGCGAGCAGACCCTCAACCAGCTGCTGGTCGAGATGGACGGCTTCGACGTGAAGGGCGGCGTCATCCTGATCGCCGCCACGAACCGTCCGGACATCCTCGACCCGGCGCTGCTGCGCCCCGGCCGCTTCGACCGCCAGATCGCGGTCGACCGCCCGGACATGCAGGGCCGTCTGGAGATCCTCAAGGTCCACCAGAAGGGCAAGCCGGTCGCCCCGGACGTCGACCTGGGCGCGGTAGCCCGTCGTACGCCCGGTTTCACCGGAGCGGACCTGGCGAACGTGCTGAACGAAGCCGCGCTGCTCACCGCGCGCGGGGACCGCAAGCTGATCGACAACCACTCCCTGGACGAGGCGATCGACCGCGTCGTGGCGGGCCCGCAGAAGCGGACCCGGATCATGTCGGACCGGGAAAAGAAGATCACCGCCTACCACGAGGGCGGACACGCCCTGGTCGCGGCGGCTTCCCCGAACTCCGACCCGGTCCACAAGATCACGATCCTGTCCCGCGGCCGTGCCCTGGGGTACACCATGGTCCTGCCGGACGAGGACAAGTACTCCACCACGCGCAACGAGATGCTCGACCAGCTCGCGTACATGCTGGGCGGTCGCGCGGCCGAGGAACTGGTCTTCCACGACCCGACCACGGGCGCCGCGAACGACATCGAGAAGGCCACCGCCACGGCCCGCGCGATGGTCACCCAGTACGGCATGACGGAGCGCCTGGGCGCGATCAAGTTCGGTGGCGACAACACCGAACCGTTCCTGGGCCGCGACATGACGCACCAGCGCGACTACTCGGAAGAGGTCGCCGCGCTGGTGGACGAAGAGGTCAAGAAGCTCATCGAGACGGCGCACAACGAGGCCTGGGAAATCCTGGTCGAGAACCGCGACGTCCTGGACAACCTCGTCCTCGCGCTGCTGGAGAAGGAAACGCTGAACAAGGAGCAGATCGCCGAGGTCTTCTCGACGATCGTGAAGCGTCCGGCCCGCCCCGCGTGGACCGGATCCTCCCGCCGTACCCCGTCGACGCGTCCGCCGGTGCTCTCCCCCCGGGAGCTGTCGCTGACGAACGCGGCGAACGGGAGCTCCGCTCCCGTCTCGACTCCGGTGTCCACGGAGAAGACCCCCGAGGCGGCCCCGGAGGACCGTCCCGAGAGCTGACGCGACGAGCACTCCGGAATGGATGCCGCGGTCCCCAGGATCTAGCCTGGGGGCCGCGGCACTTTTATATGTCCAGCACTGCTGTACAGCACTGCAAGGCAGGAACGAGGAAGAGATGACCGATCCGGTGACCCTGGAGGGCGACGGCGTGGTCCGCGAGTTCGACGAGAAGCGTGCCGAGGCGGCGGTGCGCGAGCTCCTCCTCGCGGTCGGCGAGGACCCGGACCGCGAGGGCCTTCTGGAGACCCCGGCACGGGTGGCGCGGGCCTACCGCGAGATCCTGGCGGGCCTGCGGCAGGAGCCGGAGGACGTGCTCACCACGACGTTCGACCTGGGGCACGACGAGATGGTCCTGGTGAAGGACATCGAGATCGTCAGCCTCTGCGAGCACCACCTGCTGCCCTTCCACGGGGTGGCCCACGTGGGGTACATCCCGGCGGAGTCCGGCAAGATCACCGGTCTGTCGAAGCTGGCCCGGCTGGTCGAGGTCTTCGCCCGCCGCCCCCAGGTGCAGGAGCGGCTCACCTCGCAGATAGCCGACTCGCTGATGCGCATCCTGGAGGCCCGCGGGGCCATCGTCGTCGTCCAGGCCGAGCACATGTGCATGTCGGTCCGCGGCATCCGCAAGCCGGGCGCCAAGACGATCACCTCGGCGGTCCGCGGCCAGCTCCGCGACCCCGCGACCCGCAGCGAGGCCATGAGCCTCATCGTGGGCTGACGCGCCCCCGGACACGGCAGGGGCGTACCCGGACACGGGAAAGGACGGCGGTCGCATCGCGCGACCGCCGTCCTTTTCTTCCGTGTGTCTTCCGTGTCTTCTTCCGTGTCCCCGGGGTCAGACGCGGGCGGCCGCGTCGTCCTCGTCGTCCGGGAGCCGCAGGACGCGCTCCAGGAAGAGGGCCGCGACGATCACCGCGAAACCGGCCAGGACCGAGAAGCCCGCGTAGTAGGCCTGCTCGCGCCGGGCGGGCACGTCCAGGCCGTCCGTGAGGAGAAAGAGCCCCACACCGCCGTACATGCCCGCCACGAGGGCCGCCACGAGGGCGCTGGCCTGCCCGAAGACGACCGCGCGGGCCGCCATCAGGGGATCCACGCCCTTCGCGCCCGGCCGGCGCTCCCGCTGGGCCTTGAGGCGGCCGCGCAGCGAGAGGGCCGTGGCGCACAGCACGACGGCGATCACCGCGAGGACGACCGGGGCCGCCAGCGGCACCCCCGGCAGGGTCCCGTAGGAGTTCCACAGCCGGGCGCCCGCCCAGGACAGCACCCCGGCGACCGCGAAGATGCCCGCCAGGACGACCGGCCTCAGTTGCTTCACGTACCCGTTCCCCGCTTTCCCATCCGACAGCAGTGAACAGGCTAACGACTACTCCGGCAGGTGGAGTTCCAGGTCGGGGCGCGCCGTGACGCCGTCCCGCCCGACGGCGGCCAGCAGCTCGGCGACGCTGCCGCGGCCCGCGATCACGGCCTCCGGGTCCACGTCGTGCCACGGGGCCAGCACGAAGGCGCGCAGGTGGGCGCGCGGGTGCGGGAGGGTCAGCGCCGGGTCGTCGGAGACCACGTCGGCGTACGCGACGATGTCGACGTCGATGGTGCGCGGCCCCCAGCGCTCCTCGCGGACGCGGTCGAAGGCCTCCTCGATCGCGTGCCCGCGTTCGAGCAGCGAGGACGGCGGCAGCGTGGTCTTCACGCGGACCACGGCGTTGAAGTAGGCCGGCTGCGAGCCGGGCTCCACGCCCCAGGGCTCCGTCTCGTACACGCCGGAGACGCCCTTGACCCGCAGGCCGGGGGTGTCGCCGAGGGCGTCGATGGCGCCCTGGAGGGTCTCCAGGCGGTTGCCGAGGTTCGCGCCGAGGGCGATGACGGCCCAGCGGGGGTTGGAGAGGGTCACGTCCGCGGCGTCCACCGTCTCGACGACGGAGGCGGGGACCGGCTGTACGGTCGGGTCGCTCTGTGCCTTCAGTCCGTTGTTCATGCGCGGCTCCGGGTGATCGTGATGGTCACGTCGTCGAAGGGGACGGTGATCGGCGCGTCCGGTTTGTGCACGACGACCTCGACCTCGGCCACCGCGTCGTGCTTGAGGCAGCGCTGGGCGATCCGCTCGGCGAGGGTTTCGATGAGGTCGACCGGCTCGCCCTGGACCACCTCCACGACCTCCTCGGCCACCACGCCGTAGTGCACCGTCTTCGTCAGGTCGTCGTCCGCGGCGGCGGGCCGGGTGTCGATGTGGAGCACCAGGTCGACGATGAAGGTCTGGCCTTCCTCGCGCTCCCGGGGGAAGACGCCATGGTGTCCGCGAGCCTTGAGGCCGCGCAGCGCGACACGATCCACGCGAATCACTCCTGCTTTCCTAGGTACTGCCGTCCGGGGCTCCCCGGGGCAAGGGCCTGAGCCGAGTGCGGTCGGCGTCGTCCGTCTTCGAATTTACCTGCGATGACGGGCGAACCGTGCCGACGGGGTCAGGAAGGCTCCTCGTCCCCGTCCTCCTCGGAGTCCGTGAGCACCGGAGATCCGTGGTGGGACCACAGCCGCCACCCTTCGGATGTGCGACGGAACACATTCGTCGCGACGACCAGCTGCCCCACCAGGGGGCCCAGCTCCCCGCCGTCCTCGGCGGGCCCGCCGCTGAGGATGTTCTCGGTGCAGGTGACGACGGCCGTGTCGGCTATCACGGTCACCTTGGTGTCGGTCAGGAAGAACTGGATGTACTCGGTGTGGCTCATGATCAGCGCGTACGAGCGCAGGACCTCGCCGCGGCCCGCGAGGACCGGCCAGCCCGGGTGGACGCAGGAGATCTCGTCCTCCAGCCAGAGCGCCGACAGTGCGTCGAAGTCCCCCCGCTCCATCGCCTCGTAGAAGGCCGTGTTGACCTCTTCGACCGCCTCGATGTCGGTACGGCTCACCGTGCCCCTTCCCCTGCGCGTTCGACCGCCGTGCGGATCACTGCGCGGATCACAGTGCCCCTTCCACGGCGCGGGCCACCCGAACCGCGTCCGCCGTCGCCCGTACCTCGTGGACCCGGACGGCCCAGGCGCCCTCGTGCGCCGCGATCGCGGAGACGGCGGCGGTGGCCGCGTCGCGCTCGCGGGCGGGCGGGGGAGCGGAGTGCGAGCCCGCCAGCACGCGGCCGAGGAACCGCTTGCGCGAGGCCGCGACCAGCAGCGGGAAGCCCAGCGCCCGCAGCTCGGGGAGGTGCGCGACCAGCGCCAGGTCGTGCTCGGCGTTCTTGGCGAAGCCGAGACCCGGGTCCACGACGAGCCGGTCGGGGGCGATGCCGCCCGCGATGACCGCGTCGATCCGCGTCCGCAGCTCGGCGGTGACCTCGGCGACCACGTCCTCGTACACGGCGAGGCTGTTCATCCCCTCGCTGAAGCCGCGCCAGTGCATCACCACGAAGGGCACCTCGGCGGCCGCGACGGCCCCGATCATGCCGGGGTCGGCCAGTCCGCCGCTGACGTCGTTGACCAGCGCCGCACCCGCCTCGACGGCCCGCGCGGCCACGGTGGCCCGCATGGTGTCGACGGACACGGTGATCCCCTCGGAGGCCAGGCCGCGCACCACGGGGACGACGCGGCGCAGCTCCTCCTCCTCGTCGACGCGGGTGGCGCCGGGCCGGGTGGACTCGCCGCCGACGTCCACGAGGTCGGCGCCCGCGGCCACCAGGTCCAGGCCGCGCTTGACGGCCGCCGTGGTGTCGAACCAGCGTCCGCCGTCGGAGAAGGAGTCGGGGGTGACGTTGACCACGCCCATGACCCCGCAGCGGTCCCATCGCGGCAGACCCGTGACCGTGCCCCTGGTGACGGCTGCGCGCTTCGTGTTCATGGGTCCAGGGTAGAGCTGCCCTGCGGATGGCAGGGCCCCGGCGCCTGTCGGCTGCCGGGGCCCGGGTTCCCGTACGCGCACGGGTGCGCAGCGTTACGCCGCCCGCACCTTGCGGTCGCCCTGGGAGGGCACGGTGGCGCCGTGCTCGTGGGTGCAGGTGCGGACCGGCTTCGGACGCCGGCGGGCGGCGAAGAGGCGCGGCAGGGCCACCGTCACGAAGCCTTCCGCCTGCATCACGGCGAAGCCGATGCGGGGGAGGTCGCGGCTGCTGCGGTAGACCATGAAGCGGGGCTCCCAGCGGGGCCGGAACTTCTCGTTGAACTTGTACAGCGACTCGATCTGGAACCAGCGCGAGAGGAAGACCAGCAGGCCGCGCCACATGCGCAGGACGGGACCCGCGCCGATCTTCTCGCCGCGGGCGAGCGCCGCGCGGAACATCGCGAAGTTCAGCGAGACCTTCTCGATGCCCAGCGCGGGGGCGGCCTCCAGGGAGGCCACGATCAGCAGCTCGTTCATGCCGGGGTCGGCGGCGCGGTCGCGGCGCATCAGCTCCAGCGACATGCCGTCCTTGCCCCACGGGACGAAGTGCAGGACGGCCTTCAGGTCGCCGTACGGGCTGGTGTCGCCCTCCTCCACGCGGTGCGCGGTGGCGATGTAGCAGTCACCGTCGCCCGGGTCGCCGACCCGGCCCAGCGCCATGGAGAAGCCGCGCTCGGTGTCGGTGCCGCGCCACGCCTCGGCGGCGCCGCGCACCTGCTCCAGCTCGTCCGCGGTCAGCTCGCTGACCCGGCGGACCTTGGTGGTGTAGCCGTTGCGCTCGATGCGCTTGACCATCTGGCGGACGTTGCGCATGGCGCGTCCGGCGAGCGAGAAGTCCTTGACGTCGACGATCGCCTCGTCGCCCAGTTCCAGGGCGTCCAGACCGGTCTCGCGGGTCCACACCTCGCCGCCGGTCTCGGAGCAGCCCACGACGGCCGGGGTCCACGAGTGGGCCTTGGCCTCCTCCATGAACCGCTCGATCGCGCCCGGCCAGGCCTCGACGTCGCCTATGGGGTCGCCGGAGGCGAGCATCACGCTGGAGACGACGCGGTAGGTGACGGCGGCCTTGCCGCTGGGGGAGAAGACGACGGCCTTGTCGCGGCGGAGCGCGAAGTGGCCCAGCGAGTCGCGGCCGCCGTGCTTGGCGAGCAGCTCGCGCAGCTTCGTCTCGTCGTCCGCGGTGAGGCGGGCGGCCGGGTGCTCGGGGCGGAAGGCGAGGTACATGGTGGTCAGCGCGGTCAGCATGCCGAGCGCGCCGAGGGAGTAGCCGACCGTCCAGGAGACCCGCCCGGCGTAGTCGACGGGGCCCTCGAAGCCGAAGAGGCCGTAGACGACGTGGGAGATCTGTTCGTAGATGCCCGGGTTTCCGACGACCTTGCCCGGGTGCGAGTTCACGATGACGAGGCCGAGGCCGATCGAGCCGGCGCTCATCAGGACGAAGTTGGCGAGCGCCTTCCAGCGGCTGCGCGGATCCGGCAGCGCCCTGAATTCACCCTGGTGGCGCAGGATCAGCGCGAACAGCGCCGCCGCGAGGACCAGGCTGACGAAGGAGTGGCGGTAGGCGAACTGCGCCACCGCGCCCGCGGGCAGCAGGACGACGGCGGCCCGCCAGGCCCGGCGCTTGCGGCGCTTGAGTCCGTGGGCCAGGAGGAGGAGCAGCACGCCCGCGCTGATGGCGAGGGCGGCGGCGAAGGGGCCGAGGGATCCGGGGATCACCTCGGTGAAGGCGTGGACCCGGCTGTGCCGGAAGCGCGGGAAGACACCCGCGAGGACGTCGAGGAACCCGACGATCATCACGGCCGTGCCTACCAGGCCGGGTACGGCCTCCGGTCGTGGTCCGCGGAGGATTCGGCGGACCCGGCTCGGAACCTGTCCCGACTTATCGCCATCTATCCTGCTAGACATCGCTTCCCGTTGCTCCGCGAGAGATCATTGGCCGAAGGCCGTGACGGCCTCCGGTGTGTGGTGCGTCCAGTAGGACGACACGAAGGGGGAGCGGGTTCACTCCCTCATCGCAAAAACTCGTCCTGCCACTCAGAAAGACGGCTTACTGCTCATGGGTCTCACCAGCAATCTGGTTCTGGCGCTGGCCATCATCGCCGGTGTGCTGCTGTTCGCGGCAACGGTCTGGTTCTGGCCGCGGCTCTCGGGCCGCACGTTCCGTGCGTACACCGGCCGCATCGCGCTCCTCCTGGCGACGCAGCTGGCGCTGTTCTCCGCAGTCGGCCTCGCGGCCAACAAGTCCTTCCTGTTCTACGGATCCTGGGCCGACCTCTTCGGTCAGGAGACCTCGGTGGGCAAGGTCGTCGACCACTCGATGAGCAGCAAGGACATCAAGGTCGTCGCCAAGCAGAAGCTGGACGTCCCCGGAGGTGCCCGGCCGTCCGTCGGCGGCCAGATCCTGAAGGTGTCGATAACGGGCCAGAAGTCGAACATAACGAGCCCAGGCTACGTCTGGCTGCCGCCGGAGTACTTCCAGCCGCAGCACGCCAAGGCCAACTTTCCGGCCGGGATCGTGCTGACCGGCTACCCGGGCACGGCGGAGAACCTGATCAAAGGGCTGAACTACCCCATGACGGCCTTCAAGCAGGCCAAAGCGGGCAAGATGAAGCCGATGATCCTGGTCATGCTCCGCCCGACGGTGGCGCCGCCCCGCGACACCGAGTGCGTGGACATCCCGGGTGGCCCGCAGACCGAGACCTTCTTCGCCAAGGACCTCCCGCAGGCCATCACGGAGACCTTCCGGGTCGGCAAGAAGGCCGAGAACATGGCCTTCATCGGCAACTCGACCGGCGGCTACTGCGCGCTGAAGATCGCCGCGCACCACCCCAAGACCTTCGGCACGGCCGTCGGCCTGTCCGCCTACTACGAGGCGCCGAACGACCCGACCACCGGTGACCTCTTCCACGGCGACGCCAAGCTCAAGGACCGCGCCGACGTCCTGAAGAGCCTGGAGGGCAAGGCCCCGTCCGGTACCTCGTTCCTCGTCACCAGCAGCGAGAAGGGCGAGCCGAACATCGGGGACACCCGCAAGTTCATCAAGGGCGTCAAGAGCCCGGACCGGGTCTCCTCGATCATCCTCGACAGCGGCGGCCACAACTTCAACACCTGGCGCCGGGAGATCCCGCCGATGCTGGTGTGGCTGAGCAGCCGGGTGCAGGCCTGATTCCCCGCGCCTGAGCCCGGGCCCCGCGCTCGCGCGGGCCCCCGCTCAGGCCTCCCGCAACTCCGCTCAGGCTTCCTGGAACTCCGCCCGGCGCAGTGCCCGGTGCACGCCCTGCGGAGTGAGGACGCCGACCAGCGCGCCGGACTCCGGATCCCTGACCCCGATCCGCCCCGAGTCCTCCTGGAGCAGCACCGCCAGCGCCTCCCGCAGGCTCGCCCCCAGCGCCACCGACGCGGCCGGATCCCCCTGCCCGTCCACCGCGGCCAGGTCGTCGACCGCCACCGCGGTCACCGCGAGCCGCTTGAGCCCCCGGTCGCTGCCCACGAACCGGGCGACGTACTCCGTGGCCGGCGCGCCCAGCACGGTGGCCGGGCGCGCGAACTGCTCGATGGTGCCCTCGCCGTAGACGGCGATGCGGTCACCGAGCCGGATCGCCTCCTCCAGGTCGTGCGTGACCAGCAGGATCGTTTTCCGCACGGACTTCTGCAGGGCCAGCAGGTCGTTCTGCAGCCGCTCGCGGACCACCGGGTCCACCGCGCCGAACGGCTCGTCCATCAGCAGCACGGGCGGGTCGGCCGCGAGCGCCCGGGCCACTCCCACGCGCTGGCGCTGGCCGCCCGACAGCTGCTGCGGGTAGCGGCCCCCGTAGGTGGCCGGATCCAGGCCCACCAGTTCGAGCAGCTCGGCCGCCCGGGCGCGCGCCTTGGCCTTCGGCGTGCCGATCAGCTGGGGGACGGTCGCGGTGTTCTCCAGCACCGTCTTGTGCGGGAAGAGCCCGACCTGCTGGATGACGTAGCCGATCCGGCGCCGCAGCTCGACCGGGTCGGCGGCCGCGATGTCCTCGCCCTTCAGCAGGATCCGGCCGTCCGTCGGGTCGATCAGCCGGTTGACCATCTTCATGGTCGTCGTCTTGCCGCAGCCGGACGGGCCCACGAGGGTGACCAGCTCGCCCTCGGCCACCTCGAAGGACACGTCGTCCACGGCGGTCGTCCCGTCGGGGTAACGCTTGGTCACATGCTCGAATCGGATCACCGGTCCATCCTTCCCTACCCGTGGAGGGGTTTTGTAAAGGGAGTGTTGCCCCGCTGCGAATGATTCCGGCCGTTGTCGGCGGCGGGGGTTATGGTCGCTGTACACGCGTTCGGTGAGCGGATCGGTGACTGGGGGTGAGCACGATGGCCGGGCAGAGCTGCCTGGTGGCGAACGACTGGATCTGCTGGGACTACGTCACGTCCCGCAGCCAGGAGCTGACGGACGCCACCCTCCAGCACGTCTGGATCACGGTGGTCTCGGTCCTCATCGGCGTCGCGGTCTCCGTCCCGCTCGCCCTGCTGGCCCGCCGCGGCCGCCGCTGGGCCGCGCCCGTGCTGGGCCTGACCACCCTGCTCTACACGATCCCCTCGCTCGCCATGTTCTCGCTGCTGCTGCCCTTCTTCGGGCTCTCGGCCTCCCTCGTGGTGACCGGCCTGGTCCTCTATTCGCTGACCATCCTGGTGCGCAACGTGCTGGCCGGGCTGGAAGGCGTCCCGGAGGAGGTCCGCGAGGCGGCGCGCGGCATGGGGTACGGGCCCGGCCGGCTGCTGTGGCAGGTCGAACTGCCGCTCGCGCTGCCGGCGCTGCTCGCGGGGGTCCGTATCGCCACGGTGTCCACCGTCGCGCTCACCACGGTCGGTTCGATCGTCGGCAAGGGCGGCCTGGGCAACCTCATCGCCCCCGCGGTCAACAGTTCCTTCAAGGCCCAGGTGCTCACCGCCTCCGTGCTGTGCGTGCTGCTCGCGCTCGTGGCCGACCTGCTGCTGCTCGGCGTCCAGCGGCTGGTGACCCCCTGGACCCGCGCCGTGCAGGAGGGCTGAGCCGATGGGCGTACTGGGTGGGGCCGCGGACTGGCTGGGGGACGGCGCCAACTGGTCCGGCGAGAGCGGCGTGTGGCACCGGCTCGCGGAGCACGCCTACGTGAGCGGGGTCGCACTGGCCCTCGCCTGCGCGGTGGCGCTGCCGGTCGGCCTCTGGCTCGGCCACCTCGGCAAGGGCGGCGCCCTCGCCGTCAACGTCTCCAACATCGGCCGGGCCGTCCCGGTCTTCGCCGTCCTCGCGCTGTTCATGGTCTCGCCGCTGCGCAGCGCGGGCTACGTGCCGACGATCGCCGCGCTGGTCCTGTTCGCCGTGCCGCCGCTGCTCACCAACGCCTATGTCGGCATGCGCGGCGTGGACCGCTCGGTGGTGGAGGCGGCCCGGGGCATGGGCATGTCCGGGCGCCAGCTGTTCCTGCGCGTGGAGCTGCCGCTCGCGCGCCCCCTGGTGATGACGGGCCTGCGGTCGGCGGCCGTCCAGGTCATCGCGACGGCCACGATCGCGGCCATGGTCGGCCAGGGCGGCCTCGGCCGCATCATCACGGCCGGGTTCAACACCTTCAACACCCCGCAGGTCATCGCGGGCGCCCTGCTGGTCGCGGCGCTGGCCCTGGTGGTCGAAGGCGTCCTGGTGGCCGTCGACCGGCTGCTGCTGCGCCCGGCGGTACCGGCCGGCTGACAGCGCGTCGGCTGCGGACCCTCTTTTCTCTCGTTCGTCATCCTCTGCTTCTCGACTCCTGAACGGAGCAACCATGGGCAAGACCACGCGCATCCTCGGCGCGACACTGGGCGCGGTGGCCCTCACCGCTTCGCTCTCCGCGTGCGGCGGTGACAGCCTGGAGAAGACGAAGGACGGCGGCGCGTCGTCCTCCTCCGACACCTCCTCGTCCGGCGGGGCCAAGGGCAAGCTGGTGATCGGCGCCGCCGGGTTCACCGAGTCGAACGTGCTGGCCGAGCTGTACGCCCAGGTCCTCAAGGACGCGGGCTACGGCACCTCGATCACCACGGTCAACAACCGCGAGCTGTACGAGCCGTCGCTGGAGAAGGGCGAGATCGACATCGTCCCGGAGTACGCGGCCACCCTCGCGGAGTTCCTCAACGCCAAGGTGAACGGCTCCAAGGCGCCCGAGCAGAAGCCCGTCGCGTCCAGCGACGTGACGGCGACGGTCGCCGCCCTGGAGAAGCTCGCGGGTCCGCTCGGGCTCAAGGTGCTCCCGGCGGGCGCGGCGGTCGACCAGAACGCCTTCGCGGTGACCAAGGAATTCGCGGCGAAGAACAACCTGAAGTCCCTTTCCGACCTGGGCAAGTCGGGGGTGAAGGTGAAGATCGCGGCGAGCGACGAATGCACCGTCCGCCCCTTCTGCGCGGTGGGATTGAAGGGAACATACGGAATCGACATTTCCGGTATCGACCCCAAGGGCGTCGGCACCCCGCAGGCCAAGCAGGCCGTCAAGGACGGCGTCGACCAGCTCGTGCTCACCACGACCACCGACGCCACCCTCGACAGCTACGGCCTGGTGCTGCTGGAGGACGACAAGAAGCTCCAGAACGCGGACAACGTCCTGCCCGTGGTCAACGCCAAGGACGCGGGCGCGCCCGAGGTCGCGGCCGCGCTCGACAAGCTCACCAAGACGCTCACGACGGCCGACCTGGTCGACCTGAACCGCAAGGTGGACGCGGAGCGGGCCAAGCCCGCGGACGTCGCGAAGGCCTATCTGGAGTCGAAGGGCCTGCTGAAGAAGTAACCGGAAAAAGGGTCAGGAGCGGGCGCCTCAAGCGCCGTTACACGGTCGATGGCCACACGTCGGGTAACTGCCCGGAAACAGATTGCCGGGCAGTTACCCCACGGGCCCCGTACGCCCTGTAAATTTCTGGCCATGCCCCGTGGACGCCACCGCAATCCCGAACCCCTGCACCGGCTGCTCACGCCGACGACCCTCGCAGGTGCCTCGATCACCAGCGCGGGCGTGGCCTGGCTGCTCGCGGAACCCGTGGCGCTCCGGCTGCTCGTGGCCTTCGCCGGCGCTGCCGGGGTCACCGGCGCCGTCGTCATGCGCGCCTGGGACCGGGCGGCCGGCCGCCGGGTCGCGGAGCTGACGCGCGAGCGGGTCAAGGACGAGTGGCGCACTGATGAGCGGATAGCCGAGCTGGAGTCCGACCTGGAGGAGTCCCGCGCGCTGCGGGCCCGCCTGGACACCAAGCTGCGCGCCAAGCGCGTCGAACTGGCGGGCCTGCGCGGCGAGCACGCCGCGCTGCTGCGCCGGTACGCGACCGCCGAGACCGAGCGGGCCAGCGCGCTGGAGGGCCGCCGGCTGCTGGCCATCGAGGCCGCCGCGACGCCGGCCAAGGCGCCCCGGGAACTCCCGCCGGTCTCCGAGGAGCGCACCGCGAGCGGCGCGCCCACCCCGGTGGGCTACGCCCGGGCCAACGCTGCCCTGGCCGCCCTCGCCCGTACGGGGCAGACGGGCGGGCCAGGCGAGCCGACCACCCGGCGCACCCCGCCGTCAGTCCGGGGCGGGGCGGGATCCGGCACGCGGACCGGCACCCCGGCAGGAGCGGGAACGGGATCGCCGGCCGCACCGGAATCCGGCGCCGCATCGGACACGGAGGGCGGCGCCGCGGCGGCGGCCCCGCGCCAGGCGGCCCCCCACTCCCGGCCCGGCCCCGCGGCCGCGGTCCCGGCCCGGCGGCTCGCGGCCGCCGTGGCCCCCTACGCCGCGTCGCGCCGTCCGACCTCCCGCGTCGAGGGGGGCTTCGACTTCTTCGGCACCAAGACCGCCGCCCAGACCCGCGCCGCGATCGAGGCGGTCCAGCACGAGGACCTCGCCGATGTCGTGGGCGCCGAGGCCCTCGCGGCCCACGAGGCGGAGTCGGCGGCGGAAGCGGACCGGCCGGAGGCCGGGCCGGCCACCCCCGAGGCGCGCACCCCGGGCCAGGTCATCGACCTGACCGAGCACGACGAGACCGAGCCGATCGACGTCGCCCGGCTGCGCACCGCGATCTCGTAGCCCGGGGGCCGCGCGGCCCCGCCGTGCCCCGGTCAGAACAGCGGGAGCTGGCCCGGCAGTTCGGCGAGGACGAAGCCGTCCAGCGTCGGCGCCGAGGCGCCCAGCACCACGCGCGCCCGCGAGCCCGGGCAGGAGACCAGCTCGCCCCTGCCGCCGGGGGGATCGTGGCGGGCGATCCGGCCGGCGGTCACGGCGCAGTCGCGTCCGCAGGCGGGGCAGGCGCGGCGGGGGGAGTGGGACATGGTCCCAGTCTGCCCCCTCGCACCGACACCGCGCCCATCCGTCGAGTCGTCAGACCTGGATCGCGGCCTTCTCCTTGTGGCAGACCGGGGCCGTCGCCCGGGTCCACAGGGCGGTCCGGTCCGCCGCGTCCAGATCGTCCAGCTCCCGCCCGAAGAGGCCCGTCAGCACCTCGAAGAACTCCCCGGGCGTGGCCAGTTCCCGCTTGACCGGATCGGCGTGGGCCTCGACCCGGCTCAGGGTGCGGCCGCGCAGCACGTCCATGCCGGTCGCGTCCCGGCGCAGGACGGCGAGCGTCCGTACGAAGCAGGAGTCGGCGGCGGTGGTCAGCCGCAGGTGCTCGGCCGCGAAGTCGGCCATGGTCGCCGGGACCGAGCGGAAGTTCATCACCGGGAAGGGGCCGCCGACGTTGTGGAAGCTCCAGCCGGAGCCGTCCGGTAGCGGGGCCAGGGTGTACCGGAACCCGCCCTGCGCGTACGTGCCCCCGCGCAGCGGGACCGGCTCGTACGGCCCGTCGCCGAGCCCGGTGTCCACGAGGTACGCACCGCCCGCGCCGCCGCCCGGCTCGCCCGGCACCCGGACGCTCAGCGCGAGGTGGTTGCCGTTGACCTTCCGGGAACCGCGGTCGTCGTCCACGCCGCCGACGTGCCGGGTGACCTCGTAACCGAGCGCTTCGAGGAGCAGCGCGAAGGCGCCGTTGAGGTGGAAGCAGTAGCCGCCCCGCCCGGCGGCCAGCCGGCGCGCCGACTCCACGGGGTCGATGCCCGGCGGGCGCCCCAGCTGGATGTCGAGGTTCTCGTAGGGGACGCGCTCCACGTGCGCGCGGTGGAGCGCGAACAGGGCGGCGGCCGAGGGCGGTCCGGGCTCGCCGGTGCCGAGCCGCCGCAGGTACGCGCCCACCAGTGCTGGGCTCAGGCCGGAGGTCATGGCCCCCAGCCTGCTGGCTCGCCCCCCGCTTGTCGATCGTTCGCGGGCGCCGCCCGGGCGGTCCGCGACTACTTGTCGATGTCGCCCACGACGAAGAAGAGCGAGCCGAGGATCGCCACCATGTCCGCGACCAGCTGGCCGGGCAGCAGCACGGCCAGCGCCTGGATGTTGTTGAAGGAGGCCGACCGCAGCTTCAGCCGGTACGGGGTCTTCTCGCCCTTGGAGACGAGGTAGTAGCCGTTGATCCCGAGCGGGTTCTCGGTCCAGGCGTACGTCTGGCCCTCCGGCGCCTTCAGGACCTTCGGGAGGCGCTGGTTGACCGGCCCGGGCGGCAGCTGTTCCATCCGGTCCAGGCAGGCGACCGCCAGGTCCAGCGCGTTGTGGGTCTGGTCCAGCAGGCACTCGAAGCGGGCCAGGCAGTCGCCCTCGCTGCGGGTGACCACCTTGAGGACGTCCTGGAGTTCGCCGTAGGCGAGGTACGGCTCGTCGCGGCGCAGGTCGAAGTCGACGCCGGAGGCGCGGGCGATCGGCCCGGAGACGCCGTACGCGTGCACGGCCTCCGCCGACAGGACGCCGACCCCGCGGGTGCGGCCGCGGAAGATCTCGTTCCCGTGCACCAGCTCGTCGTACACGGACATCCGCGAGCGGACGTCCGCCACCGCGGCCCGCGCCCGGCCGAGCCAGCCCGCCGGGAGGTCCTCCTTGAGGCCGCCGACCCGGTTGAACATGTAGTGCATCCGGCCGCCGGAGATCTCCTCCATCACCGCCTGGAGTTCCTCGCGCTCGCGGAACGCGTGGAAGATCGGGGTGATCCCGCCCAGCTCCAGGGGGTACGAGCCCAGGAACATCAGGTGGTTCAGCACCCGGTTCAGCTCGGCCAGCAGCGTGCGCATCCACACCGCCCGCTCGGGGACCTCCATGCCGAGCATGCGCTCGACGCCCATCACCACGCCCAGCTCGTTGGAGAACGCGGAGAGCCAGTCGTGGCGGTTGGCGAGCATCACGATCTGGCGGTAGTCCCGCGCCTCGAAGAGCTTCTCGGCGCCCCGGTGCATGTAGCCGACCACGGGCTCGGCGGAGATGATCCGCTCGCCGTCCAGGACGATGCGCAGGCGCAGCACGCCGTGCGTGGAAGGGTGCTGGGGGCCGATGTTGAGCACCATGTCGGTGCTCTCCGCCGCGCCGCCGATGCCGACCGTGGTCTCCGTCATGCGCGCATTCTCGCAGCCCTAGGGTGGGGGGATGGAAACGGGGAGCGCGGGTGGCACGGCGGGTGCGGCGGGCGGGACCGGGTGGGTGGGGCTGCCGCGGGGGCTGCTCACGCTCCGGCGGCTGCTGCTGGTGATCTGGCTGGGGCTGTTCGCCGTCGGTACGGGCGTCCTGCTCGGGTGGCTGGCCGGGCCGGCCTGGGGGGCGTTCGCGCTGGTCTGGGCGGTGCCGGGGGTGTGGAGCTGGGTGCTGCTCGGGCGGAACTGGCGGTCCTGGCGGTACGCCGAGCGCGCCGACGACCTGCTGATCAGCCGCGGCGTGATGTGGCGGCACGAGACGGTGGTGCCGTACGGGCGGATGCAGCTGGTCGAGGTGACCTCCGGGCCGCTGGAGCGCCGCTTCGGGCTGGCCTCCGTACAACTGCACACGGCGGCCGCGACCACCGACGCGACCATCCCCGGGCTGGTCCCGGCGGAGGCCGAGCGGCTGCGCGACCGGCTGACCGAGCTGGGCGAGGCAAGGTCGGCGGGCCTGTGACGCCGCCGGCGGGGCCCCCGGCGACCCCTCCCGCCGGGGAACGCAGGCTGCACCCCTTCACACCGCTGCGCCGGGCCTGGGTGCCGATCGGCGGCACCGCCGGTGTGCTCGTCCAGCAGGGCGAGAACGCGCAGGAGTGGCTCAAGGACTCCGCCGAGGGCCTCGGCAGCGGCCTCGGCGCCCTCGTCCTGCTCGCGGTGATCGCCGCCGCCGGCCTCTACGGCTTCCTGAGCTGGCGCTTCACCTATTACGCCGTCACCTCCACCGAACTGCGCATCCGCACCGGCCTCTTCTTCCGGCGCACCGCGCACATCCGCCTCGACCGGCTCCAGGCCGTCGACGTCACCCGCCCGCTGCTGGCCCGGATCACCGGTGTCGCGAAGCTCAAGCTGGACGTCATAGGCACCGAGGACAAGGACGAACTGGCCTACCTCTCCGAGGACGACGCCGTCGCCCTGCGCGCCGAGCTGCTCGCGCGGGCCGCCGGATTCGCGCCCGAGGAGGCCGTCGGGGTCGGCGAGGCGCCGGTCCGCGAACTGCTGCGCCTGGGCACCCCGCAGCTGGTGCGGTCCCTGCTGCTCAGCATGGGCGTCTGGGCCGCGGTCGCGGGCGGGCTCGCGGCGCCGGCCGTGGTCTTCTGGCTCAGCTCCAGCCTGTGGGCCGCCGTCGTCACGCTGGTGCCGCTGCTGGGCGCGGTGTGGGGGCGCAGCCTCGGGCGGTTCCTGACCGAGTACGACTGGACGGTCGCCGAATCGCCGGACGGCCTGCGCCTGGACCACGGGCTCGCCGACCGGGCGCACGAGACGGTGCCGCCGGGGCGGGTGCAGACCGTGCGCATCGTGGAACCGCTGCTGTGGCGGCGGCGCGACTGGGTGCGGGTGGAGCTGGCGGTGGCCGGGTCGAAGAACGACGTGCTGGTGCCGGTGGCTTCGCGGGAGGCGGCGTACGGGGTGGTCGCGCGGGTGTTGCCGGGGGTGGACCTGGCCGGGCTGGAGTTCTCGCCCGCGCCGCGGGCGGGGGCGCGGTGGGCCGTGCCGGTGTGGTGGAAGGGGTTCGGGCTCGCGGTGACGCCGGAGGTCTTCGTGGCGCGGTACGGGCGGGTGTGCCGGCGGACGGAGATCGTGCCGCACGCGAAGGTGCAGAGCGTGCGGGTGACGCAGGGGCCGTGGGGGCGGGTGTGGGGGGTGGCGAACGTGCACGTGGACACGGGGGCGAACGGGACGGTGACCGCCTGGCTCCGGGGCGCGGCGGAGGCCGCCGATGTGCTGGCCGCCCAAGCGGTGCGGTCCCGGACCTCCCGCGCCGCGTCCCGCCCGGACCGCTGGATGACGTGACCCCGGGCGGGGTACTGGCCCTGGTGCGGGCCGCGACTGCTCGACCCCGGCCCGGGCCCGGGTACGACTGCTCGGCCCCGCCCTCGGGGCCCTGCCTCCGGCGGCGCCTCAAACGCCGGCGGGGCTGGATTTGGTTGGCGTGGTCGGTACCGGCGGGGCCGGGCGCGCATGGTGCCGGGCAGGGGGAAAATCAGCCTCGCCGGCGTTTGAGGCGCCCCCGGAGGGCACGGCGGGCCGCAGGATTTGGCGGGCGTAGTCAGTCCCGGCGGGGCCGGGCGCATGGTGCCGGGCAGGGGGAAAAATCAGCCTCGCCGGCGTTTGAGGCGGCCCCGGAGGGCACGGTGCGCCGCAGGTGTCACAGGGGCGGGGCGGGTGGCCACCGGGCCCGGGCCCCCGCCCCCCGGGACCGCTACGTCGCCGGGCCGCTGCCCGCTCGGACCAGGCCCGTTTCGTAGGCCAGGACGACGACCTGGACGCGGTCGCGGAGGTTCAGCTTCGTCAGGATGCGGCCCACGTGGGTCTTGACCGTGGCCTCCGACAGGACGAGCCGGGCCGCGATCTCACCGTTCGACAGGCCCTGCGCCACCAGCAGCATGACCTCCCGCTCCCGCTCCGTCAGCCGCTCGACCTCCTTGTTCTGCGGCTCGGCCGAAGCCGACGGCAGCATCGGGGCGAACCGGTCCAGCAGCCGGCGCGTCGTCGACGGGGCGACCACCGCGTCCCCGGAGTGCACCGAGCGGATCGCCGCCAGCAGCTCCCCGGGCGGCACGTCCTTCAGCATGAAGCCGCTCGCTCCCGCCTTGAGCCCCGAGAAGGCGTACTCGTCGAGGTCGAAGGTGGTCAGGATGATCACCTTGGGGTGTTCGTCCGGCGCGCAGATCCGACGCGTCGCCTCGACCCCGTCGAGCTTCGGCATGCGGACGTCCATCAGCACCACGTCGACCTTCGTCGCCCGCAGCACCTCCAGCGCCTCCAGCCCGTTCCCCGCCTCGGCCACCACTTCCATGTCCGGCTGGGCGGCGAGCACCATCCGGAAACCGGTGCGCAGCAGCACCTGGTCGTCGACGAGCATCACTCGGATGGACATTCGTTACCTCGTCCTCATCGTTGTCCGCGGCTTCACTTCTTCAGCGGGAGCAGCGCGCTGATCCGGAAGCCCCCGCCCGGGCGCGGCCCCGCGTCCAGGGTTCCGCCGACCATACCGACCCGCTCCCGCATGCCGATCAGGCCGTGTCCGGCGCCGTCCGCGCCACCGTCCTCGTACAGCTCGTGGGCGGCGCCCCGGCCGGTGTCCTCGACGAGCAGGCCGAGCCCGTCGTCGAAGTAGACCAGCCGGACGCTGGCGCTGGCGTCGGGTCCGCCGTGCTTGCGGGTGTTGGTGAGGGCTTCCTGGACGATCCGGTACGCGGTCAGCTCGACGCCGGTCGGCAGCGGCCGGGGGGCTCCCTCGACCTCGAAGTCGACGCTGAGTCCGGCCGTCCGGACCTGCTCGACCAGCACCTCGATCTGCTCGACGTCGGGCTGCGGCACGTAGTCCTCGGACTCCTGCGGTTCGCCGGTGCGCAGGACGCCGAGCAGCCGGCGCATCTCGGCGAGGGCCTGGCGGCCGGTGCCGGAGATCGTCTGGAGGGCTTCCTTGGCCTGCTCGGGGGCGGCGTCCATGACGTAGGCGGCGCCGTCGGCCTGGACGACCATGACCGAGACGTTGTGCGCGACGACGTCGTGCAGCTCACGGGCGATCCGGGCGCGCTCGGCGGCGACCGCGATCTTGGCCTGGGCGGCGCGTTCCCCCTCCAGGCGCTGGTTGCGCTCGATCAGCTGGGCGTAGTACGCCCGCCGGGTGCGCAGGGAGTCGCCGAGCACCCAGGCCAGCGCGAAGGGCACGATCAGCATGAGGACGAAGAAGACGTCGGCGTAGACGTCGTTCTTGTCGACGCCCCAGCGCAGCGCCGTGACGGGGGCGGCGAGCAGGCCGAGGCCGAGCGCGGTCCGCGAGGTCCACCGGGGCACTTCGGCGGCCGCGACGGTGTACACGATGACCAGCATGGCCAGGTTCGCCAGGTTGGGCCGGGAGCCGGTGGCCAGCTGGTAGGCGCCCGCGCCGACCGTCAGCCACAGCATCGGCACGGTCCACTTGCGGCGCAGGGACACGGCCGCGGACAGCGCGAAGACGGTCGGTACGGCGAGCACCCGCGCGCGGGTCGAGTGGTAACTCCCGGATACCTGCAGCATGGCCATCCCGAACAGGAGGACAGCCCAGAAGCTGTCGACGCCCGTCGGGTGTCTGCGGAGGAAATCGTAGAGGCGCTGCACGTAACCCAGAGTAGGGACAGGAGATAGGTGCTGGAGTCAACCACAGGGGCGATCCGTCCTCGGGAGGTGTACTCCCGAAGGTGGAGGCGACCTTAGCCTTTCCGTCGTGAGCACTCAGGGTGAAGGCACGGGGGACGGCGCGGGACCGGTGCGCTGGCGGGTGGCGATGGAGGCCGCGCTGTACGGGCCGGGCGGGTTCTACGTGCGCCCCGGCGGCCCGGGTCCCGCCGGGCACTTCCGCACGTCGGTGCACGCCTCGCCGCTGTTCGCGGGGGCGGTGGCCCGGCTGCTGCTGCGGGTGGACGCGGAACTGGGGCGTCCGGCGGAGCTGGACCTGGTGGACGTGGGGGCCGGGCGCGGCGAGCTGCTGACGGGCGTGCTGGGGGCGCTGGCGCCGGAGGTGGCGGCGCGGGTCCGGGCGTACGCGGTGGAACGGGCCCCCGCGCCGACGGGGCTCGACCCGCGGATCCGCTGGGTGGCCGAGCCGCCCGCCGGGACGCGGGGGCTCCTGTTCGCCAACGAGTGGCTCGACAACGTGCCGCTGGACGTCGCCGAGGACGGCCGGTACGTGCTGGTCGACCGCGAGGGCACGGAGTCCCGCGGCGGCCCCCTGGAGGCGGCCGACCGGGAGTGGCTGGAGCGGTGGTGGCCGGGGGAGCGGGGCCGGGCGGAGATCGGGCGGCCCCGGGACGAGGCGTGGGCGGCGGCCGTGGCGAGCGTGGAGCGGGGGCTGGCGGTGGCGGTGGACTACGCCCACACGCGGGGGGCGCGGCCGCCGTTCGGCACGCTGACCGGGTTCCGGGAGGGGCGGGAGGTGCCGCCGGTGCCGGACGGCGGGGCCGACGTCACCGCGCACGTCGCGCTGGACGCGTGTGCGGGGCCGGGGGCGGTGCTGCTGAGCCAGCGGGAGGCGCTGGGGGCGCTCGGGGTGTCGGGCGGGCGGCCGCCGCTGGGCCTCGCCTCGGTGGATCCGGCGGCCTACGTGCGGGGGCTCGCGGCGGCGGGGGAGGCGGCCGAGCTGACCGCGCGCGGGGGGCTGGGGGACTTCGGGTGGCTCGTCCAGCCGGTGGGCCTCGCGGCCTGGCCGGGGTAGCACCGGGCTCCGCCCGGACCCGGTCCTCGAACGCCGGACGGGCTGGAAGTGCCCGCGCCGGTCCTCGAACGCCGGACGGGCTGGAAGTGCCCGCGCCGGCGTTCGAGGGCCCGGGGTGGGTTACTCGGTCACGCCGTCGTGGCCCGCGTGGAGGCCGCCTCCGCTGCCCTGGCCGTTGGTCGGGTGGGAGGTGACCGGCTGGGTCAGGGGCGACAGGTCGTGCGCGTAGTGGCCGACCGCGTTCGCGATGACGTCGACGTTGATGTCGAGCGCCTTCTGGTCGATGTTGGTGATGTCGTCGCCCTTGGCGTGGTAGTTCACGTCGTAGGCGACTCCGGCCGTGCCGCCGAACTTCGCGGCCTGCTCGGCCGTCTTGATGCCCTCGGCGCCGGTGAACGTACCGCCCGAGGGGATGCCGACCGCGATGAAGGGGCCGTAGTCCGAGCGCCCGGAGAAGTCCGTGCCCTCGTGCGGGACCTTCTTGGCGTCGAGGAAGTCGGTGATCCCCTTCTCCAGCTGCGCCGAGCCCGCGGGGCCGGGGCCCGCGCCGGTGGCGTCCGAGTCGTCGCCGTCGTAGACGAAGTACGCGGAGTTCGGCGAGGCGATCATGTCGAAGTTCAGGTAGAGCTTGATCTGCTTCTGCTGCTCGGGGGTCAGCGAGGCGACGTACGCCTCGGAGCCGAGGAGGCCGTACTCCTCCGCCGACCACCAGGCGAACTTCACCTTGTTCTTGACCTTCGACTGGCTGCTCGCGAGCCGCTGCGCGACCTGGAGGATGCCGGCCGAGCCGGAGCCGTTGTCGTTGATGCCGGGGCCCGCCGCGACCGAGTCGAGGTGCGCGCCGAGGAAGACGGTGTTGTCCGCGTCTCCGCCCCTGGTCTCCGCGATGACGTTGTACGTCTTGCGGTTCTCGCGCAGTTCCCGCAGGTCGAGGGTGACCTCGACCGGGGCGGCCGCCAGGTCGGCGAGGAGCTTCTCGCCGTCCGCCTGGGAGATGCCGCCGGTGGGGACCTTGCCCACGGCCGGGTCGCCCAGGGTGCCGTTCAGGCCGCCGTCGGTGTTGTTGAAGATGATCGCGCCGACCGCCCCGGCCGCGGCCGCGTTGGTCTGCTTGACGGCGAAGGTGCAGCCCCCGCGCTTGACCAGCGCGATCTTGCCGGTGAAGGCGCCCGCGGCGAAGTCGCCCGGCTCGCAGCCGTTGCTGCCGTCCGCGTCGACGGGCGCGGCGGCCAGCTGGGCGCTCACGCCGTCCGCGGGGCCGCTGGCGGTGTAGGTCATGAGGTGGATCGGGACGTCGCGGGGCGCCGCACCGTTCACCTTCAGGGTCTGGGCGATGGCCTCGACGTACACGAAGTCGAATTCGTTCTTCGTGACGGTGTATCCGGCCGCCTTCAGGACCTGGCTGATGTAGGTCGCCGACTGCTCGTGGCCCTTCGAACCGGCCACTCGGGTGCCGTTGTTGTAGTCCGCGATGGACTGCAGGACCTTGAGGTGGCTGTAGGCGCCCTTCCCCGTCGCGTCGGCGACCAGCTTCTTGGCCAGCGCGTCACCGCGCGCGGCGTCGCTGACGGGCGTGGAGGCACTGGCTCCGGCCGGTCCCACGAGCAGCAGGGGCGAGACGAGCGCTGCGGCCGCCAGGGCGGCGGTGGCGGCGGCTATACGGCGTGAGGGCATGCAGAAGTCCTTTCACGACAAGCGGGCGGAGCGGGCGGACTGACCGTCAGGCGTCGGCAGTTGGAAGCTCGGCTGAAACTGTGAAGGAGCTGTGTGGCCGATGTGACGCACGTTAGGCAGCAACGACCCGCTATGGCCAGAGTTTTCGCCGATTCCGGTTTATGAATTCCGTATATCGGTACGTCGATACGGGCCCGGCCGACGGATTTCGGCCAGTGCCGGACATCGCCTCCGGCCAGCGGTCACCGCAGCAGCGCCTCGATGAAGTCCGCGCCGATGCGGACCACCGTGGCCAGATCCAACTCATGCTGTACGTAGCGCCCTTGGCGCCGCGTCCGCAGCAGTCCGGCCTTCTTCAGCACGGACAGGTGGCGCGACACCTCGGGCGCGGATATCCCGTACACGGTGGCCAATTCGCTCGTGGTGTACGTCGCCCGCGCAAGACTCCGGCACAGCCGCATCCGCATCGGATGGGCCAGTGCCTCCATGCGCCGCTGGAGCAGTTCCACCGAGCCGGGAGACCCCGGGGACGCCGGGGAGGCGGCGATGTCCGGGGAGGCGATCGGGTAGTGCACCACCGGGAGCCAGCCCGGCGCGTGCACCACCAGCAGGTGCGGCCAGCCGAAGTTCGTCGGGATGAAGACCAGCCCCGTCCCGGCCCGCGGATCGGTCGCGCTCGCCGTGCCGTGGACCATCTTGTCCACCGTGATCACGGTGGCGGCCGGGTCCACGCTCAGCGCCCCCGACACCTCCCTGAGCGCGGCGGGCAGGCCCTTGCGGCGCAGCACCTCCGCCTTGTGCCGGGCGTCCGCGCTCTGCCGCGGCTCGATTCGCCGCCAGGTGTCCGCGAAGAAGGCCTCGTCGCAGTCCTCCAGCAGCCGCCGCAGCCACACCCGGACCCCCGCCGGGTCGTCCAGCAGCCGCACCGAGAAGTCCAGCTGGCGCGGACCGCGCGCCGCGGCCGTTTCCAGGGCCTTCGCCCGGGCCGCGGGGTCGGTCAGCGGGGAGGCGGCGGTGCCGTCGTCGTACAGCTTCAGCCAGCAGTGCTCCAGGGCGGCGAGCACGAAGCGCTCGTCGTCCATCCGGTCGAGCACGTCCAGTTCCTCGGCGAGCGTCCCGGCGGGCCGCCCGGTCCCGCCGGGCACCCCGGCGAACGCCATGAAGATGTCGGAGAAGGAACTGCGCCACATGAAGTCGCACTCCAGCAGCCGGTCGGCCAGGCACGGGTCCAGCGCGGCGGAGGTGGCCGTGACCCAGGAGTGCAGCCCGGGGTGGTGGGCGGGCTGCGAGAGCGCGTGCAGCGCCATGCACAGCTCGGCGAGCGGCGAGGGCGCGAAGGTGATGCGCCCGGTGGGCAGGCCGGCGATGTCGATGGTGACGCTCATGGGCCCATTCTGGCCGGTCAGCGGCCGGACCCGGCGCATCGCGCGCCCCGGCGATGGGCCGATTGACGGCACCCGTCAATCGACGGGCGGGATGCGGCCGACGGAGTGAGAGTGGGTGCATGACCGCCATCGAGCAGTACCTCGTCGACACCTACCGCGCCGCCCAGCAGGGGGCCCCGATGCCGCCCGAGCCCGGCCGCCACGACCTCGCGGAGCTGCGGGCCGCCCGGACCTACGAGCGCTTCCAGGCAGTACTCGACGGCAGGGCGGCGCGCCACCCGTGGCGGGCCGCCCTGCACCGGCTGCTGCACCGGATGCGGGACCGGCTGCCGCCGCACCACCGCCCGCACCGCACGCCGTCCTGCTGACGGGCCCGGCCGCGGCCGGGGCGCTCCCTGGCGCCGCCCTGCCCCGCGGCGCCGCCCTACCGTGCGCCGCCCTCCTTCGTGCCGAGCCCCTCCACCCGCTCCACGAAGCCGCGCACCGCGTCCCGCACGTCCTGCTCCGTCCACGACAGGGCCTCGCCGGCCACCGTCAGCTCCGCCAGCGCCAGCCCCGGCGGCCCCTCGGCCCGCCAGCGGCCGAACAGCTGGGTCCCGGTCTCCTCCGCCTGCCGCACCGCCGCCTCCGTCAGCGCGTCCGCGTCGTACGCCGCCCACACGTGGAACTGGTGGGTCACCGGCACCTCCGGCACGATCCGCAGCCACGGCAGCCCCGCGTCCTCGAAGCCCTCCCGCAGCGCCCGCGCGACCACCTTCGCGTGGTCCACGTACGACGCCAGCCGCGGCAGCTCCCGCTCCAGCCCGGCCAGCGCGCTCAGCACCTGCGGGTACTGGCGGAACACCTGACCGCCGTACCGGTGGCGCCAGACCCGCGCCTCCTCGATCAGGGAGCGCGGCCCGGCCAGGGCCGCCCCGCTCAGCCCGCCCAGCGACTTGTAGAAGGAGACGTACACGGTGTCGGCGAGGGCCGCGATCTCCGGCAGCGTCCGGCCGAAGTGGACGGTGGTCTCCCACAGCCGCGCCCCGTCGAAGTGGATGACCGCGTCCCGCTCCCGGCCCGCCGCCACCAGCTCCTCCAGCTCCTCCCACGTGGGCAGCAAGAAGCCCGGATCGCGCAGCGGCAGCTCCACCATCAGCGTGCCGAAGGGCTCCGGGTGCTCCCGCACCTCCTGGGCCGTCGGCTGGCGCGCCTCCCGCGTCGGGTACACCGTCCGCAGCCCCGACACGACGCCCAGCGCGTCGTCCTCGTGCCGTTCGGGGTGGCTGCCCGGGTGCAGCGCCACCACCGGATTGCCCGTGCGGGCCGCCCAGCAGCGCAGCGCGATCTGCTGGGCCATCGTCCCGGAGGGGAAGTACGCCGCGTCCTCGGTGCCCAGCAGCTCCGCGACCCGCCCCTCCAGCTCCGCGACCACCCCGTCGCCGTAGACGTCGGGATCCTCCCCGGGGTCGCGGCCCAGCAGCGCCGGCAGCGCCGCCAGACCGGCCAGCTGCTCCGCGAGGGTCTCGGAGCCTGCGGGCGAGAGCCTGCGCTCCGCGCCCCGCCAGGCGTCCCGCCGCCGCTTCGCCCGCGCCGCTTCGTCGTCCGTGTCGTATGCCATGGCCCGATCCTGCCCGACGGCCCGTCCGGTCCACCGGGGCGGACGGGCCGGACGGCCTGCGGCGGCAGGGCCTACGATGGCGGCGTATCGTCCGGTACCCCCCGCGGACTGGAACGGAAGAAGGCTCGCCCCGCGTGAACACACCCCATCAGACGGAGTTCCGGGATCCGTCCGCCCGCCCCGCCCGGCTCACCGTCGGCGTCGTCGGCGCCGGCCGGGTCGGCCCGGCCCTCGCCCGCGCGCTCCAGCAGGCCGGCCACCGGCCCGTGGCGGTCTCCGGCGTCTCCGACGCCTCCCGGCGGCGCGCGGCGGAGCTCCTGCCCGACGTGCCGCTCGTCCCGCCCGCCGAGGTGTTCGCCCGGGCGGAACTGGTCCTGCTGACGGTCCCCGACGACACGCTGCCCGCGCTCGTCGAAGGCCTCGCCGAGACCGGCGCGATCCGCCCCGGGCAGCTGCTCGTGCACACCTCCGGGCGCTACGGGACGGCCGTACTGGACCCCGCGCGCCGCGTCGGGGCCCTGCCGCTGGCCCTGCACCCCGCCATGACCTTCACCGGAACCATGGTCGACGTCCACCGGCTCGCGGGCTGCTCCTTCGGGGTGACCGCGCCCGACGAGCTGCGCCTGGCCGCCGAGGCCCTGGTCATCGAGATGGGCGGCGAACCCGAGTGGATCGCGGAGGAGTCCCGTCCGCTCTACCACGCGGCCCTCGCCCTCGGCGCGAACCACCTGGTCACCCTGGTGGCCCAGGCCATGGAACTGCTGCGCACCGCCGGGGTCGAGCACCCCGACCGGATGCTCGGCCCGCTGCTCGGCGCGGCCCTGGACAACGCCCTGCGCTCCGGCGACGCGGCGTTGACCGGCCCGGTCGCCCGCGGCGACGCCGGTACGGTCGCCGCCCACGTCGCCGAGCTGCGCAAGCACGCTCCCGGCACCGTCGCGGGCTACCTCGCGATGGCCCGCACCACCGCCGACCGGGCCCTGGCCCACGGCCTGCTCAAGCCGGAACTCGCCGAGGACCTGCTCGGCGTGCTCGGCCAGGACGCCGGGCAGCCGCCCGGCCCGCTCGGCCCGGACGACCTGGGAGGGGACCCCCGATGACGGACCTGCTGGCCACCGCCCGAGAACTGCGCGAACTGCCCCGCGCCGGGGACGCCCCGCGCGTCGTGGTCATGACCATGGGGGCCCTGCACGAGGGCCACGCCACCTTGATCCGCACCGCCCGCGAGCGCGCCGGAACGGCCGGGCAGGTCGTCGTCACCGTCTTCGTCAACCCGCTCCAGTTCGGAGCGAACGAGGACCTCGACCGCTACCCCCGCACCCTGGACGCCGACCTGGAGATCGCCCGCGCGGCGGGCGCCGACGTGGTCTTCGCCCCGTCCGCCGACGAGGTCTACCCCGGCGGCGAACCGCAGGTACGGATCAGCGCGGGTCCCATGGGCACCCGGCTGGAGGGCGCCACCCGCCCCGGCCACTTCGACGGCATGCTGACCGTCGTCGCCAAACTGCTCCACCTCACCGGCCCCGACGTCGCGCTCTTCGGGCAGAAGGACGCGCAGCAACTGGCGCTGATCCGGCGCATGGTGACCGACCTGAACTTCCCCGTCGAGGTGGTCGGCGTCCCCACCGTCCGCGAGGACGACGGACTCGCCCTCTCCAGCCGCAACCGCTACCTCGACGGGCCCGGGCGCCGCACCGCCCTCGCCCTCTCCCGCGCCCTGACCGCGGGCCGCGACCGGCTCGCCGCCCAGGCCGCGCTGCGCGAGCGCGCCGAGGCCGGGGCCCCGGCCGGCGACGGCCGGGCCGGAGCGCTGGCCCTGCTCGGCGAGGTCCGCGCCTCGGCCGACGCCCACGCGGTGGCCGCCGCGCGCGGCGGGCTGCCCGACGCCGTACGGGCCGCTGCCCGCCAGGTCCTGGAGGAGGCGGGACGTGACACACCACCCCTGCGCCTGGACTACCTGGCCCTGGTGGACCCCGCAGACTTCACCGAGGTCGGCCCCGGTCACATCGGGCCGGCCGTACTGGCCGTCGCCGCGAACGTCGGCACGACCAGGCTGATCGACAACCTTCCATTGGAGTTCGGAGCACACTCGTGAGCACAGGCAGTGGTGGCGCAGGTACCCCGGCGGGCGGTACCGGCATACGGCTGCACGCCCCCGCCCCCGGCTGGTCCGTCGAGGCGGACGTCGTGGTCGTCGGCTCCGGCGTCGCGGGCCTGACGGCCGCGCTGCGCTGCGCCGCCGCGGGCCGCCGCACCGTCGTCGTCACCAAGGCGCGCCTGGACGACGGGTCCACGCGCTGGGCCCAGGGCGGCATCGCCGCCGCCCTCGGCGACGGCGACACCCCCGAACAGCACCTGGACGACACCCTCGTGGCGGGCGCCGGCCTCTGCGACGAGGGCGCCGTGCGGCTGCTGGTCACCGACGGGCCCGGCGCGGTCCGCCGGCTCATCGACGCGGGCGCCGTCTTCGACACCTCCGCCGAGACGGGCGAGATCGAGCTGACCCGCGAGGGCGGCCACCACCGCCGCCGGATCGCGCACGCGGGCGGCGACGCCACCGGCGCCGAGATCTCCCGGGCCCTCGTGGAGGCCGTCCACGCCGCGGGCATCGAGACCGTGGAGAACGCGCTCGTACTGGACCTGCTGACCGACGCCGAAGGTCGCACGGCCGGGGTCACCCTGCACGTCATGGGCGAGGGCCAGCACGACGGCGTCGGCGCCGTCCACGCGCCCGCCGTGATCCTGGCGACCGGCGGCATGGGCCAGGTCTTCTCCGCGACCACCAACCCGTCCGTGTCCACGGGCGACGGCGTGGCCCTGGCGCTGCGCGCCGGAGCCGAGGTCTCCGACCTCGAATTCGTGCAGTTCCACCCGACGGTGCTCTTCCTCGGCGCCGGCTCCGAGGGCCAGCAGCCGCTGGTCTCCGAGGCCGTGCGCGGCGAGGGCGCCCACCTCGTCGACGCGGACGGCGTCCGCTTCATGGTCGGCCAGCACGAGCTGGCGGAACTCGCCCCGCGCGACATCGTCGCCAAGGGCATCACGCGCCGCATGCAGGAGCAGGGCGTCGACCACATGTACCTGGACGGCCGGCACTTCGGCGCGGACATGTGGGAACACCGCTTCCCCACCATCCTGGCCGCCTGCCGCGCCCACGGCATCGACCCCGTGACCGAGCCTGTCCCGGTCGCGCCCGCCGCGCACTACGCGAGCGGCGGGGTGCGCACCGACCTGGACGGGCGGACCACCGTCCCCGGTCTCTACGCCTGCGGCGAGGTCGCCTGCACCGGCGTGCACGGGGCGAACCGGCTCGCCTCCAACTCCCTGCTGGAGGGCCTGGTCTTCGCGGAGCGGATCGCCGCGGACATCGTGTCCCGGCCGCCCGCCTCCCACGGGCCGGGCGTCCCCGTGCCCTCCACCGGGCCCCTGCTGCCCGGCGGAGCCCGTACGGAGATCCAGCGGATCATGACCGCGGGCGCGGGCGTGCTGCGCTCCGCCGACTCCCTGCGCGGGGCGGCCACCGCCCTGGAGGACCTGTACGCCGCCGCGCTGCACGACCTCGACGTGCACGGCAAGACGGCCGAGCCCGGCACCGACACCTGGGAGGCGACCAACCTCCTGTGCGTGGCCCGGGTCCTGGTCGCCGCCGCCCTGCGCCGCGAGGAGACCCGCGGCTGCCACTGGCGCGAGGACCACCCCGACCGCGACGACGCGGCCTGGCGCCACCACCTCGTGGTCCGGCTCTCCCGCGCACGCACGCGCGCCCTGGTCGTGACCGCCACCGACTCCGCGGACTTCCCGTCCGTACGCCACCTTCCGGGCACCGACACGATGGAGCAGCAACCGTGAGCACCCCCCAGCACCACGACCACGCCGGGCACGACCACGCCGGGCCCGAGCACGCCGGACTCCCGCTGATCGACGCGGAGGCCGACGGCGCGGGCGGCTGCGGCGACGACTGCGGCTGTGGCGGCGGCGAGGAGTCGGGCCTGGACCCGGCGCTCGCCCAGCTGCTCGCCGACGCCGGCCTGGACCCCATCGAGGTCGAGGACATCGCCCACATGGCGCTCTCCGAGGACCTCGACGGCGGGGTCGACGTCACCAGCGTCGCCACCGTCCCCGAGGACGCCGTCGCCACCGCCGACTTCACGGCGCGCGAGGCGGGCGTCGTGGCGGGCCTGCGGATCGCCGAAGCCGTCCTGTCGGTCGTCTGCACCGAGTCCTTCGAGGTCGAGCGGCACGCCGAGGACGGCGACCGGGTCGAAGCGGGCCAGGTGCTGCTCTCCGTCCGCGCCCACACCCGCGACCTGCTGACCGGCGAGCGCAGCGCGCTGAACCTGCTGTGCCGCCTCTCGGGCATCGCGACGGCCACCCGCCGCTGGGCGGACGTCCTGGAGGGCACCGGCGCCAAGGTCCGCGACACCCGCAAGACCACCCCGGGCCTGCGCGCGCTGGAGAAGTACGCGGTCCGCTGCGGCGGCGGCGTCAACCACCGCATGTCCCTGTGGGACGCGGCCCTGGTCAAGGACAACCACGTGGTCGCCGCGGGCGGCGTCGCACAGGCCTTCAAGGCCGTGCGCGAAGCCTTCCCCGAGGTGCCGATCGAGGTCGAGGTCGACACCGCGGCGCAGGTCACCGAGGCGCTGGAGGCGGGCGCCGACCTGATCCTGCTGGACAACTTCACGCCGCAGGAGACCGCCGCGGCCGTCGCCGTCGTCGCGGGCCGCGCGGTCCTGGAGTCCTCGGGCCGCCTCACCCTGGAGACGGCCCGCGCGTACGCGGAGACCGGCGTCGACTACCTGGCCGTCGGCGGCCTCACCCACTCCTCGCCGATCCTGGACATCGGCCTGGACCTGCGCGAGGAGCGGTAGATGCTCCTCACCATCGACGTCGGCAACTCCCAGACGGTCCTGGGCCTGTTCGACGGGGAGGAGATCGTCGAGCACTGGCGCGTCTCCACCGACCCGCGCCGCACCGCCGACGAGCTGGCCGTCCTGATGCAGGGCCTGATGGGCATGCACCCGATGCTCGGCAACGAGCTGGGCGACGGCATCCACGGCATCGCGATCTGCTCCACGGTCCCCTCCGTGCTGCACGAGCTGCGCGAGGTCACCCGGCGCTACTACGGGGACGTCCCGGCGGTCCTGGTGGAACCCGGCATCAAGACGGGCGTGCCGATCCTGACGGACAACCCGAAGGAGGTCGGCGCGGACCGCATCATCAACGCGTGCGCCGCCGTCGAGCTGTACGGGGGCCCGGCCATCGTGGTCGACTTCGGCACCGCGACCACCTTCGACGCGGTGTCCGTCAAGGGCGAGTACGTGGGCGGGGTGATCGCCCCGGGCATCGAGATCTCGATGGACGCGCTCGGCGTGCGCGGCGCGATGCTGCGCAAGATCGAGCTGGCCCGCCCGCGCAACGTCATCGGCAAGTCCACGGTCGAGGCCATGCAGTCGGGCGTGGTCTACGGCTTCGCGGGCCAGGTCGACGGCGTGGTCACCCGCATGGCGAAGGAGCTGGTGGGCCCGAACGGCGACCCGGACGACGTCCGCGTCATCGCCACGGGCGGCCTGGCCCCGATGGTCCTCGGCGACGCCTCGGTGATCGACGAGCACGAGCCCTGGCTGACCCTGATCGGCCTGCGCCTGGTCTACGAGCGCAACGCGCCCAACTTCGAGTAGCGGCCGCCCCCGCGCCGTCCCGGTCGTGCCGCCCCCTCCCGCGGGGGCGGCACGACCGTTTCCGGCCGGGCAGCGCCGCGCCGGAAACGGGAATTTCGGGGAGTTTTGTCCGATTAGCGCGTATCTTCGGGCCATGCCCACGCCCTACGGATCCCGCGGCGGCATGGCGTTCAGTGCCGCCGAGCTGCACCTGCTCCGGCGCTCGCTCGCCCACGCCCTCCACCCCTCCCCGGCCCCCCTCCCGCTCGGCGAGGTCCAGGACTGCCTGCGCCTGGCGCGGTCGATGGACGAGGCGGTCGCGGAGGCGGGCAGACTCGCAGACTTCCTCGTCGCGGACCTCGCCCGCTACCGGCAGGCCCTGCCGGGCTCCCTGCCCGGCTACCTGGAACTGCTCCGGGACGCCCTGGGCGCCGGGTACGAGCCCGTCCCCGACGACCTCGCCGCGCTGCGCGCACTGCGCGGCAACCCGGGCGCCGCCGCACTCCTGGACCGCGCCTGCGGCGTCGCCGAGCGCTCCGTACGCCGTCGCCTGACCGCCCCGCGGACCCGGCTGCGCGCCCTGGCCGGGGGCAGAGGGGACGAACCGCCGGCCCGTCCCGCCCCGCCGGAGCGGCCGGGCGAGCAGGACGGCGCCGACGGGCCGGAGCGTCCGGTGCCCAAGCCCAGCGAGGTCTTCCCGCCCCGCCGGAGCCCCGCCCCGCCCCCCGCGTCCCGCCGCGCGGTCGGCTAGCTAGGCTGGGGCCATGGACTACGTCTCCGCGCTCGTGCCCCCCTTCGTGATGGCCGTGCTGTTCATCCTGCTCGTCCGGACGATCGTCAAGAGCCAGGGCGGCGCCAACAAGGCCAAGGAGGACGCCGCGGTCGACGCGGCGCTCGCCCGCGCCGACGCCGCGCCCCGGCAGAACTGACGCCCGCCGCGACCCGGGCGTACGGCGCGCGTGCCGTACGCCCGATTTCGTCGCGCGCCCCCGCCGGTTCACCAGGCAATTGCGGACATCCCGCACTATCGTGCTGATGTGCCTCGCCCCCTGGGAGACCTCGAAGACGCCGTCATGACGCGGGTGTGGCAGTGGAACCGCCCGGTCACGGTCCGGGAAGTGCTGGAGGACCTCCAGCGGGAACGGTCCATCGCTTACACGACGGTCATGACCGTCATGGACAACCTCCACCAGAAGGGCTGGGTCCGGCGCGAAGCCGAAGGCCGGGCCTACCGCTACACGGCGGTCTCCACGCGCGCCGCCTACTCGGCCGCGCTGATGAACGAGGCCTGGTCCACCAGTGACAACCCCGCCGCCGCCCTGGTCGCCTTCTTCGGCATGATGTCGCCCGAACAGCGCGAGGCCCTGCGGGCCGCCGTACAGATCGTGCAGGGCGACGCCCCTCCCGCCGCTCCTTCCGAAGCCCCGCCGGCCGCGGAAAGCGACGCCGCCGATACCGATGAGCGGCCGGCCGGCCCGGGGCGATAGCGTCCGGGCATGGAAGGCATGGAAGACGATTCGCGTCGGGACCCGGTCCTGGACGCTGCGAATGCAAAAGCGGTGACGATCCGCCGCGCCCGCACCGGCGACGTTCCGGCACTGCGCCGCCTGCTGGACCAGTACGTACAGCAGCGGATCCTGCTCGACAAAGCGCCCGTGACCCTTTACGAGGACATCCAGGAGTTCTGGGTCGCGGAACGCGAAGCCGACGGGCTGGTCGTGGGATGCGGCGCTCTTCACGTCATCTGGGAAGACCTGGCGGAAGTCCGCACTCTCGCCGTGGACCGGGATCTCCTGGGCGGCGGCGTCGGCCACCGGGTGCTCGACAAGTTGTTGCACACGGCGCGCGCACTCGGTGTCCGCCGGGTTTTCTGCCTGACCTTCGAAGTGGACTTCTTCGCGAAGCACGGCTTCGTCGAGATCGGCGAGACGCCGGTGGACACGGATGTCTACACCGAGCTGCTGCGTTCCTATGACGAGGGCGTCGCCGAGTTCCTGGGTCTCGAACGAGTGAAGCCGAACACCTTGGGCAACAGCCGGATGCTTCTGCACCTCTGATCGGATCCGATCCGCGAACCGATCCGAACCGATCGATCGGAGCGGCTTTTACGGTCCTCCGTCCCCCTGTGGCCTATGTCCGAATCGCGCACGTTTCCCGTCGTGTTGAGTCCCTGAACCTCGACCCGGGGGTTTGTGTTTTTCCGGGAAAAGCGGTTTCCTTTCCGCGTACTGCATTTTCGATGAAAGGAAATCCCGGTGGCACAGAAGGTTCAGGTCCTTCTTGTCGACGACCTCGACGGCGGCGAGGCGGACGAGACCGTGACGTTCGCTCTGGACGGCAAGACCTTTGAGATCGACCTCACCACCGCCAACGCTGAAAAGCTCCGCGGTCTGCTCGAGCCCTACGTCAAGGGCGGCCGCCGCACCGGTGGCCGCGCGGCCACCGCGGGGCGCGCCAAGGGCCGTACGGCGGCCACCTCGGGCAACCCCGACACCGCCGAGATCCGCGCCTGGGCCAAGGCCAAGGGCCTCAGCGTGAACGACCGCGGGCGGGTCCCCTCCGAGATCCGCGAGGCCTACGAGAACAGGGGCTGATCCGGCGCGCCCCGCAGGGGCGCACCGGAGCCGTGGGACCGCCTCAGGCGCGCCCGGTGGCACGCCGTCGCCGCCGCGCCGACCAGGCGGACGAGATCGGGCCTCGCGCCCTGCCCCGCGGCGGGCAGGGCCGGAAGCAGTACGTCACACCCCTGCTCGGGGGGCCGCAGCCACACGGCGGCCCCCCGAGGACTTTCCCCGGCGGCGCCGGGGGGAGCAGGAGCCGTCATCCGGCCGCCCGCACCCAGGGCGGTCAGATCCAGGGCCACACCGCCCCACTCCAGCCAGTCGAGCAGTCCGTCCAGCTCGTCCGCGCTGCCCGCGGCCACCAGGAACCGCATCCTGCGCCCCGTGAGTGCCACCGGACCCGTGGCCAGGGGCCCGTGCAACAGCTCCGTCCCGGCGTCCGCCGGCATGTCCAGCACGTCGAACCGCGTCCCGGTGACCAACTGCGGGGGCGGCCCGCCCGTGACCGTCCAGCCGAGCACGCGCTCGTACCAGAGGGCGTGTCCCGCTTCGGGTGCGACGCGGGGCAGCGGAACGGTGAGGGTCATGCCCGGAGCAACTCCGTGCGCGCCGATGGGTTACGGCCGCCGGTCACGCAACGCATGCGTGCCGACGCGGAACGTAAACACCGACCGGGGTGACTTCCCGAATTCGTGCGGGAAGTGTGTTCGCCCTTAGCGGAGGGGCCGGGGGAACCCCGCATGGAGTGTCCGGCCTTGGGGGTAGGAACATCCCTAGTGGAACGGGGCGGGATAGGGGTGGCACCCTGGGAAGACCGGTCCCCGTTCGCCATCGGCGTACACCTGTGACGGGTATCTGCCTGGCCTGCGGGAACATCGTCTCGCACCATCGGGTTGGAGCAGTTGTCGGCTGTGCAAGGCGGAGATTCCCCAGCGAGTGGGGTGAGCCGCGGACGGATGTCGGCAGTTGGAATGAGCTGTCCCGCCCCGCGGGACTAGCATGCGGAAGGACAGGGCGGGGACCGACCCCGAACTGCCCGACCGCTCTGAGGAGCGATAAACGATGTTCGAGAGGTTCACCGACCGCGCGCGGCGGGTTGTCGTCCTGGCTCAGGAAGAAGCCCGGATGCTCAACCACAACTACATCGGCACCGAGCACATCCTCCTGGGCTTGATCCACGAGGGTGAGGGTGTCGCCGCTAAGGCCCTGGAGAGCCTCGGGATTTCGCTCGAGGCTGTTCGTCAGCAGGTCGAGGAGATCATCGGGCAGGGCCAGCAGGCCCCGTCCGGCCACATCCCCTTCACCCCGCGGGCGAAGAAGGTCCTGGAGCTTTCGCTCCGCGAGGCCCTCCAGCTCGGCCACAACTACATCGGCACCGAGCACATCCTGCTCGGCCTGATCCGCGAGGGCGAGGGCGTCGCCGCCCAGGTCCTGGTGAAGCTGGGCGCCGATCTCAACAGGGTCCGGCAGCAGGTCATCCAGCTGCTCTCCGGTTACTCCGGGGGCGGCAAGGAAGCGGCCACGGCCGGCGGACCGGCCGAGGGCAGCCCCTCGACCTCCCTGGTCCTCGACCAGTTCGGCCGCAATCTCACCCAGGCGGCCCGCGAATCCAAGCTCGACCCGGTCATCGGGCGCGAGAAGGAGATCGAGCGGGTCATGCAGGTGCTGTCCCGCCGGACCAAGAACAACCCGGTCCTCATCGGCGAGCCCGGCGTCGGCAAGACCGCCGTCGTCGAGGGCCTGGCCCAGGCGATCGTCAAGGGCGAGGTGCCCGAGACTCTCAAGGACAAGCACCTCTACACCCTCGACCTCGGCGCGCTCGTCGCCGGTTCCCGCTACCGCGGTGACTTCGAGGAGCGCCTGAAGAAGGTCCTCAAGGAGATCCGCACCCGCGGCGACATCATCCTGTTCATCGACGAGCTGCACACGCTCGTCGGTGCGGGTGCCGCCGAGGGCGCCATCGACGCCGCTTCGATCCTGAAGCCCATGCTGGCCCGTGGTGAGCTGCAGACCATCGGTGCCACCACGCTGGACGAGTACCGCAAGCACCTTGAGAAGGACGCGGCGCTGGAGCGCCGTTTCCAGCCGATCCAGGTGGCGGAGCCTTCCCTCCCCCACACGATCGAGATCCTCAAGGGCCTGCGCGACCGCTACGAGGCCCACCACCGCGTCTCCATCACGGACGAGGCCCTCGTGCAGGCGGCCACCCTGGCCGACCGGTACATCTCGGACCGCTTCCTCCCGGACAAGGCGATCGACCTGATCGACGAGGCCGGCTCCCGGATGCGCATCCGCCGGATGACCGCGCCGCCGGACCTCCGCGAATTCGACGAGAAGATCGCGAACGTCCGCCGCGACAAGGAGTCGGCCATCGACTCCCAGGACTTCGAGAAGGCGGCTTCCCTCCGTGATTCGGAGAAGCAGCTGCTGGCGGCGAAGGCCAAGCGCGAGAAGGAGTGGAAGGCCGGCGACATGGACGTCGTGGCCGAGGTCGACGGCGAGCTGATCGCCGAAGTCCTCGCGACCGCGACCGGCATTCCGGTGTTCAAGCTGACCGAGGAGGAGTCCTCGCGGCTCCTGCGCATGGAGGACGAGCTCCACCGCCGCGTCATCGGCCAGAAGGACGCCATCAAGGCCCTTTCGCAGGCGATCCGACGGACCCGTGCGGGTCTGAAGGACCCGAAGCGTCCCGGTGGCTCGTTCATCTTCGCCGGTCCGTCCGGTGTCGGTAAGACCGAGCTGTCCAAGACGCTCGCCGAATTCCTCTTCGGCGACGAGGACGCACTGATCTCCCTCGACATGTCGGAGTTCAGCGAGAAGCACACGGTTTCCCGTCTCTTCGGTTCGCCCCCCGGCTACGTGGGCTACGAAGAGGGCGGCCAGCTGACCGAGAAGGTCCGCCGGAAGCCGTTCTCCGTCGTCCTCTTCGACGAGGTCGAGAAGGCGCACCCGGATATCTTCAATTCCCTTCTCCAGATCCTGGAGGACGGTCGTCTGACCGACTCCCAGGGCCGGGTCGTGGACTTCAAGAACACGGTCATCATCATGACGACCAACCTGGGTACGCGGGACATCTCCAAGGGCTTCAACCTGGGCTTCGCGGCCCAGGGCGACACCAAGACCGGTTACGACCGGATGAAGGCGAAGGTCAACGAAGAGCTCAAGCAGCACTTCCGGCCCGAGTTCCTCAACCGCGTCGACGACACGGTCGTCTTCCACCAGCTCACGCAGGAAGACATCATCCAGATCGTCGACCTGATGATCGCCAAGGTGGACGAGCGCCTCAAGGACCGCGACATGGGCATCGAGCTCAGCGGTGACGCGAAGCAGCTCCTCGCCAAGCGCGGTTACGACCCGATCATGGGTGCGCGTCCGCTGCGCCGCACGATCCAGCGCGAGATCGAGGACATCCTCTCCGAGAAGATCCTCTTCGGTGAGCTGCGCCCCGGTCACATCGTGGTCGTCGGCGTGGAGGGTGAGGGCGAGACCGCCAAGTTCACCTTCCGCGGCGAGGAGAAGTCCGCACTGCCGGACGTCCCCCCGATCGAGGCCACGGGCTCCGGCCCGGACCTGAGCAAGGGCGCGTAGCGCTCCCGCTCTAGCGGCGGTACGAAGGGGCGGGCCCGGAACCGACAGGTTCCGGGCCCGCCCCTTTGCCGTGCCCCCGCGCTCAGGGCACCCCCTCGGGCCCGGGGAGGGCCCGGGGGCGCAGCGCATCGGCGAAGGCCCGCGGGCCGGGACGGGCCGCTCCAGGGCCGTCAGGGCCGCTTGGCCGCGCGTGTCGGGCCGGCCGGCCTGCGTGGCGGCCCACCCCGGTCTCCGCCGGGCGCGCGCGAGCCCGGCTCCGCCGGCCGGTCTTCGGTCCCGGAACGGGCGGGCCGGAGGTCCTGGGCCGGTGACAAGCCGCACAGGGCAAATCGGACGTACTACGCGCAGTCGTAGACCTCGGGGGCCCTCCCGGGGCGGCTCCGGCCCAGTAAGGACGCGGTCAACAGGCCTGGAGGCCCTCTTCGCTGCTACGAGGCGCGGTAGTAATCGGGGGGTTTGGGAAGTTCGCGCGGCTCGGGTTACCAAGGATCCGCAGCCCGGCACACCGCTCAGCGTGCCGGGTCGCCCTGTGCCCCGTGAGCCCGTGATCCATCGACGTGCTCCGCCCCCGTGCTCCATCCCCCGGAGGTTCCGCCATGTCGAAGAGCGCCCGTACCCACCGCATCCGTACCGCCGTCCTCGCCGCAGGGCTCGGGGCGGCCGTGACGTTCGGCGCCGGTACCGCGTTCGCCGACGAGGCGCCGGCCGCGCTGACCGGGACGGCCGGCCTGATCGAGGCCCAGGCCACCGCGCAGGCCGCGGCCGGCAAGGCCGCCGCGGGCAAGGCCGCCGCCTGGAAGGCGCCCGTGGCGTCCTACACGCTGTCCGCGACCTTCGGCAAGGGCGGCAACCTCTGGTCGCACAAGCACTCCGGCCAGGACTTCGCGGTGCCGGTCGGCACCAAGGTGCACGCCGTCCACGCGGGCGTCGTCGTCAAGGCGGGCCCGAACGGCGCCGGTGACGGTCCGGCCTACGGCAACGCGATCGTGATCAAGCACGCGGCCGGGACCTACTCGCAGTACGCCCACCTGTCGAGGGTCCAGGTGAAGGTCGGCCAGAAGGTCTCCGCGGACCAGCTGATCGCCCTGTCCGGCAACACCGGCAACTCGACGGGCCCCCACCTGCACTTCGAGATCCGCACCACCCCGAACTACGGCTCGGCCGTGAACCCGGTCGCCTTCCTGCGCCAGGCGGGCGTCCGCCTCTGACGACGGTCCGCCGTCAGCTGATCAGCCACGAGTGGGTCGGCTTGACCTCGCTCTTGCCCCCCTTGACGTTCGCCACCTGCGCGGGCGTCAAGGCGCTGTCCCAGGTGCGGACGTTGTCGATCGCCCCGGCCCACGGGCCGGCCCAGATGTCGTGGTGGCGGGCCCGGCCCAGCTGGATCGGGCCCGGAGCGGCCCAGATCCCGGCCGCCACGGGCACCTCGCCCGCCTGCTTCCCGTCGACGTACAGCTTGATGGTCTTCGTCGTGGCGTCGTAGGTGCCGGTGATCATCGCCCAGGCGCTCGCGGTCTTCAGCCCGTCGGAGGCGACCTGCGCGGTGGTGGCCTCGGCGCCTCCCGTGCCGCTCTGGACGCGGAAGATCCACGCGTTCTTGCCGTTCACCGCCTCGTGGCCCAGCTCGAAGGAGTAGGACACCCCGTCCCCCTGGCTCACCGCGATGTGGCTGCCGCTCTTCGCCGAGGTGTAGACGCGAGCCGAGACGCTGAAGCTCTTGGTGGTGTCCACGGCCTGGCCCGCGCCCTGGGCGTAGGAATTCGCGTTGTCCTTGAACCGGACCTCACCGCGCTTGGTGCCCGAACCCTGCTCGGCCTGCGGGCCCAGCGCGATGTTCGTCGAGCCGGTCCGGTCGCGCAGCAGGTTCGCCTGGCCCGGCACCGTGTGCGGGTCGTCCCAGGCGGGCTCGCTCGCGGAGGCGGAGGGGCTCTGCGAGCCCTCGGCCACCGGCCCGGGCTTCGGGTCGTCGCCGCCGGAGTCGTTCATGAACCACAGGGTCCCCGCGGCGGCCACGGCGCAGACGGCGACGGCGGCGCCGATGATCATCAGGCGGCGCCGGGTGCGGCGGCTCGTGTCCGAGCGCTCCGCCATGGCCTGCCAGTCCGGCTGCGGCGCCGGGGTGAAGGCGGGACCGGGCAGCGGCTCGGGCCGCGGCTCCTGCGGGTAGGGGTCCTGCTGGTACGGGTTCGGCTGCCCGGGCTGCGGAAAGCCGTACCCGCCCGGTACGCCCGCCACGCCCGGCACACCCGGTGCGCCGCCCGGTACGGGCGCCTGCGGATAGCCGTAGCCGCCCGCGGCGCCCGGTCCGCCCGCGCCGGGAGCGGACGGATATCCGTAGCCGCCGCTCCCGCTGCCGCCGCCGCTCGCGTGCGCGGGACCGGGCTGGGGGCTGTTCGGGCGATCCGTACCGTCAGTCATGGCACGGATGTTAAAACATTGCCGCCGCCGCCAGACAGGCCGGAGGCCCATGAAGACGGCGGGACGGCGGCGCGCGTTCCCCTCAGCCCGGCAGCCGGATGATCGGGAAGCTGCCCGTCGCCGTCGGCGCGTGCTCCGGCAGCCACAGCACCGCCACCGCGCCCGCCGCCGCGCCCTCGCGGTCAAGTCCGCCCGGAGCGGCGACGTTTCGGAACGTGAGCCGGGCGCCCAGCACCCGCGCCTGGCCCGCCGCGATGGTCAGGCCCAGCCCGTGGCCCACGCCCGCGCGGTCCGTCGAGCCGGTCCGGAACCGGCTCGGCCCCTCGCGCAGCAGCGCCTCGGGAAATCCGGGCCCGTGGTCCCGGACGCGCACGACCCGGCCCTCGACGTCCACCTGGACCGGGGGGCGCCCGTACCGCGCCGCGTTGGCGAGCAGGTTGCCCAGGATCCGCTCCAGGCGCCGCGGGTCGGTGTTCACGATCTCGTCCGCCACGATCCGTACGGTCGCCTCCGGCATCAGCGAGGCCACCCGCCGCCCCACGAACTCGCCCAGCGCCACGTCCTGGAGCTCGGCCCGCTCGGACGCGCTGTCCAGCCGAGCCACCTCCAGCACGTCCTCGACCAGCACCCGCATGGCCTGCGCCCGGTCCCGCACCAGCTCGGTCGGCCGCCCCGGGGGCAGCAGTTCCGCCGCCGTGAGCAGGCCCGTCACCGGGGTGCGCAGCTCGTGCGCGATGTCGGCGGTCACCCGGCGCTCGGCCTCCAGCCGCTGCTGGAGCGTGTCGGCCATGGCGTCGACGGCGCGCGCGAGGTCGTCGGTCTCGTCCCGGACCACTCCGCCGACCGCGTCGCGCACCCGGACCTGCGGGTCGCCGAGCGCGACCCGGCCGGCGGCTGCGGCCGCCTTGCGCAGCCGCCGCGAGATCTGGCCGCCGATGAGGACGCCGAGGGCCGAGCTGCCGATGACGACGGCGAGCGATCCGACGACCAGGGCCCGGTCCAGGTCGCGCACCATGTTGGCGCTCTGCTGGAAGCCCGAGTGCATCGACAGCACCTGCCCGTTGCCGAGCGGTACGGCGGCCCAGACCTCCGGGGCGCCCCTCGGCTTCTCCTGGATGTAGGTGCCGCGCCGCCCCGAGCGCGCCTTCTCCCGCAGGTCGGCGGGCAGGTCGGGGTCGTTGAGCTTGGCGCCCATGAAGGGCTTGCGGCCGGACTCGGCGTTGCGCGAGACGTACTGGACGCGTTCCAGCTGCGCCTCGCGGGCGCTCTCCAGCATCGACACCCGGGCGGCGCTGTGCACCACCAGGCTCAGCGCGAGCGCGGTCAGCGCACCCACGGCCGCGATGGCGAGGGTGATCTTCCAGCGGATGCCGGTGCGGAAGGTGAAGCTCCTCATGCCTTCAGCTTGTATCCGAAGCCACGGACCGTCTCGATCCGGTCCTGTCCGATCTTGGTCCGCAGCCGCTGGACGTGGACGTCGACGACCCGCGTGTCACCGCCCCAGTCGTAGTCCCAGACGCGCTCCAGCAGCCGGTCCCGGGACAGGACGGTGCCGGGCGCGGAGGAGAACTCCAGCAGCAGCCGCATCTCGGTCGGCGTCAGCGCCACCGGGGCTCCGGCCTTGAGCACCTCCATGCCCTCGGTGTCGACCTCCAGGTCGCCGAAGGAGAGCACCCCGCGCTCCCCGGCCGGGTCGCCGTCGGAGCCGGGGCCGCCGCCGTTCGGGCCGCCCGCGTGACCGAAGCGGCGCAGGACGGCGCGGATCCGGGCCACCAGGACGGAGCCGTCGAAGGGCTTGGTGACGTAGTCGTCGGCGCCGGCCTCCAGGCCGAGCACCACGTCGATCGAGTCGGCGCGCGCGGAGAGCATGATCACGGGGACGGTGGACTCGTCACGGATCCGCCGGCACAGGCTGACCCCGTCCATGCCGGGCACCATCACGTCGAGCAGGGCGATGTCGGGCCGGTCCGCGCGGAAGGACTCCAGGCCGGAGAGGCCGTCGGGCATGGCGGTGACCACGAACCCGTCGCGCTCCAGCGCCAGGGTCGTGGCCTCCCGGATGACGTCGTCGTCCTCCACAAACAGCACATGGGTCTCGGCCATGCCCAGTCGCCTCAGTTCTTCTGCGGTTCAGTTCTTCCGGGGTTCAGTTCTTCTGCGGTGTCACGGCCGGGGCGGGCTGGCTCCCACCACCGCCCACGTTGCTGTACTCGGAGTGCACGCGGTCGTGCTCGGTGAACTTCTCCCCGTTCCAGCGGAAGGTGATCACGTCCTCGCCGGTGGCGTAGGCCTCGCTCTTGACGTAGACCGGCTTGCTCACCACCAGGTCGCCCCGGTCGATCTCCGCGTAGACGGGGGGCGCCTCGTCCGAGAACACATTCTCGTACGCCGCGCCCTCCTGCTTGTACACGTACGTCCCCACGCCGATCGCGTCCGCGCAGGACAGGATGTTGACGACCAGGTCGGGCGAGGTGCTCCCGGTGACCTTGCCGTAGCTGACGTCGACCGGGTACTCCTTGCCCGAGCACGGCTTCAGGTCCTTCTTGACCGCGTCGCTGACCTTGGGATCGGCCTTCACCAGGGCGACCACGTCCTGGACCTTCTTGAAGGACGACGCGGACGGCTGCCCGGCCGCGGTGGGCGGCGCCGTCTTCGACACGGACTCGGTGCGCGCCGGGCCGCCGTCCCGCAGCCCGGTACCGCCGGTGGAGCAGCCGACCGCGAACAGCACAGTGCCGACGAGGATGACCATCCCCGTCGACATCAGTACCAGCGGGCTCCTGCCCCGTAGGCCTGTCAGGCCGCGCACCGCTCCCGCCCCTCGTACCGCACGGTGTGGTCACCGCGCTCCAGCGCCCGCATGTCCAGGTCCCGGCTCTCCAGCTCCTGGCGCAGGCGGGCCAGCGCACGGTGCAGCGTGCTCTTCACGGTACCGGCCGACATGCCGAGCGCCGCGGCCGTCTCCTCGGTGCTCATCTGCTCCCAGTGTCGCAGCACGACCACGCTGCGCTGCTTGGGCGCGAGCACCTTGAGGATGTCCATCAGCAGCGCGCGGTCGGCGCGCTGCTCGGCGCCGTCCTCGACGCGGGCGTCCGGCAGCTGCTCGGTGGGGACCTCTTCGAGCTTGCGGGCGCGCCACCACTCGGTCCGCGTGTTGATCATGACCCGGCGCAGGTAGGCATCGGCGAGCGACTTGTCGGCGATGCCGTCCCAGCGGCCGTAGGTGCGCACGAGGGCGGTCTGGAGGAGGTCCTGCGCGTCGGTGGGGTCCGGGACCAGGCGACGGGCACTGCGCAGCAGCGCGTCCTGCCGAGTGCGTACGTACTCTTCGAATTCGAGTACCTCGCCGTGCGCCATCTCAGACCGCCTCCGCCCGTTTACCGCTCTTCGTCCCGTGCTTGCGGAACCGAAGGTACGGAGCGGTTGTCACGGCACTGTGCGGGTCAGCCTTCGGTGGGAACACGGCTGTCCATAGGTTGTGTAACAGCGCCCGTGAGCTGGGGTTTAGCGGGCTCAAGCGGAATGAGGGAGTCAGCCGAGCGGGAGCCGGTAGGCGGTCGCGAGCGACCCGTCGCGGCCGCTGTCACCGCCGTCGTCCCCGTCGCCGACCGGCTCCACCAGCCCGTCGGCCACCAGCCCGTCCAGCGCCCGGGCCCGCTGCACCGGCTCGTCCCACACGGTGTCCAGCACGGCCCGCGGAACGGGCCCCACCGCCTCGCGCAGCACCGCCAGCAGCCTGCCGCGCACCTGCCGGTCCGTACCGGCGTACGTCTGCCCGCGCCGCGGCGGACCCTCGTGCGCCGGCTTGCCCGCCAGCCGCCAGGCACACAGCCCGGCCACCGGGCAGCGCCCGCAGTCCGGGTTCTTCGCGGTGCACACCAGCGCGCCCAGCTCCATCGACGCCGCGGCCCACCCCGCGGCCGTCTCCTCGTCGTCGGGCAGCAGCGCGCGGGCCAGGCGCCGCTCGGCGGCGGTGGTGGCGTTCGGCGGGTACTCCACACCGGTCGCGGTCCGGGCGAAGACCCGGCGCACGTTCGTGTCCAGCACCGGGTGGCGCTGCCCGTAGGCGAAGGAGGCCACGGCCGCGGCCGTGTACTCGCCGATGCCCGGCAGCGACAGCAGCCGGTCGTGGTCCCGCGGTACGTCGCCCCCGTGCCGTTCCGTTATGGCGACGGCCGCGCCGTGCAGCCGCAGTGCCCGGCGCGGATAGCCGAGGCGGCCCCAGGCCCGTACGGCCTCCCCGGGCGCCTCGGCGGCCAGATCGGCCGGCCGGGGCCAGCGGGCCAGCCACTGCTCGTACACCGGCAGCACGCGGGCGACCGGGGTCTGCTGGAGCATGAACTCGCTGACCATGACGCCCCAGGGACCTGCCTCGGGACGGCGCCAGGGCAGGTCACGGGCGTTCTCGCGGAACCAGGCGATGACGGGGGCGTGCAGCGCGCGGGCGGATGCGGCGCCGGGCACGGCCGACGCCTCGGACAGGGCGGGGGATTCGGGGGATGCAGTCATGGCAGGGGCAATCCTGGCACGGTTCGCCCCTGCGGCGCGGGCCCCGGACCGGTGAACAGGACGGCGGCGCGGCCCCCGCCCGTACGCGCCGAGCGGATGATCCTACGGACCGGGCCGGTCAGTGCGAGGACCACCAGGGCGCCCACCGAGGCACCCAGCAGCAGGCCCATCGCCACGTCGTGCGGATAGTGCACCCCGACGAAGACCCGGGAGAAGGCCATCAGCAGCGCGAGCGGCACGGTGAGCAGCGCGAGCCGCGGCACCGCCAGGGCCAGCGCGACGGCCGCGGCGCCCGCGATCACGGAGTGGTTGCTCGGGAACGACCAGTCGCCGGGCGCCGGGCACGGCACCAGCGGGGCGAGCGCGCCGGAGACGGCCCGGCAGGGCCGCTCCTCGTGCACGCCGCTCTTCGCGACCTCGGAGGCGACGTACGCGACGGCGGTGGCCAGCGGGGCGAGGACGGCCAGGGCCATCGCCCCGTCCCCGCGGGTGCGGGCGCGCCACCAGACGAGGAGGAAGAGCGCGCCGAACACCAGCAGCCCGCTCGTGGTCCACGCCTCGGCGAGGGACCGCACCCAGCCGGGGGTGGTGTGCGCGAAGTCGGTGACGTCTCGGTAGAGGTCGGAACTGTCCATCCCGCCGACCTTACGCAAACGGCCGCCCGGCGCCGCCATCCGGACGGCCCGGATGGCCCGGACGGCCGTACCGGGGGGAGCAGCGGGATGATCATCGCCAAAACACGCCGGCCGTGCGGCATGTGGGGCACGGATCGCGCCCCCGACTCTCGTAAAGTTCCCTCCGTGGGATCTCTGCGCAATCCGGTCGGGCCGCTCCCCTCTTCCATCTACTGGCGACGGAGGGCCGTTCTGGCGTCCGTCGCCGCACTACTGGCGCTCCTCGCCGTATGGACCGTCAGTTCCGGCGGGGGCAAGACCACTCAGAACGGCAAGGGCGGCGGCGGCCCGCACCCGGCGGTCTCCATCACGCCCGGCGCGCCCGGATCCGGGCCGGCGATCAGTCAGGCCCCGGGCGGCCGCGACGAGTCGGGCGCGGGCGGTGCCACCGGGGGCGACCACGGGGGCGCGGCGGCGGGTACCGGCGCGGGCGGCGCGGGAGGCTCGGGCACCGGCAAGAACGGCGAACCGGGCGGCGGCGGTGGCGAGGACGGCACGTCCTCCTCCGGGCCGGGCCGGATCCCGGCGGACTCCCCGCTCCCCACCTGTGCGCCCGGTGCGCTCCAGTGGGAGGTCAAGAGCACCAAGAACGAGTACGAGCCGAACGAACGCCCCCGCCTCGACCTCATCGCCCGCAACACCTCGGGCACCACCTGCAAGGTCGACCTCGGCCCGAAGCAGGCGATCCTGAGCATCACCCAGGCGACCACGGGCAAGACGGTCTGGTCCTCGGCGGACTGCCCGGCGGGCGCGGGCAACGTCTTCCACCGGCTGCCGGCGAACGGCGAGACGACGCAGTCGCTGGAATGGGACCGGAAGCCGAGTGTGGCGGCCCAGTGCCAGACGCCTCCGGCGGGGGGTGCGGTGGCCGACACGTACGTGGTCGAGGTCAAGTCCCCCGGCATGCCGGTGGCCCGCACCTCGTTCGTCCTGAAACAGGACTGACCCCGGCCCGGGCCCGCCCCGCCCCAACCGCCGCCCTCAATCGCCGGGCGGGCTGCCTTCACCCCGGCCCGCCCGGTCAGGCTGGCGCCGCCTCCGGCGGGCCCTCAAACGCCGGGCGGGCTGAATTTGCCCTGGCCCGCCCGGTCAGGCTGGTGCCGCCTCCGGCGGGCCCTCAAGCGCCGGGCGGCTGGGGGTGGGTGCGCTCGGGCCGGGCTCGGCGGGCCATCCAGCCTCGCCGGCGTTTGAGGCGCCCCCGGAGGGCATGCGTGGGGACGGGCGGGGTCGGGCCGCGCCGTGTGACTTCAGCGCCGCCGGTGGGCCATTGCAGCCTCGCCGGCGTTTGAGGCGCCCCCGGAGGGGTGCAGGTGGGGCCACTGCCAGGGGGAGGGGGCACCGGCCCGCGCCCCACGCTCGCGCCGCAGGCTAGACGTAGCGCTCCAGGATCGAAGACTCCGCCAAGCGCGACAGCCCCTCCCGCACCGACCGAGCCCGCGCCTCGCCGACCCCGTCGACGGTCTGCAGGTCGTCCACGCTGGCGGCGAGCAGCTTCTGCAGCCCCCCGAAGTGCTCCACCAGCCGCTCGATGATCGCCCCCGGCAGCCTCGGCACCTTCGCCAGCAGCCGGTAACCGCGCGGCGAGACGGCCGAGTCGAGGGTCTCGGGCGAGCCCGTGTAACCCAGCCCCCGCGCCACCGTCGCCAGCTCCAGCAGCTCCGCGTGCGAGAGGGAGTCCAGCTCGGCCAGTGCCTCGTCCACCGTGCGGGACCGCTTCGCCGTCGGCTCCGGCACGTAGTCCCGGATGACCAGTTCCCGCTCCTGCTCGATCCCGACCGTCAGCTCGTCCAGCTGGAGGGACAGCAGCCGCCCGTCGGTGCCCAGCTCCACCACGTATTCGGCGATCTCGGTCGCGATCCGCCGCACCATCTCCAGCCGCTGCGCGACCGCCGTCACGTCCCGGACCGTCACCAGGTCCTCGATCTCCAGCGCCGACAGCGTGCCCGCGACCTCGTCGAGCCGCAGCTTGTACCGCTCCAGCGTGGCCAGCGCCTGGTTGGCCCGGGACAGGATCGCCCCGGACTCCTCCAGCACGCGCCGCTCGCCGTCGACGTACAGCGCGATCAGCCGCATCGACTGCGACACCGAGACGACGGGGAAGTTGCACTGCTTGGAGACGCGGTCGGCCGTGCGGTGCCGGGTGCCCGTCTCCTCCGTGGGGATCGAGGCGTCCGGCACCAGCTGGACGCCCGCCCGCAGGATCTTGGTGATGTCCTTGTCCACGATGAGCGCCCCGTCGAGCTTGCACAGCTCGCGCAGCCGGGTCGCGGTGAACTCCACGTCCAGCACGAAACCGCCGGTGCACATCGCCTCGACGCTCTTGTCCATGCCGAGGACGATCAGACCGCCCGTGTTGCCGCGCAGGATCCGCTCCAGGCCGTCGCGCAGCTGCTGACCAGGTGCGACCGCGCTCAGCGAAGCCCGCATCAGGGCCTCCTGCTTGCTGCCTGCGCCGGACTTCCCGGATGCTGCTGCCCCGTCCTTGGCTGCCACTGCACTCCTCCGGTCGCGGGTTCCGCCGCCCCGCACCACGGGCACAGGGGAGTGCGTACGGCCGGGCGGACCAGCACAAAGTCTACCGGCGCGCGCCACACCCCCGCCGTGGCTTGGCCACTACGGTCCTCAGCGGGCCCCGGACGGGCCCCCTGACCAGCGCCTTACGCCCCTGTCAGGCCTCGCTCTTGGCGGGCGTCCGGCTCCGGCCGCGCGGCAGCACCCGCAGCGCGTCCCCCATGTCGGCCACCTCGATGACCTTCATCCCCGCGGGCACCCGGCCCGGATCGGAGGGGACCAGGGCGTGGGTGAAGCCGAGCCGGTGCGCCTCGGCGAGCCTGCGCTGTACGCCCGTCACCCGCCGCACCTCACCGGCCAGCCCGACCTCCCCGATCGCGACCAGGTTCTTCGGCAGCGGTACGTCGCTGGCGGCCGAGGCGAGGGCCAACGCCACGGCCAGGTCGGCGGCCGGCTCGGTCAGCTTCACCCCGCCGACGGTCGCGGTGTAGATGTCCCGCTTGCCGAGCGCGGTGATCCGGCCGCGCTGCTCCAGCACGGCCAGCATCATCGAGACCCGGGAGGTCTCCAGCCCGGAGGTGGTCCGCCGGGGCGAGGGGATCTGCGAGTCGACGGTCAGCGCCTGCACCTCGGCGACCAGCGGCCGCTTGCCCTCCAGCGTCACCGTCAGGCAGGTGCCCGGCACCGCCTCCGCGCGCCGGGTCAGGAACAGGCCGCTCGGGTCGGCGAGCCCGGTGATCCCCTCGTCGTGCAGTTCGAAGCAGCCGACCTCGTCGGTGGTGCCGTACCGGTTCTTGATGCCGCGGACCAGGCGCAGCCGCGCGTGCCGGTCGCCCTCGAAGCTGAGCACCACGTCGACGAGGTGTTCCAGCAGCCGCGGTCCGGCGATCGCGCCGTCCTTGGTGACGTGCCCGACGAGCAGCGTGGACATCCCGCGCTCCTTGGACGCGCGGATCAGCGCCCCCGCGACCTCGCGGACCTGGGCCATGCCGCCGGGCGCGCCGTCGATCTCGGGGGAGGCGATCGTCTGTACGGAGTCGAGGATCAGCAGCGACGGCTTGACCGCGTCCAGGTGTCCGAGGACCGCCGACAGGTCGGTCTCGGCCGCGAGGTAGAGGTGGTCGTCGATCGCGCCGATCCGGTCGGCGCGCAGCCGCACCTGGCTCGCCGATTCCTCGCCCGTCACGTAGAGCGTGCGGTGTTCGTCGCTCGCGGCCTTCGCGGCGACGTCCAGGAGGAGCGTGGACTTGCCGACGCCGGGCTCCCCGGCGAGCAGCACCACGGCGCCGGGGACGAGACCGCCGCCGAGCACCCGGTCCAGTTCGTCGACGCCGGTGGAGCGGGCCGTCGCCTGGCGGCCGTCGACCTGGCCGATGGGGACGGCGGCGGTGGACACGCGGCCGGCCGCGGTGGTCCGTACGGCGGGCGCACCCGTCTCCTCGACCGTCCCCCAGGCCTGGCACTCGGGGCACCGGCCGAGCCACTTCGCGGTGGTCCAGCCGCATTCGGTACAGCGGTAGGACGGCCGGTCCTTGGCGGATGAACGGGATGTACGGGCTGCTGCCATGGCGCCAACGGTAACGGCCGCCACCGACAGCCCGGCCCGGACCGCCGCCCGGCCCCCTGCCACCGGCGTCAGGGCCGCCGTCAGCAACGACACGATATCTTCACCCGTAAGGGCTAAAAGTGCCGAAGGCTTCCGGGCCCTCGCCGGTGCGCCGCCTACGGTCACGAGGTGAACAGCAGCAACCACGGAACCCCCACGACACGCACCGGCGCACACCGGGCGCACGGGCGCACTCCCTCCGAAGGGGAGCAGCCGCCCTCCTTCCGCCACGAGCCCTACCTGGACGGCCTGTTCACCTATTGCCTGTCCGTCCTCTGCGACCACGACAGCGCCACCGACGTGCTGGGCGAGGTCCTGGCCGTGGCCGAGCGGAATCCGGGCCGCTGCCCGGACGAAGGCGACCGCCGGGCCTGGCTGTACGCGCTGGCCCGGTGGGGCTGTCTGCGCAGGCTGTCCGAGCAGCGGCGCGCCCGGCACGCCCCCGCGGGGGCGCACACCGCACGGCGTACGCCGGAGCACACCGCGACCGGCCGTGCGCCGGGTGCGGACCACCCCGGCACGCCCCCCGAGGCGGATCCGCAGCTCCCAGCCGGGGAGCCCGCCGCACCGGCCGACGGGCTCGACGTCACCGCGTACCGCCGTACCGAGCTGGCCCGCCTCGCCTGGCCCGAGGCCGCCGGGACCACCCCCGAGCAGCGCGAGGCCCTCGAACTCGCCGTCCGCCACCGGCTGACCGTCAGCGAACTCGCCGCCGTCCTCGGCACCCCGGCCACCGCCGCCCGCGACCTGCTCACCGGCGCCGCCTGCGAGGTCGAACGCACCCGCGCCGCCCTCGCCGTCGTCGAGAGCGGCAACTGCCCCGCCGTCTCCCGGCTCACCGGCGACAGCCAGGTGCTGCTCTCCAGCACCCTGCGGGCCGAACTCGTCCGCCACGTCGACGACTGCCCGCTCTGCCGCCGCGTCGCCGAACGCGTCGGCGCGGCCGCCCCCTGGCCCGGCTCCGGCGGGGTCGCCGCGGGCGCCCTCCCGCTCGTCCCGGCCCCCCGGACGGGGGTGCGCACCGCGATGCTGCGGTCCGCCCGGGTCCGCGGCCGCGCGGGAGCCCCGCGCTTCGCCCGGACCGGTTTCCCCCTCGACCCCAAGGACCGCGCCGCCCGCCGCGAGCGGATCCGGGCCCGCGCGGTCACCACCACCGTGGTCGCCACCGTGGTCGCGGCCCCGGTCCTGGCCCTCTGGGCCGCGTACCGGGACGCCCCCAGCACCGGCGAGCCGGCAGGCAACGCCAGCACCCGCATCTCCGCCGGCGACCTACAGATCCCGCCCCACGCGGACGGCCACCCCTACGCCGCCTACGAGAACGCGGGCAACACCCGCACCACCGGCGCCGAGCCCCGCTTCACCGAGGGCGGCGAGGCATCGGACGTCTCCGTGAAGGTGATCAGCAGCGGCGCCCCGCCGAGCCCCGCCCAGCCCGGCTCCCCGGGCCGCCTCACCGTCACCGCGGGCTCCCGCGCGGCGGTCACCCTGCTCCTGCTCACCGCCTCCGGCGGCGCCCCCGTCGAGTGGCGGCTCTGGACCGACGCGCCCTGGCTCCGCGCGAGCCGCACCGCCGGCACCCTGGCCCCAGGAGAATCGGTCACCCTGCGGATCGTCGTGGACCCCGACGCGCAGCCGGTGGGCGCCTGGACCGCCCGGGTCGGCGTGGACCCGAGCGGGGCCGTGATCTCGGTCTCCGGCCGCGGCCGCCCGGCCCCGCAGCCCAGCCAGACGCCGCCGACGGACCCGACGCCGACGCCCCCCACACCGACGCCGACGCCGACCCCGACCCCGACGCCCACACCCACGCCGACACCGACCCCCACGCCGACGCCGACCGCGTCGCAGGGACCGGTTTCCCCGCCCCCGGACCCCGGGCCGTCGCCGTCCTCCTGACCTATCCCGCCCTACTTCCCCTTGGCCGGCTTCCCCTTGACCTGCGGCTTCTCGACGTGCGGCTTTTCGGCCCGCGTCGCCCCGGCCCGCTGCGTCACGTCCACGACCGGCGGGTCGGCGGGGTGCGGGGCCATCGGCAGCAGGGACGCCAGCCGCGCCTCGCACAGGGCCGCCAGCGCCTCGTAGCCCTCCTTGCCCATCAGCTCCGTCAGCTCGGGCCGGTAGGTCACGTACACCGGGTCGCCCGCGCCGTGCGCGGACGTCGCCGAGGTGCACCACCAGTGCAGGTCGTGGCCGCCCGGGCCCCAGCCGCGGCGGTCGTACTCGCCGATCGACACCTGGAGCACCCGGGTGTCGTCCGGCCGGTCGATCCACTCGTACGTCCGCCGCACCGGCAGCTGCCAGCACACGTCCGGCTTCGTCTCCAGCGGTTCGCGGCCCTCCCGCAGCGCCAGGATGTGCAGCGAGCAGCCCGCGCCCGCCGGGAACCCGGGCCGGTTCTGGAAGATGCACGACCCCTCCCACCGCCGGGTCTGCCGCTCGCCGTCCTCGTCCTTCTGGACCCAGCCGGACTCGGTGCCCACATCGTGGAACTGCCACAGGTCCGGCGTCAGCCGCGCCACGTTCTCGGCGACCCGCTTCTCGTCGTCCTCGTCGGAGAAGTGCGCGCCGAGCGTGCAGCAGCCGTCGTCCGCCCGCCCCGCCTGGATGCCCTGGCAGCCGCTGCCGAAAATGCAGGTCCAGCGGGAGGTGAGCCAGGTCAGGTCGCAGCGGAAGACCTGCTCGTCGTCGGCCGGATCGGGGAACTCGACCCAGGCCCGGGCGAAGTCGAGCCCGACCTCGTCCGCCACGCTCGTCTTGCCGGTCTTCTTGGTCCCGCTCTTGCCGGCCTTCTTCGTATTGGGCACAAACCCAAGCCTAAGCCGCCCTTACGTCACGCCTACGCCTGCGGGCCAGTAGCGTTTCGCGCATGAGACTCGGTGTCCTAGACGTGGGTTCGAACACGATCCACCTGCTGGTGGTGGACGCGCACCCCGGCGCGCGCCCCCAGCCGGCCCACTCCCACAAGGTCGAACTGCGGCTGGCGGAGCTGCTCGACGAGCACGGCGCGGTGAGCGCCGAGGGCGTGGAGCGGCTGGTCGCGGTGATCGCGGGCGCGGCGCAGGCGGCCGAGGACAAGGGCTGCGAGGACGTCCTGCCCTTCGCCACCAGCGCGGTGCGGGAGGCGGCGAACGCCGAGGAGGTGCTGACCCGGGTCCGCGAGGAGACCGGCGTCGACCTCCAGGTCCTCAGCGGCGCGGACGAGGCCCGGCTGACGTTCCTCGCCGTACGCCGCTGGTTCGGCTGGTCGGCGGGCAAGCTGATGGTGCTCGACATCGGCGGCGGCTCCCTGGAGATCGCCTCCGGCATCGACGAGGACCCCGACACCGCGGTGTCCCTGCCGCTGGGCGCGGGGCGCCTCACCTCGGGCTGGCTGCCGGGGGACCCGCCGGACCCGGCGGACATACGGGCCCTGCGCCGGCACGTACGGGCCGAGATCGCGCGGACGGTCGGCGAATTCAGCCGCTCGGGCGCGCCGGACCACGTCGTGGCCACCTCCAAGACCTTCCGGCAGCTGGCCCGGATCGCGGGCGCGGCGCGCTCGGCGGACGGCCTGTTCGTGCCGCGGGGGCTGACCCGCAAGTCCCTGACGGAATGGCTGCCGCGGCTCGCGGAGATGACCACGACCCAGCGGGCCGCCCTTCCCGGCGTCTCGGAGGGGCGCGCGGCGCAGTTGCTGGCCGGGGCGATGGTCGCCGAAGCCGCCATGGACCTCTTCGGCATAGAGGACCTCGAAATCTGCCCCTGGGCCCTCCGCGAAGGCATCATCCTCCGCCGCCTGGACCACCTCCCCACCTGACCCGCCGACCCCTCCGGGGGCGCCTCAAACGCCGGCGGGGCTGGATGTGTCCCGCCCAAATCCAGCCCGCCCGGCCCCGGCCAAATCCAGCCCGCCCGGCGTTTGAGGGCAACGCCGAAGGCGCCGACGGCCCGCGCGGCAAAACCCAGCCCGCCCGGCGTTTGAGGGCCCGCCGGAGGCACATACAGCCCGCCCGGCGCTTGAGGGCACAGCGGCACCAGCCACCCCCGCGGCGGCCCGCGGCGGCCCGGGTCCGGGCGGAGCCCGGTGCGGGGGGCGGGGGCCGCGCCCCCGTACCCTGTCCCCGTGGCAGAACCAGTGCACATCCCGGACGCGAAAGTCGCCCTCTCCACCGCCTCCGTCTACCCGGAGTCCACGGCGACCGCCTTCGAGATCGCCGCACGCCTCGGCTACGACGGCGTAGAGGTGATGGTCTGGACGGACCCCGTCAGCCAGGACATCGAGGCCCTGCGCCGCCTCTCCGACCACCACGGCGTCCCGATCCTCGCGATCCACGCCCCCTGCCTCCTCATCACGCAGCGCGTCTGGTCCACCGACCCGTGGACCAAGCTCCAGCGCGCCCAGGCGGCAGCCGAAAAGCTCGGCGCGAGCACGGTCGTCGTCCACCCCCCCTTCCGCTGGCAGCGCCAGTACTCCCGCGATTTCGTCTCCGGCATCTGGCGGATGGCGGACGAGACCGACGTCCGTTTCGCGGTCGAGAACATGTACCCCTGGCGCTACCGCGACCGCGAGATGCTCGCGTACGCCCCCGAGTGGGACGTCACCAAGGACGACTACCGGCACTTCACCGTCGACCTGTCCCACACCGCGACCGCCCGCACGGACGCCACCGCGATGGTCGACCGGATGGGCGAGCGCCTCGCCCACGTCCACCTCGCCGACGGAAACGGCTCCGCCAAGGACGAGCACCTCGTCCCCGGCCGCGGCACCCAGCCGTGCGCCGAACTGCTGGACCGCCTCGCCCGTACCGGCTTCGACGGCCACGTCGTCATCGAGGTCAACACCCGCCGCGCGATGTCCGCCGCTGAGCGGGAGGCCGACCTCGCCGAGGCCCTCGCCTTCACCCGCCTGCACCTGGCCAGCGCCGGCACGGCCACGGGCTCCACCCCGGGCCCCACCTCCGGCCCCGCCACCAGGGCCCCGCGCCGATGACGGACGCCCCCGAGGGACACGCGAAGCGCCGCGGCCCCGGCCGCCCCCGCCAGGACGAGGCCGGCGACGGCCCCGGCACCCAGGAGCGGATCCGCCTCGCCGCCCGCTCCGAGTTCGCCGAACGGGGCTACGACAAGACGTCCGTACGCGGCATCGCCAAGGCCGCGGGCGTGGACCCGGCGTTGGTCCACCACTACTTCGGGACCAAGGACGACCTCTTCGCCGCCGCGATCGAGATGAGCATGGAACCCGCCCTCGTGGTCCCGGCCATCGTCGGCGAGGGCCCCGACGGCATCGGCGAGCGCCTCGCCCGCTACTTCCTGGGCATCTGGGAGAACCCCGTCTCCCGCGCCCCGCTGCTGGCGGTGATCCGCTCCGCGCTGACCCACGAGGCCGCGGCGAAGGTGCTGCGCCGCCTCATCCTGCGCCGGGTCCTGGAGCGGGTCGCGGCCGACCTCGACGTCCCCGACCCCACCTTCCGCGCCGAGCTGGCCGCCTCGCACATGGTGGGCATCGCCCTGCTGCGGTACGTCGTCCAGGTCGAGCCCCTCGCCTCCGCCGACCCGGAGGACATCGTCACGCTGGTCGCGCCCACCCTCCAGCGCTACCTGACCGAGGCGTGAACCCCCCGTCCCGGCATGCGGACACCCTGTCCGGATCCCGGGCGGCAGGCGTAGCCTCGTAATCTGAGCCAGTCGTCTCTGACCGGTGCTGTGTGAGCGCCGTCCGAGCGCCCATCCGAGCGCCACCTATGGGGAGTGAACCCGATGCCCGAGCTGAGGTCCCGCACCGTCACCCACGGCCGCAACATGGCGGGCGCGCGCGCCCTTATGCGGGCGTCGGGCGTAGCGAGCGCCGACATCGGCAAGCCGATCATCGCGGTCGCCAACTCCTTCACGGAGTTCGTCCCCGGGCACACCCACCTCGCCCCGGTCGGCCGGATCGTCTCCGACGCGATCCTCGCGGCGGGCGCCATTCCGCGCGAGTTCAACACGATCGCGGTGGACGACGGCATCGCGATGGGCCACGGCGGCATGCTGTACTCCCTCCCCTCCCGCGACCTCATCGCGGACTCGGTCGAGTACATGGTGGAAGCGCACTGCGCCGACGCCCTGATCTGCATCTCGAACTGCGACAAGATCACCCCGGGCATGCTGATGGCCGCCATGCGCCTCAACATCCCGGTCGTCTTCGTCTCCGGCGGCCCGATGGAGGCCGGTCAGGCCACCCTCGTCGACGGCACCGTCCGCAAGCTCGACCTCATCGACGCGATGGTCGACGCCTCGAACGAGAACGTCTCCGACGAGGACGTCCTGCGCATCGAGGAGAACGCCTGTCCCACCTGCGGTTCGTGTTCCGGCATGTTCACCGCCAACTCGATGAACTGCCTCGCCGAGGCCATCGGCCTCGCCCTCCCCGGCAACGGCTCCGTCCTGGCCACGCACACCGCCCGCAAGGCGCTGTACGAGAACGCGGGCCGGACGATCGTCGAGATCACCAAGCGCCACTACGAGCAGGACGACCACTCGGTCCTTCCGCGCTCCATCGCCACGCGCGAGGCCTTCGAGAACGCCATGGCCCTCGACATCGCCATGGGCGGCTCCACCAACACGATCCTGCACCTGCTGGCCGCGGCGCAGGAAGCGGGCCTGGACTACGACCTCAAGGACATCAACGAGGTCTCGCTGCGCGTCCCGTGCCTCGCCAAGGTGGCGCCGAACGTGGCGCCCGGCGGCACGTACTACATGGAGGACATCCACCGGGCCGGCGGCATCCCCGCCATCCTCGGCGAGCTGTACCGCGGCGGGCTCCTCAACAAGGACGTCCACACCGTGCACTCGGCCACCATCGAGGAGTGGCTCGGCACCTGGGACGTGCGCAGCGGCACCGCCTCCGAGGAGTCGGTCGAGCTGTGGCACGCGGCCCCCGGCTGCGTCCGCTCCGCGACCGCCTTCTCGCAGTCCGAGCGCTGGGACACCCTCGACCTCGACGCGGAGGGCGGCTGCATCCGCTCCGTCGAGCACGCCTACTCCAAGGACGGCGGGCTCGCCGTCCTGCACGGCAACATCGCCGTGGACGGCTGCGTCGTCAAGACGGCGGGTGTCGACGAGTCGATCTGGACCTTCGAGGGCCCGGCCGTGGTCTGCGAATCGCAGGACGAGGCCGTCGACAAGATCCTGCGCAAGGAGATCAAGCCGGGTGACGTCGTCGTCATCCGCTACGAGGGTCCGCGCGGCGGTCCGGGCATGCAGGAGATGCTCTACCCGACGTCCTTCCTCAAGGGCCGCGGCCTCGGCAAGTCCTGCGCGCTGATCACCGACGGGCGCTTCTCCGGCGGTACGTCCGGCCTCTCCATCGGCCACGCCTCCCCGGAGGCGGCCTCGGGCGGCGCCATCGCCCTCATCGAGGACGGCGACCGGATCCGGATCGACATCCCGAACCGCTCGATCGACCTCCTGGTGACGGACGAGACCCTGGCGGCCCGCCGCGAGGCCCTCGGCGGGGTGTACGCCCCGAAGAACCGCGAGCGCAAGGTCTCGGCGGCCCTGCGTGCCTACGCCGCCATGGCCACCAGCGCCGACAAGGGCGCCGTCCGAGACGTCTCCCTCCTGGGCTGACCCCCACCCGCCCGGCGCGCGCCCTCAATCGCCGGGCGGGCTCGATGCGACCGCCCGGTGCACCCGCGCGTGCGCTGCCGTCGCCTCCGGCGGGCCCTCAATCGCCGGGCGGCTCGGGGTGGCCCGGGGGCCATCCCCAGCGCTGCAAGGCCTGGCCCAGAAGCCATATCCAGCCCCGTCGGCGGCCGCGAGCCCCCTGGCCCAGGGGCCATCCCCAGCCCCGCCGGCGTTTGAGGCGCCCCCGGAGGGCAGACGGGCCGAGGGCCGACATCGGTCTGCGCTCATTCGCGTGCGGGCTGCCGTCGCCTCCGGCGGGCCCTCAATCGCCGGGCGGCTTGGGGTGGCCCGGGGGCATACCCAGCGCTGCAAGGCGCTGGCCCGGGGGCCATACCCAGCCCCGCCGGCGTTTGAGGCGCCCCCGGAGGGCGGCCACCGGAGGGGGGCGCGGGGCTAGCGCCACGGGCCGGGGTCGGTGGCGAAGACGGAACCGTCCGGCGCGCAGCCGAAGACGCGCCCACCCCCCACCACCGGCGCAGGCCGCACCGGCACGAACGTGTGCGCCCCCGTAGCCATCCGCGGAGCGGTCTGCCCCACGAGCCGCCCCCGCACCGCGTCCACCGCCAGCAGCCGCCCGTCCGCGGCCATGAGGTGGACGCGCCCGTCCGCCACCACCGGCCGCGACCCCTGGCTCGCGGCCGTCTCCAGCCGCCACACCTCCCGCTCCGCGCCCACGGCAGCCAACGCACCGCCGCTCCCGAAGACGTACACCGTCCCGTCCCCGCCCACCCCGGCCTGCGCCTGCGGCAAGGTCGTCGGGAGCAGGGTCCGCCGCTCGACCCGGGTGCGCAGGTCGATCCGTACCACCGCGCCCGTCGCCATCCCGTCCCCCGCCAGCAGGTGCAGCGCCCCGTCCGCCACCCCCACCGGTTCCAGCAGCCCGGCCGCCCGGTGCTGCCAGAGGGCGCTGCCGTCGGCCGCGGCGAGGGCCGCCACCTGCGTCGAGGCACCGTCCCCCGCGGGCGTGACGGCGTACACCTGCGCACCGTCCGCCGACGCCACCAGCTGCGCCCCGGCGCCCGCGCCCGCCGGCCGCTTCGTCCAGCGCACGGCGCCGGTCGCCGCGTCCCGCGCCGTGACCTGCCCGTCGGCGGCGGCGATCAGCACCAGCGCACCCGCCGGTACGACGTCCGCCCCGCGCGGGGTGTCGGCCTTCCACCGCTGCGCACCGGTCGCGGGATCGAGCGCCTGGAGCAGATGGCCGCCGGACAGGTACACGAGCAGGGACCCGCCCCCGGGGAAGGGCGCCGGGTCCGCGGGCCCCGTGACCCCGGCCACCGACCACCGCACCGAGCCCGTCGCCGGGTCGAGCCGCACCGCCGCGAGCCCGGGCGCGGAGCAGTAGAGCGCGTCCGACATCCAGCCGCAGGCCGGGATCCGCCGGGCGGCCCCGGGCGCACCGGGGGACACCGACCACGGCACGATCCGCGCGGCCCCGGTCCCGGCCGCGGTCCCGAGCCCGTTCGGCTGCCCGTCCCGTTGGCCCGCGACCGCCGCGGCCGGGTCCTCCCGGAACTGCGCGTACCCGCCGACCGCCCCGCCGGCCACCAGCAGCCCGGTTCCCAGCACGGCGGCCACCCGCCACCGCGCCCGCGACCGCCGCCCCGCACGCCGATCCGTACCGCCAGGCTCGTCGCCGGCGGGGTCACCGGCCACGTCCACCGGCGCGGGCATCCCGCCCGGCAGCCCGTCCCGCCGGTGCGTGACCGGCTCCGCCACCGGGTCCGCCCCCGGCAGCCGCAGCCGCGGCCGCGGTATGAACGCCCGCGTGTCCTCGTTCGTCGGGTAGGCGGCCGAGCGCAATACGGCGATCAGCTCGTCGGCGGTCGGCCGCGCGGCCGGGTCCTTCGCCAGGCAGCGCGCGATCAGCGGCGCCAGCTCCTGCGGCACCCCGCTGAGGTCGGGCTCGTTGTGCACCACCTGGTACGCCACGATGTACGGGCTCTCGGAGTCGAACGGCCCGTGCCCGGTGGCCGCGTGCACCAGCAGCGCCCCCATCGCGAAGACGTCCGCGGCAGGCCCCACGTCGCGCGGCCGCTGGAACTGCTCCGGCGCCATGAAGGGCGGGGTCCCGATCAGCTTCCCGGTCTCGGTCCGCAGATCGCTGTCGTACGGCCGCGAGATCCCGAAGTCGATGACCTTCGGCCCGTCCGGCGCCATCAGGACGTTGCTCGGCTTGAGGTCCCGGTGGACCACCCCGGCCCGGTGGATGTCGCGCAGCGCCTCCGCCAGCCCGGCGCCGAGCCGCCCGACCTCGGCCGGGTCCAGCACCCGCTCGCGCACCCGCTCGGCGAGCGTCGGCGCGTCGATGAACAGGGTGGCCATCCACGGCCGTTCGGCATCGGGGTCGGCGTCGACGACGGGCGCGGTGAACGCACCGCTCACCCGCCGGGCCGCGGCGACCTCCTGCTGGAAGCGGGCGCGGAACTCGGGATCGACCGCGTGCTGCGCGTGCACGATCTTCACGGCGAGCTTCAGCCCGGACGCGGAAGTGGCCAGATGCACGACGCCCATGCCGCCGGAACCAAGCACGGATTCCAGCCGGTACAGCCCGGCGTACTCCGGAAACCCGGACTGCTCAGCGCGCAGCGATCGCATCGCCCATCACCCCCGCGGGAGCCTAGTCGACGGTGCGTGCGATTCCGTAAGGGGCTGCTATCCTCCGCGAGTTGCCGGGCGTGATGGCCCGGTAGCGGTCATTTTCAGCCAATGGGGGAGAGCGGCATGGCGGTTGACGAGGCAGCGGACGCGGTGGAAACCATCACCGCGGAATCCGGGGACGGCGGGTATCTGACGTTCCCGGTGGCGCCCGACACGCGGGTCAACGTCCGCAGCGGCCCGGGCACCGGATACCCGGTCAAGAAGGTCCTCCCGTACGACGCCTGGGTGAAGATCGACTGCCAGACGCCGGGCACGACGGTCTCCGGCCCCTACGGCACCTCGAACATCTGGGATTGCATCGGCAACGGCCTCTACGTCGCGGACGCGTACGTGAAGACCGGCAGCGACGGCTACGTCGCCACCCACTGCGGTTAGCCGTTCCACCCGGCCCGCCCCTCGTCTGCCACGTGAGACGCACCCCGCCGGGCCGACCCGGCGGGGGATAATCGCCGCTGTGAGCGACGAACGAGACGACGAACGAACCGACGGGCGAGACCGCGAACGAGCCGGCGGACAGCACCCGGGCGGCGGCGCCGAACAGCCCGCAGCCGAGGGCCCCCGGCCCGAGCCGATCCTCTTCTTCGGCACCAGCTGGGTCGCGCACGACCAGGGCTACCACCTGCGCCGCGCGGGCATGGCGGTCGCCTCGCTGCTGGCCGCCGTCGTCGCGGCCTTCCTGCTGCGCTTCGCGTACGAGGGCCTGCAGATCGGCAACGTCGGCCCGTTCCTCAGCATCTCGGTCGTCGTCCTCTTCGCGATCGCGAGTTCCATCGCCTTCGCCAAGGCCTGGGAGTCCTTCCGCCGCCGCCCCGCGCCCTCCTCGGACGAGGCCTCGCTCAAGGGGCTCAAAGCCATCGGTTTCATCGGCGGCCTGATCGCGTACTTCCTGCGCTGCCTCGTCGAGGCACCCGGTGAGAAGCTCGCCCGCGCCGAGTACGAGCGCGCCCGCGCCGATTTCACCCGCCGCCGGGGCGCCCGTACCGGAAACCCCGCGGCCCGCCGCCCCAAGCGCAAGAAGAAGTAGGAAGCGACACATGAGCGGCTCCACCCCCACGCCCGAGACCTCCGCCCCGGGCCCGCACCCCGAGCCGCTCCCGCACCCCGAGCCGCTCTCGGGCCCCGAGCCGCTCCCGGGCCCCGCGCCCGTACCGCCCCCGCCCCACCCCGGGGCCCGCACGCACCCTCACCCGTACCCCCACCCGTACCCGGTTCCGGCGCCGGCCAGTCCGTTCGCCGCACCCGCCGGTTCGCCGTACGCCGCCCTGGCCCGCAACGGCGGGCAGCGCCTGCGGCGGGAGCTGGGCGGTACCGCGCTGCTCCTCGCCGCGGTCGTCGTCGGCATGGTCGCGCTGTTCGTCCTCGCGCTCGTGCTCGTGACGGTGCTGGGCATACCGGCCGGCGACGCCGACAGCGGGGCGATCTTCGTGGATCCGGCCGCCGAGGTCGCCCTCGGCCTGCTCAGCCTCGCCCTCGCGATACCCGCCGTACTCCTCGTCGTGCGCCGGATCCAGCGCCGCCCGGCCGGCACGGTCTCGTCGGTCACCGGGCGGCTGCGCCTCGGCTGGCTGGCGCGCTGCGCCGGGCTCGCCCTGCCCGTGCTCGCCGCCGACATCGCGCTGCTCGTCTGGCTGCTGCCCGTGACCGGCGGCGACGGCCCCGACGGACCCGCCGACTTCTTCGACCCGCCCGCCTGGCCGGCGCTCCTGCTCGGCCTCGCCGTGGTGTGGCTGCTCGTCCCCTTCCAGGCCGCCGCGGAGGAGTACCTCTTCCGCGGCTGGATCCTGCAGGCCTTCGGCGCGCACCTGCGCAGCCCGTGGGCGGGCATCGCCGTCGGCTCCGTCCTCTTCGCGCTGGCCCACGGCTTCGGCCAGTGGTCCGGCTTCGCCCTGCTGCTCTACGCCGCCGCCTGGTACGCCTGGCTCACCCTGCGCACCGGCGGCCTGGAGGCCGCCATCGCGCACCACATGGTGAACAACCTGCTGGCCTTCACCCTCGACGCCCTCGCGGGCGACCTCGGGGCCGAGGGCACGGCCGCCGACGCGCCCTGGCAGGCCCTCGCCCTCGAACTCGTCGCGACCCCGCTCTACTGCCTGCTCGTCGTCCGGCTGGCCGACCGCCGCAAGATCGCCACCGTCTCGCCCTGACCTCCCCCTTCCCGCTCCCGCCACCTGCCGGGGTGGTTGACGGCCGACACCCCCGGGAGCATTATTCATCACATGATGAATAAACCGGCGGACGAAGCCGCGGCCACCACCTCGTCCGTGCCCGCCCCCGCCGTGCACGCCCACGGCCTCACCGTCCGCCGCGGCACCGGCCGCAGCCCCCGCACGGTCCTCCACGGCATCGGCTTCGACGTCCCCCGCGGCCGGATCACCGGCCTCCTCGGCCCCTCCGGCTGTGGGAAGTCCACCCTCCTGCGCGCCGTCGTCGGCACCCAGGCCCAGGTCACCGGCACCCTGGAGGTCCTCGGCCGCCCCGCGGGCCACCCCGGACTGCGCTCCCGCATCGGCTACGTCACCCAGGCGCCCTCCGTCTACGACGACCTCACCGTCCGGCAGAACCTGGACTACTTCGCCGCCGTCCTCGACCCCGGCCGGGCCGCCGCCGACCGCCGCCGCGCCGACGTCGCCCGCGCCATCGCCGACGTGGACCTCACCAGCCACGCCGACGCCCTCGCCGGAAACCTCTCCGGCGGCCAGCGCAGCCGCGTCTCCCTCGCCGTCGCCCTGCTCGGCACCCCCGAGCTGCTCGTCCTCGACGAACCGACCGTCGGCCTCGACCCCGTCCTGCGCCGCGACCTCTGGACCCTCTTCCACACCCTCGCCGACACCCGCGGCGCCACCCTCCTCGTCTCCTCCCACGTCATGGACGAGGCCGAGCGCTGCCACGACCTGCTCCTCATGCGCGAGGGCCGGATCCTCGCCCAGGACACCCCGGACGCGCTGCGCGCCCGTACCCACGCCGACACCGTCGAAGAGGGCTTCCTGCACCTCGTCGACGAGGCCAACGCCCAAGCCGATGCCGAAACCGACGCCCAAGCCGACGCCCGGCCCCGCACCCGCGCCACCACCCAGGCCGACGCCGCGACCCACGTCCGGGCCACCGCCCCGGGGAAGAGCGAGACCCGATGAACACCGCCCGCACCACCGCCACCGCCCTGCGCGTCCTGCGCCAGCTCCGCCACGACCCGCGCTCCATCGCGCTCATGCTCCTCGTGCCCGTCCTGATGCTGACCCTGCTGCGCTTCGTCTTCGACGGCAGCCCGCGCACCTTCGACAGCATCGGCGCGTCACTCCTCGGAATCTTCCCCCTCATCACGATGTTCCTGGTGACCTCCATCGCGACCCTGCGCGAGCGCACCTCCGGCACCCTCGAACGCCTCCTCGCCATGCCCCTGGGCAAGGGCGACCTGATCGGCGGCTACGCCCTCGCCTTCGGCGCCGTGGCCGTCGTCCAGTCCCTGCTCGCCACCGGCCTCGCCCTCTGGCTCCTCGGCCTCGACGTCGTCGGCTCGCCCTGGCTGCTGCTCCTGGTCGCGCTCCTCGACGCCCTCCTCGGCACCGCGCTCGGCCTCTTCGTCTCCGCCTTCGCCGCCTCCGAGTTCCAGGCCGTCCAGTTCATGCCGGCCGTGATCTTCCCCCAACTGCTCCTGTGCGGACTCTTCGCACCCCGCGACACGATGCAGCCGGTCCTCGAAGCCGTCTCCGACGTGCTGCCGATGTCCTACGCGGTCGACGGCATGACCCAGGTCCTCACCCACACCGACATGACCGCCGACTTCGTCCGCGACGCGACCGTCGTCGCCGCCTGCGCCCTGCTCGTCCTCGCCCTCGGCGCGGCCACCCTGCGCCGCCGCACCCCCTGAGCCCGGGTGCAAAGATGAGGACATGACCCAGACAGTCGCCGTTCTCGGTACCGGCAAGATCGGTGAGGCCCTCCTCAGCGGGATGATCCGAGGCGGCTGGCCCGCCTCGAAGCTCCTCGTCACGGCCCGCCGCCCCGAACGCGCCGAGGAACTCCGCACCCGCTACGGCGTCGAGGCCGTCAGCAACGCCGAGGCCGCCAAGCGCGCCGACACCCTGATCCTCACGGTCAAGCCGCAGGACATGGGCAAGCTCCTCGAAGAGCTCGCCCCGCACGTCCCGGCGGACCGCCTGGTCATCAGCGGCGCCGCGGGCATTCCGACCTCCTTCTTCGAGGACCGGCTCGCCCCCGGCACCCCCGTGGTCCGCGTCATGACGAACACCCCCGCCCTCGTCGACGAGGCCATGTCCGTCATCTCGGCCGGCAGCCACGCCACCGGCGCCCACCTCGCCCACACCGAGGAGATCTTCGGCGGCGTCGGCAAGACCCTGCGCGTTCCCGAGTCCCAGCAGGACGCCGCCACCGCCCTCTCCGGCTCGGGCCCGGCGTACTTCTACTTCCTCGTCGAGGCCATGACGGACGCGGGCATCCTCCTCGGGCTGCCCCGCGCCCAGGCCGCCGAGCTGATCGTGCAGGCCGCCGTCGGCGCCGCCGTCATGCTCCGCGACAGCGGCGAACACCCGGTCAAGCTCCGTGAAGCCGTCACCTCCCCGGCCGGCACCACGATCAACGCGATCGTCGAGCTGGAGAAGCACGGCGTACGGGCGGCCCTCATCGCGGCCCTCGAAGCGGCCCGCGACCGCAGCCGCGAGCTGGCCTCCGGCAACAGCTGACGCCCGTAGGCGCACACGCACGCAGGACGTACGGGAGCCCGCCCACCCGGCGGGCCCCCGCGCGGCTCCCCTTCAGGGCGCGAGCAGCCCGATGGCCTCGTACGCCCGGTCCACCACCGGCGTCGCCAGCGCCCGGGCCCGCTCTGCGCCCGCGCGCAGCACCGACTCCACCGCGCCCGGATCGGCCGCCAGCTCCGCGTGCCGCTCCCGCACCGGGCGCAGCAGCTCCACCACGGCCTCGGCCACGTCCCGCTTCAGCGCCCCGTAGCCCTGGTAGCCGTCGGCCAGCGCCGCCGGATCGCCACCGGTACACGCGGCGAGCACGTCGAGCAGGTTCGCCACCCCCGGCCGCGTCGCCCGGTCGTAGAGCACCCCGCCGTCCCCGCTGTCGGTCACCGCGCGCATCACCTTCTTGGTGATCGCGGCCGGCTCGTCCAGCAGGTAGACGATCCCCGCCCCGCTCTCGTGGGACTTGCCCATCTTGGACCGCGGGTCCTGGAGGTCCATGACCCGCGCCGCGACGGCCGGGAGGGTCGCCTTCGGCACGGTGAAGGTGTGCCCGTACCGCTGGTTGAAGCGCACGGCCAGGTCCCGGGTCAGCTCGACGTGCTGCGCCTGGTCCTCACCGACCGGCACCTCGTCCGCGGCGTAGGCCAGGATGTCGGCGGCCATCAGCACGGGGTAGGTGAGCAGCGACAGCCGTACGCCGTCCCCCGCTGCCTGCGCCTTGGCCGCCTTCTCCTTGTACTGGATCATGCGCCGCAGCTCGCCGTCGGTGGCCGTGCACTCCAGCACGTAGGAAAGGCGGGTGTGTTCGGCGACGTGGCTCTGCATGAACAGGGTGCACCGCTGTGGATCGAGCCCGGAGGCGAGGAACAGGGTCGCGGCCTGCCTGCTCAGCCTGCGCACCCGCGCCGGATCGTGTTCCACGGTCAGGGCGTGCAGGTCGACGACGCAGAAGACGGCCTCGGCCTCGTGCTGAGCGACCTCGACCCACTGCCGTACGGCGCCCAGGTAGTTGCCCAGCGTCAGGTGACCGGTCGGCTTGACCCCGCTGAAGATCCTCGTCATGTCCTTGTTCTCCTCTGCCACCGTCGGCGACCGAGCCACCCCCGGGTGGGGAGAAACAAGAACGGCCGCCGGAAGCGGCGGCCGTGAACGCATCAGTGCGCGCGTGGAAGGTCGGCCGCCGTCAGGCGGCCCACCAGCCGAGGCTGAGCAGATGCGTAGTCATGCCCCCAGCGTACGCACCGGCACCCGCAGCGGGTAGGGCTACACAGGGGTTGACACGCCCGTGCGTCATCCGTAAGGTTCTTCGAGTTGTCCGAAGTGAGCTGCCGACCCCGGTCGGTCCCCCGGACAGCCATCCGCCCCTACACATTCGAACGAAGCGACGTACGTTGTCGTCTCGTTTTCATGCGTATTTGCGAATGAGGAAACCGTGCCCGAGTGGCACCCCCGCCGATTAGGTCGGGGGCAAGGAATCCGCTACTGTCTCACCTCGTCGGAACGGCTCAAGGGCCGCGAAGACAAGCCCAACTGACTGGGAGTCAGGCCCGAAAGGATCTGATAGAGTCGGACTCGCCGGAAAGGGAAACGCGAAAGCGAAAACCTGGAAAGCGAAAAGCAGGATCCCGCTTCGACCGGGAATCGGACACGAGAGAGTCTGATAGAGTCGGAAACGAAGAACGAAGCCCGGAGGAAAGCCCCAGTAGTGATACTGCGGGTGAGTACGAAGGAAGCGTCCGTTCCTTGAGAACTCAACAGCGTGCCAAAAATCAACGCCAGAAGTTGATACCCCGTCCACTTCGGTGGATGA
>NZ_JBWKDV010000016.1:89550-121066 GCF_056435825.1 Streptomyces sp. NPDC043876 | reverse complement strand
CTCTGCCGGGACATCGCGCCACGCGACACCGGTCCGCAGCACGTACATGACACCGGCCAGTGCCGCCCGGTCGGGAACTCGCAGCCGCCCGGGGTGGCGACGGCGTCGTTCGGGCGCGGGCGGCAGCCGCGGGGCCACCCGCTCCCACAGGTCGTCAGGAACAAGATCAGCACGCACTCTGGACACCCTGCCGAGCAAGATTACCCAGCACAAGACCCGCAACTCAACTCATTCACAAACGATCAGTGAGCCTTTTCAGCGTGGCCACCGATCGGGTGATGACCTTGGTGCCCGCAACGGACAGGGCTCCCGTGCCGTTGGGTGAGGTGTTCGAAGTCTCAACCTGCCGGTCCAGGAGCCCTGTTGGTTTCCTATCCTGCCGCACTCGACCTGCCTCACGCGCTCGTCGAGTGGGTCACGATGCTTATCGTCACCCGTGAGGGTGACCGCCGCTGCAAACTCCCGCCGCACAAGCGCGCACTCGTCGCTCTCGCATACCTGCGCAAGCACGACACTCTCGCGCAGATCGCCGCCGGGTTCGGCATATCCGTAGGCACCGCCCACGCCTACACCACTGCCGTCGTGCGGCTCCTCGCCGACCGGGCGCCGGGCCTGCTCAAGACCCTGCGCGAGCACGACCCGGACTACGTGCTCTTGGACGGCACCCTCAGCGAGTGCGACCGCCTGGGCGACGGACGCGCCGATTACTCCCACAAGCACCGGCGCCACGGTGTGAACGTGCAGGTCGTCACCGACCCCCAAGGCCAGCTTCTGTGGATCTCGCCGGCCGTGCCGGGCCGCGCTCACGATCTGACCGCTGCACGCACCCACCGCATCATCCGAATCTGCGAACGCCAGGGCGTCCCGATCGTCGCCGACCGCGCCTACATCGGCGCCGGCTCCTGGGTCGCCACCGCCATCCGCCGCCCGCCCAACGGCGAACTGTCACCGACCGAACGGACGCTGAACCGGGCACTCGCCCAGGCCCGCGCTCCTGTCGAACGAGGCGTCGCCCGCCTGAAGTCCTGGCGGATCTTCCGCCGGAGCCGCTGCAGCCCGAACCGAATGACGGACATCGCCGCCGCAGTCCTCACCCTGGAGAGGCAACGCTGAAAAGGCTCAGTTACTCCCGCTGGTTCGGCCACAGGGGCCTCGGGCGCTCCGGCGGCACCTGCTGTCGGGACCATCCGCCCCTGCCACAACCGGTCAGGCCTCAGCAACCAAAAAGCCCCCTCGCACGTCCTGCGCTACCCAAATGAAGTGACTGACTGTCACAGCTCCACAGAACCTGAGCCAGAACCATTTCCGTGACCATTTGCAGGGACTCTGATCGCCTACTGACTCCCAACGAGGTGAACAAACGCTGCCGCTGAATGTGAACGAAGCCAGACGTCTCACCGCCAACCATGCGCGAGCTCATTAGGGGCGGAGGCGGCTTCCCGTTCACAGGCGGCCGCCATCGCCGCCGAACCCAACACCCGCCCACGCAAAACGCTCGGCTGGGAAAACCAGCCGAGCGCCTGCATAAACTGCTAGGGGTCTGATCAATCGACCACGTGTCGCCACAGCCCCTGTAACCCGACCTTACTCGCCGGTTTTTACGGTTCAACGCACCACTAACGCTCCCAGTTACTAAGCGCTGCAACCTCCTCAATGGAGGATGCCAGCCGTGCGCCGAATTCGACCGATGACGCCTTAATTTGATTCACCAATGAGCCGCTGGGTACACCTTGACTTGAAGCCGCCGCCTCGCAAGTTAGAAGGTCAATTACTTTACGCTCTGCGTCGATCTCCATTTGAACGAGGGGCCCAACCGGAGGGGCGGCGTCGCCGTATTTTACGATCACAGGCTTCTCTCCTCCCAACTTGAAGTCGAGCATGGAGAGAAGCGACCTGATGGTGTTGACAGCCATCGCGGTCTTTGCGGCAGACGGCCTCAGTGAAACCGCGAGAGCGTTCCCCACCAACGCAACGGATTGAGTCACATAGAACTCAGGCCGAGAAGAATCATCCTCGCCATCCTGAGGTTCCATCTCCAGCTCGTCCAGCGCCTCAGCACACTCATCCTGAGTGGAATCTCCAGCCCCAGCAGCCCAGACAAGCCCGAGCGAGAAGTCGACCCACTCAGACTGCTCCAATCCACCAAGGGCTCGACAGAAGGGAGCACCTCGTTCCGCTGCTGCAGCGCACATGAGCACCAGTTCGGAGTCCGAGGCGTTCGAGATTGCCTGTAGTTCCAGTGAAATCGCCATAGCCCTCTATCCTTCGCTGGCCCAAAAGGTCGTAAATGGTGAGTTCTGTGCGGCATGACCACGAATCCCCGCACCACCCACGCTTATCCCACGAACATTCAGCATGGGCGAACAGATCGCAACGCAAAAGTTTCTCGATGCTGCACCAAATACAGCATGCTCGTTGGGGCCCAAACTGCTAAGTATCCCTTGCTCTGCGTGCCCGGCGCCCTGCACAAATTCCTCGCCCGGGCGAAGAGTCCAGCCGGAAGGCATGGCACCATCACCATTAATTCCGATGCGATTAACGAACGTCTTCGCTTTTGAGTTGAAGACGCCGATGACGGCTGTGGTGCCCTTCACGTCCGCCATGAAATAATCATTGCGGGATGCCTGCAATTCTTCGGCGCGGCCGAGAGCGAGCATTGCATCATCTTCAGTTGCAATGGCAGGACCACAGTTGTGAACGAGGACCGGTATAGCCCCAGCCAGCACATAGTACGTGTGGAGGCCATCGATGGTGAGGTCGTAGGTGGTGGCGTTCGCATGGTAGTGCCGGACAGAGGTTACTCGCGCAGTGCCGCCGGTAGGAGTTTGAAGGACGTCACCGGCCTGGAGGTCCTGGGCGTCCACGAAGGAGGACTGTGTCTGGTCGTAGAAGGGGTGATGGTAAGTGGTGGTGAGAGTGGTGCCGTGGGTCGTGACGTCGCTGACATCTGCAGCGAGGGCGCTGGCAGTGCTATCGGGTGCACTTCCGAGAACGGTGGCGAAGGCCATCACGGATGCGGCCAAGCCCATTGCGGCCTTGTGCAGGGCCCGGGCCTTCGATGCCTGTCCGGGTGCTGAAGGGATGCTGGTGTTCTCGGTGGTGGGGGCGATGGTCAGGTCGACGAAGTCGTGGTCGGTGGTGGTGACGATGACCTTGTCGACCTTGTGGGTCTGGGTCTCGGCTTTGCCCGGTACAGCGTTCTTGATTTCGTCGCCGGCTTTGACCTGGTCGATCGGCTTGGTGGTGCCGTCGGCCATCAGGACTTGGGTGGAGCCGGTGAAACTGTGCGGCCCGCTCGTCGGACAACCGCCCGCGGCACTCTCTCGTGCAGGCGCACTCTCCGCGGAACCCTTGGAGAATCGGGTCTTGGCTGCTGCCGCCCCGGTGAAGAGCATTCCGCCTGCCGCGCCACCGATGGCACCGTCTTCCGCTCCGTTGAGGGCGGCGTTTGCGGCTCCGGACCATGAGCAGCTGGCGGAGCAGGTGAGGCCGTAGTCGGCGGCGCCGGTTACCCCTCCGGATATGCCGCCTACTGCGGCTCCTTCGAGGGTGTTGGTGACGAGTTTGGGGAGTAGTTTGCCGATGGCGGCTTCGGCGAGTTTGCCGCCGAGTGCTCCTCCGAGTGCGCCTCCGATGGCGCCGCCGACGCCACCAATAAGGATTGCGCCGCCGAAGGCTTTGGCTGAGCAGGCTCCGCTTTGGCCGTCCATGCACTTGAAGCCCTGCTCGATGGCTCCGCCGACTTCGCCGGCGAGTGCGCCGCAAGCCGCGGCCCCTACGACGGCTCCGACGCCGCCGGTGGCTGCGCCGAGGGCGACCTCGCATCCGAGGAAGACGGCGGTGCTGGCTGCGAAAGAGACGATGGCCGCCGCGTGGTTCTGGAAGAACGTGGTGGTGGTGTTCACCACTGCGGCAGTGGCGTGGTAGGCGGTTTTGACGACGTTGACGGATTCGCGCACCTGGCTGGTGACGTACGTCGTTGTTTCGTGCCATTTTTTGGTGACGGTTGTCCGGACGGGTCGATACGCGTCGGCTAGCTGGCGTTTGATGGAGGCGAGCTGGCGATGGAGGTAGGCCAGGGTGTCGTCGTATGCGTCAACTGTCGTGTGCCAGGCGCTGGCGGCCCAGTTGTAGGCGCTGCTCACTTGGCTGGAGGCCCAACTCGAGACAGTGTGGTAGGCGCTGGTGGCTGCCTTGACGGTGCTGTGCCACTGCTTGGAGACCCAGTGGGCGGCGTCGCCCCACCAGCTGTGGCCGGTGGGGTCGGTGCGGTTGAGGGGGTTGTCGTCGACGTACACGAAGGGGTTGGCCGCGACGGAGTTGGGTGCCGGATCCAGGGAGACGGTGTCCTTGTTCATGAACCGTCCCACGCCCGGGTCGTACCACCGTGCTGCCATGTTCACCTGGCCGGTGGTGTTGTCGGTCCAGCCGCTCTGATAGCCGAGGCTGCCCGCAGGGGTATTGGTGGTGGCGGTCGGGTTGCCCAGGGGGTCATAGCCACGTGATGCCGTGAGGGCCGTGGAGGCTGCGGTGAAGTTGCCGACTACGTCACCGTGCTGGTCGGTGTAGGCGAGCGTGGAGGTGGCGGTGCCGCCGCCGATCGTGCCGATGGCGAGGAGTGAGCCACCGGGCGTACGGGTGTAAGTGTTCACTCCGTCGGAGGCGACGCTGTTGTCGGCGCCGCTGTAGGCGAAGGTGCGCGTGGCGCCGGTGCTGGAGGTGCTGGTGATGACGCGGTCCAGTGCGTCGCTGAGGTAGGTCTGGGTGTCCTGGGTGACCTGACGGTCGAAAGCATCGGAGGCGGAGTTGATCGATGTGGCGCCGCTGGTTTTCCGGGTGACGGTTCCGCGGGCCGTGTAGGTGTAGGTGCTGACGCCGTCGCCGGTGAGCTGGTTACGGGCGTCGTAGGTGTACACGTTGGCGCCGGACTGGATGCGGTTGCCCGAGGCGTCGTAGCCGTATGCGGTGGTCGCGGTGCCGTTGTTCCAGGAGGTGAGCCGGTTGGCCCAGTCGTAGGTGTAGGTGTTGGAGGCGGCTCCGGCCAGACCGGTGGTGGTCTTGGACGTCTCGTTGTCGTTGCCGTCGTACCCGTAGGCGATGGAGGCCACGGAGGCGCCACTGCTGGTCTTGAGGCTGTCGCCGGTCAGTCTGTGCAGGTGGTCGTAGGTGTAGGTGCGGGTGTTTCCCGTGCCGTACTGGACGGAACTGGGCTGGGAGAGGACGTTGTAGCTGTAGGTGAGTTTGGTGGTGGTGGCCGCGTCGGTGATGGTGGCCAGCCGGTCGGCGTTGTCGTAGGTGTAGGCCGTGGTTCCGGCGGCGTCGGTGCGGGCGGTGGGGAGTCCGTCGTTGTTGAAGGAGAAGGAGCTGGTTCCGCCGCTGCCGCTCACGGTGAGGGGCTGGCTGCGGTCGTTGTAGGTGAGGGTTTCGTTGGTGGCCTGGAGTGTGGTGTCGATCGCCGCGGTGTTGGCGGTGAGCAGGCGGTTGTCCTTGTCGTAGGTGAAGCTGCGGCTCGCGGTGGGTGCTTCGGCGCCGGTGCCTGCCCGGGAGGTGATGTTGCCGAGGTTGTCGTAGCCGACCGTGACTTTGACTCCGCCGGGTGAGGTCTGGGTGACCGGGCGTCCGGCCGCGTCGTAGATGGTGGTCTGGGTGGAGTCAGCGGCGCTGGTGTAGCTGTAGGTCGATGTGGTTGCCGAGGGCTGGATGGTCGACTCGGGCAGGTTCCACGCGTTGTAGGTGGAGTAGGTGCTGTTGCCGCGGCCGTCGGTGAAGCGGGTGCGCTGTCCGGAGGCGTCGTAGCCGAAGGAGGTGGTGATCGAGTGGGTGGCGTCCACCGGCTGCACCTCGCCGGTCAGCAGACCGGTTGCGTCGCGCGTGAAGGTGGCGGTGTGCTGGTTGGCGTCGGTGGCGGACATGGTGCGGCCCATGGCGTCATAGGTCGCGGACTTGCTGGACAGGACGGTGGTGCCGTCGGTGTCGAGTGACTGGACGGTCAACAGGTCACCGAGTTGGTCGAAGGTGACCTTGCTCTGGGTCCCGTCGGGGAGGGTCGTTACGGTTTTGCGGCCCTGGAGGTCGTAGGTGTAGCGGGTGGTGTTTCCCGCGCCGTCGGTGGCCTGGGTCTGTTCGCCGACCTTGTCGTACCCGTAGGAGGCGGTGACGCCGTTGTGGGTCGTGGTGGAGGCCAGGAAGGCTCCGCCCGGGTTGGTGGCGCTGGCTGCGTAGGAGTTGGTGGTGGTGATGGCCGACGGCGTCGGGAACCGCTCCAGGATGGTGCTGGTCAGTTTGCGGCCCATGTAGTCGTACGTGGCCTGGGTCTGGATCCCTGCGGGGTCGGTGGCTGACAGGGCGTGGCCGTTGGGGTCGTACTGGGTGCGGCTGACGCCGTTGTTGGCGTCGGTGACCTGGGAGGTGTCACCGAGCTGGTCGTAGAGGTAGGAAGTGGTGTGGGTCAGCGGGTCGGTGACTTTGGTGAGGTTTCCGGCCTTGTCGTACGTGAGACTGGTGCTGGCGCCGGTGATCGGAGTGCCGCCGCCCGGTGGTGTATACGAGGGCAGGACCTGCCCGGATTTGCGCCCCGAGGCGTCGTAGGCGGTTGTGACGGTGTTTCCGTTGGGGTCCTGGGTTTCGGTCTGATCACCGAAGGTGTCGTAGCCGACCAGGGTGGTGGGGTGTACCAGGCTTGCGGGTCCGCCGTTGGTTTCGGCGTTGACGGCAGGGGCGCTGGTGACGGTGAGTTGTCCGGCCTCGTCGTAGGTGTAGTTCGTGGTGTTGGTGTTGGGGTCGGTCATGCTGGTGGGCAGACCGCGCTGGTCGAGCTTCCAGGTGCTGGTGGCTTCCGTGGTGGAAGCGGTTGTGCCGCCGGAGCGGCCGGCGCCGTAGAGCTTGGCGATGTCGGCGGCGGTGAGAGCGCGGCTGTATGCCTGGACGTTGCCTATCTGGCCGTTGTGGGTGTTGCCTGCCAGGTAGCTGCCTCCGGCCAGTTTGGCGTTGCCGATGGTCAGGGGTCCGTTTGCGTTCCAGGGGCTGGTGTTCGTCGCGGTGCCCGCCAGGGCTCCGTTGACGTACAGACTCATGGTGCTGGTGGAGGAGTTGAAGACACCGACGAGGTGCGTCCAGGTGTTCAGTGCAGGGGCGGTTGGAGCTGATGCCATGGCATAGGTGAGGCCGCTGGTCGCGTCCGCACTCGGAGACTGGAACATCCATTTGCCGAAGTTCGGCGCGTACTGGAGGAAGAATGCCCCGTGGTTGGTGCCGCCCTGGCTGACGATCGTGCGGAAGTTGCTGGTGTCCGTGAGGTTTGCCCAGGCGGAGACGGTGTACGACGCCGCGGTGTTGAGGACCGGCCCGTTGGTGGAGATCCCGCCGGTGGTGCCGTTGAAGGCTGCCGCGCCGTTCGTCCAGGACACGGGCCCGGTGCTCGAGGCGGTGTTTCCGGTGCCTGAGGAGTCGGTGACGGTGGTGCCGGAGGTCTGGTTAAGCGGCCACCAGCCGGCCGGGTGTCCGGCCCCGTCCTCCTGCAGCGTACGGCTGGTGACGTTGCCCATGGGGTCGAAGGTCGTCTTGGTGGTGTGGCTGGCGCCCGTGGCGTCGGTGAGGGTGCTGGTGGCGGGTTTGTCGTCGGGTGTGAAGGAAACGGTGGTCGTGCGGTTCACGCCGGTCGGGTCCACGGTGGTGGAGGTGGGCCTGCTGGCGGCATCCAGGGTGGACTTGGTGACGGTGGCGCCGTTGTTGGTTGCTTGCTGGACGACGTTGCCGGCCGCGTCGTAGGTGTTGGACTGCTGGACGAAGGTTTTCGTGCCGGTGGAGTCGACGCGGGTGACGGTCGCGCTCAGGTTGTTGTCGGTGTAGGTGTAGGCGGTGGAGTTGCCCATCGCGTCGGTGACGGACTGGAGCCGGCCGGCCGGGTCGTAGGCGCGGGAGGTCGTCACCAGGTCCTTGGCAGCCGACGGGTTCACCGGGTCACCGGTGTAGCCCTTCAGGGTCTGTGTGAGCTGATGGCCGTTGGGGTCGTAGGTGTACGCGGTGACGTTTCCGAGGGCGTCTTTGACGGTGGCCTGGTTGCCGTAGGCGTCGTAGGTGTAGTTCTTGATTCCGCCGGTCGCGTCCGTGGTGGTCGCGGCTTCGTCGTACGCGTTGTAGATCGTCGACACCGTGCGGGAGGCGTCGCCGCCGGTGAGGTCGGCGACGGTCTGTGACACGACTTGCCCGTCCGCGTCGAAGACGGTGGTGGTCTGCGCTTGGTGGACGGCCCCGGTGACGCGGTTGGTGGCCTTCGGATCGGTCTGCGATGTGACCCGGGACTCTCCGTCGTAGCCGAAGGAGGTGACCAGGCCTGCCGGGAAGGTGTCCGAGACGGCTGTCTTGGTCAGGACGCGGCCGAGGTTGTCATAGGTGAACTTGGTGACCAGCCCGTTGGGGTCGGTCATCGAGGCGATGTCACCGTTGCGGAAGTAGCTGATCGCGGTGGTCGCGCCGCCCGGTGAGAGCGTCTTGAAGGGCAGTCCCTTGGGCGCGAACCCGCTGTCGGCGGCGGCGTTCGTCGTGCCGTCGGTATAGGAAAGGAGGGTTGACCGGCCCGACGGGAAGCCCGCCACCGGTGGGGTCGTCACCTTCGTGCGGTTGCCCAGGGCGTCGTAGAAGTATGACGTCAGGTAGGTGTTGTCGGTCGCGGATGCGGACCGGCCGTCACGGATGGTGTCAACCAGGTCGTTCAGCGGGCTGGGAGCCAGCTGCGTGCTGGTGGCGTCCGGAAGGTAGGTGGTGTAGGTGGTCGAGCAGGAGTTCGCGGCCTGGTTCTGGCAGGTCGTCTTGGAGACCTCGTTGCCCCGTACGTCGTGGCCCGCGGTGCTGACGTTGCCATTCGGGTCGGTCACGGTGTGCAGGTAGCCGCCGGTGTCGTACCCGTAGGACGTCTTGTTGCCGAGTCCGTCGATCTGGGCAACCATGCGGTTGCCGTTCCACAGGTCGTACTGGTATTTGACCGCCTTGCCACCAGGGTCAGTGACGGTCGCGGTCTGCAGCGGTGCAAGCCCGGTGGAGTTCTGCCCGGCGTTGAAGTGAGCCGCGGCATCCTGGCCCGTGAGCTGCGTGCGGTAGAAGGCGACCTCCGCGATCGAACCGGGGAAGTATCCGAGTTCGTTGGTGGGGTGGTTGGGCCAGTTGCCGCCTGCTTCGCCGGCGCCGATGTACGTGTAGTTCGCGACGCTGGTCAGCAGGGCTGCGGTGGTGCTGCCTGCTTTCGTGCCGTCCAGGTACAGGCTCTGGCCGCTGGTGGCTCCGGCGGCCAGCATGACGTGGTGCCACTTGCCGTCGTTGATCTTCCCCGGCGAGGTCATCATGCCGCTGGTGCCGTTGGTGTCCCAGAACTTGCCGTACAGCTTGCCGTCCGTGCCCACGTACAGGGCCGGTGTCCAGTTGCCGCCGGTGGGGTTGCCGCCGGTCAGTGACTGCGCCATCTGGTCGTACAGGACACCGCCGACGGTGTTGCCGGCAGGCATCTTGAACCACATGTCGACCGAGCCGGGCTGTGTGATGACCTGGTTCGTCGAGGGCAGCTGCATGTAGGACGAGGTGCCGTTGAACGACGCCGCGGTGCTGTCGGCGAACGGTCCGGCCGTACCGAGCGTGACGCCGTTGTACGTCGCGGGGCCGGAGTGGATTTCGTCGTAGGCCTGCGACGCGCCTGCTGAGTCGCCGAGCCGGTAGTAGGTGGCGGGCGCTGCCCCCAGCACGGAAGCCCGGTAGATCTGGCTGGACCCGGTGACGGTGGGCGGCGCCATCGTCCAGGAGCCACCGTTCTCATCGGTGACACCGGTCACCGCAGAGGTTGCCGCGTTGTAGGTGACTGCCGAGTACGCCTTGCCGGAAGGCCGCGTGACCGAGGTCAGCAGGCTCGCCTGCTTCGTACCGGCCTGCTGGAGGGCGGTGACGCTCGCCTGCGACAGCGGCTTGTTGAAGAACGAGACGTTCGCGATCGAGCCGTTGAAGTACGTGCCGTAGAGCGTGCTCGAGTTGGGGTGCGGCTGGTCGGGCCACGCATCGCCGAGGTAGCCGGTTCCCACGTACACGTGGTTGAACTGCCACGGCGCCATGCTGCCGCCGCCATCGGCGCTGTAGCCAGCGCCGGTGCCGACCTGGTTGCCGTCCAGCCACATGGTCTGCGCGGTCCATGATCCGGCAAGTGCCACGTGGTGCCACTTGCCGTCGGTCACGGCGCTGTTGGTTTTGATGGTGCTCATGTCGGTGCCGGCCCGCAGGGTGCCGTTGAGCTTCCCGTCCGTGCCCACGTACAGGACCGGAATGATGTTGCCGGCGGTCTCCGTCGCCTTGACGGCCATGTCGGAGTATGAGAACAGCACCCCCGGCGCCTGTGTGGATGTCTTGAACCACAAGGAGACGGTCTGGGCGGTGGAGCTGCTGGCGTGCAGGTCGGGCAGCTGCACAAAGGAGGAAGTTCCGTTGAAGCCTGCTGCTGTCGCCGGGCTGCCCGCCCCGGGGCCAGGCTGCCCCAGCGTCACGTTGCTGTAGGTGCCGTTGTCGGCGCCCTGCTGGGACAGAACTGTGCTGGCAGCCGTGGTACCGGATGACTCCGACAGGGGCCAGAAGGAACTCGCGCCCTGGTCGAGGACCTGGCTTTGGTACGAAGAGCCCGCGGTGTAGCCGTACTGGGTGCAGTTCGTGCTGCTGGTCGGCGGACAGACCTTGGCCAGCTGGTCACCGGTGTAGGTGTAGGTCCACGTGAGCGGGTCGGCCGTGGTGACCGGGTCGGTGAATACGGTCGCGACGTGCGGCCCGGACGCGCCGACGGGCGTGGACCAGGTCAGGTGCAGTGCGCGCCCGGAGGTCGCGGAGGTGACGGTGGTGATCTTGCCGGATGTCAGGGTGAACGTTTCAGCACGGCCGTTGGCGTCCGTGATGGAGGTGAGTGCGGAGCTTCCGGCTCCCAGCGCCTGTGTGAACGTGTAGGTGGTGGCGTTCTTGTCGGTCAGCGAGTATCCGCCGGTGATGCTCTTGAAGGTCGCGAACCGGCCCTGCGGTGCGGTGAAGGATCCGTCGGAGTTACGGCCGTAACCGATCACCGAACCGTCCGGGTAGGTCACCTGGACACTGCCGACCGCGCCGGACGAGTCGTACTGCTCGGTGGCCTTCGCGTCGAACAGGCTCGACCAGCCAGTGCCGAACGCTCCCGCCGTCCGCGGGTCACGCGAGTTGTAGTCACGCGTCACCGTCAGCGACGGGCCCGGTGATGAGACGTTCGCGTCGGTGGCTGTGGTCGTGTAGTTGCCGATCGCGGGGTTGAAGCCGTGGTTGTCGGTGTTCTGCGAAAGACCGGAGGCGATGATCGGCTGCGGAACCTGGGTCGTCAACTGCTGCCAGTTGGGGCCGGCCGAGTAGTTGGTGCCGTCGAAGGACTGCACCTCCCAGTAATAGGCCTGGCCCCACTTCAGCTTGCCCGCGGGCACGTCGTAGTAGCTGTTGGTGGTCAGCCCCGAATCGGCGAGCTTGTTGCCCGAGGTGTCATAGACCTGGAAGTCGAACTTGGGCGTGACCAACAGGTTGCCGTCCACCGTCCCGTTGGCACTCAACTGCGGGGTGAGCGTCTGCACCGGCGAGTTGTTCGGCGGGCTGGCAGACAGGATCTGCGGCAGCAGCGCACCGGTGTACGTCAGCTTCAGACTCGGGCCGCGCAAGGTGTTGTAGGAGGCGAACTGCTTCCAGTGCAGGTTGTCGTTCGTCGCCGCCGTGACGGCCAGACCGTAATCGTTCGCCGCCCCGCTCGCCCAGTTGTTGAACGGCGTCGTGGACAGGGGCACCGTCAGATAGTCGCCCTTGGACTGGTCGCCGCCGCTGTTGGCGCATCCGTTGGGCACGCTCGGGGTGAGATTGCCGATGGAAGCGCCGTAGGTCAGCCCCGGGTAGGAGGTCACCTTTGACGGTGTCCACGCCTGCGTGACGGGAGAGACGTCAAACCGCTCGGGGGTACATGTGGAGGACCACACATCGAACAGTGTCAGCGAAGCCGCGGACACGTTGGCCCTGGAGCCGTCCAGGCCCAGGTAGGGAAACTGCATGTACGAGATGGCCGAGTGGGGACCGGAGTCGAAGGAGCCGACCTTGGTGGTCAGCTCCATCGAGTGGTCGATGTCGTTGCCCGGCCCCGTCTCCGCATACGTGGTCAGCGCGTGCACGTTGTTGTAGGACGGGTCGACCGTCACCGGGAAGGTACGGGCACTATCGTGCAGCCACGCCGGATCCAGCGTCATGACCAGGGCGGTACGCCCCTGAGACGACTTCAGTTCGTAGCTGACCTTGTGAGTCGTCCCTCGCTCACCGGAAACACGGTCGATCTTCGAGTCATAGGCGTAAGCGGGCGGGATCACGCCCTGCGTCTTACCGGAGGCGTCCACCAAAGTAATGGCGCCGTCCTTCCCCGCGACCGCAGTGAGTCCCTTCAGATCCAGAGGGAACGTCCACACGTTGCCAGCCTGCGGCGAGTGGAGGACCAACGCCTCCTTGAGTCCGACCGTGCTCGGCTCCAGCACGAGGTCCGTCTGAGGAAGCGCACCCTTGTACGTCGCCGTTGAACCGGAGACCACCGGCGCGACAGCCGCCGCGCCCTGCAAGCCGTAGGACATGGCGTGGCCGCTGTCGACGGCCAAGTGCACCAGCGACGTGTCGGAGGCACTTCGGGCGAAGTCGACCGCGCTTGCCCCGGCCGCCTGGTGCAGCCTGCCGTCCGCAGCGTCACGGACGCTCGTGTCGATGGGCTGCCAGGTACCGGAAGCGTCCCTGTAGTTCTTGGGGAGCTGGGTGAGGTCGCGGGTGTATGAGCCGTCGGCGTTCTCGAAGTAGTCCGATGTCGCCGTGGACTTCGACGCGTTCCGCTTGCTGGTGCGGGCATCGAAGCCCAGCGCGTTGCCACTGGGACCCGCCGCGACCTTCCGGGCATACGGCGCGTACTCGGGCAGCTCGCCCTTGCCCTTCCCAGGGGCCTGACCTGCTCCCTTTCCGGCGCGAGTGGAGGCCGCGGATGCCTGGTGCCCGTGTCCGGCAGCAGTGCCCGACTGCTGCTGAGGCAGGTCACCCCAGTGTGGTGACGGCGGCGAGTCCGAGGTGATCCAGTCGGCCAGGGAGGACAGCTTGGGTATGGCGATAGCCGGCAGGGTCGCGCCGGTGTCCATCGCGGTTTGAGTGCTCAGCCACAAAGCAATGGCTGAGAGCATCCCAACGGCAGTGACGCGTCGCAGGCGGCGGAGTCTCCGCGCCTGCTTGGTGGAGCCGCGGAAACGGCGTGGACGCACGAAAACTCCAGAGAAAGATCTTTAGGTGAACCAACAGACCTTCCCTGGTGCGCCCTTCAAGGCGCCAGAGCTGAAGATAAGATTTGCGTAAGGCTGTGAAGATCTTGTGAGAACGATGGTGAAGGTGGCGCCAATTCGTTACCTGCGTGATCCCTGGTCAACAGCGGTCCTGACCAGCCGCGATACCTCAGCCCCGGCATCCGGCGACTCCGCCACCACCGTGACGTTGCCCGTCGGCGTCCCGCTGCCCACCACCACGAAGCGCACCTTCTTGGCCTGCACAGCCACCTGGGCCGCTGCGGCCGTCTGAGCGTCGCCCACCGCCACCACCACGTCACAGTGCCGCTGAACCAGCGTGTTCACGTAGGGGACTGCGTTGCCCACGGTCGCCGGCCCGAACACAGGCAGCGCACTCACCTTCGCGTGCGTCTGGAGAGAAGCGGCTTCCATGCCCTCCCAGATCGGTGCGGCCTGCGATCCGGACACCCCCTGCGCATCCGACAACAGGCAGGCGCTGAAGTCGCTGTACTGACGCGCTCGAGGTGCCGGCGGTGTCTCATCGCTCCCACTCAGCACAAGACCGACAGTCACCACAGCGGCCAGGGCGACCCCCGCTCCCGCAAACAACAACGTCCGACGATGCTTCATGACCGAGCCCCTCCCCAGGTGGCACGGCACATCGCCCGCCACAGACCGCGAGAGCATATGCGCACTTCCGCCCACTCGAGTCACGGGGTGGCACAGCACAACCGCGCAGCACGCGTCACTCGACAGGCCCCCTGGTCCTTGCGGACGCAGCGGCACCCTGCGTTAGCGTGTGCCCGTTCAACGCCGATGGTGTCCACACGCCGCACCAGGTGTTAAGAGCGTGAGGCCGACCGATCGCGCAGTGGATCCGTTGTGTCCTGGTCCGGGCGATCCAGTCCTCGTCGGCGACGAACGTGCCGACGTTCTGGCCGGACGGACGCCCGAGGTGGCCACGATCGGAGCCGCGTGGGGCTGCACCCCGCCCGAGCATCTGCCCGACGCGGGCGCCGGCCTCGTCCTGCACGACCCTGGCCGCCTGTGGTGCAGTGACATGAGTCCCGCTCACAGACGCAGAACGAAGCCGCGGCTCAGCGCCCAGCCGCCGCCGGTGAGCAGCACCAGGGACAGTAGGGCCAGTACGCGGGCCGGGCGACGGCGCAACACCAGGTAAAGGTCTCCGACCCGCAATTCAAGGTAGGGGACCGCTTCTTCACGCTTCGTATTGCTGGAGTTCATGGATCCTCACTTCGTTGGCAGGCCGGGGCGCCGCCGCAGTGCGGTGCGTCCCAACTGGTCAGGGCTTCGCCAGCTTCCTTCACGGCGGAGCTCTTCTTGGCCGATGCTCGGGCCGGGCCCAGGGGTGTCGCTAGTACGCAAGAGTTGCCACCTACTGGCAACTCGTCATGCACAATGCCCGCATGACTGCTGACGCCGACCCGACACCCGAGCTGAAGGCTCTGCTCAAATCTCTCCTCAGAGACACCGGACTGCCGCAGCAGAGTTATGCACGACGCTGTGGTCTCAACCCCACTCAGCTCTCCAGGCTCATGAACCTTCACCAGGTTCCACAGACCGCCTTTCTGTACCAACTGATCGACGCCGCAGATCGCGGCCCTGGGGGACCTGTGGAGCAGCAGATCCAGAAGCGGGCCGACCAGCTCCTGCTGGCCCTCGTGGCCCAACGTCACCCGGAACGCCGGTACGAGGAGGAGACACGGCGTCGCGACCACGCCGAGATCCAGCGCAGGAGCGAGGAACTCCAGAGTCAGCTGGATGCCTGTGCCACAGACCTCGCTGCGGCCAAGAAGCAGGTGGAGCAATTAACGACGGAGAGAAGGCAGTTACGTGCAGACCGCACCCGGTTCCAGCAGAAGCTCGACGTCAGCCACACAGCGGTCCGCAAGCTGAACCAGCAGCTGGACGCGGTGCTCACCTTCCCGCGCTCCTGTCAGGAGATCGAGGACGCGGTGCGTCGCCGCTGGGAGGCAGACGCGTCCGACCGGTGTGGCGACATCCTGACGTCGTCGGCAATCACCCTCCGCCCTCTGGCTGCTCTGCGCCTCCTGGTTTGGCTCTGCACCCCACCGCATACCAGCCCCGAGGCATATACGGCCGGCCAGACATTCCTGGATGACTTCATGCGATGCCGGAGCGGGGCGGAGGTCAGCGAAATCGGCACAGCCCTGCTCGTCGACGCCGTTTCTGGCCACCCCCGCCAGTGGATCGAGCACATGCTGACCGCGCTGGGACGCCGGCGGCCGCTGCCGGAACTGCTCGCCCAGCGGCACGCCTGGATCGCCGACAGGTCGGTACGGTGGACGGGCTTGTGCGACTCCTACTGGCTGGCCGGGTGGATGAGCGGCGACCGGCCCCTCCGGGAGCGTCTGGCGATCTTTGAGCCGGCCGTAGAGGAGGCCGCGCCCGGTATCGTCCGCATGGCTGCCGAAGCACTACACGCTGATGCACGCCCAGCCGACGCTGCAGCCATGCTCTTGGCGCTCGCTCACGACGAGCACCCGTACCTGGAGGCTGTTGCAAAGGTCTACTTCGACCCCGAACGGGATCCGTCCGCACATCCAGTGTCGGTGGCACCTGAGTTCTGGCGCTATCTCTGCCGCTCGCACCAATCCCCGGCGGCCCAGACGTCGATTATGCAGGTGGCCTGCCAGGTACTCGGCGCGCACGAGATGGCTACCGTCCTTCCCTGGTTGCACCGCTGGCTCTGGGAAACATGCTCGGACGAGACCGTGCTCGATACGTTCCTGGAGACCGTGTGCACCGACCCCCGCACCGCTCTCGGGGTCCAGGAACAACTTCGCGACGGCATCGACCCGGGACGGCACTTCGTGGCCGAAAGGCTCAGGGAGCTGCTGTCGGGCTCATCGAGCGCCAGCTGACTGGGACCACCGGAGCAATGCTCAATACCTACTGAGGATTTCGGGTTGTCGTCGAGTAGTGACGGTTCGTGATCCCTGCGGTATGCCGGTGAGGTGAGGTATCCAGAGGGTGGGGGCCTGACCGCTGAGCGTCGGGCGTTTCGTGAGGGGATCCGGCTTCAGGCCGGCGTGCGGTTCGCGGCGGGTGAGAAGACCGCGGTGATCGCGAAGGATCTGCGGGTGAGTGTGCGCTCGGTGGAACGCTGGCGCCATGCCTGGCGCGAAGGCGGCATGGAGGCCCTGCGCTCGAGGGGCCCGGCGAACTCCCCGACCGTCACCCGCGCCCAGTTCGCCGTACTCGAGGAGGAACTCGGCAAGGGCCCCTCGGCGCACGGCTTCGAGGATGAACGCTGGACTTTGGTCCGCGTTCAGACGGCGATCCGCCGCCGGCTGCGGGTGAGCCTGTCGGTGGCGACGGTGTGGCGGCTGCTGAAACGGCACGGCTGGTCATGGCAGGCACCCGCCCGCAGAGCCCTCGAACGTGACGAGCACGCGGTCGAACTGTGGAAGAAGGAGGTGTGGCCACGGGTAAAAGCCTCGCGGCGGCGTCCGCGGCCTGGATCGTCTTCGAGGACGAAGCCGACTTCTCGATGACTCCGCCGCGTGCCCACACCTGGGGCAGTCCGGCGGCCAGGTGGGGCTTCGCATGCCAACTCAACCGGCGCGCGGCGGGAAGGTCACCTGGGGTGCGCCGAGACGCACCAAGGTGAGCCACCCCTCGTGCTTGTGGGCCCAGTAGGGTTGCCGGGTGAACAATTCCTCAATCTTGCGTCCCTTCCGGCTGCTCGTGACGGGCGGAGGAACCGGCGGTCACACGTACCCCGCCCTGACGGCGATCCGTATCCTGCAAGACCGCCTCGCGGCTGCGGGCGGCACGCTGGATGTCCTGTGGATCGGGACGGCGGACGGTCTCGAAGCGCGTGTCGCCCCGGCGGAGGGCATCGCGTTCAGGACGGTGGCCACGGGGAAGATCCGACGTTCGTCGAACCCGCTCAAGATGCTGTCCGCCGCGAACGTGAAGGACATGGCGCGAGTCCCGCTCGGCGTGGCTCAGGCCCGGTCGATCGTGGCCGACTTCCAACCGGACGTGGTCCTGGCGACGGGCGGATACGTCGCGGTCCCGGCCGGACTGGCCGCGCGGCTGTGCCGAGTGCCGCTCGTCCTGCACGAGCAGACCGTCCGCCTCGGACTGGCCAACCGGAAGCTGGCGAGTTCGGCAACACGGATCGCATTGTCCTCGAAGTCCTCGTTGGCACTGCTTCCCGCCGATGTGCGCGAGCGTGCGGTCGTCACCGGGAACCCGGTGCGGCCGGAAGTACTGGGCGGCCACCCGGACAAGGCGGTCGAGGCGCTGGCCCTGTACGGGTTCGACCGGCGTCTGCCGACGGTCTACGTCACCGGCGGCGCGCAGGGTGCCCAGCAGATCAACGGTGTTGTTCGTGAAGTACTGCCCTGGCTCTTGTCGCACGCGAACGTGATCCACCAGTGCGGTCCGGCGAACCTGGCCGACTTGCGGTCGGCTGCCGCCGGGCTGGACCCGGTCCTGGCCGGCCGCTATCACCTGACGGGGTTCCTCGGGTCGGAGTTGCCGGACGTGATGGCGTTGGCCGATGTCGTGGTGTCGCGGAGCGGGGCCGGGACGCTGGCGGAGCTGACCGCGCTCGGCAAGCCCGCGGTGTTCATCCCGCTCGCCACCTCCGCCGGGAACGAGCAGGCCCACAACGCCCAGCACCTGGCCCACGCCGGGGCGGCACTCGCTCTTCTCGGTGAGGTCACCGGACCTGCTCTACAGAGCGCGGTCGGCCCGCTCCTGACCGACCCCGCCCTGCGGGCGGCGATGGCGGAGCGGGCCCGGACGTGCGGGCGACCGGATGCGGCGGACAGGCTCGCGGACGTGGTGCTGTCCGCCGCATCGGGCTGATCAGCCGGACTGCAAGTGTCGGCGCCCGGTGTGCAGGGCTGTTGCCGCCTCGATTACCACGGCGCAGTCGTTGAACGTGTTTTCGTTCTGGCCGATCGGGTCGGGGACGTCGCCGCCGGGGAGGTAGAGGCGGAGCTTGTGGGCGTTGTGGCCGTCGTCGATCGCGCGGAGTGTGTCGAGGACGGCGGCGTCCATCGCGAGGACGTCGTCCGCCCACTCCAGGTCCTCCAGGGTGATCTGGCGTCCGCGGTGGTGGGTGAGGTCGAGTCCGAACCTCCGGGCTGCGTTGATCATGGACGGGTTTGCGGGCTGGTCCTGCCATTTTCCGATCAGCCCGGCGGAGCGGACCGTTACCGCCGTACCGCCTCTGCGGGTGAGCGCCACCTGGGCGAACGGGCTTCGGCAGTAATTCCCCAGGCACACGGTCAGGAGCTTGCCCGTCACTCTCCTCCAGCGGGCTTGAGGGACTGTTCGAGCGCGTTCACCACGAGGTTGATGTCCGTCTCGGTGAGGTGCTGGTGGAAGGGCGGGCTGAGGATCTCCCCGCCGACTTGCTCGGTGGCCGGCAGGGGGCGGTGCCAGGCGGCGAACGCGGGTTGGGTGTGGTTGGGCGGGTAGTGGACGCCGACCCCGATGTCCTGGCCTCGGAGGGTGGGGAACACCTCGTCGCGGTGGGGGATCCGGACCTGGCACAGGTGCGGGACGGCGTGCTCCACGTCGACGTCGATGAGCGTCACGCCGTCCAGCGGTGCGAGGGCATCGCGGTGGATGCTCGCCCCGACGCGGCGGGTGCCGTGTCGGGAGCCGAACGGGTGCGCCGCGTCTTCGATGACGACGATGTCGCGTTCGTCGAGGTCTTCCTGGATGGCGGAGAGGTTGACGGGCCGGCCGCCGAACAGGACCGGCATGACGGCGGCGGTCTTGTCCGTGACGGCGTCCATGACGAGCTGGTCGCTGACGCACAGCGTGGCGGGGTCGATGTGCGACGGCCGGAGCCTGCCCCTGGCCGTCGTCGTCACGCCGGGCAACGTCAACGACTCCACCGTCTCCGACACCGTCATGGACGAACTGAGGGTGCCCAGGGCGGGCGCCGGGAGACCGTGTCGTCGACCCGACGCGGTCATCGCGGACAAAGCGTATTCGTCGCGGGCGATCCGGCAAGGGCTGCGAAGCCGGGGCATCCGAGCGGTCATCCCGGAACGGGTCGACCAGAAGGCAAACCGTGTCCGCCGGGGGTCGGCCGGCGGCAGGCCGCCGGTCTTCGACCGCAAGCTCTGCAAGTCCTGTAACGGCCTAGCTGTGCAGGACTCCGGTACGGGCGGCGATACCTCGTAGCTCGGGTGTGGTGCGCCCGGAGAGCAGTAGCCCGGAGACGAGGGATTTCACCGCGGGGCGGGCGTGGGTCTCCTGCGGGGCCCAGTACTCGGCCTGGAGGAGTGCGCGGATGCATTCGTCTCGGCGGCCCCATTGGGCGAAGGCCTTCGCGCGGTCGGTGAAGTAGAGCGCGCGGCGTTCCGTGGTGGGGAGAGCTTGGGGGGCGAGAGCGTCGGCGGCTGCGATGGCGGCCGAGGGATCTCCGGCGGTGTTTTCCGCCGAGATAAGGTGCAACTGGACGGTGGCCCAGCTGAAGCCGCCGTTGGTGTCCCGGAGGTGGGTGACGGCGCCGAGGCTCTTGGCGATGGCGGTGGCCTGGCTGGTCAGCTCACGCATGCCGGCCTGATCGCGTTGGTGGGCGACGGTGTAGGCGGCGCACTGGACGAGCAGGCCTCGCTGAGCGGCCCCTGCGTTTCCGAATTCCCGCAGAGAAGGGTCATTGGCAGCGTTCAGGGCGAGGGCCAGGGCCTGGTCGTGCCATCCTGCCTTGCGGGCGAGGACGGCCTGCTGGCGGGCCGCCTCGGCGACCGCGACGGGCGCGCCGCCGGCGGTGGCGAACTGCCGGGCGCGATCGGCGGCCATCCAGCCGAGTTGCGGCTCGTCGAGCTTGATGAGGATGCGGGTCGCCAGGAGGTAGGCCTGTGCCAGCAGGGGGAAGTTGTCGTTGGTGGCCTGGTGCCCGGCACAGATCAGGCGTGGGAGCCGTAGGGCGAGGCTGGCGTAGGCGCAGTCGTTGAAATCCGCCGTGGCACGGTGTAGTTCCGCCGAGAGGCGGTCCGGGGGCGTGTCGGCGGCAACGGTGCCGAGTCCGAGCATCGCGTCGCGTAGTCCTGCGACGAGGGTTTCGCCGAGTTGTGCCTCTTCGGTCCCGGCCCCGGTGGTGCCGGCGAGGGGGGCTCCCATGGCGGCCGCCGCGGTGACTGCCAGGTTCGCGAGCAGTTGCCTTCGTGTGCGCACCGGGTCCTCTCCGTCGTCGAGCCGTGGGGTTCCCAGCGTAGGGGCGGGCAGGCCGGGATACGGCCCGGTTTGCGGACTCAGCTCTGGATGGGAGGGCTGAGTCGGGGCGAGGCCGAGTGCTTGGGGCGGGATGTCGAGCGCCTGGGCGAATCTCTGGAGCACGGAGAGGTTGGTCATGTTCGACTTTCCGCGCTCCAGGCGGGATACCTGGGCGGCCGAGTAGCCGGTTAGCGATCCCAGCTTTTCCAGGGTCATGCCCCGGGTTCTGCGTGTTGCTCTGACTACCTCCCCCGGCGTTGGCGCTGCGGGCGTCGCCTGCGGCTTTCGAACTGCATCCATATCCCCGTCCCGGTGTAGCCGAGGCTGCGCGCCCCCCGCGGAGAGGGCGGACGCGGCCGTCCGTACTTGCACGAGATGCAAACTCCTTGCATCCCGATGGCTACTGACTGTTGTACCGCGTTCTGGTGCGGTGGTCTTGGAGTTGCCGCGGTTCACCGACGCCGCGCACTCCCCAACTCCGTGAGCACTCCCAGAAGGGACTCTCCGTGGATCAGTACGTGACGCAGCGAGACCGGCTGCTGACATCGTCTAGGCCGCTGCCGGACTTCGAAGCCGTGGGCTCGAAGGGGCCCTGGCTGTACCGTGCCGATGGCCGCCGGATCCTCGACGGATCGAGCGGCCTCCTCTGTGCGAACGTCGGGCAGGGTAGCCCCGTGGTTTTCGCCCGCATCGAGAAGCAGTTCTCCCGCTACTCGTTCGGTGGTTCTGCGGTCGTCCAGCCGCACATTCAGATGGAACTGATGGACCGCTTGTGCCGCGCGGTGGGCCGGCCGGAGGACTCCGTCGCGCTGACCACGTGCGGGACCCTCGGCGTGGAGGTCGCGGTGGGCCTGGCACGGAACATCGTGCGGGTTCGCGATGGGAAGCGGCGCGGGGACATCCTGACGTCCAATCTGTCGTACCACGGCAACAGCATGTTCACCCTCGGGATCGCGGGCAACCAAATCCGCAACCCTCGCCCGGAAGACCGCCACGGCCTTGGCCCGGCCTTCCCGGCGGCCTACCCTCCGACGCACGGCCACGCTCATGACGGGCACGGGTGCGGCGTTTCGTGCGCTGAGGAGGTGGCGCGGGCGATCGACAGCAGGGGCGCGGAGAATGTCGCCGCGGTCCTGATCGAGCCTGTCAACGGGACTACCGGCGGCGCCTTCGTTCCCCCGGCCGGCTACCTGCGGAGGGTGTCGGAGGTTTGCCGGGAGCGGCACGTCCTGGTCATTCATGACGAGGTCCTGACCGGGTTGTGGCGCACCGGCACGCCCCTGGCGAGCCATCACTGGGACGGATGTGAGCCCGACCTGGTCGTCCTCTCCAAGGGCTTGGGCGCCGGTTACACCGGTGTGGGTGCTGTGCTCGTGTCGCCGGAGATCGCGCCGCTGCTGCGGCGCAAGGGCGCGGACCCTCTGCCCGCGATGGGCACCATGGCCTCCCATCCGCTCCAGGCAGCGGCCTGCCTGGGGGTCCTGGACGAGCTGGAGGCCATGGACTTCGGGTCCTTCACCGTGCGTGGAAAGCGTCTGGGCACGCTTCTGCGGTCCCTGACCGGCCGGACATCGGTGCGGGAGGTCCGTGGCATCGGCCATTTGTACGGGGTGGAGGTCGCGCCTGGCCTGCTCTGGCCGCTGATGGAGGAGTGCGAGCGGCGCGGCGTCTTCTTCTACCCGTTCACCGGTGCCGGTGATCCGCGCAGCGAGGGGCTGGTCGTCGCGCCCCCGCTGAACTGCAGCGACGAGGACATCGACTTCCTGATCTCCGCGTTGACCGACGCGGTCGGCGCCCTGAGCTGACCCGCCCCGCCGCCCCCCCGCCCGGGGGCGGACCGTCTCGATGCAGAAACCGAGGACACGTCATGCAGTTTCCCGTCACGGTCATCGACCAGCTCGACGAGGCCCAGCTCCGCAAGTGGCACGACTTCTACGGGGTGAGTGCCGACCGGCCCCGCTTCGAGGAGGAGGGCATCTGGCGGCGTACCCAGCAGGAGGAGACCGCCTCCCACTCCGGGTGGAGGGGCCAGGGCGACGCGCGCCGCCGCATCGTCCACTACCAGCACCAGTACGGGCTGGTGGACACCACCGCGGCGCCGTCGCTCGCGATGACGCAGATGTACCTGTACCACTCGGTAGCGGCCCCCCGGGCTGAAATCGTGGAGGCGTGGGAGCAGAACCACGCGATGTTGGCCGAGGGCGGCTGGAAGCAGGTCGGGGCGGGCCGGTTCGAGCTGGGTGACCTGCGCGTCCACCTGATCCGCGTCGAAGAGCACCCAGAGGACCTGCGGGCGGGCCGCCGGCTCCCGGCGGACTACGAGGTCATCGACACCGTCTTCACCTCCGTCAACTGCTTCCCTCCACGGGCGGTCAGGCGCCGGCCGTGGGAGGTCCTGATCCACGGGGTCCGGGTCAAGGACATCTCCGGGAAGCCGGTCTACGCCGACGACCTGGCGCAGCTCACCGACTTCCTGCCGTTCCAGGTCGAGGTCGGCTGCGGCGTCTCCTACGAGGCGGGGATCCCGCCGCTGCACCGCCTCCACGAGATGTACCACGTGAACGAGATCGAGGACGAGCAGCTGCGCAAGGGCTTCACGTTCGTCCTCGCTCCGGGGCGGGACCCACTGCTCGCGGAGATGTTCCTCGACACGGAGAACAAGGTCGGTGAGCTGTCGGACATGTACCGGGCGTGCTTCAACGCGGAGGTCACCCCGGCCCTGCGCGCGCTCAAGCGGATGGAGGAGGCCGGGCACCTGGTCGGCCCGTTCATCACGAACAACTTCGACGCGCTCGGCGCCCGCGCCGGGTTCCAGGAGGAGTTCATGCGCCGCTACGACCAGCGGATCCCGCCGGTCACCTTCCATCCCGACGCGAAGGCGCTGGTCGTGATCGGGCTGCACGCCGACCGGCGGTGGGTGGCCAAGCGAGCCCGCGCGGCCGGGCTCAAGGTGTTCCTCGTCGACCCTGAGGGATTCCCCCGTCCGGATGGCACCTGGTTCGACTACCCGCTGGAGGCCCCGCAGACCGGTGACGTGGTCGTACGGCAGACGGCCACCGTCGCGATCAGCGAGCTGGAGCGGCTACTGAACATCAACGCGACCAGCGCGTGAAATCCGGGGTCGGGGAACGGCGCTAGCCTCTGGGCTCGTTCCCCGGCCCCGCCACACGGTGCCCCTCCCAGGATGAGAGTCAAGGAATGCGCATTTCAGTGATCGGCTGCGGCCACCTCGGCATCCCGCACGCGGCAGCGATGGCCGAACTGGGCCACGAAGTAATCGGCGTCGACATCGACCAGGCCAAGGTCGACAGCCTCAACTCCGGCCAGTGCCCCATCTACGAGACCGGCCTCCCCGAGCTGCTCGCCTCCCACACCACGAGCGGACGCCTGCGCTTCACCACCGACATCCGCGAAGCCGCGGCCTTCGCCGAGATGCACTTCATCGGCGTCGGCACCCCGATCGACGCGGACGGCCGCTCCTACGACACCGCACAGGTCTTCGGCACCATCCGCCAGCTCGCCCCACACCTCGACCGGCCGTGCACGATCGTCGGGAAATCCACGGTCACCGTCGGCACGACCGTCCAGGTCACGGCCCTCACGCAGCGCCTGGCCCCGGCCGGCGAGCGCGTCGATGTGGTGTGGAACCCGGAGTTCCTCCGCGAGGGCCACGCCGTCGAGGACACCCTGCGCCCGGACCGCATCATCGCCGGCCTGACCACCGTCGAGGCGGAGAAGGCGATCCGTACCGTCTACGCGCCCATCCTGGACACGGGCGTGCCCCTCTTCGTCACCGACCCGCAGACCGCCGAACTGGCCAAGGGCGCCGCGAACACCTTCCTCGGCCTGAAGATCAGCTACATCAACGCCGTCGCCGACATGTGCCAGGCCGCAGGCGGCGACGTCTCACAGATCGTGGACATCCTCGGCATCGACCCCCGGATCGGGAGCGGCGGAATGCAGCCGGGCATCGGCTACGGGGGCGGCTGCCTCCCCAAGGACGTCCGCGCCTTCACCGCTTCGGCACGCCAGCTCGGCGCCGAACAGGCCGCCACCCTCCTGCGCGCAGCGGAGGAGATCAACGAGAGCCGCACCGACGTCGCCATGGACCTCATCCGCGAGGCCCTGTGTGCCCACCCGATCAAGAACGCGAACATCACCGTGTGGGGCGCCGCGTTCAAGCCCGGCACCAACGACGTCCGCGAAAGCCCCGCCCTTGCGCTGGCCCATGCCCTCCAGCAGGCCGGCGCCACCGTTACTGTTCACGACCCGCAGGCCGTGGCCTCGGCGCTGACGCGCAACCCGGAGCTGGACTACACCGATGACCTCGCCGCATCCATCGAAGGAGCCGACCTGGTCGTCCTGGCCACTGAATGGCCGGAATACCGCAAGGCCGACCCCCACGCCCTCGTAGATCTCCCCGCCGACGCGCTGCTCGTCGACTGCCGTACCACCCTCGACCCGGAACCGTGGCGCGCGGCAGGTTGGGCCGTCCACCAGCTCGGACGCCCCGGGAAGTAGAGCCGCTCCCCCCACGGAGCAGTCCCGCACCCATTTCCCCAAGCCCTGGAAGGCGCCCCGCCATGATCAGTGACGACGTTCTGCTCCGTCGCGCCGGCGACTCTGATGCACGTCTCGCGGCCGACGTGTGGCTGCGTTCCTTCGCCTCCGCGCTGCCCACCGTGCACTGCCCCCACGACGAAGCCGACGTACGCGACTGGTTCGCCCGTGTCCTCGTGCCGCAGTACGAGACCTGGGTCGCGGTCACCGGAAGCGAAGTGGTGGGGGTCATGGTGATCAACGGCGGAGAGCTGAAACAGCTCTACCTAGACCCCGCGTGGCGGGGACGGGGCCTCGGCGACCGGTTCATGTCCCTGGCCAAGGAGCGACGACCAAGAGGGCTGGCGCTGTGGACCTTCCAGGTCAACGAACCGGCGCACCGGTTCTACGAGCGCCACGGCTTCATCGCCGTAGAGCGAACGGACGGGCTGCGCAACGAGGAGCGCGAGCCCGACGTCCGCTACCTCTGGCAGCCTCCACCGGCAGCGGCACGCTGACGATGAGGGCGCTCACCCCGGACTCCGGGGCGAGCGCCCTCATCGTTGTGGGGCCGGTCTACGGTGGGGCCATGACAGTTCTGATCGTCGGTGGCAGCGGCTTCCTCGGGACCGAGCTGGTCCGGCAAGCGACAGCGGCAGGGCACACCACCGTCGCGACGTACGCGACCAAGCCCGGCGCCGCCTCCCCCACTACCTGGCGCCATCTCGATCTGCGGGATACGGAATGCCTGGACTCCGTCATGTCCGAGATGCGCCCGCAGCTCGTCATCAACGCGTCGAGCGGAGCAGCCGACTGGGCCACCACGGCAGCGGGCCCCATCCACCTCGCGATGGCAGCGGCGAGGTACGGAACCCGCATGATCCACGTGTCCAGTGACGCGGTGTTCTCCGGCGCGCACGTCCACTACGACGAGTCCAGCCTCCCCGATCCCCTCACCCCCTACGGCGCGGCCAAAGCCGCGGCCGAGACCGGCATCCTCGTCGTGCACCCGAAAGCCGCTGTTGCCCGGACCTCGCTGATCATCGGCCACGGGCGGTCGGTCCACGAGAAGGCCGTGCACGAACTCGCCGCCGGCACACGCGACGGCGTGCTGTTCACCGATGACATCCGCTGTCCCGTGCACGTCACGGACTTGGCCGCCGCTCTCCTGGAACTGTCGGCCACCGACGCGACCGGCGTCCACCACCTCGCCGGCCGCGACGCCGTAAGCCGTCAGGAGCTGGGCATCCTCATTGCCCAACGGGACGGACTCGACGCCTCCCGCCTCCCCACGGGCCTTCGGGTCGACAGCACGCTTCCCGGCGCCCTCGACGTACGCCTCGACAGCCGCACGACCCAGCGGGGCCTGCGCACCACACTGCGCGGGGCACGGCAGTTCCTGCATCGCACTGACGACGAAACGGCCGCCCCTGCAGCCCCCTGAGATGCGGCTGGCCTGGCCGCGGCTCACTCCTGGCACCGTGAAGCTGGTGAACCGCTTGCCGTCCGACGAGACGGCCAGGTAAAAGTTCTGCGGTCGGTCCGGCACCCAAGGGCGACTCCACCGGCTTCGGGGCCAGCTCAGAGGGCAGGGGCACGATGAGCGAACGCAATTCATCCGACACAGTCCACGGCCGCGACTGACGTTTCTCCACGGCCACTCCAGCGACCATCCGAACCGAACGCCACATGATCAAACGGCTTCTGTTGGAACCCTCTTCACACACCCGGCCGCAAAACTCACACGTCCCCACACCAACAAGTCACGCCCCACCCACACCTCCGGACCACCAACGCTCTCCCTTTGAATCTCAATCCGAAACCCCAGCCCCATACTTCCAGCCTGCACCCACACAACCGACCTCTGACTCAACTCCTCCCCTTATCCCCTTCCGCCGCATATAAGTCTGACTGACCGCCACCTCGATTCCTGGCGCTGACCAGGCGAAATGCAAAATCCTGCCAGAGGTGCCCTCCCCCTCACTCTCCCCTCTGCGCTCCCCCTCGCAATCCCCCTCACGCTCCTCCCCACTCTCCCCCTCAGTGATCCGCGCTCTCGTATGAAGGAACCGCCCCGAGCGTTGCCTCCTCTACCCAACGCATACGACGGAGCGTGCTATCAACGGGCCTCCCCCCGCCGAGCCGCCAGGGTCCGCACCTGGGTACGAGTTCGACACCTGGGACCGGGGCGTCCGGCATGACCTGCGGCAGTGCCCCCGCGCGCTGCAGACAACCGCATCGCCAGCTCCACAACCACCGGAGCGGCAGGTGGTAGGTGGTAGGTGCCGCGAATGGTCGAGGTGCGAAGGCTGCGATCGCGAGGGCGACGGCGGCCCGGATGTCGTGCCCAGCCACCCGGGCCGCGGTGACTGGCGATCGCGCCGGGCCCTGCCCCGCTGCTGTCCTGCGGGGCTGGGGTGCGCTATGCAGCACTCTCACCTCAGCGTCGTCTACGTTCGACCGAAATGGCGGGTTCGTTTGAGGTTCTGCTCGCTTGTGAGGTACTTCCGCAAGCGTGAGCCCTGGGGGCACCACATTTCGCGAGGGCACCGGTCGCAGGTAGCGGCGTGGCGCTCGTAGTTGTTCACGGCGACTTCGAGGGCCTGGCTGTCGTGCTTCGACGCGGCATGCACCTGCACCAAGAACCCGGACGACCCCTGCGTCTGGCCCTGTTCTGACGGCGCGGGAGTATCCACCTGAGGTCGGACAACGACATCAGCCATCTCTTGGTGAAAGGCTTGGTGTGGCCTGGTAGGGGCGTCACGTGACCCACTCTGATCCGTCATGTGACGCTCTGTGAGGCTGTCATGTGACACCGCCTGAATCCCGTCCGTGGGCTCACACAAGGCGTTACGTGACGCCGCCTGCGCGCAGCCGGGGTTCTCGACAGGCGGAGTCATGTGCTGCTCTGTGGCCCGGGTGCGCTTGTGGCGGAGCCGACGGTCGTGCTCGGAGCTGTACAACACAGCCAGAGCGCGTTCCCAGTCGAGGCCGGTCCCAGTCTCGGCGTCGGCGCCGAGCGGGAGTGTGCATGCATACGTTGCGGGCTTCGGATACCTTCCACCGCGCGCGTTCGCCGTCTTCTTGATCAGATGCATGGCTTCCGCAGCGAGGAGTACTTTCTGCACCGTCTCCTTGCTGCATCGGCCGATCGCCATAAGCGTGTCGGTGCCGAGGAAGGCGTCAGTACCGTCCGGGTTCGCCGCCTGGCCTACGGCCTGAAGGATGGCGAAGAACGATGCACCAAGGGCCTTCCACTGGGGCTGGCCTTTGGTGGCTTTGGGAACGTGCTTGGCCGAGCGGATCAGAAACCAGCGCCATGAGTGAGCAGGTGCCCTGCCACGCTTGATCTCACCGGGCGTGTCCTCGCCATATCCGTCGATCATGAGCCCGAGAATACTCCCTAGGTTTCCCTGTAAGCAACCATGAGTGCTTCTTGGCAACTCAATGCCCGATGGGACCGCCTTCGATGCCCTGGAGAAACGCCGGGTCGATAGGATGTGTGCCATGGACAAGGCGATGAAGCGGCAGCCCAACGAGGCGGTGACCGAGCTTGAACTCAGGTTCATCGAGGCTGTCGAGCACGGAAGACTCCGCGCGGGGCTCACTTACGAACAGCTCGGCAACTGCGTGGGCATGTCCAAGAGCCAGATCAGCAAGCGCCAGGACGGGCTGATCAAGTACACCGTGCGTGAGATGTACTACATCGGTCAACTCCTCGGCGCGGACCCCCTGGTCATGGCCGCTGGCCTCGGCGCATGGCTTAACGACATCAAACCCGAGGAAGTCGCCCATCGCCTGCAGAAACTCACCACCTCCGACGCACCGCATAGCTCCTGACGAGCACCCCAGGGGGCGGCTGCGTGAGGACCAGACCCTTGGTGGCTCGAAGTTGCTGCCCGTTCCCCGCGACGGCCCTGGTGCCCTACATGGGCGGGGACACTGATGCCGGTACCTTGGATCTCCGCCGCTCATCGTCGAACGCGATGATGCCGCCCCCGTAGAGGCTTCCTTCCGGGACAGTCGTCACCGAGAGGCCCACCGGGGAACGCCCGGTTGCAGACGGCGCCGCAGGCGGCGTGATGGTGCCAGTTGGATGCGCCCAAGCTTCCTGGAACTCGGTGTCACCGGTGTGAGGGCACCTTGCCCGACGAGCGCGCCCAGCTCCAGGCACCACCTGGTCGTGGGCCGGCACGCCATCCCGCTGGCCGTGTCGCTCGGCGGCGGGGACCGCGGCGACATCACGCAGCTGATCCCCGGGGGCGACGTGGATGGCCTCGCAGCAAGCCTGCTACAAGCGCAGAGTCGACCTCCATCAGGGAGTGCTGGAACAGGCGGCCAGGATCATCTGCCTCCGCCGACTCGAAAGATCACTCTCAAGAGGTCAGTAAATTGGCGAGATTTCCACCAGCTGGGCTCTGACCTGCGCTGGGGAGGTTTGTCTACGGGTGGTGAGTTCACCGGTGAACTCACCACCCAGCTGTTGTCAGCGGTAATTCGGGCTGCGGTCCCAGGTGGCCCGGCTGCTGGGCCGCGGGGATCCGGCGGTGGAGCGGGCGGAGCTGGAGCGCCTGGACCAGACCGCTACCGCCCTGCGCGGGCTGGAGCCGGCCGAGGCGGACCGGGTACGGATCCGGCAGGAGGTGTCCTGGCAGACCCGTTTCGAGGTGCTGCTGGAGAGCGTGAGCGACCCACAGGAACGTGCCCGGCTCGCCGAGGGACTGCGGGCCCTGGTCGAAGAACAGTCCGCGCACACAGGTGGCGGGGCTGGCGTCGTCTCCGGCAACGTCTTCAACGGGCCCACCGCCTTCCAGAGCGGGGCGAACAGCCGGCAGGACAACCACTTCGGGACCGGGTCCTGAACGGCCCCGCCGCCGGCCACGAACGCACCCGTGGAAGCGGCGGGGACACGTTCAACGGTCCCGTCGCCGGCCAGTACGGCGACCACAGCACGCAGAACAACTACTTCCCCACCACACGCCCCCAGGTGTCCTGGCCGCACCAGGTCGGTGTGATCCCGCGCCGCGCCGACTGCTTCCAGCACCGCCACGCGGTCGACGAGGTCGGTGCGGCCCTGGCTGACGGGGACGCCGCGGTCCTTACCGGCCAGGTGCTGGCCGGTGTGGGCGGAGTCGGCAAGACGCAGCTCGCCGCCGACTACGCCCGCCGCGCCTGGAACTCCGGCGCTTCGGACCTCCTGGTCTGGATCACCGCCAGTACCCGGACGGCGATCATGTCCGGGTACGCGCAGGCCGCTGCAGATGTCCTGCCCGTGCCGCCGGAGAACCCCGAAGAGGCCGCAAGGGCATTCCTTGCTTGGCTCGAACCCCGGGCCACGGCGACGCCGCGGCGCTGGCTGATCGTCCTGGACGACGTTTCAGCCCCTGGTGACCTCTCCGGCCTGTGGCCGCCGGCCGGCCCGCACGGTGCCACTGTGGTCACCACCCGCCGCCGCGACGCCGCCCTGCACGGCCCCGGCCGACGCCAGGTACCGGTAGGCATGTTCACCCCCGGCGAGGCCGCCTCGTACCTGCGGGCGGTCCTCGCCGAACACGGTCGCCACGAACCCGCCCAGCAACTCGCGCACCTGGCCGCCGAACTCGGCCACCTTCCCCTGGCCCTGGCCCAGGCGGCCGCCTACCTCATCGACACCGAACTGGACTGCGCCACCTACCGCCGGCGCCTGGCCGACCACACCCGCCGCCTGGCCGATCTGCTTCCCGAGACCGACGCCCTGCCCGACGACCAGACCACCAGCACGGCCGCGGCCTGGTCGCTGTCCATCGACCGCGCCGGCCAACTCCGGCCGGCTGGCCTGGCCCGCCCCATGCTCGAACTCGCTGCGATGCTCGACCCCAATGGCATCCCCGCCCCCGTCCTGACCAGCCCACCCGTGCTGGCCTACCTCGCCGAACGCCGCACCGACAGCACACCGGGCAACGGCCCGGCGGCGTCCGTCACAGCGGAGCAGGCGTACGACACGCTGCGGGCACTGCACCGCCTGAGCCTGATCGACCACACCCCTGGCGCGCCCCAGCAAGCCGTCCGCGTGCACCAGCTGATCCAGCGTGCCGTCCGCGAACCCCTGCCCACCGACCAGTACGACCAACTCGCACGTACCGCCGCCGACGCCCTGACCGTCACCTGGCCCGACGTCGAGCGGGACACCGCCCTCGCACAGGCCCTGCGCACCAACACCGACGCCCTCACCCGCAACGCCTCAAGGGCTCTCTACCAGCCCACGGCCCACGCCGTGCTCTACCGCACGGGGAGAAGCCTTGGTGCGACAGGCCAGGTTACCGCCGCCATCACACACTTCCGCCGCCTCGCCGACACCGCCCACACGCGCCTCGGCCCGGACGACCCCAGCACTCTCGCCGCCCGGCACAATCTCGCCCGGTGGCGGGGGGAGGCGGGGGACG
>NZ_JBWKDV010000016.1:0-89451 GCF_056435825.1 Streptomyces sp. NPDC043876 | reverse complement strand
GCGGCCGGCGCCGCCACCGCTCTCGCCGAGCTACTGGAGGACCAGCTACGGCTGCAGGGCCCCGACCACCCCAACACCCTCGCCGCCCGGCATGATCTCGCCCACTGGCGGGGTACGGCGGGGGACGCGGCCGGCGCCGCCACCGCTCTCGCCGAGCTACTGGAGGACCAGCTACGGCTGCAGGGCCCCGACCACCCCAACACCCTCGCCGCCCGGCATGATGTCGCCTACTGGCGGGGGAAGGCGGGAGACGCGGCCGGCGCCAGCGCCGCTCTCGCCGAGCTGCTGGAATACCAGCTGCGGGTACAGGGCCCCGACCACCCCAACACCCTCGCCGCCCGGCATGATCTCGCCTACTGGCGGGTGAAGGCGGGGGACGCGGCCAGCGCCAGTGCTGCTCTCGCCGAGCTGCTGGAGGAGCTGCGGGTACAGGGCCCCGACCACCCCAACACCCTCATCACCCGGCACAACCTCGCCTACTGGCGGGGGAAGGCGGGGGACGCTGACAGTGTTCGATAACGATCGTTCGTGAGATCCAGAACCAAGCCAGTGCGGGACGGCCATCGAGCGGGTGGAGACGAAGCGCTGGATAGTGCAGCCGGTGAGCGGGGTGGTGAACTCCCGCCGGTGCACCCGCAAGAGCTGGTGAGTTTCTCGCCTGTAGGGCTGTGACCTGCACTGGGGAGGTTCACCACCGGGCTGGTGAGTTCACCGGTGAACTCACCAGCCGAGCTGTTGTCAGCCCGTGACCCCCAAGGGCTGGTGCTGGTGAGTCGGTGGGTGAGGTGCCCGCCGTTTCGTGGAGTGCAAGCAGTTCCAGCACTCCACGAATGGGAACCTCAATGACTCCAGAACCACGCGGCAATCTGCGGCCAGCCCCCCGTCCATCGGCCGCGTCGCGGCCGCTGCGCCGCTCGCGCCCCGAGACCGTCCCGGCCAGCGGCCCCGCGCCGCGCGGCCCGCGCCTCGCCCGCATCGGGGTATGGACCGCTCTGGCCGCAGGCCCCCTCGCCCTGGCCGCCGTCCTCACCGGTCTGGCCGCCCCGGGCTCCACCGCCCAGGCCGCCCCCGCCACGCACACGACCCCCAGCGCGCCCGGTGCCGTCGCTGACCCGGCCGGTACCGCCGCGCTGTTCGTCGAGCTGTGGCTGCGCGCCGACTCCGCGACGCCCGACAGCCCGGCGGCCGCGGCCGTACGCGCCATGGCTCCGGCCGCGGACCTGCCCACCCGCTCGCGGAGCGAGGCAGCGCTGCCGGGCGCGGTGCGAGTCGTCCCGGTGCGGACGGCGTCCACGCGCGACGGGTGGACGGTCCTGGTCGCCGCCCTCACCGACATCTCGCCTCCTGCAACGCGGGCCGTTGCTTCGGCGTCGCGTGCTCCGGAGACCGCTCCGGCCGTGCGGTACTTCGCGGTGTCCGGCACCGGTGGCACTGCTGGCACCGGCGGGGGGCCGCTGACTGTGACCGGAGCGCCGGCCGAAGTCGCGGCCCCCAGCGCCGCCCCCGCTCCCGTCTCGCCCTACAGCCGGACGGTCCCCGCCGGCCAGGTGCTCGCCACGACCGTCGGTGAGTTCCTGCGGACTTACCTCACCGGCGCCCAGGGCGCGGGAGTGGACCGCTACCTGTCGCCCGGTTTTCACCTGTCGGCGCCCGCAGGCGCGTACGTGCGCACGGACGTCGAGGACGTCGCCGCCGACAGCGAGCGGGCCGCTTCCAAAGACGTTCCCGCCGACGGCCCCCGCGTCCGGGTGCGGGTCCGGGTCATGGCTGAGGACCGGGCCGGAACGCGGTGGCCGCTGGTGTACCGGCTGGAGATGACCGCCCGTGCCGGACGCTGGGAAGTCAGCGCCCTGGACACCGGCGCCCCCACCTCTTCCCCCGCCCCGTCCGCGTCGGCAGGTGTGCGATGACGCCGACGGTAGTTCTTGCCGGGAAGCTCGACGCTCTGGGCGATTCCCTGATCAAGACCGTCACCGACTGGGGCAGCGGCGCACTGATCGCCGCGCTGCTCGTCCTGGTACTGGTCACGATCGCCCGCCAGATGTCGATGAAGGCGGCCATTGGCGCGGTCATTGCGATGGTCATCGCCCTGGGCATCTACAAGGCGCGCGAGGGGCTCTCGGATTCGGTGTCCGATGAGATCAACCACCCGGCCAACAGTGTGGGCTCCGCGGTCCTCGTCATCGACCCGCCCCGCCCGGACCGCGGAGCGGTGCTGTGAACGGGCAGCCCGGCGGGGTCGTCCGCTCGTACACCGGGGCGCGGCGCCACCCGTGGGTGCTGGGCAAACTCGGGGACTGGGTCATGTGGTTCGGCCCCTACACGCCCGCGCAACTGGTTGTCCTGGGCGGCGGTGCGCTGCTGCTGATCGAGACGTTTTCGTGGTGGTCGTGGGCTGGGCCGGTGCCGGTCGTGCTGTGGCTGGTGTCGGTATGGGCGGTGCGTGGTGCGCAGATCGCCGGGCAGAACCCGTTCACCGCGCTGCTCGGCGCCGTCCTGGTCCTGACCCGTCACCCCGCGGGCCGGATCAGCGGGCGCGCGGCCCGGGACCGGGCGCCCTCCTACTGGGGCGGGCGGTTCGTCATCGAGCCCGCCCCTGCCAGGGCTCCGTCTGCCGTCGCGGCCCGCGAGGCCGTGGCTGTGGTCGCGGGGGTGCGGGCAGCCGGTTCCGGCCTGGACCGGCTGCTCGCCAGGACCGCCGTGGCAGGGAGGGTGGCGGCATGATGCGCACCCCGATCCGGCATATCGCCGGGCATCTGCTGTGGACGCCGTCGGGCGGGGTGTGGGCCCTGTGGCGAGTCGAGCCGCTGGCCGGCGGATACCTCCCCGCGCAGGTGCGCCAGGAACTCCTCGGCCGTATTGCCTCTTTGGTGCGGTCGATGCCCGGCCTGCAGCCGCGCGTGTTCGTCCTGGCTGCGCGGACGGATCCTGGTGAGGTCGCCGAGCGGATGGTGGACGGGCTCGACTGGGTGCGTCTGCCGGCGTGGGCGGAGGTCTGTGCGGCCGGTGTGGATCTGCTGGACGGGCGGGAGATGCACGAGCGGACCGTCTGGCTGGCCGTCCCCCTGCCCAGCCGTGCAGGCACGGCCGCCACCGTCCTGGGTGCCATGTACGCGGAAGCAAGCGCCGCCTTCGGTCTCGCTCCTGTGCCCGTGCCGGAGAGCGAGGTTCGGGCAGCACGGGAGGAAGCCACGCGGCTGCAGGCATCCCTGGGCGGAGGCATGGGCCTGCGCCCGGCCTCTCCCGCGGAAGTCGTGTGGATCGTTCAGCACGCCGTGCACCGCGGGCTGGAGGAGCCGCTGCTGTCGGATGCGCAGGGCAGCCCGCTCTACGGCAGCCGGGTGCACGACGGACAGCTCCGCTCCCCCTCGTACGCGGATCTCGGGCAGGTCCGGCTGGCCGAAGGCGGGCAGGACCAGCAGGCGGCCGGGACGGGCAAGCAGCGCGGCGGGCCGTGGTGGCGGACGGCTGCGGCTGCGTCGCCGCTGGGCCGCCTGTGGCTGCAGGCCGAATCTGCGGCCGGGACCGGCTACCAGGCCCACCTCGTCCTCGCCGAACTCCCGCCCGCCGTCACCACGGAGGCCGCCGACGTCCTGGCTCAGCTGGAGGGTCTGCCCTTTCCCGTCGATGTCACCGTCGACCTGCGGATCGTCGCTGCGAAGAAAGCCCGGGCCCAGGTCCAGCGCAAGAAGCGCGAACTCCTCGACCAGGCCGGCCAGTACGGCGCCCAGCCCACCGGAATGCCGCACTCGCTGCCGGAGGCGGCCGGAGACCTCGAAGAGCAGGACGCCCGGATGGCACAGACTTCGGTGGAGGTAGAGGTCCAGTCCGTCACCGTCCTCACCGTGTGGGGGCCGGACCCGGCCACCTGTGACGCACGCGCTCGAGAGCTGGCCGCGGCGCTGGCGGGAGGCGACTACCGGGCGATGCGCCCGATCGGCATGCAGGAGGATCTGTTCACGCTCGGCCTGCCGGGCGGTGTGCGGGCGCCGAAGCTGCTCCAGTTCACGCAGCATCAGCTGTCGCAGGACTGGGCGGCGTGCGGCGCACTCACGCTGCCGCGCGTCGGCGACCCGACCGGGATCCTGATCGGCCGCGACCTGGACTGCGGCACCATCCGCCCCGTACTCCTCAATCCTGCAGACGCCCCCCAGGTCAACGCCAGCGCCTCCAGCGCCGTCATCGGCGACCTCGGCGCCGGAAAGTCCGTGCTCCAGAAGCTGATCACCGGCGCGGTAGTGGACCGGGGCGGGCAAGCCATCGTCATCGACCGCACCCCCGTCCGCGAGTGGGCAACCTTCGCGCGAACCGCGATGGGACAGCGCTGCCAGATCATCGACGCCGCCCAGGCACAGGTGTCAGTCGACCCCCTGCGCGCGTTCGGTGGCGCGGTCGGCGCGCACTACGCCTTGTCCTACCTGACGCTGCAGCTCGGTGTCGGGCCGATGACAGCGGCCGGCGCCGTCCTTCACCACGCCGTCGAGGATGTCAGCGCCGGACCCGACCCGTCCATGGGAAAAGTCTTCGAGGCCCTCACGCGCCTGGCGGAAGGGGAGGGCAGCCGCGCGGATGTGGCGGCCACGATGGCCGACCTGTTGCGAATCGTCGCGTCCAATCCGCTGGCCGCGATGGTGTTCGACCCTGCTCTACCGGTGGTCACTCTGGCGGGCGGTATCGGCGCGGACATGGTCGTGGTCACCACTGCCGGCCTGACCCTGCCGCCGCGCGAGGCCTTCGCCGACATGGACGTACTGCGCCAGCAGCCCCTGGAAGCGCTGATCGGGCGCGCGGTGCTCTACCTCCTGGCCGCCATCGCCCGCCAGGCCGCCTTCACCAATCCGGACCGGTTCTGCCTGGTCTCGCTGGACGAGGTGTACTGGCTGACGTCATCGGCCGAGGGATCGGCACTGGTCCACGAGATCCTGCACGACGGACGCAAGCACGGCGCGGGAGTCTTCCTCGGCGCCCACAACCGGCGCGAACTCGGCCAGGACGCAGGCCTGATCGCCTACCGCTACCTCGCCCGCACCAGCGACCGCACCAGCGCCGCCGAAGGGCTCAAGTTTCTCGGCCTGGACGGCGACGACGAAGACCTCCTGCGGCTGGTGACCACCGGACTGTCCCCCGTCGGGCAGGCCGGGCGCGAGGGCGAGATGCTGCTACGCGACCCGCGCATGCAGACCGGCCGGATCCAAGTCCTGGTGCCCGACGTGCAGCGACTGCGCGCCGGAGTCTTCACCACCCCCGGACGCACAGGCGCGGCTGCGGCCACAACGGCCGGGGGTGCCCAGTGACCGCACGCTTCCGCCGGTTCGACCGTGGCACCATGCGTGCCGCCGTGACCATCGTGGTGTTCACCGTGGTGTTCCTGGTGACCAGCACGGTGGTGGCCGCGGCCGCGGACGGCAACTCGGGCAAGAGTGGTGGCGGGCTGCTCGCGCCGTTCAACGTGATGACCGCCGAAGGCGGACGGCTGGACGCCTACCAGGTGCAGGCCGACGACGGCGGCATGTTCGACGTCCTCTCCCAGCTCCAGGTGCTGGTGATGTCCGGGCTGTTCACATTGGCGCGGCTGCTGGTCGGCATGTGCTGCTGGCTGATCGGATTCGTCTTCCGCTTCCCGGTCCTGGCCCTGCTCACCGGCCCCTCCCAGCACCTCGCCGACGCCTACCAGACCCACGTCGTCGACGCCCTTGGACTCAAGGGCATGGCACTGGAGTGGGGGTTCATCTTCGGCCTCGTGACGTTCATGCGGGGGAAGTCGGGGAGCGGGTTCGGGCAGATCGCCGCGACGCTGCTGATCGGGGCGCTGGCCGCGAGCGCGTTCGTCCGCCCGGACTACCTGCTCGGCCGGGGCGGCCCCCTCGATGTCACCCACCAGGCCGCGGTCGAGGTCGCCGCCATCACGACGAACAGCTACTTCGGCAGCACGTCGTCGGATCCGTGTGACCTGGTCACCGGACCCGGGCGCGGTGCCTGCGCGGCCTCCGGCGTGCAGGTCGTGCGGCCGGTCCAGGACGCTCTGACCGACGCTCTGGTCGTCAAGCCGTTCATGCTCCTGCAGTACGGGCAGATCCTCGACCCTAAGACGGACCCCGCCGCCTACCAGGCACACCTGAACTGGATCAAGAACAGCGACACCCGCCGGGCGGACGCGGGCAAGCGCTGCGACAAGTTGCCCGGCCCGGCCAAGGACTACTGCCACGAGAAGGAGGACGTACCCAGCACTTCCAGCGATCTGAACACCCTGATGACGGACCTGGAAAAGGCCGGGCCCACCGGCAAAGCGGCCGCCACGTACGCGAAGCAGGCGAGCTGGGACCGGTCATTCGCGGCGCTGGCCCTGCTGATCGCCTGCCTGGTCGTCGCTTCCATGGTCGTATCCATGGGACTGCTCATGCTTGGCGCGCAGGGCGCGGACGCCGCCGCGGCCGGGGCCGGGCCGGTGGTGTGGGTACTGGCGATGCTGCCCGGCGCCACCCGGACATTGCTGTGGCGCTGGACTGGTGTCCTGGTCAGCAGCGCGCTGATCACCTTCGCCACCGCCATAGGACTGCCGCTCTTCGGCATCGCGGCCGGTGCGCTGCTCGCCGACGCCGGCCCGGACGTGATGGTCGAGCACCTGCTTCTCCTCGATGCCATGGCCGTCGCGTTCTTCGTCCTGCACAAGCGGATCGCGGGCGCCGCGACCTCGCTGGGGCAGCGCATGGCCCTGCGCATGCAGTACGCCCGTCTCTCCGGCATGGGATTCCGCGGCGCCGGACTGGCCCTCGGCATGAACGGCCACCACGGCAGCCCGCCTTTCTCCCCCGGCAGTCGGACGCTCGCCGAGGCGCGCGGTGCGCTGCGCGCCGGGCTGGCCCCGGTCTCCCTGGCCATGCGCGGCGCCCACGCCGCTCTCATCGGGCCCAAGCCCGGACCCCGCCACCCAGCCTCCCAGGCACTTCAAGCGGTACTGGGCGCCAGGGCCGGCGGTCCGAGGACGCCGCAGGGCGAACTCCAGGTGGACCAGTGGACCGGCGAGGTGCTGCACGACCCGGCCACCGACCGCCCCCTGCTCGCCTCCCGCATCCACGGCAAGGCGTCCCGGCTGCGCGGATACCGCATCGCCCACCGCCTGGGGCGCGCCGCGTACGGGTCGACCTACGGTCTGCCCCGCACCCTGCACACCGCGAAGGGCATGGCGAGCGAGATCACCGACGACGCCCGCACCCAGCTGCGGGTCAGCATGAACCGGCTCCGCGAAGACGGCGCGGGATGGCAGCCCGTGGGCACCGGCGCCGTGCGCGTAAGTCAGGCCGTGGGCCAGGGCGCGGCCGCCACCGGCCGCACCGTCCGCGACGCCGCGATCGGCGCCACCATCTACACCTCCACCCCCACCGCAGCGCGTGCAACCGGCCCCCGCACCACAGCCAGCCGCCCCCTCCACCCCACCAGCGCATCCACCCCTCCCCCTAACTCCGCGGCTGCTCGAGGCCGGACCCGTACCTCGAACCCGGGCGGCGGGCCCGCGGCCCAACGGACGACAACGCCCCCGAGCACCCCATGGCCCACACCCACGCGCGCACCCGGGCCCACACCTCCGCCCTCGCCCTGGCCCACGCCTACGCGCAGGCCCGGCAACGGAAACGGTGGACGTCCGGCCGCGAACCGGACCAGCACCAGCCCCGAGCAAGGGGCCGCGGACGCCGAGCGGCTGCGTGAAGCGATGAAGCGGCGGCGCCGGAACGTGCGAGGCGACCAGGAAGGTGACCGCCCGTGAGGAAGCGGAAAATCGGGTGCCTGGCCATCCTGCTGATGGCGGCCGCGGCATGCTGCACAGCGCCGGTCCTGCTCATGGCTGCCGCTGCCAGCCAGCACAACGGGCAGGGCCAGGTGGACGCGGCCGCGGCCGGGATCCCCGAGCGAATGCTGACCGCCTACCTCACCGGAGCCTCGCAGGTCACCACGTACTCACCTGACTGCAAGGGGATGCGGTGGCAGATCCTCGCGGGCATCGCCCGCGTGGAGTCCGATCACGCCGCCGGACACCAGGTCGCCGATAACGGGGACGTCACCCCGCCGATCATCGGCCTGCGACTGGACGGCTCCGGCGCCGGCGGTAACACCACCGCGATCCCCGACACCGACCACGGCGCATGGGACGGCGACACCGCTTTCGAGCGGGCCGTGGGCCCGTTCCAGTTCCTCCCGGAGACCTTCCGTACCTACGGGCGGGACGCCAACGGCGACGGTGTCGTCTCCCCGCACAACGCGGATGACGAGGCCCTGGCCGCGGCGATCTACCTGTGCGGTGACGGCCGTGACCTCACCGACCGCGAGCAGTTGCGTGCCGCCATCCATACCTACAACCTGTCCTGGGCCTACGTGGACGACGTGACCAGCGGCATCTACCGCTACGACGCCCTCGGCGCCACCCCCTCCACCGCCACCGGCAACGCGGGAACCGTCATCCAGGCCGCACTCGCCCAGACGGGCATCCCCTACTCGTGGGGCGGCGGCGGACCGGAAGGGCCCTCCACCGGGGTCTGCTGCTCGCCCCGCGGTCAGGACGGGCGCACCATCGTCGGGTTCGACTGCTCGGGGCTGACCCAGTACGCCTTCGCTCAGGCCGGGGTCAATCTGCCGCGCACCGCCGCCGAGCAGGCCGGCGTCGGACGGCGGATCCCCGCCTCAGCCGGATTCCAGGCGCTGCAGCCCGGCGACCTCATCTTCTACGGGTACAGCCCCACCGCGGACTCCACCATCCATCACGTCGGGATCTACCTCGGCGACGGACAGATGATCAACGCCCCCCGCCCAGGCCGCCCCGTGGCCATCGACCCCGTCAACGCCATGCCCGATTACGCAGGCGGAACGAGGCTGCTGTGAACAGCCCCTGGTGGAGCGGCGGCCGCCTGATCGCCGCCGCGCTCGCCCTCGCCGCCGCCGGAACGCTGCTTTCTCACGCGAGCCTGCACCAGGACGACCCCGCTGCGCAGGCCGCCCCATACCGGGCGACGGCGCCAACACCGGTACCCGTACCGGCACCGGCGGTCCGCTCTGATCCGAGCGCGCCCTCGGGCACACCCGCCCCACCGCCGCCGGCCTCCCCACGAGCCGGGCCCGAGACCAGCCCGCGGCAGGGGCTGGCACCCGTACCAGGCAGCACGCGCGCTGAACTCCCCCCGCCTGAATCCGGACCCGAAGCCGACCCCCTCATCCAGCAGGCCCTGGACCATGCCAGCCGTCCCGACCTGCCGCCCGCAGACGAGCGCGCGCTGGTGGAAGCGGGGCGCAGCGCGTGGCTGGCGGAGACGACCAGATACAGCAAGGTCCGGATCCAGGCGGCCACCGCCCGCCGCGAACCCGAGCCAGCGGACGGCCGGGTGCGGGCGGTGGTGCGGCTGGTCTGGGCCGGAGCCGACCCCGCCGGAACCTACCTCGACAACCGCCCGGCCACCCTCACCTACGTACAGAACGGACACCAATGGAACCGCAGCTCATCCGGATGACCAGCGCGCACGACCCCCTCACCACGGTCCTGGACTCCGTCAGCGGGGCGGCCGACTGGATCGCGGTGAACTCCTGGTGGCTGGTCCTGTCCGCCGCCGCCGTGTGGACGGGCTGGGAGTGCCTGGTGCGATGGGCTGCGCGCCGGGCGCTGGCTCAGCGTGCGTACCTCGAGCTGGTGCCCACGGCCGGGTTCGAGGCCGACCGTGAGCAGATCTGGCGTCAGGGCATGCAGCTGGTGCGGGCGGCCGGCTCCGGGCCGTGGTGGACGCCGCGGCGCGCGCGGTCGGTGAGGGTCCGGCTGCGCGCTGACGGGGTCAGCGCCATGACCTACCGGATCGAGGCGCCCGCCAGCGCGTACACGCTGCTGGCCCGGACACCCTTCGGGCCCCGGGTCGGGGTGCGTGGGGTCGCGCCCATCCCGGTTGCGGACCGTCCCCACGTCGTACGGGCGGTGCTCACTCTGCACGGGGAGCCCGGGTCACGGTTGCGGGAAGTTCCTCTGGATCCGGATCCGCTGCAGCCGCTGCTGGACGCGGTCAGTGATGTCCGGGCCGACCTGGGCGACGTCGCCGAGGTGTGCGTGGACCTCTCCCCCGCGTCCCGCTGGCAGCTCGCCCTGCGCCGCACCACCGCGATGCGGCGTGACCGGGAGAGGGCCCGGCGCGAAGCGCAGCGTGATGCGCGGTGGCTGACTCGTGCGAGTGAGGACAGTTTCACCTCGGCGATGGGCAGGCTGCTGGATCCGCAGGGCAGCCAGGGGCGCATGGTCATGTCGCCGCAGCCGCGCCGTACCGGCCGGGAGAAGGTGCTGGGCAAGCTGGAGCACACCCCTGGCCTGGTGCGGGTGCAGATCCTCATCCGGTGCGCCTCGCAGGACGCCGAGCGCGCGCAGGCGCGTCTGGCCCGGGTCAGTGCGGCCATGGACGTCTACGCCGGTCCCTCCCGGATGACATCGCTGGGCTGGTCACTGGGTCCCCTGCGGGTCGGGCCGGACAGGCGGCCTTGGCGCGGCCGCTTCGACGAGCAGTGGAAGCACGCACTCATGCGCCCCGCCCGCGGCGGGTGGGCGCGCATCGACGAACTTGCCGGGTTCCTCAAGCCGGTGACCGCCGGCGCGCGGGTGCCGCTGATGGAGAGCGAGGTCCCCACCTACGAGCACGGGGCGGACCTGGTGCCTCAGGGCTGGTACCGGGGGCCGGACGGCCGCGAGCGGCTGCTGGCGACCCCGGAGGACGACACGTTGTTCGAGGTGCAGTCCGGGAAGGCGGGCTGGGGCAAGACCACCAAGGCCCAGGTCCAGGCCGTGGCCAGTGCCTATAACGGGCGTGGGCTGGCGTTCGTGGACCCGCACGGCGACTCGTTCGCCGATGTCGCCCCCTACCTCGCTCACGACGATCTCATCGGCCGTGTCGCGCTGTTCGACCTGACCGTCCGCGCCGACAGCGACCGGCTCGGCTGCTGGAACCTCCTGGACATGAGCCAGGACCGCCGAGTGCCGCACGAGGTGTGTGCGGCGGTGGTCGAGGCCTTCGCCGGAGCGCTGGGCTGGGGGGATGTCACCGCGCCCCGTGCCCTGACCATCCTGACCAAGGCGGTGGAGGCCTTGGTGGCCGTCAACGTCCGGGCCGTCGCCGCACGGCAGCCGAAAGCGCAGGCGACCGTCTTCCAGATCGGCGCGCTGCTCACCAACCCGCAGTTCCGGAAGGCGGTGGTCGCGGTACTGGAGGAGGACGCGCAGGGGTGGTGGACCCAGCAGTTCCCCGACCTGCCCCGTGAGGGGCTGATGACGGTGCTCAACCCGCTGGAGCGGCTGGGGGCCTCCCCTGTGGTCCGAGGGTTCCTGGGGTGCCCAGTCAGTGGGTACGACATCCGGCGGGCGATGGACGACGGAAAGATCTTGTGGATCTGCCCGCCCGGCACCGGGCCCACCGACCGGCTGCTGATCTCCCTGGTCGTCCACGACTTCCTGCGCGCCGGGCTCTCCCGCCGCGACCTGCCCGAGAAGAGGCGGCGGCCGTTCCGGTTCTACCTGGACGAGATGATCAGCCTCGACCAGGGCACCGTGCTCGCGGCGATCACCGAGCAGCTCCGCAAGTTCGGGTGCCGCCTGCACGGGATGACCCAGCTCCTGCACCGTCTGGGCCCCGCCACCCGGGCCGCGCTCATGCAGAACGCGAGCTGCTTGTCGACCACGGCGGGGTCGGTCGAGGCCATCGCCCAGATCACCGCCCAGTGGCCCGGCACCGCCGTCACCCCGGCCGACATCGCAGCCCTGCCCCGCTGGCAGCACTACGCCAGCTTCACCATCGACGGCAACCGCATCGGTCCCCTCCCCCTGCGCGGCCCCACCCTCGTAGAGGTCTTCGGCCCACTCGCCCGACCCCAAGAGGTCAAAGCGCTTCATAAGGCCGCGCACCGCGCCACCGGCGCTCTGTCCCTGGGGCAGCGGACCAGGACAGCGACGACCCAGCAGGACCGGGTCACCGCGTTCCTCACACCCCGATCTACAGCCCCCACCGCCGCAACGTCGGGAGAGCAGTACGCATGACCACCACCGCCAGCAGCATGACCCCCGCGCGCATCACCGACAGCACCGAAGCCCAGCCCGCAAGCGGCGACAGCCACGCCCGCCAGGCCATGGCCCTGATCGCACAGCACCGACTGCTGACCAGCGCTCAGATCCGGACCATGGTCGCCCCGCACCTGCCACCCCGCAAGATCCACAAGGTGCTCGCACCGCTGCGCGACGACGGGCTGATCACCCACACCACCCTCTCCACCAGCATGCAGGCCCACTTCCTCACCCCGGCCGGGCACCAGACCGTCGCCGACTGGCCCGAACTCCGCGGCCGCAGCGCCACCCCCATCCACTCCCCCGCAGCCGCCCGGCTGCGCGCGGGCCACATCCTCACCGGAGCACGCGCCCACCTCACCTTCCTCACCGACGCCCGGGCCCGCGGCGACGAGTACCAGCCGCTGGACTGGGTCCCCGAAGTCACCCACCGGCTCCCCGACACCGGGGGCGAGGACCGGCTGATCGCCGACGCCGTATTCCACTACACCGCCACCAGCCCCCGCCGACTCCAGTACCGGGCCTTCGTGGAAATCGACCGGGCCACCATGAGCAGCGAGCGCCTGGCCCGCAAGCTCATCACCTACGCCCGCTTCCACAGCTACACCCCCCAGCCCACCGGACGGCGCGGCACCGTCGCGGGCCAGAGCGCCCTACTCGCATGGCAGCACGTCTACCCCCGCTTCCCCCGCATCCTTTTCATCCTCACCGGCGCCTCCCACACCACCCTGACCCACCGGATCACCGACCTGCGCAGCATGGCCGCCGGCCACGAACTCGTCGCCCGCATGGCCACCCGCATTCCCCTCGGCGCCGCCATCCTCGAAGACCTCGAGGAACAGGGACCCCAGGCCCCCGTCTGGACACCCTTGACGGGGAGCGCCGAACCGCGCGGATGGACCACCCTGTGAAGGGCTGCCCGACCGCTGATCGCTCTCCCGCCGACCCTCTCCGTCGCCAAACTCCATGGCCCGACCCCTCGAAGCTCAAAGCGATCTCCGATGGCCACCGGAGCCGCAGGCTCGGCCTGTTCGTGAACAGCTTGAGCATCGCTGCCCGCACGAACCCCAGCAGACCTGCGTCGCCGACCGCACCGATCTGGGAGACGCGTTCCCGGACGGCGGGGATCAGTGGGTGCCGATGACGATGACGGCGAGGAGGCCCAGCACGATCAGCACGTACAGTGGCGCGGCCACTCACTCACCGGGCAGCCACCTGCGAGGCGCGCCGGCGGGTCTGATGCTGTTCCTCCTCAAGGAGCAGGTCACGGACCGCAGCCGCGAGGGCGACGGCCTTCGGCCAGCCATCCACCAGCCGGACCGCGCAGTCCCAAGCCGCCAGGGCGGCCAACGCAGCGGGCGTGCGCTGCCCCTGGCCCTGGAAGTGGAAGCAGCGCACACCGTGGGCAGCGAGGCCGCCCTCGTTGCGGAGGTAGGCCACCCAGTCCGCGGCGACCGCGCTGTCCGGCTGCGCCTCGGCGTGGTCAAGGACGTGTTCGGCGTACCGGGAGAGCAGTGCCGCATCGCTCATCGCTCATCCCTCCGCAGGCGCTTGCACGCGGGGTCCAGGATGTAGTGCGTCCAGCTGTTCGGCCGCGCTCCGGAAGCAGAGTTGACGATGAGCTTGACCCCACCACTGCGGATGGGCCGGTCGCACAGGGCACAGATCTCACCGGCGGGGGCCGTCTCGGGGAACGACGGCGCACGGCTGCTCACACGCGCTCCAGACTGCTCGGCGCCGCAGTAAATTCCAGACCGCTCGCGTCACGGATGTAAGCGGTCCGCGTGTGCTGCGGAACCCCGGCGACCGTGCCCACGCACTCCTCCACCACGGCCATCAACTCGCCCTCACGGCAAGTCTTCCGGTCACGGACCCGCTGCCGCAGCAACGGGTGGTCAAGGTGGCCGAACAACGCGTCAGGCTTGCTCTTGTGTACATTCATCCGAAGTCTCCCTACCGTCGTCAGCGCACCTGACTGGTTGCTCATGCGGCCACGCCGCCTCGTAAGGCATCGGGCAGACAGACGACGAAGAGACCGGTCTGCCCGACCCAGTCCCTCCACTGCGTGCGGTCGCTGGGGGTGTACGCCAGGTGGGACTCATCGGGTACGACGAGGCCGGTCACCCGCCCAGCGCGAGCCAGGGCTTCGAGGCTCGGCCAGGTGCGGCGCTCGCTGCGGGGGGTGCGGAGCGAGACCGCGTCGTACCCAATCGCGCCAGGTGCCACGGTCCAATCACAAGCTTCGGCATACTCCCGAAGCACGGTAAGCACTTGATGGGAGCGCCCGGCCGCCTCTTCATCGAGACAGGCGTAGAGCGCCACGTGAACTCGTGGGATACCAGCGGCGGCGTCCGCGATGTTGCGTCGCCTCGCGAAAGCTTGAGGGCTTCGGGTCATGCCTTAAAGAGTCCCGCGAGCAAGAGGCACAGAACAGAAACGTCCCGTGCGACTTTCCGCATCCGTAGACGCCGAACTCGCACGGGATGTACGACTGTTGACGAGACAACAGATGGTGCTCGGATGCGCTGTCAGAGTGCCGTCCGTCGGTCCGCTGCCGCGAATCCGCTGTCAACAGGGGGCCGGATGCCGATCAATTTCGAGACCCGGGCGAGTCGGCCGTTGGACTGGCGGCCGACCTTCTCGGCGATCACGCTCGGAAGGGTCTGATGACGAGCCCATTCCGGGGCACCGAGGAGTGCCTCCTCAAGCGTCTCCAAAGAGGCATCCCACATCTTCGCGTCGGCTTGAGCCATGGCCTTGTCCATGGCGTACCGGTTCCGAGCAGCCTGCGTGAGCTGCCCGGTTTCGTCCTCGTGGATCGACTGGATGAGGGTGAGGGCCTTGCCGGTCTGCCCCATTGCCACGTTGATACCGACGGCCTGCGTGGTAGCTGTGACCGGCCCAAACAGAGTGCCGTGGGCGTAGTGCTCGGCGCCCATTCGGGCTCCTGTCGCGTTGGACTGGGACAGGAAATCGGCCGCCCGCTCCTTGTCCCCCTTCCTGGAGGCCACGACCGCCGCGAAGTTCACATGGCTGCCGTACACGGCCAACTCGTCGGGCGTTGCCCGAGAAAACCGCGGCTCGATGTCGGTCGCAGCCTTCTCGGCCAGACGCAGCGCCTCGTCGAGCCGGGCGTCCCGCATGTACACCCACGCTCGACCAGACTCGACGAGAGCCGGGCGCAGCACGTCATCGCCTTTCTCGGCCGCATTCTGGGCGTGGCCAATCGCCGCGTACGCCAGGTCCCGGACTCCGACGAGGTTGGCCACGTAAGCGGCGATCCGATACGCGTCCGAGAGGGCCCCCCACACGGCCCCCTGCTGCCCAGTGGGCCGATCGCGAAGGGTGGCTGCGGCAGCGACGAGAAGGGGCGTCACCGTAGCGCCCGCCTCCGTGTAATGGCCGCGCCAATACATCTCCCAGCACAGGTCAGTCGCGCGACGCAGGTCGTCAGTCGTCGCCGGCTCGGCGGCATCCGGAAGAAGGCCAGCAGCAGTGTCGTGGACCGCGGCTGACAGGGCACGGACCATCATCCGATCGTCCTGATCCATCGCGCGGCGGGGTGGCTGTTGGCCCTCGATGACGGAGATGTCGGCGCCGAGGGCAGCAGAGATCGCCATGAGGGTAGGCAGGGTGCGGCGGCGGTCCTGCTCCGCAGCCTGGATAGTGGCGACCGACAGGCCGGTCATGGAGGCAAGCTGCTCCTGGGAGATCTGCTTTCCCCGGAGGATCTTGATGCGCTCACCAGTGCTGTACGAGGACCACGCGGGCATTATGGACTCCGTTCTGAAACCACACTACTCAGAACCGTACTCCCGTGGCAGCGCGTTGGGCATGGGGATGCTGTCACGGCTCGGCGCCTTGGCTACGGCAGCTCCCACTTTCGGATCTTGCAGGGCGACAGAGAGCTATGTGCTGTCAGGAGACGCTGTACCCCCGGCGGGACCGGCCAGCACCGACGATCACCATCCGCTGGGAACCGGGCACAGCCACGGGGGATGACGAACGTCGCGCCGGCTACAGCCCGACGGCCGGGACGGACGGTGCCCACGCCACCTGCCCCCTACCACTTCGGGGCCCAGTCGGCGTTGCCGATCGCCGTGGCCTGCGAGGCCTGCGATGAGTGCAGGCTGAGCAGTGCGGTCGGAGTGTTCGAGTATCGCTGGTACGGCGCGCAGTCCGACGAGCCCGCCCTCGGGGCCGCCCGGATCGCGCCCCACAGCGAGAACCGCGGCATTGCCAAGAGCAAAGATTGAGCCAGAAGCGAGAAAACCGGCCATAAATGGACATCGCTGCTGTCAGTAGCCGGTTACGGCTGCCCTCCGATCCATTTCTGCACTTCAAAGCCGCGGTGCGATCGGGCTGAGCGTCAATCCCGGACAAAAGTCCGGATCGCTCAATCGAACCCCAATAACCCCATAGAGCCTGCCGCGTTGACATCGTAGGGTTCCATGTACGACGCGTCCCAAGCACGTTGCATCAGCGATTTACACCCTTCGGCGCCGCCCACCCGTCCGACGCACCCCGGGGATCACCGTGACACCAGTACGGCAACACCGCTCGCGCACAACCAGGCTGCTCACCGGCGCCGTCACCGTGGCCGCCATCGTGCTGACCGGCGCATGCGCCGACGAAGCCAAGAACGACAAGGCCGCACTCCTAAGCGTGGCCCCGAGTATCCCCTCAAGTCCCACGGCAGACGCCCAGGCCGCCGAGAAGACCAAGCTCCTCGCCGCCTACAACGGCTTCTGGTCTGAGTCAGTCAAGGCATACGAAGCAGGAACGGAAAATGGCACCAAGCTGGTGAACTACGCATCTGGCGACGCCCTGAACCAGACGCTCACCGACATCGCAAACATGAAAGAGTCGGGTACCGCCATGAAGGGGGCGCCCGGCCACCGTGCAGTGGTTGCCGCCCTGGACATGTCCGGTGATCATCCATCAGCCAAAATCTCCGACTGCTTCGATCTTTCCACCTGGAAGATCATTGACCGAGCAAGCGGTCAGACGAAGCCATTTCCCACTCAGCAGCCCATGCGATACATCACCGAGTTCAACGCGGAGATCCAGGGGGGACAGTGGATGCTCACCAAGTTCGCCCGGCACGGGGACCGCGAGTGCTGAGACTCAGAGGCCTCTCCGCCTGTATCGCGCCGGCAGCACTGGCATCGGTCTTACTCGCGGCCCCGGCCCAAGCCGACGATGGCGTATGCAAGGGAGCCACGGGCTGGGTCAGCGTGTGCGCGGAGAAGCCGGGCAAGGACGGCAGCTACGGAACCGGCAATCAGGATAAATATGGAACCGGAGGGCAACAGCAGTCGGACGATCCTCCGCCGAAGTTCATGTGCACGCACACCATGCTGAACCCGCAGCCTCCGGTTGGAAGCGCGGCCTGGGAGGGTCACCAGCCAGGGGATGGTTCGGTCTACCGCAAGACGTGTGTGTCTACTGAATCGGTAGATGGATACATCATCAACAGCACGACGTGGCTGGCGCAGCCACCAGCCGAGGCAGTTGATCCTGCCGTGCTTGCTCAGCGGGCGGTGGACAGCATGCTGCTGACCGGGCCCGTGATTGCCAGTCCGCGCGCGGATGGCCGGTACACGGTCGGAGCGCCGATGTGGCTGTGGGTGACCCCGAGCCCCACCACGTGGGGCCCGAATTCAGCGTCCGCGTCAGCGGGCGGGATCACGGTGACGGCCACCGCGAAGGTGTCATCGGTGGTGTGGGCCATGGGTGACGGGTCCAGCGTGACCTGCACCGGTCCGGGCACCCCGTACACCGCGGGAAGGGGTATGACGCCGTCCCCGGACTGCGGGCATCTGTACCGGACCACGTCCGCCAAGCAGCCGGGCACCGCGTTCAAGGGCACGGCGACGTCCACCTGGACGGTGGACTGGGCCGTGACCGGCGGCGGGCGGACCGGTCAGCTGACCGAGGTCCGGCAATCCCCGTTCACCGTGACGGTGGGCGAAATCCAGGTCGTCGGCCAGTAGCGGCCCCTGCTCTTCCCCTCCTTCTCTCCTGCTCATCCCCTTTTTCTGGAGGCACAGCACGTGAGCACGTCCACCCCGTCGTCGCCGGCCCGTACGGCGCTGCCTGGCCACGCCGGTCCCCCGGATGGTCCGGCCGCCGCTCCCCGCGTGGTGCGCCAGCGTCGCCGCCGCCCCGGTCTGATCGCCCTGGCCATCGCGCTCATCGCGGCCGGAGGCCTGTCGGGCGCGCTGCTGTTCACGGTGTCGGGACAACGCTCCAGCGTGCTGGTGGTCGCCCGGGACGTCCCCATCGGCAACGCGATCACGGACGCCGATCTCGCCCCGGCCTCCCTTGCCCTGGACCCCGCGGTCAAGACCGTCCCCACCACGAAGAAGGGGACCATGGTCGGCCAGCGGGCCGCAGTCACCCTCAAAGCGGGGGCGCTCCTCTCCCCCGGCCAGGTCACGTCCACGTCACTGGTCAAGGCGAGTGAGCAGCTGGTGGGTGTGGCGCTCAAGCCCTCCCAGCTTCCGGCGTCGCGGTTGTCGCCGGGGCAGAAGGTGCTGATCGTCTCCACGCCGGATCCGGCGCAGGCCGGTGCGCCCGCAGCAGCGGCGAAGCCCGCGGATGCGGCCGGGCCGCAGACGCTGGCGGCGACCGTCGTCGCGGTCGGTGTGGCCGCGCCCGCGACGGGGGTTGTGGTGGTGGATGTGGCGGTGCCCGCCGCGAACGGGCCGACGCTGGCCGCCCGGGTGGCGACCGGCGCGGTTGCCCTGATCGTGGCCGCGCAGGACGGGGGCAGCTGATGGCAGTCATCGCGCTGGCGGGCGGGCTGGGCGCGCCGGGGGTGACGACGTCGGCGATGGCGTTGTTGATGGGGTGGCCGATGCCGGCCGGGCACCGGGTGGTGCTGGCCGAGGCCGATCCGGACGGCGGGGCGATCCTGCCCGGCGCGCTCCAGGGCACTCTCGACAACTCGCGTGGTTTGCGCAATCTCGCCGTGGCTTCGCGTCAGGGGCAGTTGATTGAGGCGTTCTGGCGGCAGTTGGTGGACATCACCGATGCGGGGACCCGTGACCGGCTGGTGCTCCCGGGGCTCTATGACCCGGCGCACGCCTCGGCGATGGAACCGGTATGGAGGCCACTGGCCCGTCTCTTCGCGGGAATCGAGATGCACCAGCACGACGTGATCGTGGACCTCGGGCGCCGCGGCGCCGTCGGCCCCTCCGCCGTTCTGGCGCACAAAGCCGACGTCGTGCTGGTCGTCGCCCGCGGCACGCTGCGTTCCCTGCAGAGTGCCCAGGTGCGTCTGGAGGCGCTGCGTGGGGCACTGGGCGGGATCACGGAGCTGGGCATCCTGCTGGTCGGCGATGGCCCGTTCTCCAAGGAGGAGGTCCGTAAGAATTTGGGATGCCCGGTGACGGCGGTGCTGCCGTGGCGTCCGAAGGAAGCCGCGGTGTTCTCTGACGGCGCCGAGCAGCCGCGCAGGTTCGAGTCCGGGGAGCTGATGCGCTCCGCCCGTTCTGCCGCGGTGCGGATCCAGGAACTGGTGGCCCTCCGCCGGGCACGCCTGGCCCCGCCCCCGCCCCCTGTGGGCCCGGGTATCGGCGCATCGGCGGTGACCGGTGCGCGCTAACCCCCTGCACAACAGCCCCCAGGTCCCGCCTCAATCACTTCACGCCCGTCTGGCCGACCCCCGTCACGCCCCCGCCCGCCCCGATGGGATGCGGGGGGACGGGCCGGTGAATCCGTGGGCCACCCTCCCCACCAGCGCCGCGGCCGCGCCGGGCGGCACCGCTGCCGTCACGCCGGTGTCAGTGCCCGCGCCGGTCATCGACTACGCCACGGTGCGCCTGATCAAGAAGGAGGTAGGGGACCGGCTGACGGAGTTGCTGCGGTCCCGACCGGGGATGAGCGAGGCCGCCCAAGAGCAGCAGGGCCGGCACCTGATCAACCAGCAGGTCGCGGTGTGGTCGGACGCCGAGGCCGTCAAGCGCGGCGCCGCGACGTCAGCCGCCGAAGACGCGGCGGTCGCCCAGGCGGTGTTCGACCTGCAGTTCCGGGCGGGCCGGCTGCAACAGCACCTCGACAACACCGCGGTGGAGAACATTTTCATCAACGGGTACGCGGACACCTGGCTCGACTTCACCGACGGACGCCGTGTACAGGTCCCTCCGGTCGCGGACTCGGACGAGGAACTGCGGGAGCTGCTGCGGGACCTGGCCCGGCGCACGACCGGTCAGGGCGAGCGGACCCTGTCGACGGCGGCCCCGTTTCTCGCGCTGCGGGTGGCGGACGGGTCCCGGCTCCAGGCGGTCACCGAAGTCACCCCCGGTACGTACGTCAGTATCCGACGGCACACCATGATCCACGCGGACCTTCCGGAACTGGTCGGCCGCGGCATGCTGGACACCACTCTTGAGCGGTTTCTGCGGGCGTGCGTGCACGCGGAAAAGAACGTGATGATCGTGGGCGGCCAGGCCGCCGGTAAGACCACCCTGCTGCGGGCGCTGCTGCGCGAGATCGACCCGGACGAGCGGTTCGCGACGCTGGAGACCGAGTACGAACTCTTCGCCCACGAGAACGGCTACCACCGCCAGGTCGTCCCGATGGAGGCCCGCGAATCCAACGGAGAAATCGTGGCCGGCGCCGCGGCCGGTGAGATCACACTGATGGATCTGATGTACCGCGCGCTGCGGATGACGCTGACGCGGACGGTGGTCGGTGAAGTCCGCGGGCCGGAGATCGTGGCGATGCTGCAGGCCATGACGAACGGTGCGGGCGGGAATCTGTGCACCCTCCATGCCCGACACCCGAGCGTGGTGTTCGACCGGATCGCCGAGCTGTACCTGCTCGCGCAGACCAACATGTCGGAGTCGCTGGCCTACCGGCAGGCCGCCAACGGCCTGCACTTCATCGTGTTCGTGTCCTCGATCGACGAGACGAAGATCGGCGGTCACCGGCACCGGTTCGTCTCCCACGTCCTGGAGGTCACCGGCATCGGCGAAGGCGGGCGCCCCGAGACCAACACGATCTTCGGGCCCCGCCCCGAGTGGGGCGAGCCGCGGGCCGTTCCCCTGATGCATCCGCGCTGCATGCCCGAGCTGCGCCGCGCCGGATTCGACGCCGCCCTGCTCAACGCAGCGGCCGGGGCGTGGGACCGGCCGCTGCCCCTGCTCGTCCGGGAAGAGGAGGAGCTGTGACGGTCATGCTGTGGATCGTGGCCGGACTCGCCGTCGCGGGCGGAGTGGTCGCGCTGGTGGCCGGGGTGGTCGGGACGACCGCACCCAAGGGGCCCTCCCTGGTGTCCCGGGTACGGGCGGGGCGGCAGCTGGCGACCCGTGACGAGCAGATGATCCGCCGGACCCGCCTGATCGGCGGCGCCGTGGCGGGGGTGCTGCTGTGGCTGGTGACCGGGGTGTTCATCGGCGGGGTGATGCTCTTCCTCGCGGTGATCGGGGTGCCGTGGCTGCTGTCGCCGACGAAGTCAGCCACCGCGCGGATCGCCAAGCTGGAAGCGCTGGGCGACTGGACCCAGCGCCTGGCCAACGTCCTGCGCCTGGGCCGCGGCCTGGACGAGGCGCTACAGGTGTCGCGCAAGGGGTGCCCAGAAGCCATCACTGGCGAGGTTGCTGACTTGGTGGACCGGCTGAAGGTGGGGTGGCGGCCAGTCGACGCGCTGCGCGAGTTCGGCGACGCCCTCGGCGATGTGACCGCCGACAAGGTGGTCGCCGCCCTGGTCCTCTCCGCCGCCGACCGAGGCCCCGGACTTGCCCAGGCCCTCGAGGACCTCGCCGAGTCCGTCCACGAGGAAGTCGCCCGGCGCCGGGCGATCGAAGCCGACCGTGCGAAGCCGCGCACCACGATGCGGTGGATGACCATTATCACCCTCGGCGTGATCGGCTGCGGCTTCCTCATCCCTTCCTACACCGCCCCCTATGGCACCGTCCTCGGGCAGCTGGTCCTGGCCGTCCTGCTGGCCGGATTCGTCGGAGTCCTCGCGCTGATGCGGCAGATCGCCGACGTCAAGCCCGTCCCCCGCTTCCTGATCGCCGACCCCCGCAGCGCCGTCACCCCGCCGCCCGCAGGAGAAACAGACACCGAGGAGCCCACCGTGGAGGTGAGCGCATGATCCCCGTCGCCGCGATCCTGTCCGGCGCAGCCATCGGAGCCGGTGGCGCCCTCCTCGTGCGCGAACTCCTGCGTCCCGCGCCCGCGCTGGGGCCCGCGCTGCGCCGGCTCAACCAGCCCGCGCCCGCCCCGCTCGCCCCGGCGGCGGGAGGCACTGCGGCCAGCCGCGACGAACAGTGGGGGCAGTGGCTGCTGGAGCGCCTCGCCGACGTCCCCGGCATCCGCATCCCCTCCAAGGACCTTGCCCTGACGGGATCCACCCCTGGCCGGTTCCTCCTCACGAAGGTTGCCCTGGCCGGTGCGGGGCTGTTGCTGCCGCCGCTGTCCACGATCCCGCTGCTGCTCCTGGGCCTGCCCCTGTACCTGCCCGCGATCGTCGGGCTGCTCGCCGCGGTTCTGTTGTGGGTCGCGCCGGACCTCGCGCTGCGGGACAAGGCCAGGAGGGCTCGGGCGGAGTTCGCTCACGCCATGGCCGCCTACCTCGACCTGGTCGCGCTGCGCCGCGCGGGGAACGTGTCGGCCGAGCAGGCCATGGAACAGGCCGCCCAGGTCGGTCACGGCTGGGCGTTCGCACGGATCCGAACAGCTCTGGCCCAGTCCCGGGTGGACAAGGTCCCGCACTGGGAGTCCCTGGCCCGGCTGACCGCCGAGCTTGACCTGCCGGTCATGGATGATCTGGCGGCCATCATGCGCCAGTCCGCCGACGACGGCGCCAGCGTCTACGCCACACTGCGCTCCCGCGCCCGCAACCTGCGCACCGAACTCCTCTCCCAGCAGGCCGCCGAAGCCAACGCCGACAGCGAGAAGATGACCGCCCCCGGCGCCCTCCTCGCCGTCCTCGTCATGCTGCTGATCGCCTTCCCGGCCATCATCCGCATGCTCACCACCTAACCCACAGCTCAGAAGGAGCCGATCATGAAGACCCTTGTCCGCCTCAACGTCGCCTGGCGTGCCCACTGGGAGAAGATCCAGTCCCACGCGGCCGAGGACCGCGGTGACATTTCGATCACCACGATCATCATCTGGGTCGCCGCCGTTGCCGGAGCCCTCGCCATCGCCGGAACGATCGGCGTGGTCATCACCAAGTACAACGGCAAGCTGTCCGGAATCTGATCAACCGCCGTCAGGCACCGCAGAACGGAGAGGGGGGACCGATGGCATCGAGCGTCAGGCAACGGCCGCGCGTCAGGGTGCTCGCGGCACTGCGGCGACAGTGCGGCGGGGACCAAGGGGAGGCGTCTCTGCAGATGGCCATCATCTTTCCCTTCGTCATTCTGGTGACGGTCGCGGTGGTCCAGGCCGCGATGTGGGTCCATGCCCGCAACATCGCCCTGACCGCTGCCCGCGAAGGCGTCGCCGCCGCCCGCGTCTACCAGGCCCCCGACAGCGCGGGTACCACCCGCGCCCGCGAGACGCTGCAGCGGATCGCAGGCGACACCCTCGCCAATGCCGCCGTCACGTCCGGGGGTTCCGCGACCGAGGTACGGGTCACCGTCACCGGCAGCGCGCCCTCCCTGTTTCCCGGCGTCTCCGGACTGAGCGTGTCGCAATCAGCCGGAGCGCCGAGAGAGCGGTGGACCACCCCATGAACGGCAGTTCAGGATTCATGTGCTGGGTGCGGCGCCGGACCGGGGGCGGTGACCGGGGCAGCGAGACAATCGCAGCCGCGATCGTCACCCCGCTGCTCCTGGTCCTGCTGTGTCTGGCCATCGCGGGCGGGCGGATCGTCACCTCGGGGTCGAAGATCGATGCGGCCGCCGAGGACGCCGCCCGCGCCGCCTCCATCTCCCGTACCTACGGCGGTGCGCAGGCCGAAGCGTCGGCCGCGGCCGCCCGCTCACTGGACGACCAGGGCATCCACTGCGCCTCAATGAGCACGAGTGTGGACACCTCCGGGCTCGCCGTACCGGTCGGGCAGGTCGGCACCGTCACCGTGACGATCTCCTGCACCGTCACCATGGGCGACCTCCTACTTCCGGGGGCGCCTGGGTCCAGGACCATGACCAGCCGGTTCACGTCCGTCGTAGATGCGTACAGGCCGAGGGAAGGCTGACATGAGCGTGCAGCACCTGCGCCCCCGGTGGCGGGGCCGGTTGCGGCAGGACCGGGGCGGGATCGCCGTCTACACGGCGATCGTGACCGTGGCCCTGCTGGGCATCATCGGGCTGGCCATCGACGGCGGCGGGAAACTCCGCGCCACCGAACGCGCCGACGCCGTCGCGATGGAGGCGGCCCGGGCGGCCGGGCAGGCCATCGACCCCGCGGCCGCCATCACCGGCGCCCCCGCCCGTACCGATCCTGCAGCCGCCCAGGCGGCCGCACAGGCCTACCTGGGCCGCGCGGGAGCCCAGGGCAACACGATGGTTTCCGCCGACGGCACCCAGCTGACGATCACCGTCCACGGCACCTACCCGACCGAGTTCCTGGGGATGGTCGGAATCGGCTCCATGGACGTGACCGGACACGGCTCCGCCCGACTCCTCTACGGCACCACCCAGCCCCAGTAACCCACCGCAGAAAGACCGGCCCATGCCGACGAACCCCACCTCCCCCGCCCGGCCACCGCGCCGCGGCCGGGCGCAGACCGCCGCCGCGCTCGTGCGCGGCCTGCTGGCCCTGACCGTGCTGGCCGCGCTCCTGGCCGGCCTGCCCGTCCTGCTGTGGTGGGCCACCTCCCTTGTCGGGCCCCCCGGAATCGCCGCCCTCACCTCGCTGTTCACCACCGACGACTCAGGCCAGGTCTTCCTGCTGGCCCTGGCCGTCGCCGGGTGGGCAGGCTGGGCCTGCTTCGCCGTCGCGACCCTGCTGGAGATCCCCGCGCAACTCCGCGGACGAAGCGTCCCGCAGATCAGGGGACTGGCCGGACAGCGGGCCGCCGCAACGCTCGTCAGCGCGATCCTGCTCGCCCTGCCCGCCGGAACCGCACTCGCCGCACCCGCAACCGCCGCCCCGCACACCACGGTCACCAGCGTGAGCGCCGCCCCCACCAACGGCACCCCCACCACCGTCCAGACGTCCCCCGCGGACGCCGACACGGCCGGCACGCCGAACCAGCACACCGTCCGCGACAGCCGGCCCGCCGAGAGCCTCTGGTCCATCGCCGAGCAGCGCCTCGGCGACGGCGAGCGGTGGGGCGACATCGCCGCCCTCAACGCCGGCCGGACCATGACCGACGGTGCGATCTTCCACACGGACAAGCCCATCCAGCCCGGCTGGGTCCTGCTGCTGCCCGCCGACGCCCGCCCCGCCCCCGCCGCCCAAGACCACGGCCCGCAACAGGCTGCGCCCACCGCCGCGACGTACACCGTCCAGCAGGGCGACAGCCTCACCAAGATTGCCGAGACCACACTCGGTGACGCAGACCGCTTCCAGGAGATCTACCAGCTGAACCAGGGCCAGGCCCTGCCCGGCGGCGGCACCTTCACCGACCCCGACCTCATCCACCCCGGACAGCAGCTCACCCTCCCCCAGACCCCGCACACCACCCCCGCCCCACCGCCCGCAGAGAAGGATCCGGCACCCGCTCCCCCGCAGCGGACGGCACCCCCGACGCCGTCAGCAGGCGCACCCTCAACCGCCGCTCCGGCTCCGTCCGCGTCCTCTCCCGCGGCCCCGGTCCCCTCCTCCTCCGCGTCGGCCCCCGCAGCCCAGGTGCCGCAGCAGAGCATCCCCGCGCCCACTGCCCCGGCCGCCGGCGCTCCCGCCAAGGCCGCCTCGCACAGCACGTCCGGGATCAACTGGGCGCTGGTCGCCGGGCTGGGAACCCTGCTCGCCGCGTCTCTGGCCGGGGCCCTCGGTGTTCGCCGGATCCTCCAGCAGCGCCAGCGCCAGGCGGGCCAGACCATCGCCCAGGACACCGACCCCACCACCCTGGAACAAGTCCTGGGCGCGGCCGGTGAGCCGGACGGCGTCGCCCTGCTGGACCGGGTGCTGCGCACCATGGCCCAGCACGCGGACACCGCCGGCCAGCCCCTGCCCGCCTTGCGCGGGGCACTGTTGAGTGGGCGGGCGGTGCAACTGCTGCTGGAGGAGGCGGCCGACACGCCGCTGCTGCCGTTCACCGCTGGGGAGGATGCCCGCACCTGGGTCCTGGACCCTGACGCCGTCCTTCCTGATCCCGACGCTGGGGGGTTGCAGGATGTGGTGGCGCCTTATCCGCACTTGGTGACCCTGGGCGCTCACGGGGACGGTCTGCTGATGGCGGACCTGTCGACCTGTGGTGTCCTGCTCCTGGACGGCACCCCCGACGACGTCCTGGAAGTCGGGCGGGCGCTGGCGCTGGAGCTGGGGACGTGCGGGTGGGGTGGCTACAGCGAGATCCTCACCGCGGGTCTTGGGAGCCGGCTGGCGCAGCTTCTGCCCCAGGGCCGCGTGCGGACGATGCCGCACCTGCCGGCCGTCGCCGCAGACCTAGGTGAACTGTTGCTGGAAACTCACCAGAGCGGTGAACAAGCCCTGCCCTGGATGCTGATCGCCGCAGGCGAGCACGACGGTGAACACCTGATGCAGCTCGCCGATGCCCTGGCCGCCGCCCGCGCGCTGACCACGGCGGTGGTCCTGCCCGCCAGCGACGCCGCCCGGCACGCCTTCCCCCACGCCGCAATCGTGGACGTCACCCGCGGGGCGGAGCCCACACTGGAGCTGCTCGGCCTCCCCGTCACCTTGCAGAGGATCACCGACGAGCAATACCAGCAGTACCTCCACGCCCTCCAGATCTCCACCCAGGAGGCGCAGCCGGCCACCGGGGCATGGGGGTTCACTGAGAGCCACGACCATCCGGCCGGGGCCGGGCGTCCGCTGACCGTCCACACCACCACTGCCGATGCCCAGGACCCGGGCAACCCCTTCCCCGCGCTCCTCACCGGAGCATCAACCGGGTCATCCCGCGGCTCCCAGCCCCCGCCTCGGAAAGACGATGAGGCCAAGACGGAGGCGGTGGCCGGGGGCCCTCGGGAGGAGCCTGCGAGCAATTCCGGTTCTGCTGCTCAGGCAGCCGCTCCCGCGCGGACAACGCCAAAGCGCGTGCCTTCCGTGCCTCCGCAGCCCGCCACCGAGGAACCCGGGGTACGCATCGACGTCCTGGGTCCCGTGCGGATCACCGGTACCCAGGCCACCTCCCACAGTTCCCGCACCGCCGCCCTCGCCGCGCTGCTGTGCCTGCGGCCCGGACGCGGCATCGAATATCTGTGCAGGGCCATGGATCCGGTCACGCCGTGGTCCGCCCGTACCATGCATTCGCGTCTGTCCGAGCTGCGCTCCGCGCTCGGGCTCACCAGTGACGGCCGGCCGCTCCTGCCGCGGCCGAAGAACGGCGCCGGGTACACCCTGGATCCCTCCATCACCTCGGACTGGAGCGAGTTCAAAAAGCGCGCATCTCGGGGGCTTGCCGCCGGGCCCGGAGCTGGCACCGCCGACCTCGAAGCCGCGCTCGCACTCGTCCGCGGCCGACCCTTCGAAGGACGCACCCTGCCCTGGGCCGAACCCGACACCCAGGTCATGCTGTCGAGGATCACCGACATCGCCCACACCCTCGCCCGCTGGCACGCCGACGGCCCCACCCCCGACCTCGACGCCGCTCGCCGCACCGTTCACCAGGGCCTCGCCGTTGAGGAGACCTCCGAGATCCTCTACCAGGACCTCCTCCACATCGAAGCCGCCGCCGGCGACCAGGCAGCCATCCGCCGGACCGTCGCCCGCGTCCAGCAGATGGCCCGGACGTACGACATCAGCCTCACCGACACCACCGAAACCGCAATCACCCACGCCCTCGCCGAGACTCCCCGCTCACCCGCAGGCGCCACGCCCCCTTGATCCTCGGCACCTTCAAGCCGACCGGCGCGATCAACTCCGCAGCGGGATAGCTGAGACCCCTGCTCGTGGTTAGTGAGGGGGCCTCCAGGGTCCTGCCGGGCGCCATGAGGGCGGGGGGTCCGGGGGTTGAGATGGGTAGGCGTCGTTGATCGTGTAGTCGGTGTTCGGCTGCCCGCTGTCGTGGATGGGGAGCGGGTGTCACGGGCTGTGGTCGCGCCCGTCGCGTGGTGCGAAGGCTGTGAGGGCGTCGGCGTCGGTCGCGCGGGCGTGCAGGAAGTAGTCGGCCCATTCGGTGATGTCAGGGTAGGACGAGTCCTGGTTGAGCTGGGTGGCTGCGGCTTGGAGGTCGAAGTGCGTGGTGCGGAGTTCGACGCCCGGGCCCAGGAGGGCCCAGTGAGCTCCGGTTCGTCCGTAGGGCATGCCGATGCTGCCGGGGTTGATCACGAGTCGGCCGTGAGCGAGGCGGACGAACGGCATGTGGGTATGGCCGCAGACCACGGTGCGAATGTCGGCATCGAGTCCGTCAAAGACTTCTTCCCAGCGGTCGAGGCGGGAGTCGACCAGGACAACCTCCTCGTCGTCGCGGGGGGTGGCATGGCAGAACAGCACCTTTCCCAGGCCGTTCACGGACAGGGAGAGTGATCGTGGAAGCGAGCTGAGAAGGTCGAGATGGTCCTCGCGGAGCTGTTCGGCTGCCCAGGGGGCGATCGGATCGGGGATCGTTTCGCGTTGCCCCCGGCGGTATTCGAGGAGTTCGCGGTCGGCGTTGCCGCTGATCCAGACGACGCGGTCGCCGAGGCTGGTCAGCAGGTCGAGGACCTGAGCCGGTTGCGGGCCAGCGGCGATGTCGCCGGTCAGCACGATGTGATCGGCAGCGCTGACGTCTGGTTCGGCGAGCACTGCCTCCAGGGCCGGCAGGACTCCGTGAATGTCGGACAGAACGGCTACTCGGTTCAGCATGGTTACCACTGTGGGGCGAAGGCAGCCGAGCAGGGGTGATCTTTCGCCGGGCGCGGAGTTCGAGCGGGCCGTTCAGCGTGTGTGGTCGCCGGGGTGCGTAGTTCTTCCAGCGGCTCCGGCCTCGGTGGCGATGCGGGTGGCGCTCTTGTCGTGGTAGCCCAGTGCCTGGGCGATGACGGGCGCCGGGCCTGGAGGACGAGCTGGCGGATGGCGGAGGTGTGGCTTTTCTCGGCTGGGACGCCGAGTTTGCGGAGCGCGAGTGACAGCCGTCCATGAACCCGGTCCGCTGATGGGAGGCGCGCGAGCGGCCGTGCGCCTCCCACCAGCGGGTCAGGCGATGACGATGGGAATGAACGCCACCTCGGCGCGGGGAGCACTGGCCGGTTCTCCGCTGCCCTGGACAACGAAACCCCACTGCCGGTCCTCGTCGGCTCTGCTGGAGTCGAAGCCTCTGCCAGTCGGCGAGAAGGGTCGGGGTGAGCGGCTCTCCCTGTGAGGCCGCGACGCGGGACAGGGCCATCGCAGCGAGCAGCCGGCTGGCCCGATCCGGGTCCCGAAGGCGGACCGGACCGTCGAACCAGGCAGCGAGTCCGTCGACGGCCGGGCGCCCCGGTGCCGGGCCTACGCTCGCGTCCGAGGACCAGTCGCCCTGCTCCCTGACCTTGCACCACGCTGCCAGCGCGTCATCGCTCACGATAGAACCCGCGACCGGTCAGGCGAATCGCCAGGTCCTCTCCAACCGTGTCGACCAGGGTCGGGGCAGGCACAACGTGGCTCTTGAACCGGCCGCCGATAGCGGCTTCCACCGCCTTCTGCGCCTCTTCCAGGCCCAGGCCGGTGGAGGTGAGGAACCAGGTCAGCGTCGTCTCGCAGAGCCCATACCAGGAGGACTCGGCGTGGGTGCTGTTGACGACCGCGGTGACCAGGCGGGTTACCGCGCGTTCCAGATGCCAGCTTCGGTCCTCGGCGTCCGCGTCGGGATGTGGTGCAAGCTGCTCGAACCGCTCGGCCACGTCCTCCAGCCAGTCACGCCACTCCAGCAGGCAGGTCACCACGCGTTCGGCGGTCTCCTGCGCCTCTCCAACCGAGTGCGAATCGCAGCACCAGGCGTCGATGGGACCGCCGTTGTGGACTGAGTAGTCCCAACCGCAGGCCCACCGGCCGTAGCGGGACACCAGCAGCACGGTGACCTTGTCGATGAATCGAAAGCCCGCCATCCGGTCGGGATCAGCCGTCCGGTCGGCCTCGCAAGGCACCATCGGGACGACAAGCGCCGTCAGCTGTGCCGCCTCATCGTTGTCCCAGTCGAAAGCGTTCCGGCTCGGGTCAGCGGCAGCCCAAGGCAGCGACCAGGCTCGTTCGCGGTGGATGGACGTGGCGTACCCCTGAAGTCAGACATGACGGAACAACTGACCGATCATGCCCACGAGGTCGAGACCTGTCACCCCAATTTGCTGACCCTGCCGCCCGGCTGCTTTCACTCGCCCGACCGCACGTTCACGTGTACCCGCCTGAGACTTACCTGTGTACGCCGACATGGACTCGCTTCTCATATTCAGATCTTGGCCTGGAGACCCGTGAACGGAGTCAGAGGTGACCTACCACTGGAGTCAGTTGTCACTGACACAGCCACCTCGGTGAGGGTGGTGGAGACGACGTACTTCGGCATCACCTTGTAGTCGGCGAAGTCCGCCATGTCCGGCCACACCGGGCTGAACGCCTCGTAACTGGTCCGGCCCATCAGCATCGCTGCGGCCTCCTTCTGCTCGCGGCCCTTGATCTCGAACGCCTCAGGGAGGAACTCGATGTCCTTGAAGGTCCAGCCGGAGTTCCGGTAGCCGGGCTCGCCGCCCGGGGCCTCCACGACGCCGTCGAGCGAGATGAAGGCAGTGCTGATCAGGGTACGCATCTACGGTTCCTCAGTGTTTCGTGTCCGGTTGGCGGGTCGGATCGGTGGACGCTTCAGCCCCACCTTCGGCTATGGCGCACCGACCATGACCTATGACTGATGATCATGAACGAACTCATCGGTCCGCGCCCGGTCTTCCCCGCGATTCTCAACGGCCGAATCGACGTGAAACCCTTGGACGAGCTGGCAGCCGCCGACCACGACGGCAAGCCGACGGTCAGCACCAAATTCAGATGGGCGCTGGGCTTGCCCACGAGCTCGGGTCCTGGCTCAACTTTTTTGAGGGCCGCGGTGACCGGCGTGGTGGTGCAGCGGCGGCACCGGGGTGCCGCCGAGACCCGGACGCCGGCGCGGGCGGTAGGAAGAACGGCGTCAGGGCTTCCGCGTACAGCGGCACGGCAGCCTTGAGGGAAGCGACACCTACACGCACGCCACCCTGGCTACCTGCGAAACGACACCGCCCCGCACTGGAGGAACGTCACTCTCCGCCCAGTCAGCCCAGCTCAGCGCTCCGCAACCCGCCGAACACCCGTGTCGCCAGCCTGTGAAAGATCCATGGCGCCTATCAGGGCCGGCCTTCGGCCGGGGTGCTCCGCTTCGCTTCGGACTGGTTCGGGTTCCGCTGCGCTCCGCCCGAACGGCCCGCTCCGCGAGCATGGGTGACCCCGTTTCACCGGGTGTGGGCCTTCGGCCCGTTGGGGTGGGTCCGCTCCGCTCCCCCACCCGGATACTTTCGGCTGCGCCTCCAGGACGGAAACCCGCTACGCGGGTTTTGGCATCAGCACATAGGCTGTGCCCACCGCGGCGGGGGGACTGTAGCGCAGAGGTAGACGCGCCCTCTTGTCAGGAGGGGATGACGCCGGTTCGAATCCGGCCTGTACCCCCGCCGTGCGTATGCCAGGCGGTCAACCGTCGGTCGCCATCTGGTGCAGCACCCGTTCGGGTCTGGCTCTGGGAGGCGGGGCGGGCTGGCTCTCGGGGAGGGTCAGAAGAAGAAGCCGACTGCTCCCACCAGTGTGATGAGGCAGCCGATCCCGATGACAGTCGTCGGCCAGATCCTCGTACCGGGCAGCCTGCCGCGCGTCGAACCGCTCTTCCTCAAGGGCCGCCAGCAAAGCCCCCGCCGGAGTCCTCACACTGCGGGGCGCAGTACTGCGTGAGGCACGGGCTCAGATCCGGACTGAGCGGGACCGGCTCCGCGAGAACGGCCGCCACCGGGTGACCCCCTGGCGGGCCCTGGCCACCGCGCTCCGTACCGAGCTGGAACACCTCGGGTTCCTCCGCCCCTGGGCGGCCATCCCCGACGGCGCGCAGCACGCCGGGCAGACCCCTGGCGGCACCGGCCCCCACAACGGGGCCGGGCTCACCGCACGGCTGTGTGTCACCCTCCCCAACCAGCTCTGGTCACCTCTCCACCACGGCGTCTACTGGACCAACCAACCAACCCCACGTACGCGCCCTGGAGGCGTGGCCCGACCGGTGGGGAACCAGCGCCACCGCCAAGCGCACCGCGACCGCCGAAGCCCTCGAAGAACGCGACCGAATCGCAGCCCACATCATCACCACAGGCCAGATCCTGCGCACCGCCCTGGAAAACACCGTCATGACCCCTCAGAGACATCCTGATGGGCGCGGGTCGCAATGATGGGGACACCCCTGTCTTCATCATTGCCCGCGCGGTGGCACCCCCGCCTGGCCCCGTCACAGAACCATGCTCCGGGCAATGGCCCGGAGCATGGTGCGTGTCAGGCCAGCTCGAAGCCACTGCGGATGACGCCGTACTCCGCAGGCGACTCCCAGCACGTGTAACGGCGGCCGGGAAGATCCGCCAGGGCGATCCCCAGCGCTTCCGCCAGACCGGCCGCACCGGTCTTACGTCTTCCAGAAGCGGCATCGGCAGCTTGATAGTGGGCGCAACCGCCGCGCACTTCGATCACCACGTACTCCACACGCCTGCCCGCGCCACCCATCGACTCCTCGTCATGCTGCTCATGCCAGGCATTCATCACCTGACCACAGAGCCCGCAGCGCGACTCGTCTCCCCGGGTATCCACGCCAAGATCGTACGGGCCCATCCAGCCCGCGTGGCCACCAGCCATCACAGCGTCAGCGTCCGGGCACCCGCTACCCGAATCCCACCCGCCCGCGAGACTGGGAGACATGAACCGCCGCACCCTGGGCACCGGCCCCCGCCCCACAACCACCGCCACACCGGCCCCCCTTCGCGGACGCCTCCCCGCCGAGCTGGCGGAGACCACCCCGCCTACGCCCGAGGACACCGCGGTACCCCACTCCCCCACCCGACGCCCCCTCGGCACCGGAACCGACACCACCAGTCGCTGACCCGCCCCCGGCCAGCCGAACAGGGCGCGCACGCGGGCCGCTGGGCTCGCCTGCGCGGTTCTGCGGCGGGCCCGGGGGTGCCACTCCTCCGGGCCGCTGGTCGGGGCGCAGCGTGGGTGCTGCGCCCCGGGGCGGTGGGTTAGACGGTGATGAGGTGGAAGGCGCGTTCCAGGATGTCGTCGGTGGTGCCGGTGATCACGCGTTCGGCGCGGGCGGCGTTTTTGAGTTCGGGGCTGGTGCCGCGTGCCGGGGCGCAGTGGTTGGTGTACTCGGTGATGGCGTTGTAGCCCGCCCAGGCGGTTCCGCGGATGCCTGCCTGGGTGCCGGCGTGTTCGAAGAGGTTGCGGATGGTGGCCCAGCGGGTGTTCTGGTTGGTCTTCTTGCGGGCGCTGTCCGCCGTGGTGACCGGCCACAGGTCCTCGACCACCGCGCGGAGCGTGGCGGTGCTCATCTCGATGTCCAGCATCCGGTGGGCGGCCTTCTCGAACTCCTCGGCGTAGGTGAACGTGAGGTCGAGGGCCTGGCGGGCCTGGGCGATGCGGCCGCGTGCTCCGGAGGTGTGCCGGACGGTGTAGCTGCTCTTCGCGTTGCGGAGGCCGGCCCGCAGGGTGTTGGCGCACACCACCCCCACGGGGGTGACGACGATCCGGAACGCGCTGGAGCCGTCGTGGGAGTTGAACGCGGCGATGTAGAGGTCCACCTCGTCGCTGCGGCCGATCGTCATCGACTGGGGCAGCTTCATGGTCAGGCCGTGCCGGACCACCCCGCGCGTACAACCGCCGACCGGCGGTGGGAGCCGAGCAGACGCGGAAGTCGGCGGCGGGATCCGGCATTCCGGATACCGCCGCCGACGGAGAGGCTAGTACCAGTAACTCAGACCCGACTGGTACGGCGTGAGGGTCCGCTGGCTCACGACACCGCGGTAGGTGTACCAGCCCCACTTCTTGCACATGGTCTGATAGCTCAGCGTGTTGTACGCCCCGGCTCCCACACGGACGCGCGGGTAGATGACGTTGTCACCCCAGTCACCGCCGGCAGGGCCGCTTGAATAGGCATCCACCGCCCAATAGACCCCGACCACCGATCCACCGCCCGGGCAGTTCCAGTCGCCGAAGTTCACCCAGACATTTCCCCCCGTCCAGGCACTCGCCGGAGCGGCGCTGAGGCCGACAATCCCGGCCGCCATCAATGAGCCCGCCAGCAGTCCGCGGGCTCTTCGCAACAATGATCCATGCATGAGACCTCCCCTGGCAGCTACGCGCCGTCGCGCACCTCGCCATGCCGTGCAGCTTCCCACCACTTCTAGACGATTGTCAGACTTCTGACGAGATTGATTGAAAGTCGAATATAAATCCGCTCTTCGGTTGTTTGTTCATATAGGCCCTCCCGCTTCTGCTCGTAAGCCACCCCCGCACGCAGCGCAGCTGGGGCCGGCACCGACTCCGCGGCCTGCGCGAGCATCAACTCCACTTCAAGAGGATCACCACACGGAGCAAACGGCACCGGGTTCGACTACACGGCTGGGGTCTGGCACCTCGCAGCCCACGCGCTGACAGGTCGGTGGGTGGCGACAGCAGAGAGCCGTGCACCCCACCGATTTTCGGCCAATAGCGGTCCTGCGGTTCCAGTACCAATCGTTGGCTATGGAGATCCCGGAACAGGTCAGTGACCGGATCCGACGCGGCATCATCCAACTGCGGAGGCGACCGCTGGAGGCCGTGGTAGCGCCCGGGCGCTCCGCGGACACGGTCGGCCCCTGTCTCCAGGGGCGGGAGCAGCGCATCATCCTCGGTACCGACCGCCGGGCTCATGCACCCAGCCCAGCACGCACCGAATCTGACCTCAGCTACCGCACCGGTTACACCACCGCCGCTCATTGGACCGACCCGCCCCGGCCAGGGAGGAAGAGGGTCACGCGCCAGCACGGACGCCGCCCCGGGGGCGGAGGCGAGCGCCGAGCACCTGCACGCTCAGCTCGTCGAGCAAGGCGAGCGGGAGTGGGTCGGCGACAGGCTGGCGTGTTTTCAGGTTGCGTCCGGCTCATGGTTTAGGGGGTGACCTGTGGGGCGCAGGGGTCGTGCTTGTCGTGAGTGGGTGATGTGGTCGGTGTCGGTGTCGGTGTCGGTGTCGGTGTCGGTGTCGGCGAGAGGCTGGGGGTGGGTGTGGGGCTCGGGGTCGGCTCGGCGGTCGGTGTGGGCGGGATTTGGGGCGTGTAGCTTGCGGCGGGGGCGGTGGGCCAGCCGCGGGCCGGCCTCACAGCGTCGGGCTGAAAGAGGATGATGGCCTCGGGCTTGAGGGCGAAGGCGGCCTGCTGGATGACAGCGGGGCCTTCGAGTCCTGCTCGGGGGCTGAGCTGCTCGGCAGCTTTGGCCCGGCAATCGCCCGGTGTGCCGAGGATGGAGTCTCCCGTCAGGATCAAGATCGTCGCCAGCCCGGCCACCGCGACCGCCGTGACCAGGGGACGCAATGCCGGCCGTAGAGCCAAGCCCTCGCCCTGCCGCCACCGCGATCTGCTCGAGCCGCCAGCGCCCGGCATGTTCGGGCCCTCTCCCGCGGGGGCTTTGCGTACCTGCCCGGCCCGGTCCCGAGCCCGCCGCAGGGGTTCATCGGCATCCTCCTGGGCAAGGCGGGCGGAGCGCAGGAGTGCGGCGACGTCCTTGGCAGTGCAGGGGCGGTCGGCGGGATCTTTGGCGAGGAGGGAGGTGACGAGGGCGTCGATGCCAGGGGGAATGGTGGGCTGGCGGGTGCTGGGCGGTTCGGGAATGGTGGACAGGTGCATGGCGATGACGGCGTACGCGGAGTCCGCTGTGAACAGGGCGCGCCCTGTGAGGAGTTCGTACAGACTGGCGCCCAGGGCGTACAGGTCGGCTGAGTGCGTCGGTGGCTGTCCGCCGAGCTGCTCGGGGGCCATGTAGAGAGGGCTGCCGAGGAGCGCTCCGGTCGTGGTCAGGCCGAGCGTGCCGTCCTGGATCTGGGCGATCCCGAAGTCACAGATCTTGACGGTTCCGTCGTCGAGCAGCATGAGGTTGGACGGTTTGATGTCGCGGTGGACGATGTTCCGCGCGTGGGCGGCGGCCAGCCCGTCGCACACCTGTGCGCCGTACTCCAGTACCTTCTCCAGGGGAAGCCCGCCGGGGTGGTCCTCGCGCAGGACCGTCGCGAGGTCACGCCCTTCCAGAAACTCCATGACGAGGAACGGAGAGACGTCCACCTGCCCGTCGTCTCTCGTCTCCCGGTGCTCACCGAGGTCGTGGACGACGGCGATGTTGCGGTGGTTCAGCCGGGCGGCTGCCTCGCCTTCACGGCGGAAGCGGGCCAGGACCTGGTCGGCGAGCCGGTCATCACGCAGGTGCGCAGCCAGCACCATCTTGATGGCAACGGTACGACGCAGCCGCAGATCGGACGCCGCCCACACCTCTCCCATGCCGCCCTGCCCCAACCGGCTGTCGAGCTGGTAGCGGCCCGCTAACGCCATCCCCCTGTGCATGCAGATCACGTTATGCGACCCGCCCGTGCTGGGAGAGCCGTTGCTGTTCTCGGTCGTCCAGGAGCGGAAGCGGGTGGAGTCCTCGGTGACGTTGAGACGTCAGCCGCCGGGCAGTTTCTCGGTCCTGATCAAACCGTCGACGTCATACGTGGCCCGGAAGTCGCCAGCAATCGAGTCAGTTGTCTTCGTGGCCATGCCGTGGGCCTGTTTCCTGATCTGCTGGATCGAGCGGGCGATCGAGGCAAGGGCCACCACTGCGGCCAGTGTCTTGCGGGCCGTCGACACGTCACCTCTGATTACCTCTTCGGCGGCCGGTGGCCAGGAAGGGGAAGCCGGGTCCGGGAAGGACGTACATGGCGATACCGGCCCCAGTGGCGGGCGCTCCTGCGATCACGAGGCACCACGACTTGGCGCAGCAGCGCGGCGGCATCCGCTCGAACCCGGCCGGTGCGAGTGAACGGCGCCGAGCTCCCCCGTAACAGGCTAGCTGGTGGCGCCGGGCGAAAGCACCGTGGATGCCGCGGTGTGATCCTGGCATGCGGCCCACCAGCTGTCACCGCTCGGGTCGCTGACCCGCACGCTCCACACCGGGGGTTGGGAGCAGGGGGCTCCCCAGGTGCACTCACCCCGTGCGGAAGCCGTGCCGACCCTGTGATGCTCGGCTTTCCACGGGTACTTCTCTCGGAGTTCCATAGCGGACATTGAAGCGGAAGAGCGTACAGGCTCGCCGCCGAACGAGCTGATTCACCCGGGCCGCCCGTGGGCCGTCGGAGGGCAGCCCGGGGCTGGGCACCGACGACCCGTGACAGCCTCCGGTACTCGTTGGCGCTGGCAGTCGGAATTGTCGGGCGAGAGGCGCAGGGTAGGCCAGCGCGGATCCCATCCCAGGTGAACGCCCGCGGACTTGTGGACGGGGCGGGTGCCGTACGCCAGCGTGGATCGGGCCAGGACGTCCTCCACTTGCACCGGTGGAGAGAGAGCAGTGCTACTGCTTCGTGTAGCGGGGAGCGACAGGGAGAAGACCATGACGCTGTCCACGCTGTACGCCTTCCTCGGCCACGACCTCCTCGGCAACACCCTGGCCGCGGCCCTCATCAGCCGGGCCGGGTACACAGCCAAGAAGATCCAGGCCAAACTCCGCAACCCGAACACCAACACCGACCACACCACTTCCTGACGAACCGACCGGGGCGCCGCCGTCCCCCGGGCCACGGCGGCCATCGGCACCGCCGTGACTCCGGCGAGCGCAACCTGCCGCCTGATCGGATGCCGACCGCACGCTCAAGCCCCCGCCGCCGGTCCAGACCACGACCATGCGTGGCCCCTCGGAAACCGGACTCCGGCCACTGCCGTCAGGTCAGGACCGCAACCCAGGCGTCGGCGAACGGCGGCCAGTCTCTTACAAGTCCTGGACCTGCGCGCCGGAGTGAGTCAGTCTGGACGCTGTGGACGGAGTCAGTGGGGGAACGGTACTGGCCTTGGTCGGGGTCCTGCTGGGAACCATGGGCACACTCGTGGGACAGCACCTGTCGACTCGCGTGGAGACACGGCGCGACCTGCACCGCCGACTGGAGACCGAGCGGGCAGAGCGTAAGGACGTCATCCTGATATTCCTGGCCGCCGCACAGAAGGTTGAGCTGTTGCTGGATCGCAGGAGCTTGGGCCTGCCGACTACGGATGAACCCCAAGACCAGATCCTCCACGCATTGTGGCTCGCAGAAAAGGCCGTTGAACTGGTCTGCTTGCATCAAGTCGCTCAAGCCGCGCGTCGCTACACCGAGGCACTACACCAGATCGTCCGCGACGTAGCGGCCAGCGGCCAGGCACCCACCAAGCGCGAATGCCGCCTTGCTTTCGTGGAGGCGGCCAGGAGCGAGCTCGGCAGTGCCCGCCCGCAACTGCAGGGATAACACATGCGGACGCACCCCTACCTTTCGCTACCTTCTGCCGGTTTCCTTACGTTCACGCATCGCCCGCCTCCCCCGCCCACACCAGCCAGCCCCGTCCCGCCATTGATCAAGGTGCCACCGTCCCAGAGAAACACCCCGCCCGGATCGGCTTCGGCAAGCCCGTACAGCGCCCGCCCACCCAGGCCGTAAAGCCCCCGGCTTGTGGCCAGGAGCGTGCCCTCGACCCGCTCCTCGATAGTCGCTCCGGTCACGTCAAGGAAACCCGCCATCTGCCCCAATGAGCACTCGGCGGGATCGTCGGGACGCCTCAGCTGATGCCGATGACGGAGCTTGTGTCGGGAGCCGGATCGCCGTGGCGGATGGAGGTGCGGCACGAGACACCGTCTCGGTGGGGCGGGTTTTGGCCGAGCCCCTCCTAACTCTAACTCTCTACGGCCGATCGAGCGAACAATTCTGTCCGGATACAGCATAATCATGAGCCGGCCGACGACCCGGATTCCCGGACCGTGTGCCGACGGCCGACGGACGCCGTCATGGTTGACGTAGAACCAGCGCTTGGCCGACGGCGGGTAGCCAGCGGGGGGGCGCTGCTATCGGTCCAGCACCACAAATGCACCGGTGTGCCATCCGGCACGAAGACGATGTCCGACTCAGGGCAGCCAGGACTCCCGTACGGGGCGGGGCCTGGGCAGGGGCGGATCTTGAGGGTCGGCCCTTCGGGCCGGAGTCCTGCGCTTCGCCTCGGACAGGGTTCGGGGCCGACTTCGCTCGGCCCCGAACCGCCGGCTTGCGGCGGGAGTTGACTCCGTTTCACGAGGTCCGGACCGTTGGTTCGTTGGGTGAGTCCGCTTCGCTCCCCTACCCAAGGTCCTTCCGGCTTCGCCTCCAGGACCCTAGCGGAATCACAGCGCGGATCACATCTCTACTAGAACCACTTCTGGTTGGCTCCACCGGTGGATCCCCACTGCCGAGCACCAGCACCGTTAGCGGTGCTCCAGTCAGCGACCTCAAGGTATCGGCCACTGTACTGGTTGACAAACTCAAAGAACGGAGTGTTATTCATGTTGAAAACGTAGTCCCACTTCTGGTTAGCACCACCAGAGCAGCTCCACTGGCGAGCAACAGCACCGTTAGCAGTACTCCAGTCAGCGATCTCAAGGCACATACCGCTGTACTGGTTTTTAATGTATCCAGTCCCGAGGTCGTAATTCCACTTCTGGTTAGCACCACCAGTACAAGTCCACTGCCGCGCAACAGCACCGTTAGCGGTGCTCCAGTCAGCGATCTCAAGGCATTTGGCGCTGTTGCCGTTCCTGATTTCGCCAGTGAAGCCGCCGGCCGCAGAGGCCGGCGATGCAGGAATTACTGTCAGCGCAATAGCCGCGACAAGGGAACTGAAAAGAACCACAGAACGCTTATTCATGAACTCAATCCCCCGTTATTGAACAAATTTATCCCGATCATAACTGATCATGCTCTTCGAGCCAACCGTCTTTCCTCAGGTTCCGGGGCCGCTGCCCTCCACTCGAACGGGGGTCGTTCTGCGGCTGCGGCCGCTCCCAGGTCGTACCCCGGCTGGGGAAACTGAGCGCATGCCCGAACGTCACGCCCTGGGCACCGGCCCACCGCCTCGCCACTCCCCCGCACAGCCCACAGCCGGCCGAGGTACCGCAAGCCGCCGCCGAGGAACCCGCGGCCGTGCCCCGCTCCCCCGGCCAGCCGCCAACTCGGCACAGGAGCGGACGACGCCGCAGAAGTGGGGCGGGAGGGCGCTGACGCCGGCCCGGGTAAGGACATGCTTGTCGCTGCCGGATTGGCTGAAAGCACCTCCGGCGTCCGTCGCATCCCGCTGTTATGGCCCGATGGGCGGTGCGGTGCTGGGAAGGTGGCATTGGAATCACTTGGCGGCGTCCGGGTGTTGGGGCGCAGTGCGTGTCCGGGGCTGTCGTGGTCGTGATCGGCCGCGGTGGTGCGCGAGGGGCATGCCCGTACCGCGGCGGTTCGTGGTGCGGGTGGTCCCGTACGACCGCACCACTGCCGGTCTGCTGGGGACCTCCGGTCCTCGCCGTCGTGGTGCGGACGACGGAGGGATTGATCTTCGATGTCGTCGACCACCCAGTTACGCCACCCGTTGCCGAGCAGGCGTCGGCGGCTGGCCGCGCTGACCGTCACTGGCGCTCTGGCACTGACGGGACTGGTGGCCATGGCCACACCCGCCAGTGCTGCGGGATCGTGTGCTGACCCGATGGTGTCCGGTGCCACCACCACCATCACCTGCGGCCCCACCGGTACGGGAAGCGTCACCGTGCCGGCCGACGTCACCTCCGTCGCCGTCACCCTGCAGGGTGCCGGCGGAGGAGGCTGGGGCACGGTGCCCGGAGGCAAGGGCGCCCTGGTCAACGCGACCCTGGCCGTCACCCCCGGCCAGGTCCTGAACCTGACGGTCGGCGCCAAGGGCAACGACGGACAGTTCTATCCCCCCAGTAGGTACCTCCCCTCGAGCGGCGGCGGCCTGGTGGCCGTGACCACCGACACCGGCACCCCGCTGCTGACCGCCGGATCCGGCGGCAGCGCCAGTGCTCCCTCACCCGAACCGCCCTCGCAGCCCAGCGTCCCCGGCGGCGACAGCGGCAGCGCGGGAACTGCGGGCATCGATATCCCGGGCGTGGTCGGCGGCGGCGCCGCGGGCGGCGCCGGAACCGCGACCGCGGGCGGCGCGGGCGGTGCGGGCGGCAGCGGGCTGGGCCCGGGCGGCGCGGGCGGCGCCGGCTCCTTCCCCAACGCCGGCGGCGGCAACGGGGGCGCCTCCTACGCCCAGGCCGGCATCGGCGGCTCCGGCGGAGCAGGCTACGGCTCGGGCAGCGGAGGCGGCTCTGGCGGCGTCGGCTACGGCTCGGGCGGCGCGGTCGTCGGTGCCTCCGGCGGCAGCGGCGGCGGCGGCTCCAGCCTGATCACCAGCACCTTCCCCGGGGCCGTTTCGACGCTGACCGACGGCTACAACGCGGGCGACGGCTCCATCGTGTTCGTCTTCACCCAGGACGCGCCCACCGTCACCTCCGTCAGCCCGGCCACCGGCCCGGCCACCGGCGGCACCGCGGTGACCGTCACCGGCACGAACTTCACCGGCGCAACCGCCGTCACCTTCGGCGGCACCCCGGCCACCGCCGTCACCTGCACCGACACCTCCTGCGCCGCCACCGCCCCGCCCGGGACCGCAGGCACTGTGGACGTGCGGGTCACCACTCCCGGCGGCACCAGCGCCACCAGCGCGGCCGACCACTTCACCTACGCCGCCGCCGACCTCTCCGTCGCGCTCACGGCCGTGGGCGTGCCCGGACTGCTGGGCCACATCGACTACACCCTCACCCTCACCAACAACGGCCCCTCCACCCTGACCTCGGCCACCGTCACCGCCACCCTGCCCACCCCCATGACCGCCACCAGCAGCGACTGCACCCCCACCTCCGGCAAGGTCACCTGCACCCTGACCACCCTCGCCAGCGGCACCAGCACCACCCGCCACTTCTCCGCCCCCATCGGCCTGCTCACCTTCGGCAACCCCTACACCGTCACCGCGGTCCGCACCAACAGCGCACCCGTCGACCTCAACGCCGCCAACGACAGCGCCACCCGCAACTGCACCGTCAACACCTCACTTCTCATCACCTGCACCTGACACCGCCCGACAGCACACGGGGCCCGGGGAAAAACGATCCCCGGGCCCTGCCCTGCCCGGATTCACAGCGAACGTGCCTGAACATCCCCAGACAACCGAGGCCCCCGTAAATCGCAACGGACAGTCACGAGAGGGGAAGCCACCTCACACCTGCCGCCCACGGCCCTGCGGAGTCAGAACCGACCCTCCAGGTGGAGTCGGTAGTCACCGAACACAGCCACCCGCCAGCAGCACCACGTCCTGGTCCGGCGCCACCGGTGTGAGGTTGGCCAGCAGCAAGCGGCGGCCGGGCGCGGTCCGGCGCACGGCCCGCCAGTCCACCAACGGCCGGGCCACCGGGAGCAGGGCAACGTCGCGGGTGGAGTAGAGGTCCACCGTGGTCAGGCCGCCGTGCGCCTTGTAATCGACGGTCGCCTGGCCGCACTCTGGCCGACCTGGTCGACGCCGATGGGCAGCTGCCCGACATCGCCCCCGGCGTGCTGATGGACGGCGATGACCTCGGACGGTGGCTCCAGCAACAGAAGCAGCCCACACCTGGCGCAGCTCTCGGCCGAGCAACAGGAACGGCTGACCAGACTCGGCATCCAACCAACCCAGGCACCGTCCCCCGCCCCGACCGCGATGCGCCCGGGGATCTCCAAGGCGGAGCAGGCATTCCATCGAGGGCTCGCGGCACTCACCCAGTGGGTCGAGCGCGAAGGCGCCCGGCCGGTGCTCCGCGGACACACCGAACCGACCACCATCGAAGGCGAGAGCGAGCCGGTAGCTGTACGGCTCGGCGTATGGATCTCCAACAGCCGAGCCAGAAGCGACAAGCTCACCGCCGACCAGTTGGACACACTGCGGGAACTCGGTGTGCCCTGAGCGTGAGGCACCGATCGTGGTCGTTGAATTGACGGTCAACGAAGTGCAGGAGGGTCCCGAACCGGTCTCGGGATCCTCCTGCTGGGTTGTGGGGTGGGAAGACTGTGTCTGGTCGTCTCATCCCAGCGTCAACGGACGCTCAAGCGGAGTTCCAGTTTTGAGAAAGCTGCTGACCTGGTCCATGCGCTCGGAAAAACCTACGGGGGTGTGGTCGGCGAGAAGGTCGAGATGGTCTGCCGGCCACGCTTGAGGGTTTCCGTTGAGGAGCACCAGGCGCTGATCGAAGGCGTAATCTGCGCGCTCGATGCGTTGGACAAGAGAGAGCGCGTGTTCCAGGCCCTGCTCAGAACCGCCGACGGCCTGAACCAGGATTGGGCGTTCGGGCATGTTGACGCGTGCGGTGGGTCGGACTTTGGCCCCGCGGGGTAGTACGACGGTCGGGCGGCGGTCGTAAGCGAGGCGGGCGTCGTCCAGGAAGCTGTACAGCTGGCGAACCAATTTGGTATCCCGCTCCGGAGCGGCAAGCCATCTGAGAGCGTCGGTGGTCAGCATGGGTAGTGACCATAGGTTCGGCCCCTGCCCGTCCGGCCCGGGGATCCGGGCCGGACGGGCAGGGGGCGGACGTTCTTCCGCGTCATTCTCCGCGCGGGGTCAGCACTCGTACCGCGTCGTGTGCTTGAACGTGGACGAGGCTCCCTGGAACCCGTACGTCCCACGGTAGGACGGCGGGTTCTGGTACTCGCCGACGACGGTGATGGAGTCGGCGCACGAGCCCGGCCCCGACCGTGTGGCCTCCAGTCTCAGCTGTTCCCCGAAGGAGCCGCCGGTGATGTCCCACGGAGCGCCGCAGATGCCCGAGGTGATCCGGCCACCCGTCACCACGTACGGGTAGGTGTTCGGGTTGTACGTCAGCTCCATCTCGAACGTGACCTGGCCATTGTGTAGTTGGAGCTTCGCATTGGCCTGGACTGCCTCCGCCGAGATCTCCTGGACCGCGGCGAACGCCTCGTCGCGGGTCTTGACCTCGGCCCCTTGCGCATTCAGGAACCGGTGTTCGCGGGCGGCCTGCTGCCGGCCCTTCGACGTCTTCTGTGCGTGAACGGTCATGCGGGAAGTCCCCTCCGGATCGCCGGCGGTGAGCCGGGGATCCTTCTTGTCAGGCGAGTTGCTCGGCGATCTCTACGCGCAGCAGGGTCCGGACGTTCTCGATGTGGTTGGCCACGGTGATGACCTGGGAACCTGCGAAGAGCAGCCCGAGGGCGACGCCGTCCTGGGAGGTGACCAGGGAGCCGGAGTCGCCTCCGGCGGAGATGTTGGTCGTCAGGATCTGGTCCTTGAAGCGCGCGGTGCCCGCCGCCCCGTAGTTCACGTCGATGGTCGCATCGACCGAGATGATCCGGCCGAAGGTGATGTTCGTCGTCCTGCCGGTCTTGCGGACGAGGTCGCCCACGGCGACGTTGGCCTTGCGGCGCCAGGCCCTGGGCACGCCGCTGAAGTACTGGTCCCGGGTGGCGTCCTGGAATTCGACGGCGCCGAGTGCCGCGTCCACGATGTTGTTGTGCCGGTCCAGCGGGATCTGCGGGGCGAACTGGATGGTGATGAACCGGTCCAGTGTCGCGATCCGGTCGGCCGGGTCCTGGCCGCCGTCGAAGGTGCCCGGCTGGACGATGGGGCTTCCTGCGGGTGCCTGGTTGGAGTCCGCGAGGACGTGGTTGTTGCTGAGGACGTAGAACCGCGCGGGGGTGCCGAGTCCGGGGCCGGGCGGGTCGGTGGAGGCGCCGGGCAGGAAGTCGTACACGACGCTGCCGAGCGTGCCCGCCGTCACACGTACGTTGCCGACCGAGAAGCCGGACGGGCACGGGCGCATCTTGCGCCTGAGCAGCTGCGGCTCGAACGATCCGATGCCGTAGCCCTCTTGGAGCATCGGCTGTGCGAGCTGCGTCGACTGTTCGCGGGCACTGCCGTCGGCCTGGTAGGCGAAGTCCGCCTGCTCGGGCCTCGTCCGGCGCGGCTGCTGGGCGCGCTGGGCGAAGACGTGGCCGACCGCGACCACGTCAGTCGGGGTGCCGTCGTCCATCTGGCGTGGTACGATGTCCCGTTCGGGGAGCATCGACTCGGGAACCTTCTGGTTCACGAAGACCAGCAGCGCGCTCTCGCCGGTCGGCTGTCCGCCGGTCCACTTCACGCCGTGGCCGAAGCCGACGATGTTGGCCATCGGAGCCTGCGGGTGCAGGAAGTCGGCGAGTGCCTGGCGGCGTGAGCTGTCGCTCACCTGCCCGCCGGTGGGTCCTCGCATCATGTCGGGTCGGCTCACGCCGACCACCTCTTCTCTCGCTCGTACGCGCATCGCGTACGGCCCCGGGCGGCGCGTGGCAGTGCCTTCGCGCCGGTGCCATCGTCCGCGCGTCCGCGAACCGTCGCACCGTGATGCCCTCGGGGCCATGTCGTCGGTCCGCTGTTCGCGCCCCTCGGCGCCGGATCCGACTGGTGTGGGCCGCTGACTGAATCACCGGCTCCCATGAGGCGGCTGACCCGCTGGACCACTGAACGATCGCGGCGTCCGCCATCCCCGTCATATGTACGGTCCGGCGGATCTCCCCCTGACCCGGCCGGTACGACAGGTCTATGGCCACCCGTCCACCAGGTCAAGGCGTGCGGCAGTAGATACGCATTTCATGGTGCTCTGCCAGCCTTGACCCCGAACGGCGAAAGCGCGCTCTGGCCCTCAGACGAAGCACCCCATGGCCACGGTGTGATCAGTCAGCCGGTGCGCCTGTCCGGGATTCGGATGCGCCGTCGCGGAGCGACGGGCGCGTAGCCGGGGTGCTGCCGGCCGGGGCGGGTGGCGACGTGTGACGGTAGCCGAACCCACGCGCGGCCAACAAGCCAGGAGGCTGGAAGCGATCCGAGCCGCTGCACGGCCATTGCACACCCCCTCCGGCCGAAATGGGGTGCTGACGCGCTGGGACGGTGGTGCGGATGCACCCGGTCAGAGCGCGTCCGCACCAGCGACCTCGGGCAGCAGCACGCAGGATGGTGGACCGCGAGCACGGTTGCATCGGTGTAGCGCTCGGAGAACACATTGATCACAGTCGAGCTGCGGCAATCCAGTCCTGGTCAGCATCGGCGGCGTACTCGATCAGGAGGTGGACACGGCCCTTCGCACGGTGCTGGATGGGCCGTTGGGGGATGCTAGGGAATGACGGTGTTGCAGTCCTGGAAGATGGCGCCAGTGCTTTCCTTACCGCAGGTGTCGTTGCCGGTGCCGCCGTCGACCCTGACGTCTACGGCTTGGCCGTAGAGGGTGATGGTGTCACTGCCGGCGTCGCCGGCGAAGCGGGAATGAGCGGACTTGCCGCGGTCGGGGTGGTCGGCGCTTCCGACAGTGATGGTGTCGTTGCCCTCGATCAGCCCGCCCAGCAGCTCCCCACCACCGCGGATACTGGCGTCGTTTACCGCGACGACGTCATCGGTCTTGCCCTCACCTGCGTTGAGAATGATCCTGTCCGCACCAGCACCGCCTTCCACTGAGTCCGCGGGTCCCTCCGGGCCAACCACAGCGTCAACGCCTACTCCGGCGTCGCTTGTGGTGGAGCCGTTGCCGCCCGTAATGGTGATGCGGTCGTCACCCCCGTCCCCGCGCACCGTTCCTCCCAGCCCAAGCCCGCCGCCCTGGTCAGGGAAGAGGGGGCTGGAGCTGGTGCCGCCGCTGCCGCCGGTGATGGTGATGGTGTCATCCCCCTCGAAGGTCAGCAGTCCCAGCCCGGGATCACCGCCTGCCACCACACCTCCTGCCCCCGCGCCGGCCGCTCCCGCCTTGCCGGTCCCGGACGTGGCGCCGCCGTTGCCGCCGGTGAGCGTGATGGTGTCCCCGCGTGCTCCACCCGACACCACTCCGTCCGAGGCAGCTCCACCATGGCCGGCGCTGCCGGTTTCACCACCGGTGGCGGCGTCTCCGCCGTTGCCGCCGGTGATCTTGATGATGTCTGCGCCGTCTCCGGCATCCAGCAGGGAGGCCAGGCCCGGGTCCCCGCCGTGCACCGCGCCTGAGGGAATCGCATCGGCCCCCGAGGCCACACCGTCCCCTCCATTCCCGGTGGGGCCGGCGTTGCCGCCGCGGACGGTGATGCGGTCCGCGCCTGCCCCGCCCCGCACCTGCCCCGCTACACCCTCCCCAGCCTTAGCACCTGCGCCGGGCTCGGGGCTGCCGTTCCCGCCGGTCAGGGTGAGCGTGTCGTCGCCGTCACCGCCGTGGACAAGGCCGCTGTCATCCACAGCCCGGCCTCCGAAGATCTGGGTGCCCGTGCCGACGCCCCCAGTGACGGTGATGGTGTCCTTACCCGCACCGCCGTACACGGCGCCCGACACCCCGTCCCGCTCCAAAACCACGGCTGCGGACTTGCCGGTGATCGTGACGGTGTCGTCGCCGCCACCGGTGTTGATCTCTCCGGCCACCCGCCCGGTCACGGTGATCCGGTCGTTCCCGCCCAGGCTGTTGATCACCTGGCCCTGCGGGACCCCGTCGGTACACGTGATCACATCCGGGCCGGCCGTCACTGTGCCCGTGCAACCCGGCGGCAGCGCCGCATGCGCCACCCCGGCCCACAGCACCGGCGACAGCCCCACCACGCTCGCCGCCACAGCACGCGCCACCACCCGCGCCGCCGATACCCGCCTGATACTCGCCGACATGTACGACTCCCGTCGCCCAGGCACACCCCATTCGACAGGACGCGCATAACTACTGGAATTCCGATCCCAGACGTTCCCCAAAGCCCCACAGCCTCGATGTCATCCGAACAGCCCAGTCGGCGGGCGACGGGCCTCGCTACGGGACCCGTGCCGGAACCCGTTCAGTCAGGGGTGCGGATGTGGGGGTCGGCTGCGGCGAGATTGATGTTGCCGGGGTGCCACAGGGTGGCCATGGGGCCGTGCGGAGGCAAGACGCTGACGCGGTCGACGAGGCCGGCGAAGCGTTGGTGCAGGGCCGGGCCGATCTCGTGGGCGGGCGCGACGATGGCGAGGGTGTGCAGGACCTCGTCGGTGATCAGGTCGCTCATCCTTTCCCAGCGTTCGGGGTCACGGGAAAGGCTGAGGGCGTTGAGCTTGTCGTTGAGGTCGCCGAAGCCTTCGCTGTCCATCATGGGCCGGTAGGTGGAGGGGCTGCACCAGAAGGCGAGTTGCCGGCGTACGGCGTCCTCCGCCCTGGTCTGTTCCGACGGCGTGTTCCAGGTGGCCACCACGGGGAACATCGTGATGGTGAGGTCTGTCCGGTTGCGGCCCGCGGTTGTCAGTCCCTGTTCCAGCGCGGGGATGAGTTGGTCGGCGATGTAGCGGCGGGAGGCGAAGGGCGGGGGGATGAGTCCGTCTGCGATCTCGCCGGCCATCGTGGCGATGCGGGGGCCGACGCCGGCCAGCAGGATGGGCGGCGGGCCGTAGGGGTGGGGCGGTGGGGAGAAGTAGGGCGTCATCAGCGTGTGGGTGTAGTACGTGCCGCGGAAGTCGAGCGGCTCGCCTTCGTTCCAGCAGGCCCAGATCGCGCGCAGGGCGGCGACGTACTCCCTCAGCCGCGGCCTCAGATGGTCGTGGGGCATGGCGAATCGGTTGGCGAGGTGGCTGGGGATCTGGGTGCCGAGCCCCAGGAGGAGACGTCCCTGGGAGGCTGCTTGGAGGTCGTTGGCGGTGGTGGCCAGGGTCATGGGGCTGCGGGCGAGTGCCACGGTGGCCGCTGTTCCCAGACTGATGGTGGAGGTCTGTGCGGCGGCCCGGCCCAGGAGCAGGAGCGGGTCGTGGCCTTGTTCCGTCAGCCAGAAGGCGCCGTAGCCGGCGGCTTCGCAGACGGCCGCGGCTTGGTGGGCGGAGGTGACGCAGTCGTCGAAGACGTTCGAGGGCATGAGGGCGTCGATGCGCAGCCGGGTGCTGCCAGCCGACGGTGCGCGGTGGTGCTTCGGTGGCTTGGGCAGCGTGCCGTCGGCGATGAGTGCCGCGACCAGGCGGTCGAAGGTCCCGGCGTCAAGGGGTTCTTCGGGTTCTCCGCACTGGGCGAGGGCCGCCCGGGTCACGTCGGAGCGCACTGGGGCCGAGCGGTAGTCGGGGTCGGCTTCCACCATGCGGGCGGCGACTTCGCCCAGGCAGGCGAGTGGATGGATTTCGGGTTCGGTGGCCCTGTCCTCGACCTGCTGCCACCAGCGTGCGACAGGGACACGTTCCAGTGTGTAGCCCGCGCGCGGGAGCGCGGCGAGGACGTCGTCGAGGGGAAGCGGGGAGGCGCGGACCAGGTGGAAGGTACGTCCCGGGGCGTCCTGGCGCAGGCTCAGCGCCACGATGGCTCGGGCAACGGTGTCGACGGCGTCGGCGGGCACGGTTCCCGTTCCGGTCGGCAGAGCGCCGAGGGCGACGGCGGCACGCAGCAGTGGCACCATCATGTCGGATGCGGAGGTGCGGCCGGTGCGTGAGTGGCCGTAGATCAGTCCGGGGCGCATGACGGTCAGTGTCAGGCCTCGGCCGTGAGCGGCCCGTACCGCGTCTTCCGCCTCGGCCTTGCTGCGCGGGTAGCCGAGGCCGGGCAGGATCTCGTACGACGGCGGAGTCGACTCGTCGAGGGGCTTGGGCCCCTGTGTGTGGGGCGGAACGGGGAAAATGGTCGCCAGGGTCGAGATGTGGATGAACCGTACGGGCCTGCCTCTGGTCGTGGTGCAGTGCTGGGCGAAGTCGATCAGGGTGCGGGTGCCGTCGGCGTTCTCGGCCGCGAGTTCCTCGTAAGGGGCGGCCAGGTGGACCGAGGCGCCGCAGTGGTGGATGGTGTCCACCGTGGCCGCGAGGGCGTTGCGGTCCAGTTCCGACAACCCCAGGTTCGGGGCGGCGAGGTCACCGTGGACGGCGATCAGTCGCTCCGCCGGGTAGTCGGGGCCTGTGAGCGGCAGGAGCCGCCGGCGAAGTCTGATGGCTGCTTGACTCTGGTCGCTGGCTCGGACCAGGCAGTAGAGCGTGGCCGGGGTGCGGCGCACGAGTTCGAGGGCGAGTTGGCCGCCGAGGCTTCCGGTGGCGCCGGTGAGGAGGACCGCCCGGGGCGCGGGGCCGCGCGCGCATCCGGTGTCCACGGTGGTGGTCATTGGCCGCTTCCTCCCCCGGCGGTTTCCGTCGCCGTGACGGAGGCGGCGATGGATCGCAGGCTGCCGGTGCCGAGCAGTTGGGAGACGGGTACGTCGAGCCGGCGCTCCCTGCGCAGCCTGCCCCGCAGTTCGGCGGCCATCAGGGAGTCCATTCCGATCCGGTTCATGGGCAGGGCTGGATCGATGTCCTGGGGGATGAGGCCCATGATCGCGGCCAGCGCCGTGATCATGAATTGTTCGGTGGTGTCGTGGTCGTTGCCGGCGGGGGGTGGGGCGTCGGTCGGCGCGGCTAGCGGGCGGGGTGGTTCGGCTGGCTGCGAGGTGAGAGATTCGATGGGCGCCTGCCGCTGCGCGTCTGCTGCCGGTGCCGCGGGTGCGGCCGGTGCGGTCGGCGCGGCCGGTGTAGTGGGTGCGGTCGGCGTGGGCTGTGGCTGCGGGGTGGCGAGGACGTTGCGCAGGAGGGGGCTGTCGGCGTCTGCCGGGTAGCTGTGGACGTAGGCGGCCCAGTCGGCGGGGAGGCACACCACCTGGCCGTCGGGCGTGGCCGCGGACGCGTCGAGCATCAGGGTGAATACAGCCGGTGCGTCCTGTGTGCGGATCGCGCCCATGCCCGAGGGGCGCACGTCGTGGCCGCTTTGCTCGCTGAGGCGGGCGGCCAGGCCGGTCTGGGTCCAGTATCCCCAGTTGGCGACGGTCGCGGGCAGCCCGGTCATGCGGCGGTGGGTGGTGAGCGCGTCGAGGAAGGCGTTGCCCGCCGCGTAGGCGGCGAGTTGTGCGCCCGCGGTGAGTCCTGCCAGGACGGAGACGGCTGAGGAGAACAGGACGAAGAAGTCCAGTTCGCCGGCCTGAGCGCCGTTGAAGAGGCGGTGCAGGGCCCAGCTCCCGGCGACTTTGGGGTGGAGCGTGGCCTCGATCTCGTCACGGCTGAGGCTGTGGGCCGGCGCGGGGTCCAGGACGCCTGCCGAATGGACGACCCCCCGCACGGGGGGCCTGCCCTCGGCTGTAAGCCGGTGCAGGAGGGCGGCCATGGCCTCCTCGTCAGCAGCGTCCACGGCGGCGTACTGGACGTGTGCGCCGCTGTGGCGCAGCCGGGTCAGCAGGCTGCTGTCGGTGGGTTCGGGTGAGCGGCCGGTCAGCAGCAGGTGCCGGGCGCCCTGGTCGGCCAGCCACTGGGCGAGTTGGGCGCCGATGCCGGACAGGCCACCGGTGATCAGGTAGGTCGCGTCGGGCCGGATGGTCTGCCGCGCGGTAGGAGGGGTGGGAGGCGGCGGGGGGAAGGAGAGCACGAGTTTGCCGGCGTGCCCTGACCTGGCCATGACGGAGAAGGCGTGGGCCGCTTCCTGGGCCGGGAAGACCCGGACCGTGGGTGCGGGCAGCTCGGTCCGGGCGACCTGGCCGGTGACCGCGCGCAGCACTTCGCCGAGGCGTTCGGGTGCGTGGTGGTAGAGGTCGAGGAGGTTGACGGGCAGGTAGGAACGGCTGCCGGTGAACACGGACATGGACAGGGTGCGTCCCTCGGCCATGTCGTTCCATGCCAGGTCGATGTAGCGTCCGAAGGGGTTGAGCAGGGAGAAGTTGGCGTCGACGGCCTCGCCGACCAGTGTGTTGAGGATGACGTCGACGCCACCGCGTTCACCCGGCTCGCGCAGCTCGTCGGCAAATCCTGTGCTGCGGGAGTCGGTGACCTTGGCGGCGCCCAGTTGGAGGAGAAGTTCACGCTTGGCCGCGGTGCCCGCGGTGGCCCAGACGGTGGCGCCCCGTGCGCGGGCGATGTGCAGTGCGGCCAGGCCGACGCCGCCGGTGGCGGAGTGAATCAGGACGCGCTCGCCGGGCTTGAGCTGGGCGAGGTCCACCAGGCTGTGGTGCGCGGTGCCGTGGGCCAGGGGCAGCGCTCCTGCTTCGGCTGGGCTCAGGCACTGGGGGGTGCGCACGGCCAGGCGCGCGTCGGTGATCACGTGCGAGCGCATCGCGGGCTGTGCGTAGGCGTGTACCCGGTCGCCGACGGACAGGCTCTCCACCCCGTGGCCGAGCCGGGTGACGGTGCCGGAGCATTCAAGGCCCAGGCGGGGCGGTGTGTGCTGTGGGCCGCTCAGGGCGCCGACCGCGGTGAGCACGTCGCGGTAGTTCAGGCCGGAGTAGGAGACCTCGATTTCGATCTGGCCGGGTCCTGGTTCAGTACGCTGGGCGGGCACCAGCTGGAGGCCGTCGATGCCTCCCTGCGTGTTGAGTGCGGTCACGGCATCCGAGGTGGTGCGGTCGGGTGCTGGTACGGGTCCGCGGTGCAGCCGGGGTGCGTAGCGGCGGCCCGAGCGCAGGGCCAGCCGGTTCTCGTTGCCGGGGTCGAGCAGGGCGGCGGCCAGCGCTGCTGGTTCTTGGTGGCCGCCGGGGTCCAGGTCCACCGTCAGGACCTGTAGCCCTGCCTCTTCCCGGGCCAGCACCCGGGTGAATGCGTCCAGCGCCGCTTGCGCGGGCCGTGGCGGCTCCCGGTCCCCTGTGATGCGCGTGGCGCCTGCGGTGACCACGCAGAGCCGGAGCGGGGCGGGGAGGCGCAACTCCCGCAGTGCACGGGCCAGAGTCGCCAGTTGGACGCAGCCCTGGGCCACGGCCGACTGGATGGCGGCCGGTGTCGCGTCGCCAGGCGTGTCTGTGCCGGGTGCCCAGAGGCTGATCACACCGCTGAGGGGTGCGCGTGCGCAGGCCTCCCGCAGGGCGCGGACCAGGTCCGGCTGCGAGGCGGGCGCGGCCCGGAAGCGTCCCGGTGCCTCGGCGGTGAAGCGGGTGCCGTGCCGCACGCTGGTCACTGTGGCTCCGCCGGAGAGGAGGTGCCGCTCCAGCGTGGAGTCCAGGTCGGTGCCGCCGTGCAGCAGGAGCCAGTGGCCGTGGGCGGCGCCGCTGACGGGAGCGGGTACGGGTACGGGTACAGGTACGGGTACGGGTACGTTCTCCCATTCCACTGTGTGCAGCCAGGAGCGGTGGGAGTCCGGGGTGCTCGTTCCGGGTGCGGGGGCAGGGGTGTCGGCCTGCAGCAACCGGGCCTGGACGCCGGTGAGTTCGGCGACCAGTGCTCCTTCGCCGTCCCGGACTTCGATGTCGGCCCGCACCGCGCCGTCCGGTCCTGGCGGGGCGAGCCGGCCGTGGCTCCACAGCCGGTCCGCAGCGTGGCGGGGGCGGTGTGCCCTGACCCGGTCGATGCCCTGAAGGACGAATCCTCGGGCGTTGCGCCCGGCTTCGGTGGGCAGGAGGGCGGCGACCACGTGCAGGCAGGCGTCCAAGGCGGCCGGGTGCAGTACGTACTGCTCGCTGCCCTGGGGGGCGGGGCGAAGGTGGGCCAGCGTCTCTGCGTCGCCCGCCCACAGGGTCTCGACGCCTTGGAAGGCGCCGCGCCAGCTGTTGCCCAGGGCTTCCTGGGCGCGGTAGAAGTCCGTGCCGGAGATCTGTTCGGGGCAGCGTCGGCGAATGGCTCCGAGGTCGGCGGATACGGGGGCACCGGCACTGTGCTCGACGGGCACTGTGGCGCGGGGCACTGTGGCGCGGGCGTGGAGGGTCCACTGGTTGTCCGGACCGGGGCGGCTGTCGATCCGCAGCCGTGTTCCGTCGTCCGTGTGCTGGGCCTCGACGCGCAGTTCGGTGCGGTTGCCGCCGTCCTCGTCGAGCAGCAGGATCTCCTCGAAGCGGATGTCGAGCAGCTCGGTTGCCGTGGAGCCGATCCGTTCGGTTGCCGCCAGCCCCAGTTCGAGGAACGCTGTCCCCGGCAGGACGGAATGGCCTGCAACCCGGTGATCGAGCAGGTACCGGCAGTCTCCGTCCAGTGGCAGTGTTCCCGCCCACGTCCTGCGGTTGTCCCCGCTGTCCGGCTGTTCCTGTCCGAGCAGGGGGTGCACGGCGACCTGCGGCTGCGGGCGGCTTGCTGCCGTGGGTGCTGATCCGACCGCGGGCCAGGCGAAACTTTCGGCCTGGTGCCAGTAACTGGCGCGCTGCCAGGGGTAGCGCGGCAGGGAGACGACCGGGCGGCCGGCCCGGGCGTGCACGGTGGCCCAGTCGACTTCGGCACCCGCGACGTAGAGCGCGGCCAGCGATCCGTACAGTGAGGCGAGTTCCGGACGACCTCGACGCAGCGATTCCAGGACCAGCACTCCGCCGGCCTGCGCATCCTCCTTGTCCGCTGCTGCGGCGTCCGCGCTGTGCCGCAAGGGTGCGGCCAGCACCGGGTGCGGGGCCATCTGCAAGAACACGACCGGTCCCGCGTTCGCCTGGCCGCGCACCACGTGGTCCAGGCGCACCGGCTCGCGCAGATTGCGCCACCAGTAGTCGCCGTCCAGGACGGTGCCGGGCACCTCGGCGCCCGTGACGGTGGAGATGAACGGGATCGTGCCCATCCGCGGGGTCAGGCCCGCAAGCCCGTCAAGGAGCTGTCGGCGCAGCGGGTCGATCCTGGGGCTGTGGGCGGCGTAGGCGACGTTCACCCGCTGGCAGCCGATGCCGAGCAGTTCGCATCCTTCGAGTACGGCGGCGATCTCCTCTTCCGTACCGGAGAGAACGCAGGACAGCGGGCTTTCCGCGACGGCGAGTCCGGCTCCGGCCGCCGGAGCACCGATGGTCTCCAGCAGGGCGGGGATGTCCGCAGGGCTCTGTTCGACCCAGGCCATCGCACCTCGGGGTGCTTCCCGGGCGATCAGCTCGGAGCGCAGGCAGGTGATCCGCGCGGCGTCCTCCAGGGACAGTGCGCCCGCGCAGTGGGCGGCGGCGATCTCGCCCTGGCTCTGGCCGATCACGGCATCGGGTTCGATCCCCCAGGACCGCCACAGTTCACCGAGCGCCACGCCCACGGCCCACAAGAGGGGCTGGACCCGGTCCGTACGCTCCAGCCAGCCGGGGTCGTCCGTGCCGAGCACCTTCAGCACCGACCAGCCGGCCTGACGGGTGATGGCCTCGTCGCAGCGCTCCAGCGCCTCCCGGAAGGGGCTGCTGGCGGCAAGCAGTTCGCGCGCCATGCCGACGCTCTGCGCGCCCTGGCCGGGGAACACGAACACCACCCTGGGCTTCTGCGTTGCCGTGTGGGGGCTCACCGAGATACCGGCCCGCTGGCGTCCGGCCAGCGCGTCTCGCACACCCGCCGCCATCGTCTCGGGCGAGTCGGCGACGATGGCCGCACGGTGGCCGAAGTGGTCGCGTCGGGTCGCCGCGGCAGCACACAAGGCGTCCAGCGAGGGGGCCTGCGGGGATCGCAGCAGGTCGTGGTAGCTCTGCAGAAGCTGGTGCAGCGCGGTCCTGGAACGGGCGGAGACGGTCAGCACCTGTGCACGGCCCGAAGCCTCGACACGCCGGGGTGCGCCGACGGGGCCCGAGCGGAGCACGAGGTGGGCATTGGTTCCGGTGGCACCGAACCCGCTGAGCCCGGCGAGCACCGGCCCGTCGCCCTCGGGCAGCTCGGTATTGGCGACCGGAACCCGCAGCGGCGAGGTGTCCCAGTCCACGGCCGAAGTCAGCTGCTTGAGCTGCGGGTTCCCCACCACCAAGCGGTTTTCGATCTGCAGCACGGCCTTGATCAGGCCTACCACCCCGGCGGCCCCTTCCGCGTGACCGACGTTGGCCTTGGCCGACCCCGTCAGGCAGCGCGACCGACCACGCCCGCGCGGGCCCAGGACGCGTGAGAGCGCTGTCAGTTCCGTCTTGTCTCCGACCGGGGTCCCCGTGCCGTGCGCCTCCACGAAGACCACCTGCTTGGGGTCGACCCCGGCCACTGCGTAGGCGGCGGAGATCGCCTCGATCTGTCCCTCGATGCTGGGGGCGGCCATGCCGCTACCCGTGGAGATACCGTCGTTGTTGATGGCACTGCCCAGGATGACCGCCCTGATCCGGTCTCCGTCGGCCAGCGCCCGGCCCAGCGGTTTCAGCAGGACCAGTCCGACTGCCTCGCTGCGGACGTACCCGTCGGCCGAGGCGTCGGCGAACTTGCAGCGCCCGTCCGCACTCAGTGCACCCGCCCAGCCGAAGGTGACGGTGTTGTAGGGGGCGAGGATGAGATTGGTTCCGCCGGCGAGGGCGAGTTCGCACTCACCGGCGCGCAGTGCCTGGCAGGCCAGGTGCACCGAGGTGAGCGACGAGGAGCAGGCGGTGTCCACGGACAGGGCCGGCCCGCGAAGGTCGAAGGCGTAGGCCAGACGGCCGGAGAGGGACCCGCGGGCCGAAGATCCGAGCTCGGAGTAGAAGTCCAGCGCACCGAGGTCACCGATCTGCCGCAGCCAGTAATCTCCGTAGACGCCGCCGATGTAGGTGCCCGTGCGCAGGCGGGCCAGTTCGGCCAGGGGCACACCGCCGTCCTGCGCGGCCTCGAACGCGCACTCGAGCAGCAGTCTCAGCTGCGGGTCGGCGCGGTGCGCCTCTCGGGGCGTCATGCCGAAGAACGCGGGGTCGAAGCGGTCAACGCCGTCGACGAACCCGCCCCGGCTGGTCGGCACCCGGCCGGGTACGCGGGCCTCGGGGGCATGCAGCTCGTGCATCCAGGAGCGGTCGGCGGGTGCTTCGGTGACACCCTCGCGTCCCTCCACCAGCAAGTCCCAGAAAGCATCAGGGTCGGCGGCCCCGGGAAAACGGCCGCTCATCCCCACGATCGCCACCGCACTGGCGGGCGCCTGCCGGAACACCGATGCGGGAACGGATCCATCCTGTGCGCTCACGTGAAGCTCCTTGCAGTGGTGAAGGTCCAGCTGGGACTTGAGCCCGGCTTTTGGACACCAGAGATACGTAGATCGTGTCCTCCCCCCTCCAGCTGTCTGTCCCGCAAGATCGGCTGAGGCTCACGGCTGTCCCTGCACAGGGCCTTGCATGGGCTGGCCAAGGTTCGTGGGGCGTGCACTGTGCGGCACGGAGGACGTTTCGGCGTGCGTCGGGCCAGGTGATGAGCCGCCACATCGTGACGTGGCCGCACGCGACGTTACTGAGGGCAAGGGGAAATACTGCCAGCGGCGGGGTGAACCGTTTTTGCTCCTATGACGTGGTCTGTTCTGAGCAACTCCAAAGTCACTCCGCCGGATCCAGCGGGTCAACCCGCAAGGAAGGGGCGCACGTAGCACGAGAGGATGTGCATATCGCGCCAGCGCCGCCCGGCGCGCGGACGTGCTCCGGGGGCGGATGATGGGGTTCGGGATTGCTTTGGGCCAGCAGCCAGGCCACCACTGCCCGCCGGTCGAAGGCGGAGCGGTCCACGCTGGCGCCGACCGGGGCGTGGAAGGCGGGCAGGCGGCGGCGCCACACCGCCACGGCCCGCGGACTCACCCCCGCCATCCGCGCGCTACCTCTGCCAGCAGCACCGTGTCCTTATCCGGCGCCACCGGCGTGAGGGCGGCGAGCGGGGTGAGCTGCGGCCCGCCGCGACGGTGCGCAGCGCCCGCCAGTCCACCTCGGGGTGCGCCACGGGCAGCAGGGCGATGTCCTCGGCGGAGTAGAGGTCCACCGACGTCAGGCCGCCGTGCGACTTCTAGTCGACGGTCACCTGGCCCACTGGCGACAGCCACCCCAGCCACCTCGCCACCAGGTCGAAGTCCGTTCGCCGCACCCCCGACCGCACCGCCGCCCGATCCGGGCCCAGCGGCACATGCCGGTCCAGGAGATCGGGCAGATCCCGACGACGGTGCAGCGCGGCCACTTGGTCCGGGTGCACGTCGGGGAACTTAACGTCGCCTCCGAGGCCGACCAGCAGGCCGGCACTGACGAGGGTGACCGACCGCGGCAGCGGTCACCCTCGAATGGCGCAGCGGCAGCGGGACACCCAGGGCCTCGGTCAGCCGGTTTTATGTTCGCCGATGACACGTTCACCAGCGGCGACACCATCTCTGTGCGCATCGACGACCCGAAGGACTCCTGCCTTCTGTCAGTGCAGGTTCGGCGAGACGAGCACGGACTCAATCTGTGTCTGGTAGAGGACCTCGACTCTGGCTGTTCCGCCGAAGAGCTTCTGCGCCTTGAGCCGTTACACCGACAGGACAGGTAGCAAAGTGACCCACTGTCCCTGCCTCTACAGAGCATCACAAGATCCCCGACAGAGCCGACATGCATGACCGTCCACACCGGCACCCGCATACAGACACCAAGCCGGTCTGGTCCGAAATAGCAGCCGGCCCCGAGGCCGACGGGGCAGAGCAGGCGATATGAGACAAGGACTCTGTCACTGCGGTGGATGGAAGGCACGGGCCCCATGCCTGGGGAGCCGCCCCGAAGGCTATTCCTCGCCCTCGGGCTCGGATTCCCTTACGAACCAGAGGTCGAGGGTGTACTGCTCAGCCATCGGGCACTGGTTCCACGCTGCTCCGATCTGTTCCGCGCCCCACTGCTGATCGGCAGCGCGCTGGAGGCACGTGCCGTAGTAGGAGGCTGTGGCGTCTCGTCCGTTCCATGCCGCGTGCCCGTCGTAGACGCCGGGTCGGGGCAGGTCCATCATGCCTGCGGGCCCGAAAGTGAGCTGGTTGACGACGAGTTGGCCTGTCTCTGATTCGAGGGAGACAGGGACTGTGCCCTCAGCGTCTGCCGGGGGCTTCTGGGGGGTGTCCCAGACCCTGATGGTGACCCGTACTTCGATGTCGGGTTGCAGGCTGTGCAGGTAGAGGTGATATCCGTTTCCGGCGACTACCTGGGTCCTTGACCGCTGCAACGCCTCGTCGTCGCCGAGGTAGGCGTCGGCGTCGTAGACCTCCACGATCCTGCGGTCGGGTCGGGCGGTGGTGCTGTACTCGGTGATGAGGGACACGAGGGCTCCGTCGCTGCTCAGGGAGTGATCTTCACGTAGAACGCGTCTCCGTCGAGGATGCGGTTCAGGGTGAACATTTCGTTGAGCTTGCGGCCGCCCGTCTCATTGTCAGTTCCGTCGATGAGCCGGGCGGAGAACCTGTTTCCCGGGGCGGCAGCGCCTTCTTTGGTGGAAGCGAAGGGGTACCCGTCGCACCGGAGCGTTCGGTGGCATCAACCTCTATCACTTCACCGGCGGACCGTGCGCCGAGCTGGTCGCGCTCGGGCACGCCCGGGCCGCCGGAGCACGCGACCTGGCGGTGATCGTCGCCGTCGGTGACAGGGGGCGCGGCGTGCTCGCGCCGTGCAGCCGGGACCGCCAGGTCCTGCTGGACTACCACCCGGGCATCCGCGTCCTCCTCCCGGTGGCCGACGGCGTCCGCAGCGTCGCGATCACCGACCTCCTGCCCCACGCCTACGTCTGGGGCGACCAGCCCACCGAGTGAGCGGTGGCACTCAACCCCCGTTTCCACCTCGGTCTCCACCCTCCGTCTCCGCCCCGTCTCCACCCTCGTTTCCACCCTTGGGTCCAGGTGCCGCGAGCCGTTCCGCAGCAGCATTGGGGGCATGACAACGACCGAGTGGATCACCGACATCGCCCTCCTCCTGATCGTCTTCCGGCAGCTCCGGGAGGGACGGCTCGACCTGAAGTCCTTCCTGATCCCGCTGGGGATCGTGTCCTTCGTGGCGTACTCGTACCTCGACACCATTCCCACCGCGGGCAACGACCTGGTGCTGATCGCGGCCCTGGTGGCCGTGGGCGCCGCGCTCGGCATCGCGGGCGGCGTCTACACCCGGATCCGAACCGTCGGTGAGCACATCCTGATCAAGGCCGGCGTGGTGTCGGCGGTGCTGTGGGTCGTGGGCATGGGCGCCCGGATGGGCTTCCAGCTGTGGGTCCAGCACGGCGGCGCCGCCGATGTCGCCCGGTTCAGCGTCACCCACCAGATCACCAGCGACAAGGCATGGGTGGCGGCGTTCGTCCTGATGGCCCTCACCGAGGTGGTCACGCGACTGGCGACGATCTTCATCCGGAGCCGGACCCGCGCGGTGGCGAGCCCCGTACGCGTCCTCGACCGCACGGCCTGACCGTGCAGTACGTTCCGAGCATGCCCACGACCACGAGCACTCCGCCCCCCGGGAAGGCACCGTCCCCGGGGGCGGCCCCACGTCCGGTGCCCGGACAGGACCCGCGGGTGCGGTGGGCGCTGACCCTGGCGGTCATCGTCGTCGCAGTGGTGACGATCCGGCCGATGGGCTTCACCGGCCGGGGTCTGGCCGTCGCGGCCCTCTTCGCGCTCTGCACGGCCGCGCTGCTGGCCCGGGGGCTGCCCGAGAACGCCACGACCCAGCGGTTCGCCCCCGTGTGGCTGACCGCCGGTGTCATCGCCTCGGCCGCTCTGATCGGCGTCAGCGGCAGCGGAACGGGGTACCTCTTCGCCTTCTTCCTCGCCGGTCACATCGGATACCGGCTGGAGACCAGGTGGGCCCTGGCCCTTGCGGCGTTCTGCAGCCTGCTCTGCGCGGGGGTCATGTACCTCGACCTGGGGGCGCCGGGGCACCAGCAGTTGCCGTGGACACTGGGTCTCGCCGCCGGCACACCGGTCCTGGTCGGCATCCTCAACCGCAGCCAGCGCCAGGCCGTGCTGGCGGTGATCGCGGCGTCCGAGTCGGCCGAACGCGCCGCCCGGGCCGAGGCTCGGACGGCCGTGCTGACCGAACGCGGCCGGATCGCCCGGGACGTGCACGACGTACTGGCGCACTCGCTGGCCGGGATCAACATGCAGCTGGAACTGGCCGACGCGCTGATCGACACGGGTGACCTGGAGAAGGTCCGGGAGGCCAACGTCAAGGCCCACGCCCTGGTCAAGGAGAGCCTCAGGCAGGCGCAGTGGACCGTGCACGAGCTGCGCGAGGACGCGCTGCCGCTCGTGGAGAGCCTGACCGCGATGGTCGAATCGTCGGGCCACCGCGACGCCCTCACCGTCACCGGTGCGGTCCGCGAACTCCCGGCCCGGGTGACCCAGAACCTGCTGCGCATCGCCCAGGAGGCACTGACCAACGCCGCTCGGCACGCGCCCGGGGGCGCCGTCGGGGTGGAGCTGACGTTCGGCGCCGCATCGACGACACTGAGCATCCGCAACCGCCCTGGCACCCGCGAGGTGAACGCGGGGCTCGGCAGTGGAATGGGGCTGATCGGAATGCGCGAACGCGTCGCGCTGCTGGACGGCGCCGTCACCGCGGGTCCGGTCACCGAAGGGCCGGACCGGGGCGGCTGGCACGTGGAGGCAGTGATCCCCGGATGAGCGAACGGACCGAGATGCAGCAGAAGTTGAGGGTGGTCGTCGCCGACGACCAGGCAGCCGTCCGGGAGCCGCTCGCCGCGGTGCTCGGACTGGCCGAGGACATCGAGGTCGTCGCGGCCGCGGCGGACGGGACCGAGGTGCTGACGGCGCTCGCTGCCGGGCCGGTGGACGTCGTGCTGATGGATCTGAGGATGCCCGTCATGGACGGGATCGAGACGACCCGCCGACTGACCGAGCAGTACCCGCAGGTGGCGGTGGTCGTGCTCACCACCTTCGCCGACGACGAGTCGATCCTGGGCGCGCTGGGCGCGGGAGCCCGCGGGTACCTGACCAAGAACGCCGGACGCCAGGACATCACCCGGGCCATCCGGGCCGCCGCCGCCGGGCAGTCCGTGCTCGACCGCGAGGTGCAGGACCGGCTGCTCGCCACCGCGAGGACCACGGCGACGAAGGCCCCCGAGCCGGCACCCGCCCTGCCCGGGGACCTCACGCCCCGCGAGCGCGAGGTGCTCGCGCTGATCGGTCAGGGCCTGCCCAACCGGGGCATCGCCGAGAAGCTCTTCATCAGCGAGGCCACCGTCAAGACCCACATCAACAACCTGTTCGCCAAAGCGGACATCCGCGACCGGGCGGCCGCCGTCCGCCGGGCCATCGAGGCGGGCCTGGCCTGACGGGACTTTTGAAACACCGTCGGCGAACTCGAGTCCTGGGTCCCCGGCATCCTCGCCCGCCGCAAGGCCACCTGGCTGGAGATCGTCTTCGCACAGGACCACAGGACCACCACCTGCGTCCGGACCCACAGCTGACCGCGTTCTGCATCCGGATCCGGAGCCACTTCAGCACGCAAGCCCGGCTGTAGGACCATCCACGCACCAGCTGCGACGCGGCAGCTACGGCCAGAGATCCAGCCGCCCTCACCCCGCGGTTAGGCAGTGCGATGACGGTGGCATCGTCGCGGCACGCCTCGTCGTCAGCGGCACCAGCGGTGATGAGCACGTCGGCCGTGGCCAGTGTCCGAGCGAGCCGTCGGATTCGGTGTTGACGGAGGTGGACGGTTGATTGCCGCCTTTGCTTCACGTTCCGTGTCCGAGAGACTACGGCTTCCAGCCATGGGTGAAGGAGGCGGTCCGGTGGGCAAGCACGGTGACGGCAAGGGCGGCAGCGAGGGTGACAAGCAGCAGTCTCCGAAGGAGTCGGACGGGCAGTGGAACAAGCCGGTGAGCAACCCTCCGAAGAAGTAGCCGGTGTCCTCCCCTGACGAGCTGGTCCGGATCCTCAGGGCCAAAGGCTCTCTCGACGAGGCGTGGGCGGAGGCGGTGCGCGCTGTGCCGCGGGAGCTCTTCATCCCGGACCGGATCGAAGTCGGCGACAGGGTGCTCTCCCGGTCGAAGGACCCGGCCGGGTGGGCGCAGGCCGTCTATGACGACGTGCCGGTCACGACCCAGGTCAACGACGGGCTTGCGGTGGCCGAGGGTGCGTACCGGTTGCCGACGTCGTCGAGTTCGATGCCGACGGTGATGCTGGAGATGCTTGCCTTGCTCGATGTCCGCCCCGGCCAGCGGGTCCTGGAGGCCGGGACCGGGACCGGTTACAACGCGGCCTGGCTCTCCCACCGCCTGGGCGCGGAGAACGTCACGTCCGTCGACATCGACGGTGGGCTGGTGGCGCAGGCGGGGAAGAATCTGACGGCGGCGGGATACGCGCCGTACCTGGCGGTCGCGGATGCCGGGCTGGGGTGGCCCGGGCGTGCGCCCTACGACCGCCTGATCGCCACCTACACCGTCCCCGAGATCCCTTACGCCTGGGTCGAGCAGATCCCCCAGGGGCGGATCGTGGCCCCGTGGGGCGGCAGCTTCTTCTCCCACTCCTACGCTGTCCTGGACGTCGACGGCGGCCGGGCCGCGGGCCGGTTCACGGGGTGGCCGGCGTTCATGCGGACCCGGACCGGGCGACCCCACCGCGGGTACCTCTCCGATTTCTACCGGCACAACGACGCCGGCACTCCCGGCCGCACCCGTATCTGCCCGCGGGCGTTCACCGAGAACGCGGCCGCGCTGTTCTTCGTGGGGCTGGCCCTGCCGGATGCCTGGTACCTGCTCGCGGAAGCCGACGACGGCAGCGGGGAAGCCACCTTGTGGATCCTCGCCGACGACCGGGCTTCTTGGGCGACCGTCGAGTACACACCCACCGGCACGGAGTTCGAAGTCGACCAGTTCGGGCCACGCAGGCTGTGGGACGAAGCCGCCACCGCCCACCAGTGGTGGTCCCGCCTCGGCAGCCCCAGCCGCGACCGGGCAGGCCTCACCGTCGACCGCGACGGCCAGCACCTCTGGCTCGACCACCCCAACACCATCCTGACCCCACCATCCCACCTTCGAGCCGGCTGAGAGGACGAAGGACCGGATCCCTCAGCCAGTACAGCGCAACAGTGCGAAAACGGTGGCGTCGTCGCGATATCCCTCGCCGTCAGCGTCGGCGACGGTGACGAGCGCGTCGGCCAGGGCCTGCGCGTGAACCCCGTGCCGGCGGCACAGCGCCTCGGCCGTGTGCTGATCGACCTGGCCCGAGACTCCGTCGGAGACCAGCAACACGAGGCGGACGCCTTCGGGGATCTCCACCTGACGGTTGGGCCCACATGGGGTGGTCGGTGCGGACTTTCGCGCGCAGGGCTTCCGCCAGCTTGCGCGCGGCGTGCTCGGTGGCCTGGGGGTGGACCGGGTAGGGCAGGCATTGCTGGATGGCGTAGGCGAGGTCCCCGGTCGTGGCGGGCCGCGGCGCGGGCTCCGTGGCGGGGGCCAGGGCCTCGTCCCACTGGAAGTCACAGCGTCCGCAGCTCGGCTCGAGGCGTTCGGGGAGCGGGCCTCTGCGCTGCGCGGCCGTTGAACTCGTCGCGAGCACGGTGGCGGGCGGGCCGGTAGAAGGTGTACGCCTCCGGGGGGGCGCACTTCGCGCACACGGGTTCGGGGACTGAGTACGGGGGCAGCGGCTTCGGGTCGGTCTCGGCGGGGTCTGCGGGGGCGTCGGTCAGGGTCATCTGCGGGGCCTTCCGGGGTCGGGATGTGCGCGGGCGCCGCGCGGGGAGCGGGTGCACCCCCCGCGGTGCCGAGGGATGGTAGGGGGTTCAGCGCAGTGCGGCCCGTGCCGCCCGGACCCGTTCGATGGCACTTTCGAGCCGCTGGACGGTGACCCCGCGCTCCCCACCAGGCGGAAGGACCGTCCGCAGGAAGTCCTCCTCTTCGAGTTCGGCCGGTTGGGTGATGGGAGGCTCCTCGGCGGCGTGTCCGCCCTGGACGCGCCACCACGGTGAAACGCGGGCGGTTCCTCCCGAGATCCGTCCAGCGCCAGGCCCTGGAAGGCCTCACCGCCGCCGAGATGGCCATCCCTGGCGGCACCGTCAGGCGTGCTTCGGGCCGGCCGGGGTCGCGCTTGCCCCCGCGCCTGCACGTCAACGTCCACGTCCACGTGAACACCGCGCACATGAGCGTGCGCGGTGGCACGCCCCGCTTGACCGCGTGCGGCGCCAAGAGAGGGCCGGCGCGGACCCCCTACCCGACCCCAGCACCCCCCTGAACAACCCCGGTAAACCGCCCAAACCTATCCACCGCACCACCTCCGTCGCTACGTTCTCTTCGTTCACAACCCCTCTCACAATGGAGCAAATTGATGCGACGACGCCTGGTCTCTCTCGCCATGCTGGGATCGGCCCTCACCCTGGGCCTCGGCGCTGCCGGTACCGGAGTTGCCTCCGCCGCCGGCACCCCCACTGCCGCCCCGGTCGGCATTCAGTACGTGAGCCCGCAGAAGTGTGTAGACGGTGGCGGCCAGATCGTCTTCCGCTACATCTTCCTCGCCTGCGTGGGTGGCAAGTACGACGGCTACCACGTCGGCGGCTGACGTCACGTTCAGTAAATGAACGGTCAGGGAACGCCCGAACTGCCACAGGGGCGTTCCCTGATCCAGGTTCCAAGGAGCCCGTAGGCCCGGCCGGGAGCTATTCGCAATGCCGGCCATGTCGAGGGCGCCGACGACCGGCCCGGCGCCTTCGTCGGCGAGGAGCTGGGCGGTCAGGTCGAGGAAGGGGAACTGGATGGCGATCAGTTCCCATTCGGCGAGGACCGTCTCGCCGTCGGGTCACTTCCCGATGTCGTAGGTCGAGCAGCCGATCGTGCCGTCCCAGTCGCACCAGCCGTGCGGGCCGCCGATCCAGTGGGAGGCGATCCGCGAGGTGTAGAGCAGCGACAGCTGCACCATGTCCGGTTCGGCGACGACGTCGCGGATGCTCTGGGCGCTGGCGTTGCCGTACCGGCCGGGGGCGAGGCCGACCACGCGGTACACCTCCAGCGTCCAGCTCTGGTCGTTGCCGTCGAGTAGGTACGGGTTGGCGGTGCGGACCAGGATGTCGTCGGCCTGGTCGGGGGTCACCGGGGCGCCGGTGACCAGGAGGCGGGGCCACTTGCTCAAGTCGTCGGTGCTCACGGGGGTTGTCTCCTTCGTCGGGCGGCCGCACGGGCCCGGCGGCCGAGGGCGGATCCAGATCGGGTCCTCGCCGTGGCGGGGCCCGTCGAGGAGCGCGCGCAGCGTGTCGGCGGTCGGGTCGGTGACGCCGAGGTCCCCGGCTTCCTGGCGGGCGTGGTCGTCGAGCTGGTCGGCCCACGCCCGGACGCGGGCCAGGGCGGCGCGGACGTGGTCGGCGGTGCGCAGGTCCCCGACGCCGGTCTCCTCCTCGTCGGCCATCTCCAGCAGCTTCTTGTGGTCGACGTCCCACGCGTCGTCGTGGTCGGGGCCGCCCCAGCCGAACGCCTCGGGGCGAACAGCGTGGGCGGCGTCCCGGAACGCGGCGGCCCGGCCCCGGCTGCCGTTGCGGGGACGGCCGTAGGCCGGGCGGACGTCGAGGGGCACCGCGGCGGTGACGATTCCGACGCCGCCTGCGATCCCACCGCGCGCCTTCACGTTCCAGAAGACGGGGGGGGAGGAAGTCATCCCTGCCCTTGCCGTGGGACCACTGGGCGTACATGACGCCCTGTGAGGCGTCGAAGGTCGCGCTGCCGCCGTCGGCGTCCTCGCGCTGGTACTGCTCGATCTGTGCAATCGACCCGAAGTACGTCGCGCTGAACTCCTCGGACTCCAGGAAGATCAGCCCGTATCCCTCGGGGCGGGTGTCGTGGCCGTTGTCCTTCAGGATCTCGACCATGTCCTCGTAGCCGGGGTTCCCCGGGGCGATGGTGCTGACGAGCGGTAACCCATACTGGTCGCAGCTGGTGACGTGGGCCGGGTTGGTCTCGCTGACGTTGAGCGCGGTGCCGTAGGCATTGCCCGATCCACGGTTCAGCACGCCACGGGTGCTGTGCGTCGACGACTTCGCCCTCCGTCGCGGCCGGACCTACTCCACCGTCTTGACCAGCGTCGAAGACCATCGCGTGGTCGTTGTGCTCCCGACCCGCGAGGCCGGGCCGCTGGCCGCCTGGCTGATCCAGCACCCAGGCGTGGAGATCATTTGCCGGGACCGAGCCGTTGAGACCTGCGTCGCCGCCCACCGCGAGTGCCTGCGCCCGTCGGCCGGCGGGCCGAACGGAAGAAGGCGGCGCACGCCTTGGTCCACGAGCTCCTTGTCCAAGGCCACTCACGCCGGGCGATTGCCCGGTACCTGGGCTGGGGTCTCAACACCGTGTTCCGGTACGCGAACGCCGCACGCTGGCAGGACACCTTCCGCGAGAACCGGCCCCGGTCCAGCAGGCTGGACCCCTAAAAGCCCTACCTTGACTAGCGATTCACCGAAGGATGCACCAGCGTCACCCGACTGCACGGCGGGCTGGCTGCCGAGCGAGCCCCCGTCACCTACGGCATGGTCCGCGCGCATATCGCCACCTTGCGCGGGGTTCCGCCCGGAACCCCGCCCCAGCCGCCGACGGTGCGGCAGGTTACCGGCTGGCTCACCCGCCACCCCACGACCCTGAACGAGGAAGACCGGGCCGGCCTGAAGGAGGTCCTGGCCCGCTGCCCCGAACTGGACAAGACCGCCGGACACGTACGCGACTTCGGCAAGATGCTCACCGACCGCCTCGGCTCCACACTCCCCACCTGGATCGACGCAGTCGCCGCCAGCCAGCTACCCGGCCTAGCCGGCTTCGAACTACTCCGCAAAATGATCCTGCTTCAGTAACTCCTCGTGACGATGTCGGTCGGTCCTTGGCACGTGCTCTCTGGGCACCTGCACAGAGCCCGCAGTCCCGCAGGGATTTTTGGGCCCCGGTTGCGTCTCCCGTGGGGGGAGACATCAAGCTGGGGGCATGGACAGCGACACGCTCTATTCCATCGGAGAGCTATCCCGCCGGACCGGCCTGACGGTGAAGACCATCCGGTTCTATTCCGACAAGGGCATCGTCCCGCCAACCGACCGGAGCCCGGCGGGTTACCGGCTCTACGGCCTCGATGCACTCGCGCGCCTGGCCCTGGCCCGCACGCTGCGCGATCTCGGGCTCGATCTGGCGACCGTGCGCAAGGTGCTGGACCGGGAGGCGTCCATACCGGAAGTCACGGAAGCACACGCCAACGCCTTGGACGTGCAGATCCAGACTCTCCGCCTGCGCCGGGCAGTACTCCGCGCGGTCGCCAGACGCGGCCCCACGACCATGGAGATGGACCTCATGCACCGACTTGCCACGCTCTCTCAGGCGGAACGACGCCGACTGGTATCCGGATTCATCGACGACGCCTTCAAAGGCCTTCACGCCAATCCCGAGTTCGTGGCCTTGATGCGATCTTCCATGCCCGAACTCCCCGACGATCCCACGCCCGAACAGGTCGAGGCCTGGGTTGAACTCGCCGGACTCTGCCAGGACGCAGACTTCCGTGTCTCGATACGCCGCACAGCTGAGGACCAGGCGGAAGAGCCTTCCCAGCAGGACGTCAGCACTCTGCACGACGCTCTCAACCAGGCGATGCGTGAACGAATCGACGAGGCCGCATCCGCCGGCCTCCTGCCCGCATCCGCCAACGGTGCGTCCCTTACCGACTCGCTGGGCGGCCTCTACGCCGAGGCATTCGAGCGTGCCGACGAAGGCAGTCTGCGCCGCTGGCTCCTCGCCCGCCTGCAGACAACAGCCGACCCCCACGCCGAGCGCTACTGGCAGCTCCTGGCAGCGATCAATGGATGGCCCGCACCACCAACGCTCGCTCCCGTCTACTCCTGGTTCACCGCCGTCTTCGCCAAGAGCGCTGACAACCATCACAAAGGACTGATGCGATGAGGACGCGCGACCTGAGGTTCGGCTTGTACACGGACGAGCAGGGGCTGGCATGGGTCAAGAAACTCGTTGAGGACGCTGTGGGCTCTCGGAGCGCCCGGATCATCAGTGAGACCGTCGCACAAACTTTGCCCGGGAGCGAGCTGTCGACTGATGACGTGTACGACTCTCTGGCGGAACAGTGGGCCGTGGAACATCCTGCTCGGAGCAGCGGCTCACGGCAACTGATTGAACTGCGCGTCCGCTTGGTGTGTTCCCTGCGGACATGGCGTGCGATCCGCAAGACAGTGATCAAGACTTTGTGTCCCGAGGGAATGGCCCCCCACGCCTGCCGTGTTCCGTGGATGGCTGCCTGAAGTGGTTCGCGGTGCACGGTGGCGCACGAGACGGCCGCCGTGCGGATCGTAGTCATACCAATTCCGGTCCCGCAGGCTGCTGTACACCGCAGGGCAGGACAGGCAAACGCCTGGCCATAGCCATCAGCGCTGGGCGGATCGTCACCGTGCCGCGGGCTGATGCCAACGTTCAGGTGCGAATCGTACGGCGTTGGCGAGGCCGACAAGGAGATCGCTGAGCTCCCCCGGGGAACGGTATTGATCGATCTCGACGACATGGCCGTCGGTCTCAGGGACCGAGCACCCCAACCTTGCCGTTCCACCGACTTCACCGCCGTGATGGACGCGATACGCGTGCCCCGGATCGGCCCGGGCCGCCCCAGAACCAGGCCCGATCACGTCCTCGGTGACAAGGGCTACAGCTCGAAAGCGATCCGGACCTGGCTGCGGTGCCGGGGCATCAGCCACACCATCCCGGAACGGAAGGACCAGATCGCAACCGGGCCCGGCGCGGCAGCCTCGGCGGCCGCCCGCCGGCCTTCGCCCGCGATGTCTACAAGCGCCGCAACGTCGTGGAACGGTGCTTCAACCGGGCCGCCGACCCGGCGCACCCGGGGCGCGACCTGAAGCAGGCACTGATCCATCTGCTCAGCCTGGAGACGAAAGCAACCACGGCACCGCCCGCGCGACACCCGGTCCGGGCACCCGCCAGCTCATTCGCTTGCTGCCCCGACAGGTAACCGCGCCTATGGGCGCCCACGACTACGGTGACGCCGCCACCTGCAGAAGAACGGTCTTCGCTTGGCCGACCCGCTACAACACCCGCCGCCGGCACGTCGCCGACGGCCACCTCAGCGCCGACGCCTACGAACGCCGACACCACGCCGCTGAACTCACACTCGCCGCGTGACCAATAACCGCGTGCCCCACTTCATGGGGGAAGCCCCGGGGGGGTGATCGGGCGGCCGCCGCAGTGCGGGGCGCGTGGGCGGCGTCCGCACGCTCCGGCCCCCACCACCGCGGCGCCGACTACGCCATGCCCCATCGGACCGGGGCGATCTGCTTGGACATGATCGTGATCAGCTCATAGGCGGCGTGCGAGGCCGCCACCGAGGTGATACCGGCGTGGTCGTAGGCCGGCGCGACCTCCACGATGTCGGCGGAGACCAACTGGCAGTCGGCCAGGCCCCGCAGGATCTCCAGCAGTTCCCGGGAGGTCATGCCGCCGGCCTCCGGGGTGCCGGTGCCGGGGGCGTGGGCCGGGTCCAGCACGTCGATGTCGATGGAGATGTAGAGCGGCCGGTCACCCACGCGCTCGCGCAGCTGCTGCGCGATCTCGTCGACCCCGCGCCGCATCACATCGGCCGAGGTGACGATGCCGAAGCCGAGCTTGGCGTCGTCGTCGAGGTCCTTCTTGCCGTAGATCGGGCCCCGGGTGCCCACGTGGCAGAGGGCCGAGGTGTCGATGACACCCTCCTCCACGGCCCGGCGGAAGGGCATCCCGTGCGTGTACTGCTGGCCGAAGTAGTCGTCCCAGGTGTCCAGGTGCGCGTCGAAGTGCAGGACCGCGACCGGGCCGTGCTTCTTGGCGACCGAGCGCAGCAGCGGCAGCGCGATGGTGTGGTCGCCGCCGAGCGTCATCAGCCGGGCCCCGCCGGAGAGCAGTTCGTCGGCGGCGGCCTCGATGGTCTCCACCGCCTCGGCCGCGTTGAAGGGGTTGGCGCTGATGTCTCCCGCGTCCGCGACCTGGCTGTAGTGGAAGGGGTAGACGTCCTGCGCCGGGTTGTAGGGGCGCAAGGTGCGGGAGGCCTCGCGGATGGCGTTGCTGCCGAAGCGGGCGCCCGGGCGATAGGTGACGCCCCCGTCGAAGGGGACTCCGACCACGGCGATGTCCGCCTTGTCCACCTGGTCGAGGCGGGGGATGCGGCCGAAGGTGGCCAAACCGGCGAAGTGCAGGGTCCGGTCGGTCTCCGTCGGCGGCACGGGCGGGGCCACGGACGGGCTCACAGGCGGGGTCACGGACGACGGCACGGGCGGGGTCACGCCGTTCGGTTGCGCGGTCATGATGTGTTCAGCGGCCTTTCGGGGGCTTCGTGTCACTGCGGGGGGTTGCCGTGCTTGCGGGACGGCAGGTCGGCGTGCTTGTTGCGGAGCATCGCCAGCGCGCTGATGAGCGTCGCGCGGGTCTCGGCGGGGTCGATGACGTCGTCCACGAGACCGCGCTCCGCCGCGTAGTACGGGTGCATCAGCTCGGCCTTGTACTCCTTGACCATCCGGGCGCGCATCGCCTCGGGGTCCTCGGCGTCGGCGATCTGCTTGCGGAAGATGACGTTGGCGGCGCCCTCGGCGCCCATGACGGCGATCTCGTTGGTGGGCCAGGCGTAGGTGAGGTCGGCGCCGATCGACTGGGAGTCCATGACGATGTACGCGCCGCCGTAGGCCTTGCGCAGGATGAGCGAGATCCGCGGGACCGTGGCGTTGCAGTACGCGTACAGGAGCTTCGCGCCGTGGCGGATGATCCCGCCGTGCTCCTGGTCGACGCCCGGCAGGAAGCCGGGGACGTCCAGCAGCGTGACGATCGGGATGTTGAAGGCGTCGCACATCTGGACGAAGCGCGCGGCCTTCTCGGAGGCCTCGATGTCGAGGACGCCGGCGAGGTGACCGGGCTGGTTCGCGACGATGCCGACGACCCGGCCGTCGAGCCGGGCCAGGGCGCAGATGATGTTGCGGGCCCAGCGTTCGTGGACCTCCAGGACGTCGCCGTCGTCGACGAGCTCCTCGATCACCTTGAGCATGTCGTACGGGCGGTTGCCGTCGACGGGGACGAGCGAGAGCAGTTCCTCGCACCGCCGGTCGGCCCGGTCTGATCCGGGGAAGTACGGAGGGTTCTCCCGGTTGTTGGAGGGCAGCATCGAGATCAGGTAGCGGACCTCGGCGATGCAGGTCTCCTCGTCGTCGTACGCGAAGTGCGCGACGCCGGAGGTCTCGGCGTGCACGTCCGCGCCGCCGAGTCCGTTCTGGGTGATCTCCTCGCCGGTGACCGCGCGGACCACGTCCGGGCCGGTGATGAACATCTGCGAGGTCTCGCGGACCATGAACACGAAGTCGGTGAGGGCGGGCGAGTAGGCCGCGCCGCCCGCGCACGGGCCGAGCATCACGCTGATCTGCGGGATGACGCCGGAGGCCCTGGTGTTTCGCTGGAAGATGCCGCCGTAGCCGGCGAGCGCGCTGACGCCCTCCTGGATACGGGCGCCCGCACCGTCGTTCAGCGACACCAGCGGGGCCCCGGCCGCGATGGCCATATCCATGATCTTGTGGATCTTCGCCGCGTGGGCCTCGCCCAGCGCACCGCCGAAGATGCGGAAGTCGTGCGCGTAGACGAAGACCGTGCGGCCCTCCACCGTGCCCCACCCGGTGATCACACCGTCGGTGTACGGCTTCTTCGCCTCCAGACCGAACCCCGACGCACGGTGGCGGCGCAGCTGCTCGACCTCCTTGAAGGAACCCCCGTCGAGCAGCAGCGCGATGCGCTCGCGCGCGGTCAGCTTGCCCTTGGCGTGCTGCGCCTCGGTCGCACGGTCACTGGGGCCGCGCCGCGCCTGCTCGCGCAGGGAGTGCAGTTCGGCCACTTTCCCGGTCAGGTTCGTCGTCACGCTGCCATTGAACGAGCCGCGGTCGGCGCTTCTCCACTGCCGCCGACCCCTATCCTCCGTCCGGACACCCCTAGGTTGAGAAACAGAATCCGGACCCCCACATGTATTTGAGATTTCCTTGAGGTTTCCCATCGTGACGAACCGGTTGCGTCCCCGACACAACTAAACCGCCTGCGTGTTGGCACCGCGTCAATTCCAAACGCGGGCAGCAGGAAGCCCTCTCGGGAGTTGGTAGTGTGCAATCCAACCTGACGGACAGGAAGCCTGCCGCCTGACCAGCGGCGAGTGCTGACTTCCATGCGCTCATCGGGCACCCGCCTTCCTGCGCGCGTGGGAACTCATCATGAATAGCCATGTCGGCTGTGAAAGCGGCATGCGACGGTTCACAGCTCATTGGGGAGGCGTCCAAAGCCATGTTGGTGGAGCGGGATGAACAGATCGCCAAACTGACCTCCTGGGTGACCGGCACCGCCCGCGGCCCCGGATCCGCGGGTGCGCAGGGTGCCGGCGCACTCGACGGCCCCGCCGCATCGGGCCCCCTGGCCGTGATCGCAGGTCCGGTCGCCGCGGGCAAGACGGCCCTGCTCCACCGCGTGCAGGAGCGGACCCCCGATTGGGGGGTACGGCTGCTGAGCGCCGCAACCTCCGCGGCGGAACAGGACATCCCCTTCGGCGTGGTCGAGGAACTGCTCCGCGACACCCCGGACGCGCCATTACCGCTTCCGCTCCACGCGCCGCTCGACGACGGGGACTTCGTCCCCGCGCCGACCCTGATGGCGGTCCACGCGCGGCTCGCGGGGCTCGCGGCGCGCCGTCCCGTCCTGATCGCCGTCGACGACGTGCAGTACGCCGACCCGCAGTCCCTGCACTGCCTGCTGTACGCCCTGGGCCGGGCGCGGTCCACCGGCCGTGGGCTCTCCCTCATCGTGACGCGGGGCCCCGACGCGGGCGCGACTCCCCCGGCCGTGCTGGAGGAGCTGCTGCGTCGGATCGCCGGCCCCCGGCTGCGACTGGGCCCGCTCAGCCTTCGGGGCGTGGAGGGCCTGCTGGCGCGGCGGGCCCTGGAAGCAACCCCTGCGGGGTCCGCTGCGGCCGACGCCCGCACCCTCTCGATCCTGCATGCGGCCACCGGCGGCAACCCCCTGCTCGTACACAGCCTCCTGGACGACCAGGCCGCCTGGCAGGGAGCCGAGGGGGCCTTCCCCGCGGGTGAGCAGTTCCTCCAGAACGCCCTGATATGCGTGCACCGTACGGGCGTGGACGGCCTGCGCGTCGCCCAGGGCATCGCCCTGCTGGGCGACGCCGGATCGCCGCCACTGCTGGCCCGGCTGGTGAGGACCACCGAACGGACGGTGGAAGACGTGGTCGCCGCGCTCCGCGACGCGGGCATCCTCCAGGGCACCCGCTTCCGACACGGCTCGGTCTGCTCGGCGGTGCTGGAGAGCCTGGCCGACGATGCGGCGGCACGGCTGCGCCGCCGCGCGGCGCAGCTGCTGTACGAGGCGGGTGCGGCGCCGGTAGCCGTCGCCGCGCACCTGCTGGGCCACGGGCCGCACTCCCTGGACGAGGAGTGGGTACCGGGGGTGCTGAGCGACGCCGCGCACACGGCGCTGGCCGGGCAGCGCGTCGGCTTCGCGGTGCGCTGCCTGCGGCTGGCCGAGCAGTGCTCCCGGGACGAGCGGGAGCGGCTGCAACTCCAGGCGAACACGGCGAAGTTCATCTGGCGGGTCAAGCCGTCCGCGTGGGCGCGCGCGCTCCAGCCGCTGAACGCCGCCCTGCACCGGGGCATCCTTCCGGTGACCGAATCACTGCGGCTGGTGGGCGACCTGCTGTGGCACGGCTGGATCGACGACGGCGCCATGGCCATCCGGCGCGCGCTGGAGGGCGTACAGGGCCGCCCGGACGCCGCGCTCACGGCCCAGCTGCGCGGTGTCCGGCTGCTGCTGGTGACCACCTACCCCACCCTCCTCGGCGGGATGGACAGCGCCCTCGGCCCGGACTGGGACCACGCGCAGCCGCTCGCGGACCCCTCGGACGACGGCGTCATGACGGCGATGGGTCTGCTCCAGAACGCCCTCGGCGCCACCCGGGGGCCGCGCGACCGGGCCGCGGCGGACGAGGCTCTGGCCGGGCGGGCCGAACGGATCCTGGCCGGGACGCGCCTCACGGAGGAGAGCCACGTCACCGTACGGGCGTGCCTCCTGGCCCTGATGTACGCGGACCGGCTCGGCGCGGCCGCCCAGTGGGCGGACCGGCACCTGGAGGAGGCGGCCCGGCGTGGTGCGCCCGGCTGGGTCGCGGTGATGCAGGCGATGCGCGCGCACATGGCGCTGCGCCGAGGTGAACTGGCCCAGGCCTGCCGGCTGGCGGAGCAGGCGCTGACGGAACTCCCCCCGCACGGCTGGGGCGTGGGCATCGGCCTGCCCCTCTCCGCGCTCATCGAGGCCCGGACGGCGATGGCCGACCACGAGACGGCCGCGGCCCTGGTGGACCACCCCGTGCCGGAGCACATGCTCCGGACCCGCTACGGCCTGCACTACGTCTACGCGCGTGGAAGGCACCAGCTCGCCACCGGACGCCACCACGCGGCGCTCACGGACTTCATGACCTGCGGGAAACTGATGCGGGAGTGGGACATGGACCGGGCGGGGCTGGCGCCCTGGCGGGTGGGGGTCGCGGAGGCCTCGCTGGCCCTGGGCAACCGGGAGCAGGCCGAGCGGTTCGCCCGGGAGCAGCTCGCCGAGGAGACCGGGCCACGGGTGCAGGCTCTGGCCCTGCGCGTCCTGGCGGGCGCCCGACCGCTGCGCGAACGGCCCGCGCTGCTGGAACGGGCCGTGGCCCTGCTCCAGGACGAGGGGGATGCGCGCGAGCTGGCCCGGGCCCTGAGCGAGTTGGGCACCGCCTACGAGCGGCTCGGCGACGCCGCCCAGGGCAAGGCCTGCACCCGCCGGGCCTGGCGGATCGCCGAGGCCGGCGGTCACCGGGAACCCGGCCAGGGCGTACCGGCGGAGGCGGCACGGCCGAGCGCGCCGCCGCATGCCGTGGCCGCCGCCCCGGAGCCGCTCCCCGTCCGGTCCGCTCCGGAGCCGGCGTCCGCACTGACAGACGCCGAGCGGCGGGTGGCGTCGCTCGCCGCCCACGGGTACACGAACCGGGAGATCGGGGCCAGGCTCTTCATCACCGTCAGTACCGTGGAACAGCACCTCACCCGGGTCTACCGGAAGATCCATATAACACGCCGTCAAGACCTGCCCGTGAGTTGGGACAACGATGTCGCATACACTGCCTGATCCCGCAAACCGGCCCGCCACCACGGCGGCCGGACCCCGGCTGCTCGCGGTCAGCGACCTGCACATCGGGATGGCCGACAACCGGCCGATCACCGAATCGCTGCGGCCGCAGCACCCGGACGACTGGCTGATCGTCGCGGGCGACGTCGGCGAGATGACCGAGGACATCGAGTGGGCGCTGAGCCTGCTCGCCGGACGCTTCGCCACGGTGGTGTGGGCACCGGGCAACCACGAGCTGTGGACGCCGCGCGAGGACCAGATCCAGGCTCGCGGCGAGGAACGCTACCGCCACATCGTGGAGATGTGCCGCCGGCTCGGGGTCCACACCCCCGAGGACCCGTGGCCGGTGTGGCGGGGGCCCGACGGCCCGGTCGCCGTCGCCCCGCTGTTCCTCCTGTACGACTACACCTTCCGCGTCCCGGGCGTCGCCTCGAAGGAGGAGTCACTGGAGCGGGCGCACGAGGCGGGCGTCGTCTGCACGGACGAGTACCTGCTGCACCCCGACCCGCACCCGAGCCGGGACGCCTGGTGCCGGGCCCGTGTCGAACTGACCCTGAGACGGCTCGAGGCCCACGACCCGGCGGTCCCACTGGTGCTGGTCAACCACTTCCCGCTGGTCCGCGAGCCCACGGACGTGCTGTGGCACCCGGAGTTCGCCCAGTGGTGCGGCACCGTCCTCACCGCCGACTGGCACCGCCGGTTCCGCACGGCCGCCGTGGTCTACGGGCACCTGCACATACCCCGGACCACCTGGTACGACGGAGTGCGCTTCGAGGAGGTGTCGATCGGCTACCCGCGCGAATGGCGCCGCCGCGGCCACCCCAAGGGCCTGCTGCGGCAGATCCTGCCCCACCCCGAGGGAGAGGCCGGCACGTGATAGAGACCCTGCTGCCCGAAGGGGCCCGCGCACGCGAGGCCTTCGGGCCGGACGGCTCGGCGGTCCTCCACCCCGAGGAGGCCGCCCTGGTGGCCACGGCGCCGGAGGAACGGCGCGAGGAGTTCACCACCGTGAGGGGCTGTGCCCGGAGGGCGATGGCGGACCTCGGCCTGCCCCCGGCCCCGGTCCTGCCCGGCCGGCGCAACGTTCCGCAGTGGCCCGCAGGGGTGGTGGGCAGCATGACCCACTGCACGGGCTACCGGGCCGTGGTCCTGGCCCGGGACACCGATCTGGTGGCGGTCGGCATCGACGCAGAGCCCGACCTGCCGCTGCGCAGGGGGGTCCTGGACTTCATCGCCCTGCCCGGCGAACTGACCTGGGCGCGCACCCCGGTGCCGGCGGCCGGGCGGCTGTGCCGGGACCGACTGCTGTTCAGCGCCAAAGAGGCCGTGTACAAGACCTGGTTCCCGCTGGTCGGCACCGAGCTGGACTTCGAGGACGCCCGGCTGTCCTTCCGCACCGACGCCGACAACCCGCGGCGGGGCACCTTCCGCGCCGAGGTCCTGCGGCCGGGCGCCGGTCCCGACGGGCGGCCGGTGACGGGTTTCGAGGGCCGCTGGCTCGCGGACCGGGGACTGATCGTCACCGCCATAGCGGTACCCGCGCGGGTCGGGGTCGCAAGCCCGGGTCGGTAGGGGTTGTCCGGTTCCGGGGGCGCTGCGTAGCGTGCGAGGACCGGACCGACTGCGCACGGCGGACGGCGTGCGGTCATCCCGCCGTCCGGGCCCGCCGCGACGCCGCGTTCCCGGCTCCGCGCCCGGCTCGCTCCGGTTCTCCCCTGGAAGCGCTGCCGAACCGGCCCGAGAGGTACTCCAGATGACAACAGCACCCCCGGACCCCACCAGCATGCTCGTGCCGGACTTCCCGTTCTCCTACGACGCCTGGCTGAGCCATCCGGCGGGCCTGGGCTCCCTCCCGCCCGAGCGCGCCGGGACCCCGGTGGCCGTCGTCGGCGGCGGGATGGCCGGGCTGACCGCGGCCTACGAGCTGATGCGGCTGGGTCTGCGCCCGGTCGTGTACGAAGCGGAACAGCTCGGCGGCCGGATGCGGTCGGTCCCGTTCCCGGGACGGCCGGAGCACGTGGCGGAGATGGGCGCGATGCGCTTTCCGCTGTCGGCCCGCGCCCTGTTCCACTACATCGACCTCCAGGGGCTGGCCACCGTCCCCTTCCCCAACCCCCTGTCCGAGCACACCCCGAGCACGCTCATCGACCTCGGCGGGGTGCGCCACACCGCGCGCGGGACGCAGGACCTGCCCGAGCTGTACCAGGAGGTGGCCGCCGCCTGGGAGAAGGCGCTGCAGGAGCGGGCGGAGCTGTCCACGATGCGCGACGCGGTCCGGCGGCGCGACACGCACACCCTCAAGCACGTGTGGGACCGGCTGGTCCGGGAGTTCGACGACCAGTCCTTCCACGGTTTCCTCGCCACCAGTTCGGCGTTCCGGTCGTTCCGGCATCGTGAGGTCTTCGGCCAGGTCGGGTTCGGCACCGGTGGCTGGGACACCGACTTCCCGAACTCGCTGCTGGAGATCCTCCGTGTGATCTACACCGAGGCCGACGAGCGCCAGGTGGCGATCCCCGGGGGGGCCCAGCAGGTGCCGCGGGGGCTGTGGGAGCACCGGCCGGACCAGTGCGCGCACTGGCCGGCGGGCACCTCGCTGGCGTCGCTGCACGGCGGGGCGCCGCGGCCGGGCGTGCGGGCCGTGCGGCAGGCCGGGACGGGTTTCGCGGTCACCGACGCCGACGGGCGGGAGGAGCGCTACCCGGCCGTGGTGTACACCCCGCACGTGTGGACGCTGCTGAACCGGGTGGAGGCCGACCCGGCGCTCCTCAGCACGCCGGTGTGGACGGCGGTGGAGCGGACCCACTACATGGGCTCGTCGAAGGTGTTCGTCCTGACCGACCGGCCCTTCTGGCAGGACCTGGATCCCGAGACCGGGCTTCCGGTGATGAGCATGACGCTCACCGACCGGATGCCGCGCGGGGTCTACCTCTTCGACGACGGTCCGGACCGGCCGGGCGTGCTGTGCCTGTCGTACACGTGGAACGACGACTCGCTGAAGATGGCGACGCTGAGCCCGCAGGAGCGCCTCAAGGTGCTGCTGGACAAGCTCGCGGAGATCTATCCCGGGGTGGACGTCCGCTCGCACGTGATCGGTGAGCCGCTGACCATCACGTGGGAGACCGAACCGCACTTCATGGGCGCGTTCAAGGCGAACCTGCCGGGCCAGTACCGCTACCAGCGGCGGCTGTTCACCCAGTTCATGCAGCGCGGGATGCCCGAGGGGCAGCGCGGGTTCTTCCTGTGCGGCGACGACGTCTCCTGGACGGGCGGCTTCGCCGAGGGCGCCGTCACCACGGCGCTGAACGCCGTCTGGGGTGTGGTGGACCACCTGGGCGGATCGGCCCACCCGGACAACCCCGGCCCCGGTGACCTCTTCGAAGCGCTCGCTCCCGTCGAGCTGCCCTACGAGAGCTGAACCGGAGAAGGGCGCCCCCACGGTCGGCGGGGGCGCCCTTCGGCACGTGTGCCGGGGCCCTGATCCCCCGCCGCGGTGGGGCGGCGGGGCGGGGCCGTCAGGTCCTCAGGCCCGGGGGGCGGCCAGTGCGGCGAGGGCCTTCTTGTCGGGCTTGCCGTTGCGGTTGAGCGGGAACCGTTCCAGCACCACGACCGTGTTGGGCTGTTCGAAGGCGGGCAGCAGGCTGCACAGTCGCTCCCGCCAGTGGGCGGCGTCCCGCTGCTCCTCGTCCTCGACGAAGAACACCAGCTGGGAGCCCCGGATTTCGTCGGGCAGCGGCACGATCCGGGTGGAGCAGCCGTGACCGGCGACCTTCCGCTCGATCAACTCGGGGTACAGGGTGTAGCCCATGCGGTGGACCGCGAACTTGCGCCCCAGGACGTAGAGGTTGCCGTCCGCGTCAAGGTGGCCGAGGTCGCCTGTGGGCTGCCAGCCGGTTGCATGGGCGGGGACGACGGTACCGTCCTCGGACACCTGGCCCAGCAGGGCGTCGGGGGTGTCGACCTGGATCTCGCCGGTCTCCCCCGCGGCCAGCTCGCGGCCGTCCTCGTCGACGATCCGCAGCCGGATGCCCTCCATGGCCCGGCCGCAGGCGACCGGGTTGTCGAGGGTGGCGAAGGAGATGTTGCCGAGCTCGGTGGAGCCGTAGCTGTCGAGCAGCGGCAGCCCGAACTCGGCGACGTATCTATCCACCAGCGGCGCGTCGAGGGGCGCCGCACCGACGCAGAGCATGCGCACGTCCTGCAGGTGGGTGCGCAGCGCCGGCTTGCGGGTCATCAGGCCGAGGATGCTGCGGTAGCTGGAGGGGGTGGCGTCGATGACGGTGACCCCGGCGTCGCGGCCCATGCGCAGGGCGCGGTCCAGTCGCCGGTAAGGGGCGATCACCAGGGAGCAGCGGACCAGGTGGGCGATGAGGACCATCGACAGGCCGTACTGGTGGGCGAAGGGCAGGAGCGGCATCAGTACGTCGTCGGCGCGGTGGCCCACCTGGTCGGCGTTGCGCCGCAGGTTGCGCAGGAAGGAGGCGCCGGACTTCACGACGCCCTTGGGGGAGCCGGTGGAGCCGGAGGTCCACATGATGAGGCCGTCGGGGAGTTCGCCCCAGTCCTCGAAGGACAGGGTGGAGCCGGCGGGTTCGTGGTCGGTGACGGCGACCATGAGTTCGTAGAGGTGGATGGGGTCGGCGTCGGCGTAGATCGGGGTCTCGTCGTCGACGAAGGTGATCTTGACACCGGTGCGCACGGCGATGCGCCGGGTTTCCTCGGGGTGCTCCTGCTGGTCGACGAGGACGATCGAGGCGCCGACGTGCATGAGCGCGTACAGCACGCACACGTAGGCCGCCGAGTTGCCGGCCTTGAGCATCACCCGGTCGCCGAGGCCGACTCCGCGTTCGCGGATCACCGAGGCCACCCGGAGGGCGTCCTGTTCGAAGTCCTCGACGGTCCGTACCGAGTCGGCTGCCAATATCTTCGCGGTCATCGGTCGCACTATGTCCTTCCTCTGGGCCGTGCCACGGCCGGTCGGCGCGCGGTGCGCCGGGCCGGCCGCGGGTCGGGTCCGTTCACGGGGTGGATCGCGGATTCGCGGGGTCCACGGGATTCGTGGGTACCGCGCGGGAGGGAATCGTGGCCGTGGCGTGCGCCGGCCGGGCCGTGCGCGTCGGGTCCGGACACGGGTCTCCACAGACGCACGCTAGGCAGGGGGTGTCGGGCCGGGTACCCCTGAACGACCCCTGGGATCCCCTCAGTCCGGCGAGCGGTCATCCCGGGTCCGCTCCGCCGAGCGAGATCAGCTGGTCGTGGACGATGTTGACCACCTCCCGGCGGTGGGTCTTCAGGTACCCCTGCGCCCCGGGGAAGGTCTCGAGGTCGAACCAGCCGCAGGTGCACCGCCGCCAGCCCCGTACCCCCGAGAGCGTGGCGCGCGGGTCGTACTGTGCGGTCAGGGCGACGATCCGGCAGCTCAGGGCGGGCGGGCCGAGGCTGCCGCGATGGCCGGGCGCGGTCCGTCCGGACACGAAGAGGGTCAGCAGCGCGCCGTAGGTCTCCCGCTCCAGCCGGCAGGCCACCTCATAGGCCAGATCGGCGCCCAGGCGGTGCCCGAACAGCACCAAGGGGCGGTCGGCCCAGCCGCGGAGCGCCTCGAAGATCTGGTCGGCGAGCAGGGTGCACCCGGCCGGGTCGAGGTGCTCCGCGGAGCGCATCGGCGGGTACTGCACGACGACCAGTTCCACGGTGGGAAGCAGCAGCTCCGCCATCGCGAGGTAGCAGAGCGGGGAGTTGCGCGCGCTCGGGAAGCAGATCATGCGGTAGCTGCTCGGGATGCCGGGCTGCCGGATCTGGATCAGGCCGACCTCGTCTGGGAGTGGCTCCCCCGCGGAGGGCCGGCTGTCGGCATGGGTCATGCTCCCTGGAACTCCACCTCGGGTGGTGCCTCTGACACGTGGTCGGGCAGGCGGCCGGGCACCTCCGGGGTGGAGGGCCCTCATGGATTGATCGGTGCCGGGCCGGACCCGGCCGGGGCGACGGAGACGACCTCCAGGCCCTGGTCGGCCAGCCAGCGCAGTACATCGGTGATCTCCGGCCCGTCGGGGGCGGCGGCCCGGAGGGCGTCGACGGCGCGGTGCACGGCGTCCGTGAAGAAGTACACCCCGGCCGTCCCCGGAACGACCTGCGCCGCCGGGCGGCGGCTGCGGAACGCCTCCACCTGCTCGCCGATCCCGCCCGGGACCAGGACGTCCTCGGGATGCGTGACGAAGTCGTCGTCGCCGAGCCAGTCCCGCGCCGTGCGCACGGCCGCCCCCGGCCCGGGTCTGCGGGTCCGGGGGAGGTAGGTGACTCCGACGCCGAAGCGGGAGCCGTCACCGACGGCCGTCCGCACCTCGTCGGCGGCTTCCCCGAGGACGATCCCGACGTCGGTGATGCCCACATCGGCGATCTGCTCCAGGACCCGGAAGAAGACGGACCGGTCGGCCTCGGGGGATCCCCCCGACAGGACGAGTGCTTTCACGGGGTCTCCTCGCGAGAATGCGGTGAACGGTCGGGGACGGCCCGCGGCGATTACCGTGGATGCCAGGACCATGTTTCCCGGGACCACAACGGACGATCACCCCTAAGCCCCCCTAAGGCTTTCCGCATTTCCCCCTAGCGTTCGCCACGGCGAACCATGCCACGATCCCGCATGCTAAAAATGGCGCGCACCCCTTCTGTGCCCGGATCCCCTATCGACTCGCAGGCATAAATGAAATCTGAACAATCCGTGAATTCCGCTGTCGTGGTCGAAAATCTGGTCAAGAAGTACAAGGACCGCGACCAACCCGCGGTGGACGGCTTGAGCTTCTCGGTCCGCCGGGGCGAGGTCTTCGGATTCCTCGGTCCGAACGGGGCCGGCAAGACCACCACCATCGGCATCCTCACGACCCGGGTGGCGCCCACGGCGGGGCGCGCGTTCGTGCAGGGGGTCGACGTCGTCGCCCACCCGGCCCAGGCACGCCGCGCCTTCGCCGTCGTCCCCCAGCGCATCAACCTCGACCAGTCGCTCACGCTGCGCCAGAACCTCACCTTCCACGCCGGGTACCACGGCGTGGGCCGCGCCGAACGCAACCGGCGCGCCGACGAGTGCCTGGAGTGGATCGGCCTCGCCGACCGCGGCGATTCCCGCGGCGACAAGCTCTCCGGCGGCCAGGCCCAGCGCGTGATGATCGCCCGCGCCCTGATGCACCGGCCCGACGTGCTCTTCCTCGACGAGCCGGCCACCGGCCTCGATCCACAGGCCCGGCTCTTCATCCACGAGCGGGTGGCCGAGCTGCGCGAGCGCGGCGTCACCACCGTGCTCACCACCCACGACATGGACGAGGCCGCCCGGCTGTGCGACCGCGTCGGCATCGTCGACCAAGGCCGGCTGCTGGCCCTGGACACCCCGCAGGCCCTCATGGAGAGCCTGAGCGGCACCGCCCTGACCCTCACCGTCCGGCCCGCCGGTTCCGGGCCGCAGGACGTGATCCGCCTGCTGGAGAAGGCCGACACGGTCACCCGCGTCGAGCGCACCGACCAGGCCGCCGAGGACGCCGCGGACGCACCCGTACGCCTGCGTCTGTACAGCGACGCGCCGCCCGGCGCGGTGCTTCCGGTCGCCGTCAGCATCCTGACGGCGGCGAACTGCGACATCAAGGACATCAAGGTGGGCACCGCGACCCTGGAGGACGTCTTCATCTCCCTGACCGGTCGGGAGCTCCGGTGAGCGCCGCCGCCGCGACCGCGGCCGACCCGGCGGCCGGCTTCCCCGAGGAGCTGCGCCCGGCGCCCACCAGCATCCGCTCCGTGACCCGTACGTTCTTCTTCATCCTGTGGCGGGACCTCTTCGTCACCGGCCGCGAACTGGGCACGTTCCTCGCGCAGATCCTCGTGGAGCCGTTCTTCATCCTGTTCGTCTTCGGCAAGGTCCTCGGCGAACTCGGTTACACCGGCGGCGCCTTCCAGTCGGTGCTGCTGCCCGGTGTCGTGGCGCTCAACGCCTTCCTGGTCAGCTTGCAGAACACCGCACTGCCCATGATCATCGACTTCTCCTTCAGCAAGGAGATCGAGGACCGGCTGCTCGCGCCGATCCCGATCACGCTGGTGGCCGTCGAAAAGCTGGTCTTCGGCACGCTGCGCGGCATCGTCGCCTCGCTGCTGATGATCCCCATGGGCTTCCTCGTACTCGACCACGCCTCCTGGCCCATGGACCAGTTCCCGGCCACGCTGGGCGTGCTGCTGCTGGGCGCCCTGGCCGGCAGCGCGGTCGGCCTGACCATCGGTACGCTGGCCCCGCCGCGGCACATCGGTGTCGTCTTCGCGGTGGTGCTGACGCCGCTCATGTTCACGGGCTGCACCCAGTTCCCCTGGCACGGCCTGGCCGACATCCGGTGGTTCCAGGTGCTGTGCGCCCTCAACCCCCTGACCTACGTCACCGAGGGCATCCGCGACCTGCTGCTGCCCCCCGGCGGGCCCCGTTCGATCCCGCTGTGGGTGGACCTCGCGGCGCTGGCCGTCTCGATCCTGATCTTCGGGGCGATCAGCATCAAGGGCTTCCACCGCAGGTCCCAGGACTGATCCCCCACGTATCCAGCTCCGGCCCCGTGCCCGGACCGGCGCAACAGCGCCGCCCGGGTGCGGGGTCCTTTCTCGTCCCGCACCATCCCGGAAGCAAAGGTATGCACCGATCATGACCCATTCCTCCGATGCCCGGACCGGATCCGCGATCGTGTTCCCCGGCATGGGCCCGGCCTCCTTCGCAGAGGTCGGCCGATTCCTCCTCCTCGACCCGTACGCGCGACGCCGTCTGGCAGAGGCCGACGAGGTGCTCGGATATTCGGTGTTCGACCGTTTCCGCAATTCCGAAGAGGACTATTCGGTCGATTTCCAGATCGCTTTCCTGGTGAACTCGATGGCCTTGGCCGACCGGGCGGTGGACGTGCTCGGCGTCTCCCCCACCGTCTGCGCGGGCCCCAGCTTCGGCCAGAAGGCCACCGCCGCCTTCGTGGGTTCCCTCCCCTTCTCCGAGGTCGTCCGCCTGACCGCGGAACTCGCCCGCTGCGAGGACGAGTACTTCTCCACCGCCTACGCGGACGTGGTCACCCACTGCTTCGTCCGCACCCCCCAGGACCGCCTGGACGAGATCCTCGCCGCGTTCGACGACCGCGGCGCCTGGTACGACCTCTCCGGCCGGCTCGACGCCGGGTTCCACATGCTGTCCGTACGGGAGAAGGAACTCGACGCCCTGAACACCGCCATCAGCGCGGCCGGCGGCTATTCCATGTACTCGATGCGGCCGCCCGTCCACGCCGCGGCCTTCTCCGCGTTGCGCCGCAAGGCGGAGGAGGAGGTCTTCGGCTCCTACGAGATCGCCGACCCCTCCCTCCCCGTGGTCTGCGACCACGACGGCACGGTCGTCCGGGACGCCGCCGGGATGCGGGAGATGATGCTGGACACCTTCGACCGGCCGATCCACTGGCCCGCCATGGTGGAGTCCCTCCAAGGGCTCGGCGTGGGCACCCTGTACGTCACCGGCCCGGACAACCTCTTCCACCGGCTCGACGTCACGAAGGACCGCTTCGACGTCGTCCCGGTGGGCCTGCCCAGGAAGCGCACCCGCGAGCGCGAGCGACAGCAGTTCCTGGAGCGCTCCCGGGCGGACCGCGCCCGGCGCGCCACCGGCTGAGAACCACGCGGACGGCGGAAAGGGGCCGGGCCCCACCCCCTGGGGGGTGGGGCCCGGCCCCTTTCGTGTCACCGCCCTCAGATCCGGCGGCCCAGCCACTGCTCGACGGCGGCCGCGGTGCTCCCCGCGTACTGCTCCATCATCGTGAAGTGGTTGCCGGGCACGTCCACCGCGGTGTGCTCCATGTCCCAGTAGGAACGCCAGTCACCGTTCTCCGCACGGGTCCAGTCGAAGAACTGCTCCTGCGCCCGGACCAGCAGCGTCGGCGCCTTCACGGCCTCCGGCTGCCATCCGCCGAAGAGACGGAAGTAGGCGCCCATCGCCAGCAGCCGGCTGTCGTCGACCGGGACGTGGCTGCCCTGCCGCTCGTCCACGCCCTGCGACAGCCCCGGCTGGATGCCGAGGATGGCGTCGTCGTCGTGCGAGTAGATGTCGACCAGGACCACGGCCTCCGGGACGAGGCCGGCGCTCTCCAGCCGGGCCGCCACCGCGTGCGCCAGCATGCCGCCCGACGAGTGGCCTAGCAGGACGAACGGCGCACCGTCCGCATGCCGCAGGACGGCCTGCGCCTGCGCCTCGACGACCGCCTCCGTCGTCGTGGGCAACTGCTCGCCCCGCAGGAAGCCGGGTGCGGGCATCGCGTGGACATCCCGCCGTCCGCGGAAGGCGGAGGCGAAGCGGGCGTACTGGTGCGGGCCCGAGATCGACAGGATCGACGAGAAGCAGATCAGGCCCGGACCGTCCTCGCCGCGGGCGAGCCGCACCAGGCCCGGCGCCTTGCGCAGCTCCGCCGCCGAGGAGAACGACGGACGGAACCGCGACGCCTGCATGAGGAGTTCCATGAACGGACCGGACTCGCCCTGTGCCCCGGCCGCCTGGAGCATCGCGCCGAACACCCCGTCGGTGTCCGCCTCGGCGGCGTCCGCCGCGGTGCCGCCGGATCCGGCCGCACCGCCCTGCGCCCCGGCCAGCTCGACGCGGAGCCGCGCGGCGATGAGGAGCGGCGTCGGGTGGTCGAACAGCAGCGTGGCGGGCAGCCGCAGCCCCGTCACCGCGTTCAGCTGGTTCCGCAGCTCCACCGCGGTCAGCGAGTCCAGGCCCAGCTCCAGGAACTGCTGGGACTCCCCCACCGCGTCGGCGCCGGAGTAGGCGAGGACCGCGGCGGTCTGCTCGCGCACGACGTCCAGCAGCAGCCGCTCCTGCTCCTCCTCCGGCAGCCCGGCCAGCCCCGCGAGCCGTCGCGCGGACGCGGACGCCGCCGCGTCGGCGGTGCCTGCGGCGGCCCGGCGCAGCCCGCCGCGGACCAGGCCCCGGAAGAGCGGCGGGAGGCCGCCCGCGTCCGCCTGGGCCTTCAGCGGCCCGGTGTCCAGCCGCATCGCGACGAAGACCCCGCTGCCGGGCACCTCGGCGCCGACGCCCGAGCCGGTCCCGGCCACGGAGCAGGCCGTGTCGAACAGGGCCAGGCCCTCCGCGGAGGAGAGCGCGGTGAGTCCGGCCCGTGCCATCCGCTGGACGTCGGCGTCCGTGAGGTCGCCGGTCATCTCGCTGCGCTGCTCCCACAGACCCCAGGCCAGCGACACCGCGGGCAGGCCCGCCGCGCGCCGCTGCTGGGCCAGGGCGTCGAGGAACGCGTTGGCCGCCGCGTAGTTGGCCTGCCCGGGGGTGCCGAGCGTGCCGGCCGCGGAGGAGAACAGCACGAAGGCCGCCAGGTCCGCCTCCCGGGTCAGCTCGTGCAGGTGCAGGGCCCCGTAGACCTTCGGCCGCAGCACCGCGTCGATCCGCTCGGGGGTCAGCGACGGCAGGAGCCCGTCGTCGAGGTGGCCCGCGGTGTGGACGACCGCGGTCAACGGGTGCGCCTGCGGGATCCGTGCCAGCAGTGCGGCCAGGTCCTCCCGGTCGGCGGCGTCGCAGGCGACGACCTGCGCCTCGGCGCCCAGCGCCGCGAGGTCCGCGACCAGCTCCGCGGCGCCGACGGCCGCGGGTCCGCGGCGGCTGGTCAGCAGCAGATGCCGCACACCGTGCTCGGTCACCAGGTGCCGGGCCAGGAGGCTGCCCAGGACACCGGTGCCGCCGGTGATGAGGACGGTGCCCTCCGGGTCGAGCCCGCGGGCTGGTGCGGGAGCCTCGGACGGGGCGCCGTCCGGGGTGTCGGCGTCGACACCGGTCTCCTGCGGCTCCGGGCGGGCCGCGGGAACCCGGGCCAATCGGGCCGCGTGCAGGGATCCGGCACGGAGCGCGAGCTGGGGCTCCCCGCTCGCCGCGGCGGCCGCGAGCAGCTCGCCGAGGGCGGGACCCTCCGTGGTGACCTCCTCGACGCCGCTGGCGGCGCCGGGGTCGAGGTCGAGGACGACGAACCGGCCCGGGTTCTCCGACTGGGCGGAGCGCAGCAGCCCCCACACGGTCGCGTGCGCCGGGTCCGGGACGCCGTCGCCGGGCCGTACCTCGACGGCGCCCCGCGTGACGACCGCGAGGCGGGCCCCGGAGAGATGCTCCTCGGCCAGCCAGGTCTGTACGAGCTCCAGCGCGCCGTGGGCGGCGCTGCGGGCGGCGTCCGCGGTACCGCCACCCGTACCGGGCCCGGCCGGGTCGGCGTACGACACCAGGACCGTGTCCGGCAGCGGTTTCCCGGCGAGCACCACGCCCGCGAGGACCTCCAGGTCGGTGTAACTGTCGACGGTGGCGCCCGCCGCGGCCAGCGCGTCTTCGAGGCCGAGCGGGTCCGGGCCGATCACGGCCCACCGGCCTTCAGCGGGCGCCTTGTTGCCGCCGATCGCGGGCCATTCCAGCCGGAACAGCGACTCGTGGAAGGCGGGGGCGGACGCGCTCAGCCGGGCCGGGTCGAGCTCGCGCAGCAGCAGCGACTCCACCGACACGACCGGCTCGCCGCTCTCGTCGAACGCCGCGAGGGACACCGCGCCGGACCCTGCCGGGGTGAGGCGCACCCGCAGGGCTCCGGGACCGACGGCGTGCAGGTGCACCCCCGTGAAGGAGAACGGCAGCCGCATCCGGCCGCTGCCGTCCTCGGCTTCGTCGCCGCCGAGGAAGGAGCCGAGCGCGAGGCCGTGCAGGCCCGCGTCCAGCAGCGCCGGGTGCACGCCGAAGTCGGCGGCTTCGGCCCCAGGGCCCTCCGACAGGACGAGTTCGGCGAGGAGTTCGTCGCCGAGGCGCCAGGCCGCCCGCAGGTTGCGGAAGGCCGGGCCGTACGCGTACCCGCCGGCCGCGAACAGTTCGTACAGGTCGGATACGTCGAGCGGTTCGGCCCCGGCGGGCGGCCAGACCTCCGGGCCGGGCGCGGCCTGTGGCGCGGTCACCACCTCGGGTGCGCCGAGGACACCACTGGCGTGGCGCGTCCACGGCAGGTCCTGCCCGAGGCCCGGGGCGTCCCCGGCGGGGGCCTCGGCACGCGAGTGGAAGTGGATCACGCGCCGTCCCGCTTCGTCGGGCCCGGCCACGGAGAGCCGGAGCTGGAGGGCGCCCTTCTCGGGCAGCACCAGCGGGGCCTCCAGGTTCAGTTCCTCGACGAAGGCGGTACCGACCCGTCGGCCCGCGTGCAGGGCGAGCTCGACGAAGGCGGTGCCGGGCAGGAGCACGGCACCCGCGGCACGGTGGTCGGCCAACCAGGGGTGGCTCTGGAGGGAGAGGCGTCCGGTGAAGAGGAATCCGTCGGAGTCGGGCAGCTCGACGGCGGCACCGAGCAGCGGGTGCTCGGCGGAGCCGAGCCCGGCGGAGGCGACGTCGCCGACCCGGGATACGGGTACGTCGATCCAGTAGCGGTCGCGCTGGAAGGCGTAGGTGGGCAGGTCGACCCGACGGGCACCCGTCCCGGCAAAGACCGCCTCCCAATCCACCGCGACACCACGCACATACGCTTCACCGAGTGAGAGCCAGAACCGCTCCAGACCACCCTCGTTACGGCGCAGCGACCCGAGTACGGCCGCCTCACG
>NZ_JBWKDV010000015.1:60309-149051 GCF_056435825.1 Streptomyces sp. NPDC043876 | reverse complement strand
TCCCACCCCGCGACGCCCGCACAACCAAATACAAACCAGCGACCCCCCCCCCCCCCTCCCCTCCCCCCCCCCCCCCCCCCCCCCCCCCCCCCCACCGCCGTGCAGAGCATGTCTGCGAGGTTGCAGCGCTGCTACCAGCGGTACCAGCGTCCACTGCCCCCCTTCGGACGGGCGACGAAGCCGATGAGCCACAGGATCAGGACCGCGATCGCGACCCACCAGAGAATCTTCACCGCGAATCCCGCGCCGAAGAGAATCAGAGCCAGTAGAAGAACAAGAAGCAGGGGAACCATAGTTATTACCTCCGAGACACCTTGTGCCCCGAACCAACCCGGCCATGCGTTCGAGTTTATTTGTTTCTTACCTCGCCAGCGGGGCAGCAGAGCGGGTTGCGGTTCGGAGTGCGCACTTGCTCCCTCCCCCTCCCTCTCCCCTGCGTCAGGGGGAAACTGCGCGAGATGACCAGCCCGTTAAAACCGGGGCAACCCGGGCCGGTGCCGTTGTCGGGTCAGCGGCAGTGCCCGCCCTACTGTCACGACCTGGCCGCCGCCCGCACCCACCGGATCATCCGCATCGGCGAGCGCCAGGGCGTTCCCATCGTGGCCCATCTCGCCTCCCCGGGCGCCGGTCCGTGGCTTACCACGGGCATCACACGCCCCTGCAGGAACTGCCCCCCACCGAGAAGATCCGCAACCATGCCCTGGCCGCCGGAGGGATTTCCGGCGGCCGACGGCCCTTTGAAGGGGATGGGGAACGGTGTCCTCAGCGCGGGTCCCTGTCACTCGCAGGGATAACTGGTGATGCGGACGGTGTACGCCGAGGAGACCCAGCGGTTGGTTCCCACGTTGCGGAAGCCGTTGGTGGTGGACGCCGACGCGAGGATCGTGGAACCGTTGGCGTAGGACCCGACGGCTGCGTAGCCCGTGCCGGGACCGCTGCGGATCTGCAGGCCGCCGTTGGCGTTGACCCTGTAGTAGCACCGGGTGGCGAGCGTACCTGCCGGCGCGAGCTCCACGGCCGCGTCCGTCGTGCGGGCGGGTGTGGCGGCCTGGGCCGTGAGACCGCCGCCGAGGAGTGCGGCGGCGGACAGGGCCGCCACGGCCGCCGTGCGGGCGGCGGAGCGACGCGGTGACATGGTGCGGCGTGCTGCTGTGGCGGTCATGGAATCGATTCCCCTTGCGTCGTCGGTTCTGGGTGCGGAACACGTACGTAGGAGCAGGCCCGGGCCGGCCGAGCGGTGTCACCGCTCAAAGACACCGGAGCCGCGCACGACGCTAGCGCCACCGGGGCGAGAGCAGCCCCCTGTCACACGAGAACTCCCCAACCGGAACAGGGGAAGCGGCCCGTTCCGGTTGGGGAGTCCGTAAGACGCTAATCAAATGTAATTGAGACGTCAGACATTCATGACGTCGGGCAGTCGTGGGCGGCGTCGTGAACGGGCGGGGCCTTCTTGAGGCAGGCGAAGGTCTGCTCGACGACGTCGCGGAGCTTGCCCACGTCCTTGATGTGCGGCGCGCCCCTGCGGGAGATCACGGGCAGGGTCCGGCGTCGGCGGAGCTCTCCGCGGTTGGTTCGAGTCGTAGACCGGGGCTCAGAAAAGGCCCGGTAGCCACCACCGACCATGTCCGACACGGCCGCAAGCCGGTCATCAGCGGCGCCCCTGCCCCTGACGTGCTCTCTTTTCGCTGGTCGGAGGGTCTACGGGGCAAACGGCCAGATACGGCCGGTCCGCCGACCTGGTCGCAGAGGGACGGCGCGGTCAGTCTCGGAGGCGACGACCGGATCGACTCCTCACCCGGCGCCGCCTCGCCGAGGACCTCGGTACCGCCTTGCGCCCGGCTCACCGGACCATCTTCTCGGGTGGTCCCGGCCTAGATCGATGACGTCCGTCCACGTGACATGAAGCGATCGAACCCCATGAAGGACATCATGATGGAACCACTGCCCTCGGATATTCGAATGACCGCTGACCAGGCCAACTTGGGCGCGCACAAGCACAGCTACGGAGGTACCCGGGGCAAGGACTTCATCCAACGCCTGGACGTGTTCGACAACGGCATCGCGGTCCGGGCCAAGGACGGCACGTGTCTGGCCATCACCTGGCCCGAACTGAAGATGTACGAGTCCGCCACCAGCCTGTACGGAGCGGTTTCACACTTCTACAACTTCGAGGACTACAGCGGACACAATTTTCCCATCAGCGGGGCCTGGAAGAAGTCTGACGAAATGGCCCAGGTGCTCCGTGTCGCCATTGCCAACGCATGGGTACCCAGCGCGCTGAACCGCATCGCGGAAGGCACTCCCTGGATCTTCGTTTCCGATCCCGCGAAACCCGCGTACAAGCTGGCGCTGAGCCGGGAAGGCATAATCTTCGGCACGGAAACGCTCCCCTGGGGCCACATCCAGTACATACGCCTGTCCAGCGGCAACCTGGTCATCAAGAGGCACAAGAAATTCCGGCCCGCCGTGTACCCGTCGGGGTGGATTCCGAACCTCTACAGCTTCATGCAGATAGCCCAGACCTTGCACGCCGGATAGCCAGGCCCGGGTCCGGTCACTTCCGGGCCGAGCCGACGAGCCCGTCAGCGAGGAAGCCGAGGAACGCCAACGCCAGACCGAACGGCGGGTCGTCCGGCCTACTCGCAGCGGCCACAACAAAGACCTTCCCGTCCGTCCGCGAGAACGACCGCCCCCGACAAGGAGCCAGTGGTGAAGAAGCGGATCCGCTCAACCCCGGAGGAGTACCTGAGCGGCTTGCCGAAGTCAGACCTCCACAAACAGGCTGCCTCCGGCCATCTCTCCGGCCGCTCGTACATGGCCCGCGACGACCTGCTGAAGGCGCTGTCCCGAACATGACCCAGGAAGAACGTGACGAGCACGACCCGTCCGACTTCGCGACCACCCGCGCACGCCTCGCGGCCGATCGCGCCGACACCCTCGCGCGGGCGGCCACGCTGGGCCGCGACTTCGACGGGATTGGCGCTGGACCGGGCGCTGAAACGGCTCGATCAGGGAGAGTACGGACAGTGTGAAGGCTGCGGTGGAACGATTCCGCCCGAACGCCTGGAGATCCGTCCGGCCGCGACCACCTGCGTCGGCTGCGCGTCCAAAGCGCGCCAGCCGCCACCTCGCGCCTGACGTCGACCGGAGGCCAGTGCACTGATGCTCCCGCATGTCGACAAGCGGTCGTGGCCTTGAGGAAATCCGTAGCCTCCGGTGGCGAGGCGTCGTTCGAGCGGGGTGCGAAAGCTGGGGCGACTGCTGGTGCCGTCGAGGAAGGAGGTCAGCTGTGCGGCCTCATGGTGATTCCGCGCGGCCCGGGCCTACTCCCCACCCCGACGGCGCCGAAGAGGGCGAGAACGCGTACGGCTGAGGGCCCAGGCCCCGGCCGATTTGGCGGCCGGGGCCTGGGAGTGGCTCAGGCGTCCTGACTGTCCGCGAGCTTGGGCAGGCAGAACATCAGAGCCCACATCAGGGCGAGGAGGCCGCTGACCCACCACAGCACGGTGACGAACGCGTCGCGGTTGACCGCGCCATCGGGCGAGCCGCCGGTGACGGCGAAGAACACCACGGCGGTCAGCCCGGTGCCCAGCGCGATGCCCAGGTGGATGGCGGTGTTGAACAGGCCCGACGCCGAGCCGGCGTCCTCGTGCGGGACCCTGGCCAGCGACAGATCGGCGAGCGGGCCGGAGACCATGCCCAGGCCGAAGCCGATCAGCACCACCGGAGCGGTCATCGCCAGCAGGGTCAGGCCGGCCTGGTGGCTGCCGATCTGGAGCCCGTAGGCGACCATCGCAGCGGTCGCGATGAGGGCTCCCGCCTGCGGCAGACGGCGGGCGAAACGTCCGGCGGTCTTCGCCGCTACCGTCGCGCCTCCCAGTTCTCCCACGGAGAGCAGCACGAAGGCCACGGCCGCCTCAAGCGGGCTCATGCCGAGTCCGTTCTGCAGGTACAGCGTCCAGGTCATGAAGAACAGGCCGCACAGCAGGCCGTGCAGCAGGTCCGCGGCCATGCCCCCGGAGAACTGCCTGATCCGGAAGAGGGGCAGGGTCACCAGCGGGCCGTTGCCCTGCTTGCGCTTTTGGTGGCGCAGGAAGACGCCGAGGACCAGGACGCCGACGGCGAGCATGGCGAAGCACCACAGCGGCCATCCGTGGGCGTGGCCCTCGGTGAGCGGGAAGAGGATCAGGCAGATGGCCAGGCCGGACAGCAGCATGCCGACCAGGTCGAGCCGGTCCGCCTTGCGGATGGTCGATTCGGGGATGAATGTGCGTCCGATGAGGAGTACGGCCAGCCCGACGGGCACGTTGACCAGGAAGATCGGCCGCCAGGACAGTCCGAACAGGTTGGCCTGGGTGAGCACGCCGCCCAGGACCGGGCCCAAGACGTTGGCGATGGCCATGACGGCCCCGTACAGGCCGAACGCCTTGCTGCGGTTGTGGCCTTCGAAGGTGACGTGCATGGTCGCCAGGACCTGCGGGATCATCACGGCCACGCCGACGCCCTGGAGCAGGCGGGCGCCGATCAGCACGCCCGGACCGGTGGCCAGACCGCACAGCAGCGAGGCGGCGGTGAACACGACGGTGCCGATGAGCAGGATCCTGCGGCGGCCGTAGATGTCACCGAGCCGTCCGCCGGTGATCAGCCCGACGGCGACGGGCAGGGAATAGGCGGTGGTCAGCCACTGCACCGCGACCGGTCCAGCGCCGGTCGACTCTTGGATCGCGGGCAGGGCGGTCAGGACGACCGACTGGTCGAGCATGTTCATCAGCTCGGCGGTCAGCAGCACCAGAAGGGCGATCCAGGCCCCCATGGCCATCTTCGAGGGTCCAGGTGATGGGTGGGTCGGGGTCTGGGTGGTGGTGTGCTCTGGCTCGTTGTCGAGCGCGGAGGAAGACAAAACGGGAACTCCTGATCCAAAGGAATCGGGGAGCTCAGCCGACAGCCGCACCAGGGCCGGAAAACACGGAACCCGAGGCAGACGGCAGAGCTGCACCCGGGAAGAAAAACTGCGGGGATGGGTGACGCAACTCAGGCCAGCGCGACGTCCGCCCCCGGACACGTGCGACAACACAGCACGCGGGGAAACACGGACGACTACATGGCCTGGTTAATAAGACGTCACCCCAAGATCGACACAGAAGGAACAGGAAGTCCGGTCACTGCCACCGAAACCTCGGCACAGGAACCGAACCACCATACGACACCCCCGGGCGCCAACGCACAGCAGATGGCGCGGCGCGCCCCCGGTGGACCGACACATGCACAACGGCCAGCCCCGCTGTCCGGCGGGGTCGCAGCACCATGATGTCCAGGCTCTCCGGACCGGCATCGCGGGCGGGCGGCCTCGGGAGACGCCAGCCACTTGGTTACCGACAGCCAGGAACCCTTGTGGGCCACGGCTGGAGACGCTCCGTCAGCGACAGGAAACGTGGTGCTGAGTGTTGGGAGAGCGCCGATCCTTACTTCCGGCTGTCCCGTGTGCAGGTTGGCTCGGGGTAAGTGATCATGGCGCGAGGGTAGGTCCGGAGCGCGCGGGCGCTACCCCTGAAGGCGCAGTCCGGTGCCTTGCTGTACGCCGACCTCACCACCGAAACCGACTGCCCGAGAGGACCCCGTACCTGATGTCCATATGGCCTTCGATCGTTGCCGTACTCGGCACCCTCGCCGGCGCCCTGACCGCCGGACTCCTCCAGCACCGTTCGGCACGCACCGCACGCGCCGAGGAACGCACCGAAAGCCACCGCCAGGACCAGCTCGGCGCCGTCACCGACTTCGCGGCCGCACTGGACGCACACCGCTCGGCGATGTTCCACCGGGAGCGCCTGGCTCTGGCCGTGGCAGGTACCGAGCACCAGCTGGAGGCCCAGACCAGGTCCCACGACACCCGGGCGGCCATCACCGCGCCCCACATCCGCCTTCAGGTCCTGGTCCCCGAGCTGGCCAGCCCCGCACAGCAGGCCGCAGATGCCACGTACGCCCTGCGCAAGGCGATCGACCGGCCCGAACTGGACGCCCGGCGGCATGCGGCCAAGGACGCATCCATTGCATTCATCGCCGCGGCCGCCACGCTGCTGAGCCCCGACCATCGCTGACTGAGTGCTCTCGTCTTCCGAGTGCGCGTCGGTTCTGGCCCGGCTGGAGGCGATCACCAACCAGTGGGCACAGGAGGGCGGCGACCAGCTCCTCCAGCAGCACATCGAAGACGCCCGCCAGCTGGCGAGCGTCCTGCGACGCTGCGTCGACAAGGACGTCCCGCTGGTCTTCCTCTGAAGCCCACCCCACGGAGCCCACGTACGGGACAGCCCTGAGCCAGGACTACCGCAGCGTGATCCAGGTCTTGTCGCGCTCTTGATCGTCCTTGCGTTCGTTCCCCGGCTCCCTCTCCTCGGTCAGGCGCTCTCTTCCCGACCAACGGAGAAGGCACCCGCGGCAGCCGCCAGGACTGCCGCCTCCGCGGTCCGTTCCGGGAGCTGCGGGTCCGGATCGGCACGCATGAGCACCAGCTGGTGGTAGAGCGGCGCCGTGGCGGCGATCAGCAGGCCCCGCGCGTCCGTGTGCTGTGCGGGGAGTTCACCGCGCTCGATGGCGCGCTCGACGAGGACCTCGCACTGGGTGTACCGGTCCGTCCACAGCCGCGTCTGGGCCTGCGCGGCCTGTTCGGAGTGGAACGAGGCGGCCATCAGGGCGACGGGGAACGACGGCTGTACGACCAGGGATTCCTGGATCTCCTGGTTGAGGGCCGTCAGATCGCCGCGCAGCGAGCCGGTGTCCGGCGGCTGCCAGTCGATTTCGCCGGCGGCGTCGATGACGTCGACGAGCAGGCCGCCGACATCGCGCCAACGCCGGTAGACCGTGGCGCGGTGCACTCCGGCCCGCGTCGCGACACCCTCCATCGTGAGTCCTTCGTGACCGCCTTCGGCGAGTTCGGCGCGCACCGCATCGAGAACCTGGGCGCGGATGCGGGCGGTGCGACCGCCCGGACGGCGGTCCGACGTCGTGTCCAGTGGGTCTGTCATCGGCAATCAGTATCCGGTTGATCAAGGCGGCAGGGCTGTGCCAGCATCTTAACGCGACAGTTGTCGCCCTAGGCTCACCAGAGAGGAACCGCCTCCACGATGCCGCCCGTTCCCGCTGACCCCACCGTGCTCCACCCGATGCCCGAGCACCCGCGCGTGGTGCTGCTCAAGCCGCTGGTGAAGTCGCCGCTGATCGAGGTCGGTGACTTCACCTACTACGACGATCCGGACGACCCGACCGCGTTCGAGACGCGCAACGTCCTGTACCACTACGGTCCCGAGCGGCTCGTCATCGGCAAGTACTGCGCGCTGGGGACGGGCACCCGGTTCATCATGAACGGCGCCAACCACCGCATGGACGGACCGTCCACCTTCCCGTTCCCCACCATGGGGGGATCCTGGGCGGAGCACTTCGACCTGATCACCAACCTGCCCGGCCGCGGCGACACGGTCGTCGGCAACGACGTGTGGTTCGGCCACGGCGCCACGGTCATGCCCGGCGTACGCATCGGCCACGGCGCGATCATTGCCGCCGGCGCGATGGTCACGGGCGACGTCCCCGACTACGGGATCGTCGGCGGCAACCCCGCCCGCCTCATCCGCACCCGCTACGACGCTGCGGACACCGCCAGGCTCCTCGCCGTGGCGTGGTGGGACTGGCCCGTGCAGCACATCACCAGGCACGTACGCACCATCATGTCGGGGACCGTCGCCGACCTGGAGGAGGCCGCCGCGCAGCTCGACCAGCCTTGACACCGCGTCCTCGCCACACCGCCCGCACCCGTCCCGCGCCAGAAACGAGTGATCGCCCATGTCCCGTCACCGCGCCCATATCGCGATGGTCGGCGTCCCCATCGTCAGCCATGTCCTGCCCAGCCTCGCGCTCATCCGTGAACTGGTGGCCTGCGGACACCGGGTCACCTACGCCAACGACCCGTTCGTGGCCGACCGGATCGAGTCGGCCGGCGCGGAGCTGGTGCGCTGCACCTCGACGTTGCCCGTCGCGGACAACGACTGGCCTACCGATCCCATCGCAGCGGCGAGCCTCTTCCTCGACGATGCCGTCCAGGCGCTCCCGCAACTGCACGCCGCTTACGACGACGATCCGGCCGACCTGTACCTCTACGACATCGGCGCCTATGCCGCGCGCGCCCTCGCCGAGGCGCAGGGCCGTCCCCTCGTGCAGCTGTCCCCGACGTTCGTCGGCTGGGACGGCTACCAGGAGGAAGTCGCGGTGCATCTGCGGAAGCTGCCGGGCGCGGACGCGTACCGGGACAAGTTCGCGCGGTGGCTCGCCGACTGCGGTGCGACCACCACGGACGTGGACACGTTCTCCGGGCCGCCCGCCCGAGCCCTCGCCCTGATCCCGCGAGCGATGCAGCCGCACGCCGATCGAGTCGACACCGACACGATGACCTTCGTCGGCCCTTGCTCCGACACCCGAGCGGACACGGACGGCTGGACCCGCCCGGCGACCGCGGACAAGGTGCTGCTGGTCTCGCTCGGCTCGGCGTACACGCGCCGGCCCGCGTTCTACCGCCAGTGCATCGCGGCCTTCGGCGACCTGCCCGGCTGGCACGTCGTACTCCAGATCGGCAGGTACACCGACCCCGAGGAACTCGGCACCATCCCGCCCAACGTCGAAGTGCACTCCTGGGTCCCGCAGCGGGCCATCCTGGAACAGGCCGACGCCTTCGTCACCCACGCCGGCATGGGCAGCTGTGGCGAAGGGCTCCTCGCCGGCGTTCCCATGATCGCCGTGCCGCAGGGAGCCGAGCAGTTCATGAACGCCGACCGGCTCGTAGAGCTCGGCGTCGCCCGCCGTGTGGACACCGCCGACGCCCTCCCCGAGACCCTTCGCGCGGCACTGAACGACCTGGTCACGGATCCGGAACGGGTCGACCGGTCCAAGCAGCTGCAGGCCGCCGCCCGGGCCGAGGGCGGCACCCCACGCGCTGCTGACCTCATCGAGAGCATGCTGCCCGCCGCCGAGGGCCCCGCGCTCAGCTGCGCCCTGTGGGAACCCGGCCGCAGGTCGTGATGCCGTGATGATGCGGACGTACCTGCGCAACATCACGGCGGACCGCGTCGACGCCCACCGGCGCGGCTCGTTCGACTCCATCCAGCTGTGCGTGATCACGCTCCCCGTCGCCGTCTCGAACACGGCGGGCGGCACACGCCCGCCCACGTCCGCCGCCGCCCCCGTCGACATAGACGGGCGGGGGGCATGGGGGTGGCTACTCAGTCTGTTTCATGGGGGGCCACCTTCCACCAGGGCAGGTAAAACGGGTCGATCTGCGTCGGCCACTGAGCTGGTATCCAAGGACGCGGCCGCCGTCTCCCAGCCGAGGTAGGAACGCCATGTTCGACGCCCCTGCCCCCGCCACCGTCGACCGGATGCTGGCCGCCCAGCAGCACGCCGCCGACCAGTTCGGCCTGCGAGCCAGTGGCCGCCGGGTGTGGGGGTACCGGGGCCGAACCCTGTCGGGCGCGGCCGGCCCGCACTGGTTGCGCGTGGTCTGCGCCGAGGCTGGTACCGAGGGCGGCAAGCTGTGGACCGGCCCGTCCACCTCCCGCGCCCTCCCCGCCGTGGTGCCGCGCCCCGACCTGTTCCACATCCGGGACTGGACCACCAAGGGCTACGCCTACCGGGCCGAGCTGTACGCCTTCGCCCCCGACCCGATGGTCTCCCCGCGCGCCGTCCTCCGCGAGGACCCGATCCTGCCCCAGACGTGGTGGAGGGAGATGACGGCCGCCCTGGAGGCCCTCGCCGCCGTCCCGCCGCCGATGGACCGTGACGCCGTACGCGAGGAGTACCTGCGCCGCGTCATCGCCGAGTTCACCGGCCACCAGGTCCAGGACATCACCTGGACCACCGCCCACGGCGACCTCCACTACGGCAATATCACCCGCGGGCCGCACATCCTGGACTGGGAAGGATGGGGCCGCGCCCCCTACGGATACGACGCCGCCACCCTGTACGTGTATGCGCTGCTCACCCCCGAGACGGCCGCCCGCATCCGCACCGAGCTGGCCCCCGTCCTGGACCGGCCCGAGGCCCGCACCGGCATGCTCACCGTGTGCGCCCAGATCCTCCAGGCACACGACCGTGTGGACTTCTACGCTGAGCTGGCCAAACCGGTGAGCGAGCACTTGGCCGACCTGTAGCGCCCTCTCCCTCAGCGGTCGCTATCCCTTTCAGCCGACGAGGCCCAACAGGTTGTCCGGGCCGCAGTAGGGACACGCTTCCGTGCCCTCGGCGAGCATCCGGCGGACCTGCTCCCGGTCGGTAGGCTTACCGCTGCCCATGGTGCAGTCCCCCACATGCACCCGGTGCACCCTTGGGCCGCCCGCGGTGCGGGTCATCTCCACCTTCCACTCCGGCGGCGCCGGCGGCGGCCGCCGGGCCTGGATTTCGGCAAGCTCCGCCTCGAGTGCGGCGATGGTCTGCTCGGCCTGGCGCTGCTGCCAGGCCAGCCACGCCGCCACAGCCCGCCAGCTCTTCAGCCGCGCCTCCACCTCACTCATGCCGACTGCCCTCCTTCGGCTCGATCACCACGAACTCCCCGGCGGCCACCCACACCAGGACCTGCAGCTCGCCACCCGGCGCGACCTGAGCGGCCTGCCACAGCCGCGTACGCCCCAGCCGGCCCGGATCACCGTCCACCCAGTGCGGGTGGGCCCCGATCCGGCAGGAGAGCTGAAACAGCTCCGCCCTCAGCTCCGCCGCGCCCCCGACAGGCTTGCAGGCGAGCCGGTTGAAGATCCGGATCCAGGCTTGCTGGAGGGCGATCAGATCCTGGGGGAAGCGGTCAGTGTCTCTCGGGCCAGTCGGGTCGGTACTCACGCCGCGGTGTCCCAGGCGCGGTGGCGGGCCTGACGGCGGAGTTCGGCCCACGCCGTCCGTGAGCGGCCCGGCGCTGCCCAGTAGGGGCGGGACAGGCCGATCAGGCGCCGCCGGATCCCAGTGGTGCTGGATCCGGTTGGCGCCTGGGCCAGCGCGTCATAGGTACGAAGCCACGCCGCCTGGAGCGCCACCAGGTCGTGGGGGAAGCGGAACGATTGCATCCACCAAGTGAAACACGTGTTCGAATTGTTCCTTGCCGGAGTCGGCAGCGACCTCGCATTCTTCGCGACCCCGGACCGGCTGGCCGCCTTCGCCGGCCTCGCGCCGGCACCGCACGACTCGGGAAAGAAGAGCGGCAACCTCCACCGCCCCCGCCATTACCACCGCGGTCTCCAGCGCGTCTTCTACATGTCCGCCCTGACCAGCGTCCGCTACGACCCCAACTCCCGGACCTTCTACGACCGCAAACGAGCCGAAGGGAAACGCCACACCCAGGCGGTGATCGCCCTCGCTCGCCGCCGCGTCAACGTCCTGTGGGCCCTGATCCGTGACCGGCGCCTCTATGACGTCACACCACCGCCTGCCACGGCACCGCTCTGCTTATCGGGCCCGCACTGAACAGCTCCGGGGCAGCCCGTGACATGGTGTGTCAGTGCTTTTGAATGATCACGTAGACCGTGTCGAGCTCCGCCCGCTGGGCTATCAGTTCCCCCAAGCTGTGGCCAACCCGTTCGACGACAACTGGCTGGTCATCAGTGGCGCGGTGACAACCTCCGAGGGCAGCTGGTCCTTTGCCGATCCGTGCCTGCTGACCGGTGAAGCACGTGAGGTATCAGCGTGGCTGCGCGCGGCGGCAGCGGGAAGGGTCGCTGTGACCGGGCTTGATGACGAAGGCGAGCTGTCCCCGGACACGTGGTTTACCGAGCCAGTCCTGGCCTTCAGCCTCGCCGACCGATCTGAGGGCTCGGTGGTGCTTCGGGTCCACCTCTCCTTGGAAGCGGCACCCCCATGGCAGCAGGGTGACAACGGAGCGGACATCTACCAGTTCGTCGTGGAGGTACGGCTGGACGTGGCCGCACTCCTTGAAGCAGCCGACCAGTGGGATCTCGGGCTCACTGCGTTCCCGACCCGCTGATCAACCTCAGCCCCCAGGGCATAGGCCCACGCATCCCCACAGGCGGCCGAGGCTTGACTTCTCCATTGGGAAGCCCGGGCGAGTGCTGGGGATGGCCCCGCTGGGCGGCGGGTAAGGGACTCCCGGCCGAGGCGGTGCTGGAGCTGGTCATTACGCTCCAGCGACATGACCAGTGATCTCGGATTCACCTGCTCGTGCTGCGGAGCACCGGTGATGGCCGACGCCTCCGTCTCGCCGGTCCCGGTCGTGCCTGCAAGCCTGAGCCCCAGGGCCCAGAGGTTCGTCGAGGTGGACGGCATCCGTGTCCCTGGGCAGGGCATCGGGCGCCACCGCGACGCGTGGATCCGGCACGGGATCCCTGCTGCGGAGATCGACCGCGCCGTGGCCTTCCAGGACTGCTGGGGTGGCCTTGCCCTGCCGCCGGCCCCGGCGTACGAAGGTGGCCCGCGCATCCTGAACGCCAGCTGTCCCGAGGGCTCGGCCGCGGAGGGCTGGCGGTTCCAGGCCGGGAGCTGCCGGGTCTCCATGGCCTACGGATTCATGATCGGCCCAGACGGCGCGTTCGGGATCGATGCCTACCGCTGGACACCCCTGCACGCCAGCACGGACGGATGGGTCGAATCGTTGGCGCTGGCCGCCCATGCGGGACGCTGGGCCAAGACCGTCACGAAGATCACCGGCAAAGCCGTCGAGTCTTTGGACCTCGCCGGCTACGAGCCGGTAGCTGAAGTGCAGGGCCTGACTGACACCTGGTGGCGGGGTAGGGACTCGCTGATCGCCTTCTACCGCGGCGAAGCCATCGGTCTCGATGCCCCTCGGTGTCTCGAAGCCCACGTCTACAGCGGCCTCGACGATTGGGGCCTCCACGGCGGCTGACCGTTCGCCGATGCCGCTGGATCTGAGCACGTTGTTGGCCGGAGGGGCCAACTACCGTGCTCAGTCACACGGGCCCCGGGGTGCCGCCACCGCGGGCTCCCGCCGGCGACGGGGCAGGGGCTGGGTTCACCGCTGCGGCGGAGTCGGAAGGGGTGGACTTGGGTGCCGGGCTACTCCACCTCGGCGGAAGTGATCAGCAAGCGGGCACGCTTCTTGAGGTCCATGCGAGCGGCCACGACCTCTTCTCTGGGCAGCGTCGCCCAGTGGGGATGGGACCCCACGGCGATCGACAGCTCGCCGATCTCCGTCCACATCCGTTCCACCGTGGCTTTCTCCTCCCGGGACCAGCCGGGGCTGTTCGGGACATCACCGCGGTGGGAGTACTCCTCCCCGCGGGCCCAGCCCTTCATCGGCTCCACGCTCCAGGACAGCTGGGCCAGGAAGGTTCGGTGGTCGGCATGGGCGCGGTGCAGCTGCTCCTGGAACGTGAGGAGGTCGTCGGGGAAGGGACTCGCGTCGGGTGTCGTCACGGCATCATCGTAAACGTGTTCGATTTACGGTGGAGCCATCGCCGCTCCGCCGGGTCCCTCGTACGGCGGCCCCGCGGGCACCGCCCGGACGGACCTTCCCTCAGGCGCGGGGCTGGGGGAAGGTGCGACGCTGGTAGGGGGCCGCTACTCCTGGAGGTTCCAGTGCGTCCCATCTGGTCCGGTGCGATCTCCTTCGGCCTGGTGACGATTCCGATCAAGGTGGTCCCGGCGACGGAGTCGCACGACATCAGCTTCCGGCAGATCCACACCGCCGACGGCGGCCGGATCCGCTACCGCAAGGTGTGCGAGCTGGATGGGAAAGAGCTTCGCCAGGACGAGATCGTCCGTGGGTACGAAACGGCGACCGGAACCCTCATCCCCGTCACCGACGAGGACCTCGACAGCATGCCCCTGCCCACGGCGAAGGCGATCGAGATCGTCTCCTTCGTCCCGGCGGCAAGCATCAATCCCATCCAGATCGGCGCTTCGTACTACCTGGCCGCGAGCGAGAGCGTCGCCGCGAAGCCGTATGAGCTGCTGCGGCAGGCGCTGGAGCGCAGCAGCAAGGTGGCCGTCGCGAAATTCGCGATGCGCGACCGCGAGCGGCTGGGCCTCCTGCGGGTCAAGGACAACGTGATCATCCTGCACGCCATGCGATGGCCCGATGAGATCCGCGCCTCCTCCCATGTGCCCGTCCCCGAGGTGGAGGTCTCGGATGAGGAGGTGGACGCCGCTGTGCGGCTCACCGAGTCCCTCAGCGGCCTCGCCCTGGAGGAGATCCACGACGGGTACCGGGACGCGCTGGAGCAGGTCATCGCCGCGAAGACCGGCAGCGGTATCCCGCCGGCGGCTGCCGAGGAGCCGCCGCCCGCCTCGGCTGAGGTCGTCGACCTTATGGCCATGCTGGAGAGATCCGTCCAGGACGCCAAGGCCACGCGCAGCCAGCCCGGCACCGTGCACGAACTCCCCGGCAAAAAAGGTGCTACGAAGAAGGCGGCTGCCGGAAAGAAGACCGCGGCCAAGAAGGCGCCCGCGAAGAAGACGCCGCGCCGTAGTGCCTGACGGCCCCACTCTGACCGCGGCCGCAATGCCCAATTCCAGCAGCGTGCCTCGCACAGGGCCGAAGGGAGCAGGGCGTGCGGCGCCGCGGTGCCCGCGGCCAGGAAGGGCGCGGGCTCCAGTCCGACTCAGGGGACCCCAGCTGGGTCGTCAGCGGGAACAGCGCAGGATCGCGCCCACCGCTGCTCGCGGATCCACGCCTGCGCGGTCACGTCCTGGTGCAGCTTCTGGTCGGCGGCCGCGCGGCGCTCTGTTTCGAAGGTGCCGGGCATTGCGGCGTCGACGGGGGGCCGCGACCGAGTGGCGCCGTACCCATCTGTCGTGAACTGTCCCACCGAAGACGACAGGGCCGGGCGTCGTTTTGCGCGGTGTAAGAGAGCATCTGATCAGTGTTCACGCGGATGTGAGTGGGATGTCCGTTTCGATTCGCCAGGTTGGTGCGGATTCTCCGGTCAGTTCGCGGGACATTTTGTTAGCCATGGCCCAATGGATCATCGCTCGTGATCGTTGGGGCAGGGCTTCGTAATCCCGGGCGAGGCGGCGGTGCTGCATCAGCCAGCCGAAGGTCCGCTCGATAACCCACCGTTTCGGCAGCGGCTCGAACCCCTTGGCCCGTGGCCGCTGCACCACCTCGACATCGATGCCCAGACCGGCGCCGTGGTTGAGGATGCTGTTCTGGTAGCCGCCGTCGGCCCAGACCTTGGACACGCTGGGATGTGCTGCGGCCAGGTCGTCGAGCAGGAGCTTGCCGCCGGCGGTGTCGTGCACGTCGGCGGCGGTGACGAGGACGGCCAGCACCAGGCCGAGAGTGTCGGTGATCAGGTGGTGCTTGCGTCCTTTGATCTTCTTGCCGGCGTCGATGCCCTGGCTGGTCTCGGCGACGTTTGCCGAGGTCTTCACGCTCTGCGCGTCCACCACGGCCGCAGTCGGCTCCGCCTGGCGGCCGTGGAATCGGCGGGTCTTGTCGCGTAGCAGGTCGTGGACCTGCTGGGTGGTGCCGTCGGCTTCCCACTTCGCGTAGTAGTCGTAGACGGTCTTGTGCGGCGGAAAGTCGTGCGGCAGGTACTCCCACGGGATGCCGGTGCGGTTGACGTAGAGGATCGCGTTGACGATCTCTCGCAGGTCGTGCACCCGGGCTGCCGTTCCGGGTCCGGTCCGTCTCGCCCGCCAGGCGTCGAAGATCGGTTCGATCAAGGCCAGCGGGCGTCGGACACATCACTGCGGTACGGACGACGAACACTCACGCCTCATCCAACGACCGCCAACGGCGGCAGTCACAAAACCATCCCAGAACACCAACTACCTAGATCAGACGCCCTCTAAGCGGTGCCGAGTAGGGCGAACGCGTGCAATATGCGGACGTAGTGCTTCGGCGGTGAGTGCCCCAACCAGGCGTCGGGGCTGTCCAGTGGTTCGGCCAGGTCCGTGCGTCATCCACCGCCCGGTGGGCACTGGGTGGTGGATGACGAGATCAGAGTGTGGGTGTCAACAGCGGCGGCCAGCGCTGCCACTCTGGTCAACTGGGCACGGCCTCGCGGCGGCCCTTTCCTTTGCGGTTTTGGTGCCAGCCCCCGCCGCTGGGACGGCCGCACTGGTCCCTGCTGAATTCGGTCAACAGGGCCAGCGTGAATCTGGACGGTCTACACCTTCCCCCTGATCCAGGGTTAAGGGTTGTCTTCTGTTATTGGGCGGAACCGGGCTGCGGAACCATTGATGAAGATCATGAGGGGCTGCATGTCGCGATACCGTTCGGTGTCTAGCGAGCGCAACTCCACACCCCGACCCAAGATCTCCTTTGTCGCCCACCCCTTATCAGCGGGAAACCCCTCACGTGCCGCTTCGTTCTGCACCTCGAACAGCCCACTCGCAGATTCCCAGCCGCCAAGTGGTTTGAATTTGCAATGGATCCAGGGCCAGTCATGTGCTGTCACGTAGAGGAGTCCGATGGGATTACCTCCCATGGTAATCTCCCAGTCGGCTTCAAGCCTTTCACCCTGATCTGCGCTCATTAGTCCCACACATCCCAGTTCGTATCGGGTGTAGAGTGCCCCGAATCCTCCAGGATTTTCTTCAAGCTGGTTCCCGGCGGCCAGTAATGGACGATTGCCTCGTGCGGCAGCCGCCCCTTGATCAGGATTTCCTTATCTCTCCACGCCATTTGTCGAACATCTACTCCCGTGGACTGCAGAATACCTGGCGGAACATCAATTCCGTCGAGCGCTCGGACCACCTCAGAATTTACCTTGGTCAGGTCAATCGCAATGTATCCGTTTTCACCCCTAGGCCCCTTAGTGCTGCCGCTTCCGTACCTGCCGACCATGACCTTCGGATCTATTGTGGTTGAGATCCATGGCGATGACTCGTCATTAGCGAAGATGTGCTGCCAGGGCAGAACATCTGGGTCGCTACCTGGACGAACAAGGCTCGCGTTCGGGCCTTCGCCCGGTCGGAGCGCTCTGAACGCACCGTACTTCGACAACGCGTGTGCAGAGACTCGAGGAGCCCAGAGGCCCTTGAACCAACTGATGCCAGGGCCTATAAGACTGCTTCCGGCCCCACCGGCTGCCCCGAAGAGGAGATCCCACGGGTCAGTCGGACGGCAATTAAATTCGTTGATCGCGTAGGAGAATCCTGCTCCGATACCAGCGTTGACCAGCGCAGATGTGGCCAGTGCGCGTCCACCGGCCAAGCCGAGGGCCTTGGCGGCGATGTTTCCGGCTCCGGGCATGAGCAACCCGCCGATGCCTCCGACGACGGCTCCCGTGAGGGCGGCCTTGCCAAAGCCGGCCGCGGTGAAGCCACCGTTGCGGTGCTGCCAGCTGTAGATCCCGCCTTCCACAACTGCACCGATTGCTGCGCCGATGCATGCCGGGCATGCACCTGTGGGGTCGGACTGGTTGACGGGGTCGTTGTTGGCGTAGGCGTAGGTGGAGGAGTTCGCGGCCTGCGCCGTGTCAGGGCGAGGGTCCGGGGTGGTGAAGCGTCCGGAGTCCGGTGCGTAGCTGCGTGCGGGTAGCTGGATGCGGCCGGTGAGGGTGGGGTCTTTGATGGTGCCGGTGAAGCCGAAAGGGCTGGGTTGTTTGGTGCCGACGCCGGGTATGCCGGTGGCGGTGCCCCAGGTGCTGTAGCTGTATTTGTAGTTCTCGGCTGCGGTGAGGTCGCGGACGGAGGTGATGGAGTCCTGGCGGTCGTGGAGGTAGGAGAAGGTGGTGGTGGCAGTGCTGGTGCCCTGGGGTTCGCCGAGTGGGCCGTAGTAGTGGTCGCCGACGAGGGTTCCGGTGGCGCTGAGGTCGGTGGCGGTGCGGGGGATGCGGGTGTTGATGTCCCACTGGGCGGAGCGGTAGACAGCTCCGTTCTTCTTCGTCGTGGTGCGGTTGCCGTCTGCGTCGTAGGTGAAGGTGTAGGTGTCTGCGCCGGTGGTGGTGGATTTCAGACGGCCCAGGGCGTCGTAGGCGTAGGTTCCCGCGGCGTCTTTGGTCTGGTTGCCGTCGGCGTCGTAGGTGAGGGTGGTGACTGCGGCGCCGGTCGTGCTGTTGGTCATCTGGTCGGCGGCGTCGAACAAGTTGGTGGTCGTGGTGGTGCCGGATGTAACGGAGAGGCGGTTGCCGGCCTTGTCGTAGCCGTAGCGTTCGCCGGTCGTGCCGGGTAGGCAGCTGATGAGGGTGCTGGTGTCGCTGCAGGTGCGGGTGAGGCGTCCGGCCGGGTCGTAGTCGTAGCGCTTGGGCAGTCCGGTGGTGGTCGCGTCCTTGAACGTCTCGGTGGTTACTCGGCCTGATCCGTCGCGTTGGAACTGGCGGACTCCGCTGCCTTCGGTCATCGAAGCCTGGCGGCCCGCTTGGTCGTAGGTTCGGGTCTCGGTGAGGGCTGGCGTGGTCGGCAGGGTGGTGGTGAGCAGGTTGCCTGCGATGTCCCAGGCGTAGGTGGTGGTCTTGCCGTTCTGGGTCTGGCCGGTCATGCGGCCGTCTGCGTCGTAGGCGTAAGTGGTGGCCCGGCCGTCGGGGTAGGTCCGGCTGCTGACGGATCCGTCGGGGCGGTAGGTGTACTTGAAGGGGTTGGCCGAGCCGGGAGCGGTGATGGTGAGTGGCCTGCCGGTGCCGTCGTAGGTGAGGGTCCGGGTGCCGGAGGCGTCGGCGATGGTGGCTGGGCGCCCTGCGTTGTCGTAGGTGTAGGTGATGGTGGGGGTGCCGTCGGAGTAGGTGGTCGAGGTCATCAGGCTGCGGCTGTCGTAGGTGCTGGTCATGCTCTGACCGCGGGCGTTGGTGACCTTGGTCCGGTTTCCGTCGGGGTCGTATGCGTACTGGGTGCTGCGGTTCAGCGCGTCGGTCGCTTTGGTACGGCGGCCGTTCTTGTCGTACTCGTAGGCGGTGACGTGCTGGTTGGCGTCCGTCTGCGAAGCGAGGTTTCCGGCGGTGTCGAAGGCGGTCTTCGTGATGCCGCCGTCAGGGGCCGTGGCCTGGGCCGGCCGGTTCAGGGCGTCGAAGACGTAGCTGGTCTTCCGGCCTTGGGGGTCCGTGCTCTCGGTCAGGTTGTTCAGCGCGTCGTACAGACTGGCGATCTTGTTGCCGAGGGGGTCGGTCTCGCTGGTGGTGTTGCCAGCCGCGTCGTAGCCGGTACGCCAGGTGAACTGGGCGGGGTCGGCGCCCGTCGCGTTGCCTCGGGGGTCGGTGCGGGAGGTCTGGCGGCCTGCCGCGTCGTAGCCGTACGTGGTCTTGAACCCGAGGGGGGAGGTCTCCGAGATCCGGTTGCCGTCCGCGTCGTAGGCGAAAGCGAGGGTGTTCCCGTTGGGGTCCTTGACCGCGGTGAGCTGAGCAGCCTTGTCAAGGGTGTAGACGGTGGTCTTGCCAAGCGCGTCCGTGGTCTGAGCGATGTTCCCGGCGTCGTCATAGGCCGTCTTGCTGACGTTGCCGACTGGGTCAGTGGTGGAGATGGGCCGCCCGTTCCTGTCGTAGGCGGTGGTGGTGGTGCGGCCGTCGGGGTCTTTCAAGCTGGTCTGATTTCCGGCTGTGTCGTAGCCGTAGGTCCAGGTGAAGGCGGCGGGGCTGGCCCCGGAGGCGTTCCCGCGGGGGGTGGTGGTAGTGAGGAGGCGTCCGGCCTTGTCGTAGCCGTAGGTCGTCTTCCCGCCGCTGGGATCCGTCTTGGATGCGGTGCGGCCCACGGAGTCGTAGGTGTATGAGGTGATCACGTTGCCGGGCTCGGTCATCGAGGTGAGGCGGTTCGCGGCGTCGTAGGTGAGGGTGGTGACCCGGCCGGCGGCGTCCGTGACCGTCTTGAGGTTTCCGACTGCGTCATAGGTGCTGAGCGTGGTGGCACCCTTGGGGTCCTTGACCGAGGCGACGCGGTCGCCACCGTCGTAGGAGTAAGTGGTGGTGAAGGCGGCGGGGCTAGCGCCGCTCGCGTTCCCGCGGGGGTCGGTGACCGTCAGCGGCAGGCCAGCCGCGTTGAAGGTTCCCGTGCTCCTGGCGCCGTCCGGTGCAGTGACCGCAGTGAGGTTGCCGCGGGCGTCGTACTCGTATTGCGAGACCTTGCCCAAGGGCGTGGTCGTGGTCTTGAGCTGCCCGGCGGGCGTGTAGGTCATGGCGCTTGCGCCGCCGAGAGCGTCCTTGACCGAGATGAGGCGTCGGCCGGTGTCGTATCCGAAGGTTGTGGTGTTGCCAGTGGGGCCCTCGAACGTGCTCAGGTTCCCAGCGCTGTCGTGGCCGTACCGCTGTTTTGCTCCATCAGGTGCGGTGACCGAGGTCAGCTGCCCCGCAGCGTTGTAGACGGAAACCTGTGCGTTGCCAAGGGGGTCGGCGACTCGGGTGAGGTTGGAGTGCCCGTCATATGTGTAGTCGGTCTTGTTTCCGAATGGGTCGTACTGAGCGAAGAGGTGGTTATGGGAGTAGATGTCCGTCCACACGCCTCCGTCGGGCATCGTGGTGTCCGTCTCGGCGCCGTTGTAGGCGTGCGTGGTGACTGCGCCGGTGGCGTTCGTCTGTGAGACGACTCTGCCCTGGGTGTCGTAGACGCTGCGGACTGGGAAATGGCCGTTGCCGTCCTTAACGAAGTTCAGGCGGAAGGAGGCGTCGTACCCGTACTCCGTGGTACTGCCGCCACTGGTCACCGAAGTGAGACGGCCACCCGTGTAGCCGTAGTCGACACGGTGGCCATCCGAACGGATGGCGCCCGTGAGCAGGGAACCCGTGTACTGAAGCGTGGCGCTGGTGCCCCCTTCACCGCTGATCTGCGAGACCCGTCCACCGGTGTACGTGTAGGTCTCGCCCTGGCCGGAGCGGTCCTTGTCCGAGGTCAGAAGACCTGCTGGGTCGAAGATCAGAATCCGGTTTTGAACGGTGGTCAGTGAGTATCCGCCACCACTGAGAGGCCTGAGAGTGGAACGGCTGCTGCTCGGAGCGTCGAAACTGCTGCCCCCACCCTTGCTCGTATAGATGTGCCGGGATCCGCTGTCCGAGGTCAGGGTGATGTTGCCGGTGACGGTGTCCTTCGAGAGCCTGGCCTCCCATGGCAGGCTCCACCCCTGCCCGAGTGAGCCACTCGCGGTGTTGCTGGAGGAGTAGTGGCGTGACGCGGACCAACCGCCTCCAGGCGCGGCCTGGTCCAGGTCGTCCGCGGTTAGGGAGAGCGCGCCGGTCGCGGTGTTCACCGTGCCGTTCCGAACCACTTGCGGTTCGGAGAAACCGGTGGTGTCACACCCGGTACCGCAACCAATGGCTTCAGCTTCCGAGAGCGACGACGCGAACTGCAGATTGACCGGAGTCTCACCGCTGGAGTCAACGGTGCCGATGGCCGCCGCGCTGAAGCCGAACCCGGGGTAGACCGCGCCGGGGCACAGCTCTGGCGTAATGGTGACCTGCATGCTGACCTGCGGAATAGGCGAGTTGTTCTCCGTCACGTAGGAGGAGGACGGGGCAGTCACGACCTGACCCAGGTCGAAGGTGGTGTTCTTCCCACATGAAACCCTCCAGGTGACCTTCACCTGATGTGGCATCTCGAGCCACTTGCCGTTCGGCCCGATCTGCGAGTCGGAGTTCTCCATACCCGTGGACAGAGTGACTGTCTCGCCCATGAACACCGGGCCGTCGAAGAAGAGAAGGTGTCCGTAGCGTGAGCGGCTGATGGCCCGCGTCGCCCCTTCGGGTCCTATGAGCTGTACTTCGTCCGGCACACCGAAGATGCCGCCAGCTGCGGACCCGCGGTGGCTACCGGATCCGGAAGCCAGGGCTCGTTTTCGCGCTTCGGACACCTGCGCTTGAGGGCCGATCGGGCCTGTGGCAGGGGCATCTCGAAGTGCCGATGATGACTGGGGCCCGTGAGGATGAACAGCGTCCTCGTAGACCTGTTTACGGCGCGTGGCCAGATCTTGGGCCTTTTGCGGTGGACTACTGACGGCGGCAACAACCGAAGGTGTCGCTGGTGACGCCGACGAGGCACTGGCTGCGATGGGGCTGAGCAAGCTGAGCAGGACGGACAGGCATCCTGCTATGGCAATTCGAGTGTGCGCCTTCCTCAACTGAACCCCTCCTGGAACGCGGCATCAGGCAAGGCGGATGCTGCGCTCACCGTCACGCCACGGGCTCGAATATCCGTACGAGATCCCACAGGGTGTGCCGCCCACCCCAAGCATGGGAAAGCCCAGCCAGGGGAATGGCCTGTTCCCCCGTACCGAACGACTTACCCGGCGCCCTTGACAGGCCGCGGTGGAGGCAGGGCCTCGGTGATGACTGGTCACTCCCCGGCAGACCCGGCCAGGAGCTGGCGCCGGCCCGCCGAGCGCACCGCGTATGCCGAGCAGCTGCGCAAAGAAGTCGCCGCCGAGGCACTCCACCCCCACATCGTCTCGGAGTTCGCCGCCTCACTGGACGCCCGCGATCCCGGCCGTCCGGCACCCTCCCTCCCGTACATCGGCGACGTCCCGCCGACCTCGGCCTGGTCCTGGCCCTCACCACCGCCCGGGCAGCGCTGGAGGGAGCCGACGAGGCCGTCGTACTTCGGGCCGCCGGACACGAATGGGAGCTCCACCTGTCCGTGCGCCCCGTGCTGGAGGCCCTGGTGTCCGGCGCCTGCCTGACCCTCGGGGAGCTGGCCGAGCGCTCCGGCCTCCCCTTGGAACAGGTCGCGGCCCTCGCCACTGAGCTGGTATCCAAGGACGCGGCCGCCGTCTCCCAGCCGAGGTAGGAACGCCATGTTCGACGCCCCTGCCCCCGCCACCGTCGACCGGATGCTGGCCGCCCAGCAGCACGCCGCCGACCAGTTCGGCCTGCGAGCCAGTGGCCGCCGGGTGTGGGGGTACCGGGGCCGAACCCTGTCGGGCGCGGCCGGCCCGCACTGGTTGCGCGTGGTCTGCGCCGAGGCTGGTACCGAGGGCGGCAAGCTGTGGACCGGCCCGTCCACCTCCCGCGCCCTCCCCGCCGTGGTGCCGCGCCCCGACCTGTTCCACATCCGGGACTGGACCACCAAGGGCTACGCCTACCGGGCCGAGCTGTACGCCTTCGCCCCCGACCCGATCGTCTCCCCGCGCCCCGTCCTCGACGAGGACCCTGACCTGCCCGAGACGTGGTGGAAGGAGATGGTCGCCGCCCTGGGCGCCCTCGCCGACGTCCCGCCGCCGACGGACCGCGAGGCCGTACGTGAGGAATACCTGCGCCGAGTCATCCCCGAGTTCACCGGCCAGCAGGTCGAGGACGTCACCTGGACCACCGCACACGGCGACCTCCACTACGGCAACGTCACCCGCGGCCCGCACATCCTGGACTGGGAAGGATGGGGCCGCGCCCCCTACGGATACGACGCGGCCACCCTGTACGTGTACGCCCTGCTCACCCCCGAGACGGCCGCCCGCATCCGCACCGAGCTGTCCCCCGTCCTGGACCGGCCCCAGGCCCGTACCGGACTGCTGACCGTCTGCGCCCAGGTCCTCCAGGCACAGGACCGCGTCGACTTCTACGCCGAGCTCGCCGGCCCCGTGCGCGCGCACCTGGCCCACCTGTAGTGCCCGGTCCTGCCCGGTTGCCCCCGTTAGACCTAACAGGGGCAACCGGGACGACTCAGCACAGGAGGTGCCGCCGGTTCTTCACCAACAGCGGATCCAGCGGACGGCGGCACACCTCACATCGCAGACCGCCCGCCGGCACTGGCGGAAGAGGCAGAGGAGCAGGATCAGGCGCATGCGCCGCCCGGTCCCGGGCCTCACGGACTGCTCGGGCGTACCGGGCCTCGCCGTCCTTCCGCTGCTTCGCCTCCTCCTGCGCCTCCCGCTGGGAGTCGAGCACCCGCTTTCGCAGATCCTCCGGCAACACCGCACCGCCCGGTCCCAGCCCGAGCGCGGCGAGCGGCATCGTCGCCCGCTCCAGTTCGTCCAGCGCACACGGCGGATGGTGCAGCCCGAACACCGACAGGTCCGGTGCCTGCCACCACTGATGTGCGCGCGCGTGCGGCCGCCCCAGCGAGGTCGCCGCCTCCCGCTTCGAGACGGAGTAGAACCACACCGGCAAGCCCTCGTCGAGCACCACGTGCGGGAAGTGCACCCGCGGCCGCCAGAACCAGACGTCGACGACGCCCTGGCGGGCGTAGTCCCGATGGCGGGCCCGCCACCCGTCGTCGGTCATGAGCTTGCGCTGCGCCTCCAGCGCGATCTTCGTGCCGTCCCGCAGCAGCACCTCGACGTCGGCCCGCCGGTCGTGATCCTCCGTCCACTGCTCCAGCCGCACACGGTCGACCCCGGGCCTGGTCCAGGCCCAGGCCGCCAGGACGTGCTTGGTCGTGATGTGCCAGACCGTCTCCGGGCCGTGGCCCCCGGCCGGTGCCTGCCCGGGCGGGTGCGCGAAGTGCCGGCGGACCTTCCCGCCCAGCCGCCCCCGCGTCACCAGCGGCACCCGGGTGCCCGCCGGGGCCTCGAAACCGTGGAAGCAGTAGAAGCACACCAGTTGACCCGTGCCGCCGTACCCGAGGCGCTTCCAGCGCTCCGGGGGCCCCTCGGCGATGTGCACCTCTCGCCGGGTCTCCAGGTCGAACCCGACCACCAGTAAGTCGTCCTGCACGCTCCGCCCCTCCCCTTCGGCTTCCCCCGGGGTTGCTGTCGTCGCCAGAGGCCGGGGAAACACGCCGCCCCACAAGACGTGCCGCACCGGCCGGTTTCATTGCCGGGCGGTGGTGCGGATATCCCGCCTGGCCACGCCCTCGACCCGGCTCCGGCATACCTCTGTAACGGGGCGTTGGGTTCCGTGCGGAGCAACGGCGTCCGTGGGGTGTTTGCGCCATCATCGGATTCCGGCCGTTCCCCGCGGAGTGTCCGCCGGTGGTGATCTCTGATGGAACGCTCTGACCAGGTAGGCAGTGTGCCGTCCTGTGAGGAGAGACCATGTCCGACGCCACGCCCGGCTCTGAAGTTTTCGACCTCGGCGCGATCCCCGACTCGGGGGACGGCCCCGCGGGGCCCGCTGTGGGCTCGATCCCGGTGACCGAGATCCACCCGGAAGCCGACAGCGGCCTGACCGTGGTCGCCCCGGCCGACGTGAAAGCGGAAGACGTGGGCCTCTTCAGCGTCCGCTACAGGGGATCGGTGCCCACCCTCGTCCTCACCGGCGGCACGATCGTCCCCTCCCTGATCACCGTCGTCGACGGCTCCGGCAACATCCTCGCCGAGTACGAGGCACGCCCCGCCCCGAAGCGGATCAGGAGCCGGCTGCTGCCCGACGACCAGAACGAACTCGGCTGCGCCACCCCCGACTGCAAGCCCATCAGCCTCACCCGGTAGGCCCACCGGGGGCTGAACCGCCCCGCATCGGCTCCAGAGCTCGCCGGGCCGCCGTCACCACGGCAGCCCGCCGAGCACGGGGCAACCCGCCCGCCGGCACCCGGCACCCAGTGCCAGCGGGCGCCGGACACCGCGCGGCCGCCCGGCCCGGCGCGGGCCAAGACAGTACTGGCGAGGGCCGACACTGCCCGGGCGTGAGCGTTGGGCGGGCGGCTCGCGCCGGAGCGTTGGCGGGTGGTGCTAGCGCTGGGTGATCTCGACCGTTTCGCGCAGCGCGATCGTGTTCTGGTCTACGGGGAGCATGCCCCGGGTCCGGATGGCCAAGTCCTCTGCCGTGGAGGAAGGACCTGCTGCTCGCGTCGCGCTCCCGGTCACCAACGTGAAGGCGCGGGCGAGGGTTTCGAGTCCTTCGGATGCTTGTCCGGCTCGCTGGTCGGCGAGGTATGCGGCTTCGCGGCCGATGGCTTCGACGAGCCGTTCGCGGGCGACCGCGACGGTGGGTGACTCGATGGCGGTGCTCTGTGCCGGAATCGATCCCACGTCGGTTACCTCGGGCGTTGTTTGTTCGTCGGACACGTCTGTCTCCTCGTTCCGCCCTGGCGCGGGCGTGGGGCGGTTTTGTACCGGGGCGGGAGTGGCTACGGCTCCAGACGGGCTTCGACAGCCTCGACGGTTTTCCTCGGTCCCGTGGCGGGGGTGATGCGATTGGGGTCCGCCCGGATTTGGCTGCTGCGTGCTCCGGCCGCAGGCTGGTTGCTGATGGAGGATGAGGGGCCTCCGGCAACAAAGTCCTTGGCGAACGAGACCGGGTCCGAGAGACCCATGCCGCGGCTTGCCAGAGCGCCGACCACCGCAGGAGCCGCCATGGCGTCGGGTGATGTCACGAGAGCGAAGGCGCGGGCGAGGGCTTCGAGCCCTCCGGAGGCCTGTCCGGCTCGCTGATCGGCGAGGTAGACGGCCTCACGGCCGATGGCCTCTACGAGCCGTTCGCGGGCCACGGCGACGGTCGGTGACTCCTGCGCCTGGACCTGGGCCGGGATTACCTGGATGCCGCCCGCGGCCGCGTCCCCCTCCTCGGACTCCTCGACCGTGAAGTTCGCTGTCCTGGTGGCGTGGAGTGCGTCCTCGACGCGATTCTTCTTTTCAGCGTTGTCAGGCATGAATGCTCCCTCCTTGGCCGGCCCGTTGCCGTCCTGGTCAGAGCGTCGCAGGGCGTAACGTCACTGATCATTAACTGTCAGTGAAACGGCCGGGAATCGACGGGGTGGCGCGAAGATGCCTCCCCGGATCAGCCCACCGAGTGACGGCTTGTTTCATGAGTGGTCGCCTACGGAACATGGCGCCGCGGGATGGTCCGCCTGCAGCGATCGTGTTTCATGAGGCGTTGCAAACGGTGGGGCGCCTGAAACGCCGCCCTGTGAAGGGTGGCGGTCTCTCCGGGGACGGCTGTCCGGCTTAGGCACTGTCCGGCGGATCATGGGTAGTGCTCTACAGGTGCCGGCTACCAGTCGTGGCATGATCGCGCCATGGAGCACTTCATACGTCCCAAGGGTTCACCGCCTGTCAACGGATACAGCCACGCGGTCGCGTTCACCGGAGCGATGGTCGCTGTCTCGGGTCAGGTTCCTGTGGACGGCGACGGGAACCTGGTTGGTAAGGGCGACGCAGAGGCGCAGGTCCGGCAGGTTTACGCGAATCTGACTACTGCCTTGAAGGCAGCGGGCTCTGGTCTGGAACACATAGTCAAACTGACGGTTTACCTGACCGATCTGAACGATTTGGGCGCGTTCCGCAAAGTACGCGACGAGTTTCAGGACGTAGAGAACCCGCCCGCGTGCTCCTTGGTGAGGGTTGCTGGGCTGGTTCACCCGGACTTCCGGGTCGAGGTGGACGCATTGGCCGCGGCACCGAGCGCCGGGGATTGATGAGGCACTGTCCGGCAGATCATTGCCGGAGCCACAGGCGGATCGCGGCTGCGGTGACCGTGCCGTAAAAGACGTAGGCCCGCTTGTCGTAACGGGTGGCGACACCCCGGTCCGGACCCGGAACACGCGATATCGCCAATCCGCGGACTGCGAGGGCACCCGCGGTACAAGCCCTGGCGCCTGTACGCCGACCGGGGCTACGACTTCGACAAGTACCGCCGCCTACTCTGGAAGCGCGACATCAAGCCGATGATCGCCCGACGCGGCCACGACCACGGCTCCGGCCTCGGCAAAGTGCGCTGGGTCGCGGAGCGCGCCTTCGCCTGGCTCCACCAGTTCAAGCGCCTGCGCACCCGCTACGAGCAACGCGCCGACCTCCACCAAGGCCTGCTCCACCTCGCCTGCGGCATCATCTGCCTCCGGCGCCTTCGAAAGTCCCTCTGATTCGACCGGTGCGGCCAGCGGAGCTCTCAGCGGAGGTACTCCGGTGACCAGGCGTCGCTGACGACATGGCTTTCGCCGTTGTCGCAGCACGTCACCTCTGCCTTCAGATCCGACCGTTCTGCGAGGGCCTGCCGGAGGTCCTGGCGGAGTTGGTCGAGGAAGGCCCACAGGTCAGGGGCGACGACGCGGTAGCCGGTCTCGCTCACGTCGAGGCTGGTGCCGTCCCATGCCCCTCCGATGAGGCGGCAGACGGATCCGGTGGAGGAGCTGACCGCATACAGGTTCCCACCGCCGTCGGCCGCCCGACCACTGCCGCCGTGACGGAGGCCGGAACGGCGACGGCCCGGTGAGCGGCGGAGTGGGAGGTGGGTGCGTTGGCGAGTAGGGGCAGCGCTGCAAGGGCGAGTGCGGGCAGACCGCGCATCATCAGAGTTTTGATCACACGGACGGTGTAGCGCCCTGGTCACGGCGCGGGCATGGCCTTGACCGATGGATCACCCGGCTGGGTGCACGGGTTCACCGGGGAAACGATCTGGCCCCGGCGTGGGTGACGCGGAGTAGCAGTCGGGATGTCCCGGCCGGGTTGCACAGGATGGGCGAGGGATGGTTATCGCCAGGGGGTTCCGCGTGGCATGAGGCCGGTTCCGGGTGGTAGGAGCGCGCTGAGGGTGCAGCCGGTGGCCAGGACGGCGGTGGTGGCGGCGAGGGCGGGGACGGAGCCTGGTTCGTGGAGGACCAGTGCCCATGGTTCGGCTCCACCTGTGGTGCGCCAGCCTGCGGCCGCGCAGAGGAGGGGGAAGGCGGCGGTGAGCGGTGCGGCGACGCGGTGGCCCACGAGGGGGTTGAGGATGAGCGCGATGCCGAAGTAGACGGCGGTGTTTCGGCCGACCGAGGCGGCTATGCCGGAGCTGACCGTGAGGTGTGCGACGGCGGAGATGGCGAGGACCACGGCGGTGAGGACTGCGGCGAGGGTGGTGTCCCAGCGGTGGACCGGCCGCACCGCGGTGGCCTCCGTCGGTGATGCGGCCCGGCCTGTGCCGCTGAGCCACAGGACGGCGGGCAGGACCGTGACCAGCTGTGCCAGGACGAACTGGCCCGCCTGGCCGGTCAGTACGGGGACGGGGAGTTCGATGTTCCCGATGGCCAGTCCGGCGAGGGCCGTGAGCAGGGTGCAGGCGGTGAGGGCGGTTACGGAGCGGGAGCGGAGCCACCAGATCACCGGGCGGCCCCGGGGATGTCGAGGCGTGGGGGCTGGTCGCAGGTGGTCAGGGCCTGGCGGTTCGCTTCGTACCACGCCAACTGTGTCTGGCGGGGCTGGTCGAGGACTGTGCGTACGAGAGCTGTCTCCTGGGGCGTTGTGCGGCCTGGGTTCGGCGGGGTCTGGGTGGCGATGGCGATGATCCAGGCCATGAGCGGGGCGCGGGCCGGGTAGGCGGCGAATTTTCCGGTGGCACGGGCGCAGGCGGGGAGCGGTGGGAGCGCGGTGCTGGCCAGGTTGGCGGCGAGGTCGTCGCCGCGGGGGTTCTCGTTGATGCCGAAGACGGCCGTGTCGGCGGCGGGTGCCGCTCTCCGGTTTTGGGTGAGGGTGAGGGGTACTGGCAGCCCGGCCTCGGTGATGCGCGTGGCGTACGTGCGGGTCTTTTGGATAATCGCCGCGTCGCCGGTGACCTCTGGCCATAGGCAGATGCGCGGCCGGTCCTTGGCGTCGCAGACCAGGTCGGAGGCGTCGCGGGCGACGACGGGTTCGTAGCCGAGCGGCTTGGCCAGGGCGACGGCTCCTCCGGTGCCCGCGGCAAGAAGGACGAATGCGAGTGCCGCCTGCCGAGCTGACCTGTGGTGGATGAGGATCAGGGCGGCGGCGCACACTCCGCTCGCGAACAGCACCGCTGCCCACACGGCCCTCGGGTCGATGACGCTGCCGACCGAGCAGCAGCTGCCGAAGCCGCCCGCGACGAGCTGACGCGGCCAGGCCGCTTCCCAGGACGCGGGAAACGCGGTGCAGAAGAAGCCCACGAGGAGGGCGACCGGCGCGGCGGCGAGACCGGGCAGGAGCGAGCCCAGTACATAACCGGCCAAGGTGGTGGCCGCGAGGAGAAGTCCCAGCGCGGCCAGCATGCCCAGGTGCGAGAACGGGGGCACGGCGCCGACGGCCGTGGCCGAGATGGCCAGAGCGATACCCAGGCCGACCATGCCCATCAACCAGACCGGGACGAGGACGGGAAGGGCGATCGCCAGCGGTCCGCGAACAGGGGCCTGGTCCAGGACCCGCCCGCGCCTGAGCCGGGCTGCTTCCCACGCGGCGCTGCCCGCGCATGCGGCGGCGGCGAAGGGCAGTGCCATGGAGGCTTTCCCGAGCGCGGAGGGCCCATACCCGTGAGTCACGAAACCGGTCAGCGTGTCGTTCAACAGCAGACCGACGAACGCGGCGAGGAGGACGGCCATGACACTGGCGGACGAGGAACGCAGAAGTGTGCGGGTCAACATCGCTCAGATCTCCTGCCCGACGAGCCGCGCGTACGCGGTCTCCGCCCGCTCCCGGTCCCCGGTGGCCTCCGGGGCGAGCGCCTGGAACTCGGCGGGACTGCCTTGGAAACGGACCGTGCCCTGATCCAGAACGATCACCTCGGCGTAGAGCGCTGCAAGGTCTTCCGTCTGGTGTGTCGAGACGAGCACCTGGACCGCCGGGGACAGCTCTTCGACGAGGCGGCGGAACATCTGCCGCTGCTGCGGGTCCAGTCCGGCGGTCGGCTCGTCCATCAGAATGAGCTCGCTGTCGTGGCACAAGGCGCCCGCGATGCCGATCCGGCGCAGCTGTCCGCCGCTGACCCGGTGGCTCTTGGTGTCCGCCAGCTTCCCGAGGCCGACCCGCTCGATCGCGACAGCCGATGCCTCCCAGGCCGCGCCCCGGCCCATGCCCTTGAGCCAGCCCGCGTACGCGACCTGCTCCCGCACGGTCAAGCCCGGGACCGGCGTGATCTGCTGGGGTATCCACGCGACGCTCCTGCGGTACGTCGCCTGCTTGCGGCCGCCGGGACGCAGCCGGTTGAAACCGAGCGTCCCGGCCGTTGGGGTCAGTTGGGAGGCGGCAAGGCCCATCAGGGTGGACTTGCCCGCTCCGTTCGGTCCCAAGAGGACCGTCGCGGGCGCGGCGACGGTCAGCGAGAACCCGCTGAACACCCGTGTCTGCCTGCCGTACCGGAACGTAATGTCATCGAAAACCAGAGCCATCTGAGCGACGCGCAATCCGCCGCCGCGCTCGGCGGAGCGGAGCGGCATGTCGTGGGACCATGGACGGGAGGGTGTCCCGGCGCTGAGACCGCCGGGACACCGCTTCCTGCGAGCTGCTTGTTACCAGCCGATTTTCACGTAGTCGACCGCCAGGTAGCCACCGTGGATCAGGCTGTCCAGCCGGAAGTAGTACTGACCGGCGTCGTTGGGGTCGTTCCAGTCGACCCAGCCGCAGTAGTTCACTCGGTAGCCCTTGTTGATGTCGGGCCGGAAGTCAACCGCCTTCCACAGCTGCAGGCCGCTTCGGTCATATCCCTGGCTTGAGTCGACGCTGCAGCCCTGGAAGTAGACGCCGGTCCAGGCGCTGTCCCGGTTGTTGTCCTGCCACCGGCTGGATTCGTTGCCAGGAGCCCAACCTGCGATGTACGTCTCCTTTGAACCTTCGGCCTGCGCCGGAACGGCCCCGATCAGGCCGACCAGTGCGATACCGGCGATCAAGCCGGCTAAACGCTGATGACTGTTCTGCATGTTCATCCCTTGGGTCAGGCGCTCCGCGCGGTTGCGAAACGCTGAAACGGCTGAGGCCGGGGCAGCCGCGGTCCTGTTCGCATGCGGGGATTGCGGTCAGCCCCGGGCGGGGTGCTGCTACCAGCCGATGGTGACCTCGTTCACCCATAGGCCCTCGCCGTCGCCCAGGCCTCGGAGGGCGAAGTAGTACTGACCGGCGTCGTTGGGATCGTTCCAGTCCACCCAGCCGCAGTAGTTGGTCCGCGATCCCTTGCTGATATCCGGGCTCCAGGACACGTCCTTGTGTAACTGCAGGGTGGCGCTGGAGAACGTGGAGTCCGTTGAGCATCCCTGGAAGCGGACGCCAGTCCAGGCGCCGTCAGAATTCCGGTCACTCCAGCGATTCGACTCCTTGGAGATCACCCACCCGCTGATGTACGTGGTGCGTGCCCCCTCAGCGTGCGCGGGAACGGCACCCGTCACACCGAGCAATGCCACTTCAGCCATCAGCCCCGCAAGGCGCCTAATGATCATGGTTTCTCCTCTTTTTCGCGCAGAAGCAGAAGAAGTGACTCCCGGGACATTCCGCGGTTGGCCGGGGCGTGGGAACTGTCCAGCTGGGCCGAGACGCGGCCACGGGCTGTCCTCGCATGAGCACTGGACTCAGTCGGCTAATAGCCGACCGTCAGCTTGTTCACCGACAACCGGGAGCCGTTGCTGAGGCTCTCCAGCGTGAAGTAGTAGCTGCCGGCGTCGTTGGGGTCGTTCCAGTCGACCCACCCGCAATAGTTCGTGCGGGACCCCTTGCTCGGGTCCGGCTGCCAGTCAACCGCCTTGCGGAGCATGAGCCCCGCCTGCTGGAAGCCGCCCGAGTTGGTCGAGCAGCCTTCGAAATAAACGCCAGTCCAGGCCCCATCGGAATTGGTGTCGTTCCAGCGACGGGACTCGTTCGACACGGACCAGGCTGAGATGTACGAGTTGAAGCTTCCCTCGGCATGCGCCGGAGCCACCCCCGCCATACACAACAGCGTCACACCGGCCATCACGCCACCCACGCGCTGACGGTTCATCCCCACCGTGCCTCCCCTCAACAGCACCCGAGAGTGCCGGACATGCGGGGTCAGAGCCAGCCACGCGCGCCCCTCCCCCGAGGACATCAATCGATTCGAACGTTAGTCCTGGAAGGCGCCATTCCTGCTTCGCAAAGGATCAGATGACCGAAAAACGTGGCCGAACAGCCCATTCACGCCGCCAAGCGTTCACCAACGCATCCGGCCCCTCACGCCGGGCTATGCCCGGCGTTCTTCGTGAAGTGCAGCCACGCGCTGAGCGCTGCCTGAAGCTCAAGCACTGCTTCCCGGTCGAGGGTCTCGCCCGTCGTGCCAACGCGGAGCCGTACGTCCTTTCCGGTGACCGTCCAGCCGACGGGAAGCCGGGGCGGCGAGCTGATCGGCGAGCCGTGGGCCAGGGTGCGCAGCATTGCCTCGACTCGGGGTGGCATTGTCCTGTCCCGAGGTGCCCAGGAGACGTTCGCGGGCCGTGTGGGCAGGCCGAGGGCAGCCTGGAATTCCTTGATCGCGGTGTCGAGTGGCTGTGGTGTGGTCGGGGCCTCGCCGATGAATGCCTGGATGAGCTCGCGGTGCGGCACCTTGGAGGTTGGCGGCAGCTCCTCGATGTCCAGGCGCACGACGGCTGGAGGGATGAGGAGGCGGGTGTAGCCCTTCTTCATGAACGAGCCGTGCTGCGCGCGGAGGTTGGCGATGGGCCGGGCCAGCGGGCTCTCCCCGGTGAAGTCCACGTTGGCGGCGGTCAAGACGATCGACGGCTCAGGCCGGGACACTCGAGGCAGCTTCCCGTAGAGGCCGTGGGCCCGGTGCAGGACACCTGTCTGCGTCACCAGGACCGTCACATGCCGGCTGACGGTGTCACTGCCCAGCCGGAACCCCACGACCAGCGTCGCCATCAGCTCTCTCCCTCCGCCATAACAGCAACGCTAGCGAGGGCAGGACTGCCGCCGGGGCCGAATGCGGCATCGTCCTCGCCGCGGGCCGAGGGCGTTGGACCCCTGCAACGCATCGCTGCTGAAGACCACCAGCGTTGCGGGCCCACATCGGATGTTGTGCTTCTCCGCAGTGGCCCATGACCCCATAGGCGCATCAGACGGGGGTGTCCTGCTGCCCAATCCGACGGATTGCCTCCAGCGGGTAGGGGGTCTCCCGGCTCTCCTTCTGGAGCTTGCGGAAGAAGCCCCACATCACCGCGGCGAGCGGCGCATGGCGGGTGATGATCGCCGCGGCCGCCTCCGGGATTCCCGTGGGGCGCTCGCCCTCGGCGCACGCGCGCACCAGTGCGTAGCGCTCGTCCCACCCGTACCCGTACAGGGCAGTGACCAGCCAGTACACCAGGTACGAGGCCGTGTAGCAGTGGTCGTGGCTTTGGTGCCGGTCGTGGAAAGCGGCCTCATCCAGGGCCAGGTCGAAGCGGGAGGAGAGCGCGAGGCCGTAGTCCGCGAAGTACAGGCGGCGGCCGTCGGTCAGGATGTTCTTGAAGTGGGCGTCGAAGTGCACCAGCCCCCGGGCGTTCATGAACGAGGTGCCGGCTTTCAGCTCGTTGTCCACCATGGCGCAGGCCCGCCCGGCCACCTCGTCGCCAGCCCCGATCTGGACGCCCAGCCAGTCGTGCAGGGTCTGCGGGATGTACCCCAGGAACAGCATGAGGCTCGCCGTGGACCGCTGGAGGGCCTCGATCCGGCGGCGTACCCCGGATCCGCCTCCCCATTAGGCGACAGCTCTTTCCACATTGGCCAGTTCCTCGGGAAGTGGCTGGCCAGCATCTGGTAGCGCCCGCCAGTAGTAGGTCAGGGGGAAGCCCTCGTAGTCTCCGGCGATCACCCAGTTCGTGGTCATGGTGTGCACAGCCAGCTCCCGCCAGGCGCCGAACTGCGGGCCGCAGACGGTGCCGATGCCGTACTGGCAGAAGGAGGGCACTTCGAAAAGATTCGCCGTGGAGTGAACGTTCTCCGGCCGTCGCTCCAGATCGGTCAGGCGTAGCTGCTTGACGAAGACCGGGATTCCGTCGACCTCCAGCAGTACGGTCTTCCCGCTGATGCCGGAACCGATCGGTGTGGCGGCGTCCACGAGCTCGTGCAGTCTGCGATCATTGCATAGCGCCAGCGATGTGGAAACGGCACCGTGGGCGGCCAGACGAGCACCGCGGGACATGCCAGGGCTCTTCACCTATGCCTCCAGCCGGGCACCCGCCTCTCGCGCAGCCATTTCAACGAACACCCGGGCAGGAGCTGTTCGCCACCCTCTCACGGCGCACATGCCTGTACGCGCTGCTGATCCCCGAGACAGCGGCCCGCATCCGCACTGAGCTCGCCCCAGTCCTGGACCGGCCAGAGGCCCACACCGGTCTGCTGACCATGGCTGCCCAGATCCTGCAGGCCCAGGACCGCACCGACTTCTATGCCGAGCTTGTCGGCCCCGTACGCGAGCACCTGACCCACCCACCTGTAGCTGCACCTTCGCGCCGCCGGAGCACTGATGGGGGGCCGACCAGGTGTTGGGATCGTCCGACTGGAGCCCGCCCTCTGGCCCGTGGTGGCCACCGCTGGCCACGCCCGTATGACCCCATTCCGAAGCTCGCGCCGATGCCCCGCCGCACCGCAGCGGGTGGCCGGAAGGGAGATGCACTCATGTTTGTGCACGCAGCCGTCACCAGCAAACTGGTCGAGCCGTCGGTGCCTTCGGCTCGACTCTCCCCGGTCGGGCACAGGCCGCGGTCACCAGGTCGCTGTGCTCATCGTCTCGATGGCGGGGTTGCTGACCTTCACCGTGCCGTGATCTTTGAACTCGCGGGTGTGCCAGTCAGCGAAGGCCCTGGCTATTCTCTCGGCCTTCGCCACATCGGGCGCGTCGGTGTCGCGCAGCTCGGGGTCGAGGTTGGTGATGATGCGAATGGATAAGGGTGGACCGGCCTCTTCGGTGATCACGTGCATGGAGATGGCCAGGAGCCCCTTGGCCGAATCGTGGCCCCTGAGGTGCTGCCGGAAGGCCTCCGTTGCCGGGTCACCATTACCCGGCCAGTTCCCGGCCGGGGAGGAGGCGGCCGGCGGGGGGCTTGAGGTGTCACTGTCAGGGCTACCGCATGCCAGCGCTGTGGTGGCGAGGAACAGGGCGGCTGTCGCGCCGAACCTGAACAGTCGTCGGTTGCCGTTGGAGGGAACCTGGGCGGGGGGCTGGGCGGCGGTGGTGCCGTCCTGTTCGCTGCGATTCATACGCTTCCACATCCTTGGCGCTTTTGGGAGAAAGCTATGTCCGTCTCCGTGGGGGTTCCCTGACCGGTCAATGGCCTGCTGAACCTGGACGACTGCGCCGTGGACGGGTCGCATGCCCGGACCCTCAAAGACATCTCAGGGGGCTAACGAGTGAAGTCGTCTGCCTGGTTGGGGTGACGACAAGCCGGGGCGTGCTTCAACGATCGGCATACGTCACCATGGTCTGCCGGGCGGAACAGGACGTGGTGGCCCGGTAGGAGCGGTCTGTCGGTGAGGGTGGGGTCTGTGGATCAGAGCGAAGACCAGATCTTGGCTGAGGCGCTTGCCGCTCTCGGCGCATTGAGTGGGGGTAGTGGTCGCTTGGTCCGCGTGGTGGCCAAGCTGATGAGGAAGAACGTCCATGAGGTCGATCTGCTTGTTCCCATGCCCTTCGACGATGTGATGAAGCGCGTCTCCGCTGCGCTTGGGAAGGCGGGCCACATTATTGAGACCGTGCCAGTTCGCCTTGGTGAAGACGAAACTATCCGCATCGTCACCGGCGGCGGTGCCGGCGGTCTGAATCCCGTAGTGGTGACCGCGCGAGTACTAAAGGCCGATGAGGACAGCTCGGAGGTCTGGCTTCGTGCAGCTGCCAAAGAGGGTCTGATCAAGCAGCGAGCCGGGGATAAGACCGCCGTCCGTCTCGCCGCCCAGTTGATCGAGGCATCCGGAGCGGACAGGGCAGGCGGGTAAGAGGCAAGCTGACAGCGGCCCTGACTATGTCTGAGTGCTCGACGTTTCCGGAGACAGAGCCATCGGCGCGAAGTGTCACCCAGTTGCTGTCGCTGCTGGACTCTGTCCCAGCGATTCCGGGCCTGCCCACGCCGCAACCCGGCGTCCGTATGCCGATCGGGGCTACGCCTTCGAAGTACCGCCGTCTGCTGTGGAAGCGCGGCATCAAGCCGATGATTGCCCGACGCGGGGTCGCCCACGGCTCCGAACTGGGAAAGATGCGCTGGGCCGTCGAGCGCGCCTTCGCCTGGCTGCACCAGTTCAAGCGGCTCTGCATCCGCTACGAACGACGCGCGGATCTGCACCAGGGCCTGCTCGAACTGGCCCGCAGCCTCATATGCCTGGCGGCACTGCGTTGTGCTGCGCGACTTGGCTTCGGGCTGTGTTCAGGTCCGGTGTTCCTCGGAAAGGAACGGATCCACGAGTTGTCGTTGCCAGGCGGCGCCCCGCGTAGCGTTCATCACATCGGAAACCAGTCCACGGAAGGGCGGCGCTTTTTACCCATCCACCCCGTTGGCGGGCGGGGCGCTCGGCCAAGGTCTCCACCGGTACCCCACCCGCCCACTACAGTCGCGACGATCCTCCTGGGCAGGCCAGATAGCGATCGCTTGATTCGTGCAGCGTTCGACCTACAGCAGGCCGCGTTCTGTCAGGTCATCGACGTCTTCCCAGGTGATGAACACGCAATCCCCTGTGTTGAGGTCGACCGAGATCGGCAGGTTTCCGCCCAGTTGGGCATCCCGATCTCCATGATCGAGGAACTCGATGCGGTCATACGGGGCGATGAACCGATGGCCATCGACGAAGCAATCCTCCGCCATGAGCCGCACGTTGTCGGAAGCCCAGGCCCTGCTTCGTTCAGCAAGGAACTTTGACGCCCGTTCCTGGGCCGCTTCTCGGTCAAGCATTAGTTTGTCCTCATGATGTAGTAATGCCGATATCTGGCGGCGGCAGGGTTCGCCCTTCCCGTCTGAAAGTCGAGGAATACCACTTTACCGTCGATGTTGGCCACGTTGAAATAGTGTCCTAGTCCCTTGTTCGGCCACGCGCCGACGATTCCTCGGGCTCCAGGGCCCCAGCGAAGGACATCCTGGACGAGCGGGTTGAGCCCGCCCTTCTCCACGAAGGGAAGCCCGGTCATCGCCGAGAGTTCAGCCCGCGTCAAGGGGGCGTCGGTGCCGGGTACCGAGTTGGGGTTTCTTCCCGCCATGAGATCGTCACCCCCCTTCGCGCATAGGCCGCAGTTCATCCGTCCACCTTCAGGGTTGATGAGCTTCTGCGACGTCGGGTGATCCGGCGTGTAGTACGGCAGTCCGAAGCGCGTCTCATTTGGCGTTCCGTAGTACCGCCCACCGGCCGGTGGAGAAATTGCGTCCCGCTGCCAGCCTCGAAGTCCACCGAGGCCCGTGACTGCGATCTGTTGGGCCAGTTCATCCGCAGCTCGGCTGTAGACGTCGTACAGGGCCTCGCATCCCTGATCACGGAACATCTCGGCGGCCTTGTACAGCCGGAAAGCAGGGCGGACGGGTAGGTACTTGTCGACGAACCCGCCAGCGCCACCGTTCTGTCCTCTGAGGGCGTGGTAGATATCCCCGATGAACTGGAAGGGAAGCTTGGCACCCTCTACCAGGCCCTCGCCGAAGATGCTGGCGGCCTGGCCAAGGGAATGGATCTTGCCGTCGTTGGGGTCGTCCGGGGTCCGGCCTGTCGGGTCGGTGAAGCGCGTGGGTGAGTTGTCCGCATAGGCGTATGCGGAAATGTACGGCATACCGGCGGGGAGAGCGGCCGGGTCGGTTCCGGTGAGCCGGCCTGTGGTGGGGTCGTAGTTGCGTGCCCTCAGGTAATAGCCGGCCGCTCCGGTGGTGGGCTCGGTGTAGGCGCCCGTGTAGGTGAAGGGGTTGGCGGGCGGGTTGGCCGCCACGTCGGTTCTGGTGGCTTCACCGAACGCGGTGTATCCGTAGCGGATCCGCGCGGTACCGTTCGCGTCGGTGACGTCGGTGACGGAACCGAGCTGGTCGTGGTGCAGGAAGTAGCCGCTGCCGCCAGTGGTTTCGGCTTGGATCTGGCCGAGCGGGTTGTACTGGTACTCCGCGGTCCGGGTGCCAACGCTGTCGTACTCGGCGCCGATGGTGGGCAGGGCTCCGTTGACGTCCCAGGACGAGGTGCGGAGCACTGTGCTGCCCTTGGCTGCCGTGGTGCGATAGCCGTCGGAGTCGTAGGTGAAGTTGAACGTGTTCGTGCCAGCAGTGACCGAGGTGAGCTGATTCTTAGCGTCGTAGGTGAAGGTGTTGGCGCCGTCTGACGTCTGGTTCCCGTCGGCATCGTAGGTGAACCCGCGGCTAGTGGACCCGCTCACGGCAGTGGTGAGCTGGTCCGCCTCGTCGTACGCGTAGGTGGTGGAGGAACCGGCCTTCGTCTGAGTCTTGCGATTACCTACAGAGTCATAGGTATAGGTGGTGGCGGACGCAATGTCCGGGCAGGTAGCGGCTTGCGTGGCCGAGGCGCAGTCCGTGAGCAGTCTGCCGGCGTTGTCGTAGCCGTAGTACTGATAGCTGGCCGGCTGGCCGGCCCGCGTTGCTGCCACACGGGTGGCTCTGCCAGTGTCGTCGAGAGTGAGCTGCCACCCGGCGAGGACGACGGCGCCCTTGCTGTTGGTGATGGAGGTGAGCTGGCCCCCGTTGTCGTAGGCACGGTTTTCGACGTGGCCGTTGGTCGTCGGAAGGGTAGTGCTCGTGAGTCTGCCGTCCGGGTCGTAGCCGTAGGAGATGGTGCCCGCCGAGCCGGACTGGCTGATACGCCGTCCGTCGGCGTCATAGCCGTAACTGACCTTGTCTCCTCCTTCCGGTCCTGTCGCGACTGTGGCACCACTCAGGTTTCCCTTGCCGTCGCCGTTCCACTTGCGCAGCCGGTTGGTGGTGTCCGGGGCGACGATGCCCTGGTTGGTGGAGGACCCGAAGCGGCCGGGGGCCGGTATCCCGTACGCGGTCCAGTCGTCGGGCTGGATGATGTAGTTACCGAACCCCCCGGTGCCGTTACCCGGGTAGAAGCGCAGTTTGTGGTTGGCGGTGTCGACGGCGAGGAAGTCCTGCTTGCCGTCGTTGTTGAACTCGCCGGGCACAAGCTGCATCGCAGCCCAGCCTGTGCCGCGGTCGGTACGGGTGCCGAAGGCGCCTACTCCATCGCCAGGGTAGAAGTAGAGGTGGCCGTCGGCAGGGTTGACTGCGAGAAGGTCGAGTTTCCCGTCACCGTTGTACTCGATGGGGATGACCCGGTAGGCGCCCCAGCCGGACCCGATGGTGGTGCGGGCGGTGAAGCCGCCGGTGCCGTTACCCGGGTAGAGGTACATGGCGTTGGCGGTGGAGCTGATGGCGAGGAAGTCCTGCTTGCCGTCCTTGTTGAAATCTCCCGGCGTGAGGGTCATCGGGCCCCAGCCGGCTCCGAGATCAACGCCAGCGGCGAAACCGCCCTTACCGTCGCCGTCGTAGCGCTGGAGGTGACCGGTCGCTTTGTCGATGGCCAGCAGGTCGAGCTTGCCGTCTCCCGTGTACTCGAGCGTGAGGATCTGCTGGAAGCCGGTGCCCGAGCCGCTGCGCGTCGTACCGGTCGTGAAATTACCGTCCGAACGTCCGAGGAAGGTACGGATGCCGTTGGTGGCGTCAGCCCGGATGACGTCGGTGTAACCGTCGCCGTTGAGGTCTCCGGAAGCGGTCTGCACGGCACCGCTCCAGTCCAGCGGCTGGGGAGCGACGTAGTCGATGGTCCTCGAGGTCAGGTGCCCGGCCGAGTCGTACGCATAGCTGTATGAGCCCTTGCCCGAGCTCGGGGTGACCCCGGTCAGCCGGCCGGCCGCATCGAAGGCCATGGTCCGGGTGCCCGTGGCATCGGTGATGGTTTTTCGTCGCCCGAGGGCGTCGTACGTGGCCGATACCTTGGGAGTGGTGTCGCTGTAGCCGACTGAGGTCGCCAGGCCCCGGGCATCGACCGTTGCCGTGGCGGTGACTCCGCGGGCATTGGTGACCGTGGTCCGGTTGCCGTCGGGGTCGTACCCGTAGGAGTCCTTGCGGCCGAGCGGGTCGGTGACGGAGGTCTGTCGTCCTGTGTCGTCGTAGCCGTACGTCGTCGTGTGGTTGTTGGGATCCTTGCGTGTGGCCAGGTCACCTGCTGCGTTGTATGTGTAGCTGGTCACCGCGCCGTCCGGCCCGGTGACCTTGGCGATCCGGCCGACTTCGTCGTAGTCGGTCTTGGTCGTCCTGCCCGATTCGTCCGTGGAGGCCACGGCGCGGTTGAGGGCGTCATAGGACGTGCTGGTCGCCTTGCCCAAGGGATTGGTTACCTTGGTCGGGTTCCCTGCGGGGTCATAGGCGTATGTGGTGGTGAACTGGGCGGGATCGGCTCCCGCGGCGTTGCCTCGGGCTTCGACCTGGGTGGCCAGGCGCCCGTCGGCGTCGTACGTAGAGGTGGTCTTGAATCCCAGGGGGGTGGTGAGGCTGGTCTGGTTTCCGTCCGCGTCATAGCCGAACGAGGTGACCTTGCCCAGCGGGTCGGTCGAGGATGCGGTGAGCCCGCCATCCGTGTAGCTGTGGAGGGAGACCTTTCCGAGGGGGTCCGTCGTGCTGAGGACGTTGTCGTTGCCGTCGTAGGTTGTCTTGGCGGTCTGGCCAAGGGCGTTGGTGACGGAGACGGGGCGGTTCAGCGCGTCATAGGCGGTGGTTGTAACAGCACCCGTCTGGTCGGTCACCGTGGTCTGGTTGCCGCTGGCGTCGTAGCCGTAGTTGGTAGTGAAGGCCGCAGCGTTGGCCCCGGACACGTTGCCACGGGGGGAGACCGTGCTTAGCGGCCGGTTCGACTTGTCGTAAGTGCGGACGGTCTTGTTGCCCAGGGCATCTGTGGAAGAGGCCAGGTTGCCGTTGGCGTCATAGGTGCGGGTCGTGGACTTCCCTGCCGGGCTTGTCGTCTTCGTGAGGCGCCCGGCAGTGTCGTACGCGTAGGCGGTGGTACGGCCCGCCGGGTCCTTCACTGAGGTGAGCCGACCGGCGTTGTCGTAGCCGTACGTGGTGGTGTGACCGAGGGGATCCATCGTGGAGCTGAGCAGCCCACGCGGGTCGTAGGCATACGTCGTGGTGAAGGCATTCGGGTCGGCACCGGTGATATTGCCGCGTGGGTCGGTCATCGCAGTGACATGCCCGGCGGTGTCGTAGCGGAAAGATGTCTTCTCGCCTGCTGGTGTAGTGACCGAAACCCGGTTGCCTGCCGAGTCGTAGGCATAAGTGGTCGCGTTTCCGCGCGGGGTCGTGACGCGCGCAAGCTCACCCTGAGCCGTGTAGGTGTAGACGACCTTTCCACCGGACGGGTCCGTGCTGGTTGCGACACGATTGGCGGCGTCATAGGTGTACGTCGACGTCTTGCCGCGGCTGTCGGTGTGGCCGGAGATATTCCCGGCCGCATCGTAGGTCCAGCCCTCCGTCAGCCCGACCGATGCCGGCGCCTTCCGCGTAGCCATGCGGCCGGCGGCGTCGTACGTCATCTCTGTGGTGTTGCCGCGCGCATCAGTGATTGCTACCGGGTGCAGGTAGCGGTCGTAGTCGTACGAGACCTTCTTGCCGTACGGGTCGACGCTCTCCAGCAGCACGTTGCCGGAGTACACGTCGGTCCAGATGCCGCCATTCGGGTCGGTGGTGTGCGACTCACGCTTGTTGTCCCACGTGAAGGCGGTGGTCTTGCCCGAGCTGTCGGTCTGGGAAATGACCCGGCCAGCCGCATCGTAGGTGTTCGAGACCATCCCGCCACCGCGCCCGGTGGCCGTGGCCACCTGCTTACCCGCGTTGTACGTGTAGGTCGCAGTCTTGCCGGCCTGATCGGTCGCTGAGGTCAACAGCCCGCTCGTATAGCCGTAGGACACCGAAGTCCCGTCGGGCAGAGCCACCTTTGTCAGCAGTCCCGACGTATCAACGGTGAACGTTACGGTTCTGCCCGCCGCATCCTTCACCGACGCGATTCGGCCTGCAGAATAGGTGAGGGCGAGGCCCTGGCCGCTGCGGTCCATGCTGGAGGTGAGCTGGCCTGAGGGACTGTAGGTGTGCCGGGTCCGATCGGCGGTTGTGACCGTGTACGTCGTACCCGTCTTGGCCAGCGTGAGGGTGGAGCCCGCAGGAGTGACGTATGCGCCACCCGCCTGTTCCCTGAAGACCACCTGGGCACCATCGGCTGACAGGAGTGTCGCGCTACTGCCGGCGACGATCGTCAGTTTGGAGTCGAACGGTGTCGACCAGCCTCTGCCCAGAAGCCCGACGGCGCTCGAATCGGACCGATAGGTGCGGTCCAATGAGAAGGGCGTGCCAACACCCGGCAGGGCTGCGTCGACGTTCCGGTCGTAGAACATGCCGGTCGCTGTGTTGACCGGGTCCGCTCGGTACGCCTGCCCGTAACAGGTGCACAGACCGACCTGAGTACCGGGGATGTCAGCTGTGTAGAACGCTTCGACGAGAGGCGAGGTCGTCCCACCCGGGCTCGACGATCCGTCAGCTCCCATGAGGAAGATCCACGCGTAGTACTTCTTACCGTCTTGAAGATGCCCGCCGAGCAAGCTGGAGCTCCACCAGAAACACTGGTCGGCAGGGTACGCATTGGAGGACCACCAGCCGTAGCACCACGCGCCGTTCTCAACGTACTTGCCGCTCGGGTCGTCAGTGGACCGCTTGATCTCTTGCTGGAGTACAGGGTTCTTTTGCTCGTCCATGACGTACAGCCACAGTCCGGAAACTGAGGAGGCCTGGACCGAAGAGAACTTCGTCTGGCCGCCGATGGACAACATGGCCGGATAGGCCGTTGCATACGACGACACCCAGTCAGGATTTGGTACCCCTGCCGCCACCTGCCCTGAGGAGTTGCTCAGCTCAGCAGCCGACTTTGCGGCCGGACCTGATGTCAGTGGAACGTCCGGCTTCGACGCAGGAGCGGCAGGAAGCCTCAGCGGTTTCGGCTGCACGAAGCCCCGCATCGGCGAATGATCCCCCCGAGAGCGGTCCATCTGAGTCCGGCGCTCTGCCAAGGACATCGCCTTGGGCGGCTTCGGCAGGTCCTCCGCCGAGCGCGTAGTCATGCGGTCTACTGCCGGTGCTGCAAGTGCAGCTGGATCTGCCCAGGCTGCATCCGCCGCTCCGAACGTAGCCAGTAGTGCTGTCGCTAGCATCATGACGACCCCGCGACGCGCGGATCTGAACATGGCTCACCCCACCCCCATAGGAAACACAGACAGATCGTCTGTCACCTGTGAACACCACGGGGTAGTAGTCGAACTAACGGCCGATAATCGCCGTTCGGGCGACAGGGATCCCCGCCCGAGAGCAAGACGTTCACCCTGCGCTGGCGCCAGGTATGAGCGCACACGCAGCAGGGGGCCCGGCACGAGACGATCATGCCGCGAGCAGTACAGCATGCCCGATCTCCGACGGCGTTTCCCCTGGACACCGGAGTGATCGTCCCGCGCCGCAGAAGGACCGGACGCCCCACCTGCACGGGCAGGAACGGGACACTCGACGTCCTGGCGCACCGCCAAGCCGAGGGCGGCCTTCTCCGGGTACGGCCGGACCGCACCAGGGCCCCTTCTCGAAGGAGGCGGAGGCCCCCCACCCCTGCCCCGCCCGTGGCGCCCCTGAATGGGGCGCCAGCAGTGCTGGATGCCGGCTTCGGCGTACAGCATTGGCTTGAATTTGCGGTCCATGGTTTTGTTGCCAGGCGGAACGAGCTTGACGATCAGCTGGACCGCTTCCGTTTCACCTCCTGAGGACTACCGGTCCGCGCCCGGGGGCCTGTGCGGGGTTGCAGGCTGCACGATCTCGATCCTCTGGCCCGGCCTGGTCTGCGCGGCGATGCGCCGTCGCTCCGCTTCGGAGGCCACGAAGATCACAAGCGGGGCGAGGCGGTCCCGCAAGGCGCCGGTTCGACCGGCCACAGGGCAGACGACGCCGTACAGGGTCAACCCCACGTGGACGGGCACGCCCATCGCGTACTCCGGTGCGCCCTTGTCCTCGACGAAGGGATAGTCGCCCGTCTCACGGTGGACGAACTGGGCGACCGGTATCTCCAGGGCGGCCTGCCGCACCAGGAAGGCCTCAATCGCGGCCTTGCGACCGCCCTCCGTCCGGACCCGCTCCTGGTCCTCCCGTAATTCGCGAGCCCTCTCCTGGCGCTGCCGCTCACGGAGCACTCGTTGCTGTTCCTCCAACTCCCGCTTGCGCCGCTCCTGGGCAGCCAGGTGGGTAATCTCCGCCTCGGCGTACTGCGGAGCCGTCCAGAGAATGTTCCAGGCCCGTAACGGGCTGCGAACAGGTGCTCGCCGCCGGTGGGCCACCACCCGCCCAGTGAACACCCAGCGCAGGAACTCCCCGACTGGGACCCGCGGGCCGGCCTCCCACCCGTTGCCGCTGAACTTCGCGAGGCCCTCCACCACGGCCAGGGCACCGTCCACACCCTGCAGGCGAGCCCACGGGACCATCCCGAACCACGGCGCCCGCACCCGGTCGCTGAACCACACCGAGGACACCCCGTCCCCGAGCATCCGCTCCGTGCGGGCGGCAATGTCCTCCGGCGTGATGGCCGAGAGCTGAGCTTCCAGGGCCGTCTTCCACCCTCCGGCCGGGTCGCTCGCCAGCACGTCGGCCCGCCACGCACCGTCCGGGCCCCGGACCTCCAGTTCTGCGTGCGCCCCGGCCTCCCGCGCGGCGGCCGCGAGCTCCAGCTTGAGCAGGTGATGGGCCGGAGATTCCTCGGCCAGCGCGCATTTCGGGGCGCCCGGTGCGTGCGCGAAGAACCGCAGTTGGCTGGAGGAGACCTTCGCGTACATGGGGTGGCGGCATTCGTCACAGGTTAGGGGAGCGATCGGGCGGACCTTCCAGACTTCGGTCCAGTCCCGTCGGCAGCCGAGGTCGGGTAAGTGCGCGAAGATCGCGCCCCACTGTTCGTGCACGGCACGGATTGCCACGACTTGCCCTCCTGTTCGCCCGGGCAGCAGGGTGCCGCACTTGCCGGCATTGGGGTAGGCGACCTTCAGTCGGGTTTGACCTCGATGGACTTGAGGTCGCAGGCTGGCTCGTGCTCCGTGCCGGGTACAAGCCGGAAGTAGCCGACGCCGTTCTTGTAGCCGGAGACCGCATCGATGTCGGCGAGGCAGAACGCGCAGCACACAGTTCCCTTGGGCGGCTTATATCCGGGCCCGATCTCCATGCCCAGCACGGGGGCCGTCCAGCAGAACCGTCAGCTCGCCTCTCGCTTGCCTTCCTCTACCTCATCCCTCCGCCTTCTCCCGATGTGCCAGGCACCGGATCCGCACTTCCCATGGAGTCGGCCAGCCCCAACACGTGGGCTCCTCCTGATTGACGGACCCGCCCGTCGTCAGCGGGAACGCATCGAGCTCCTCAACCTGGCCACACGGGACGGATGAGCACCACCCGCGGTTTCACACCGGACGCCAGGAACCGCACCACAGGCCGGACACCCCACTTCATGCGCATGCCTTTTCCCAGGCCGCTGCCCCGGCAGAAGCGCGGAAACCCGGCCGGTTTCAGCCCCCGGATCCTTGCCGCCCGAACGGCTAACCCTTCCGGCTGGAGGCCCGTCGCCGAGTCCGGCACGCTCCTTCCACGACTCGACAAGCTCGCGCTCACGGGCACTGAGGACGCTGCCCGCCTCCTCCGCAGCCCGCACAAGCCGACGCACCGAATCCCGCATCACCTCACGCCCCTGCGACCGGCGCCCGGACGGACGACGCCGCAGATGCGACAACAGCGCACGGACCCGGTCCGCAGCCCGGCGCGCCCGCTCAGCCTCCTGCTGAGCCGCCAAGATCTCCTCCTGCCGCTCATGCGCATCCGCGGCGAGCAGAGCATCAGCCCGCTCAGCGACCGCAGCCTCGGCCGTGGTGCGGTCATGGCTGGCAGTCGCATTGGCCATGACCAACAGGTGACTCACCGCCACAAGATTCCCTGCCACCACGGCATCCTCCAACAGGACGAACAACTTGCCCCGCGCCTCGGCCTGGATCTCCAGCCAGCACCGCGCCTCTGCGACAGCGTCCGACAACTGCTGGCGCACTCCCCCCTGCACCCCCTCCACAGTGGCGATCTCGCCACAGACCTGCGTGACCACGACCACCGACTCCACCCGGCGGGCATCGGCCAGCTTCCGCAGGAGAAGCTGCGCCCGCGCCTGCACATCCGGCGCTTTACGGACCTTGCCCACACCCCAGGTGGAGACAGGCCGGGTGCTGCGGGAACGGACAATGCGTTCCACCGCTGGCGTCGACAGCCCGCGCTCGGTCATCTCGCACTCATCCAGCGCGAACCACTCAATGCCCCGGGTGAACGCCTCCGTGCCGATCCGGACACGTCGGTGGGTGCCCTCACTGTCCAAACGAATGCGGTGGACGTACCAACGCCGGACCAGCGTTGTCTCGTCCACCGGCACCGATACCCCCAAAACCGGCTCGATGCCGTCTTGGTCCCATGCCGGCTCGACTTCCCGGTCCAAGTGGACACGCAATCCACGGCTCTTGAACTGGACATCCAGGACGGAACCAATTGCGGCACCACCCGGCCGGGCAAAAGCGAACTCGGCCTCCTCGCCCAGGCCGCGAAGCCACGCCGCAGCCGCCGCCTTCACATACAGATGGTCGGCGCTGGCCACACCGCGTGCACGTCGCCGACACACATGGGCCACCGGCTCCGCGCCCGGATGGTGGGCGAAATGACACACGCGATCGGTGTAAAGCTTCGTGGTCAGCTGGACACCGCAGCCCCCAAGGAGTAACCCGCACCAGAACGTGTCATCCGCATGCCGACGCCGGAAGTCGTCCAACTCGATCGCCTCCAGCGGCAGCACCAACGGTCTTTCCGAGTCCACACCACCCAGCACCGCCGTCTGAATCTGCCGGTTGTCACCCCGCATGAACCTCACCCCTGACTCCTTGTCTCACCGGCTGCCCGATCACCGCACGGAGCGCACACACCGCTCCTCCCGCTGCCGGCGACGCGCCTGGCAACCCGGGCACGGAGCCACTCGCCGTATGCCACCTCGATGTCCCCGCCCGGCCCTGCCAGCACCGGAAAGAGCGCCGCGATCTCAGAGACGAGGACGGCAAACACATCGGCGGCGCCTACGGGGCCGTGGCCACTCATTCTTTTACCCGACCTGACCATGCCGCAGCCGAAAGTGGAGACCCTATGCCTCGGCGATCCCAACCCGGCAGGCACCTTTTGGAATGACCCGGCGGGGCTCGACCGCACAGCATTCTTGGCTGACCGGTGCCTTGTGCCCGGCCTACGCCTTGGCCGACCGTTTGGGGAACCTGCTGCGTAGCCCCGGGGGGAGTACGGATTTGGGGAACAACCGGGTGCGGCTGAGCGCTGGTGCAGCATGGCAGACGGACTTCCGTCGCCGGACCACAGGCCAAGCCGCCAGGACCGCAATGGAAATCGCCACAGTCCGCCGCACGCTGAATCACACCCTGACCGAACTAAAACGGGCCATCGACCAGCACGCGCTCGCGGTCGCCGCCGACCTGTACGCCCTGGGCTGGCAGCAGGCTGCCGGAGCACCACCTAGCGAGACGCGCGAACAGCGGGCGCAGCTCAACGACTTCAAAGAGATCCTGGGATCCCACCGGTGGCAGCAGGAAGAGCGGCGCCAGGCCGCCGCAGCACCCCCGAGGGCTGTCCTGCCACGAACTAATCAGGCAGCAACCGCCGTGTCCAAGGGCAGCCGAACACAGCCCGCGCCGGTGATGCTGTTGACCAGGTGCCACAAGAGAAAGCCACTCCACCGTCTGCGCCACGACGACGCTCCCCTGCTCCGCCTCAGGCACCGGCCCGGGTCGAGAAGCTTCCTTCCCTTAGCGACAAGCCCATGCTGCTGGGGAGCGGAAAGCTGTGGGAGAACGCGACCGAGTTGCGGCTGCTGCTGGAGCAGACTGCCCGGGCCAGCTCCACCACTACTTGGCCCCAGATCCACACGCGACTTCCGGGGCTGCCCCGCCTACACGCCGACGATCAGTGCGTGCTCCTGTGGCTGGTCGACGAGGACCGCCGCAGGGGAGAACCTCTCCTGTCCGCTCTCGTCACCGTCGGAGACCGTCAAATGCACCCTCGCTTCCCGGCCATCGCCGAACAGCTCGGCTGGAAAATCCCGGCCGACACTCGGCAGCACACCGCATGGACCTACGAGGTCCTGAGAGTGCACCAGCACTGGCGCCACCGGCGCTGAGTGACGTACATGCGCCTGCAGGCGATCGGCAATCCAAGCTTGTGACCCGCAGGGATGAGGACCTTACAGCCATCTCGCCGCAGCTATGGACCATCCGGTGCACCGATCACGACCCCCGCGTCGCCATATCGTTCCTGGGCCCGAAAGGCAGAGGACCAGTGCTGGTCCTTCACACTCAAGACGCTTCCGGGTCCTGAAGCAACCATCATCGCCGACCGAGACGAGACAGCATGCGACGCCGGTTCCATCCCGATCGGGTCGGCATCCGACGCTCATAGCGCGACGCTGCAGCCCCACTTCTGCCCACCAACTTCAACCCGACTGATGCCGATGATTTTGCTCATGATGAGCTGACGCGTAATTCGCAAGAAGAAACCGATCGCTGCCACCCACCCGTACCCTTCCTTCATGACAGTCACCGCTGCTGAACCTCACCTGGCAAAGCAATTGCAAACCGACTAGGAAGCGGCAGGTGGCGAAGGGTGCTCCCCGCCGACGCGGGGGTGATCCTTTTGCATCGCCCGGAATTGAGCGACGGACGAAGTGCTCCCCGCCGACGCGGGGGTGATCCGTGGACCACCGGAGGATGGTTGCGCCTCCGACGGTGCTCCCCGCCGACGCGGGGGTGATCCGGTTCTGGGCATCGCGGAGGACGGCTCCGTGACGTGCTCCCCGCCGACGCGGGGGTGATCCGAGTGCGGACGCCGCGCTCGACGCCGCGAAGAAGTGCTCCCCGCCGACGCGGGGGTGATCCGTAGGACCGGGGGGTGGAGACGTGGCGGTCGGCGTGCTCCCCGCCGACGCGGGGGTGATCCCTGCGCGAGCCCCAGGAACGGCACCGGTTCGTCGTGCTCCCCGCCGACGCGGGGGTGATCCGCCCTGCCACGCCAACAGGCCACCGTCTAAGACGTGCTCCCCGCCGACGCGGGGGTGATCCGCCGGGATTCGAAAGCCAGGGCATCGCGAATCGGTGCTCCCCGCCGACGCGGGGGTGATCCGGCTGCGTGGTGTGTCCGATACGCAGCGAGGCAGTGCTCCCCGCCGACGCGGGGGTGATCCGGCTGAGTATCCCTGGCGGTACTGGTCTATGACGTGCTCCCCGCCGACGCGGGGGTGATCCGCCCCAGTCACGGCTGCCGGTGAGTGTCTGGAGGTGCTCCCCGCCGACGCGGGGGTGATCCGGAGACTGTGCGGGAGCTGGTGGACTCCGGCATGTGCTCCCCGCCGACGCGGGGGTGATCCGTCACGCACGGCGGCGTACGTCGCGTGGTGCCGGTGCTCCCCGCCGACGCGGGGGTGATCCTGCGGCGATGATCGCGTCGAGCAGCGTGGTCTTGTGCTCCCCGCCGACGCGGGGGTGATCCGGCGCGAGCCGCGACCGAGACCAGCGCGCGAGCGTGCTCCCCGCCGACGCGGGGGTGATCCGGGCGAGATTTCCGGAGTTGCCGGTGTGGGTCAGTGCTCCCCGCCGACGCGGGGGTGATCCGCCCGACGAGTCCGAACTGGGGTGAAACGGACAGTGCTCCCCGCCGACGCGGGGGTGATCCTCGTCCAGGTCCACCGGGATGATCACGTGATCCGTGCTCCCCGCCGACGCGGGGGTGATCCGGGGATGGCTGCCGTCGGAACCCTTTTCGTCGCGTGCTCCCCGCCGACGCGGGGGTGATCCCACGACCTCGAAACTCAGCGGGGCGGCGGCCAGGTGCTCCCCGCCGACGCGGGGGTGATCCACTGCCGTTGCCGCAGGTCAGAGGGTGTGACCCGTGCTCCCCGCCGACGCGGGGGTGATCCGCAGACGGCGCGGGACCTGGGCTGGACGGTCGGGTGCTCCCCGCCGACGCGGGGGTGATCCGGTGTCCATGTGGCAGCCGGTGCAGTGGTAGGTGTGCTCCCCGCCGACGCGGGGGTGATCCGACGGGCCAGCGTCGCGTGCTCGATGCCCAGAAGTGCTCCCCGCCGACGCGGGGGTGATCCGGAGCGTTGTAAACCCTGGGCCCCTTACATGCCGTGCTCCCCGCCGGCGCGGGGGTGATCCGCCGCGGGACGTCCTGGGCTACTGGTACAAGAAGTGCTCCCCGCCGACGCGGGGGTGATCCGAGGCCGCCGAGCGTGTGGCGCGCTGGCTGTGTGTGCTCCCCGCCGACGCGGGGGTGATCCAGCTGCGGAACTAGCTATGTTGAGGGGGTCGACGTGCTCCCCGCCGGCGCGGGGGTGATCCGCGGCCGGGCGTCTATGTCCGCGAGACGCTCTCGTGCTCCCCGCCGACGCGGGGGTGATCCGGTGACCGCGAACTCCCGGATCTTCCTGACCGCGTGCTCCCCGCCGACGCGGGGGTGATCCGACGGCTGTCACGTTCACGCGGCAGTGCCGCCTGTGCTCCCCGCCGACGCGGGGGTGATCCGGCCTCGGGCCAGGCAGCCTCCACCGTGGCCACGTGCTCCCCGCCGACGCGGGGGTGATCCGCATGCGGGCCACGAGCCGCTCCGCGCACTCACGTGCTCCCCGCCGACGCGGGAGTGAGCCTTCCGCAGGGGCACCAGGAGGGGCGTTGCGCCTGTTTGAGGTGGACGCGGGACGACCAGTGCCGGCCTGGATCGAGTTTCCTTTCCGCTGCTCGGATTCGCTTTTACAGCTTCTTTGTTGCTGGTTGTGGCTGAATGGCTGCCGTCATCCGGATCAGGGTGAGTCCGTCGAAATCCATCGGGACTCGGCGCCGGGTTCCGGAAGTACGGAGGGCGTAGCCCTGTTCTGTGGGGGCTGTGTGGACGAGTACTGCCTGGCCGTCGCCGACTACTGCTGAGACGGCGGTCCATAGTTCGTCGCGGACGCGGGCCGATATGGTGCCGACGAAGATGCCGGGGACGACTTCTGTCGTCCACCGGCTGAGGGCGCCGCGAAGGTGGTCGGGGACGGCGGTGGTGGCGATGACTGCCATGGATGGCATGTCAGCCCGCCTCTGAGCCGTAGTTGACGCCTGCGGGTAGGACTCCGGCTTTGGGGTCCCATAGGTGGACCATGTCGACGTGGTGCCGCTCGGAGGGGTCCTCGAATGGGATTTTCGAGTCTGGTTTGAGGAGGGTCTGCACGTCGTGCACGATGCGGGGCAGCAGTCGTAGGAGCCGGAGGTCCTCACGGAATTTGCGGCGGGCGTCCCGTTCGGGGTCCGGGGAATCGTGGAGGGAGAAGGCCAGGGGGAGGGTCGTTTGTGCTTTGTAGAGGTCGGCGATGTCGTAGACGAAGGCGTGCTGTGTTCCGGCGTGGACGAAGCCCAGTGCGGGTGAGCAGCCCAGGGCGAGGAGAGCGGCGTGCACGATTCCGTAGAGGCACGTGTTGGCCGCTGACAGTGCGAGGTTGACTGGGTCCTGCTCGTGCCACTGGTCGGGGTGGTAGTTGCGGCGGAATCGGCCGATGCCGTGTTTTTGTGCCAGGAGGCGGTAGAAGGCTTTCATCCGTTGCCCTTCCATGCCTCTGAGTTTGTCCAGGTTCACGTCTGCGGGTACTTCGTTGTCGAAGCGCATCTTGTACATGTGGACGGCGACGGACAGGCGGCGCTCTGTGTCGGAGAAGGCGTGGACCTGGTGCTCGAGCCAGGTGGTGGTGAGGGAGTCGGGGAGTACGGATGCATAGGCGCGGACGCCTCCTGCTCCGGTCACGACGATGCTGGTGCCGTGGCGGGCGAGGGTTGCCATTGCGCGGGTGGTGATGGATACGCCGGGGCCCAGCAGGAGGCAGGAGAGTGCGGCGGTCGGGATGTAGACGAGGTCGGTGCGGTTTTCGTCCACGCGGATTTGTGCGCAGACTCCGGTGTCGTCCTGTACGACGCGGACCATGTCGAGATAGAGGAAGGACAGGGAGTCGGCGACGCGCGGGAGCATGGCGAGGGTGGGGGCGGCCAGACGTCGTCGTGCCTGGCCGCCTTTCCCGGAGGGGCCTGTCACGCCGCGGCTGCGGGGGCCAGAGTCAGCAGTCCAGCGCCGTACGGTTTGCCGCGGCCGATTCCGGTCAGCAGTGCGGCGGTGAGTGTCTGCGGGTCGGTGATGGTTGCGGTGCCGTCGTAGCGGACCAGGCTGTGCCGTAGGGGGGCTACGTCCTTGCCTCGTCGGCGGGCCGGCTCCAGTGGGGTGGGCAGGAGTGAGTTGAGGTGCAGTCCTGCTTCGGCGGCCCTTCGTGCCCACCACTGGTCGGCTTCCGCCCCGGCGAGCGGTATCACTTTGCCCCGCTGGCTCTTCTGTTCCAGTGGCAGCCTCTCCCGTTTGGCGGGGTTGACGGCGATCCGGTAGCGGACGCCCAGGCCTGGCCGTAGTGCGGCGAACATCGGGCTGAGGTCCTTCACTTCGACCTGTCCGTATCCGGTGGGCAGGCCCCGCTCGTCGAGTGGGGAGTGTGCCTGGACGAGGAGGGTGGTGGTGTCTTCGGTGATTTCCACCCGGTAGAGGAGTCCGCTGCGCAGGCGGGGGTTGTCGCCCAGGCCGTCGGGGACCAGACGCATGAGGGTGCGGTGCATCTGGGTGGCATCCCGCAGGTCCCGTTCCACGGCATGGTTGTCCGGGTTGAGGCGGATACGGGCGAGGGTGGCGCGCTGGTTCATGCGGGGATCTCCGTGCTCTCCGGGTTCGGTGCGCTGTGGACGGCGTAGTCGATGAGGCGCTGGTGCAGGGTGCGTCCGCTGGGTTCTAGGAGCTGGGCGGGCAGTTCCTCCACCGTGCGGTACAGGTGCCGTTTCGCGTGGCTGCGGGCGTGGGGGGCGAAGGTGACCGGCTGGTCGTTGATGGTGAGGCGGACGGCGTCCCGGCTGTCTGGGGGCGGCTGCTCCCACAGGAATTCCACCCGTGGCGGGTGCTGCGGTGCTCGGGTGGGGCGGCGTTCGTCGGTGTGCGGGCTGCTCAGCGGGACCCTGGTCAGGAGTTCGGTGACCGGGTCGGCGACGATGGAGCGCAGCAGGAACGGCTCGTCGGGGAGGCAGGACCGCCGGCCGAGGTAGGGCGCCCAGTGCGGGTGCTGCAGGGCCCGGACGAGTTGTCCGATGTGCTCTTCGGGGCCGCTGACGGCGGCGACGAACACGGCGTCGGCGAGGTAGTGGCGCCGGGTGATTACTGCGTCGCCTTTGTTCTTCCCTCCGCTGGTGGCGGCGGTCAGCTGGGCGGGAAGGCCCCCGCCGACGGTGTGGAAGTCGCTGAGGAGGATGCCGGGGCGGTCGACACGGATGGTGATCTCGAGGTCGTCGTACCGGGTGAGGGAATCACCGCGGGCCAGGCCCTGGGCGGCGGCCAGGATCCCGATGAGGCCTGAACGGGTGGGGAACCGTGCGGTGTCGCGGACCGCGGAGAATACTGAGCGCTCCCCCCAGGATTGCAGCGGGCCCGCCAGGCGCAGCAGGAGCCCCGTCACTGGCCGCCGTCCCCGGCTTCGGGCAGCGCTGCGTCCACAGCGGCGTCGATCAGCTCGCTGTAGGACTGGTGTGCGCTGCCGAGGTTCTCATACGGATCGGTGCTGATGCCGGCGTGGCCGTGGAAGGCACGGTTACGGTCCCCGGTGAGACGGTGAACCTGGCCCGCGTACTCGGCCAGGGCATCACGGGAGGGCCCGGAGAACCCGCCGCCGCGGTTCGCGGCCACCGGCGTCTCGAAGGCCGCGGCCAGGGAGAGAGGACGGTGTGTGCGGACGGCAAGGTAGGCGAGGTCGGGGATGGTGTGCGGGGCGGTGCTGTTCTTCTTGGCCTGGGGCAGCGACATGACGAAGTGCTCGGCGAAGGATCCGAGAACCGTCCGTGCGGCCTTCGTGTCACCTTCGAGGTTCTTCAGGAGATCGGTGACGTTGACGGTCGCGAACCGGTAGAACACCCCGGCGCTGAACTCGGCGGTGTTCAGATGGCCGCTGCCGGTGTCCGAATCGCCGAGCCAGTCGTCGACCGCGGTGAAGTAATCCCTCTGCGGCTCGCTGGCATGCGTGGTGAAGGCATGCGCGACCTGCGCCGCACCGTCCACGTTCGCACCGGGAAGCTCGGCCAGCATCCGGCCGAGCAGGCTGATGGAGGCCGTACGCCGCTTGAGGATCTCTTCGATCCGGTCGGCGGGCAGCACCGCCGGCGGCTTCGTCTTGCCCAGGGCCGCCTCGAGTTCGGCGCGCAGCTCGGTGCAGATGGCGGCGAGTTCGTCGATGCCGGTCTCGGGCAGGAACAGGAGCACGGAGGTGTGCCCCGCCTTCTCAAGGCCCAGCCCCTTCTTGCCGGCGCTGGCAGCTACCTGCGCTCCCGCGAACACCGCGAGGTCTTCGGGCCAGCCGGCCCTCACGAGGGCTTCCTTGACCTTGACGGGCACCAGGCGGGTGCGGGCCGCCTTCTCACCGAGGTCCTGTTCGACGCCGTGGCGCACTACGCGCTTCCAGGACTGGCTGGAGACGCGGATACGGTTGACGTTGCCGTACCGGACGCTCTTGGGTGATCCGAGATCATCCCGGTTCAGGTTCGCCGCGGGAACCGACTGGATGGCGTTCAGGTCCAGGAACACGGAGGTCACTGCTTCTCCTCGGGAAGGTCGGTGGTCGTGCCGTCAGCGCCGCTGTCCGGGGCGCGTTCATCGAGACTGCGCAGGCGGAAATAGGCCTCCAGCCAGCGCGTCGCGATGCGGTCCTGGTCGCTGTCCCACCAGGAGAGGTCGTCCAGGAGCACAACCCAGTCGAGGTTCACGCCGGCGCCGGAGAGCTGGCGGGTGAGTGCCGGGAGCCGTGTGTGCAGGGCATCGCTGCCCACCCGTGCCATCAGGTGCAGTTCCGACTCGGCCGAGTTCGGTTTCATCACCCCGCTGTTGACGGCTTCGGCCAGCGAGGCACCCAGATTGGGACGCTCCCACCACGACCGCCCGGCTGGAACCTCCGCCACGTCCTGGGCCGGGTCCGCTGCACCACTGTCGTCCCGGGCCTGCTCCTTGTCGCGGGCGGCACGGGAACGGGCGGCGATCAGCGAGGCGAGGGCGTAATACGGGCGGCGCGCCTCCGGGTGACGGCCCACCTCACGGGGAACCAGCCGCATGAGATGGCGGTGCATCCGGTGGCAGCGATCATACGGCAACGCGAGCCCACTGCGCAGATCAGCCTGGGCCCCCTTGTCCCGCGCGCACAAGGCCAGCACGCTGGCGATGAACTCCTCGGCCTTGGCCTGGCGCAACGAGCCTGCCGTTGCCACGGCTGGTGACGGGGTGATGGTCATGTGTTCCTTCCTGAGGACGCAACGGCAGGCTGCGGTACCGCGCCGGCCGGGCGGAGCAAAGCCCGGAGCGTGCCGCGGGCCCGCACCCGGGCCCGTGCAACACGGATATCGGCGCTCCGGGCACCCATCGCCGCATCCAGGGCCGCCAGAGCAGCCTCGACGAACGGCGGCCGCAGCGGATCGCCGCTCTTCTCCGGCGTGAGCAGCGTCCAAAACTCCCGCTCCGCCGCAGGCCAGTAACCGGCCAGAGCCGCCTGGGCCCACGGGCCGGGTTTCTTCGGGTCCAGCTTCACTTTCGCCAGCGGGTCGATACCGGCATCCGTGGCGAGCCTCCACGCCAGGCGGGCCGCGTAATGCAGGCGGTCACCGACTTGCTCCGCGAACTCCCGGCACTGCCCCACCCGCATGGCCATGTGGGGCTGGGGCCCGTCCTCCCGCCACTCCAGCACGGGCGGGGTCGTTGCCTCGAACCAGGAGCTGTCCCGCTGCTGCCCGTCCTGGTCGAAGCCGTACGCACGCACCCGCAGCCCGGTCCGCCCCTTGCGTGGCAGCCCCTCGAAAGCGGGCGGGCGCTGACTCTGTCCGCCGCCCTTGAGGAGCAGGGCATCCAGGTCACGCCACAGGGCACGGTTGCCGTCGGCGGGGCGGGCGAAGGGCGGCCCCCCGCCCGCCCTCGGCATGTCGAGGATGACGTAGGGGTCCCGTGCCGCCGCGGACGGCTGATGCGTGGACCAGGTGAGGTAGGCGTCGGTGACCATCGTGCCGTCCGCCGACGGCTCCAGCAGCGCCGCGTGGCGCGCCCGGCCATTCAGCACACGCCCCGGCCAGCTCGGCGCAGGGAGCGGGCCCAGAGGATCGGGCAGTTCCGCGGCTTCCCACGGGCACGCGTCGTCGGGATCGGGGTCCCCGCAGATTCCGGGCTGCGGGACGGCCAGCACCAGCGTGGTGAACAGGTCGTCCGCCCATGGGTGGTACGAGACTGATTTCCGCAGTGGGCCCGCATCGCCGTTGCCCGCCTTGACGGACGTGATCCGGCGCGGGGTGCACTGCCCCGAAGGCCCGTAGTACAACTGTGCGATCAGGTGCCAGGCCGCGACCGCCGCAGGCACTGGGACCGGAGCCGTGTCCGTGAAATGCCCGAACAAAACCGCTCCGTTGACGCCCGTCGGCCGGCCCAGAACCAGCTTGTTGACCCCCGACGGGTTCGGCTGGCCCTTCCCGTCCACGCACTCCGCACGCAGCCGCGGGTCCTGGAGGAAGGGCCGGGTGGGATGGAACAGATCAAAATGACCCTCGGGGACCTTCTCGTCCAGGTAAGCATCCACCGCGCTCGCATCGAAGTGGCCCGGCTCCAGTACCTGATTCCGCTGCCGGAGCCAGCCACGAGCGTCCTCCGCGAGGTCCTCGTCATCAAGACGGACCCCATCACTTCCCGTAGCGATCCTGGCGGTCATCGCGGCAAGGATCCGCAGCAGCCCAGATGCCGCCGGCGGCACCGGTAACTCCAGATCCTCAATCTCATGAGCCCGGTGGAACAGCTCCCGTAACCCGATCGACGTCGAACTCCCGTTCTTGAGTGCGACCGGGATCCACGGACTTTCCCGTAGGTCAAACCCAGGGGCCATACCCTTCCCCTCCCTTTTCTCCCCCTGCGGCATGGACGCAGGGCATAGCTCCGCCCTCGCCCAGAAGAGTCAGCCTCTTCGCGCCAACAGCCAAGCAGCCACCACTGACAACGGCCTGCCGGTGGGTGCGGAGCCACTACATCAGCGCTGCTGCGTCCCTGTCTTCATGTTGAGAGAAGTGGAGGGGATTTATTGGGAACGGACCCTGTGGACACCTGCACCCGTGTAATCTCCCGCAACATGGACCGAGTGCCACAGCTCCTGGCTGTGCCAGTAGTGCCTTGGCAAGGGTGTTTCGGAAGTTTCCTCGCTGATGTGAGGGTGTGCCGTGGAGTGGATTGAGTCAGTCGGGCGTGATGCGCAACTCCCCGCCGACGCGGGGGTGATCCGCCTCGATCCTCAGCATGGTCGCATGATGCTCTGGGACATCCGGGCGACATGAGTTTCGTCAGGGCATTGAGGCATGCCACGCGAGGAATGGGACGGATCTTCTTGCAAGCTGGGATGGGGCATCCGGGTATTGGGTGATCCAGGCGGCGCTTGTACTGCCTTGGCGAAGCCGGAGAGTGAGTGCCGTGCGGGGCGGCCCCGCTGGCTGCTGAAGGCCAGCAGCCAGTGGGGCACACCTGCTCGACAACACCTGAGTTTCCTTAGTGCTCTAGGCCACCTTCCGCCGTCCTGGAGTACGGTCCCACCTGGCAGCGAACGATTTGATGGACGCAGTGGTGAAGATCGGTCCGGCACCGACCCGTCCAATAGGCCGTGGAAAGTCCGGATGGCTGCCGTCAAGTTGGGCTACCCGCTGGCGGGAGACTCCCAGCTCTTCAGCTGCTTCCCGGTACCCCATGAGTTCCTGCTCCTTGGGATGGTCTCGCTCAGCATCTGCCTGCCACGCGACGACCACCCGGAAGTCCATCAAACTCGGCACATGGCCGAAAGAGGCTTCCAGGGCCTCATTGACCGCCTCGAGGGCCCGCTGCGTGGCTTGCCCTAGGCCATCCGCCGCCAGCCTCCACTGCAAGTGCAAGGCCTTACTCTCCGCCTCATGCCTGATGACGCCAGTAATGAAGCGATGCAAGTCATCGAACTGATCGTCCGAGACATTGCTGACAGCTTCTGCCGTCACAGACGCTAGCCATTCCTGTTCCATACTTCTCTTCTCTCCTCCCTCTTTACCAGTCGCTCACAGCGTGCACGGATGGACAGGGGCGGGGGCCCGGCCTTCAGGCCCCCGCTTCTACCTGCCTAGTCCCCTTCCGGGAAGACCAGACCTGCATTGCGCAGTCCCGCGATCATGTCGAACCACTCGCTCGGCGTCTCCGGCGTGCGAGTGAACGTGACCGTTGTGCCGTTCCGAGCAAAGAACCACGTCCCTCGGACGCTCTGACGGATCTTGAAGCCCTGACGGTCAGCCGCTGCGAGAAGCACGTCCATCCGTGTAGTCATACCAATTCCACCCCCAACCCTTGCTGATGTCAAGATATAAACTCCGGCAAGGTACCGTTAAACCTTGCTTGTGGCAAGCGTGATCGGTTGTCCGACCTGAACAGGGAAGACACCGTCCTCAGGACCCCACCGGGAACTGCCTCGCTCCGACATTGCGGCGATCCGGCCCCCTACCGTTCTTCAGGGGCCGTGCAGGTGAACCTGCGGCCACTGCCTGAGTCCCCGCGTCGATTACCCCCCGACGGTTGACCCGCTCACGTACGAGCGCGGGCAGTCCGCAGTGTGTTCACTCCCGGCACAGCCCCAGTGTTTCGTCCAGCCAGATACGCCGCTTGCCGACCACAGCACTCTCCGCTCGACCGTCACGCACCGGCTGCCGCAAAACGACAAGATCATCAAGGAATGGATGATCGGCCCAGTCGGCGGGAGGCTCCAGCTCAGCCTTGTCCGCGTCCCGGAACCAGTCCGCACTCACCGCAATCGTCCGCCCCATAACCTTGCGTACGTCCGCGACCGCCAGCTTGCCGCCCGCGGCCGCGGACGGCAGCGGCAACTGACCCCCCACATCCAGGGCCTCCTCACCACCAGGCTGCCGGTACACGCACAACAGCCGCACCGAGTCCGCCCCCAGCCGGGTCGCCGCCTCCCACTCATCCTCCGTACCAGGCAACTGGTGCAGCAGGTGCAACTGCGACACACTCCTGGCCCGCGGGATCACACTCAGCTGACCGACGCCGCGCTGCGCGGCCTCCTCCCCCAAAAACGCCCCCCACACCGCGGACTTCTCCGGGTTCTGCCAGTCGAACCTGTCCGGACGGTCCCCATGCACGTCCTCCACCAGGCGCTGAACATCATCGGGAATCACCACGGGATCCGAGCCACGCTCAGCCAGCGCCTCGGACGTCTCACGCAACAACGCCTCGTGATACACCGTCCCCCACACCTTCGGAACCGGCCCCCCAGCTGCCAACGGGTCCAGGACCACCAGCCGCGGCCCCGTCTCCCGAGCCCACCCGGGCCGCTCCCGCCCGCCCGGCCTCCCCCGCTCTGCCCACCAGTTCTCATGCCGCCAGCAACGGCCCGCCCGCTGCAGCAGCAACGCCAACGGCGCAAGATCACTGATAACCAGATCCGCATCAAGATCAAGAGACTGCTCAACCACCTGCGTCGCAACGATGACACGACGCACCGGACGAGGCCCCGAACGCCCCATCCCCGACGTCACACGCCTCGTCCGCACTTCCCGGACATCCGCCGGGAACCGCGCATGCAGCAGCTCCAAGTCCCCACTGCCATCTTGCTCCGCCACCAGCGCGTGCACATACGTGAAGGTGTCCTGCGCCTCAGCAACGGTGTTGCACACCACCAGGACACAGCCATCCCCACCCTCCAACACCGGCCGAAGAAGCCTTCCAATCACCGCAAGACGGGACGTGCCCGCTTCCACCGGGCCATGGACCACAGGCTCCACCTGCACCGTCAGCTCCATCCGGCGCTGACGGGCCTGCTCCTCCCCATCCTCCTCACCGATCCGGGCGCACTCCCCACTGGCCGCGTCCACGTACAACCAGCCCGGATACGGCGCCGGAAACGTCCGGGCACCCAAAGCGCTCTTGTTGTGCCCTGCCCCCTGCAGATACTCCCTCACCAGCCGGTCGCTCACCGAGGCAGGCAACGTCGCCGACAAAAGAACCACCGGCACCCCATACGCCCCGAGCCAGTTCAGCAGACGACCCAGCAACACCTGCATATACGGGTCATACGCATGCGCCTCATCCACGATGAACGTTTTCCCCGACAAAGCAAGGAGCCGCAGCGCGTTGTGACGCACCGGAAGCACCGCCATCAATGCCTGGTCGATGGTCCCCACCGCATACTGGGCCAGCAACGGCCGCTTGGCACCCCTGAGCCACCGCGTAGGCCGCATATCAGCCTCATGACGTACAGCGCCCACCCCGCCTGCGTCCTCATCGCCGTCACAGACCAGCACCCGCTCCCCCACAGCGAGCTCGTCCCCTGCATAGGCGGGGCTGAGCCAGGCCATGCTGTGAGCGAGGGTCAGGCTGGCTCCGGCGCTGCTCTGGCGCACAAGAACACCCGCAACGCGGCTGTGCATCTGGTCGCTGGTGGCCATTGTCGGCAGTAGGAATGCAAACCCGTGCGTGCCAAAGGCTGCAGAGAGCACCCGCTCGGCTTCCAGAGCGGCTTCCGTCTTCCCGTCCCCCGGAGCCGCTGTAACCACCAGGATCCCAGCCCGGCCATCGCCATGCGTGCCGTCCGAGTGGTACGCGGCCAGAGCAGCCGGCAACCCGGACGCGATGGACCGCTGCAGAGCATTCGGCTCGCCATCGATGCCATACGCCTCGGAGAATCCCGGGCGCACCAACCCGACCGGCAGGAGACCCGCCTCCCGCACCAGACCCTCCGCATCAGCACACGACCGCGCGAAATGACGGTCCAGACTCGTCCCGCGAGACTCCCGCTGACGCAGTCGCACGTAACCCTCCTGACTGACCAGCCAGTCAGCAAGAATCACCACACCCGTCACCAGCACTGCGGCATCAGGCCTGAAGTCCTCCGGCGACAGCGGCCCGCCCACCGCACCGAAAACAGCCGCAGCGTGCACACGACGCTGCTCCGCCCACAACCCCCCACCCAGCAGGTCCTGGTACCCCGCACCCGCATACAAGTCCTCGAAACGGTGGAAGCGCCCATGATGACCACCGATCACCTCGGCAATCCGCCGCATGGCCTCGCCCGCACCGTCATCGTCAGGATTCTCGCCGAACCCCAGCGCAGCGAGAACAGCCGGCGCCGCCCGCATTCCCGCCACGTCATGCCCAACGCACTCGCCCCCGGCACCACCCAGGTCATTCGCCATACCCTCACTCAGACAGGCGGCAGCATGACGGTCACAGAACTGGAACCCAGGCGAAATCTTACCAATATCATGCAAACCGGCACATAAGCCCACGAGCGCCCGGGCCCGAGCCCGCTCCGCCTCATCTTCAAGACCGAACCCCGCAGCGATGCACCGCCGTTGATTCTCGGCCAGATACGCGTCCCACAGGAACAAAGCCATAGCAGTCGCGTCTAGGAGGTGCCGCACCACCGGATACGGAGGCAGCCCAGCCTCCAACCCGCGAGCCTTCCCCCACAGAGTCTCATCCGGCTCACATTCGGGCTTCTTCATCACAATGGAGCTCCTCGAACACGCCGACTGCCTGGTTCACACGCACCCAATCAGACGGCACTGACACAGCCTGACGCCGCGCACCGTACGCTTCCTTCCATGACCCTCACCCCCGATGGCCCCTACCTGGTAAAGCAATTGCAAACCGGCTAGAAAGGTGCAGGTGGCGAAGGGTGGTCCCCGCCGACGCGGGGGTGATCCGATCTGCACGGGGGCTCCTGTGTGAAGGGGTGCGTGGTCCCCGCCGACGCGGGGGTGATCCGATCCCTTTTGCCTTGTAGCTCATTCGGGAGTCGTGGTCCCCGCCGACGCGGGGGTGATCCGGCGCCGAGGGCGTGGGGCAAGCACAAGAAGGGGTGGTCCCCGCCGACGCGGGGGTGATCCGCCGATCGCGCGCAGGATCTTGGCGTAGGTGTAGTGGTCCCCGCCGACGCGGGGGTGATCCGCGTGTGGCTGGCCGCCTCGGGGTGTTCCAGCAGTGGTCCCCGCCGACGCGGGGGTGATCCGTGCCAGAGGTGTACGACCACCGGGCAGTTCCCGTGGTCCCCGCCGACGCGGGGGTGATCCGAGGCACGCCTGCGCCGGGACCAGTTGGAGGGGGTGGTCCCCGCCGACGCGGGGGTGATCCGGCTGGGTGGAGCTGACCTTCGCGAGCGCAGCCTGTGGTCCCCGCCGACGCGGGGGTGATCCGAGGTCCGCTTGCGGGCCGACCAGCTGGACGGCGTGGTCCCCGCCGACGCGGGGGTGATCCGACGGCAGCAGCGGGGGATGAGTAGCGGGCCCGGTGGTCCCCGCCGACGCGGGGGTGATCCGTGCGTACCTTTGGTACCCGCCACTTGGTACCAGTGGTCCCCGCCGACGCGGGGGTGATCCGGCCACCACCAGCAGCTGACCGTCCGGCAGACCGTGGTCCCCGCCGACGCGGGGGTGATCCGGCGCGGGATCACCAGCAACTCGGCGGCGCCAGGTGGTCCCCGCCGACGCGGGGGTGATCCGTGACCCGCAGACCACGCAGGTCGTACCGGACCGTGGTCCCCGCCGACGCGGGGGTGATCCCAGGTCTCCTCCAAGGCGATCGGCACCGACGCCGTGGTCCCCGCCGACGCGGGGGTGATCCGCCGGTCACCAGCAGCGCCCGACTCCCCCTGCTGTGGTCCCCGCCGACGCGGGGGTGATCCGGCACTCACCACAGCCTCTTGGCCGCGGGCGGCGTGGTCCCCGCCGACGCGGGGGTGATCCGCCGCCGACGGGCGGGGAGTCCCCGCGCTACACGTGGTCCCCGCCGACGCGGGGGTGATCCGGCCACCTGCGAGTGCACGCCGCACGCCGTCATGTGGTCCCCGCCGGCGCGGGGGTGATCCGGTGTCGGCCCGGCGGAGCTCGTCGGCCGTGAAGTGGTCCCCGCCGACGCGGGGGTGATCCGCTCCGCGCTTCCCGGCGTCCCAGAAACCCCACGTGGTCCCCGCCGACGCGGGGGTGATCCGCTCCGGGTCCGGGTCCTTGCCTGCCGACCGGTGTGGTCCCCGCCGACGCGGGGGTGATCCGGAGACGGTGCCGGCCGTGGAGGTGATCGTGGCGTGGTCCCCGCCGACGCGGGGGTGATCCGGGACTCTTCAGCCGCCTGAACCTGTGCCCGTAGTGGTCCCCGCCGACGCGGGGGTGATCCGGATGTGCCAGTGGAGGTCCGCTTGCCCTGCTGGTGGTCCCCGCCGACGCGGGGGTGATCCGGGATCGGCTGTGGATATCGTGCAGGCTATCGGGTGGTCCCCGCCGACGCGGGGGTGATCCGAACCGGCCCGACGGACTACCCGGACTCCCGGAGTGGTCCCCGCCGACGCGGGGGTGATCCGTCAGGCGCTCCGCACTGGACCTGACCCCGGTTGTGGTCCCCGCCGACGCGGGGGTGATCCGTACGCGACGGAGGCGACCGAGTTGCAGCAACAGTGGTCCCCGCCGACGCGGGGGTGATCCGCCGCGGACGTCGTCGGGGTTGTCCAGGGCGTCGTGGTCCCCGCCGACGCGGGGGTGATCCGGCGTACCCCGGCAGCGACTACGTGCAGCACTAGTGGTCCCCGCCGACGCGGGGGTGATCCGCGAGGCACCCTATGGCACCCCATGACGCCGTCGTGGTCCCCGCCGACGCGGGGGTGATCCGGCGTACCACTGTCCACCAATGGGCAACTCATGGTGGTCCCCGCCGACGCGGGGGTGATCCGCCGAGGACGACGCCAGTAGTGCGGCGGTGCCGGTGGTCCCCGCCGACGCGGGGGTGATCCGAACCCCGCCCCTGCTGGGGCCAGTGCACCGACGTGGTCCCCGCCGACGCGGGGGTGATCCGTCCTCGTTCCTGTTCGGGGATGACCCCAGCGCGTGGTCCCCGCCGACGCGGGGGTGATCCGTTGCCCCTACGGGCTGACCTGCGGAAACGTGGGTGGTCCCCGCCGACGCGGGGGTGATCCGTACGACTCCCCCAGCCCCTGGCCAACGAGCGCGTGGTCCCCGCCGACGCGGGGGTGATCCGACCTTGCGTGCCTTGTCGGACAGACGCGAGTTGTGGTCCCGCCGACGCGGGGGTGATCCGGACAACGGCGAGCTCACGCTCAACGACGCCCTGTGGTCCCCGCCGACGCGGGGGTGATCCGCTGGCCGCCTACGGGACCGAATACATGTCGATGTGGTCCCCGCCGACGCGGGGGTGATCCGTGATGACCGCGTCAGCTGTAGAGCACCCCTGGGTGGTCCCCGCCGACGCGGGGGTGATCCGTCCGGCATCGGCGGCGCCGGGGGCTCCGGGGCGTGGTCCCCGCCGACGTGGGGGTGATCCGGGCGCCATCCGGAAGGGGAGCATCTCATCGGCGTGGTCCCCGCCGACGCGGGGGTGATCCGGAGTAGCCATGGGAATGGATCTCGCCCGGGTCGTGGTCCCCGCCGACGCGGGGGTGATCCGCAGGCGCCGGCGGACTTCATGTTGGGCCTGCCGTGGTCCCCGCCGACGCGGGGGTGATCCCGTGGGCACGGTCCTGCTCCTCTCACTGCTGGGGTGGTCCCCGCCGACGCGGGGGTGAGGCAGGCGCGGGCTTCGAAGTGGTCCCCGCCGACGCGGGGGTGATCCGGCCGTCGTGTCGTCCGCTGCTGGCGCCGCATGGTGGTCCCCGCCGACGCGGGGGTGATCCGTCGTCCCCCCGCCCCCTCGGAGAGCGGGCCCGGTGCAAGGGGTGGTCCCCGCCGACGCGGGGGTGATCCGGACCCCCTCGTGATCCCCAGCGACACCCGTCTGTGGTCCCCGCCGACGCGGGGGTGATCCGTCTAGGATCCGATCATGACTAGTCGTGGATCCGTGGTCCCCGCCGACGCGGGGGTGATCCGGCGGTTCCCCTTTCGGGGAGCCACAACCGGGCGTGGTCCCCGCCGACGCGGGGGTGATCCGACCTGGTGGCAGGGCTTGACCGGCCAGACGGAGTGGTCCCCGCCGACGCGGGGGTGATCCGATCAGGGACGTCCCCGGCAGTAAGGACGTCACGTGGTCCCCGCCGACGCGGGGGTGATCCGGGTCAGACGCGGTGCGCGGTCACAGACCGGACGTGGTCCCCGCCGACGCGGGGGTGATCCGTCGCGAAGACGGACCGCTAGGCCGACGTCCGTGTGGTCCCCGCCGACGCGGGGGTGATCCGTAGGAGAGGAACACCCCATGCTCAAGCCCGAAGTGGTCCCCGCCGACGCGGGAGTGATCCGCCTGTGGCCCGAGACCATAGGGTCCCGGGCCAGTGGTCCCCGCCGACGCGGGGGTGATCCGGGCCGCGGATCCGCCTTCACCCCCCGGCCGATGTGGTCCCCGCCGACGCGGGGTGATCCGAGATCAAGGCCTGAGCCGGGCCCGGTCAGACGGTGGTCCCCGCCGACGCGGGGGTGATCCGATGCGCAGGGCGGGCTCGTTGCGGGCGCGGCCGTGGTCCCCGCCGACGCGGGGGTGATCCGGGCCACGGCGTCATGGTCTCCCTCATCCGGTCGTGGTCCCCGCCGACGCGGGGGTGATCCGCGCAAGGCCGCCAAGCGGCGCGAGGCCGACCCGTGGTCCCCGCCGACGCGGGGGTGATCCGTCGTCCCCGCCCACGAGGAGCGGCGTGCCGGTGTGGTCCCCGCCGACGCGGGGGTGATCCGCGAGGATGGTGGTGCGCTCTGCGGCGGTGTGGGTGGTCCCCGCCGACGCGGGGGTGATCCCCACGCCCCGCCCCGCACACAAGCAGTCGCCGCGTGGTCCCCGCCGACGCGGGGGTGATCCCCACGCCCCGCCCCGCACACAAGCAGTCGCCGCGTGGTCCCCGCCGACGCGGGGGTGATCCGACCCCCCACCTACCAGGTGAACGGGGCAGTAAGTGGTCCCCACCGACGCGGGGGTGATCCGTCGGATCCGGGCGGCGCGTACACGGTCCAGCCGTGCTCCCCGCCGACGCGGGGGTGATCCGGTGGCCATGGCATCGAGGGTGAGCGGGATCGAGTGCTCCCCGCCGCCGCGGGGGTGATCCGTCCTCCCACTCCTGGGCGCCGACGGGCTCGCCGTGCTCCCCGCCGACGCGGGGGTGACCCGATCATCAGTTCCCAGCCCGTCATCGGGCCCAGGTGCTCCCCGCCGACGCGCGAATGTGAACTGGCGCCTCGATGCGGAGGCCGGCACGTTTGCTCTCAAGCGTGTGACGGATGTCCCGCTGGAGCGGCTGCGCCGCAACCTCGGTGCACTCGGGTTCCTCGGCGATCACGGTCTCCCCGTGTGCGCGCCGATCTTGGTCAGCGACGGGTCCGCGGTAGCTGAGACCCCGGGCGGCGGGTACTGCCTGTTCCCTTGGGCAGCCGGCGAGCACATTCCCGGCGTTTCGCTCACGCTGGGGCAGGCAGCGGCGCTCGGCGGACACATCGCGAGGCTTCACGTCACTCTTTCGTGGGCCGCGGACGGTCGCACACTGCCCCGGACACCGGAGTCTCTCGCTGTTGACGTCACGAGCGTCCAGCGGGCTGCGGAGAAGGCGGAGCGGCTCTCGGCCGCTGTGGCCGCGCAGGACAGCGCAAGCACCTTCGATAAGGAGGCCGCAGTCGCGTTGAAGGCCCGGCGGGCCATGATTGCCGCGCACGCCGACCGCCTCCCGGCTGATGAGGTCCCCGTCGGCCCGTATGGCTGGACCCATGGTGACCTCCAGTACCGGAACCTTTTGTGGTCCGGCAGCGAGCTGTCTGCGGTCCTCGACTGGGACCGGGTTGCCGTCCGCCCCTATGCCGAAGAGGTGGTGCGGACGGCTCAGGTCCAGTTCGGCGGGACAGGCGGATTCGATCTTGAGCGGGTGGCGGCGTTCGTCGGCGGGTACCGGTCGGTAGCGCCGCTGTCGACAGCCGCGCTTGAGGACGCGGTGCACCGGCTGTGGTGGAAGCGCCTCACGGACTTCTGGCAGCTGGAGTTCCGTTACAACAAGGGCGACCACTCCTTCGACGAGCTGTTCACCCAGGACGAGGCGCTGCTGCACTGGTGGACGGACCGGCTCGACGCGGTGGAGGCGGCGTTCACGTCGGCGTGAGGCCGAGGGCGACGATCTCCGGCAGGACGGGGCGGGTGTAGCGGGCGGCATCGAGTCGGGCCCGCTCCCCGGCCTCCCGGTGGTTCATAGCGCGGATCGCGGCCGCCCATTCCGTGAGGTCGGCGTCGGCGGGCAAAACGGTCCCTCCGGCACCGACGGCTTCGGGGATACCGCCCCGGTCGGTGCCGATGGTAGGCACTCCGTGCAACGCCGCTTCGACGATCACCCGAGGGAAGGCGTCCTCGACCACGGACGGCACGAGCAGGAGCCGGTGCGACCGGTAGAGCGGAGCCATGTCGTAGACGCGGGGAACGTACGTCACGTTGGGGTACTGCCGGAACTCGGCTGCTGTGTTCCACCAGCCCTCGACCAAGGTGAAGCGTTCCTCATGCATGGCTTGGATCAAGCCGTGCATGAGCCGTGATCCCTTCGCGGGAATCGGGTTGATCATGAGCACGGGGCCGTCGGCTCGGTCGGTGTTCACGGTGCCGGGGCCCGGTTGCGTGAATGGCGGGTACCACAGGGACATGCGGGTACCAGCTGGACAATCTGCGCGGTGGCGCACGAACTCCGATACGGCCAGACCGACATGTGGGCGGCCCACCAGGACGCCGAGCCCGGTGCCGGATACCGAGTGGCAGATGCCTGCAGTGAGCGCGTGGGTCCGGGCTTCGGCCGCGATGTCGGCGCTGCCTTCCTGCGAGGTGAAGACAACGTCGGGCCGGATGTCGGTGAGCAGCGAGGCGAGCGTAGCGGGGATGCGGTCCTGGGCGACGGCGATGCAGTCCACGCCGTTCCACCAGTAGCGCATGGCACCGCTAGCCGACTCGTGCGGGGCGTGGTTGGTGTCAAGGTAGGCGGTGATTTCGGCGAGCTGCCCGGGGCCGTCCCAGGGCGGTTGGTGGGTGCCGAGGTAGACCACGCGCCACCCGGCGGCGGCGAGTTGTTCGGCGAGGAGCTGTTGGGTCACCTCGGCCCCGCCGATGAGGAATGGGGGCGGGGTGCGGCGCCAGGCGATGAGGGCGGTGGGCATCACTTCGTCCAATGGAGTATCAGGGCGCGGGCGGCTTCAGCGACGTCAGTGGGGGTGGTGTCGGCAGGCAGCAGCATCACCTCCCGCGAGACCGGTTCGGCGCCGGATGTGGGGGTGGTGAAGTAGGAGCGGGCGTGCTCGAGGAACGCGGGGTTGTGAAGGAAGTAGTCGGACTCCGCAGCTGCGTGCCCGATGATCTTTCGTCGCAGGTGGAGCGTCTCGGGGGGAACGTCGAGGTAGATGGTGTGATCGGGCTTGAGGTGCGGCATGTTGGCGAGGCAGGCCCGCAGCTGGGCCTGCACGTCGTAGCCGTAGAGCTTGTCGAGGGCGTAAGCGTGGGCGAGGAGGGTGTCCACTGACCGGTCGAGGATGATGAGATCGGCAGTGGACTCGGTGACGGCGGCGACCCGGGCGGCTTCGATCTGCATGAACTTCTCGAACGCTGCGACCTGCTCGACGGCGGATCCGGTGCGCGCTGGCGGGATGTCCTCGCGGCGGTCGATGTGGTCGACGTAGCAGGCCGACACGAACGCGTGGGGACCGATGCCGCGCATGCCGCGGAGCCGTTTGATCGTGGACGACTTGCCTCCGTAGGAGGCGCCTTCGAAGGCGACGATGGTCATATCAGTGCTCCGTCCTGTAGAAGCGTTCCGCGTAGAGCCCGCCGTCGAGGAGGTCGGCGGCGACCGTCCAGGCGTGGCGAATCGGCCGGTACTGCTTGCGCGGGGGGCTCATTTGCGAGCCGTGCATCCGGAGGACAGTGACCTTGTCGAGGACGACGGGGGTGATGTCGACCAGCTCAGGCATCAGGGGGCTGCGGCCGGACCGGGTGTTGAACAGGTGGAGGTCACAGCCGGCGAGCGCATACGTCGACCAGAAGGCGAGGTCCTCCCAGAACCAGCGGCAGCCGAGCCGTACGGCGGCGTCGTGCACCAAGAGGTGGTCGGGGTGGCGGGTGACGGCGCCGGGGGCAAGCAGCTCAGTGCCGGGGTTCTGCTTGACGAGGGCGTGGAGGTCTTCGGTGATCTGGTCAAGGCGGCTGGGGTCGTAGGACCGGTAGGGCGGGTCGGCGTCCTTGTAGCTCAGCAGGCGACGGGCGGCTCCGAGCGGGGCGAGCGCGGCCGCACCCTCCTGGGCCCGCAACCGCGACACGGCCTCCTCGGTCGTCAGGCTGGCTTCCACCGTGGGGTGGACGCTGCGGGACCGGGTGAAGACCGTGACCACGGTCAGCGGCCTGGGGTGGGCGAGGAAGGTGCCGGAGGCGGACAGCGCGAAGTCGTCGTGGTGGGGCTCGATGGCGAGGACCGGCCGTCCGGTCGGGGTGCGGAATTCGACATGGTGGACGGCCCCGCTGTGAGGGGCGGTGAGTTCCAGCACCTGGTGATCGTCGGCCGTGTACCGGGCGGCGAGGCGCGTGCTGTGTGCGGTGTGCGCGCGGTCGAGGTCGTCGGGGAAGGTGTAGATGCCGTTGTGGTCGGGGACGGGAAGCTGGTTCATCGCACGGTGCTCCCATACCAGTGGCGCCACATGCGGGGCGAGGCCAGGCGCCAGCGGGCGGTGAAGGGGTTCTGCCACCACAGCATTCGCGCGGTGGACCACTGGTCGTAGCGGCGGGTGGAGGGGCGAACACGGAGATCGTCCAGGACGGTGACGGGGCCGTCGGTCTGTCTGCCGTGAGCGGTGAGTCGGGCGAAGAACTCGACGTCCTCGCTCATCAGTAACTCCGGCCGGTACCCGCCGACTGCTTTGAACGCGTCGGCGGTCGCGAACTGGGCGACGCCCTGTGCTCCACCCTGCCGGGTGCGGTAGTGGTCCCAGTAGGCGCACAGCAGTCGGGCGCCGAGTCGGGCCGGAGTGTAGAGCGGGGGGATCGCCCCACCGACGGCTCCGGCGTCCACGGCCGTGGTGGCGGCGGTGAACGTGTCGAGCGGGAGTGCTACGTCGGCGTCGGTGAAGAAGAGAAGGCTGCCGGCGGCGGCTGCAGCGCCGGTGTTGCGGACGGCGCCAATGCTGCGGACGCTCTCGGCGATGACACGGGCGCCCAACTGGGCGGCGAGGTCGGCGGTGCTGTCGGTGCTCCTGTTGTCGACCACGATCACCTCCCCCGTGCCGCCGGTAGCGGCCTGCCAGTGGTCGAGGGCGGCGAAGACGGTGGGCAGGTATCGGGGGAGGTAGGCAGCTTCGTTGTGGGCGGGGATCACCACTGAGAGCGTGATCATCTGGGGCTCCTCACGGTACGCGGGGTGTGAAAGAAGCGGTGCTGCTCGTGAGCCAGCTCGGCGAGGCGTCGGTTCCAGCGGGAGCGTTCCTCACCGGGCGGAGCAGTTGCCCGGCAGCGGGCGGTGTGGAACACGCACCAAGCCGTAAGACGGGCGTCGTCCAAGGCGAGGGGGTAGGCGCCAGTAACGGTGAGACGGCCGCGCACCGAGACGGCGTGGGCCATCACCAGTGCCTGCGCGACGTCCGCTTCCCGAGGTCCAGGGGTGGCGTCGGTGAAGTCGATCAGGTGGCGTGTGGCCTCCGGGCCAGCGACGACGACGTTGTCGAAGTGCACGTCGCCGTGGCACCACACCAACGGCGCCGACGCTGGGGGTCCGGAGAGGACTTCGAGAGCGGGCGCAATCCGACCGATGGCGCTGGCATCGCGGTGGCGCAGGGACGTGACATCGTCGAAGAACGGCCTTCGGGGTGTGCGAGGGGCGACCGGTGCCCGATGGAGGCGGCCGAGGAGGCGCCCGACGTCGCGCAGAGCGCGGTCCGTAGTGATCTGCCCAGCCCGAACGGCGGCACCGAGGGTGAGTCGGCCGAGGTCTTCACTGATCAGGGCGGTGAGGTCAGTGCCCTTGACTCGCCCTGCGGCGAGGACACGGGCCGTGGGCACAGAGCCCGCGGCGGCGCGGATCGCGGCGGCTTCGGTCACCGCGTTGCGACGTGTGGCGGCCGCGTACAGCTTGACCACCACCGCACGACCATCAGCGAGGCCAGCACGGTAAACGGAGGTGCGGTTGCCGATGGCAAGGCGTTCTGCGGTCACAGGCCGGACAGCGAGGAGGCTCGTGCAAGAACGCACGACGGCCGGAGGCAGGCCGGTCACCGCCAAGCCCCCACAGCACCCAGGCGTCGCACATGTCGGCTGGTCATCCTGAGGTGCGCCCGGTAGTCGCGGACGTCGTCAGTGGGAGGACAAAGGGACGACCACGGCTTCTCGGGGCCGACGAAGTGGACCAGCGCGGCGGACGTGTCTGGGCGCAAACTGCGGCGGACCACGCGACGCACCCATTCACCCCGCTCGAGGAACCGGCCGGTCTCGAACCGGTTGAAGCGGGACGGCACGGGGTGGACGCGCCCGGTACGCAGTAGCCAGAGGTTCAGGGCGTCCTGGTCGTTGTGCAGGATGTGCGCCCGATGCTTGACCAGGGCACTGGCAACTCCCCGGCGCATCGCAGGGATGTCCGCGGTGTGTGCCCAGAGCATCCCGGCGTTGTAGTAGGCGCGGCCGCGCCAGTGGGGCCAGCGTTCGGCCGCGCCAGGAAGTGCGGGGCACGCCCCCACGGCGGGGTTGAAATCGTCCGCGACGGCGCCGATCCGGCCGGGCTGGAGGGATGAGAGGGGGCCTGTGATGTCGTCACGCACGTGGGTGTCGGCGTCTACGTAGATCAGGTAGGGACGTCGGACGAAGTCAGGGGTGAACTCGAATCGAAGGTAGGTGGTGATCGTGATGTAGCTGTCGTCTGCCATGTGGGAGGCGGCGAGCGGGGCCCGGTAGGCCAGGTCGAAGGACCCAAAGCCGCACCGCTTCGCGAGCTGCGCGAGGAGGAGGGCGTGAGCCGGCGGGAGGTCCATGGTCAGGACCCTCAGGGCCGCGCCGCGGCGTGCGGCGGGGGTAAGGCTGTCGGCAAGGGAGGTGACGGCCGCAAGGCCGGGGAGGAGGTACTGCAGGTCGATGCACAGGCCGAATGCGTACACGTGGGTTCGCCTTTCGAGCGTGGTGCTGCGCAGGGTCGGGGTGTGGGCCCCGCGGCCCGAGGCCGATGCCGCCGGGTAGGGGTCGGCAGCAGGCGTCCCGGGGCGCGGGGCGGCCCGAAGCTCCGGCGTGGCCCCTTGGACAGGCGGGCGGGGCCGGATGCTTTCAGAGGGTGGTGCGGTCGGCGCAGCGGCAGACCCGGTTGCCCTCGTCGGCGTGCGGTTCGATGTCGGGACGGGCGGCCGCCGGCCGGTCCGGTTCGGGTGCGGCGTGGACGTGCGCGGTGCCGGTATGGGCTAGGAGGACACCGACCGCGACGTGTCCGGCAGCCCAGACGGCGGTCAGGAACGAGCCGACCCAGTCTCGGGGTAACCGGGGCCGGGTGGCAGAACGGCGGGTGCTCACAGGCCGTCCGAGCCAGTCTCGGGCCGGTCGTGGCGGATGCCGTCCAGTTCACTCCAGCCGGAGGCGCCTTCGAGGACGTTCCGGCGGCGGGCCTGCTGGCCCGGCGTGCGATGAGGAACCGACGCCGTGGCTACAGCGAGAAAGCCCCCGCGGTCGCGGATCAGGGCACCGAGCCGCTCGAACTCGGCCGAGTCGGAGGCGACGTGGGCCTGGTCCGCGACGACGATCCCCCGGACCATTCCGTTCCCGAGGGCATCAGTTATGCCACACCATCCAAGGCGATCGACCAGCGGTACGGCCGGGTCAGGGTCGGACCAGGCTCCCGCTACAGGCCACAGGCGGGCATCAGCGTAGCGCCGGGCGCACGCTTCCGATTCCTGGGTGGTGGCAGCGTGTGGGGAGGAGCTGTAGACGGCGACGGGAACATGTCCGATGCCGCCGCCGTGCGGGTTCGTCGGCATGGCCCAAGCGTCGCGGGGAGGGGGGCATCGGCCCAGGCACGAGGCATGGCAATCGCCGCAACCTGCGCACGGCCAGACTGCCATGGGGCGTGGCGGTGCGTTGTGGTGGATGAGCCTGGACTGCTACGTCCCGTGGCAGTTGCCCAGGTGAGGGGCAGTCAGGCTGTCACGGAACGTGGTGGTTGAGGGACGGGCTGGGTCAGTGCATGCCGAAGGGAACCCCGGCAGCGTGGGCAAGGCCGCGAAGGCGGGCGACGGAGACGCCAGTGAGGCGGCTGATGATGACGCCGGGGAGCATCTGGTGGCGCACCCAGCCGGGTGCCATCCGGCACACGCTGTCGAGAGTTTCGGCGGCCTGATCCCACCTGCGGCATTCGAGGTGAGTGAGGGCAACATCAAGGCCGTACCTGGCGCGGGTGGCCAGGGGAACGTCGTTGCCCAAGTGGACGGTGTCCATGAGGCGCAGCGCGCCGGCCGTGTCGCTGAGGGCGACGGCAATGCTCATCGCCTGTGTGGCGGCGTACATCGGACCGTAGGGCTGGGCGTGGTCGCCACGGGCGTGCTCGGTGCCGATGCGTGCTGCGACTGCGTGAGCTTGGGACAGGTATTCGCGGGCGGTGTCAGCGGTGGCGCCGCCGCGGGAGGCGGCGACAGCGGCGTTGGTGACGAGCTGCCCGTACACCGACAACCGGTCTAGGTCGTGTTCGCTCATCTTGGGCTCGATGCGGTCGGCCTGTGCGGCTGCGAGGGCGAAGCCTTGGGCGGTGCGGCCGTCGCGGAGGTTCACCCACGCTGTTGTGGCCGATAGGTGTGCGTCCCGCAGATCATCCCCGGCCTGCACGGCGATCTGTCGACCGTAGGTGAGGGCTGCGTAGGCAAGATCGCGGGAGCCCAGGACATTCGCCATCATCCCGGCTGTCTGGAAGGTGTCAGCGAGGAGGCCGGCCGCCTGTTCCTTATCGGCATGATCGGCATGGTCGTAACGGGCCCGCGCTTCGGGGAGGAGACGGGTGAGTAGGGAGCCGAGTTGCGTGTACTGGCCGGACCAGTAAGCGGCGTCGGCGTGGCGCACGACGCTGCGGAGCTCGTCCAGGGTGCCGGGGCTGGTGTCAGCGGGAAGGCCGATCGCGGCGTCGTGGGTGACGGCGGACAGGGCCCGGAGGGCGGACCGTTCATCGCGGTCCATGGAGCGGCGAGGTGCTTGCTGGCCGAGGAGGACGGCGATGTCTGTGCCGAGAGCGTGGGCGACGGACAGAAGGGACGCGATGGAGGCGGTGCCGCCGCGTTCGAGCTTGCGGATCACACCGACAGATACCCCAGCTGCTTCGGCTAAGCCCTCCTGGGCCATGCCGCTGCGGAGCGCCTTCAGTCTTTCGCTGTTCGTGTACTCCGACCACTGCACGCGCGCACCTCCTGGCTGATTGAGGTACGGACCGTACAGGGGGTCGGGGGGCCGCCGACAGGGGGCGACCGGACGGGAGTTGACGGCTTCCAGCCGGGTCTGCGCCACCGGAGTTCAGACGGCTAGAGGAGCGCTGATTCCGAGAAGGGATTCCAGCTTCGAGACCGTCGCCTCCTCATCGGCAACAAGGACTGTGGTGATGCCGAGGGCGGCTGCTGGGGGGAGGTTCCTGGGGTGGTCATCAGCGAATACGCACGCCTCGCCGGGAAGGCCAAGTCGTTCGAGGGTGAGCTGGTAGATCGCCGGGTTGGGCTTGGCTATGCCTACCTGTTCGGAAATGACGTGGACATCGAAAAGCCCCCAGATCCCGGCATGCTCGTAGGGGTTGTGAGGGTCCATTCCGAAGCTGTTCGAGAGCAGGGCGGTGTGGAGGCCAGCATCGCGTGCGGCCTGTGCGAGGGCGGCTATCCGGCGTGCGGTCGGCACGCCCGACCAGGCGCGGCCCATCAGGTTCGTCGGGTCCACATCAGGGCCGATCAACGGCGCCGTGCGGGCGTTCCACTCCGCTTGCCCAATCTCCCCGACTTCGAGGGCTTCGTACAGACGGCGCCCTTCAGGGTGATCGTTTAGTGTCGTTCGCCATGTTTCGGGGTCAAGGCCTTGAGCGGTGCACCACTCTCGGTGGACGGGGCGCGGGTCGGCCGTGAGGACCCCGGCAAAATCGAGGATGAGCCCCTTAAGGGCTGGGCGAGTTGCGCTGTTGGTGGAGTGCGGCATGCTGTGGGCGTCCCTTCCATGATGGCCTCACCTGGGACCGTACAACCCGTGCGCCCTTGAGCGCGGGGCGTGAGTTGCTTTGTCGGCACGGGATGTTGAGCGCGGTGACCAGAGGACGCCCGGCTTGGCTTTGTTCACGGGTTGTGAAGCCCGTTCGTCATGAGTTCGGGAGGCGCCGGCCGAGGCGGGAGGCTGATGTTCACGAGAGCCGGTTCTGGCTCACTTTCCGTGGAGGGCTGACTGAGTGTGATGTCAGTGGTGTGTGGTGGGATGGTCGGACTCTGCTGCCGTGACCTGCTGGGAGACCGCCTTCATGCCCGTGTACTCGTCTCTGACCCATGCCCTGGCGGCGGCCTTGGTCGATGTCCTGTGGTTCATCGAGGGCAGTGAAGACGAGCAGATGGATCCGGACGACGCCGTCAAGGTCCTGGAGGGTGTCGCCCACCTGGTCAGCAAGCTGTCGAGCGCCCAACGGAGCGAACTGATCGGTCTGCTCGGGACGATGGCCGAAGCCGAGGCCGATCCCGCGCGGCGGGAGTTCCTGGAAGGGTTTCCGGAAGGCTTCGGGCTCTTTGATGATGCGGTCTGACCTGTGCTTCACGAGTAGAGCAGGACGCGCTTGCGGAGGAGGTGAAAGCCGGCCCGGCCGAACATCTGGCGTTTGAGCATCTTGATTCGGTTGACGTGGCCTTCGACGACCCCGGAGCTCCAGGGCAGGGTGAGGCCGGCGATGACTGCATCGCGGTCACGGTCGATGCCTGCGGCGAGGGTATGGAGGCCGGGGAGGTCGTCTTGCCGGACGGCGTCGAGCCACTGCGGCAGCCGTTCGCCCTGGCGCTCGGTGAGCATCTGGCCGAAGGCGCGGACGTGGCCGGTGAGGGCGTCCAGTTCAGGGCAGTGGACCAGCACGGCCTTGAGTCGAAGGTGCTCCGTTTCGGTGAGGGTCTCCGGCCGGCGGAGGATCCATCCGGCGACGACCCGGGGTGACGGTGGCCGAGCCGTGACGGGGCCTGGCGAGAGCCGCTTCTCCCGGAAATAGGCGCGAACCCGCTGGTAGCTGCCCTGATAGCCGAGTGGCACGATCTCCTCCCACACCCTCCAGGCGTTCGTGCAGCCTTGGTTCCAGCGGTCATCCAGGTAGGGCTTGAAGGCGTCGAGTTTGGATGGCCGGCCCTGCCACTGTCCTTGGAACAATTCCTCCGGAGTGGCTGCGTCGGCGAGGAGCTTGACGGTGCGGGAGGTCATCCGGAGAGCGCGGCCGATCGCCCTCCGGCTGAGCCCTGCGGCCAGCAGTTCGTGGACGGTCGCGTGGTTGACGCGGGTGCGGTCAGCGAAGCGGTGTCCCCTCGGCCAGGGCGAGCCGGAGAGGTCTTCGAACTTCTCCGGGTCGGGGGCAGGCTGGGCTCGATCGGGCGCCAGGACCTGCAAGCATGCGCGGTGGTCTGCGACGCACCGCTCTGCAGCCTCGCTCAGGTTGTGCCAAAGATGCCACCTGTCCGCGACCTGCACCGCCTGCGGTGCCCCGGCCGTGGCACCATCGGCGAAGAACGGTGCCCGATCGCGGCAGACCACCTCCACCCCGGGCCTTTTCGCGAGCCAAGCGGCCAGGCTGGACGCCTCCCGGTCGGGCAGCAGGTCCACTGGACGCCGGCTTTCGACGTCGACCAGGACGGTCCCGTAGTGGCGGCCTTTGCGGGTCGCGTACTCATCGACGCCGACTACCCGCGGGGCTGGAACTTCGGGGTCGGGCAACGCTTCGACCAGCCTGAGCACCGTACTCCGACTGACAGATACGCCGAAGACTCTCGCCATGCGAGCACCGGCCCGGCCAGCGAGCGCGAGGCCCACCGCGGCCAGCGTCGACCGCAGGCGCTCGGTCCGCCGACCGTACCGACGGGTCAAACCCGGCAGCTGTTCGGCGAAGGTCCGCCGCCCGCACGCGATGACCGGGCAGAGGAACCGGCGAACGCGTAAACAGAGAGCGACTCGCCTACCTCCGCTGGGCACATCAGCGGGAAATCGCAGGTAGGAGCTATGAATCCGCCGTGACCAGATCCCGCATCCAGGACAGATGGCCCCAGCCACCGTGCTTCGGGCATCGATGTGAACCGCCTCGTCGTTCACGGCCACGGACAGCACCACCACGTCGGATATCGACGGGAACAGCAACTCCTCCAGCCGGAGCACCACTTCTTCCACGGGCCGAACTGTCAGCCACACCACACCCCGTACGGATCAATTCCGGGCATCTTCCTACGGGCGCGCTCGCCCGACGATCGTCACTCAGAGTGCATGCTCCACGGAAAGTGAGCCAGAACCCGAGAGCCGGAGGCAGTACACCGCAGCGGGCCGCGAGGCGGCGTCGGAGCCGCACCACCGGTCACCTGGCTCCGTAGCCAGCGCTTTTGTCCCCAGCAATCCGCCTCCCGAGGACGCCCGGACCGCCGGCGCTACGTCCCGGCGCCTGCGGTGCCGTCGGACGTCATGAACAACGGCTCGGCGCCGACGTCCAGGGTGACTCCCGAACTGCTGTCAAAACGCTGCTCTTCGACGTGTACAAAGCCACCGGCTTGTGCTCCACCGTGGCGGGCCGTGGCAACGGTTCGGCATACGCTGGGTGCATGAGCACCGGGGGGCTGGCTCTGGGGGGCGTCAGCGCGATCGTTGCGAAGAAGATCCTCACCAGCAGGATCAGGGTCGAGCGTAAGGTGCTCCTCGCCGACGCGCGGGTGAACCGTGGCGGGCGAGCAGGTCGCGGCGCGCGGCCTCGTCCTCCCCGCCAAGGCGGGGGTGATCCGGTTCGGGCGTCGTACTCCGCCCGGTCGCGGTAGTGCTTCCCGCCGACGCGGGGGTGATCCGGACATCGCGGATGCTGTTGGCGTAAGCCAGGCGTGCTCCCCGCCGACGCGGGGGGTGATCCGTGCGGCGAGGCTCTGGCCCTCCGGAAGGCGTTGTGCTCCCCGCAGACGCGGCGGGATCCGGGCGTCCTTCAACGCATGAAGGGCTGGGGCAAGTGCTCCCCGCCGACGCGGGGGTGATCCGAACGGGGCGGCCAAGTGAGCGCCGAGCCGATCGTGGTCCCCGCCGACGCGGGGGTGATCCGGCGTAGTCCCCAGTCCGCCGCCGCGGGGGTGATCCGCGGCTCAGGTCGCCGTCCAGGTCCGGGGTGCGGTGCTCCCTGTCGACGCGTAGGTGATCCGGACGCCACCCCTTGGCCGTAGCTCGGTGGCTCGGATCCTGGCCGTGCGAGGATGTGGGGGTGGGGACTCCTGGGGCTTCTTTCCGCTGGCAGCGCGTGATCGAAGCGCTTGTGGTGCTTGGTGCGGACTCGGCCGATCAGCTCGCCTGGATCGACAAGCACGAGGTCGTGACCGACGAGCTGGCCCTGGAATTCGATGACGCCTTTCGCCTGATGGCCGACCTCCAGCAAGAAGAGTTCTTGGATCCGGAAGCCTTGGGCAAGCTGCAGCTGATTGACGCGGTGCTCGGGGAGATGAGCGGCAGAGAGAACGCCGAGCGTTGGTCAAGGGAAGCGCTGGCCACCGACGCAGGGTGGCGTCAGGTTCGGACCTCCGCGCGCGACCTGCTGGTCAGCCTGCAGGGTGATTGGCGTCGGCCACTTCCCGAGATTCATGTCGTGCAATGACAGGATCGGGCAGTTCGTTCAGGCCATGTCAGTGCCCCGCTCGCCTCTCCGCGCTCGAGGCTCTCGTGCTACCCGCCGACGCGGGGACCGAGCCCAGGTTCCCCAGCACGTCGAAGCGGTGCTCCCCGCCGACGCGGGGGTGATCCGACCTCCATCCGGATGTCCTCGCGGATGCCCAAGTGCTCCCCGCCGACGCGGGGGTGATCCGTAGAGCACCGCCCCGGCGACGATGACCCAGACGTGGTCCCCGCCGACGCGGGGGTGATCCGACCGGCTCGGACCGGGAGATCGTAGCGTCGTAGTGCTCCCCGTCGACGCGGGGGTGATCCGTCGACGAACTGCCGACCGAGCTGTGCTCACAGTCTTCTCCGCCGACGCGGGGGTGGTCCGTACACCGAGGAGCGTCCCCGGTTGTAGTCGGCGTCTTCCCCGCCGAAGCGGGGGTGATCCGCAGTGGGACCGGTACGTGAAGGGCTCCGGCATGTGCTCCCCGCCGACGCGGGGATGATCCGCACCTCACGGGGCACGCCGAGCATGTTCAACTGTGCTCCCCGCCGAGGCGGGGGTGGTCCGATGGTCGGCTCCTGGAATCCGCTGTCCAGGGAGTGCTACGAATGTGGTCCCCGCCGACGCGGGGGTGATCCGGACAAGGCAGCACCCGCGCTTTGAGACTTGAAGTGGTCCCCGCCGACGCGGGGGTGATCCGGCAGACCTCGACCACGGGGCCGACTCGGGCAAGTGCTCCCCGCCGACGCGGGGGTGATCCGCGCTTCGGGTACATCTGGCACCGCCGCTACGAGTGCTCCCCGCCGACGCGGGGGTGATCCGGCGAAGGCGGTGCAGAGGGAGGCGATCGAGACGTGCACCCCGCCGACGCGGGGTGATCCGCTGGCTGAGGTCGAGGGACAGCGGGTCCGGCCGCGCTCCCTGCCGAGGCGGGGGTGATCCGTCGGATGGCGCGATGTGGTGGTGCAGGCCCGCCCCGGGTCCGCCTTCTGGGGAACGTGGGGCGGGGCGGGGGGTCAGTGGGCGCAGATCAGGACCACGGCAAGGATGCCGAGCACGATCAGCACGTACAGGAACTGGCGGCCCACTCGCTCACAGGGTGGCCGTCTGTCGTGCGCGGCGCCGGGCCTGGTGCTGCTCCTCCTCTTCGAGGAGGTCGCGGACCGCGCCCGCGAGGGCGACGGCCTTGGGCCAGCCGTCCGCGAGGCGGACCGCCGTGTCCCACGCGGCGAGGGCCTGCTCGGCGGTCGGGGTGCGCAGGCCTTCGGACTGGAAGTGGAAGCACTGGACCCCGTGGGCGACGAGGCCGCCCTCGTTGCGCAGGTAGGCCGTCCAGTCTGCGGCGACCGCGCCGCTCGGCTGCTGTCCGGCGTTGGCGAGGACGTACGCGGTGGCCTGCGGGAGTCGGGCGTCTGGGCTCACCGCGCGTCCGCGCGGACCGGCTTGCAGGAGGGGTCCCGGATGTCGTGCGCCCAGCTGGACGGCCGGGCCCCTGACGCGGAGTGCCGGATGAACTCCGTGCCGCCGGCGCGGATGGGTCGGTCGCAGACGGCGCAGATCCGTCCCGCGGCGGTCATGCTGACTCCGCAGGAGCAGGGCTGGACCACACCTCGGCATCGAGGCAGTGAGCCCCTTGACGGCCATGCACCGTGCCCCGGGGTACCGCGCCCGAATGGAGTTGGTTCCCACAGATGACGCAGGCCCTGCCGCAAGCCTGGTCATGCGTCAGCTCGGACGCGGACTCAGGCACAGGCATCTGGTGACACAGAGCCGCGTCGGGGGCCGTCCGGGATTTCGATGAGCACGTCTCGGCACACCGCTTGATTGGCCATGCCTTCTCGAAGCCGTGGACTACGGCTTCTCCCGCAGGGATAAGGCTTGCGGTGACGGCTCCGCAGTCCCAGCACGCCTCACCGTGGAGGCGGGCGATGCTCACATCGCCGACGGACACCGGCAGCTGCTGACTCATGGGCCCTCCCATCTGCTCGTTTGGTACGGGCAGGTAGAGGATGACCGGGGGGAAGCGGTACAAGTACCACAGTGTGTGGTACCTCAGATCCTTGACTCAGATGGCGCCGATCCACTCGGCGAAGCCGGACAGCGACTCGGCGTCGGCACGCTTCAGCCGACGGATGGTCTCGATGTCTTCACGTGCCCAGGGGTGTTCACGAACGTGCTGGGGCGCGAGCCTCCGCGCAACCTTCAGAGCCTCGAAAGCAGCTTCAGGGAAACCTGCCCACAGCTGGGCGCGCCCCATCTCGATATAGAAGCCGCTGCGGCGCTCGGCTGGAATCTCGGCGCCAGGCTTCCACGTCCGGGCCACATCGAGGGCCCGTCCGATGTGCTCCCGGCCAAGGCTTACGGCTACGGCTACCTTATGGATCCGCACACTCGACGGGCCGAACGCGGTCCCGGAGTAGACGCCCTCGGCGACGCCGTCGGCGAGTTCGGCAGCGTGTCGGAGGTGCTCGTGCGCTGCGGTAGCAGATCCAGCCCGCGCGGCCACGACCGCGGTCCGCATGTGCAGGGCGCCACGGGCCGCAGCAGAACTTACCGTGGTGGGGCCCGGGGCCGCGTCGAGAGCTCGCTCAAGCGAGGCCTGGCCAGCGCGGTGTGCTCGCGCGGCGAGGAACGTCTCGGCGCCGGTGTACGCGACGGCGGTGGCCACGTCTGGGTCGCCGGTTTCCACGGCAGCCCACCGCATGACGTCGATCAACCGGGCGGACAAGTCGTGGGCACCGACCTTATACGCGACAGCGTCCGCGCAGCGGGCCGCACCAACGACGAGCCGGGCAGCGAAGGGGCGCGCCCGGGCAGGCGCGTGGTGCAGGAGTGCCAGACTGTCGCCGAGAAGCGTAGGCGCTGCCTTCGCGATCTGTCCGTACTGCGCCGCCAGCCGCCATGCCACCGCAGTGCTCACGTCCTCGCGCAACTGCTCCAGGGACCGCGTCGGCGGGTCGAGCGGGATGTCGTAGCCCGCGATTGCGGCGGAGATCTCAGGCAGCGCCGCGCGCACCCGGTGAGCGGTCCCCGTGTACGCGGGATCCAGTCGCGACGGATCCACGCCCAGCGCGGCGGCGATCGACTCCAGCGCGGACGGGCTCGGAGCCCGCCGGCCCTGCTCGACATGGCGGATCATGCTCAGCGACAGGTGCGCGGCAGCAGCGAGGTCCGGTTGGGTCATGCGTCGGGACTGGCGCCGCGCGGCGATGCGCTGCCCGATGTGGTCGGCCATGCACGCACCGTACCGCTCCGCGAACGCACCGGCTGAACCTACGGGTTGACGATCTCGACGAGGTCGTGCAGCGAGTCGATCGAGTAGTCGGCGGCCCTGGACGCGCGGACCTCATCGGCCCACCAATGCCCCCACGGGCCACGCCGCAGGTGCGCGGTCAGCAGGCCAGAGGCACGGGCCGGCGTGATGTCATTGGCCGGATGATCGCCTACGTACAGAGTCTCCCCTGCTGGGGCCTCGGCCACCTGAAGGACCCGGTCGAAGAACTCGCGCGAGGGCTTGGCCACACCCCACTCACCGGACGTCACGACCAGGTCGGCAGGCAGATCCAGGGCTCGCAGCAGCCTGCCGGCCTTCCGAGTCTGGTTCCCGGCGATGATGACGCGGGCGCCTCCTGCCCGGACCGCCGTCAATGCCGGGCGTACGTCGTCGTACAAGTCGCTTTCGTCCAGGTGTTCCCCGCGGCCCGCAGCCTCCCGCGCGGCGTACTCCGCGGCAACGTCCAGCCCCGGTCGGACGAGTCCCAGTGCGTCCGCGTTGTCCCGTCCGTCGACCACTACGGCGCCTACGAGCGCTGAAAGGGTGTGCCGGGGTGTCCCGAGCCAGTCGGCCCAGGCTGCCCAGTATCGGTCATCGCGAGTCAGGGTTTCGCCGATGTCCAGCACGACAGTCCGAATGGTCATGGCCAGCAGGGTAGCTACCCGGTTCAGACGCACGAAAGCGCCTCCTCCCGGCCCGAAGGCCGAGAGGAGGCGGTGTGCGTCAGGCGGGCAGTGCTCCCCGCCGACGCGGGGGTGATCCGGACTGGACCGGCACACTGGAGGTGATCCGGCGGACATACGGATCCTGTGCTTCTAGCCTGCAGCCCTGAGGAAATGCCTCACCGCCGGGTAAGGCAGCAGCGTCTCCTCCAACCTGCTTGCCTCCTTCCTGCCTGATCTATACGGACTCAACAAGAGGGCATTGACGATGCTCAGCACAGCCGTAGGCTTCCTTCGTGACGAGGATCCCCGCTAACCCTTTTCTGGCAAAGAGATTGCAAACCAGCTAGAAAACCCCAGGTGGCTAAGTGTCTTCCCCGCCGATGCGGGGGTGGTCCGTCCCGACCGCCTCTCCAGCCCACCTCGGATACGTCTTCCCCGCCGATGCGGGGGTGGTCCGCAGCCGATCGGGGTGCTGCTGGCTGGTGGGCGGTCTTCCCCGCCGATGCGGGGGTGGTCCGGCCTCGCAGCAGGGCCGGAGCGACCAGCACCGGTCTTCCCCGCCGATGCGGGGGTGGTCCGTTGGGCTCCAAGACATGTCGGTGGTCCTTCCGGTCTTCCCCGCCGATGCGGGGGTGGTCCGATCTCCGCCGCGCGAGAGGTGACGCGCTCGCCGTCTTCCCCGCCGATGCGGGGGTGGTCCGAAGACCACCGCGAGGGCGCCCACGAAGACCACGTCTTCCCCGCCGATGCGGGGGTGGTCCGTGGTCGGCGTCGACCATGACCATGGTCACCTTGTCTTCCCCGCCGATGCGGGGGTGGTCCCCGATGTGCTGGCGGATCGCCAAGGTGGTCGACGTCTTCCCCGCCGATGCGGGGGTGGTCCGCCAGCCACAGCGCATGGAGCCGGGCGACGGCCGTCTTCCCCGCCGATGCGGGGGTGGTCCGGCGCGACGGGCCCCCGGGGCCTACCAGCGGATGTCTTCCCCGCCGATGCGGGGGTGGTCCAGCGTCGGGGGCCTGGTCGTGTCGGCGGCAGCCGTCTTCCCCGCCGATGCGGGGGTGGTCCGTGGTGAGACCGGCGGGACTTCGGCCAGTCCTGGTCTTCCCCGCCGATGCGGGGGTGGTCCGGCGCTCGCCCGGCAGTACGACATCGCCCCGAAGTCTTCCCCGCCGACGCGGGGGTGGTCCGTGGGGCCAGCTGAACCCGTTCCGGTGGGGCCGGTCTTCCCCGCCGACGCGGGGGTGGTCCGTCGGGTCCGCCCTGAGCAACGGGCCGATGATGTCTTCCCCGCCGACGCGGGGGTGGTCCGATGCAGCGGCAAATCGCAGATGAAGTGCTCCCCGTCGTGGCGGGGTGATCCCCGACCACGGCGCCTATTCGTCACCGGTCGACGTTCTCTGCCGTCGCGGGGGTGATCCGTGCATGGTCCCGGAGCAAAAGTGTCCGGCCAGGTGCCGCTCGCCGACGTGGGAATCCCGTTTCGAGCGCCGTGTCGGCAGCTACACGAGCCATACCCTCAGAGCGCCTGACCGTGGGTTCTACCCGCGGTAGAATCGCTTCATGAGCAGTAAACCCACGAGTATCAAGGCGACTGAGGCGACCCGCGATCGTTTGCGTCTCCTCGCTCAGGAGCGGGGGACGACGATCACAGAACTCTTGGAGGAGCTTGCGCAGAGCCAGCTGACGCAGGCCGAGCAGGAGGAACGGGCGGTGCAGGCTGCGGCGGAGCTCGGGATGGAGTACACAGAGCAGGTTCAGCAGGCTGGTCAGTCGGCCTGGGAGCGGATCCGCGCGCACCAGGGCGGCTCCGCCGCGTGAGCCTGACTGCGGTTTTCGACCACACCGCCCTTATCGCCCTCTACCGGGCTGATCCGTTTTTTACCGGGCTTTATATCGAGTCCTCCAGGGGGACCGGACGAGTTCTGATTCCGGCCCTTTCCGTCCTGGCCGCCGAGCGCGCGATGGTTGGCGCCGGTACCCACGCTGCACGCCTACGCTTCGCCGAGGCGGTGCCGTTCACTACGGACCACGCTCTGGATGCTGGGTCCTGGCCAGCTACCGACTGGTCGATCACCCACCCTGCGGCGATCGCCTGGCAGGCGGCGAAGACGGGAGATCCCGTTACCGTCCTCTCGCTGACTCCCGAGGTGTATGAGGGCACAGGTATCTACCCCCTGAATCCGGCCTGACGCCGCACCTGTTGGGGTCCTGCCTGCCAGCCCAGGTGTTCCGCTTCAAAACAAGAGCCCGATGCGCCGTTCATGCACCACCGGTGCTCCCCGCCGACGCGGGGGTGGTCCGCCGGTCGCGGCCTCGGTTGCGCCCACGCCGCCGTCCTCCTGCCGACGCGGGGTGGTCCGGTCAAAACGGGTCTGCCCTGGCCTACCGCGGCGTTCTCCCACCGACGCGGGGGGTGACCCGGTGGCGGCTGATCGCGCTGGCTGGCGACTCCGGATCTGAGGGTGGGGGGCTGACGAGGCTGCGGTTCTCCAGCTGTACCGCACGCTTCCCGCGTCGCGCCGCCGTGAGATCGCCGCAGCCTCCACACCACAGCTCCGTGCCCGCCTTGCTCAGATCGAGCGAGGCCTGGCGATGGACCGGTCTCCCGGCGCCATGGCGGCGGTCCTCACCGACGGAAAGGAGATGCAGGCCCCACACCTGGGGCTGATCGACGCTGCCTTCGAGCGGGTCGCCGCCGGTGTGCCGACCCGGGCTCACGATGCCGCCCCGGCACGGCAAGTCCCGGCACGCGGTCCGGTGGGCGCCGCTGTGGTACCTGCGGCGGCGTCCAGAGCACCGGGTGATGATCGCCTCGTACTCCTCGGACCTTGCCGATGATCACGGCAGGTGGATCCGGGACGCGATCCTCGCCTACGGACCGCAAATCCGCATCGACCTGCGCCCCGGTTCCTCGGCGGCCAACAGGTTCGACCTGCTCGGGACCGAGGGCGGCGCCGTCATGGCTGGCGTCGGCGGCGGCCTCACCGGCAAGGGTGCCCACCTTGCGGTGGTGGACGACCTGATCAAGGACGCCGCCGAAGCCAGCTCGCTCACCATGCGGCGCCGCCTCTGGGAGTGGTGGCAGGCAGTCCTCCTGACCCGCCTCGAGCCCGGCGGATCGGTCGTCCCCATCCAGACCCGCTGGGATGAAGACGGCCCGCCGGCCGAGTGCTGGCCGAGGAACGGCACCGGTGGACGGTTATCGACCTGCCCGCCCTGGCTCTCGCCGAGGATGGCGCGCTCGGCCGCTCCGTCGGCGGTGCGCTCTGGCCGGACCGGTACGACGAGGGCGCCCTTGCGGAGATCCGCGCGTCCGTCGGTGAGCGCGTGTGGTGGTCGCTATACATGCAGCAGCCCCGGCCGCAGGACAGCGGCGTCTGGGACTGGGCGTGGATCGCCGACAACCGGATCTCGGCCGCCCAGCTGCGCGGCATCGACCTGAGCAGGATTGTCGTGGCAGTCGACCCTGCCGGTGGCGAGTCCGCCATCGGGGACGAGACGGGCATCGTCGCTGCGGCGCGCGATACGGACGGGCAGATGTACCTCCTCGATGACCGCAGCGGGAACCGTGGCGCGGACGCCGGGGCCGGGAGACGTGTCTGCTAGCGATCGAGCTTCGGGCGGACGCGATCGTGGTGGAGTCGAACTGCGGCGGCGACATGAGCCGCCAGGTGATTGCGCAAGCGTGGGAGGAGCTGCACCGCAAGAACCGGACCGAGCAGATGCTCATGCCCGCGGTCATCCCGGTCACCGCCAAGAAAGGTAAGAGATTGCGCGCCGAGCCGATCGCCCAGTTCCACGAGCAGGGCCGGGTCCATCATGTCGGGCAGTGGCCGCCCCTGGAGCAGCAGATGGTGACCTGGGTAGCCGGGATGGACAGTCCGGACGAAGTGGATGCAGTTGTCCAAGCTTTGACGGAGCTCGCGAGTCCGCAGCACGGCTCAGCGTCATCTTCGGAGTACAGCGACGGCCGCCTCAACGGCCGCAGGTAACTTTTCCATAACGCATGCGACTCACAATTTGAAGGGATTAGGAATGATTTGCCAGGTCGATTTGGACTAGTCGACACCGACAGTGAGGTGCCACCTCACCAGTCCAGCCTGGTTTTCCAGGCTGGATTGTCTATCCTGTAAGCGTGAGCGAGGGAGGAGGAGCGATGGACGACGGTTCGCTGCCGCTGGGATGCGACATCACCCGTGAGGAAGTACGCGCCCTGTACGGGGGACCCACCCAAGGGGGGATCTCGCCGTCCAAGACGAGCGACAGGATCATGCTCTTCACGGGACCGTCCACCGAGATTGCCGACCTCGAAGGTTGGGGCTCCGACGGCTGCTACCACTTCATGGGCCTGGGCGCGTCCGGCGACCAGGTCATGAAGCAGGGCAACCGATCCCTGGCCAACCACAAGCAAGACGGCCGCCAACTACACCTCTTCATCCTGGCGCCGGACCCGGGCAGCCGAAGGTTGTACCGCTACGTCGGCCGGTTCGAACTTGACCCGTCTAACCCGCACTACAAAGCAGACGCGGTCGGCTACGACGGAGCCATGCGAAGCGTGATCATCTTCCGCCTTCGCCCGGTGGGGAAGGTCAGCGCCTACGGGCCTCGGCTCGCAGTTACACCAGCACAGGAACTGACAATTCAGGCTGCACCTCTGCGTCTATCCCGAGATCCTGTGAACAGGGTGATGCGGCCGTCCACCGCCCGCACAGAAGGTCTGCTGCTCCAGGAGTACGCCCACCATCTGCGCTCTCTCGGGCGTGAGGTATCCCAAATACAGATCAACGTCGCAGGCGAAGCCGGCGCGTTGTTGATCGACCTTCTTGATAAGACCGAGAACCGGCTGATCGAAGTGAAGTCCAATGCCACACGCAGCGCGGTACGAGCCGCCGTCGGGGCTCTGATGGACTACCGGCGCTTCATCAACCCCACACCACGGCTCGCGGTGCTGGTTCCTGACAAGCCCCGCGAGGACCTCCTCGACCTCTGTGCATCCCTGTGCATCGAGGTCATCTGGCGCGGCGAAACCGGGGGGTTCGTATCGAGCGATGACTGACGGTTGAGGCGGCAAGCGCACTGACATGCGCCGCCGTCTCAACCGCCTCGCGGCTTCCACAGGGTTCCTAGGCGCTGTGGCTGCCGATACCCATGTCCAGCGAAGAACAGGAGCACATTAAGTATGAGCGATTCCACGGTGCAGGTCGAAGCCGCCGAACCCGACCCCGCGAGGGCCTGGATGTACGGAGGGGCCTTGGCGGCCGGCGTCCTGCTGATCCTGCTCGGGAACGTGACCCCGTTGGAGGCGTCGGGATTCGTCTCGCCGTTCCTCGTGATCTACGAGCAGCGCCGGTAGAAGTGGCGGGGGGGGGGAGGGGGGGGGGGGCCCCCCCAACACACCCCCCCCCCCCCCCCCCCCCCCCCCCCCCCCCCCCCCCCCCCCCCCCCCCCGTCCCC
>NZ_JBWKDV010000015.1:23539-60299 GCF_056435825.1 Streptomyces sp. NPDC043876 | reverse complement strand
CGGGTTTCCTTTGGATCTGGTGTGGGAGTTTGTTCTGTTTGGGTGTTTTGGGCCTTTTTTTGTTTTCTTTTGTGATCTCGAAGCAGTCCCGGGAGAAGTGGCGGGGCGGCCACTGCGTGGCCGCCCCGCGACGATGCACCGCCCCTGTTCGCCTCGATCCTTAGGGCGGTCAGTCCGCTCCGGCCCGCCGCCTCCGAGTGGCCTATCACGCAGGTGAGCTGGCCCTCCTCACCGGCAACGAAGCCAGCGGTGAACGACGTGAGTTCAGTGACGCAGCGGCATTCGTGAACACCACCCTCGCGCACCTGCTGGGCAGGTGGTGTCGGTCGCGCCGAGGTCTTCCCCGCCGACGCGGGGGTGGTCCGCGTTCCTCCGCTCTGCGTGATAGCGGTCAGCCGTCTTCCCCGCCGACGCAGGGGTGGTCCGGCCAGTCGGTTCGGAGACGCAGAACTCCGGGCGTCTTCCCCGCCGACGCGGGGGTGGTCCGCGGGCTGACGCAATCGAGCATTGGCGCGGCGCGCCTTCCCCGCCGATGTGCTCCCCGCCGACGTAAGGGTGATCTGCCGTCGGGCTCGGCGCCTTCTAACGACGCCGAAGTGCTTCCCGCCACGGGGGTTATCCGTCGCTGGACGGCGTCGCGAAGAAGATGGCCGAATGCTCCCTGCCACCGCGGGGGTGATCCATCCTGGAAGTTCGTGCCCCCCAGCACCTGAGCGTGGTCCCCGCCGCCGCGGAGGATCCCGCGTTCGAGTTCGTGATTCGCCCCAGTGGCGCGTGCTCCCCACTGTCGTGGGGGTGAACCTCGTCAATGACGAGGATCCGTCAGGGCAGTGCGTGCTTCCCGCCTACGCGAGGGTGATTCGCCCTCCCGCATGGAGGCCCGCTGTCGCAGAGGGTCGCGGGGCTCCCCGCCGACGCGCGGGTGAGAACCGATGGGCCTGGCACCGAGCACCGCCCCCCCGTGCTCGCGCCGCCGCACGGCACCGTACGAACAGGCTGCGGCTCCTGCTCGTCTTATGGTTGGCGCCGTTCTTCCGGGCCGCCTCCCTCGTGGCCCGGAGCGCCACCTGGGCCAGGTCGACACCGGACGTCTCGCCGCTGCTCATGCCTGCCCCCACGTGGTGTAGCCGAGGTCCAGGTGCCCGAGGCCAGACAGCCGCTGTACCTGGGCGACGAACCCCCGTGTGAACAGGCGCTGCGCGGACGGTTCGCCGTACCGGTCGATGTGGTCGAACACCAGTTGGTGATTTGCGGCGGCGCGGTTGCGCCAGTCCAGGACCTGCTCCCGGGTGAGCTCCTCGAGGACCAGCTCTGGGTCGTCGACACCGGCGAACTCCTGCTCCGAGGTGGGAACGACGACGGAGACCGGGCGCGGAGCGGGCAGTACGACCGGTGCCATCGGAGCGGCAGGGATGTCGAAGGCCGGCTGTACGGCCGCGGCTTCGGCGCGGTGGGCCTTGGCGGCGGCCTGCTGCTCGCGTACCTGTGCCCACCGGTGCTCGCGAATCCACGCCTGGACGGTCACGTCCTGATGCAGCTGCCGCTCGGTCGCCGCGCGGCGCTCGGTTTCGGAGGCGTGCGGCATCTCCGCGTCGACGGCGGCAGCGACCGCACGGCGCTGGTCACGGCGGTCGGCGTGCTGCTCCTCGCAGCGTGGGCAGCCCCGCCCGGAGTCGAGCAGCACCCGGTCGTCGCACCGGACGTCGCCGCACCGCTGACGCTGAGGCAGAGCCAGACCGATCAGCCAGCCCACGGGGTCCTTGATGGGCCCGGCCAGCCGCATCTGGTCCTCCAGGCGCCGGGCGAGGCGGTCGGCGAGAACCTGCGGCGCGTCCGCGCGCCCGGCAAACCCGATCACCCTGGCCAGCTCGCCACGGACCGCAGCCTCCACCAGCTTCCGGGCGGCCGGACGCTCCAGGCGCGCCCACACCAGGTCGACCGGAGCCAGGACGGCCCGTAAATCCTCCGGGGGCAGAGGCACCTTCCCCGGCTGCTGCCTGCCCTGGTCCGCACCATCCACGACCCGCACCGGAGCGCTGGCCACCGGCCCGCGGTCGCCCTTCGAGCCTTCGACGACCGGTGACTTCTCCTGCTGTTCCCCGCGGAGCGGGCCGCCGTTCTCGCGTACGCACGCGCGGCCCGGCAGACCGTGGTTCCCACCACGGCATTCGCCGGAAAAGCCACCAGAGAGCGCGAGAGAACCACCGCAAGTATCCACAGGAGCGTGGAGAGCGTGGTGCTGTGCAGTTGCGGCGAGATCGGCAGATCCGGCGATCCCGCCCTGCCCGGCACCCTCTATCCCAGTCGCCACAAGGGTCTCGTCGCCCTCGCCAGGCGCAAGATCACCGGATGCAGTACCAGCGAGATCTGAAAACACCGCCTTTACCCCCCGGCGGGCCTCCCGCACGGCCACGCCGTGGGCCTCAGCGACCGGCACCAGGCGCACCCGCGACCGGGCATACAGACCCGAGCCGGTCTCCTGGCGCACCACGTCCGCGACGCCGTGCTCCTGGAGCCGCTTGAGCACCTTCGCCCCGGCCGCCGCCGTGCAGCCCAGCAGCCGGGCCACCGTCGCCGCCGGACGCCCGCGCCCGGAGTCCACCGACCCAGGACACAGCTGCAACCAGCCCGCCGAACCCGCTGTCAGCACCATCAGCAGCAGCCCGAGCCGGTCCGTGGCAGCGCCCCGGCCCGTACGACCGGCAAGCAGCCCGGCCGGGACCGGGGCCTTGTCCTTCGGCGCCCACCCCGGACCGAACAGCACCTCGATCAGGCTGAGCAGCACCGCCAGCTCGGAGCGGGACAGCGCCAGGGCGTGCCGCCGGTCGCTGGCCTTCTGCGCCCGGTACATGGGGATCACCCAGCACTCCAGGCCCGTTGCGTGGCCGAAGCTGCTGGTCGCGACATTCGTGCCGAGGAATCCGGCAGCGCGCAGCTCGGGCAGTACGGTGTGCGCGACCGTCGACTGCGATACCCCCAGCCACCGACCGAGCTCCGCAGCCCAGATCGACGCCCGGTAGTCGTCGCGGACTTTCGACTTCGCCGTCAACACCACCGAGGCCAGCCGCGCACCGTCCGACGCCCCGGCAAGCGTCGGAGACGACACCAGCGCACGCACCGCGGCGAGCAGCCGGGCCCGCATCCTCTTCGACAGTTGGAGCGGATTACCCAGCTCCAGCGGCACGACCGGTCTGGCCTGCGCTGGGACCGACCGCAGCCGACGGCGCGCTGCGCTGCCGGCGAACTCCGCGCGAAGGCGCGGGATCATGGCGGCCCGCGCCGCCACGGCGCTCACCGGCCCGCCCACAACTGCGAACAGAGATGATTCCGGCAGTCTGGACCAGGACTCCTGTGGACAAGGGACGCGCAGCAGCGAGCACCCCGAGAGCTTCCGGCAGAAGTAAGAGAATCTTGGATTCCATCCCGCACAGCGAACTCCGGGCCATCACGATGGTCGGCGCTGCCGCGCGCAGCACGACGGACGGTGGGATGTCCAGAAGGCGTGGCTTCCGGTCGGCAAATCTCCAAAAGCGGCAAATGGGGAGTAATCGCGTCCTCGGGTGTTCGCTTCTCGGCGAAACGGCGAGGGCGCAACTTTTCAAGGGACACCACATCGGGCACTATGAGGATCGACCGCCTATCCATATGGATGCTGAAGACGGCCCGCCACGCGGGACCGCTACCACGTTCATGTGGGTATGTGGACCGCCCTCTCCGTGAGGAGTGGGCGGCCGAACGAAGAGCAGCGGCGACCTCCAGTTCTTTGGGGATCTCGGCGGTGTGAATCGGACGGTGATGCTGCGGAGCCCCTGTGGTGGGGGCCCTGCGGTTCGGACCTGCTAAGGGCCCTCTGTGGCCTGGTTAGGGCCGGCCCCACTTGGTAGGTGGGGGTAGTGCGGTAGTGCATTGCGTAAACGGCTCGATGAGCCGAGCTCAGACCCGGGTGGTTCCGGGGACTGGGCGGGCCGACCTGGGTGGTAAATCCAGGCGGCTGACGGGCCGCGTGAGCGCCGACAGTGGGTGGTTAGTCCACTCCCAGGTGCGCGGCCGATGGCCTCAGGTCATCCCAACCCCCAAGAATTGGAGGCTGGCGTCATCATGCCCGAGTGCGGTACCGCACGGGTCATTGCTCATTTGGGGGCCCCTCGACTGTTGCGGCCGGGTGCTTCTCGGCCAGACGACGAAGGAGATGTGCGTACACATCGCGGTGGGGCTGGCGAGGCTCGGATTTGCCCGACTCCCAGTTCTTCACCGCTAGCTTCCTCACTCCAACCGCGTCGGCAACTTGAATCTGTGTCAGACCGGCTGCGAGGCGCAGCTGTTGCCGGATACGTGGGGAGGGAAGGGATAGGGCGCGGTCCACCAACTCGTCAACTCGACGTAGAGCATCCGTCATCAGTGAAACCCCCAACCCTAGTTAGCAATACCGTGAAACATACCCCACGGGGGCTCCCGTCGGTATCTCCGAGCGGTGTGTCTGGCGCAGAATTCAAATGGCGGCAGACGTGACGTCACCTGTGTCCACCGACGAGATGAGCATTGGGACAGCGCCTCGCACAACTGGCCCGGATGCTGCACACCTGGTCACCCTGGACGACGGCCGCACCGTCGACGTCGCCGCCTCGGTCGGCGCCGCGGCCCCGGCCTCGGTCGGCTCCCGCGACCTGACCATGCTGCAGAGGACCGCCGATGCCGGCCTCTACGACGGTAAGCACTCAGGCCGCGCGGCCTTCGCGACGGCTCAGCACGTCACCGTGCGGTCCATCAACGGCCGCCGGCCCGGACGTCCGGGCACCCGCGTGTGGTGGCGGGCTGCATAAGCACCGCGACCCGGCCCGAGGACGACCACGCCCTCGCCTACCCCGAGCCGCCGGCCTCTCCGCTCTGGCACCAGCACGGCACGAGGTCCCGGCCGCTCGCCTCGACGAGCAGCGGCGCAACTGTGAACTGCTGCTCCTCGCGCAGCACACCCCGACTCCGCTCCTCGCGCACCACCAAGTCTCGGGGTGAGGGGCGCTCATGACCTCTCGGACGCACCTCGCCAAAGACGTCTACGTCGACGCTATCCCGGCTCCTGGCACCCGCTGGGCACCGCGACGTTCGACCTGATCCACTCCCCCACCGACGCGGACCGGATTGCCCGACACCCCGGACGCCGTGTACGCCTGCACCACCGTCGACCCGCGCATCGCCCACGCCCTGCTGAACGAGGTCCAGCACGGCGACTTTCTGCGCGTCACCGGTGCGGTCGTCCAGCGCGGCGTCCCGACCGACGCGGCCTTGCTCACCATCGACGCCGTGGAGGTCTTCGAGGCTGCACCCGCCCCGGTTATTGGTAACTGCGGATAACAGAACCTGCGGAGTGTCGTCAGGTGAGCTTCGGCTTTACGGTCGGAGCCGCTGGCGAGCTGTGGCCGCGGGTTACCAACCGCCCCGATCAAATCCGATGGTACCGACAACCTCCGGCGACAAGACTGCACCGGTGAATACTCTGCCACCGCCGCTCGGCCCGCTCCTCCTGCCGGTACGAGACCCGCGCGCCCGCGATCTCGTTCTCGACTATGCAGAGACGCACGTTCTGGTTGCCGACCTGGTTCTGCCCGGCGGCGCGTCGATGTACGTCATGAGCGCGTTGGAAACTTCCCGCGAGCTCATTCGGCACTCCTACTACCGGTACGAGTTCGCCACCGTCACCGTCACGCATTCCCTGTTCGCCCTGAGCACGTCCTCGCTGAGTGGCGTGCGATGTTCGCCGCCGTGCGCTCCCCAATGCGGTGGATGCCCAGCATCGGCCAGGACGTCTCTGTGAGGGTCGGCCCGTTCGTCGAGCGCGCCCACCCCCGGCCCGGCGACGATCACGGCGCCGAGACGATCGCCGTCGCCCTTGTCCGCCACGACACTGGCAACGCTGCGGGTTACCTCCACGGCCGCCAGCTCGGCTACACCGACCGCGGCTGGCTGCGCTGCCAGACGACCGCGATCCTTGGAGCCTGGCGGCCGGCCTACGCAATGCTCACCCAGGCCGCGGTGAACCTGCCCCTCCCGGACGACGTCGGCATGGGTCGGGCCCACTACGGCGTCCACGTCGAAGCCCGCCGGGCTGACCGCAACGGCTACACGCTGTTGCGCAAGACTTTTCTGTTCCGGGAGGTTTTCGGGGTTCTGTTCGCCTGTCGTTTCCAATGAAAACGGGAGACGAATGACCGAGCTGCTGCGCGTGTGGTGCTCCGTCAACCCCGTTCAGTGCACAGGCGTTTCCACCGGAAGTGGTGACCACGGGCTTGGCAGGGGCTCGACCAGACTCGCCCCCCGCGCGAGGGAGCCAACGTTTCCATTGAAAACGGCTAGTCTCTGGCCGTACTTTCTGTCGTCCTGGAGAATCTATGGCTGCCAACCTTCCGAGGCCCAAGCGCACGAGCACCAAGCCCCCTGCGGCTCCATCCAATGAAGAGGCGTTCTACCGGGGCGGCAAGGACCGCAGCGGCGACACCGTCGAACTTCACCCCAAGGACCTCTGCCCCAACCCGTTCAACCGGCGGGCCATGTCGGGCGTGGAGGAGTTGGCGGCCACGATCGAGACAGTCGGCCTCCTCCAGAACATCGCCCACATCCCCGCCGACGTCTGGGTCGAGCACTACCCGGAGACAGCGGAGAAGATCACCGCCGGGAACGTCATCCTTTTCGGGGAGCACCGCTGGCGCGCCGTCCAATCGTTGGGCTGGGAGGTCATCCCCAGCGTCCTGATGGACGACAAGGTGACGGACGCCCGGCTCATCACCCTCATCGAAAACCTTCGCCGCGCACAGCTCAGCCCGCTGGAGGAGGCCGAGCACTACGAGGCCCTGCGAAGCAGCGGGCTGTCCTACGAGCAGATCGCGCAGAAAGTGGGGGAGACCGCCAAGGGGGCAATCTCTAAGGGCACCGTGTGGAAGCGCGTGCAGCTCCTCGCGCTGGAGCCGGAAGTCCAGGGGGCGCTCAAGGACGGCACGCTGGCTGTCAGCACCGCGGAGAAGTTCCAGAAGATGAGCGCCGAGAACCAGCGGGAGGCGGTGGCCCTGGTCCAGGGCGGCATGCGTCCGCTGGAGGTGCAGGCGCAGATCCTCGCGCGGCAGCGGCAGGCCGCAGCCGCGCCTGACGAGGAGCCGGCTGGAGGAGCGGGTGCCGTTTCCACTGGAAACGGCACAGCCCTCCAGCCGGGCGCCGTTTCCACTGGAAACGCTGCCCCCACGTCCCGGACGACGGCGAAAAGGGAGCAGCCCAAGCCGTCGGCCGACCAGTACGAGCAGGATCGCAGTACCGCAGCCGCAGCCCGGGATGCCGCCTGCCAGCTCCTCGTCGAGACCGTCGACGTCGGCGACGCCGCTGACAGCGAGCTCCTCCTCAAGGCCATGACCGGCGCCCTGCTCGCTCCGCAACAGCAGTCCGCCGCGCAGCAGCGTGCCCTGGTCTGGCTCCGCCGGGCTGAACGCCACAGCATCGACGACCAGAACGCTGGCTCGTACTTCACCGCCGTCCAGGACTCCGGTGACGGCGAACTCCAGCGGCTCGCCGCCTTTGCGAGCGCTCTCGCCGCTGCCGAGCTCCGCACTGCAGCCCGTCGGCACTCGTGGGGAACCCGCGAGGTCGGCTACCTCCGCCTGTTGCAGGACCACGCGCAGTACGTCCCGGAGACCACGTGGGAGAAGAAGGAACTGGGCTTGGACACCACAGGAGAGACTGAGTGACGCGCACCGTTGACCCCCGCTTCCGCCCCAGGGGGCGGCGCCACCCTAAGATCTACGCGTTCATCCTCGAATGCGGCGGGTCCACCAAGACCACCAGTGCCACCTCCATGGCGACCGAGGCAGCACTGCGCGGGTATTGGGGCACCATCTTCGACTTCGACGCCAACCGGTCCACGACCACGATCCTCGGCTACGACGAAGAGGCCATGAAGGGACGTAAGAGCGTCCTCGACCTCATCCACGGAACCGCGACCCTGGACGAGGTCGCGCTACCGGCGCGCTACCGCATCGGCGACGGGTACGACGACGACGCCTTCGCCTACATCCCCGGTCTGCGCGTCGTGCCCAGCTGCAAGGAGATGTCCACCGCGGACACCGCCATCGCCGAGGACGCTGACCGGCAGGACTGGTTCGCCGAGATCCTGCTCGGCTACGACGGCGACGAGGACGACGTCTTCTGGCTCGACTTCCCGGCCAGCTACGGAAAGATGGTCTACTCCGTGATCCGAATGCTCGACGAGGACGACTCCGTCATTCCGTCGGTCCGCGCCGATCCGAAGGACGTCAAGCTGCTGGTCCCGCTGTTCGAGGAACTTGACCGTGTCCGGGAGAAGAACCGCCTCCGGCGCTCGGTCCCCGGCCGCCCGACGGTCAACCATCTGATCCTCACCGGAACTCCCACCGCCAGCTACACCGAAGCATCAGCCAGGAAGGCCACGGCACTCGCCGAATCCCTGTACGGCGACATCCTCACGCCCTACGTCCGGTACTCCGCCGACGCCAAGAAGCTCTACGACGACTGCTGCCCCCTGCCCATCCTCCTGCCCAACTCGGTACCGGCAGTCGACTACCGGAAACTGATGACCAGCATCGGATTCCCCGACCGCACCTAACCGCCGTTTCCAATGGAAACGGCACGCGGGGCCCGACCATCCTCTGTGCGGCCGGGCGCTTCCGCTGTCCACCGATCAACGCCCTGCGTCGATGCCCCTCCAGCCGTGCCCCGGCCCGCGACGCCGTGCCCGTGATGACCTGGCGGTGGCGACCGGAGGGCATGGCAGGCAAGCGCGTAGCGTCGTACAGCGAGAAGGGCGGGGTGGGGAAAAGCGCGTTGGCCGCAGGCATGGCAGCGACTGCTCGCTACCGCGCTCTCGCCGGCGAGATCGGGACCGTCTACGCGGCGGACCTGGACCCCCGCGGCACCTTCACCTCTGAACTCGGCCTTGACCCAGAGGCGCTGCCCTGCAGCCTTAACGACCTTCTGGCCAATGACCCCAAGGGTGAAAAGGGCCTGGGCGCCGACGTCCTGCTGGAGGCCTCAGGGGCCTGGTCGGGTATTCAAGTCCTGGCCGCCGAACGCGCCCTGGCGCACCGGGAGACGGACCAGTCCACCGGTATCGAGTTCCGTCTGCGGAACGGCCTCGACGGCGTCGTGGGGGACAAGGATCTCGCGGTGATAGACCTTCCGCCCCGAGCCGGCGGCAAGCTGGTCGTCGCGGGACTCGCTGCGGCCACCCACGTCGTCATCCCCGCGACGCTCGACGAAGACGGCCGTATCGGTGCCCGGGAGGCGCTCGACACGATCCGCCAGGTCCAGGAGACCTACAACCCCGGCCTCAGGTTGTAGGGATCGTGCCCAGTATCGTGCCCGGCGGCAAGAGCACCCTCGGCGACGCGATCGGCAAGTTCCTCGCTGACACCTACGGACCGCTCTACCGCGACGACCTCGCCATCCCCCGCTACTCGGTCCGCCAGCAGACGCGTTTCGCCAAGGTGCCGATCACCACCCAGACAGGCAAAGAGGCGAACGCGCTCATGACCGCCTACGACAGCATTCTCACGGCTGCGGGGGTGGCCAAGTGAGCCGGAAAAACCTTGTGGCCCAAGGGCTCGAAAATCTGCAGGCGGAAACGGCCCAGCGGGTGAGCCGAGTTCCCCGCGCAGCCGACGCCAACCGGGACCCGGCACTGCCCCAGCAGTTCAAGCCAGGTGAAGTCCCCGCCCCCGCCCCCGCCCTGGAGCCGCCGCCCTTTGAGGTGGCCACCCTGGATGGGATGGACGAGGACAAGCAGGTCGAGACCCTTGAGGCGGCCTACTGGGACGCCGACGGAGCTGAGGTCCGCAGCTTCCAGCTCGCCAAGATGCGGGGCAGCGTCCTCAAAGGCGAACTCCTCCAACTGCTGATCGACCGGCGCGCCAACGAGCACCGTGGCCTGACCGTCGGGGACTATGCGGAGTCGCTGGGGGTCAAACGGCAGTATGTCTACGACCTGATCAACTCGGCCCGGGACATCCGCGTGCTGGCCCCGCTGATCGAGCAGACCTCGACTCCCGTCGTAGCCTCGCAGGCCTCCGTACTCGCCCCCATCTACAGGAACGACCCTGAGGCGGCCGCACTCGTCCTCCAGAGCGCGAAAGACAGCGGCAAGCTGTCCGCCGCGTCCCTGACCGAGGCAGCTCGCGACCTCGGACTGCTACTCCGCGAGGGGAACGCAGCGGTTCCGAAGCCCGGGCCGCCCAAGCCCGCCACGCTCGCGGGCGCGGCGGGGCTGCTGGCCTTCGCCGATGCGTACAAGGTCCTCGCGCCGCGACGGATCGAGCAGCTGGTCCGGGAGGACCCGGCCGCAGTTCTCAAACAGGTAGAAGCCATCGAGGCGGAGATCGCGAAGGTCAAGCGGCGCGCTGAAGCCGCCAAGAGGGCTGCTCGCCAGGCCATCGGGACCGAGGGCTAGCCCGGACCGGCAGCGCAGAAGACCCCCGCACGCGAGGTGCGGGGGTCTTCTGCCGTCGGAGCCCGTGGCGGCCGGCCTTCGGCGTGCCAGGCGCTCCTGCCGACTTCCAGGTGGGGCGTCAGGAGTTGTGTGTCCCGAGGGAAAGCATCGAGCCCTCTGTTTCCGCTGTTCAGGCCCGGCTGTCAGACCCTCCCCGTAGCGTTGTGGGTCCTACTCGTGGCGGCTGCGGGGAGTACCAATGGACGACGACCTTCAGATCGACAGTGACGAAGACCTTTTACGTAACCCCGTCTTCTACGAACTGGCTGGCTGCAACCTTGACCTGGACCGCGCCGACCTCGGGGTCCCGCAGGGTCAAGGCCTCCTGACCGTGCTCCTGCGCATGCGCGGACGGGTTCCCGTGGAGAAGCGCGGGCTCATCTGCCCCGACTGCCGGGATCTCCGGAGTCGGCGTGTCCCCATGTACCTCGTCCAGCGTGAGGGCGTGTTGTTTGCCTCCCACTATCGGAAACCCGGCGAGAAGCCCATCAGTCACGAATCCGACGAGCACCTCGCCCGCAAGGAACGCGTCGCCAAGGACTCCGAAGATCACGGCTTCCACGCGGATATCGAGTCGCCGGCCGCCGACGGGCACGCGCGCCTTGATGTACGTATCAACGGCGCCAACGGCATTGTCCTGGGCTACGAGCCTCAGCTAAGCCCCGCGCGCGGAATCCGTGCACGGGAGGGGTTCCGGCGCCGCGACGGCATCCGGTCGGTCTGGGACTTCGCGGACCCCGACCACGCAGCTATCGGCACCGTCCCCTACGTCCGCACGCCCAACCTGCCGGCCTCCGTCATTCGTGTGCAAAAGAACCCCATCGCGGTCCAGGACGGCAACTACGTCCTGGAAGAGGGCAAGTGCAGCCCCGACGGCGCGCTCACCCGATGCCCTGAGAAGCCCTATGACCCCGAGAACCCCACCGACTCCGGGTACTGCGGGGGCTGGCACCGCGTCCTCGTGCCCGCCCATCAAGCGAGCACCTACACAGGGGAAGACGCCCTGACCCTCACCCAGTTCATCGTGGAAGCTGCAGCCGGTGAACGGATCCCGTTCCAGCGCGGCGGCCACCACGGATGGCTTCCCGCACAGCAGTGGCAGCAGTACCTCGAGGCGAACGGACCCGCCCTGGACGACCAGGAGCGCCGGCCATCCGTACGACAGGGGGACCGGCGCGACAGCTGCACCGAGGACCGTCCGGCTTCGGAGGTGCGGGCTGAACCGAAGCAGCGACGCGGCGGCCGCGCGATGATCCTCGAGTCCCGCCCCCGGGAAACCGAGGCCGTCAGGGTTCCAGTTGACGCATCGGGCCGAGCGATCCCGCTCTGCCGCTTCGGCTGCGGTCAGCCCGCAAGCCTCCCCGGACCCGAAGGGCTGCCCGAGCACTTCTCGTGTCGAAGGAAGAATGAGGCGTGACCCACCGGCCCCTGCTCGGACGGGTACACCGGCAGAGGCGCTCCCGCGCAAGCAACCGACTGGCCATGCAGGATGTCGGCGGCCGGGGAACTACGCGGGCCGGAGGAATCACCGATGCGGATCCCTCCCGCCCTCCTGGCACCAGGTAGAACCCTGGAGACCCCCACACGAACCACGAGTAGGGGTCTCAGCTGTCCGGCTGCGGAGTTGATCGCGTCGGTCGGCTTGAGGGTGTCGAGGATCAAGGGCGCGCGGCGCCTGCGGGTGAGCGGGGAGTCTCGGCGAGGGCGTGGCTGATGGCGGTCTCGGTGGTGTCGGTGAGGCTGATGTCGTACGTCCGGGCCATCTGCTGAACACGGGCCACGGTCCGGCGGATGGCCGCCTGGTCGCCGGCGGCGCCTTCGATGTGGAGGAGGTCCTGATAGAGGACCTCTGAGGTCCCTTCCACGGCGAGACCTTGCTGGACGGTACGGCGGGCGGCGTCCAGATCGGGGGTGGGGCCGTCGGCGTGCCAGCGGGCGAGCGTGTGGGCGATGTCGGTGATCCTCGACAGCATCACCTGCGTGTCGGGCTCGGCCCAGGGCAGGGTGCGTCCTTCGAAAGGCCGGCCGCGCACGAGCGCGAGCGCGGCCTCTAGGTCGGCGGTCCCCGCTCCCGGCCCGGCGGCAAGCCCCCGCGACGCGAGCTTCTTGAACTCGCGCCAGTCCGAGGTGATGGAGGCGTCCAGGGTGTACCCGGCGCCGTTCTTCGGCCGCGGCAGAAGCGGCCGCCCGTCACTGGTGAGCCCCAGCGCGGAGCGCAGCTCGGACAGACGCGAATGCATGGTGCGGGCGGACCACGGCATGACCGGATCCATGGCCTGGCACAGGTACTCGATGCCGCGCCCGGGCCGCAGGCACAGCAGCGCGGCGATGGCCGCGGTGCGGGGACTGTGGGAGGTGGTCGCGGTACCGGTGATCTGCACCGGCCCCAGGACGTCGATGCGGACCCCTGGCTCCTCAGTGGCAGGCTGCTCAAGCACGGAAGGCGCGTGCTCCGGCGCGGCGGCGGCTGCCTGTGACGCAGTACCTGGACCGCTTTCCGCCCCGGCCTGTGGCGCCTCCTGATGGCCCTCGGCCTCTGCCTCCTGGTCTGTCCGAGGCAGTGACTGGGGGCCGGTGGCTGACTCGGCTGTGGCTCCGGCGAGGAGCGCGGGGAAGGGGTTGCCCGGGTCCTGCGCGTCGGCGGTGGTGGCGTGGACGGTCAGGGGATGCCCGGCCCCGGACGGGTGGTGGTGGCTTTCGGTGAATCCCCATGCCCCGGTGGCCGACTGTGCTTCCTGGGTGGAGATCTGCAGGGCGTGGAGGTACTGCTGGTATTGCTCGTCGGTGATCCGCTGCAAGGTGACCGGCCAACCGAGCAGCTCCAGCGTGGGCTCTACCCCGGTGGTGACGTCGAGGATTTCGGCGTTGGGGAAGGCGTGGCGGGCGGCGTCGCTGGCGGGCAGGACCACCGCCGTGGTCAGGGCGCGGGCGGCGGCCAGGGCGTCGGCAAGCTGCATCAGGTGTTCACCGTCGTGCTCGCCGGCGGCGATCAGCATCCAGGGCAGGGCCTGCTCACCGCTCTGGTGGGTTTCCAGGAGAAGTTCACCGAGGTCGGCGGCGACGGCCGGCAGGTGGGGCATCGTCCGCACGCGGCCCTGGGGAAGGAGCTGCGCCAGCCGGCTCCCGAGGCCCGCGGTGAGGATTTCGCTGTAGCCGCCCCACCCGCATGTCCCCAGCTCCAGTGCCAGAGCCCGGCCGACTTCGAGGACGTCGTCGGGGGTGCCGTCCAGGAGCAGGACACCACAGGTCGACAGGTCCGCCATCAGCAGACCGTCCTCGTGAGCGCCCAGGGTCACCAAGTGGGGGTAGGGCGCCACCACATCCTGCAACTCCTCAGCGTCGGGAAGAGCGGCGGCCGGGTCCAGGACCCACGTCCGGGCATCCTCCCCAGCGGTGAACGGCAGCAGCGGCGTGCCGGCCGCCTCCTCCAGCAGCAGTTGCAACACCCGCCCGCTCAGCAGCGCCCCACGCAGTACGGGCAAGGACTGGCCGGCGGTGTCGGCGTGCTGGGCCATGGTGCGCAGCACCCGGTCCAGGAGGGCGACGCCGTCCGGCTCGGCGGCCGCGCCCAGGACTTGTTCCACGGTTGTGGGGTCGGTGTCCTGGGCGATGGTCTGTCCGGCTCGGCGCTGACGCTGCTGGAGGATCCGGCGGACGCCGAGGGCTCCGGCGAGGGACGCGGCGAGCAGGGTGCCCAGCCCTGCGACCAGCGCCCAGTTGATCCCGGACGTGCTGTGTGAAGTGGCCTTGGCGGGAGTGTTGGCGGCCGGGGCAGTGGGCGCGGGGGTGTTCTGCTGCGGTACCTGAGCTGCAGAGGCCGCAGCGGAGGGTGTGGGCACCGGCGTTGCGGGAGGGGTCGTGGACGGAGCCGGAGCGGCGGGTGAGGGTGCGCCCGCTGGCGGCGTGGGAGGTGTCGTCTGCTGTGGGGGAGCGGGTGCCGGATCCTTCTCTGCGGGCGGTGGGACGGGGGTGGTGTGCGGGGTCTGGGGGAGGGTGAGTTGCTGTCCGGGGCGGATGAGGTCGGGGTCGGTGAATCTGCCGCCGTCGGGCAGGGCCCGGCCCTGGTTCAGGTCGTAGATCTCCTGGTAGCGGTCCGCGTCGCCCAGCGCGGCCTCGGCAATGCCGGTGAGGCTGTCGCCCTGCTGGACGGTGTACGTCACGGCTGCCGACGCGTGCGGGGTGCTGCCGGCTTCGGCATCCGGTCGGGCGTCGGCGGGCAGACGCAGGATCCACCCGGGCTGGATCGGCTGGTCCGCGTCGAAGGTGGTGCCGTCCGTCATGGTGCGGCCGGCGTTGAGGGCGGCGATGTCGCCCCACCGCTCGCCGTCGCCGAGGCGTTGCGCGGCGATGGACCACAGGCTCTCGGCCGGGCGGGCGTCCCGCACCGTGTGCGTGGTAGCCGTGACGGCGGTATCCGCTGCTGCACTGCTGCTCTGGGCCGCCGCATTCTGGGAGGGGCCCGGGATGGGGGAGGCGCTCATGCTGACCGACGCAGGACCGGCCGCGGTGGCGGGGGCCGCGAGGGCAGTCCCGGCGGGCAGGGCGAGCATGACTGCCCCGACGAGCGCGGCGGCGGCCCGCTGTCCGACCAGGCCCCGGATTTGAGGAGCGGCGCGGCCGCGCAGCTGCGCGGGAATCTCCAGGAGTGCCGCGACCGCGAAGCACGCCCACCCGGCCCACCCGGCGACCGCGAGGGCCAGGAGGAAGACCTGCCCTGAATCCTGGGTGGAGAACAGCTGTGAGAGGGCGGCCAGCCCGGGTGGGCCGACGATGGAGGTGGCCCACCACAGCAGGGCGGGGAGGCCGGCCAGCACAGCGGCCAGCACGGTCAGGGCCAGCAGGCCGCGCAGGAGTGTGCCCGCGGTCTGGGCCCGCCGCTGCCGAGGGGCGGAGGGGTTGGTGGTGGGGTGCGGCATCGGCCGGTCCTTCGCGGTGAGCGGGGTTACTGGGGCTGGGTGGTGCCGTAGAGGAGGCGGGCGGAGCCGTGTCCGGTGACGTCCATGGAGCCGATGCCGACGATGCCCAGGAACTTGGTGGTGTAGCTGCCGTGGACGGTGATGGTCAGTTGGGTGCCGTCGCCGGAAACGGTCGCGCTGCCGCGCGCGCTGGCGCGGCTCAGGTAGGCCTGGGCGGCGGCCTGTGCGGCTGCGGGGTCGGCGCGGACGGGGGCACCGGTGATGGCGGCCGCGGGGTCGATGGCCTGCCCGGCCGCGCGGGCGGCCTCCATCGCGGTGGCGTCGGCGCGTTCGGTGGAGCGGAGTTTGCCGCCGCCGTCGATGGCCAGCCCGATGATGCCCAGCAGTGCGATGGTCACGATTGCTGTGTAGACGGCGATCCCGCCCCGGTCCTGACCCAGGCGGCCCTGCCACCAGGTGCGCAGGTGCTGCACGCTCATCCCTCCCTCGACCTGTACGCGTCTACGACGGACGTGAACCGGCTGGTCATGGTCTTGGACCCAGGCGCCCCCGGAAGCAGGAGGTCGCCCATGGTGACGGTGCAGGAGATCGTGACGGTGACGGTGCCGACCTGCCCGACCGGGACGGCGAGTCCGGAGGTGTCCACGCTCGTGCTCATTGAGGCGCAGTGGATGCCCTGGTCGTCCAGTGAGCGGGCGGCCGCGGCCGACGCTTCGGCCTGCGCACCGCCGTAGGTACGGGAGATGGAGGCCGCGCGGGCGGCGTCCTCGGCGGCCGCATCGATCTTCGACCCGGAGGTGACGATCCGCCCGCCCGCGATGGCCAGACACAGCAGGACCAGGAGCAGCGGGGTGACGATTGCGGCCGCGATCGTCTCGCTGCCCCGGTCACCGCCCACACTTCCGCGCCCGGCCCAGCGCGTCAGACGTCTGCTGTTCACGGGGTGGTCCACCGTTCTCTTGGCGCGCTGGCCGACTGCGACACGCTCAGCCCGGACACCCCGGGAATCAGAGAGGGCGCGCTGCCGGTGACGGTGACCCGTACCTCGGTCGAGGAACCCCCGGAGGTGACGGCGCTATTGGCGAGGGTGTCGCCTGCGATTCGTTGCAGGGTCTCGCGGGCGCGGGCGCTGCCCGCGCTGTCGGGGGCTTGGTAGACGCGGGCGGCGGCGACGCCCTCGCGGGCGGCGGTCAGGGCGATGTTGCGGGCGTGGACCCACATCGCGGCCTGGACCACCGCCACGGTCACCAGGATGACGAAGGGAAAGATGATGGCCATCTGCAGGGACGCCTCACCCCGGTCCCCGCCGCACCGTCGGCGCAGCGCCGCGAGCACCCTGGTGCAGGGCCGCTCCCCTCGTGATGACATCCGTCCCCCTTCCGTCCTGCTGTGTGTGGTCAGGACCGGTCAGATGCCGGACAGCTTGCCGTTGTACTTGGTGATGACCACGCCGATGGTCCCGGCGATGGCGAGGGCTCCGGCGACGGCGGCGACCCAGATGATGATGGTGGTGATGGAGATGTCACCGCGGTCCTCGGTGGCGTGGTTCTGGATCTTCTCCCAGTGGGCACGCAGGGCGACGTTGAGGCGGACGAGGGTCTTCATGGTCGGCTCCTTCTGAGCGGTGGGGTTCAGGTGGTGAGCATGCGGATGATGGCCGGGAAGGCGATCAGCAGCATGACGAGGACGGCGAGGAGGGCGCCGGGGGCGGTCATCTTCTCGCTGTCGGCGTTGGCTTCGGCGGCCTGCTGGGAGAGGAGTTCGGTGCGCAGGTTGCGGGCGCGGGAGCGCAGGGTGGCGTAGACGCTGGCGCCGTCGTCGGCGGACTGGCGCATGATGGCCGCCAGATCGTCCATGACCGGCAGATCAAGCTCCGCGGTCAGCCGGGCCAGGGACTCCCAGTGCGGGACCTTGTCCACCCGGGACTGGGCCAGGGCCGTTTGGATCCGGACGAACGCCCAGCCCTGGCCGACCTGGGCGGCCTGTTCCATAGCCTGCTCGGCCGACACGTTCCCCGCGCGGCGCAGCGCAACCAGGTCGAGGTAGGCGGCCATGGCGTGCGCGAACTCCGCCCGTGCGCGCCGGGCCTTGTCCCGTAGGGCGAGGTCGGGCGCGAACCACAGCAGGACCGCGGCGAGGAGCCCGACGATCGCGGGCAGGTACAGAGGCAGGCCCAGGAGCAGCAGCGGGATCGTGGACAGCGGCGGCAGCAGCAGCCCGGCACCGGCCAGGGCAACCTTCGTGAGGATGAACCGGCCTGGGGTGGAGCCGGTCAGGGCGAGGTCCTTGGAGGGGATGCGGATCCCGGGGACGTCGGCGAGGTGCTCCAGCAGCCACCGCCCCCACTGCTCGTCGCGATCGAGGGCGCCTTCCCCAGTGGCGGGGACGGGTGCGGGGGCGGGCTGGTTGAGCCGGCGCAGCGCGGGACCCAGCGCGGGCGCGGGGCGCAGCACCTCGCGCACCAGCAGGGCGCCCCCTGCTCCGATGGCTGCGCCGGACAGGATTGCGGCAACGGGGATCATGCACTCACCTCCACAGTGGACTCCTGCGCGCCGCCCGCGTCCGCCCCGGTGGTGGTGGGGGTGACGGCGCTGCGGGGGTCGGCGATCAGGAACCGGGGGACGGGCTTGACGTCGGCGATCTGCCGCATCAGCGCGAGGACGCCGACGAACCCGGCCAGCAGGACGGCCAGTACGAGCTGGCCGAGGAGGGTGCCGTAGGGGGCGGTGTAGGAGGGGATGAGGAACCCGCAGCCGATCACACCGAGGGTGATGATCGTCATCCACCGCATCGTGGTGCGCGGCTTGGCGCGGTCCGACTCGATTGCGCGGCGCCGGGCGACTTCCTCGTGGACGGACTCCGCAAGGTCCTCCAGCGCCTGGGCCAGGCCCGGCCCGCGGTCGGCGGCCGACAAGACGAGCGCGGCGACCACCTTGTCGGATGTCACGTCGCCCAGGGCGTCGCCGAACTCGCGCAGCGCGTCGGTGGGCCGCCATCCGACCTGGAGGCGGTCCACCAGGTCGGCGACTTCACCGGTGACGGCTTCGGGGCATCCCTTGCGCGACACATGCAGGGCTTCGTCCAGGCCGCGGCCCAGCCGCAGGACGTTGGCCAGGCGCTGGGTCCAGTCGCCCAGGGCCTCCAGTTTGGCGATCCGGGCGGTGGCGGACTTCGTCGGGGAGAGCAGCCACGGCACCCCGATGACCGCCAGGAACACCATCACCCCAGCGATGAACACCCCACTGAGCAGCCACAACAGTATTCCGGCCAGGGCGCCGCCCATCAGGCGGGTACGGCGGGTCATGCGTTCGTCCCGCGTCGCCAACTGCCGCCCCGCCCGCAGCCGCGCGGACAACGCCGGTCCCTTCGGCGCGGTCGTCCCGACCAGCCCGGCCGCCAGCGCGACCAATCCGCCGGCGACGGCCAGACCGGACAGCACCCACAGCAGTACCGTCACAGCGCCACCTCTTCCTGGACCAGCAGCGGCAGCGGCGCACCCCAGGCGCCGGAGGGTTCGTTGAGCAGGTTGGCGTCGAACCCGGCGCGCAGCAGGTCGGGAATGCAGCGGGGGTGCATCAGCGGCAGGGCGCGGTGCTCGCCCCACTCGGGGCGCGGCCCGAAGATGGTGTTCGTCTCCGGACGTCCGCCTTCGCCGATACCGGTGACCTCCAGGACGTGGGAGACGAACCGGTGCCGGTGACCACCGATCTTCGTCTCATCGATCGAGGACACGAACACGATGAAGTGCAGCCCGTTGGCGGCCTGCCGGTAGGCCAGGGCCTCGGACATGTTTGCCTGGGCCAGCAGGTACAGCTCGGCGATCCGGTCGAACACCACGCTGGGACGGTTGGCGTGCAGCGTGCACAGGTTGCCGCCGGCCCCGTTGGTCATGGCCTGGAGCATCGCGACGATCTCGGGGCCGCGGACCTCACCGACCACGATCCGCGTCAAGGTCATCCGCAGTGCCCGGTACATCAGGTCCATGAGCGTGATCTCACCGGCCGCCGCCCCGGCAACGATCTCGCCGTTGGACTCGCGGGCCTCCATCGGGACGACCTGGCGGTGGTGGCCGTTCTCGTGGGCGAAGAGTTCGTACTCGGTCTCCAGCGTCGCGAACCGCTCGTCCGGATCGATCTCCCGCAGCAGGGCCCGCAGCAGGGTGGTCTTTCCCGCAGCCTGGCCGCCCACGATCATGATGTTCTTCTCCGCGCGGACGCAGGAGCGCAGGAACTGTTCGAGGGTGGTGTCGAGCATGCCCCGCCCGACCAGCTCGGGCAGGTCTGCGTGGCGCATGCTGTGACGGCGGATCGTCACATACGTGCCCGGCGTGACGTCGATGATCGCCTGCAGACGTGACCCGTCCGCCAGCCGCAGCGCGAGGAACGGGTCCGCAGTGGACAGACTCCGCTCGGCCTGCCCAGTCGTCCGCCGGGCCAGATCCCGCAACAGCTCCCGCAGCTCATCGTCAGAGTCCGCGACCGGAGCAACCTGCACGCGGCGTCCGTCGGTGAAGTCGAGCCAGGTGTCCGCGAACCCGTTGATGAAAATGTTCTCCACCAAGGGGTTGTCCAGGTGCTGCTGGAGTCGGCCGGCCCGGAACTGGAGGTCGAATACCGCCTGCGCGATGGCCGCGTCCTCGGCGGCTGACGTCGCGGCGCCGCGCTTGACGGCCTCGGCATCCGACCACACCGCCACCTGCTCATTGATCAGATGACGGCCCTGCTGCTCCTGCGCGGCCGCACTCATCCCCGGCCGGGCCCGAAGGAGTTCGGTCAGCCGCTCCCCGACCTCCTTCTTGATCAAGCGCACGGCCCGGTAGTCGATGACCAGCGCAGGCGGCACGACGGCTGGCACGGCGGCGTGCCCAGTAGGGAGGACGGTGGCCGGCGCAGGCACCCACGGATTCACTGGCCGCGTCCCACGATGCCCCGCCGGGCCAGCAGGCGCGGGGGCGGTGCGGGGGTCAGCCAGCCGTGCCTGGAGCGTGCCGGTGGGCATCTGGGGGTTGTCGTGCAGGGGGTTAGCGCGCACCGGTCACCGCCGATGCGCCGACACCCTGGCCTGGGGTGGGCGGGGCCAGGCGCGAGCGCCGGACGGCCACCAGCTCCTGGATCCGCACGGCGGCCGAGCGCGCGGAGCGCATCAGCTCGCCGGACTCGAAACGGCGCGGCTGCTCGGCCCCGTCCGAAAGCACCGCGGCTTCCTTGGGCCGCCACGGCAGCACTGCCGTCACCGGGCACCCCAGGTTCTTGCGGACCTCCTCCTTGGAGAACGGCCCGTCGCCGACCAGCAGGATGCCCAGCTCGGTGGTCCCGCCTACCGCCTCACGCAGCGCTTGGAGGCGGACCTGGGCGCTCTGCAGGGACCGCAGCGTGCCGCGCGCCACGATCAGCACCGCGTCCGCTTTCTGCGCCAAAACGGCGGAGGGGCCGAAGGCGCCGCGGCGTCCGAGGTCCACGATCACGTCGTGCTGGTGCGTCTCGATTCCCGCGAACAGGTGGGCGAGCGGCCGCCATACCGGTTCCATAGCCGAGGCGTGCGCCGGGTCATAGAGCCCGGGCAGCACCAGCCGGTCACGGGTCCCGGCATCGGTGATGTCCACCAGCTGCCGCCAGAACGCCTCAATCAACTGCCCCTGACGCGAAGCCACGGCGAGATTGCGCAAACCACGCGAGTTGTCGAGAGTGCCTTGGAGCGCGCCGGGCAGGATCGCCCCGCCGTCCGGGTCGGCCTCGGCCAGCACCACCCGATGCCCGGGCGGCATCGGCCACGTCATCAGCAACGCCATCGCCGACGTCGTCACCCCCGGCGCACCCAGCCCGCCCGCCAGCGCGATGACCGCCATCAGCTGCTCCCCTCCTGCGCGGCCACGATCAGGGCAACCGCGCCGGTCGCCACCCGGGAGGCGAGCGTCGGCCCGTTCGCGGCAGGCACCGCCACGTCCACCACCACAACCCCCGTCGCGGGCGCGGCCACACCGACCGCGACGACGGTCGCCGCCAGCGTCTGCGGCCCTGCCGCATCCGCCGGCTTCGCCGTACCTGTCTGTGCACCGGGCTGGGCGGGATCCGGCGTGGAGACGATCAGCACCTTCTGCCCCGGCGACAACCGCGACGCCGGAAGCTGGGAGGGCTTGAGCGCCACACCCACCAGCTGCTCACCGGCCTTGACCAGCGAGGCGGAGGTGACCTGTCCAGGGGAGAGCAGCGCTCCCGCCTTCAACGTGACGGCGGCTCGCTGGCCGACCATGGCGCTCTTCTTCGTGGTGGGGACCGTCTTGACCGCGGGGTCCAGGGCGAGGGAAGCCGGGGCGAGATCGGCGTCGGTGATCGCGTTGCCCACGGGGACGTCCCGGGCGACGACCAGCACGCTGGAGCGTTGCCCCGAGACCGTGAACAGCAGAGCGCCGGACAGGCCTCCGGCCGCGATCAGCGCGATGGACAGAGCGATCAGACCGGGGCGTCGGCGCCGCTGGCGCACCACGCGCGGAGCGGCGGCCGGACCGTCGGGGGGACCGGCCGGCCCGGGCAGCGCCGTACGGGCCGGCGACGACGGGGTGGACGTGCTCACGCGCTGTGCCTCCAGAAAAAGGGGATGAGCAGAAGAGAAGGAGGAGAAGAGCAGGGGCCGCTACTGGCCGACGACCTGGATTTCGCCCACCATCACGGTGAACGGGGATTGCCGGACCTCGGTCAGCTGACCCGTCCGCCCGCCGCCGGTCACGGCCCAGTCCACCGTCCAGGTGGACGTCGCCATGCCCTTGAACGAGGTGCCTGGCTGCTTGGCGGACGTGGTCCGGTACAGGTGCCCGCAATCCGGGGACGTCGCCATACCGCGGGCGGGCGTGTAGGGGGTGCCGGGGCCGGTGCACGTCACCGACGTGCCGTCACCCATGGCCCACACCACCGACGACACCTTCGCCGTCGCTGTCACGGTCACCCCGCCGGCCGACGCCGACGCGGTGTTCGGGCCCCACGTCGTGGGGCTCTGCCCGACCCACATCCACATCGGCACCCCGACCGTGTACCGGCCATCCGCGCGCGGACTGGCGATCGCGGGCCCGGTCAGCAGCATGCTGTCCACGGCCTGACGTGCCAAGACCTCGGGATCAATCGCGGCGGCCACGACGTCGGGGCTGAGCGCCCAGACAGTTCTGATCACGAAGTAGCCATCGGGCTTGTCGCTGATCCACTTGCACTCCTGGCGGTATACCGCGCCGTCGCCCGGGGCGTGACCCTCCCATTCGGGGCTGCCCGCTGGCGGCTGGGGGTCCTTGAGCGTGTTGGTGCACTCGAAGTGATCGCGCTGTGGGCCGCCCGGCGCGGGGGGTTGAGCCGAACCGCCTCCCGTTCCCGTACCGCCTGCACTGCCTCCTCCAGGCTCCGTCCCTGGCTGCTTGACACAGACAGTCACCCAACTGTCCTGGCCTTTGCAGATACCACCGTCCGCATGTGCCGGACTGGTGAAGCCGAGGGGCAACAAGAGGAACGGGATGCCCAACGCTAGCCGCCCTCTACCTCTCAGCATGTTTGGTCACCGTTCCGCTTGATCTTGGTGACCATCCACCGGCCGCCGTGCTGTTCGACCTGTGTAGTGGTGATGTACCGCAATGGTTGGTTTGAGGGGTATGGATGGGGGCTACCGTCGCTGTTCACGCTGGCCCAGGTGGACAAGTCCAGACAGTCCTCTACGGTGGCGGCCGGGAGTTCGCCGGAGAGGGTGAGTGCAGTCACCGTCCGGCGGTGACCGGGGCTGCCGGTCTTGCTGACACCCGCCGCCTTCATGTTGGCGAAATCGGTCAACGTTTCGTCCAACGCGCTGTTGGCTGCGAAATCGACCAGCCGTGTTCCCTTGTCTGTGCCCTGCGCGTACCCCTTCAACGACTCGGTCCAGAAACCGTCGTACGCCACCAGTACCTTCGCTTTCTCGGCGGCCTGGGGGTCTGTTGTGGGGCTCGGGGAGGCACTCGGGGCCGCGCTTGGGGGCGCGGCTTTGTCGTTCTTGGCTTGGCCGGTGCATCCGCCGGTGAGCACGATGGCGGCCACAGTGACGGCGCCGGTGAGCAGCCGGGTGGTTCGGGTGTGGTGCTGTCGTGCTGGTGTCACGGATATCCCCGGGGTGCGTCGGACGGGTGGGTGGTGGTGGCGTTCCGCAGGGCGAAAATCGCTGGTGCAACGTACGTGGGGCGCGTCGTACAGGAACCCTACGATGTCAACGCTGCAGGTTCTATGGGGTTCTTGGTGTGCAGTTGAGCGAAGGCGGCTTTTGCCCCGGATTGATGCTGGGGCATATGACGGCAGGGCTGTGAGGTGCGGAAACCGACCAAAGGGCGACTGGTGGACCGTGATTGACGGGGCGGTGTCCAGCCGTGGCCGGAACTGGCACTTCTGGCTCAATCTTTGCTGTTGTCAATGTCTGCGCTTCTCCTCGCGCTGACTGGCACGGCTCCGTGCGCGGGCCCGGGACCGCTCACAGTGCGGTCCATCCGCGCGGCTCGGCGGTCCCGGTCAGGGGGGTCCAGACGGGGGCCTGCGCGCCGTGTTCTTCGAGGTCTTCGAGGATGGCGGCGCCGAGGGGGACGCGGGTGGCCATGCGGGCGACGAGTTCGTGGCCGGCGGCCATGCTGCGCAGGTCGGCGATGCGGTGGGTGAGGGAGGTGCGGGAGGCGCCGGTGAGGATGAACAGAATGCGGGGGAAGCGGGGGTAGACGCGCTGCCAGGCGAGCATCGCGCCCTGGTCGGGGCTCGCGCCGCGCCGCCCGGTAGGCGAGGGGGTGTAGCTGTGGAAGCGGGCGTAGGTGATGAGTTTGCGGGCGAGTCGTTCGCTGCTCATGGTGGCGCGGTCGATTTCCACGAAGGCCCGGTACTGGAGCCGGCGGGGGCTGGTGGCGGTGTAGTGGAAGACGGCGTCGGCGACGAGCCGTTCCTCGCCCGCGGTGTCGGGGAGGCGGTGGGTGACCTCGGGGACCCAGTCCAGCGGCTGGTACTCATCACCGCGGGCCCGCGCATCGGTGAGGAATGCCAGGTGTGCGCGTGCTCCGGTGAGGATGTGTCCGGCGCGCAGCAGGGCGGCGGCCGGTGTGGGGATGGGTGAGGGGGTCCGGCCGCGCAGCTCGGGCCAGTCGCCGACCGTCTGGTGTCCGGCCGGGGTCAGGAAGTGCGCTTGCATGCTGCTGGGGAGGGTGGTGTGGGTGATCAGCCCTTCCTCCCGCAGTGGCGCCAGTACCTTGTGGATCTTTCGGGGCGGCAGGTGCGGGGCGACCAGGGCGCGGATCTGGGCGCTGGTCAGCAGCCGGTGCTGGGCAATCAGCGCGATGGCCTGGTGGGCCTGGCTGTCCCCGCTTGCAGGCTGGGGGTCGGTGGTGCCTGCGGGGCGCGCGGTCGTGGTGGTGGTCATGCGTACTGCTCTCCTGAGGTGGCGGTGGCCGGGGATGCGGAGCGGGGCGCGAGGAAGTCCGTCACCCGGTTCTGCTGGGTTGCTGCGGTCTTGGTGCGCTGTGCGAGGGACAGGGCGCCGGTGGCGCGGTGCGCGGCCTTGCAGAGGGCTTTGACCTCGTCGGGCTGGGCGGGATCGCCGAAGACCTCTTCCAGCGTGGGTCCGCGCAGGGGTAGGGGGCCGATGCGCTGGCCGTCGATGGTGAAGCTGGCGTAGTGCTCGTAGCGGGGCAGGCCAGCGATGTCGGCGGGGGTGACAGCGGCGCCGGGCCACTGGGCGGTGATCTGGGCGATGGCCTCGACCGACCCTGCCGTGGTCGACAGGCAGCTCGCGTTCTGCATGAGGGCGGCGCGCGTGCCGGGGCCCAGGCGGTGCAGGAGCTGGGTCATCCCGTGCAGGCGGCACCCGAACTTGCGCAGCTGCTCGGTGATCTCGGCCAACACTGTCCCGTGGTCCAGGCTGATCATCTCGTCCAGGTAGAACCGGAACGGGCGCCGCTTCTTCTCAGGCAGGTCACGGCGGGAGAGACCCGCGCGCAGGAAGTCGTGGACCAGCAACGAGATCAGCAGCCGGTCGGTGGGTCCGGTGCCGGGCGGGCAGATCCACAGAATCTGGCCGTCATCCATCGCGCGCCGGATGTCGTACCCGCTGACCGGACACCCCAGGAACGCGCGCACCACCGGCGAGGCTCCCAACCGTTCAAGAGGGTTGAGGACCGTCAGCAGCCCTTCCGGCGGGAGGCCGGGGAACGTCCCCGTCCACCAGCCCTGTGCCTCGCCGTCCAGCACCGCGGTGACCGCCTGGCGGAAACCGGGGTCGGTGAGCAGCGGCCGGATCTGGAAAATCGTCGCCTGGGCCTTCGGCTGACGGGCGGCAACCGCCTGGGCGTTGACGGCCACCAGGGCCTCGACGGCCTTGGTCAGGACGGTCAGCGCGCGCGGCGCGCTGGTGTCCTCCCACCCCAGGGCCCCAGCGAACGCCTCGACCACTGCCGCACACACCTCGTGCGGCGGACGGTCCTGGCTCATGTCCAGGAGGTTCCAGCAGGCGAGCCTGTCAGTGGCGGCGTGGACGGTGAGGTCGAACAGTGCGACCCGGCCGATCAGGTCGTCGTGGGCGAGGTAGGGGGCGACATCGGCGAAGGAGTCGCCGTGCGGGTCCACGAACGCGAGCCCGCGCCCGTTGTGGGCGCTGGCCACTGCCTGGACCTGGGCCCGGGTCGTCTTGCCCCAGCCCGCTTTCCCGGACTGCACCTCGAAGAGGGTGTCGTCCTCCGGCGTCGCGATCAGCCGCTCGCGGCCGTCCGGGCCCCGGTACCAGCCCTGCGGCAGCAGATCCGCACCGTGCCGGTAGGTCGCCATCTCCTTCTCCATCAGGGGCAGGCGGGCCGCGGCGGTCACGGGCTTGAGGAATCCGGCGAGTTCGTCGATGTGCGCCCACCCGCCGCGCGCGGGCCGCATCAGCGCACGCTTCCACTGCTCATCGAACCGGCCGCGCCACGGCCGCCAGTCCGGCCCGACCCGCAACGGCCCGAGCGACCACCCGAGCGGCGTCATCCGGGAGGGACCGGCGTAGACGTCCATAGCCGCACCAACCCGGGCCAGCCGGGCCTGGGCGCGCTCGGCGTCCTGCGAGGCGCACCGGATGAGGATCTGCACCCGCACCAGCCCCGGGGCGTGCTCCAGCTTGCCCAGCACCTTCTCCCGCCCCGTACGGCGTGGCTGCGGCGACATGACCATGCGGCCCCGGCTGCCCTGCGGATCCAACAGCCGGCCCACCGCCGCGCCAAAACTGTCTTCGCTCGCGCGGGTCAGCCACCGCGCATCGCGCTGCGCTTCGCGCCTGGCCCGCTCCCGGTCGCGCCGCATGGCGCTCGTGCGGCGCAGGGCGAGGTGCCAGCGGGAAGCGGGGGAGAGGTCCACACAGACCTCGGCGACGTCGCCGAGGTCGGCCCGCACGTCACTGACCGCGTCCAGCAGCGGCTGCAGCGGATCGGGGTCCAAGGGCACCTGGCGAAGCCGTGAGCCGGGTTCACCGTGCAAGGTCAGCACTGCCCGCACCACATGCGGCCCCTCGGTGACCGGCACCGGCGGAACCCCCCGGACATTGACGCGCGGCCCGAACGGTGTCCGCGCCAGCAGCGCGTACGCGCTGGCGGGCGCCTCGATCCGGTAGCTCATGGTGCTGACTCCGTCAGCGCGCAGCCGTACCCGCACCGACCGGGCCCGGTGCGGCGTCCACCACGGCCCGGACCCGGCGGCGCGCACCAGCTGCATGCCCTGGCGCCAGATCTGCTCGGTGTCCGGCGCGAACCCCGGCCCCGGTACCAGCTCCAGACATGTCCGCCGTGCCAGGGCCCGGCGGGCGGCCACCTGCAGCAGGCACTCCCAGCCGGTCCAGATGACGACGGCAAGCAGGGCCAGCCACCAGGAGTTCATCACCACCCATTCCCATGCCGCGCTCACCGCGTGGGTGGCGGTGCGGAGCTGTGCGGGCAGGCTGGCCAAGGTGTTCAGGTGCGGGTCCATTGGTGTCCGTTCTGTACGTAGGTGAGGGTGGCCGGGCGGCCGTCGAGGAAGGTCCCGGCGGGGTCGGCTCCGGCCCACACCAGCCGCACGACCGCCCGCACGGGGCTGCCCGCAGGGCTGGGCTCGCGGCGGGCGGTGGCGGCCTGGATCCGCACCCGCGTGTACCGGGCCGTCTCCGCCAGCCACGCGGCGCGCCCCGCGTCCAGCAGAGCGCGCTCGTCCCGGGGCGGGAGATCGGGGACGCTGGCCTGGTCCAGGGCCTGCTGAATGATCGGGTCGGCCTCGGGACCGGATTCTGGTGGGGGCAGTTCACCGCGGGTGCTGCCCGATACGGGCGCCGGTCGCACCGGCCGCGGGCTGGTCTGCGCCATGGCCGACGGGGAAGCAGCCAGCGCCGTCATGGTGGGTACGGCCGACGGTGCGTCAAGACCGGCCTGAGCGTCCCAGGTTCGTGCCGGTGCCGGTGCTGCCGCTCGGCTTGGGGCGGCCTGACGGGCGGGATGGTCGTGGTGCAGGCCTGCGTAGGAGAGCAGGGCTCCGGCGGCGGTGAGGACGAGGGCGGCGGCGAGCAGTCGGCCACCCGTCCACGAGGGGCTGTTCACAGCAGCCTCGTTCCGCCGGCGTAGTCGGGCATCGCGGTGACGGGGTCGATGCTGACCGGGCGGCCGGGCCGTGGGGCGTTGATCATCTGTCCGTCGCCGAGGTAGATCCCGACGTGGTGGATGGTGGAGTCTGCGGTGGGGCTGTACCCGTAGAAGATGAGGTCGCCGGGGTGCAGCGCCCCGAACCCGGCCGCAGCGGGGATGCGCTGTCCGGCGCCCGCTTGCTCGGCGGCGGTGCGCGGCAGGCGGATGCCGGCCTGGGCGAAGGCGTATTGGGTCAGGCCCGAGCAGTCGAACCCGGTGACCGTGCGCCCGTCCTGTCCGCGGGGTGAGCAGCAAACCCCGGTGGACGGCCCTTCGGGGCCGCCGCCGCCCCAGGAGTAGGGGACACCAATCTGCGCGAGTGCGGCCTGGATGACCGTTCCCGCGTTGCCCGTGGCGGTCGAGGGGGTGTTGCCCAGAGCGTCGTAGCGGTAGATGCCGCTGACCACGTCGTCCACGTAGGCCCAGGACAGGTTGTAGGTGTGGACGGCGGCGCGCAGCTGCTCGCGGTCGGTGAGGTCACGCCCGTTGCCGCACAGGTAGATCGCTGCGGCCAAGGCCTCGTCATCTGCGTTGTGGGGGGAGACCACGCCGTCGCCGTTGGCGTCCCGCCCGTAGGTGCGGAAGGTCTCGGGGAGGAACTGGAACGGGCCGACCGCACGCTCGAAGGCGGTGTCGCCGTCCCATGCGCCGTGGTCGGTGTCCGGGATCGCGGTGGTGTTGCCTCCGGTGCCGGAGCCGTCCAGGCGCGGGCCGGTGATCGGCGGGGTGATGTCCCCGGTGTCGGCGACCTGGTGACCGGCGGCGTGATCGGATTCCACGCGGGCGATTCCGGCGAGGATCTGCCAGCGCATCCCCTTGCAGTCCGGGGCGTAGGTGGTGACCTGGGAGGCGCCGGTGAGGTAGGCGGCCAGCATGCGCTCCGGGATCCCGGCCGCGGCCGCGTTCACCTGGCCTTGCCCGTTGGACTGACCGGCAGCGGCGGCCATCATCAGGACCGGCGCCGTGCAGCATGCCGCGGCCGCCATCAGCAGGATGGCCAGGCATCCGATTTTCCGCTTTCTCACGGGGTCTGTCCTTCCTGGTCGCCTCGCACGGTCCGGCGCCGCCGGTTCATCGCGTCACGCAGCCGCGCGGCGTCCGCGGCCCCCTGCTCGGGGCCGATGCTGGTCGGGTTCGCGGCCGGATGGCCGCCACCGGATCCGCCTGCGCTGCCGGGCCGGCGGGTAGGCGTGGGCCAGGGCGCGGGCGGCGGTGTGGGCCCGGGTGTGCGGGTGGGCGTGGGCCAGGGGGTGCTCGGCGACGTCGTCGTCCGTCGGGCCGCGGGCCCGCCCGGGCTCGGGGTACGGGTCCGGCCGCGAGCAGCCGGTGAGTTCGGCGTGTTCGGCCCGGTGGGTGAGGAAGGAGTCGACGTACTGGTGGGGTGGAGGGGGCGGCTGGCGGTGGTGCGGGGGCCAGGCGCGCGTCCGCTGGTCGCGGTGGAGGTGTAGATGGTGGCGCCGATCGCGGCGTCGCGGACGGTGCGGCCGGTGGCGGCCGCGCCCTGGCCCACGGTCCGTCCGGCGTGTACTGCACCGGTGGCCACGGGCTGCCACCCGGCGGCGTCCTCGCGGACCCGGTTCACACTGACCCGCAGCTGGGTTCGCGCATCGTCGGTGAACTCGCTCGCTCGTGCCTTCGCCGTGTGCAGGGTGCGGGGCAGACCGACGGTCGATCCGTACGCGGCCCGCCCCAGGCGATGGGCGATGCGGTAGCCGCGCAGCCGGGAGGCCTTGCCGTGGATGCGGGAGGCGAGCAGGGGCCGGTCGGTGTCCGGGTCGTGCAGAACCTCACCGGTCCACTGGTCGACCTGCATCTCACCCTGCGGCACCCCCGTGAGACCTGCCCTGCCTCCCAGTACTGCTTGCAGCGCGTGGGCGGCGGGGTGGCGGGTGGCGGGCTTGGGCCCGATCAGCGCGGCGTGCGCGCCGCGCAGCGCCAGAGCGGCCGGAGCAAGTCCGCTGCGCAGCGCACCGCGTGCCTCGGCGAGGACGCGGCTGCCGGGCGAGAACGGCGGGCCGCTGTGGTGGCCGGTCATGCCCAGGGCCAGCCCGGCGCCGCGGAATCCCATGCCGGACAGGCGGGCGTACTGCATGCGCAGCGCCATGCGCTGGCCGAGCGACGTGGTGGCCCCGGCGATCCGCTTGTGCAGGACGAGGAACGCGACCGCCATGGCGTCCAGAAGCAGCAGGTGTTCCACCATCACGTCGGGGCCCGGGGCGGAGAGGAGCGCCCCGGCGGCGATCCCGAAGAGCGGGAGCCCTATGGCAGTGGCGAACGTGATCAGGGCGCTGCTGACCAGGACGCCGAACCACCGCCACAGCAGGGTGCGGGTGGTGCCGGGGAGCATCGCGAGGACCCACACCACTGGTGAGGCGCCGGCCGCGGCGGCGTCGGCGCCCTGGGCGCCGAGCATGAGCAGGGCCATCGAGACCACCATGGAGGCGACGACCAGGCAGGCCACCAGCAGCGCCAGCGCACCAAACGCGCGGTCCCAGCTCGGCTCTTTCGCGTAGGCGGCGGCCTCCTTACCGGCTAGCCCCGCCTTCTCCAGCGCCTCGACCAGCGTCTTAAAGTTTTTGGCGTATTTCGAGCCGACCTTGTCGCGGCAGATTTCCTTGGCCTGCCCGGGTACGTCGTCGCATGCCTTGCTCGCGTCGGCCTTCTTGTGGGGATCGGTCTTGATCCAGTCGAGGTGGGCTTGGTAGGCGGCGGGGTCGGTCTTCGGGTCGAGGATCCGTCCGTACTGGAGCAGCATGAACGGCTTGACGACGAGGGCGTCGGTGAGGGCGTTCTGGACCGGGCGGGCGATCTGGTCGGTGCCGGCTGTGCAGGCGTCGTGACCGGGACCCGTGACAAGGTCGCAGGGGTCGGACGTGCTGGTGCCGAAGTAGCTGCTCGTGGTGATCGACGCGACTTCGATGGCGGCCTGGTGGGTGGTGTCGAGGGGGCCGCCGCGGCCGAGCAGGTAGTCGGGGCGGACGAAGGCGCTTGCGGCCAGCGCGCCGATGAGCAGGGTGGCAGCGATCTGTCCGGCTCCGCTGGCGGACCGGCCCCGCATGAAGGTGATCAGTCCAAAGATGAATCCCCATTCCAGGGCCATGCCCTTGAGCCCCAGGGCGTCGACGACGTGGGTCTGGTAGGCGTCGGCGAGATGCTGCGAGGGGCCCGTGAGCAGCGACAGGACGGGGAAACGGAACACGAATCCGATCAGCCAGCAGCACATGCCAACCAGCAGCCGGGCCAGCGAGAACAGGCCGGACATCACGAGAACCTGGAGCTGCGAGACGACGTCGAGCATGCCGCCGGAGTCGGCGTCCAGCTCGTAGGCGTCCAGGCGCCCGCCCTCGGAGCTGACCACGTTGAAGGGGGCGAGGAGCCCCCCGCCGCTTCCGTCGGCGGTGCCGTCGGCTGCCGCCGCGACCACGGTGTTGGTCACCAGGAACACCACGGTGAGCAGCAGGATGAAGGCGGCGGCGCGCAGGGTCCCGCGGTCGAGTCGTGGCAGCCATCCGGTCACTGGGCACCACCGGCCGCGGCCCCGGCCGTGCCACCGCTACGGCCGGGGGTGGTGAACACGCCCTCGCGCAGGCGTGGCACGTCGGGGACGATGACCTGGATCCGGCCGACCTGCATCCGCGGGTCGCGCAGCAGCATCTCGCCTTCGCGTCCGGCCTGGCCGACGGGGGACAGACCGGTGGTGACCAGCCGCAGCAGGTTCTCGTCGTCGCCGTCGAGCCCCAGGAACCGCAGGCCTTCGGCGGCGCTGGCGCGGTCGCTGGTACGCGCGAGGTAGCGGTAGGCGATCAGGCCCGCGTCCTGGCCCAGTTCCCGCTTGGTGTGGGCGCCGAGGAAGACTCCGGCGCCGTGCTTGCGGCCGTCGTGCAGGATCTCGTGGACCAGCGCCGATCCCTCGGCCGATGACGTCAGCCAGTACACCTCGTCCAGCGATACCAGGCAGAACCGGTCCGGGTTGGTGAAGGCGGCCTGACGGGCGATGGCGGCCAGGAGGTAAAGCACCGCGCGCCCGATCAGCGCCTCCAGCGGCTGCTGACGCAACACCTCCATATCGGCGAAGGCCTCGCGCGGGGGAAGAGTCAGGCCCGCGGTGGTGACCACCACCATGTCCGCGCCGAGGCCACCGGCCAGGCCGACCACCGGCAGCGACGGGTCGAACACCATTGCCGCGAGCGGGTTCGTCGCGACGATGCCCAGCAGATCGGCCATCGTGGCCGCGACGTCCGCCCGGCTGCCCTCTCCCTCGGCCATGTGCCGCAAGGTGTGGAGGACTTTGCCCATGGAGGGTTCGGGCCCGGCGCTGACCGACTCCACAGCGTGGTGAAGTACGGCGCCCGATGCCGTCATCGGCCCGACGCCCAGCTGCAGTGTCAGGTAGGACAGGGCGTAGTGCGCACCGACCGCACCGCCGAACGCGCGCAGCGGGTCGACCGACACCTGCGCCTGGGCGGCGTCGATGATCTGGCACCGCTGTCCCATGGCGGTCCGTGCGAACGTGGCCCATTCGCGGACCGGGGTACGGTCAATGACGATGGCCGTTCCCCCGCGGTCCACCACGGCCCCGGTGATCAGCTTCTGGAGCACGCTCTTGCCGGCGCCGAGGTCACCGATGACCGCGCTGGACGCGGATGCATTCACCTGGGGGGCGTCTGCGGGATTGAGGAGTACGGGGCGGATGGTGCCGCAGTCCAGGTCGCGGCCGATCAGGATCCCGGTCGGGTCTCCGACCCGCGGCAGCGTCAAGGCCCCGCAGGCCGCCCAGTCCTGCGACAGCTGATGCTGGGTGAACTGCAGGAGCTTGGGCGCCCGCACTCCGCCGGGCAGGCCGAGCGTGAACAGGTCCTGCTGCATCCCGATCGGCCGAATCGCCCGGTAGTCCCCGGCGGCCAGCGCTGCGGACAGCTCACGTGCCCGGCCGTCGCAGGTGGCTGCGTCCGGCCCCCAAACGGTGAGGACCGTGAGCGACTGCGCTTCCACCTCGACCGAGGTCTGCGCCATCCGGGCGTCCTGTTCCTCCAGGTCCCCGGCCGCCTCCGGCAGCGAGTACGGCATCCCGGTGGGCTGCGCCCCGTACTGCCCGGCCTGGTCGATGAGTTCGCGCTTCTTGCTCTGGACCTGGGCGCGGGCCTTCTTCGCGCCCACGACACGCAGGTCGACGCTGACGTCCACCGGAAAGGGCAGGCCCTCCAGCTGGGCCAGTACGTCCGCGGCCTCCGTTGCCACGGCGGGCGGCAGCTCCGTGAGCACGAGGTGGGCTTGGTAGCCGGTCCCGGCCTCCGTCTCCGTCGTCAGCCACAACCGGCCCAGCGGTGAGGCGGCCGCTGCCCTCCGCCACCACGGCCCACCGCTCTGCGCACGGTCTGGGGCCTGTTCCTCGCCGCCTTCGACCAGTCGCACCTGGCCCAGGTTGGCGTAGGAAGGAGAACGCAGCTGTCCGTCGTGGAGCCGGCTCCCGTACAGGGGGCTGGCCGCCGCATCCGAGAGCAGCGGTTCCTCAAGGCCCCGGTGTGCGGCGTGCTGCACCATCCACACGATCTCCGCGGGCGACGCCGGACGCAGGCCCAAACCCCCGCCCAGCGACACCTGGAGCTTTTCGGCCTGCTCGCGCGCATCCCGCACCTCGCTCTCCGCCACCGGCACGGGCGCCAGGCCAAGGGCCGCACCGGCCTCGGCGTACATGGACCCCAAGACCGAGGCTGCCGCGCCTGCAGCTCCCGGCAGCGGGACGGCCAGCCACACCGTCCGCTCGTGCATCTCCCGGCCGTCCAGCAGGTCGACACCAGCGGCACAGACCTCCGCCCACTGGGGCAGGCGCTCCCAGTCGAGGCCGTCGACCATGCGCTCGGCGATCTCGCCCGGGTCAATCCGCGCAGCCAGCACGAAGACCCGCGGCTGCATGCCGGGCATCGACCGCACCAGCGAGGTGATCCGGCCCAGCAACTCCTGACGCACCTGCGCGGGGAGGTAGCCCCCTGCCAGAGGCTCCACCCGCCACACCGCCCACACCGGGCCGGACGGCGCCCACAGCAGGTGTCCGGCAACGTGCCGGATCGGAGTCCGCATCATCACGCCGCCCTCCCCGCACCGGCGAGCAGCCGGTCCAGACCGGACCCCGCCGCCCGCACCCCCGACGCCACAGCTACGGGCGCCATGACAACGGGCGCCACGGCAGCGGCCGGCGCTGCAGCAGCGGCCGGGGCCGCTTCGATGACGAACCGGCCGCCCCAGTAGGACGGAGCCCGGTCCCGGGCCACCCGCCCGCCGATTCGGCCCGCAGGATGCCGGGTCAAAACCAGCACCGCACCCATCAGGGCGGTGAACGGGTTCTGCCCGGCGATCTGCGCACCGCGCACCGCCCACACCGACACCAGCCACACCACCACCGGCACCGGCCCCGCCCACGACCACCACGAAAACGTGTTGATCAACACGAGTGCCCCGCCGCCGAGGACGACCAACTGCGCGGGCGTGTACGGGCCGAACGGCACCACCCAGTCACCGAGCTTGCCCAGTACCCACGGGTGCCTGCGCGCCCCGGTGTACGAGCGGACGACACCCTCCGCCGGCCCGCTCACAGCAACGCCCCCGTGCCCGGCCGGGGCCCGTCGACCACGACGACCACGGCGCCGGCGCCGTTGGCCGGGTTATTGATCTCATCGGACACCGAATCCGACAGTCCCTCGCGCGCCTTGTAGATGCCCAGCGCGATGACCATCGCGATCACCGCCCCGATGGCGGCCTTCATCGACATCTGGCGGGCGATGGTGACGAGCACGAGCACGATCAGGGCCGCGACCAGCGCGCCGCCACCCCAGTCGGTGACCGTCTTGATCAACGAGTCGCCCAACGTGTCCAGCTTCCCGGCCAGCACCACCGTGCCCGTCATCGCGCACCTGCCGACGCCGAAGGAACGGGGGCCACGGAGGGGGCGGCGGCGTCCAGGGCGGTGACTTCCCACCGGCCCGCACGCGTGACCATCTCCAGCCGGTAGACCAAAGGCCACCGCGTGCCCGCCTGGTCCTCACCCGTGACCCGGACCCGCACGCGGGCCCGGACTCCGTCGCCGGGGACGTCCTTGGCGGCGGCCTGCTGGGAGTCGGCCGCGACGTCCTGGACGTCGGTCCGCTTGTACGCGGCGCCCGTGGGGGCCTGGAGGTGGGCGCCGGGGGAGAGGTAGCGCTCCAGACCTGCTCCCTGGCCTCCGCCGAGGTAGGTCCGCAGGAACTCGCTCACCGTCGTGGCCAGGACCTGGCCGGTAGGAACCGGCTGCGTGTAAGGCGACGTGGGAGCAGGGCCCGTGCCGGGCGGCGCGACCTCGGCCGGCGAACCGGTCACGGTCAGCGGCCCGCCGCCTGTGCCACCGGTCCCGGATACCGCGAAGTACCGGACCGCCTGAGTACTGCCGGGGGCGGACGTCACCGGGGCGGGGGCCGATGCGGCGGGGCGCGGGGTGTCCGTGAGGGCGGCGACCAGGACGGTCCATCCGTCGCTCGTGAAGGCGGTCCGCAGCGGGAGGACCCGCACGGCATCCGGCGGCGCCGCTTCGCCGCGCGAGCGCGTGGGCAGCTCTGCGGCCGGGGCCATGGCGCGGACGGCTGCGGCCGCGGGGCTGTCAGGGGTACGGGAGTCGGCTCGCAGCCACAGGTCCACGAACAGCGCGGCACTACCGGCCGGGTCGGCCGCCGGGCTCGGCGCGCTGGTGATGTGCGGGACGGGCGCGGCGGGGGCGGTGCGGGCGGGGGCCGCCATGACGGTGAGGACGGCGGTCAGGGCAAGGGGGCCCGCGGCCAGCGCGCTCCACACCCCGATCCGGGCGAGGCGCAGGCCGCGCGGGACGGCGCCCTGGACCGCAACGGTCTCGGGACGGGAGCGGCGCAGCGGCCTTGCGGCGGCCGGCGCTCGGGGGGCCGGGCGCAGACTGCCGCGTGGTTCTGGAGTCATCGAGGTTCCCATTCGTGGAGTGCTGGAACTGCTTGCACTCCACGAAACGGCGGGCACCTCACCCACCGACTCACCAGCACCAGCCCTTGGGGGTCACGGGCTGACAACAGCTGGGGTGGTGAGTTCACCGGTGAACTCACCAGCCCGGTGGTGAACCTCCCCAGTGCAGGTCACAGCCCTACAGGCGAGAAACTCACCGGCTCTTGCGGGTGCACCGGCGGGAGTTCACCACCCCGCTCACCGGCTGCTGCACTATTCAGCGCTTCGTCTCCACCCGCTCGATGGCCGTCCCGCACTGGCTGGTTCTGGATCTCACGAACGATCGTTATCGAACACTGTCAGCGTCCCCCGCCTTCCCCCGCCAGTAGGCGAGGTTGTTCCGGGTGGTGAGGGTGTTGGGGTGGTCGGGGCCCTGCACTCGCAGCTGGTCCTCCAGCAGCTGCTCGAAGGCGGCACTGGCGCCGGCCGCGTCCCCCGCCTCCCCCCGCCAGTAGGCGAGATCATGCCGGGCGGCGAGGGTGTGGGGGTGGTCGGGGCCAAGCACCCGCAGCCGGTCCTCGAGCAGCTGCTCGAAGGCGCTGGCGGCGCCGGCCGCGTCCCCGGCCTCTCCCCGCCAGTAGGCGAGATCATGCCGGGCGGCGAGGGTGCTGGGGTGGTCGGGGCCCTGCACTCGCAGCTGGTCCTCCAGCAGCTGCTCGAAGGCGGCACTGGCGCCGGCCGCGTCCCCCGCCTCCCCCCGCCAGT
>NZ_JBWKDV010000015.1:0-23441 GCF_056435825.1 Streptomyces sp. NPDC043876 | reverse complement strand
GTAGGCGAGGCTGTTCCGGGCGCCGAGGGTGTGGGGGTGGTCGGGGCCCTGCACCCGTAGCCGGTCCTCCAGCAGCTCGGCGAGAGCGGTGGCGGCGCTGGCCGCGTCCCCGGCCTCTCCCCGCCAGTGGGCGAGGTTGTGCCGGGCGGCGAGGGTGTGGGGGTGGTCGGGGCCCAGTACCCGTAGCCGGTCCTCCAGCAGCTGCTCGAAGGCGCTGGCGGCGCCGGCCGCGTCCCCCGCCTCCCCCCGCCAGTAGGCGAGGCTGTTCCGGGCGCCGAGGGTGTCGGGGTGGTCGGGGCCCTGCACCCGTAGCTGGTCCTCCAGCAGCTCGGCGAGAGCGGTGGCGGCGCCGGCCGCGTCCCCCGCCTCCCCCCGCCACCGGGCGAGGTTGTTCCGGGTGGCGAGGGTGTGGGGGTGGTCGGGGCCCAGTACCCGTAGCCGGTCCTCCAGCAGCTCGGCGAGAGCGGTGGCGGCGCCGGCCGCGTCCCCCGCCTCCCCCCGCCAGAAGGCGAGGTTGTTCCGGGCGGTGAGGGTGTGGGGGTGGTCGGGGCCCAGTACCCGCAGCCGGTCCTTAAGCAGCTGCTCGAAGGCGGCACTGGCGCCGGCCGCGTCCCCCGCCTCCGTCCGCCAGTAGGCGAGGTTGTTCCGGATGGCGAGGGTGTTGGGGTGGTCCGGGCCCTGCACCCGTAGCTGGTCCTCCAGTAGCTCGGCGAGAGCGGTGGCGGCGCTGGCCGCGTCCCCCGCCGTACCCCGCCAGTGGGCGAGATCATGCCGGGCAGCGAGGGTGACGGGGTGGTCGGGGCCCTGCACCCGTAGCTGGTCCTCCAGCAGCTCGGCGATAGCCGCGGCGGCACCGGCCGCGTCCCCCGCCTCCCCCCGCCACCGGGCGAGATTGTGCCGGGCGGCGAGAGTGCTGGGGTCGTCCGGGCCGAGGCGCGTGTGGGCGGTGTCGGCGAGGCGGCGGAAGTGTGTGATGGCGGCGGTAACCTGGCCTGTCGCACCAAGGCTTCTCCCCGTGCGGTAGAGCACGGCGTGGGCCCTTGGCTGGTAGAGGGCCCGTGAGGCGTTGCGGGTGAGGGCGTCGGTGTTGGTGCGCAGGGTCTGGGCGAGGGCGGTGTCCCGCTCGACGTCGGGCCAGGTGACGGTCAGGGCGTCGGCGGCGGTACGTGCGAGTTGGTCGTACCGGTCGGTGGGCAGGGGTTCGCGGACGGCACGCTGGATCAGCTGGTGCACGCGGACGGCTTGCTGGGGCGTGCCGGGGGTGTGGTCGATCAGGCTCAGGCGGTGCAGTACCCGCAGGGTGTCGTACGCCTGTTCCGCTGTGACGGGCTCCGCCGGGCCGTTGCCTGGTGTGCTGTCGGTGCGGTGTTCGGCGAGGTAGGCCAGCACGGGTGGGCTGGTCAGGACGGGGGCGGGGATGCCGTTGGGGTCGAGCATCGCAGCGAGTTCGAGCATGGGGCGGGCCAGGCCGGCCGGCCGGAGTTGGCCGGCGCGGTCGATGGACAGTGACCAGGCCGCGGCCGTGCAGGTGGTCTGGTCGTCGGGCAGGGAGCCGGCCTCGGGGAGCAGATCGGCCAGGCGGCGGGTGTGGTCCGCCAGGCGCCGGCGGTAAGTGGCGCAGTCCAGTTCGGTGTCGATGAGGTAGGTGGCCGCCTGGGACAGGGCCAGGGGAAGGTGGCCGAGTTCGGCGGCCAGGTGCGCAAGTTGCTGGTCTGGTTCGTGGCGACCGTGTTCGGCGAGGACCGCCTGCAGGTACGAGGTGGCCTCGCCGGGGGTGAACATGCCTACCGGTACCTGGCGTCGGCCGGGGCCGTGCAGGGCGGCGTCGCGGCGGCGGGTGGTGACCACAGTGGCGCCGTGCGGGCCGGCCGGCGGCCACAGGCCGGAGAGGTCACCAGGGGCTGAGACGTCGTCCAGGACGATCAGCCAGCGCCGCGGCGTCGCCGTGGCCCGGGGTTCGAGCCATGCAAGGAATGCCCTTGCGGCCTCTTCGGGGTTCTCCGGCGGCACGGGCAGGACATCTGCAGCGGCCTGCGCGTACCCGGACGTGATCGCGGTCCGGGTACTGGCGGTGATCCAGACCAGGAGGTCGGCGGCGCCGGAGTTCCTGGCACGGCGGGCGTAGTCGGCGGCGAGCTGCGTTTTGCCGACTCCGCCCACACCGGCCAGTACCTGGCCGGTAAGGACCGCGGTGTCCCCGACAGCCAGGGCCGCACCGACCTCGTCGACCGCGTGGCGGTGCTGGAAGCAGTCGGCGCGGCGCGGGATCACACCGACCTGGTGCGGCCAGGTCACCGGGGGGCGCGTGGTGGGGAAGTAGTTGTTCTGTGTGCTGTGGTCGCCGTACTGGCCGGCGGCGGGACCGTTGAACGTGTCCCCGCCGGTTCCACGGGTGCGTTCGTGGCCGGCGGGGCCGTTCAGGACCCGGTCCCGAAGTGGTTGTCCTGCCGGCTGTTCGCCCCGCTCTGGAAGGCGGTGGGCCCGTTGAAGACGTTGCCGGAGACGACGCCAGCCCCGCCACCTGTGTGCGCGGACTGTTCTTCGACCAGGGCCCGCAGTCCCTCGGCGAGCCGGGCACGTTCCTGTGGGTCGCTCACGCTCTCCAGCAGCACCTCGAAGCGGGTCTGCCAGGACGCCTCCTGCCGGATCCGTACCCGGTCCGCCTCGGCCGGCTCCAGCCCGCGCAGGGCGGTGGCGGTCTGGTCCAGGCGCTCCAGCTCCGCCCGCTCCACCGCCGGATCCCCGCGGCCCAGCAGCCGGGCCACCTGGGACCGCAGTCCATTCCACGCGTCAGTACTTGCCGCCTGCACCACCGTGGTGCCACCCGCCACGGCCAGTGCCGCCAACGCCGCCTCCAGCATCCCCACCCCCATGCTCGCGTCTCTGCTCCCGCGACCGTACCGCTGCCCCGGCACGCAGGCAGCGGCTGCGCGAAAATACCCGACAACCACGCGCCCCTCCGCGCCCAGGACGCGGTGCGCCCCGGGCCCCCTGGAAGGCGGGGGGCCCGGGGCGGCGGCAGGGCGCTGTTTTACTTGAGGGGCTCACCTGCGCCCCGCGGGCTACGCCACGGTGGCGTTGGTGGTGTGCTGGTCCCTTACATCGGTGATGAACGGGGACCAGGCGGCCGAGGGGAAGCGCAGGACCGGGCCGCGCCCCATGGCTTTGGAGTCGCGGACGTACAGGGCGCCTGAGGTGGGTGCGACTTCCAGGCACTGGCCGCTGTCGCCGCTGCTGTAGCTGGACTTGTACCAGCCGAGGGACGTCTCGGATCCTTCGCGGGTGCTCACGTGCGAGTTCCTTCCAGGTAGGTGGTGATGAGGTCCCGGGATGATTCCGCGGGGAGTGCTGCGTCCTCGATGCGGGCGTACATGGCGTCGAAAACCTCGACTTCCGCCGGGTCCTCCAGCGTGCTGCCGCCACGGGCGTGGTCGACAGAGACGACGGGGCGCCAGGGGTGGCCGAAGGTCAGGATGGTGAAATTCCCACCGGTGCCGGGGTGGGGAAGAGCGGTGAGCGGCACCACGCGGATGTCGATGTGCGGCGCTTCGGATGCGTCCAGCAGCCGCGCCAGCTGGTCGCGCAGGACGGCGGGCCCTGCCACGAACCGCTGATGGAAGCTTGCTTCGGGGACGAGAGCCGAGTAGTGCACGGGCTTCCCCGGCCGGCTGAACACCTCCTGCCGGGCCATGCGTGCGGCGACGAGCCGCTCTGACATCGCCAGGGACATCGGGGTGACCGATGTGGCGGCGATCTCCCGGGCGTAGGCGGGGGTCTGGAGCAGCCCGCCGACCAGTCCCGCGTGCCAGATGCGGATGGTCTCGGCCTCGGATTCGAGGGTGATGAAGTCGATGTACTCCTGCGTCATCAGTCCCCGGTACGGCATCCACCAGCCGATGTCCGGCGGCTCTTCCGCGACACGTGCGATCTCCACGATGGCGGCGTGGTCGTTGACGCCGTAGACCTTCGCCAGGGCGTGGACCTCGTCCGCGGTGACCCGCTGCAGTCCGCGCTCCATGCGGCTCATCCTGGCGCTGTCCCACGTCATTGCCTTCGCTGCGTCGCCCGAACTCATGTGGGCGGCTTCGCGGTAGCGCCGCAGCTGGGCGCCGACTCGCCTTCTCTTGACCGTCGGTGTCGCACGTGTCTGCGTCATGCGCGCAGTGTGGCATGACGCTGGTGTGCGGCGGTACGCCACTGGCGCATACCCGGTCGCCAGTGGTGCACGTGAACTCGCCATTGGCACAGCCGGATTGAGGCGTATGACAGGTCGCATCTTTTGAGATTCGCGCCGCCATATTGCGCAGCGACCGTCAAAAAGAGCATGCTACGTCCGAGGCTCGTTACGGTGCGTCAAGTGATGATCACTCTCGACGCACTGTCGTGCCCTCTGAGGGCCCGCCCGCTTTGCCCCATGGGAGTTGGGCAGTCCTCAACCCCAATCGACGCGAGTACGCCGAGGCCGACTATGCAGACGAGCCCGAGCACCACGACCAGCACCAACAGCCAGGGACACCCCCCTCCGCACCGCACCCGGTCCCTTGACCCCCTTCTCCGCTCCTGCACCTGCCAGGCCGGTCCGGCGACCGGGGCGCGCGCGGCCCGGGTCGCCATCCAGGCGGCAGGGTGTCCGTTCGCTGTCGGTGACTGGGTAGAGGGGTGGACCCTTCCCGAGCCGGGCACGCGCGAGCGGCCTCAGCTGTATGAGGGCGAGGTCGTCCAGGTCGGGAGCGGCTGGAGCGGAGTGGACGCGAATGCCGCGTACGTGTGGGTGCGGCTGCCCGGCGGGACGGAGCGGCGCCTGGCCATGGAACAGACGATGCACACCCAGCGGCCCGCCCGGTGACCGGCTTACGTCCCCGTCGCGCCGCTACCCATCGCGCGCCGGACGGCGTACTCCCCGGGGCCGTGATGATCGCCGCGAACGTCGTGGGTCTGGCCCTCGCCGCCTGGTCCACCGTGCTCGCGGCCACTGCCGACGCCGCTCCCGCACCCATCCCGGCCGTTGCGGGCAGGGAGGTCCCCGAGGCCGAAGCGCAGCCCCCCGCCGGGGGCGCCGCTGCCACGGCCACCACTCAGGCTCGCGCCTGCCGCTGCGCGGCGCGTGCCCCTCTGCCGGCCGTCTCCACCTCCTTCGGGGACGGCTGATCAACGGGGCGCGGCCTGCGGTGCCAGCTGACCCGCTGGCCGCGCCCTCACCAACCCGCCCGTTTTACCGAGAAGCTCCTGGCCGTGTGGCCGCGGCTTCGCAGAGAAGGGATCGTCCATCATGGCGCTGCCGGAGTACGTGGAGCACCGACTGCTGCACCAGCAGGTGCGGGACCCCAGGACGGACCGCGAGGGCGAGTTGATGGCCGTCATCAAGGAGGCGCAGGGCTCCGTCGCCGGCCAGGAGGTCTACACCCGGACCGCGTATGTGCGCGGTGCGGACGGGCGGGAGTTCACGGCGGCGCCCGATGCGCTGGAGCCGGCGTGACTGCCGCGGGCCGGATCTGCGCCAAGTGCGACCGGCCGATCCGGTCGGGCGGGCAGGAGATCATCCGGCATTCCGCTTCGGGGGCTCGCCCGTCGGACTGGGCGCACGATGTGGGTGATCCTGACTGCAGGCCGGCCCGGGCAGACGAGCGGTGAGCCGGGCAGAGCTGCTTGCCCACGCTGTCGCGGACGTCCTGGCCGCTGTGGAGCCTCCGGAGAGTGCGGCGCAGTGGGTCACGTACCTGGTGGACGAGGGCGGTCTGGTCGCGCACGGTGTCCTGTGTTTCCACTTCCAGGCCGATGGCCGCCGTCCGGCGTCGGCCGACGCCGCACTCGCGGCCTGGGACGCTGCGCTCCGCCTGGCACCCTCCGATCCGTGGGTGAGGGCTGTTGCTCTGGCGCGGGCGCTCGGTGAGCTGCTGCGGGAGGAGGACGAGCATCAGCTTCGGCGCCGCGCACGGCAGGACCGGGTCCGGTGAGCTGAAGAGTGGGAGCCCTTGTCCTGACACGGATAGCTGACCTGGGTCTGTACTTGCCAATCAACTTTTACGTGTCGGTGGCTACGATGTAGCTTGCGTGCACGCAAGCCTTGCTTGCGTGCACGCAAGCCCGCATTGCAGGGGAGGGCCCGACCCGGGTGCAACCAGGCCGAACCCTCCCAGTGATGCGTCTGCTACGAGCCCGGCCGACCTGATTCCGGCCGGGCTCTGTGCTGCCCCGGCACCGGTTCCGGCCGTCTCATCGCGCGCTGGTCACCCCTGGGGGATGAACCACTTCATCACTTCGGCGATCACCGGCACGCACACCGGGGACCAGAAGACCAGAGCATGCTGCCAGGGCGGCCTGCGCCGGTCGGGCTCCTCCCCTTCCTTGTTGTCCGTGCCGTCGGTGTTCGCCATGTTGCGCCTCCCGGTGCTCCCGAGGTGACCCCCGATCGGGGGTCCCTGCCGAAATGGCAGGGCACTTGGAGGCAGCCTCCGTGAGGTAGCCCGAATTCTATGGGGTTGCTGACGCGTTGAAACCCGGTCTCGGTCAAGATGACACCCAGTACGTCCTGACCTGCAAAAAGGCTTCTGAGCACTGATGCTGATGAACCATCGGGAGATCGGTTAAGCGCTCCATCCACCGGCCGATGCGCGACTCCGTCCATGCCGGCGGGAAATCCGTGCCGAGACCGACAGCGCACGGGTGTCAGTGGACCTGTGGGCCGACGACGGGCGTCCCTCGGCCTTTAGCTTGTGGCTCTGTGCGCGTCGAAGAGCAGCGTTGGCATGCCTGTCTTCACCGAATCGAGCCCTGTTGGTCACTCGGAAACGGGGGGCACCGGCCAGCAGGTCTGACCTCTGACCTGCCAAGAAGGGAGTACGGCAGACTGGCGGCATGGACCGCGACGACTTGGAATCTGTGCTCACCCGGGACACCAGCGTCGCTGCTCATGCCGCTCTGGCCGAACTTCAGGCGGGCGCGGACTTTGAGGTTTTCCGAAGCCAGACCGCCTCTGCACGTCAGCTCTGGGCGATCTGGTCCCACCGACACCAGGTCATGCTGGACAGCGGTGACACACTCCGACCCGGACTGGCCGAAGCCGTCGACCGACTTCACGCTGAAGGTTCGGCCCGGATCTACTTGGCTACGATCACCGGCTCGCAGCGCCGGTTCATTGTCTTCCTTTCAGCAGACCTCGCCCGATGCGTTGCTTGCACGTGATCAAGTGCATCCCCGGTCAGACGGCGTTCACTAGGTAGGTACGGGGTCCTCAACAGAGCCGTCGCCATACGCGCTCGCCGCAGTGAGGGCCTGGACGAACGAGCGGAAGTCACTGGCCAGGACGACCTCCCTGTTGAGGTCGGTCTCGAACCATGTGACTGAGGGTTCGCCATCCTGTCCGCAGACGCGGTAATCGAGCCCAATCCAGCAGTGCCCATCGCCGGAGAGCAGCACGAGTGGCGCTGGCATACCCCACTCGCCGATCAAGTACGGGGTGTCGAGCAACGAGGTCGCCCCGTCGCGCCGCCCGATGCCCATCAGGTGGTCGAAGGGAACGTGGTCCTCGCTCCACGATGTCGGCTGGCTGGTGGGGAACGCATCGTAATCAGCAGCCACGATGCCGCCGTTCTGAACACGCAGAAGGTCAAGCAGGGCCGCGGGCAGCCTCACACCGAGCGCACGCTCGGCTTCTCGCACCATCTCGTCCGTAAGGGGCGGCTGGACACCGTAATCACCGTCACCCCAGAACGTCGCCATGACCTCATCGAATCGCCCCATGACACGCAGCCTACGGCGCAGCTGCACCGACCTCAGCAGCAAGATCATTTCTTAGTCCGGGAAAGGTCGGTCGCGGTGGCGGAGGCAGTGGCCCGTGGCCTGTACGGCGCCTGGGGCGGCGAGTACGGGGTCGAGGTGGAGCACCATCATGTTGATCACCCCGTCCTGGCGGCCTCTGGGGGCCGCTGAGCGCTGCGGGGTCGGTATACGGCAAGGGCCGGACAGTCCCGCAAGGGGGTGTCCGGCCTTCGGCGTGTCCGGGCGGGCGGGGGTGCGGCTATTGGTCGGCTGCGGTGGTGGGCTGGGTGATGATGCGGTCCTTGCGGGGGTCCCATGCGCTGGTGTGGGTCAGGGTCCGGCCGTCGGTGTAGCGGACGGTGATCTGCCAGGTGGGCCAGTCGGTGCGGGGGCCGCGGTCGATGGCGAGGACTTCGTAGGCGGTGTCGTCGGTGCCGTGGTCGTAGTGTCCGCCGGTGTGGCGGGGGCCGACCTGGGTGTTGATCCACTCGGGGTAGGTCATCTCGAAGTCTTCGTCGCGGTCGCCGAGGGCTTCGGCGGGCATGGTGTTGTCGCATTCGTTGCAGTGGCTGCGGCGGTCGGGGTTCACTTCGCCGCAGGCTGCGCAGGTCCAGCTGGGGGCTTGGCACTCGCCGCAGGCGTCCCAGTTCCGGGGGTTGGTGGCGCTGCAGGTGCACGTCCAGTTGCCGAGTGCGGCGGGTAAGGGGTGGGTGGTGTGGGTCATGGTCTGCTCCTGGTGGGTGAGGTTGCGGTGTGCTGGTGGGTGAGGTGCCAGGGGATCGCCGGTGGTTGGTGAGTGGCCGGTGGGCGTGCCCGGGGCTCGTTCTATGTCTGGTCGTTGGGTGTCGTGGTGTCGCGGGCGGCCTGGATGATTTTGGTCCAGGTGCTGGCGGATGGTCCGGGGTGGAGTTGGTGGAGGCGGGCGATGTGCTGGGCGGTGCGTTCGGTGGGGTGTTCGGTGAGGACCTGGCGGGCGAGGGCGAGGCGGGGGTCGTCGGCGTAGCGGGTGCCGGTACGGGCGCCGGCGGGTTTGCCTGCTCCTGCGGGGGGAGAGGTGGTGGTGCGGTTGTCGGCGAAGTGCTGGGCGTCGGCGCGGTTCCATTTGGGGCGGCGTCGGTTGACGGGGTCGGCCCATTCGGTGGGTTTGGGGAAGCCGGCGGGCGGGACCTGGGCGGCTTTGGTGACCCATGAGTTGTCGTTGTGGCCGAGGATCCGTGCGAACTCGGCGACGCCGATGATGTCCTGGCGTTTGCGGTCCCAGGCTTCGAACTCGGCCGGGTCCCAGGTGAGGGTGCGGCCCTGGCGTTCGGCGGGCGGGTGCCCGTTGGATTCGCGGTCGGCCCATAGGCGGTCGAGGGTGTTGGTGCTGTAGCCGTAGGCGGCGGCGAGTTCAGCGCGGGTCAGCCGGCGGGGGCTGGCGGTCTCGGCGGGGTCGGGCATGGGTGGGGGTCTCCTGGGTCAGGGGGTTGGGGTCCATGTGCGGGCGGTGGTGGTGGTGATGCGGGTGACGGTGGTGATGTCGTTGGTGGTGACGGCGGCGGCCCAGTCGAGGTGATCGGGGTGGTCGGTGAGGTGCCAGATCTCGTAGTTGCCGGGGTGTTCGTCGGCGGTGTCGGCGATCAGGTAGGCGAGGGCGGGATCGGCTCCCGCCGAGTTGCCCGGCAGCAGCCGGACCAGGTCGCCCGGCTCGGGGGCACGGCCGGCGGGGGCGTCTACCATGAGGGTGTCCTTTCCGGGGGCCCGTGAGGGCCTGTGGTGTGAAGGGGACTCGCCCGGCGCGCCTTTTGCCCATTGCGCGCGCCGGGCACTTTCATGTGCGGGCCTTCGGTCAGGTGCCGGCGGGGGCGGTGCTGCAGTTCCTCGTCGTGGTGCGGCCTGACCTGGATGGCCTGGTGCGCGCCCCTGTGCCTGTTGGCCCCGGCGCAGGGCGGCGGGGCCAACAGGAAATGTCCTCACAACCGCTGCGATTATTGAACCATGTTTCCGGTGCAGTTTTCTAGGGGTGGCGTCAATGCTGGATGCGACCTCGCGGAGTGTCGGCCTCTGCCCGTTCCCCCGCCCCGATGGTCAGGCCACTGATCGCCGGGCGCGGGCTGGAGGCGGATCAGCGTCCAGCAGGGCGGACAAGCGTCGGCCGTCGGGCGCAGCGTCGGTACTGCACGACTCCACCGTTCGCAGAGCGGCGACGTCCGCGAGAATCAGGGCGTCCTCGGCGAGACCGGGCACGTGTGAGAGGACCACGACGAGGATCTTCCGGTCCTGGTCAGCTAGGTGCACGCTGATGCGCTTCCCGCCATCGGCGGTCGCCGCGTCGACGAGCATCCGAACGGCGGCCGCTAGGTCCTGCTCATTCAGCCGCGGGTATCCCCAGGCCCTGGCCGTCTCGGTGGCCTGGGTGGCTGCCTTGCCCGCGGCCCATTGGTCGCAGCGGAACGTCAATCCGGCAGTGCGCCGGTTCCGGACCGTCATACGCGGCGACGGCAGACCGACCGCCGACGCCGGCTTTGTCTCCGCCTCCGTCTGCGGGCGGGGCGCCTCGACGGGCCGCTTCGGCGGCGGCGGAGACTTCGGGGGGTAGCTGGGAGGCAACTTCGGCCCGCCCGCATCCACTTCGCTGCTCATACGCTCACGCTACGCCCGCTGGGTCCGGCCGCACAGACGGCCCAGGAAAGCCGTTGCCGTTCAGCGCCGTCCATCGGTTCGCCCGGCCACTGATGAGGCTCGTTGAATTTGGCTCTGACCGGAGTTCCGTGAATGGTTGCTCGGTGCTGGCCGAGGGCGCTGCTCGGTAGGCTCTGCGTGTGATGAACGTTCCTGTGGTCCAACTCTCGGAAGCGGAGTACCGCGACGTATGGGACCGCTTCTACGCGGACTTCGCCTTTCGGCCCGGCATGGGCCCGGCCACATGGCCAGTGATCAAGGAGCCCCTCGACTCCGTCACGTGGAGCTTGGCCCCTTTGGATGACGACCCCGGCTATGAGCGGTTGGACCGACTTGTTGAGGTGGTCCAGCAGGGACTGACGGGCTGCGTTCCTGCGCAGCGCACGCTGTTCGCGCTGGACTGGCAACACGCTTCGTTCCGCTTCTCGCCTCATCTCGTTCGCGGCTCTGAGGGCCTTGTATGAGCGGTTCGTGCACCGTTTCTCCAGGTCGGAGCCGCGGGAGTCGGCTCTTGCCTATGCGGGGGCTGATAGCTCCGTTGGAGCGGATGAACGGCTGGACGCTTGCCGAGGAGGCCGGGCATGCGGGTCCGGACCGGATCCACCGGCTGCCTGACCGGATGGACTGGGACGCGGACGCTGACTTGTCCACTTCCCTCCCGGTACCCCTTCCGGCCCGCTAGGGTTTTCCCGACTTCTCGTCACATGCCGAGCAAGGGCAGGTGCCTCGTGAGCCATGCCTACCGCAGCGCCGACGACTCACAGCCGCTGTACGTGCAGAACGTGATAGCCGTCAGCGGCTTCGCGTTCGGCGTGATCGGGGCCGACATCCACGTGCACGGCGCCGGGGGACTGCCGCTCTACCTCCTCGGCGTCTGGCAGGGCGCAACGGACGTCCACCGGGACTGGCTCCGCAAGCTGCCGAGCCGGATGCTCAACGCCCGCCGCGCCGTGGTCCCCTTCACCGGCCGCCACGAGGAGCTCGACGAGCTGCGGGAGTGGCGGGACGGCAGCGGGCGGCTGGGCGTCCGGTGGCTGTACGGGCCGGGCGGTCAGGGCAAGAGCCGGCTTGCCGCCCAGTTCGCCGACGAGTCCGCCGAAGCTGGCTGGACGGTTGCCGTCGCCTTCCACGGTCCCGATGCCGATCCGATCGAGCCCGGCAGCCAAGACCTACGGCCCGACGGAACGGCTGGCTTACTGCTGATCGTCGATTACGCCGACCGGTGGCTCACCACCAACCTGACCTGGCTGCTGAAAAACGCCCTGCTGCACCGGAACGGCGTGACCACCCGGGTGCTGATGCTGGGGCGCACGATGAACGAACTGCCTCAGCTCCGCGGCATCCTGGACGCCTACCAGGCGGACGTCTCCGTCCAGCCTCTGGAGGCCCTGCCGCCCGGCGGGGAGGCCCGCGGCGCGATGTTCGCCGCCGCCCGGGACGCCTTCGCCGGAATCTACCGGTTCCGCGACGCGGCCGTGATCCAGCCGCCCCCGACGTTGGAGGGAGCGGAGTTCGGGCTGCCCCTGGCCGTTCACATGGCCGCCCTGGTCGCCGTCGATGTCCACGCGCCGGATGCCGACTCCAACCCGGGCCCCGGCTCAAGCTCCGAGACTAAAACGACGGCGGAGTCCACACCGTCCGCCGAAGTGCCGACCGACCGGCCCGGCCTGACCATGTACCTCCTGGACCGCGAGCGGTTGCACTGGGCGCGGCTGTACGGCGACGGTGCCAACGCCGGGCAGGACGGGAACGGTTTCCGGACGCCGCCCGAGGTCATGAACCGGACTGTGTACGCCGCCGTCCTCACCGGAACGCTCTCCCGAACGGCCGGCACGACGGTCCTCGGCCGGCTCCGGGTGCCCGACGCCGCCGAGGTGCTGGACGACCACACGTCCTGCTACCCGCCGGCCGAACCCGGCGCCGACCAGGTCCTGGAGCCCCTCTACCCGGACCGCCTCGCCGAGGACTTCCTCGCCCTGACCATGCCGGGCCACCGGTTCGCCTACCCGGACCAGCCGTGGGCGGAGGCCGATACCTCCGCCCTGCTCGAACGGTCCGACAGCGGGCCCGGCCCCGCGCCCTGGACCGCCCGCGCGGTCACCTTCCTGCTGTCCGCCGCCCAGCACTGGAAGCACCTCGGCCCGCAGTACCTGCACCCGCTGCTGCTGACGGACCCCCGGCTGGCGGTCGACGCCGGGAGCGCCGCCCTGACGGTCCTCGCGAACCTGCCCGACGTCGTCCCCGTCCTCGAAGCCGTGGAAGCGTACTTCCCGGAGGGGCGGCACACCGACCTGGACCCCGGCATCGCCGCGGTGACCGCGACCCTGACCGCCCACCGCCTCGGTCTCACCCGGGACCCGGCCGAACGCTCGATCCTCTACGCCGCCCTGGCGATCCGCCAGTCCCACGCCGGCCTTGCCCCAGAGGCCCTCGACAACAGTGAGCGGGCGGTCGAATGCCTGCGCGGCCCGGCCGCCGAGAACCCCGCACAGCACCTGCCCGCCCTGTCCGGCGCCCTGGCCAACCTCGGCGCCTGCCTGTCGGCGATGAGACGGCCCCCCGAATCGCTGGCCGCCACCGAGGAGGCCATACGTCTGGCCCGCCGCCACGCCGCCGAAAACCCCGACATGCCACAGGCCGATCTGGCCCTCCCCCTGAGCAACCTGGTCCACCAGCTCCTGGAGGCGGGCCGCCTCCAGGAGGCCGTGAACACCGCCCTGGAAACGGTGCACCTGTACGGCGAGCTGTCCGACACGGACCCCGACAGACACCGGCCCGACCTCGCCCGCGCGCTGGTCAACGCCGGGATCGCGCTCTTCCAGCTGGGGCACCGGGCCGACGCCGTCGAGGCCGGCCTCGCCGCGCTCACCATCTTCCGAGAGCTGGCCGTCGCCGACCCCGACCAGTACGAACCCAGGTACGCGACCTCCCTGACCACCGTCGCCAACCACCTATGGGGCATGGGACGCGGCGAGGAGGCCTGCGACGCTGCCACCATGGCCGTGGGTATCCGCCGTCGGCTGGCCACCGTTAACCCGGACGTCTTCCGGCCCGCCCTCGCCCGGTCACTGACCGGCCTCGGCGTCTACCTGTGGGCGGCGGGCCGCGCCGCTGAGGCGCTGGAGACCAGCCAGGAGGCCGTGGCCCAGTGGCGCGAACTGGCTGTGGTCAACCCCGTCCTGCACGAGGACTTCCTGGCCGTCGCACTGTCCAACCTTGGGAACCGATTCGGCGCCCTCGACCGGCCGGCGGTGGCGCTGGCGGCCACCGAGGAGGCCGTGCAGATCCACCGCAGCCACGCCACGAGCGGCCAGGCCGTCAACAGGGAGAACCTCGGCATGGCCTTGAACAACCTCAGCAACCGCCTGGCCGCGGTGGACCGCATCATGGACGCCGTCCACGCGTCCGAGGCCGCCGTCGGAATTTTCCGCACCCTGGCTGAGGAGCACCCGTCGGCCTACCGGTCCGATGTGGCCCGCGCGCTCGCCAACCTGGGCGCTCACTGGGCCCGGCTCGGCTTCGTCCGCAAGGGCTTGGCACTGGTCGAGGAGGCCATCGGAATCCAGCAGGAACTGGCCCCGGCGAACCCTGCGGCTTTCACGACCGACCTCAGGCGCTTCGAGGCCCTCCGGGACATGCTGCGCGCGGAACTCGCCGACTGAGCGGCCCGGACGTCAGCCGGCGGCCCCCTCCGGGCTGCCCCCGCCCTGCCCCTTGCCCTCGTGGTAGATCAGGTTCCCGCCCTGGACACCGAAGACGCGTCCGTTGCCGTGGGCGATATTGGTCTGCTTGTAGACCCGGATCCGCGCTTCCTCGGGCAGCAACGGAGCGAGCACCTCGTCCAGCACCCGCTCCAGCTCCCCCGCGAGCTCGGGCTGCCGCCGGAGCAGCTCGGACAGCCGTTGCTGCCAGTCCGCGGCAAGCGCCTCCCGCAGGCGCTCGTCATCCTGCTCCTCGGCCAGCAGCACCTCCCGGCGCAGCTCGGCGAGGTCCTCGCCGACCACCTCTGCACGCTCCGGACGGAACCGGCGCCACACGGCGACCACCCCGTCCCGCGCGTGCTCCCAGGCGTCGGTGGCCATCGCCCCGACGAGCGACGAACCCGCAACGGCTGCAAGGGCCACTGGATCCATAGAAACCCCTCCTCCCGCCCCGCCGAACCGAACGCCATCGGTAGACCGTCGGAGCACTCGGGTGCGGCGCACCCGCCCAGGGCGTTCCTGCCCCTCCCCGCGCGACTGGTAAACCCACGGGCTGGCGCCCGGATGGAGCGTCGCATCAGCGCCCCGCCCCGGCCCGGCGCCGCAGGCGCCGGGCCGGGGCGGGGCGGGGCATGTCGTGGAACTTTTCCCGGCAGCGTGGCTAGGGGTAGGGGGCGAACTGCAGGCTGATGCTGGTGCCACTGGTGTTACTGGTGGCGGGTACGCGGCGGGCGCCAAGGGCACCGTCGCGCTGTCCGTTGCGGTGAACGGGGAACTGCCGCCCGGTGGGCGGGATGTGGAGGGCGTACAGGCCGTAGCCGGTCTGCGCTCACGGACAGGGCGCTGCTGGGGATCTGGAAGTCCTGCTGCAGGAGCTGGCCGATGGCGCGGGCCTGCATGAGGTCCGCCGCGTACTCGAGGTGCAGGCGGCTCGGGAGGGCTGCCTGGAAACAGCCGCAGGACTCGGAGGTCTCCTCGTCCGTCCGTTCACCGGAGGGGTGGCGCTGGACGCTGCGGGCCGGTGCCAGTGCCTGCGGGCCGGTGCCGAGCGTCGCGCGCTCGATGTAGGCGGTGGCCTGGTCCGGGCCGGTGAGGAGCAGGGCGGTTCCGGCGGTGGGGACGATGGTCCACGTCCCGTCGGCGTTGGTGGTGACCGAGGCGATGGCGCCCGTGATGACCAGCGGCGCGAACGGGATATCGGTGGAACCGGTGGTGCGGGTACGGCTGGACTGCATGGGTGCTCCCGGTGTGTGAAGGGGGGGCCGGCCCGGGGGAAGGGGTTTGCCCTCCCCTTCCCCCGGGTGGGTCGGCTGGCGGTTTGCCCTCTGCCAGCCGTTCGTCGGCTACTTGCCCGGCTTGCCCTTGCTGGGGGTGTAGGGCTTGCCGTCGATGACGGCCTTCTCGATCGGGGTCGGCTGGTAGCCAAGGCTCGTCAGCCACGTGAGGTACCGCGCCGCGTCCGCGCGGACGGCAGCTTTGGCGTGATCGCCATCGGTGCGCCACACGGAACGGATGGTGTTCTGCTCGTAGGCGGCTGCGACGGCGGCGAACGTCCAGCTGACAGCAGCCGCAGGGCTCTTGGCGACGGCGGCTTCACGCTGGTCGGCCGGGGTGTGCTGCGGCAGGCCCATCCAGGTGCACAGCCGCGCCTGGGTGGCCGGGTGACTGGCCCGCTGCCTGAGGACGGCCCCGCCCGTGACCATCACAGACGCGATGATCTGGGACATCCGGTCACTGACGGCCTTCGTCCGGCGGCTGCGCCCGAAGAATGCCGCCAGCCACTCCGCCCGGATCTGCGTGGCGGTGTCCCAGTCACTGTTCCCGCTCACGGTCGCCCGGCGCTCCTCGGCGCTGGGCTTGCCGCTCGTGGGCCGCTGGTTGATGACCTTGTGCCCGTACAGAGCGGGGTTGGTGCAGTAGGCGTCATAGCGGCTGCCGCCGTCTTCGAGGACCCACACATGGCCCCGGCACGCGGCGTGCTCCGCCTTGTCGACGCGGAGGTTCATGATGCGCTCGGCACCCTCCCGCAGTTCCTGCACCCGCCGGAAGGAAGCTCCGGCGGCTTCCAGCTCCGCCCGGTGAAGCGCGGCGGACTGACGCGCCTTGGCGAAGTTGGCGGTACGGCGGACGATCCAGTTGTGGTTCCCGCCCGGGTGCTCCTCAATCTCGCTCAGCGCGGCGCGCGCCGCTTCGGGGTCGCTCTCCTCCAGGGCCGCGAGCAGCGCCATGGTGTCGAGGTTCAGGGCATCGCTACCGCCAGCGGCGGCCGTCGCGGTGCGCACCGCCGGGGACTTGGCGAGCCCCTGAACCTTCTTGGCGTCCTTGACGGTCAGGCCCGCTGCGGCGGCCAGCCGGTCGGTCTCGGCGCCGAGCGAGGCGGCTTCGAAGAGCGCGGCGGTCTGCTCACCCTTGGTCAGGGAGTCGCGGTGACGGGCAGTGGTGAGCATGTCGAGCACCTGACCGGCCTCGTCACGCTCCTGGTAGGTGTAGGGGATCTCGGTGTGGCCGGCCTTGACTGCGGCGGCCAGGCGCCGGTGACCGTCCACTACGCGCAGACCGCCGTCGGCCCGCGTGATGAGGACCGGGGTGCGTACGCCTTCCACCGTGATGGACTGGGCGAACTCGGCGCTGATGCGCAGGTTCCGGCGGACGTTTGCGGGGTGGGCGCTGAGCGCGGTCACGGGGATGAGCGGCCGGTAGGTCACCGGGACTTCGGTGAGGCCCAGGGCCACGGCGACGGCGAGGCGGTTCAGGCCGTCGACCACGCGCACGGAGCCGGTGCTGGTGGCGGTGACGCTGAGCGGCTCGGTGATCCCGGTAGCCGCGATGTCCTGGAGGAGGTCGGCGTGGTCGCCGGAGGGGACGGGGTTGTCGGCCAGCAGGGCGGTGACGGCCGCCATCGTGTGGGTGGAGGCGGTAGCCGGGGTGGTCTTCATGTCTCTCCTTGGTGTGAAGGGGGCTGTGGGCTCCGGGGGTTTGCCCTCCCCCGCACCCACATAGATATTGAACCATATTTTTGGGGTTGATGGGGGGGGATTCGGTGAAGCAAAAGGGTGAATCCCCCCTACTGGTCAGGCCTGCCGAGCTGCTGCGGTCAGCTGAGCGCCGGGCCTGCGGGGATGGTGAGCCACCCGGCCTGCTCGCCGAGCTGGGTAGCCCTCCACGCGACTTCGGTGTGATCGGCGAAACCGAGCACGTGGCTGCCTGCCAGGATGGGCACCAGCCACCCGCGCTCGGCCAGCGAGGGGTGGCCCTTCGGTAGGCGACCCACGTACGAGCGTCGCAGTGCGTCCATGTCGGCCGCAGTGAAGCCGTATCCACGGACCCGCTCGCGGTACGCCTCCGTCTTGCGGCGGTCGGCCTCCGCCCGCTGTGTGGCCAGGACGGCCTGGTGCTCCGCGACGGCGTCCAGGACGTCCGACTCGGGCATCCTGCCCACCGAGGCGCCGGTGGAGTGCCGCACGGTCACGCCCCATGCACGGCCGCCCGCTGCGCTCGCCGTGTAGCGATCATCCCCGCACAGGATCCACCGGCGCTCGGCGGACGGCTCCAGGGCGCAGCAGTCGCGTTCCCACTCGCCGTGCCACTTGGCCTCGCTCGGGGGCAGGGTGGGGGCGATCGGGTGCATGGCGGGCTGAGGGCCGATGTTGGTCATGGCTGCTCCTTGGGGTGAAGGGGGTGAGGGCTGCCGGTTCGGGGTTTGCCCTCCCCTTGCCGACATCGATATTGAACCATATTTCTGATGTTTTTGGAAGGGGGGTGCCGGGGTGGGCGGCGAACCGAGGAGGAGCGTGAGGGGGAGAGTGAGGGGGACGGTGAGGGGGAGCGTGAGGGGGAGCGTGGAGGGGAGGGGCCCTCCGGCAGTGTCTTGCATTTTTGCTGGTCAGACCCAGTGCGCGGGGTGACGGGAAGCCAGACATATATGTACGGAAGATAGAGGGGAAGTTCTGGGAGGGCTGGGATTGTGCTGGGGTGCAGGGCGTGGCGGGTGGGCGTTGAAGTCTGGAGTGGAAGGCGTGGTGAAGGCCGAGGGGTGGGCTGGGGGGTGAGGGCTGAGGGGGAGGGGGCTTTTTCGTGAGGTGGGCTTTGGGGGTGATCCGGGGCGAGGGTTCGGGGCTGGTGGGCTGGGTGTGCGGTTGGGGTGCAGGCGGACTCTTCAAGGGGGGGGGCGGGGGCCGGCCGACCGGAGTTGGCTGGGGAGGCTGCGCGGGCTGGGTGCCCCTGCGCGCTCCCGCCCGCCGCGCGGCGGGAGCAGCCCTCTGTGCGGCCGCCCGGGAAGGGACCCACCAACCCCCAAAATATGGTTCAATATTTCTGTGGGTTCGGGGGAGGGCAAAACCCCGGAGCCCACAGCCCCCTTCACATCAAGGAGAGAAGCGATGAACCAGAGCACCCCCGCCCAGCCCGCGCACCCCGGTTCCACCGAAGAGGCGACCACCCTCGGGAGCACCCCGGGGGAGTCGAGTGATCCGCTCGTGCGGGCTGCCCTGGCGGTCCTGGACGGCCTGCCTCTGGCCCGTATGGGCCAGACGGTCACCGCGCGCACGACGGGCTGGTACGTCCGCCGTGACATGGCTCCAGGGGTCACGACGAGCCCTCGCCTGATGGTGTGGCGCGTCCGCCGGGGAAGCTTCCGCCCGGTCTCGCCGGCATCGGGCTGGGCGTTCCGGACGATGGTGGCGCGCCGTTTCCGGGCCGCAGGTTGGACGGTTGAAGAGGCCCCGAGCGGGATGCTCTTGGTCCAGGCACCTGCCGCCGATCAGTAGCGGCGCCGAGCGCAGCAAGATCGTGCGCGGCGGGTACCTCGGGTACCCGCCGCGTCCGGCTCTTCAGCTGATGTCGGTACCGGTGCCGAGGGTGCGTCGGGCGGGGGAGTGGGTCACCACGGGTTCCTGGGGAGCCGGGGCGGGAGTCTGTGCGTGTTCGGCGGGGAGTCGCCCTCGAAGTGGTGTGGGGGCGGGGGTGGTTGCGGGATGGGGGCCGGTGCCCAGGGTGCGGCGCGTCATGGGATCCAGTCTCGCGGGTGGGGCGCGGTGGTTGGGTGCGATGCGCCGCTTTCATGTCAGTGGGTGGTGTCAGTGACGTCGCGTCAGTGCTGCCGTTTGTGCTGGTGGAGGCGTCTGGCAGGTTCTGTACTGGTCAGGGCCCTCCTGTGGGGCTGGTGACGGTGTTTTCCAGGGCGGTGCGCAGGATCATGCCGGTGGTGATGATGTGGGCGGCGATCCGTTCGCGTTCTTCGAGGGCCTCGCGGGGTGCGCTGCGGCTGGCGGCGGGGGCGGTTCCCCAAGTGTCGGTCCACGCCTCCAGGGCCGTGACGTGGGGTTGGTTGGTCCAGTAGACGCCGTGGTGGAGGGGTGACCAGAGTTGGTTGGGGAGGGTGACGCATAGCCGTGCGGTGAGGCCAGCCCCGTTGTGGGGGCCGGTGCCACCAAGGGTCTGTCCGGCGTGTGGGGCGCCGTCGGGGATGGCCGCCCATGGCCGCAGCCACCCGAGGTGTTCCAGCTCGGTGCGGAGGGCTGGGGCCAGGGCTCGCCATCGGGTCACCCGGTGTTGGCCGTTCTCGCGGAGCCGGTCCCGCTCGGTCCGGATCCGGGCGCGGGCCTCGCGCAGCGCTGCGCCCCGTAGCGTGAGGATCCCGGCGGCCTGTTCCGCGACGGCCTGCCACCGTAGTTCGTTGGCTTGCTGGGCGGCGACGAGGGTGTCGAGGCGGTCGAGGTCGTCGGGGCGTACGGCGATGACCATGGTGTGTCCCATGCCCCCATCATCCCCGCGGCTGGGGGCGGTTCGGGGCCTCGACGCAAGCCGGGTCCGGAATCTATATAGATACTTCTGCCTGGGCTTGGGGGTGGTGTTGTTCGGAGTGCCCGGGTGCGAGGGCAACACGAAGTGACGCGTAGCCGGATCTGTGAATCTATATAGATACGTGCTAGCTCACGTTTGCGGGGGCCTGGTCCCGGAGATCTGGTGCGGGGAGCGCGGGGACGCGGCCGGCCCGGCGATGGAGTGGCTACTCCGGGGGCGGGACCTACTGCAGCGAGTTGGCCCCGAGGGGCTGTGGGGGGCGGTGATCCTGCGGCGGCTTCGACCGCACTCAGGTAACCGCTCACCGGGTGTTGCCGTGTGCGGGTTGTAGTGCGCCATCCGCGTACCGGTGCCTGGCGGGGGATGGGAGGGTGTGTGGGTGGATGCTTCGTGGATGGATCGGCGGGCGTACGGGTCGGAGCGGGATGACCCGGAGCCGGGGCCTGCGCCGGGGCATGAGTACGTGGAACTGGTGGGCGGGCCGCTGGATGGTCTGCTGCTGGACGTGACCGGCTGGGACCCGCAGGAGGTCGTGGACGGTGCGCTGTTGATGTCGGAACACGGCCAGTTCGGGCCGGGGGGCCGGTCCGCCTATGCCAAGGGGGACTCCGCCGACGTCGCCCGGTTCGTCTGGTGCGGCGACGTCCCCTAGATCACAGCAGGTTGGAGTGCACTCTGGCGGCGGCATTCTGTGCGCAGAACTGGTCCGCAGGTGCCGTGCCACCGCAACGGGCGCCGGGTGACGTCGGCCCGCCTGGCGGCGACCGGCAGTCAGCCGCCGCCGGGTTAGGCACGGTCTGACTCTGATCTGTCGGCGGGAAATATGAAGCCGCCACTGGCCTGTTGACCCTTTGGAGAGTATTTCTCGGCGTATCCGGCGAAGATCGCAAGCAGTTCGGAGCTGAAGAGGAGAGGGTAGAGGGCCTCGCACGTTTCCTTGACTATTCCGAGAGGCGCGCCATTTCCTGCGGAATGGTCAGCGACCATTTGGAAAATGGCGAGCATCATGGCTCGACCCGTGGCTTCGTCCATGACGGTTGGGTCTTCGTTTTTGAAGTGCTCCCAGACCAGCAGTACGAATTCTTCGGATAGGCGTCCGCCGCCTGTGACAGGTGTAACAATCATGGTCGATACGGCGAAATCGAAGACTGTTGAAACGATGATTCCCTTGTAGAAATGTTTATTGGTCTCTAGATTCATTTCTACTGCTTCGGTAAGCCCTGCACGCGCGTAGACGACAGTTCGATTTGCATGTTCAATGCGTGCAGCCCACGCGAGGCGCTCAGCCGCGTCTATATCGAATTTCGCTTCCCGCGAAAACTTCAGGTTTAACTTGTGTCCGCCGATACCCGAAGCCAAGTCGACTTGGTCGAACTGGTCTTGAGGCAGGATGAACCAACCCTGTTCCGTGTTGACATCCCAGAGCACGACCACCACCAAGTCAGCGGTTCTTGCCCAACGAAGAACTTGGTCAGACTTTACTGAGACAGTCGGTAGTTTCTTGCTTGTGTCTCTTTCGGTGCCCTTGACCTGCACCCATATTCTTGCCGGGTCCATTCGGCCGTTCAGGCATATCTGAACTAGAAGGTCTTCGCCATAGTCTTCTTGGATTTCATCTACAGCGTGGCCCCCGCGATTCCAGACCTGCCGTACTGCGGCGACGGCTAGCGAGGCGATTCGGTGTTGGACCGGCCTGTTGGGCACTGTCGCTCCGATGTCGTGGATGGAAGTGGGAGGGCGTGACCCCGTCCGCCCCGCCCAAAGCGGCGGGCCCACCGAACTGCCGTTGTGAGCCTGCCGGACTCTTTGGATTTCCGCTGCGTGATCAGATCGCGTAGTTCCACCACTGACGTATACGTCCAGGAGGCTTGGGGGAGCGGGTGTCAGGGTTGTTCATAGCCGCAGAGTAGGGGAGGTCAGGTATCCACGGATGGGGTTTCAGAGACAAGCCGAACACCTCCCTGAGCGCCTCGTAGGGCCGCGCAGTCCTTGCTGGTCGTTAGGTCACCTGAAAGGCGCTCAGGGAGGCGTGAGAGGGCTTCCGTTGGTGGGTGGTCTCGGGAACGGCCTGCGGGTCTGCTGGGGCGGGCTTAGCCCGCGCCGATATGGCGTGCGTGGGTGAGGCCCGGTGCCCGGACGTGTTCTGGGGGGCAGCGGTACCACCGGGCCGCCCCAAGCAGACGGAACCAGGGTGGGTTCTGAGGACCCCCTCAGGGGGCTTCGGGATCTGTCCCGGCCCCTGGGCGCCGCCCATCAGTTGGGTGCGTAGCGGGCCTCTGAGGGGCTACACCGGCCTCTTCGGGTTCTGCGGCGAGGCGGGTCCGTGGGCGGACCGTGGGGTGTGCAGGGGAGTTGCTGGGTGGGAGCCGGTGCCCAGCAGGTTCGATCATGCACCCAGTCTCACGGGCGAAGTGGATCAGCGGGGACGCCGCTGGGTCACCCCGCCGGCCATGGCCGATGACGGAAAGGCAGACGTGTTCCGCGAGACTATCGACGTCTACCTGGCCGAGGCCGACACCGATGCGGCAGACCTGGAATCCGACGACCTGGCGCCGGTAGGGTGCTGTGCGGCCGAGGAACGGGCACAAGTCCGTTCTTAGGACCGAGTCTGTGTAAGGGCGACGCAGAGCCCGGCGAGGGTGGCAAGGAGGCTCCCGGCTCCGCAGGCGGTGCTGATCGGGTCGGCCCATTCAGGGGCGAGGTGCACACCAACGAGCACGGCCAGGACGACCGCCAGCCCCGACAGGGCCCAGAGGAGCCACAACTGCACCTTGAGCCGGTACAGGTCGGCCTGATACGCCGCGGTGGTGTGGTGGCACGGTGCACTCGACATGTGGTGGTCCTCTCGGAATCCCGCAGGCGGGGTCACTGGGCAGGGGCGCAGAGCACGGAACCGGATCCGCTCCGAATTCCTCTGAACTAACTCAATAATATCGGCCACCACTGACAATGCCCGGGGCGAATGATAACCGTGCCGGACGCGGTTGCCCCCCCCCCCCCCAGGCATAACCGTTAGCGGGGTCCGTCAGACGATCTTCATATGCGGCCCCCGCAACCCGAATTGAAGCCTTTGTGATTCGCCTTAGATTCGATTATGAATTGTTCGGCAATTCAAGCGACGGACAGAAAATGACGCTCCGTCAGGTCTCTTTGCAGAACGGAATTATAGGCTTGACAACTCCACCGGACAGCCTGCATGCTGACTACACGTCACCAGGCGCACGGCAGAGCAGGGGCACCACGGAGACCAGCCCCACCCTGTAGCCAGCCGCCCGCGAAGCGGGCCCAGGGGCCGGGAAGCGCAGCGCACCGGCCTAACAGGCTGCGAAGCAGACTGAGTTGAGACCGCGAAGCGGCTCAACCCCAGGTCTGGAGCGCAGCGGAAGACCCCGGCCAAGCCCGCGAAGCGGGCGGCCGGCCCCGCCCCACGCGGGCGGGGGGCATCACACTCCGTCACAGGCCGCGCAGCGGCCTGCTCCTCTCCTGAGCGCGCAGCGCTCAGGTACCCGCTCCGCGGGG